>CAVPVR010000005.1:0-305349 GCA_963709285.1 uncultured delta proteobacterium | reverse complement strand
TTACAGAAATACTTGTAAAAAAATTTGAAGTCGATTACTCCCCCTCCCCCGGGTGGGAGTGGGTTGGGGGAGGGGGAATAAGCTGGCATAATTACATATGATTTTATTCACCCCCACCCAACCCTCCCCCATCAAGGGGGAGGGAAGATATCCCCTGCCGGCATCAAATACTTTTTCAAGGTATTTCTGAAACGCGATACTAGGTGAATATGCGTTCCAGTGAAAAGATCAGTTCAAGTTCTGCGGTAATCCTCCCCTCTTGGCGGAGAATCGCACCCTTGAGCGAACGGAGACACTGTAGTGCATGATCTCCATGCCAAAAGTTCATGAACTTGCCTACCCGCGCCTCCCCGGCTTGCAAGTCTGCGGCCCGGGGGAACGTTTCCGGGCAAGATGGCTAAGATGTGTGAGCTCGTAACTTGAGTCGTATCTTAATAAGTGAAGAGACGCATAATCGTTGGTGATTCAAGGTAGTTGTCGATTTCATCCTGGAGTTTCCGACGTTCCTTGTTGTCAAACCAGGTCTGCCAATCCTCCAGGGACTCCCAGGTGCTGATCACCAGATAGTGATTGGGATCGTGGACCGCATGTAAGGTTTCCCCTGAGATATATCCTGGCTGTTGCATGGCCAGCACCCGTATCTGGCGCAACAACCGGACAATATTACTCACATGCTTCCCTTTGATGGTCCGCTCCAGCAGTACTTTGACCATGTGCTCCTCCTTCCGACGGCCGGGGCCCTAGTGGGCCACAAACCTTATGGCTTTATCTCTCTCCTTGGGCTTACCTTTCTAATATACCAGGAACTCCGGAAAATCCAGCCCATAACCTTGGAGGAGATCTTGAAGTGCACCATTCGCTGTGCTATATTGCAAATGGGGGAACTTCAGTAACCGTGGTTAATTTGGGGGAGTTACGCCAGGAGCTCGACCGGCAGGAGGAAACCCGCCTCGCCACCTATGCCACCAGGAGCTCCCAGGCGATCCGGCGTCACTTTGAGGAGCGCATCCAAGAAGGCCACCGCCAGAACTTTGCGGTGGACGCCGACCGCATTCTCCATTCCCGGGCCTACACCCGCTACATCGACAAGACCCAGGTCTTTTATCTCATCGAGCACGAGCACATCAGTCACCGGGTCCTGCACGTCCAACTCCTCTCCAAGATCGCCCGCACCATCGGCCGCTACCTGCGCCTCAATGAGGATCTCCTCGAGGCCATCGCCTTAGGACACGACATTGGCCACCCTCCCTTCGGCCACGATGGCGAACAAATCCTCTCCCGACTCTGTGAGGATCACGGCATTGGGCCCTTTCTCCATAGCGTCCAGGGTGTCTGGTTCCTGGAGCGGGTGGAAAAAAAAGGCCGGGGACTGAACCTTTCCCTCCAGGTCCTGGATGGCATCCTGTGCCACGACGGGGAGACTCACCTGGAACGTTTGTCCCCCGACCGGGAAAAGACCTTTCTGCGCCTGGAAGAAGAAATTGGCAGGAAGCTGGCCGACCCAGACTTCCCCCTCAAGCCCATGACCTTGGAGGGTTGCGTGGTCAGACTGGCCGACACCATCAGCTACATCGGTCGGGACTTGGAGGATGCCATCACCCTGAACCTCATCACCCGGGAAGAGTTGCCGTCCCTGGTCACGGAAAGGCTGGGCCGCACCAACGGCGCCATCGTTTACAGTTTAGTTAGCGACCTGATCAACCATAGCTACAACAAGAATTACGTGGGTTATAGCCCGGAGATCGGCGAGGCTCTCAAGACCCTGCGGGAATTCAATTACAGTCGGATATACGATAACCCCCGAATTAAACAGGAAACCGGGAAGATCGAGGAACTTTTTGCTGACCTTTTCCATCGATTTTTCCGAGACATAACTGAGGACCGCCGTCATTCCTCTATCTGGACTGAATATCTGGCACACATGGATGATCTTTATGGCCAGCAAGCACAGCCGGCCGCCGTCGTCCGAGACTACCTGGCCTCCATGACCGACGCCAATTTTCTGCGCCAGTGTCAGGAGCTTTTCTTTCCCCAACCTCTCCCCCTCAAGTTCGCCTGAGGCTGGTACATGCGTATACTAACTTTCAACCTCCGGTTCGCCAACCCTCTGGACGGTCCCAACCACTGGGACCACCGCAAAGAATTGGTGGTGGAGACCATCTTGGCCTGCAACCCTGACCTGGTGGGGACCCAGGAGGGCACTGTTCCCCAGCTCGACTATTTGACCCAGCATCTTCAGGGCTTTCTCCCCCTGGTGGCCCACCGGCAGGTGGATCCCACCTGTCAGTACCCCACCATCTTTTACCAGCAACGATTCCAGGTGAAAGAGAGCGGTGAATTCTGGCTGTCTGAGACCCCCACCATTCATCGCAGCAAAAGCTGGGACAGCGCCTTTCCCCGTATGGTGACCTACGGCCTTGTTCAAGAAGTTGACCGGGGCCTCTGGTTCTATTTCATCAACACGCACCTGGACCATATCTCCTCTCTAGCCCGGTTTCACGGCGCCCGCCTCATCCGGGATTTTTTTCTCAAGAAAACCGAGCCCTTGATCCTGGTGGGAGACTTCAATGAACCTCCCGATGCCGCCGTTTACCAGGAATTGACCGGTCCAGATTGCCCCTTGGTTGACACCTGGCGGTCTCTCCACGCCCAGGGGGATGAGCCTGCCACCCAACACAATTTTGATGGACAGCCCCAGGGGCATCGCATTGATTGGATTTTGCTTACCGCACCTTTTCGGGTTTCGAAAGCAGAAATTGTTCGATATAATCTCGGGGGTCGATATCCCTCTGATCATTTTCCTTATATCGCTGAGGTGGAATACTGACATGCGACGTGCTCTTTGGCTCATCCTCCTGGTGCTGGCCGGCCTCTCCTTGCCCCTTCCCGCGGCAGCCCAGGGAGCCACCCTGTACCATCTGGTCACCGGTGGCGAAGAGAAATATCAGGTGGAAAAACCCCAGAGTCTGACGTATCTGGCACGGACCCGAGGTTTGCGGCCCTGGGTGCTGTCCCGGCAGACCAAGTTAAAGGTAAACACCCGCCTTAAGCCCGGAACCGTGCTCGAAATTGACACCTCCCACATCGTGCCCACGGAACTTTCCCAGGGGCTGGTCATTAACCTCCCGGAATTGCTCCTCTACCAGTTCTATATGGGGGTCTATCAGCGCCGCTATGCCCTGGCGGTGGGCAAAAGATCCTGGCCCACCCCCACCGGCACCTACCTTGTCCTCAACAAAAGGCAAAATCCTACCTGGAATGTGCCGATTTCCATCCAGGAGGAGATGGAGGATATGGGCAAAGAAGTGCTGGAGAAGGTGCCTCCCGGTCCCAATAATCCCTTGGGGAAATATTGGCTAGGCACCAGCGCCGACGGCGTGGGCATCCATGCTACCAACCGCCCCTGGAGCGTGGGCCATTTCGTGTCCCACGGCTGCATCCGCATGCTCCCCGAAGAGATTGCGCAACTCTTCCCTCAAGTGGAAGTGGGAACCCTGATAAAGATTATCTACCAACCGGTGAAAATGGCCCTTACCCGCCAGGGGCGCATCTTTCTTGAGGCCCATCCCAATATCTACCGTGAGAAGATAGATTATCTCGCCTATGTTAAGAAGCTAGCGAAAAGCCACCACCTCGAGGACCGCCTCAACTGGCGGAAAGTAGAAACCATCCTGAAGATCAAAGAGGGCGTTGCCAAGGATGTCACCAAAGATCCCTTGCCCACCAAGTCAGCAACTGCTCCCTCCAGACCCCCCAGACCCAGGGAAGTCGGGCTTTTCCCTTTACAAGTCCAGGACACCCGGATAGAATAGGGTCGCTGAGGAAAGAGCCTTGACTGATCCGAAAGTCGCTGAGAAACATCGGCAAGAGGTCCGTGAAGAGAATCGCCGCCTCAGATACCTCAGGCTTTTGGTGGACCTGGCCTTGATGGAGATCCGCGCCGGGCGTTTCACCAAACCCCAGGCCGAAAAGATCGTGGATAATATCCGCAGCCAGGCCCTGAAGCTCTTCCCTGGCAAGGAACTGGCCTTCGAACTGATCTACCGGCCCCGATTCCAGCGGGCCATCACCGAGACCTTTCAACTCCACTAAAAAAGGATAAAATCATGTCAACCCAGAATTTTCTTATGATCATTGGCGCCCTCAGTCTGGGGGTCTTTCTCAACAGTGTCGCCCTGGCCCAGTCCACCCAGACCAAATGCGGTCCGGATCATGCTATCCTCTACAAAAAAGCGGTGAAGCTCGTGGACTCTGCGGAAAAGAAATTGGCAGCCAAATATACTGCCGAAGCCAAGGCCCTGGTCAAGGAAGCCAATTCCCTATTCACCATCCTGGTCAAGGAGTGCGGTCCGGAACAGAAAGGGCGGGCCTTGACCGAAACAGAGATGGCACAGGAGATCGCCAACAACAAGAAAAAAGATGAATATTTTAATAAGGGTTTGGCCTTAGAGAAGTCCGCTGGCGAAAACTTGAAAAAAGGCCAAGAGGCTGAAGCCAAAAGCCAGGATGACTCGGCGGCTCAGTATTTTCGCCAGGCCAAAACCGAAAACGAACAGGCCCATGCTTCATTCATCCAGGCGGAAATTTACGCCCTCAAAAACCAGCAGATGATCTTCCGTTTCCTCGCCAACCAGCCCACTCCTTGAGAATCCCGGAGCTCCCGGCGTGAACCTGATCGTGCTTGCCGAAAAGGTCGGCCCCCTGGAGATCCTCACCTATTTGGTGGCCTGCCCGGAAAGCCAAGAGGCCTTGATGGTGGACCCAGGGGGGCCGGCCCCCGGTTTGGCGGCACGGCTGGACCAGGAAGGCTGGCGAGTCCGCTGGATTGTCAATACTCACGGACATGCCGATCACACCGCCGGCAATGACCTCTGGGTCGCCCGGACCGGGGCGCCTGTGGTCATGCACCACCTGGATTGGGATTTTTTCCGGCGCCCTGAGATGCAGGCCGAGGCCCAGGCGGAGGGCTTTCCGCCCCTCACCCGGGTGGACCTGCCGGTGGCAGACGGCCACCTCCTGCCCCTGGGTGCCTGGCAGGCCCAGGTTCTTCACACCCCGGGCCACACTCCCGGGGCCATCTGCCTCTATTTTCCTGGCCATCTCTTCACTGGGGACACGTTGTTCGTGGAGGCTGCCGGTCGCACCGATCTGCCGGGCGGCTCTCTGGACCAGCTCATACAATCCCTTCAGGAAAAAATCATGCCATTGCCGGACGACACCCGCATCTGGCCGGGACACGACTACGGCGACGTGGCTACCTCCATCCTGGGTGAGGAAAAACATAATAACCCTTACCTTACCGATTTCTTCTAAAACTGCGACGAAACCGGCCATCAGTTCCACGGCTCCTTTTTAACAAGATCCTCTGTATGAGGAAAATCGAATACGTTCCTCCTGTTTTCCGCAAAAAATTATACATCGGCTGATTTTCCCTATTCCTTAATCGACGATTTTTTATTGCCCCCCGTTCTGCCGCCGATAAGTAAGGCAGATGCAGATGGGAAACGCCTCTTTTGCAGGTTGTCTTGTGTCGTGATCTCAAAGCCCAGTGCCACGAGGCTCCGGAGCCTCCTCCCCGTTTCAGGCTAAGTGTGCTACCGGAGATATGCCTGGCTGTTGCCCTTGGGAGGAGAATGGGACACAAAAAAAGCCTGGCGGTGGTGATGCCAGACTCGGTTTGCCGCACCTGCAAGAGGAGTCTGATCGCTTATGTCCCCGGACCAACCCACACTCAAGATCCTGATTGCCGAGGATGATCCCAACCTGGGGGAAGCCCTGGTGAGTTATCTGCGTGAGAAAGGGCACTTCGTGGATCTGGCTCGGCATGGGGGAGAAGCTCTGAACCTACTCAGCCGGCAAAAATATTCCCTGGTCCTTACCGACTTGGTGATGCCTGAGGTCGACGGCTTGGAGGTCCTCAGGGCGGCGCGCCAGCGGAACCCTGGTACCCTGGTGGTAATCATGACAGGGCACGCCTCTCTGGCCAGCGCTCTCCAAGCCACCCGAGAAGGAGCTTATGATTACCTGCGTAAGCCATTTAACCTCCAGGAAATAGAAGTCGCCGTGGACAATGCCGCGCGGCTCCTCCATCTCAGAGAGGAAAATGGTCGCTTGTTGGCCAAACTCAATGAGCTCAACGCCAAATTGGAAGAATTGCAGCAGGTAAGTGCATTCCCAGAGGCCGCTTCGCCCCTGGAACACCAGAGCGATGCACCGGATCCCTTGCGCCAACTCCTCTGGTGCTATCCTTTGCCCTGGGAGGTAGACCCCCCCCACCAGAGTGACCTGGAGCGCCTGCTCGGGCTTTATCGGGAAAACTTATTGACGGAAAGGGAGTTCCAGATCTTGAAACAGCGCATCTTAATATAGGATTGACCTAGTTACCATGATGAGAGGTCCCTGTCCGTGATCTCAAATAAAGGGATTTTAGCAAACGTCCCCTGGTTTGACCCTAAGGTCGGGTCTAGCCCGGCGGTCCTTCCCCCGCCGTCCCCGACCCATACCCCCTTCGGGGGAAGTCTTATTTTCCGCCAGGAGTCCATCAAGGCTTTACTGCGCACCTTGTCAGCCCGGGACCCCTATACTGGTCACCACTCGAACCGGGTGACTAATTTAGCTCTGACCTTTGCCCGCTCTTTAAACCTCCCCTCTCAGGATTTGGAGACATTGTCCAATGCCGGCTACCTCCACGATATCGGGAAAATAGGTGTCAGCGATTCTATCCTGCTGAAACCTGGCCCTCTCACCCCGGCAGAGCGGGACGTCATCGAGACCCATCCGCTTATCGGTGAAAAAATCGTCGAACCCCTGGGTTTTAAGTCTCAGGAAAAAGATCTTATCCTGCTCCATCACGAGCGCTGGGATGGCATGGGCTACCCCTATGGTCTGCAGGGAAGCAGGATCCCTTTTCTCTGTCGACTCTTGGCTCTGACAGATGTCTTTGACGCCCTCACCTCGGACCGGCCATATCGCCAAGCGTTTACCATGCCTGAGGCCCTGGCCGAAATCGAGGTCCAAGCGGGCCGTCAGTTTGACCCGGACCTCTCCCGTAAGTTTGTGCAATTAGTGAGCGCTTTAGGCCCTCAGACCCTAGTTCAAATTCCTCCCCCACCCTGGCTGGCGGGAGAGAGGTAACCCCGGATTTAGGGTAAGGACCTTTCGCGTTAAACGGCCACCTCAACTGCGTCCTTTCCTGAAGCTGGGTAATAAAACCCAGACTTACACCTATACTTCCCCCCTTTGACCTATGCTTTCGGGCAAGCTCGGGTGCTGGTGGGCCTGTTTTCCTGGTATGGAATATGCAAGGAACATAGGGTAAAGGAAAAACCGGCCTGAACAGTGCAGGCCGAAGTAAGGTGACAGAGACGGATTTCTAGTGAGGTTTTAATTTTTATGGCCAAATCACCAGGGGTTGGGACTGAGGATACTGTCATCCTCAGACATGCGGCACACGGCCCGGCAAGGGTAGAAACGGAAAAAATCGACCGCTGCCTGACGGAGCTGGTGCGCTACTACCGGCACTCTGCCGTGGGCCGCCGCTGCACCGGTGTCATCCACAATATGAACACTCCCCTGCAAGTCATTTCCTTCCAATTGGAACTGTTGGAGCAAAAAGCCCAGGAAGAAGCGACGTTGCTTTCTGACTTACTCAACCCGCTGGCCCCCCATTTACAGGCGCTGTATGAATATCGTGACCAGAAGCTCAAGCAGCTACACCAGGAGGTGGACCATCTCCGGGAGATGATCCATCGCTTAGCCCTCCAGGCTGTCCATGAGGGAGAAGAGGAATACTGTTATCTTGACCTGAACCAGATTTTCCAGGATGAGTTGGAGCTTTATCTTGCCGACCCCTTTTTCAAGCACCGGGTTGAGAAGGAGTTCAATTTCACCCCGGGACTGCCCCCCATTCATGGACATTATGTAGACTTCAGTCAGAGCTTCCGGCACTTGGTGGACAATGCCCTGGAAGCCATGGCTGAAAGCTCCCGCCGCCGGCTGACGGTGATTACCCATCTGCAAAAGGATTGCCGGGTTCTGCGGGTGGGAGACACCGGGGTCGGTATACCTCGTTCGGTTAAGTCCCACCTTTTTGAGCCTTTCTTTACCACCAAGGGATCTCAGCAGCAGCCCAGAGCTGGGCTCGGTCTCTTTATGACCCGTCGTTTGTTGGAAGCCTACAAAGCAGAAATCAGCGTGGAGAGCCGCCCCGGGCAAACTTGGGTAACTGTGTGTGTGCCTATAATCCCAGAGAAGTGATGGCGACAGCCCGGATGCCGGAAGGATTGCTAAATTTTCCCAGAAAATGAGATACTTCCTTTTCTCAAGAAGTGCATTTCCTGGCAAAGACATAATAACAGACGGTAGAGCCGGATTGTAGTCTGCTGCACCGTCAAGGCCAGTCCTGGGAAATCAGGATTGACTTTGGTTTCAGGAAGGTACTTGGGGGAGATAGTCCTCCTCTCCTCACACTCTGGGCTTGGCCCAGATTTCCAAGACTGAGAGTTGCAGGAACCTTTTAGAGGCGGCGCTTTTGAGGACGGCCACCGTGTCCCAGCCCCGGGCGGTGCCGGCCGCCGCGATGACCTCTGTCTCCTCGGGGATGAGCCCCGCGTCCACTGCCTCCATGACGATCTCACAGCACACCTTGATGCCGTGTCCCAGGCGCCTGAGAGTATTGGCAATAAGGAGGGTAGGGGCACTGCCTTTAAACTGGTCGGCAATACTGGTTTCCAGGGAATGGGTCAGGATGGTAGCTTTGAGCACCTTCCCTCCCAGTCGGATGATTTCTTCCAGGTGCTCTGGAAGGAATTCATCGATATTGGGTCCTTTGAATCCCACGGAATGCCCCACCACCACCAGGTTGATATCCTGGCCGGCCAGGCGCCGGGCTGCTTGGGCCCCCGAATCACCGGTGGTGGAGGCCACCACTACATGCTGAAAGCCCTCTAAAGCAGCCTTATCCAGGAGTTCCAAACAATCCTGGGTGTTTTGGGGGCCCACTTCTTTGAAATACCACGCTTCTCGACGAACCATAGGAATTCTCCTTCGATGAACATAATTCTTATTTCAGGTAGTCCCCATTATTACGGAATATCTTGAGGCAATAAGACGACCTCCCGCTCCAGCTGGACTCCGAACTGATGCCACACGGACTCCTCAATCGCGGTCATCAAGGTTACCATCTGGATAGCCGTAGCTTCACCCCGATTGATGATAAAATTGGCATGCTTTCGAGAAACTTGGGCCGCACCGAGGCTCCGGCCCTTCCACCCGGCCTCCTCGATGAGACGGCCCGCCGGGGGGCCATCCGGGGGATTTTTAAAGACACTGCCACAGGTGCGCGGGTGGGCCGGCTGCCGGGTCCGGCGAACTTCCAGAAGTTCCCGGGTACGCTTGTGAATTTCTTCGGGAGGGACCTCTTCTTGCAAAACAAATTCGGCTTCCACCACGAGCCAGTGGGGCAAGTGAAGCAAACGGGAAGTGCGGTACCCCGGAGTTATCTCTGCAACCGTCAATTCCTTGAGTTCCAGATCTGGGGTCGCCACCCACACCCGCCTGAGACATTGCCCTAGATTCTGACCATGGGCCCCGGCGTTGAGGCGCACGGCTGCGCCCACCGTCCCGGGGATGCCCGCCAAAAACTCGAAGCCTCCCTGGCCCCAAGCTGACAGGGTCTTGGCTAGACGGGGCAGCGTTACCCCGGCGCCCACCCGCACCGTATCACCCTGACTTTCCAATTTTGGGAAGCTTTTGGCTACATGAAGGGTGACCCCGGGCAACCCAGCATCGGCGATAAGGACGTTGGAGCCCCGCCCCAGGAAGAAAAGGGGCCAGCCCCGGTGGGCCGCCAGCCGCTGCAGGGTAAACACGTCCTCCACGTCCTGGGGCACGGCCAGATACTCCGCCGGTCCCCCGATTTTCCAGGTAGTGAGGGGGGCCAGGGGGTAACCGGCATAAACCGGCCCTTTCACACCCCGCCAGATGCTGTCCCTGGATTGAGCCTTACTCGACACCTTACTCCCTTAAGAAAAGCTTTGCCGGGAAACATTGCCACTGAAGATACTAATTCATTCCTATTTTAACAGGTTGGTCGATCCCCTCGGCAACCTTTTTCCAGGGCTCTGGGGAAATCGCCTCAGGGGGCCCTCGTCTTGACAAAACCCGGGAATCAGGTTAGCGTGAACCAATTTTCCGGGGGGAAGGGAGATGTTGCTAACGAGAACGTGGGCGATCTTTGTTGTCCTGTTCATCCTTTGTCTCGGCTCGGCGAGGGGGGAGGGAGCGCCGACGCCTGTGGCTTATGTTGACCTGAAGCGTCAACTGGTCAGGGAAGGCCTGGACAAAGAGTATGTTTTCACTGTGTTCGCCGACGAGCGCAATCAATTCCGCCCTGACATCGTTCGCAAAATTGCTACCCTGAGAAAAGAGCGGCCCGCAGATTACGATCACTTCCTCAAGCCCGCAGTGGTGGCCAAGGGGCGCCGATACCTCAGAGACCATAAGAACCAATTGGCTAACGCCCAGGTCCAGCACGGGGTGAGTCCCGAAGTGATCGTCGCTATTCTTACCATAGAGAGCGGCCTGGGAAAAACCACCGGAAAACACTCGGTGTTCAATGTCTTCGCCTCTCTGGCGGTGATGGATACCCCGGAAGTTATTCGGGAGACCGGGTTGCCGGCCCGACTACGTAGCCGCCTCAAAAAGAAAGCGGCCTGGGCCCGCCGGGAACTAAAGACGTTTTTAAGTTACTGCCAAAAAAACCGCCTTGATCCCTTCCAGTTCTACGGCTCCTGGGCGGGGGCCATCGGCTATGCCCAATTTCTGCCCACCAGCTTGGTCCGATGTGGCCGGGACGGTGACGGCGACGGACAGGTGGACCTTTTCACTCACGCCGACGCCATCGCCAGCATTGCCAATTATCTGAGAAAGAGCGGCTTTCGTCAGAGTAGTCCCAACACCTGGCGCCGGGCGGTTTTGGCCTATAACCACTCAGACGCCTATGCGGACACCGTGCTGACGCTGGCCCGCTGGTATTGATGGACAAAAAAGGAATTGCCGCCGCGCTGCAAGAGATTGCCCTCCTCCTTGAACTGACCGGAGATAATCCCTTCAAGGTGCGGGCCTATGAGTCAGGCGCCCGAACGATTCTCACCTTCCCGGGAGACTTGACTGAGACGGTGCGCCAGGGGGAATTGGCCCACGTCAAGGGCATCGGTAAATCCATTGCGGCAGTCATCGCCGAACTAGCCGAGAAAGACGAGGCCCGGATACTTCAGGAACTCAGAGGAAAAGTCCCTCCTGGTTTACTGGAGTTGCTGCAGGTCCCCGGCCTGGGTACCAAGAAGGCTAAAGTCCTTTATGACCAGCTCCAGATCGCCAGCCTGGGGGAGCTGGAATACGCCATTCAGGAAAACCGACTCCTCAGCCTCCCAGGCTTTGGGGCCAAAACCCAGGAAAAGCTCAAAGCTGGTCTGGAGGGGATCAAGCGCTATGCCGGCCTCTTTCGCCTGGGAGACCTCCTACCCACCGCTAAAGAACTACTAGCGCAGGTTCGCAAGCAACCGGGAGTTCTCCGGGCCGAGTTGGCTGGCGGGGTGCGCCGGGGCCTCGAAGTGGACGACGGTATCATCCTGGTGGCCGCTATGGCTGATCATCAGGAAACCCTCCCCGCACTCGAGCGCCTTTTTCCCGGAGCTCGGCAAGACCCACGCCAACCCGGTCGACTCGAAGCCACCCTACCCCAAGGGATGCGGGTTGCCCTGATAGCCGCTGCCCCGAAAAACTTCGGGGCAGCCTGGCTTTTTAGCACCGGTAGCTCCAGTCACCTTGAAGGGTTGATGGAACGGGCTGCCGAAGCTGGCTTGCAGTTAACCCCCCAGGGATTGTTCTCCCAGGACCAACTTTTACCCAGCCAGGAGGAAGAGAACATTTACCGCAGGCTGGCTCTCCCCTTCATTCCCCCAGAACTTCGGGAAGGCCTGGGAGAGCTGGAAGCCGCGCACCAGGGGAAGCTTCCTCGTCTTATACAGCCTGAGGACGTGCAGGGCTGCTTTCACGTCCATTCCCATTACAGCGATGGGGTCAACTCCCTGGCGGAACTGGCGGCTGCGGCCTTGGAGCGGGGTTGGGAGTTCCTGGGGCTGTCGGACCATAGCCAATCGGCCTACTATGCCGGCGGTCTGAAACCCCCGGATTTGGAACGCCAGAAAGCTGAATTGGAGGCTCTTCGCCGGGACCAACCCAACTTCACCTTTTTTTGGGGGATTGAAGCTGACATTTTGGGTGACGGCTCCCTGGACTATCAAGACCAGGTGCTCCGGGACTTTGATTTTGTCATTGCCTCGGTCCACTCCCAATTTCGCTTGCCCCGGGAAGAAATGACCCGCCGAATTCTTCAGGCCATGGCCAATCCCCACTGTACTATGCTTGGCCATGTTAGCGGGCGGCTGCTGTTAGCCCGGGAACCCTACGAGGTGGACCTGGAGCCCATCCTCGAGTTTGCCGGCAAACACCAGGTGATGGTGGAATTGAACGCCAGTCCCTACCGCCTGGATCTGGACTGGCGTTGGCTGCGCCGAGCCAGGGACCTGGGCGTACTCATCAGCCTGAACCCGGACGCCCACAGCCTGGAGGACTTGGACGATATGGCCTACGGGGTCATCGCCGCCCGGAAAGGCTGGCTGGAACCCCATGACGTGTTGAACACCTATTCGCCTGAGGAGGTAACCCATCTCCTCCAAAAGCGGCGTCAGAGTTATAACTAATTGGGACTGTGGAAAAATTAATTTAAGGGGAGGGCCGCAGGCCTAGCCCCTCAATCTAAAAGGTATGGTGTCGTATGGCAAACCCGCCGTCTGTTGTTGGAATTGTCATGGGGAGCGCTTCGGACTGGCCCAGCATCGAGCCCGCTACCGCCCTGCTCCAGGAATGGGGCATCGGGTTTGAGGTGTCGGTGGCTTCGGCCCACCGTTCACCTCAGAGGGCCCAGGCCTATGCTCGGGAGGCTGTCAGACGGGGTCTTAAGATCATCATTGCCGCAGCCGGCGCTGCCGCTCATCTGGCTGGGGTCCTGGCCGCAGAGACTACCCTGCCGGTGATCGGAGTGCCTTTGCCCAGCTCCTCTCTGCAGGGATTGGACAGCCTACTAGCCACCGTGCAAATGCCTGCCGGAGTGCCCGTGGCCACCATGGCCCTAGGCCCTGCCGGGGCCCAGAACGCCGCCCTCTTGGCAGCGCAGATCTTAGCTTTGAACGATGCCCGTCTGCAAGACAAGCTCAAAGAGCACAAGCGTGATTTGGCAGCCAAAGTGGTACAGCAAAACGAGAAAATTCCTGGGCACTATCGACCTAAAATGTAACAAATCCGCGCCAACCTCGAATTGGAGAGACCTCCCATGATGGTCACCTCCCTGGTGGAACTTACCGTTGATTTGGCGGCCCTGCGCCACAATTACCTGCAGTTGCGTCAGCGCCTGTCGCCGGGAGTGCAGCTGCTGGCGGTGGTCAAGGCTGACGCCTACGGTCACGGCCTGATTCCAGCGGCCCGCATTCTGGCTGCGGCTGGAGCGGAATACCTGGGGGTGGCCTCCCTGGACGAAGGATTGGCCCTGCGACAGGAAGGCCTCGATCTTCCCATCCTCTTGCTTATGGGTATTATCCCCCAGGAGAGCCAGGCAGCTGTGGCCGCCGATTTGGAAGTGGTTCTCTACCGGAAGGACGTGGCCCAGGCCCTGGAGGAGGCTGGCCGCTCCCTGGGAAAAAAGGCCCGGGTGCACCTCAAGGTGGACACCGGCATGGGGCGTCTGGGGATTACCCCCGCAGAAGTACTGCCGTTTCTGGAGAGTCTGAAAAATTCTTCATATCTTGTAGTCCCGGGGCTCATTTCACACCTGGCCATGGCTGATATTGCGGATAAAACCTACACGAGAAAGCAGCTCCAGGAATTTTTGACACTTTTGACGGCGGCCCGGGAGCAGGGCTGGGAACTCCCTTTAAGTCACATCGCCAACAGCGCCGCCCTGGTGGATTTTCCCGAAGCCCATTTTGGTATGGCGCGCCCTGGCATATCTCTTTATGGCTCTCCCCCCTCGCCGGAGCGTTCCTGGGGGGTGGATCTGAAACCGGTGATGTCTTTTACCACCCAAGTGCTCCAGTTGAAGCGTCTGCCTCCCGGAAGTAGCATCAGCTATGGGGGCACCTATACCACCAAAGATTGGTGTGACCTGGCGGTGCTGCCGGTGGGCTACTGTAACGGCTACCCGAGACTGTTGTCCAACCGGGGGCAAGTCCTCTTGAAAGGCCGCCGGGCCCCAATCCGGGGCCGGGTCTGTATGAACCTTATCATGGTGGAGGTGAACCACATCCCGGACGTGACAGAGGGGGAGCCGGCCACCCTCCTGGGAGAGGACGGCGGCGACCGTCTCACCGCCGACGACCTGGCCGCTTGGGCCGAGACCATCAGCTATGAAATCTACTGTGCCCTGGGGAGCGCCAATCCCCGTCATTTTGTGGGGGCTTGATATGGAAAGAAAGCCGGATGTTAGTGAGCCCAGCATTTGTGTGGTGTGCGCTTGGCGAGAAACCTGCGTCAAGAAATTTTCCTTTACCGGCCAACATTGCCTGGAATACACCCGGGATGTCAGCCTGAAACCGAAACCTGAGAAACCAGAATTCCCGGAAGACAAGGAGTAAAACTCCTCCAGGATACCTCGTGACGCCAGGGGTACTGTAGTATAATCCATGCGTACCAGAAAACTATTGCGCAACTTGATTGCGGCCAGCCTCACCCATTCCCGAGAGGCCGGGGAGGTGGAATTTGCCGCCCTCCCGGCTTTTGAAGTCGAAGCTCCCAAGCAGGCAGAGCACGGTGACTTCGCCACCAACGCTGCGCTGGTGCTGGCCTCCCAGGTCAAACAATCCCCGCGCCAGATAGCGGAAATGGTTAAAAATGGCTTGTCAGCACCGGAAGGTGTCCTCAAAAAGGTCGAAATAGCCGGACCGGGATTCATCAATTTCTTCCTGGAAGACGCGTATTGGCGTCAGGTCTTGCCGGAAATCCTGCGTTTGGGTGCGGCTTACGGCGACTGCGACCTGGGCGCCGGCCAGCGGGTGCAAGTGGAGTTCGTCAGCGCCAACCCCACCGGACCCCTTCACATCGGCCACGGCCGGGGCGCGGCGATGGGAGACGCCCTGGCCCAGCTCCTGACCGTGGCGGGCTACCAGGTGGAGCGAGAATATTATATCAACGACGTGGGTACCCAAATCCTTACCCTGGGAAAGTCACTTGCCTTTCGCCTGCGGGAACTACAAGGGGAACACGTAGATTTCCCGAAGGACGGCTACCAGGGTGACTACATCAAGGACCTGGCCCGGCAATACCTGGCAGAGCAAGGGCCGTACTCTCCGGGCTCTGATAACCAAGATTATCTTCCCCTGGGACAATATGCCGCCAAGATGATACTGGCTGACATCAAAAAAGACCTGGAAGACTTTGGCGTCACCTTTGACTGCTGGTTTAGTGAAACTGACCTTTTCCACCAAGGCAGGGTGGAGCGGAGCTTCACTTCCCTCAATGATCAGAGCTACTTGTACGAAGCGGACGGAGCCCTGTGGTTCAAGGCTTCCCAATTCGGGGATGAAAAGGACCGGGTGATCAGGCGCTCGAGCGGCGCCACCACGTATTTCGCCTCGGATGTGGCCTATCACCTGAACAAGTTTGAACGGGGCTACGACCTGGTGGTGGACCTGTGGGGGGCGGACCACCACGGTTACGTGCCCCGCCTCCAGGCCGCAGCCCAGGCCCTGGGGATGAAGGACCGGTTACGTATCATTCTCGTACAACTGGTCAGCCTGTTGCGCCAAGGGGAACCGATAGCCATGACCACCCGGGGGGGGACCTTTGTAACATTGCGGGAAGTCATGGACGAAGTGGGAAAAGACGCGGCCCGTTTCATCTTTCTCACCCGCCGGGCTGATGCCCATCTGGACTTTGATCTGGAGCTGGCCAAGCAACAGAACGCTGAGAATCCAGTGTACTATGTCCAGTATGCCCACGCCCGCCTGGCTAGCGTCTTCCGCCAGGCTGCGGCCCAGGGCATTACCCGGTCCCCAGACGCCACCCTGCTATCCCTCTTATCCCTCCCGGAGGAACTGGATCTTCTGAAAATGCTGGCCAAATATCCCGACCTGGTGGAGGGCGCAGCCCGGCAACTGGAACCTCATCGCATCACTTATTTCTTGACGGAACTGGCCGCCCAGTTGCATAGTTATTATTACAAGCACCGCTTTATCTCCGAGGACGCCGAACTGACTCAGGCCCGCCTTTGGCTGGTTTTGGGCGTTAAAACCGTCCTGGCTCACGGCCTCGGCATCCTTGGCGTCACTGCTCCGGAGAGTATGTAGGGTTGTCAGGATGATTATGGGGGGATCATCATGGGGGAGAGTAGGGGGAGGAAGGGAAAGAAGGCCAAGTGGCAAGTATCCTTAGGGATCAAGGAGCTTATCTTCACCGGCCTGGGAATGGCTGGCCTCGTTATGATGAGCTTCGCCCTGGGAACTCTATCCGGCCGGGGTGACATCTACCGGGTGTTGCAGAATTGGGGTCTTCTCGGTCCTGAGGGTGCTAAAGCCGTCCAGATATGGTACCAGGCACCGCCGCCGCCCTCGACGCCGATGGCTACCCTGGCAAGACCCTCTCATCAGGAAGCTCCTGGTGCGGAAAAACCGGCCCCTGCCCAGTCCACCGTCGCTGACAAAACCTTGACTCCTGCTCCGGTGAAAGGTGCCATTGCGGCGCCGCCCAGTCCACCTCCGCCCAAGAAAAACCAGCCTACGCAGGATGTTAAGGCGAAAAAGAATAACTTGCAGAAAATTCGCCGGGAAGTGGCCCACAAGCTGAAGTTTCAAAACAGTCTGGATTTAGCAACCACCAGGTCGGCGCCACCGGATGAAAAATCCAAGAAACAGAAAACGGCTGCCTCGAAGGCCTCAACCTCTCAGGTAATTGTCGCCAAGTATCGAAGCGCCAGCCGGGCCCGGACCAGGCTGTCCCAAATGAGCAAGCAAGGAGAGAAGGTAATCTTAAAGGAAGGGAAAGACGGAGAAGGACGCTACTTTGCCATATACCGCCAGGTAACTACTATCCCGCCGGAATCTCGCAATGTACCCCAAAGTCGGTTGAAGAAAAATATAATTGGCAACACACCCAACAAATCCGCAGCTCAGTAGGGCCAAGATGAGAAGCATAATTCTGACCGCAGGGGTGTCCTAACCGCCCGACCATTACTATATCTCTTCTTTTCGCTTGGTAGGTGTACTTAACAGGAATTTCTCCCAGGGCTCCATTTAATCTTCTGCCCCTGAAGTTGTCTCATCCTTTCCCACCTCCCCACTTTCTATGGCCTCTTCGATCATCTCGTCCATTTCCCCCGGGTAATCTTCCCCCATGGCTTCCTGAAACTGAGGACCAAGTTGGCGCATCATGCGGGCCATGCCAGCCGGGTCGTTTTCGTCAATGTCGGCCAAGCCGCCCCAGCGGTGTGGGTCGGCCAGGCGCTCCATCCTCGTCTCTTCCGACAGGCGTACCCTCACCCGGGAGAGCACCCGCTCCAGCTCAGTGCCGCCACAGCGGGGGCACACCGGCGTGAAAGGCGAACTACGATTGAGAATCAGAAACTCGGATACCTTGTGACAGGCTGAACAGCGATATTCGTAAATGGGCATGTTTAGTCAAGTAGAAGGTTCAGGAAGCAACGGTAGGCAAGCCGACTACTAAAGCCAGCCCAGATTGCGGTCCGCAACCCTGGATTTTCTTAATCTCCCGTCCGTACCCGCAATTTTTCCAGACGGGCTACCTGGCTTCTCACCTCACTGTAATGGGGATCACTGGCGGGCATGTTGATCAGGGCTTTTTTAAAGTGAAACATGGCCGTGGGATAGGCCCGGGCCTTGAGGCTATGTAAGCCCAGGTAGTAATGGGCCAATCCCAGCCGCCCTTTCTCCCCATACAGAGTCCCCAAATTGTGGTAGACCTCCACAAAGGCTGGGTTCAAGGAGTGCACCCGCTCCATGGCCGCCAGGGCCTGGTCTGTCTGGTGGTGTTCCTGGTAAATCCGTCCCAGATAATAGAGGATCACCTCGTCCTGAGCGCTAGTTCTCGTAAGGCTTCTGAGTATCGGCAGAGCCTGCTGGTAGCGGTTCCCTTCGAAGTAAAGGGCTGCCAGTTCCCTTTTAATGACGACATTCTCAGGATCCAGGTTCAAAGCCTCCTGGAAGGCGGCTACCGCTTCTTCCGAGCGCTCCAGCCTACCCAGGGCCAGGGCCTTGCCGAAATGAAAAACTGGGTTCTTAGGTTCCCTGATACTGGCCTGGGTCATGCGGCGGAAAAACTGGTGGGGGTTGCCGCTGATGGACGCTATCTTCAAGGAGAAGTATTGAAAATCCGGGCTGTTCCTCCCGAGCGATAGATTATATTGATGCATGCTGCATTGGTGATCCATATTTACGATGCGGGCATCCGTAAAGGGATGGGTGCGCAGATATAACGGTATCTCCCCCGCTTCAAACCACCGCTGCTTATTCAGCCTCTGAAAAATTTTGATCATATCCCGGGGATTGTACCCGGCCTTCATCATCCACTTGAACCCCAGGCTGTCCGCTTCCTGTTCGTGGTCTCGGCTATACTTCAGCATGGCCGATTGACCGGCGGCCTGGGTGCCGACGAGGAGGGCTGCGGCTGCGGGACCCCCTAATAACAATGCCGCCAGGCTGCCCACCATGGTGGCGATGTTAACACCCCTGCCCTTGTCCATTTGCCGAGCCGTGTGCCGGGCGTGAATATGGGAAATTTCGTGAGCCAGAACCCCGGCCAACTCCCCTTCATGCTCCATGACCCGAAGGAACCCGGTGGTAATAAAGATGTATCCCCCGGGGACGGCCATGGCGTTCATGGTGGGGTCGTCCACAACGAAAAAACGATACGTATAAGGTTGGGGTCCAAGCTGGGAAACTAGCTTTTGCCCAAGGCGATTGATATAGGAGGTAATGTAGGGGTCACTGGAGATTGTATAATAATTCTGAATTTGCAGAAAAAACTCTTCCCCTATCTGTTTTTCTTTTTCGATAGTTAGGGAATCAAAAATCCCACCGGTGGCGGAGGTGGGTCCGAGTAACATTATCAAAACTAGCAGCCAGGCTGTATGTCGCCATGTGCCAGGACTTTTCATCATGGGCTCTCCCGGGGTCAGGTGCGGGGCTGCCCCTGAACTTGGTTCGGGGTGAAATCCTCTAGCGGGAGACGGTTAGCTTCCACCCACAAGCCCTCCAGGTCGTAAAAATCTCGCAAAGGCTTTATGAAGAGATGAATTACCACGTCGATATAATCCAGGAGAACCCAGTGTCCTTCATCCAAGCCCTCTACCCCCAGGGGCTTTATTCCCACCTGCTTCAGGGCCTCCTGAAGGTGCTGGGCCAAGGCCAGAACGTGTCGCTTTGACCCCCCGGAGCAGATGATAAAATAATCCCCAAGACTGGAGAGCCCTTTCACATCAAGAATCAGCGCTTCCTGGCCTTTGTGGGCGACCAGGGTCCGAGCCGCCAATTCCACCAGATCCTCGGAGGTCAGGGAAGTCTTTTGAGCTCTGCTTACAGTTTTCACCTATACCTTATATAACCTGTTTTTAAGTATAAATCGGCGCACCCGCTCCGGCAAGAGATATCGAATGGATCTACCCTCCCGCACCAGATGGCGAATCCGGGTGGCCGCTATATCCATGTGCGTGGTGGCTTGGAACAGCACCCGGTATCCCGAGGGATGCTGAAAGCCTTCCTCAGCAGGAAGGGGCTTGAAGTCCGGGTGCACCTGCCGTTTCAGGAGTTCTCCCAGCCGGTCGCGGTCATAGCCCGGCCGCTCCAGCACCACAAAATGACTCAGGGTAAAGAGCTCCCGATAGTCCTTCCAGCTGGCGATTTCCAAAATAGCGTCCAATCCCAGGATGAAATAGAGTTCCCCCTGGGGACCAAACGCTCCCCGAAAATGGCGTAGGGTTTCAATGGAGTAGGATTTCCCGGGGCGCCGTCCTTCAACGTCAGAAACGGACAGCCGGGGATGCCGCCCCACCGCCAGCCGGGTCATGGCCAGGCGCACCTCAAACGGCGTGACGTCTGCCGGGGCCTTGTGGGGGGGCCAAGCCGCAGGGATAAACCAGATTTGGCCAAGGTCCAGAGCCTCTGCCACTTCCTCTGCAGAGCGCAGATGGCCGTAATGAATGGGATTAAACGTCCCGCCAAACAACCCCAGGCGCTTTGGCTTTTTTTTCATCTTTGGATGGGTTTTGTGGGGTGAGGGCCGGGGAGCGCATCTCCCTGCCCTCCCCCCACACCCCCCTCCCAACCCTTCAAGGGAGCTGGGGAAGGCGGGGCTATAAGCCCCACTTCCCCAGCCTCATTCCTCCCCCTAAAGGGATTGGGGGAGGGGGTGTGGGGGAGGGGGTAAGGGTCTCGACCCTTAGCCCCCTCCCCCACAACTCTCTTACGTCCTGATCTGACCACTGCCATAAACAATGAACTTGGTGGTGGTGAGTTCCTCCAGGCTCATGGGCCCGAAGGCGTGGAGTTTACTGGTGGAGATGCCGATCTCCGCCCCCAACCCCAGTTCGCCTCCGTCGTTAAAGCGGGTGGAGGCATTCACCAGCACCACTGAGGAATCCACCTCCCGGAGGAACCGCTGGGCCCGGTCATAGTCCCGGGTAATGATGGCTTCCGTGTGGTTGGAGCTAAATTGCGCGATGTGGGTTAAGGCCGCGTCCAGGTCCGGCACCACTTTCACGGCCAGAATCAGGTCCAGGAACTCAAAGCCCCAATCTTCCTCCTGGGCCGGCTTGACCTGGGGGTCGAGCTTTTGGGTTGAGGGGCAGCCCCGGAGGTCCACTCCCGCCTTCCGAAAGCGGGTGTGCATGCGGGGGAGAAACTCGGGGGCGATGTTTTCATGCACCAACATGGTCTCCATGGAGTTGCACACTCCCGGGCGCTGCACCTTGGCATTGAAGCACACGGTTTCGGCCAACTCCAGGTCGGCGCCCTCATCCACGAAGATGTGGCACACGCCCTTGTAGTGCTTGAGGACCGGGATGCGGGAGTTTTCCGCCACGAAGCGAATCAGACCCTCGCCTCCCCGGGGGATGATGAGGTCCACCAGTTCGTCCTGCTTCAAGAGCTCCAGGGTGGCCTCCCGGGCCACGCTGGGGATGACCTGGACTGCGCCCGCCGGGATATTGAACTCAGCCAGGGCGTCTTGCATGAGCTTGGCCAGGGCCAGGTTGGAATGCAGGGCTTCTTTCCCGCCTTTGAGGATAACGCTGTTCCCGCTCTTCAGGCACAGGGCCGCCGCATCCACCGTGACATTGGGCCGGGACTCGTAGATAAAACCGATGACCCCCAGGGGAATGCGCACCCGCCCCACCAGCAAGCCATTGGGCCGGCGCCACATCTTCACCACCTCTCCCACCGGGTCAGGCAGTGCCGCCACTTCCTCCAGGGCCGTAACCATGGAGTCCATGACTTTATCGGACAGGGTCAGCCGGTCAATGAACGCGGCGGGATGCCCTTCGCCTTTGGCTTTCTCCACGTCTTTGGCGTTTTCGGCCTGGATTTCCGCCTGCCGCTCTTTGAGCAGCTGGGCCATGAGCAGCAGGACGTTATCCTTGACACCCCGGGAAAGAGTCCCCAGGGGTCGGGCGGCTTGTTTGGCTTTGAATCCTAGGTCTTTGATTAGCTCATTTAAATTCATGGTAACCTCTTAAGGAAATTGCGAATAAATTATATCCGAATGATCATTTTCAAATTTCATCTCTAAATCCAGACATCTCAGAAATTCCTATACTAGCTCCATCGATTATATTTGCTATTTTTTCAATTACTTCAGATAGATTCTCTAAATTAATAAGCATAATGTCGTAGTGGAAAGTTTTTCTATTCTTATCCTCAGGATATCTAAAGCAATATGAAGCAGGATCAGCTCTGCTAAATTCTTTAATTAGACCATCAATTGCTTCAAGTTCATACTCTGATTGATCTGGCCAAAGTTCCATAATAATTTTTCTTACTTCATACCATAATATTAAAATATCATGATTAAAATGTATCTTCTTATCTTTATTCAATGATGAATATCCAATTATAATAATTTCTTTTAATCGTAATTCTAAATATTGCCTGTATAAAAAAACTATAGGGAAAACAAGAAAATTTTTATCAAAATCTTCATAATTTTTTACTATAATATCTGCCGCCATTTTAAAACCTTCAGCATAAGCATCCCAGCCATGTTCTTGAAGTCCCACACAGGCATCGTGCCACCAATTATGATCTGATTTAAAAAACTTATCATTTTTTTTGGGAAGTTTAATTTTATTATCGTTCATAATTCTTTTATTCCACAATGTAAAAGAGTCAATTCTTGTCTTGTATTGGTCATCTTGTCTCACCTTTTGATAATGTAATTTAAAGTTTGATCTGCTAGTTTCGGATTATAGCGCCGCAACTCATTTACAGCCACGAAGGCCGCATCTCGTTTCCCTGACCATGCATAGGTAAGAGCAAGAAAGGCCCAGGCCTCGGCATAATCAGGCCTAAGACGCAATGAAACCTGTAAAGCATCCTCTGCCTCCCTGAACCTCCCCATTAGGCTGTAGGCAACCCCAAGCCAAGCCCAAGCTGAAGAATTGCTGGGCTCGGCCCTAGTCCATTGCTCACTATGGGCTAACAAACCTTGCCAATCTCTTCTGTTGGAAAGATCATTTGCCTTGTCATCCCAGCCCTCTTCGGTTCTCTTTCCCGGTGCAGGGATAACCGGCCCCTTCTCCTCAACCATCTTACCACGTTTAGGCGTGGGTGATGTGGCCACCTCCCTGACCCACTCCACCGGCAGGGCAAAGTTGAGGCTTTGACCTTCCTTTAGGTAGAAGGTAACGATGCCTACCAGTTCCCCCTGGGCGTTGAACAAGCCGCCGCCGCTGGAACCCGGGGAGATGGCTACCGTGTTCTGGATTATTGGGGGAGGTCCGCCCCGCAGTTGGGAGACAATCCCTTCTGAAAGAGACAGTTCTAGACCCTGGGGCGCGCCCACGGCAAACACCTTCTCCCCCACTTTGAGCTGGGAGGCCTGGCCTAGGCGGGCCGGGGTGGCCGCAAGCCCCGGGGCCAAAAGAAGAGCAAGGTCCTTGTCAGAATCGCTCCCTTGCAGGAAGGCCGGCGCCGTTTTCCCTTTTTGGCCCACCGTGTATTTCACCCCAGCCTTGACCACGTGATAGTTGG
This sequence comes from uncultured delta proteobacterium, assembly GCA_963709285.1. GTDB lineage: Bacteria > Desulfobacterota > Desulfobaccia > Desulfobaccales > 0-14-0-80-60-11 > JBGSLA01. The sequence continues at coordinate 282,040 of CAVPVR010000005.1, read as the reverse complement.
TGACGATGTCCCTGGAAGGCAGCACCACCCCGCTTCCTAAGCCTATGGCTTTTCCTGCTCGGTCGTAGGCCTTGACCACCACCACCGAGTCTTTGACGCGCTCGTATACCTGGTCCGCGGTCAAGGCCTGGGCCAGGTGGGGCAACAGGGCCATCAGGGCCAGGACCAGGGGGAAAATCTGTCCAGAGACTACCACAGAGCGCCGCAAGGGCTCCTTACAATTCATATAGGGTGGGCACTGTCTCCATTGTATTTTAGTGAAGCAATCCTTCTAACGACAAATCTTCATCCAGATCAGGCCAATGGATGCCGATCCCTTTGCCGATGAGGCGCCAGTTTTGCCGCACTTCCGGGCTGGCATCCCTTAGTTTAGGGAACCATTCCAGGGGGACGCGGATTTCCCGGCCATCCGTCAAATTGACTTGCATCACATCATCGACAAACGAAACGTCCATAATCAACACTACCCGGGTTTTAGGCAAAGTACTCATGCCACTTCTCCCAAAAGAGTTGTTCCTGTTGTTCCACTAATTTTCTCAAGCGGGTGATTTCGGATGAATTATATCCGAAGGAAGATGCCAAAGCCACCGGTTTTAGCCAGAATTTGGCATAGTTATCACCTGATTCCACGTGAATGTGTGGCTTTTCAAACCTCTCATTGCTGAAAAAGAAAAAGCGGTAACCATGAATGCGGAGGATAGTTGGCATTATTTCATAAGCAAGAACGCATTTCGGCACGGGCAGGATGCCCGTGCTATCATCTTATGGGATTGGGGGAGGGGGAAAGGGCCTGTGGTCCTTTGCCCCCTCCCCCAAAGCAGCATATTCACCCTTCCCTAAATCCATTCATCCCACTCTCACCCAATCTCCGGAAAAATTACCAGGTTGTCCCGGTGGATGACTTCGTCGTAATCTTTGTGGCCCAGGGATTGGGCGATTTCCTGGGTCTTTTTGCCCTTGATGCGGTTGATGTCCCGGGAGGAATAATTGCTCAGGCCCACCGCGAAGGTCTGACCATCCGGGTCCATCAAGTTCACCGGCGCGCCTTTGCGGAAACCACCAAAGACCTCGAGAATGCCGGCCGGGAGGAGGCTCTTGCCCAGGTGCACCAGGGCCTCCCTGGCGCCCGGATCCACCAGGATGGCGCCTTCGGGGGCCACATTGTAGGCCAGCCAGTATTGGCGGCTGGAGAGCTTCTGGGTTTGAGGCAGGAAAAAGGTCCCCACTTCCTGGCCGCTAAAAATCTCCCCCAGGATACCGGGGCGCAGGCCGTTGGCGATGAGGCAGGGGACACCGGCCGTGGCAGCCTTTTTCACCGCCTGGATTTTGCTCACCATGCCGCCTCGCCCCAAAGCATTGGGACGCTGCCCGGCCGCAGTTTCCAACCGGGGGTCGGTGGTTTCCAGAAAGGTCAGAAGAGGCGCGTCCGGGTCCTCCCGGGGATCCCGGGCGTAGAGGCCGTCAGTATTGGTCAGTAAGAGCAATAAATCGGCCTCCACCAGGTTGCAGATCAAGGCAGCCAGATGGTCGTTGTCGCCGAATTTCAGTTCGTCGGTGGCCACCGTGTCGTTTTCGTTGATGATGGGCACCACATTCCACTGCAGCAGGGTGAACAGGGTGTTCCGGGCGTTGAGGAAGCGGGCGCGCGCGGCCAGGTCGTCGTGGGTGAGGAGAATTTGCGCCACCTTGAGACCGTGGGCGGCGAAGGCCTCTTCATAGGTCTGCATGAGGGAGCTTTGCCCGGCCGCGGCCACGGCCTGCATCTGAGGTATCCCGGTCGGGCGCAAACAGATTTCCAGCTTTTTGAGCCCCGCGGCGACGGCCCCGGAGGACACTAAAATAACCTGGCGCTCGGCTTGGCGCAGCGCGCCAATCTCTTCCACCAACTTCTGGATGAGGGGCAGGTTAAGACCGTCAGCGGCGGTGACCACTGAGCTTCCCAGCTTCAACACTACCCGACGGGCTTTGTCTAAATATTTTCTGCGGCGGTCCATCCCCAGGCTCAGTTCCTTGTCGTTCAAGACAAGTCTATTATACTGAATTAACCTGGCTTAATTCCACGAAAATCGGGTTCAGAGGAGGTAAGGGCCATATTTTCCGCACTCAGGCGCGCCGCTTCCGTGGCGATGGCTTGGCGCAGTTCCGGCAGGCCCGTCCCCGTTAGGCCGGACACCACCAGAACCCGATGCCCGAGGCCTCTATAGGCTTTGGTAATCGCTTCCAGGGGAAAGTCAGGGGGGAGCAGATCTACTTTATTGAGGGCAATGAGCCGGGGTTTGTTGAGCAGGCTCGGATCGCTGGCCCTGAGTTCTTCCTCCACTTCTCGCCAGGGGGCCAGAGGGTGAGCCGCATCGACCTGGCTCAGGTCCACTACCTGCAACAGGATGCGGGTGCGCTTAAGATGTCTGAGGAAGCGGTGGCCCAGGCCTTTGCCCCGGTGGGCCCCCCGGATCAGGCCGGGAATCTCCGCCGCCACCAGGGGCTCCTGATCGTCATCAAGGTACATCACCCCCAGTTGCGGGCTCAGGGTGGTGAAAGGAAAGTCTCCCACCCGGGCCTGGGAAGCGGTGAGGGCCCGGAGCAAAGTGGTCTTGCCGGCATTGGGGGAGCCCATGAGGCCCACATCGGCAAGTAGCTGGAGCTCCAGCCGCAGGCGGCGGCTCTCTCCTTCCTCGCCAGGTTGGGCAAAGCGAGGGGAGCGCAAGCGAGACGAAGTGAAATGAGCGTTGCCCTTGCCACCCCGGCCGCCTTTGGCCACCACCAGGCGCTCCTCAGTTGTCAGGAGCTCTCCCAGGAGCTCTCCCGAATCCTGATCATAAACCAGCGTGCCCAGGGGGACCTTGATGATAAGGGTAGGACCGTTTTTGCCTAAGCAGTCCTGGCTTTGCCCGGGACGGCCATTTTCGGCCTGGAACAAACGCCGCCGCCGGAAGTAAGCCAGAGTGCGTTCATGACGAGAGGCTTCTAAGATCACGTCCCCGCCTGACCCGCCATTACCGCCGTCAGGACGGCCTCGTGGCTGAAAGCGGGCGCGGCGGAAGCTTACGCAGCCGGAGCCGCCAGCCCCGGCCTGGACGGTGATCTCCGCCTCATCGGGGAAGGATTTCAAGCGAGGGGATAGACGCTGACCCGTTTGCGGTTTTTCCCGAAGGACTCATAGGCCACCAACCCGTCGATCTTGGCGAACAGGGTATGGTCGCGGCCCAAGCCTACATTGAGCCCCGGGTGAATGCGGGTACCCACCTGGCGCACCAGGATATTGCCGGCCTTGACTTGCTGTCCGGCAAACCGCTTGACGCCCCGGCGCTTTCCGGCACTGTCCCGGCCGTTGCGGGAACTCCCGCCTGCTTTTTTATGTGCCACGGTATTGTCTCCCGTTAGCATGTCGCCGAGGGACAGGGTGTTGCTTGCCCCCCCAGGCGATCACACTATAATTTCTTTAATCTCTAAGGCAGTGTAAAGTTGGCGGTGGCCCTGTTTGCGCCGGTATTTCTTGCGGCGCTTTTTCTTAAAGACAATGATTTTTTTGGCCTTGCCCTGCCGGATAATTTCACTTTTCACCCGGGCCCCCGACACCAGGGGCTGGCCCACCTGAATGGTGTCGCCATCGGCTACCAAAAGCACCTGCTCAATGAGCACTTCATCTCCCCGCTCTCCGGGGAGGCGCTCCACCCGAAGGACGTCTCCAGGGGCGACCCGGTATTGTTTCCCGCCAGTTTGGACGATGGCGAACAAGGGAACCTCCATAAAATCTTATAACCTAAGAAATGATATAAACTTTATAAATTTTGTCAACACCCTTTTGCACTAAAGAGTTTTCTTTGTTTGCCGGGGAGAACAAGGGGGAAGGTCTCCCCAGCCTTTTTTTCAGATTTTTCAGTTCCTGCTTAATAATAATGGACCCATGTGAAAAAATTTAGTTGGAAGGCTTGACTAATTCCCCAGCAGAGGGTTTGCTCGTTTTGGACGATATGCCCGGCTCCATGGAATCATCCAGGGTAACCACATATATGACCATGGCCGCCAGCATGAGTCCGATGACAATCCATATCCTCCAGTCTTTATGCAGGCTTAGCAAGGGTGATTTTTTTTGTGCGTGTTTCATAAAGTCTCCTTTTTTCTCGGCGACAAGCTCATATAAATCGAGATTATGGTGCAGCCTTAGCGGTGCCTGCCCAAATCTTACTCGGGAATTTTTTCCCCGAGCTTAATCCCCCTAAATATTTTTTTAACCAGATTGTCGTGGGAGGCATGATAACACAGATTTTAATAAAGAAAAGAATGTGGACCTACCAGTGTCTGGCTGATCGGCAAATGAAATATAATGTAATTAACCGGTTAATCCAGGTTATCATAACTTTAGTGGATCTAAATCCCGTGGAATTAGTTGGTTGACAGGGCTGGAGCGACGGATTAAGATGCCACTGAATCTGAAGAGATCCCTGCCGACTAACCGTTCATCACAGATCAGTCTCTGAGAGAAATGGACTCCCGAACTCAAAAAAAGCCTACAGGGCTTGTGGTCATCCATGGCCATTTTTATCAACCCCCACGCGAAAACCCCTGGATCGAACAGATCGAGGAGGAGGCCAGCGCCCATCCATATCATGACTGGAACGCCCGCGTTGCTGCCGAATGCTACACCCCCAACGGCTGCGCCCGCATTTATGACGGCCAACGCCGCATCCTGGATATTGTTAATAATTATGAAAAGTTGAGTTTCAACTTCGGACCTACTTTACTCGCTTGGCTCGAAGTGCACGCCCCCCTCACCTATCAACGGTTGCTGGCTGCTGACCGCTTGAGCCTGGCCCGCCTGGGTCATGGCAATGCCATCGCCCAGGCCTACAATCATGTTATCCTGCCCTTGGCCACCCCCAGGGACCGGGAAACCGAGGTGATTTGGGGGCTCAAGGACTTTCAGCACCGCTTCCACCGGGAAGCCGAGGCCATGTGGCTTCCAGAGACTGCGGTGGACTATCCCACCTTGGCCACCCTGGTGGCTCATGGCTTGGAATACGTGATCCTTTCCCCTTACCAGGCCCGCCGGGTGCGGCCCCTCACCGGCGACGCCTGGGAGATGGTCCAGGCCCAGACCCTGGACACCACCCAGGCCTACCGTTGCTTCCTGCCAAATGCGTCGGAAGCCCAAGATGAGCGGCCATATATCGACGTCTTCTTTTACAACGGTGGCGTGGCTTCGGATCTGAGCTTCAGTGACCTCCTGAAGGACAGCCAACAGTTGGTGGTCCGCCTGGAGGAGGGCTTCCGGGCTGATTTGCCCCGGCCCCAGCTTCTCAACGTAGCCACCGACGGGGAAAACTACGGCCACCACCACAAGTTCGGGGAGTTGGCGCTGGCCCATGCCTTGGCCGTGGTCCTACCGCAGCAGGGTTTCACCCTTACCAATTATGCCGCCTTTTTGGAAGTATCACCGCCCCAGATGGAGGTAGAGTTGGATCTGGGTCCCAAGGGTGAGGGAAGCTCCTGGAGTTGCACCCATGGCGTGGGACGCTGGCAGGAGGACTGCGGCTGCTCCACCGGAGGCCCCCCCACCTGGAACCAGCGCTGGCGGACCCCTCTCCGTGAGGCGTTTGATTATCTTAATGACCACCTGGCCCAGGTTTTTGAAAAAGAGGGCGCCAAATACCTCAGAGACCCCTGGGCTGCCCGCAACGACTACATTGAGGTTATCCTGGACCGTCAGGAGGAAACCATTGCGCGGTTTTTTTCCCGACACGGGGTCAAGGCTCTGACCCACCAGTCCTGGTTCCAACCTCTGCGGCTGCTGGAGATGCAGCGCCACGTTCTCCTGATGTACACCAGCTGCGGCTGGTTTTTTACGGACCTCTCGGGCCTCGAGACCATCCAGGTCATGAAATACGCCGCTCGGGCCCTCCAGCTTGGCCAGCGGTTGACCCAGGAGAATCTGGAAGAGCCGTTTCTCAAGAGACTGGAGCAGGCGGAAAGCAATAAATCCGAAGAAGGGAATGGCCGGGACATCTTCCTGCGCCGGGTCAAACCAGCGGTGGTGGACTTTCCCAAGATAGTGAACCAGTGGGCCATCTCCTGGCTCAAGGACAGGGAGCGCCAGTGCCCCCACAAGGTTTACCACTTCCGGGTGAAAGCCTTGGAACAAGAGGTTCGAACCCAGGGCACGTTGGACCTGGCCTCCGGTCGCCTCCAGGTGACTTCGGGTGTCACCTGGCGGGAAGAAACCCTCAGCTTTTTCACCGTTCATTTAGGAAGTTACCTCTATCGCACCCAAGTTCTCCAGAACCACAGCCCAGAAGACTTCCAGTCACTGAAGCAAGAATTCTTCCGGGTCCTGGCTGAGACTCCGGAGGATCTCATTCCCCTCTTGGCCAGCCGTATGGTGGAGCGCTACTACACGGTGCACGATATTTTTCAGGAGGAAAAGGGGCGGATTTTCCTTGATCTTTTGGCGGAAACCCGGGAGAAGGTCCTGGGTGATGTGGCTCACCACTTCGGCGATGCTGCGCCAGTTCTGAGGGCCATGGCTACAGAGCGTCTGCTGCTTCCCCACCTCTATCGGGCGCTGGGGGAGATCACTCTGAACCACCGCTTGGTGGGCATCCTGCGCCGCCTGGAACCAGAGCCGGAATTCTTGTCGAAATCTGAAGAAATGCTGGATCTCCTCCAGGAAGCGGACCTCTTTGGCTTTAAATTGGAATCAAGGGAAGGGGCGAAAATCTTGCGAAGGATTTTACACCACCACTTGAGTGATTTAGCCACAGGGTTTCACCCGGCGGCCGCAGCCAATCTGATGAATTTCTTAAAGCTGCAACGACGTATCCCCATCACTTTGGATATCACCGAGGCCCAGAACTTTTTCTTCGGCTTGCTGAAAGAACACTTTAAAACCTTGGCAGCCCTAGCTGCCAGGGACCCAGAAGCCCGAAATCTAGCTGACACCGTGATCAACATAGCTGAGGCTCTGAACTTTAGTCCTGAGTTCCATCAGCGCTTCCTGTCCTGAAAACCCGTTAAGCTCACCATATCTAAAAAAGCTTTATTTTTTCATATACTTTCTTATACTTAAACATTCCCTTACCCTCGACCCATGAGAATCTTTGGAGGACTCATGTCCCTGACGACGCGCCTGGCCGAGGCCGTAACGGAGGCCAATCTTCTCAAAAGCAGGTTGGTGTCGGAGCAGGCCGATCAGGTGGCGGCTGCGGCCCAAGTATTGGCCGGTACCCTAAAAGGGGGCGGTAAGATCCTGCTTTTTGGAAATGGCGGCAGCGCCGCTGATGCCCAGCACCTGGCTGCGGAATTTGTCAACCGCTTCCAGATCGAGCGCCCCCCGCTGGCGGCCTTGGCCCTGACCACGGACACCTCCATCCTCACCAGTATTGCCAACGACTATGACTTCCTGGAGGTTTTCGCCAAGCAGGTCAGGGCCCTGGGGCGGCCCGGGGACGCGGCCCTGGGTTTTAGTACCAGCGGCCACTCCGGCAACGTGGTGCGGGCTTTGGAGGTGGCCCGGGAGATGGGGCTCAAGACCCTGGCCTTAAGTGGACGCGACGGAGGTCCGGTGGCCGCGGCCGCAGAAATGGCCATTGTGGTGCCCTCCTGGAGCACCCCCCGGGTCCAGGAGGTGCACATCACCATCGGACATGTGCTCTGTGACCTGGTGGATTTCCTGTTGTTCCCGGAAGAATTTCGCCCGGATTAGTTACTCGTAAATTTGTTAAACGCTCTCCTCCCTGCCTAGCCTTCTCCCCTTGAGGGGGAGAGGCGGAGATACTCATGACCAAGATCGACCCTCTTTCCCTGGAAGGCCTCACCACTTATAGCCTGAAGGACCGTCCCTCCAAGGTGAGTCATCAGGACTTCGCTCGAGCTTGGACGAGAGGGGGAGGCCTCGCGGAATTTCTGGCGCGCCTGCCTAATATCCTGGCGGGCCAGAGTCTTAAGGAGGTGGCCGACGCCTGGGTCCGGGCCCGCCGGGCCGGCCTCCCGGTCCTTCTGGGCATGGGGGCCCACCCCCTCAAGGTAGGCTTGAGTCCCATCCTCATTGATTTACTGGAACGTGACCTTATTACGGGATTGGCCTTAAACGGCGCCGTTATCATTCACGACACCGAAATCGCCATGGTGGGGCGGACCTCCGAGGAGGTGGATCAGGTATTGGGTTCCGGCCAGTTTGGTATGGCCCGGGAGACTGCCGAATTTCTGAACGAAGCCACCACCTGGGGCGCCCAGGAGGGCCTGGGTCTGGGGGAGGCGGTGGCCCGCCGCTTGAACCAGGGCGACTTTCCCTACAAGCACCTGAGTCTTCTGGCTGCTGCCGCCACCAAGGACGTGCCGGTCACCGTCCATGTGGCTGTAGGCACCGACATTATTCACCTGCACCCCTCCCTGGACCCTGCGGCCTTGGGGGAAACCACCCACCTGGACTTCCGCCTCTTTGCGGCCCAAGTCAGCCGACTGGCCGGAGGGGTGTACCTCAACCTCGGTTCAGCCGTGATTATGCCCGAAGTGTTCCTCAAGGCCCTGACGCTGGCCCGCAACCTGGGCCACCGGGTGGAGCCCCTGACCACCGTCAACCTGGACTTTATCCAGCACTACCGTCCCCTCACCAACGTGGTGCGGCGGCCCACTGCAGGTGCAGGACAGGGCTACGCCCTGACCGGTCATCACGAAATCCTGGTGCCGCTGTTAGCCGCTCTGGTGGTGGAATACTTGGAGGGTTGAGATGCCTACCGACATTGTCATCATTACCGAAAACATCCGTCTGGAGGGCTATTTGAGTGACACCCCCACGGGCCAGGCGTTGGCCGACGCCTTACCCTTCGAAGGGCAAGCCCAGCGCTGGGGCGACGAAATTTACTTCCCCGTATCCCAGGTGGCCCAGGAACTGGATGACACCGCCGCCACCGTAGTGCAGATAGGGGACATCGGCTACTGGCCACCGAGCCGGGCCCTCTGTCTCTTTTTCGGCCTCACCCCGTCAAGTGTGCCGGGGGAGATTCGCCCGGCCAGCGCCGTGAACCTGGTGGGGCGCATTCTGGGTGATCCTTGTTGCCTCACCGCCGTGCCGGAAGGTGCTGGCGTGCGGGTGGAGAGGAAATAAAGTAGCCACCGACGCCGCCCCAGTTTTGGGTGAGAAGAAAAATCAGGGGGGGTAATGCGTTTTGGGAAAATGATATTATCTTTTAATAAATAAGCCGTGATTGGCAAAATTTTCAAGAAGAGGGAGCTAGAGCGCCAGGGATAACCGCTCTTTATTTTTGCCTTAATTGAGGTGGCGGGTTGCCGCGCTGTTCCCCCGGGAGTTTGTATGCCGATTTTCGAGTATCTCTGTCAAAGCTGTGGCAAGGAATTTGAACGTCTGGTCTTTCGCAGTGACGAGGTGATTGAGTGCCCCGAGTGCGGCCAACAGAGCGTCAACAAACTTATGAGCACCTGCGCCGCCAAAGTGGGATATAAATTCACCTCCGGCTCCAAGCCGGCCAGCTCCTGCAGTGGCTGTGCGGCGACGTCTTGCAGTTCCTGTGGTTAAGGGGTGAGCTTGCCGAAGACTATGCGCATCGGTACCCGGGGCAGCCCTCTGGCCCTGGCCCAGACCCGCTGGGTGGAGACCCAACTTCACTCCCTGCACACCGGTCTGGCTACCGAGCTGGTCATTATCAAAACAACGGGAGACAAGCTCAAGGATGTGCCCCTGGCTCAGGTGGGGGGAAAAGGTCTTTTTATTAAGGAGATCGAAGAGGCCCTTTTGGCCGGGGAAGTGGACCTGGCGGTGCACAGCCTGAAGGACATGCCGGCGGAGATGCCCCCGGGCTGCATCCTGGGGGCAGTACCTCCCCGGGAGGATTGCCGGGACGCGTTCATTTCCCACCGTCACGCCTCTCTGGGGGAAATCCCCTCCGGGGGCCGGGTGGGCACCGGCAGCCTCAGGCGCAAGGTGCAGATTCTTCATCGCCGTCCTGACCTGGAGGTGGTTCATTTGAGAGGCAACGTGGACACCCGCTTGCGCAAGCTCGAAAGTGAGGGGCTGGACGCCATTATTTTAGCCGCCGCCGGCCTCAAACGCTTGGGACTGGGCCATATTCCCCAGGGTTACCTGTCCGAAACGGAGATGCTCCCTGCCATCGGCCAGGGTGCTTTGGGACTGGAGGTACGGGTGGACGACCAGGAAATGCTTGCCCTCCTGAAGCCCTTAAACCACTATCCTACTCAAGTGGCGGTTACCGGGGAACGGGCCTTCCTGGCCCGTCTGGAAGGTGGTTGCCTGGTGCCGGTGGCTGCGCTGGGCCGGCTGGAGAACGGCTCCCTCACCCTGGAGGCCCTTATTAGCGACCTGGAAGGTCGGCAGTTCCTCCAGGATCGCCTGGTAGGACTGCCTGAGGAGGCCGACTCTATGGGGCGCCACCTGGCGGAGATGCTCCTTGAACGGGGGGGAGGAAAAATCCTTAAGGAAATCTACGGGCGGCCCTTTTAACATTAAGTTTAACTTGACTTTTTAGGAAGAAGTCCGATATAAATAGTACACTAAGGAAAAGGGGGATTTGTGGTGCTGGGTCATAGGGGGAAGATCTGGCTGAGCGCCGCTATCTGGTTGCTTTTGCTCATCACGGCTTTCTGGCCGGCCGCAAGTAGTGCTGCGAGCCCGGCCAGTTTTGCGTTGACGGACTGGAATTTGCCGGTCCTGGCCGTTGCCGCGCAAACCCCCATGGAAGCTCAGATGCTCGGCGAGCGTCCCACACCACCCCAATCGCTGAGGCCACAATCCTATCTCCAGGAAATTTCCCCGGGTCTGAATCAGGGTGCTACTCTTCGGCTTCCCAAGAATTTTCAAATCTCTTTCCGGTATAACAGCGACAAGCCGGTTGGTGCGGCGGAACGTCTCATCCAGTCCCACCCTTCTGTTCTGTTCAAGTATTCCATGGATTACTGCCCTCTCCCCAACCTGAAGGTGGGGTTGAGCGGCTTTCTCTACCAGCCTCCCGCTGACCAACTCTCCCTCCTGCGGAAGCAAGACGGCCTGGTCATGGGTTGGGGCCCCAGCCTCAAGTATGATCTCGGCCACTGGGGCTTTACCTTCCAGAGCCAGGTGGAGAAGAGCAGACCGCAAGAAGACAAGGACATCCAGAGCTGGCTCAGGGTCTGGTACGCTTTTTAACCTTTTCCCGTAAACCATATTTTTCCTCCCGTGCGCTTCGATGGTCCTCTGGTTCCAGGTCGCTTTCTGCGGCGCGAAAAACGTTTTCTGGCTGAAGTGGAACTCGCCGACCACCGCCGCATCTGGGCCCATGTCCCCAATACCGGCGCCCTGACGGGCTGCCTCGTCCCCGGCCAGGAAATCCTTCTCACCAACGAGTCCCGGTCCGGGCGCAAGACTGCCCACACCTGGCGCTTCTGCAAAAGCAGGGAGCACTGGGTGTGCGTGGACACCCTGGTTCCCAACCGCCTGGTGGCCGAGGCCCTGGCCGGTCCCGGGCTGCCGGGGTTGCCGCCCTTGATAAGTTTTAGACCCGAAGTAAGTCTGCCCGGGGGAGGCCGCCTGGATTTTGCCGCCGACCTGGGGGACCGCCTGCTCTTTCTGGAAGTGAAAAGCATTACCTGGGTGGAGGACGGGGTTGCCCTGTTCCCCGACGGAGTGACCTCCCGGGGCCGGCGTCACCTAAAAGAACTGGCCGGACTCGCAGCCCAAGGCCATGAGGCCTGGCAGGTTTTTGTGGTACAGCGTCCCGATGCCCTCCGTTTTCGCCCGGCTGCCGCCGTGGATCCGAATTATGCCCGGGAATTGGCCCGGGTGGCCGCCGCCGGGGTGAATATTTTAGTCCTTCAGGAAAAGGTGGCCCCCCCCGAAATTACCCTTGCCGACCCCATACCTTTTGATTTATATTAACCACTCGTCAACCCTTTCCTTATGGAAGACTAATACTCCTCACGGCTTACGGGGAATTCATCATTTATGCTGAACAATGGCCTGTGGATATTTACGGGCAACGCCAACCCGGAACTGGCCCAAAAAATTTGCAGCCATCTTGACGTTTCCCTGGGCCAGGCGTTGGTCACCACCTTCAGTGACGGCGAAATCCGGGTGGAAATCGGCGAAAACGTGAGGGGCCGGGATGTCTTCCTCATCCAGTCCACCTGCCCTCCGGCCAACCATAACCTGATGGAGTTGTTGATTATGATCGACGCGGTGAAACGGGCCAGCGCCCGGCGTATCACCGCGGTTATCCCCTATTTCGGTTACGCCCGTCAGGACCGCAAAGTAGCCCCCCGGGTGCCCATCACCGCCAAACTGGTAGCCGACCTTCTCACCACCGCCGGAGCCGACCGAATTCTCACCATGGATCTACACGTGGGCCAGATACAGGGCTTTTTTGACATACCGGTGGACAACCTCTACGCTTCCCCCGTGATGATTCCGTACATTTCTAAAAATTTTAATCACGATCTGGCCATCGTCTCGCCCGACGCAGGCGGTGTACCCCGGGCCCGGGCTTACGCCAAACGCCTGGGAGCCACCCTGGGACTCATCGATAAACGGCGGGACGCCCCAGGGAAAGCCCAGGCCATGAACCTCATCGGCGAAGTGCTGGGCAAAGAAGTGGTGGTCCTGGACGACATCATCGATACGGCCGGCACTCTTTCCGAGGCGTCCCAGGTCGTCATCCAGAACGGGGCCCGGAACATCAGCGCCTGCTGCACTCATGCGGTCCTCTCTGGTCCGGCGGTGGGCCGCATCCGGGACTCGAAATTGAATCGCCTGGTGGTCACCGACACCATCCCCTTGAATGACGAAGCGAAAAACTGCCCAAAGATCGTACAACTATCCGTCTCCCACCTTCTGGCCCGGGCCATCCTCGGCATCCACCAGGAAGACTCCATCAGCTCCATTTTTGAGATTCATTTTTAACTGGATTTTTCCTGATCCCTTTTACCGCCAAGTCTCTTCCCACCTCCTGACCTTGCTGGCAAACTTGTTTGCCCAGCACACCTCACCTGCTGAGGTTTTCTCTATTTCATTGACAATCCTCTGCTCTCCTGTTTACATTTATTATTTTGGATATAGATAGTTATGATTCGCGCCATACGCGGCATGAAGGACATCCTGCCCCCCGAAACCATCAGGTGGCAGTGGGTGGAGACCAAGGCTCGGGAGACCTTTGAACTCTACGGGTACCGGGAAATCCGTCTGCCACTCCTTGAAAGGACAGAGCTTTTCGCCCGGAGTATCGGCGCCGACACAGATATTGTGGCCAAGGAGATGTACACCTTCACTGACCGTCGCGGGGACTCCCTGACACTGAGACCTGAGGCCACCGCCCAAGTGGTCCGGGCCTGCCTGGAAAACGGCCTCATGCAGGGCGCCGGAGTCAAAAAGTTTTATCTTATCGGCCCCATGTTCCGCTACGAACGTCCCCAGAAAGGGCGCTACCGCCAGTTCCATCAGATCAACTGCGAAGCCCTGGGGAGCGACGCCCCGGAACTGGACGCCGAGGTCATTATCATGCTCCTGGACCTCCTGGGGCGGTTGGGTTTGAGAGATTTGAAACTGCTGATCAACTCTCTGGGCTGCCCCGAGTGTACGGGGGATTTCACGTCACGGCTCCAGCTCTTTTTAGCCGCCCAGGAAGGCTGGTGTCCGGACTGCCAGCGCCGCCGAAACGCCAACCCTATGCGGGTTCTGGACTGCAAGTCCCAAAGCTGCCAGGGGTTGCTGGCGGAGGCCCCGGTCATGGAGGACAGCCTCTGCGAGGCTTGCGCCTGGCACTATAGCCGGGTCCTGAGCCTGCTGGAAGGTGCCGGCGTCGCCTACGAGAAAAACCCCCGGCTGGTGCGGGGCTTGGACTACTATACCCGCACCGCCTTCGAAGTGACTGCCACCGGCCTGGGCGCCCAGGATGCCGTGGCCGGGGGCGGGCGCTATAACGGCCTGGCCCGGGAACTGGGAGGCCCCGACCTGCCGGGCCTGGGTTTCGCCATCGGCGAGGAGCGACTTCTGGAGGTACTACCCCAGGAGGCGGGACCCGATGAGAGTGCCATGGTCTTCCTGGCCGCCCTGGGGGACACCGCCCGGGAGCGGACCTTCTCCCTCATGCAAGAAATTCGGGCCCAGGGCTTACCTGCGGCCATGGACTTTGAAGGACGCTCCCTCAAGGCCCAGATGTCCCTGGCTGACCGTCTGGGCGCGGCTTTCGTGGTGATCCTGGGGGATCAGGAACTGGCCTCCGGTCAGGCGCCGTTGCGCCGCATGGCCTCAGGCGAGCAGGAAGTCCTCCCCCTGACCGAACTGGTGCCCGCGCTCGTAGCCTGGGCCGGGAAAATGGAAGGAAATTAACGTGTTCGATTCACTTGCGGGCCTCAAACGCACCCACTCTTGCGGGGTCTTGCGGGCCCGGGATGAAGGCGTCGAAGTGGTGCTCATGGGCTGGGTGCAACGCCGCCGGGACCACGGGGGCCTGGTCTTCGTGGACCTCAGAGACCGGGAAGGCCTTACCCAGGTAGTCTTTAACCCGGAAATCAACCCCGATATTCACACCAAGGCCGGCGTTTTACGGGACGAATTTGTGTTGGCGGTGCGGGGTCTGGTGAACCTCAGGCCTCCCGAGATGGTGAACCCGCAGCTGGACACCGGGGAAATCGAGGTCATTGTGGAAGAACTTCGCATCCTGAACTCTTCCCGGACCCCGCCCTTCGAACTCGAGGACTTTCGGGTGGACATCTCCGAGGCCCTGCGCCTCAAATACCGCTATCTCGATCTCAGGCGTCCCAGCATCATGAGGCCTGTCCTGTTCCGGCACCGGGCCGCCCAGGTGGCTCGCCGTTATTTGAACGAACAGGGCTTCATCGAGGTGGAAACCCCCATCCTCACCAAAAGCACGCCGGAAGGCGCCCGGGACTATCTGGTACCCAGCCGGGTGCAGCAGGGCTACTTTTACGCCCTGCCCCAGTCTCCCCAGCTTTTCAAACAGCTTCTCATGATGGCAGGCCTGGACCGCTATTACCAGCTTTGCCGCTGCTTTCGGGACGAGGACCTGAGGGCCGACCGCCAGCCCGAATTCACCCAGATCGACCTGGAGATGGCCTTCATCACCGAGGAAGATATTTTCCAGATAGTGGAAGGCCTCATCACCACTCTCCTGGATGAAACTGTTGGGGTAACGGTGGAGAGCCCTTTCCCCCGCCTTACCTTTCAGGAGTGTTTGGCCCGTTTCGGCCTGGACCGCCCGGATATGCGTTTTGGCCTGGAGCTCACCGAGGTTACCCATATTGTTAAGGAAAGCGATTTCCGCACCTTTCGGGAGGTGGTGGACCAGGGGAACATGGTCAAGGCCCTGTGCGCCCCCGGTCTGGCCCGGCTCTCCCGCAAAGAACTGGACGACCTCACCGACTTCGCCGCGGTTTACGGCGCCAAAGGCCTGGCCTGGGTCAAGCTGGTCAGCAACGGCTGGCAGTCGCCCCTGGCCAAGTACTTTTCCGAAGGCGTGAAAAACGCCCTTACCGAGCACCTGGGCGCCAGAGAAGGGGACATTTTCTTTTTCGTGGCGGATCTCCCCGAGGTGGCCAATACTGCTCTGGGCCAGTTGCGTCTGCACCTGGGCCAGCGGGAGGGGCTGATTCCTGAGGACACCTTCAACCTGGTATGGGTCACCGACTTTCCCTTGCTTGAATTCGATTTACAAGAAGGGCGCTACGCGGCCATGCACCACCCCTTTACCGCGCCCCTGGAAGATGATATTCCTTTACTGGATAGCTCCCCTGCCAGAGTGCGGGCCCGGGCCTACGACCTGGTGATGAACGGCCAGGAGATCGGCGGTGGCAGCATCCGGAACTTCCGGCGTGATATTCAGGAAAAGGTCTTCCAGGTCCTGAGTATTCCACCTGAAGAAGCAGAGGAGAAATTCGGCTTTTTGCTGGAAGCCCTGGACTACGGCGCCCCGCCCCATGGCGGGGTAGCCTTCGGCTTCGACCGGCTGGTGGCCATCCTGTGCGGGGCCAAATCCATTCGGGAAGTCATCGCCTTTCCGAAAACCCAGAAGGCCGGCTGCCCCCTCACCCGGGCCCCCTCCCGGGTGGAAGCGGAACAGCTCTTAGAATTAGGTTTGAGATTGGAGAAGTAACGTTTACTTTGAGGTAAGGCCGGGGGAATGTGGTTTTGCCGGCCCCTGGCTTTCTTTCCCCATATCATCTAGCGAATGGATACAAATTATGGCACGGTGGAACCCTGAACGGCGTTTACTGGATCATGAGCATTCTTCCTTCTGGAAGTACCAACTGGTAGGAAGTGGACGAACCTAATTTGATGCGAAACATCTTCCCGTACACGGAGATCGCCCGCATCGACTTCGACCATAAGTTTGTCATGCCCGACCCTGCGGAGGAGATGCTCATCACGGACACCACCTTTCGGGACGGTCAGCAGGCCCGGCCCCCCTACTCGGTGCGTCAGATTGTGGAGATTTTCGACATGCTCCACAAGCTCTCGGGCCCCAAGGGGATTATCCGCCAAACCGAATTCTTCCTTTACAGCGCCAAGGACAAGGAGGCGGTGGAGCGTTGCCGGGAACGGGGGTATCTCTACCCGGAGATCACCGGCTGGATCCGGGCCCACGCCGCGGACCTGAAGCTGGTCAAAGAAATGGGCCTGGAAGAGACCGGGATTCTCACCTCGGTGTCAGACTATCACGTCTTTATGAAGTTGCAGTGGAGCCGCCGTCAGGCCCTGGAAGACTACCTGGCCATCGTCAAGGCTGCCCTGGAGTTGGGAATCGTACCCCGCTGTCACTTCGAAGATATTACCCGGGCGGACATCTACGGCTTTTGCGTGCCCTTTGCCATGGAACTGATGAAACTAAGGGCGGAAAGCGGCATCGATATCAAAATCCGACTGTGCGACACCATGGGCTACGGCGTGCCCTATCCCGGCGCCGCCCTGCCCCGGAGCGTCCCCCGGCTGGTGCGGGCCATGATCGAGGATGCCGGCGTCCCCGGCCACCTCATGGAGTGGCACGGTCATAATGACTTCCACAAGGTTTTCATCAACGGCGTCACCGCCTGGCTTTACGGCTGTGGCGCGGTGAATGGCACCCTCCTGGGCTTTGGTGAACGAACCGGCAACTCCCCCATTGAAGCGCTGCTCATGGAATATATCGGCCTCAGGGGCACCACTGACGGCATCGATACCACGGTGATCACCGACATCGCCCAGTATTTTGAACGGGAGTTGCGCTATCGTATTCCCCCAAATTATCCCTTTCGTGGGGGCCAGCTTTAATGCCACCAGCGCCGGCATCCACGCCGACGGCATCCGGAAGTTCGAGGAAATTTACAACCCTTTTGACACCACGAAGATCCTGAAGCGCCCCCCCACCATAACCATCACGGATAAGTCGGGTAAGGCCGGCATTGTCCACTGGATCAACTCCCGCCTGGGCCTTCTGGGGGACGCCCAGGTGGACAAGGTGCATCCTGGAGTGGGCAAAATTAATAAGCGTATCATGGAGATGTACGAAGAGGGCCGGGTCACCTCTATTTCCAATGATGAGATGGAGAATCTGGCCCGCAAATACCTCCCTGAGCTCTTTGTCTCGGAGTTCGACCGGCTGAAGCAAAAGGCCCACCAACTGGCGGCTCACCTGGCGCAAGACCTGGCCGAGCACGAGGAAATCCGTTCCATGCAGCCGGAACTCCAGGAGCCCGTGCTGCAGCGGGCGCTCGAGAAGAACCCCTTCATTCAGTTCATGTATATCACCAACCTGGAAGGTCGGAAGATCACTCGCAATATCACTCACATCGTCCACCGGGCCAAATTTGAAACTGCGGGCCTGGATGAAGATATGTCTAACCGGGATTGGTTTATCCAGCCCTTAAAGACTGGCAAAGTCTATGTTTCGGACTTCTACACCTCACGGTTTACCGGGGCCCTGTGTATCACCGTGAGTGTCCCCATCCTGGACGATAATGAGGAAACCCAGGGAGTACTGGGAATGGACATCCGTTTTGAGGACATGGCCAAGATGGAGCAGAACGGCGAAATTTAAAGACCTTGAGAGGGGCCACGCTCCTGATGCCCCTCCCCCACCTCATATCACCACAAGAGGTAATCACATGGATGATCCCCAGAAATTGCAAGAAGCCAAGGCCAAGTATGATGCTCAAGTTGACAAGGTGCTGAAAAAGATCCCGGAGCGCAAAGCCGAATTCATCAACACCTCCGGCATCCCCGTCCACCGGGTCTATACCCCTCTGGACATGCAGGAGTTTGATTATCTCAAGCAATTGGGCCTGCCGGGGCAGTACCCCTACACCCGGGCGGTGCAGCCCACGGCCTACCGGGGCCGCTTCTGGACCATGCGCCAGTATGCCGGCTTCGCCACCGCCGAGGAGACCAACGAACGCTACCACTTCCTCTTGAAGTCCGGCCAGACCGGGTTGTCTGTGGCTTTTGACCTGCCCACCCAGATCGGCTACGACTCCGACCACGAACTGGCCCAGGGGGAAGTGGGAAAGGTGGGGGTGGCCATCGATTCCCTCTGGGACATAGAACGCCTTTTTCAAGGCATACCCCTGGACCAGGTCTCCACTTCCATGACCATCAACTCCCCCTGCGCCGTTGTTCTGGCCATGTACCTGGCCGTGGCCGAAAAGCAGGGAGTGAGCTTCGACAAACTCCGGGGCACGGTGCAAAATGACATCCTGAAAGAGTATCCGGCCCGGGGCACCTATATTTTCGGGCCCCGCCCGTCTATGCGCCTCATTACCGACATCTTCGCCTTCTGCACCGAGCAGACGCCCCAGTGGAACACCATCAGCATCAGCGGCTATCACATCCGGGAGGCCGGGTCCACCGCAGTGCAGGAAGTGGCTTTCACCCTGGCCAACGGCATTGCCTATGTGGAGGCGGCCATTGAGGCGGGCCTCAAGGTGGACGAGTTCGGGCCTCGTCTCTCCTTCTTTTTCAACTCGCACCTGGACTTCCTGGAGGAAGTCGCCAAGTTCCGGGCGGCCCGACGCCTCTGGGCCAAGATCATGAAGGAGCGCTTCGGGGCCCAGGACCCCCGTTCCCTGATGCTGCGCTTCCATACCCAGACCGCGGGGTGCAGTTTAACGGCCCAGCAGCCCCTGAATAACATTATGCGCACGGCCTTTGAAGCCTTGGCCGCGGTGCTCGGGGGCACCCAATCCCTGCACACCAACTCCTTTGACGAGGCCCTGGCCCTGCCCTCGGAACTGGCGGTGCAGGTGGCTTTGCGGACCCAGCAGGTCATCGCCCACGAGAGCGCAGTGTGCGACACCGTGGACCCCCTGGCCGGCTCGTATTACGTGGAGTACCTGACCGACCAGATCGAGGCCAAGGCCCAGGATTACCTCGATCAGATCGATAAGCTGGGCGGGGCGGTGGCGGCCATCGAGAAGGGCTTCATCCAAAAGGAAATCCAGGACAGCGCCTACCGCTACCAGCGGGAGATCGAAAAGGGTGAGCGCATCGTGGTGGGCCTGAACAAGTTCCAGGTCGGAGAAGAGGAAAAGCCCAAGGACCTCCTCAAGGTGGACCCCGAAGTGGGGAACAAACAGCTGGCCCGCCTCAAGGAACTCAAGGACACCCGGGACAATAATTTGGTGCAGCAAACTCTGGCGGAACTGAAAACTGCGGCGGAAGGCGACGCCAACCTCATGCCGCCGATTTTACAGGCCGTGAAAGCCCTGGCCACCCTGGGCGAAATCTGCGACACTCTGCGGGCCGTCTGGGGCGAGTACGAGATGACGGTGATGTAGGGGCTATAAGCAATAAGCTTTAAGCTTTAAGCTTTAAGCCTTAAGCCTTAAGCCTTAAGCCTTAAGCCTTAAGCCTTTAAAAAGTTTAATTAGTTTCCATCCGGAAAGGGGTAATTTTGGAAAAAGCCTTTGAAAGTCCCCCTTTTTTAAAGGGGGATTTAGGGGGATTTTAAAAGATTTACAAAATCTCCCAAGAGAAGCCTTCTGCTTTCTTTGTTTTTAGCTTATAGCTTATAGCCTATAGCTTACAGCCAAATAACTTTCCTTTAAGGAGAGGGGACCATGCAGGAGACAAGGAAAATTCGGGTGCTGGCCGCCAAACCGGGACTGGACGGCCATGACCGGGGCATCAAGGTTATCTGCGCCGCGCTTAGGGACGCCGGGATGGAGGTGATCTACACGGGCCTCCGGCAAACCCCGGAGCAAATCGTCAGTGCCGCCGTTCAGGAAGATGTGGACGTTATTGCCATGAGCTGTCTCTCCGGGGCCCACGGCTACCTCTTCCCGAGGGTGATTGAAATTCTCAAGGACAAAGGTATCAGCGACATCCTGGTCCTGGGGGGCGGTATCATCCCGGAAGAGGACGTGCCGGGTCTGAAAAGCGCCGGTATCGCCGAGATTTTCGGCCCGGGCACCGACACCAATAACATAGCCAACTACATCCGGGAAAATATCCAAAAAAACTGAATTCGTGAAAAAGGGGGTGGAGCGCCTAGCCCTGCCCCCCGCTCTTCATTTGGCCTTGGACCTTTTCAAACCGCGGTCTTTGTTCCGTAAGTCCTCTTGATCAACTCCAACTCCTCCCGCTTGCTCTGCACCACCTCGTGCAACCTGGCCTCGTGCAGCTTGTTCAAAATCTCCTTGATTTGGGGCCCGGGCTGAAAACCCATGGCCACCAAGTCCCGGCCGCGCAGTTCGGGCTTCAGGTGCTTGAGGTGGGTGAAGTATAGGGATATGGCCCGCTTCGAGGGTTCCTGGCGGGATTTCGCCATCATATAGAGCAGGTACTCCGTACCGATAGGCGACAGGAGACGATAAATCTGGCTGCGGTTGGGCTCCCCCAGATGGAAGAGATGGATAAGGGCCTGGTCCGCCGCCTCTTTCCCGTCCAGGATGGCTGCGGCTACCTTGGGAGGAGGCTTGAAGCGCACCATCAATTCCGTGAGTTCCTCATAAGTCAGCGGCTCCACCAGCCCCAAGAAATATACCAGCCACCGCTCAAAGTTCTCTTCCAAATAAGACAGGTCAAACCAGGAAAGCACCGCCTGGACCCGCTCCAGCATAGCTCGGGTGCCTTCATCGAACCATAGCCGGGGATGAATGGCCTTCAGGAGGTCCATTTCCGCCAGGCGGGCAATGGCCGGGATGGGGTTTCCCTCATGAAGGATGAGTTCGAGTTCGTGGAAGAGACGAACGCCTGAGAGGCGGTCGAAAAAATTGTTTTTGACTGCGTTCTGGATAAGGTTGATAGTTAGCTTGCTGATCCGGAAGCGAAAACGCTGTTCAAAGCGGATGGCCCGAAAAACTCGGGTGGGGTCCTCCACGAAGCTCAGGTTGTGGAGCACGCTGATGCGCCGCTCCTTTAAGTCGCGGTGGGCCCCGAAAAAGTCCAACAGCGTCCCGAAATCTTCGGGGTTTAGTTTGACGGCCAGGGTGTTGATGCTGAAGTCACGGCGGTACAAGTCCATCTTGATGGAGCTGTATTCCACTACAGGGAGGGCTCCCGGGGCGTCGTAATACTCGGTGCGGGCTGTGGCTACATCCACTTTGAAGCCGTCTGGAAAGATAAGCACGGCAGTCTTGAATTTCTGGAAGACCCGGGCCCGAGCCCCGTAGCGGGTGGCAAAGGCCTTGGCAAAGGCAATGCCGTCTCCTTCGATGACGAGGTCCACATCCAGGTTTTCCTGCTTGATAAACAGGTCCCGAACAAAGCCCCCCACCACGTAGGCGTGGAAGCCCAATTCCTCAGCTACCTGACCCGCCTGGGTAAGGATGGTCAGGATCTTTTTGGGAAGGCGCTCCCGCATCATGCTAACGATGTTTTTCTTGCGCAAGGGCTGGGACCACTGGCTCTCCTCGGTATCCTCCCCGTTGTCGATGAGCAGGTTCAAAAGGTCCTTGCGGCTGATTACTCCGATGATCTCTTCCTCCTGGATCACCGGCAGCAACCGTTGTTTGTTGACCACCAGGTTATCCCGAATCTCCGCGATGGTGGCTTCGGGGTCCACCGTGGCCACCGGGGTGCTCATGTAGTCCTTAACCGGATGGTCTTTGAGCCCATGGAAAATGCCCTTCTCCACTATTTGACGGGAAATCAACCCTAACAGCCTGGCTTCCTCCGCTATCGGGAGGGCATTGATGCTGTAACGGTTGAGGATGAGCTCGGCTCCCTCCAGGGTGACCTCCGGGGAGATCCATTTCACCGGAAAGCTCATAATATCCTTGGCCCGGCGTAAGGGCCGCACCCGCCGGTTGATGATCTGCTTCAGACTTTCCTCAACCTGGGCCAGGGGCTTGTCCTTGATGGCTGCAGAAGCTGCGAATTCGTGGCCGCCACCGCCCATCTCCGCCAGGATCTCGCCTACGTTAACCTCAGGCAGCCGACTCCGGCCCACCACGTAAACCCGGTTCTCCATTTGGGCCAGGGCAAAGAGGACCTGGAGATTTTCCATATCCATGAACTTGTGGGCCAGGACGGCAAAATCAGCCACGTATTGGGAGGCCGTGGTCCTGGCCACCACCACCTCGATGCCGTCCACCGTGAAGCGGTTGGCATCGGCGATGAGATCGTTGAGCAGGGCCACCTGCTCGGCGGTGAGTTCCCGGGTGACCATCTGGGCCACTACGTTGAGGTCGGCCCCCTGTCGCAAGAGATAAGCCGCTGCCTCAAAATCCTCTGGGGTGGTGGAGGAAAAGGTGAAGGAACCGGTGTCCTCGAAAAGGCCCAGGGCCATGATGGTGGCTTCCTGGGGGGTGGGGTCCAGGTTTTTATCCTGTAGAATTTGCGCTAGGATGGCGGTGGTGGAGCCCAGGGGTTTGACTATTTCGAGGCTGCCGTGCACGTCTTCCGGGGAATCGGGGTGGTGGTCGTAGACGTGGATGTCCACCTCTTCCGAGGCGGCGGCTTCGGCGAACTTGCCGATACGGGAGAGCTGGCGGGTGTCCACCAGGATGAGGCGCTTGATTTCTTCCGGGTCGACGTTTTTGGCCCTGGCAAAATCGAGAAAATAAAAGCTGGAGCGGATAAAGAAGTCCCGCAGGTTCCCTTCCTGGGCGCCAGGGAACACCAGCAGGGCCTGGGGATAAAGTTTCTTGGCAGCCACCATGGAGGCCAGGGCGTCAAAATCGGCATTGATGTGGGTGGTGATCACCTCCAGGGTCCGGGCGGGAGGGGCCTTGTCTTTACTCATGACCGGGGGTGGGCCTTTTTGTGGGCCGACTTGAGGCGCTCGGCATCCAGATGGGTGTAAATCTGGGTGGTGGCGAGGTCGGCGTGCCCCAAAAGCAGTTGCAGCACCCTGAGGTTCGCCCCCCGGGCCAAAAGATGGGTGGCGAAGGAGTGGCGCAGAGTGTGGGGCGAGAGGCGTCCCAACCCGGCCAGCCGGGCATAGCGCTGCAGGATCTTCCAGAAACCCTGGCGACTCAAGGCGCCGCCCCGCTGGTTGACAAACACATAAGGGCTGTCCTTGCCCTTGAGAAGCTGGGGCCGGCCTTCCGTGAGGTAAAGTTTGAGCTTCTCCACCGCCTGGGGCACCATGGGAACCAAGCGCTCTTTGTGACCTTTTCCCAAGGGCCGCACCACCCCCCGGCGTAGATCCACCTGTTTCACCGTGAGACCTACAAGCTCCGAAACCCTGAGACCCGTGGCGTAGAGCACTTCGAGGAGGGCTGCGTCCCGTTGACCTTGTGGCGAGGAGGGATCCACCGCACCGAGAAGGGCCTCCACCTCCTGTTCGCTGAGCACTTGGGGCAGCTTCAGGGGCAGACGGGGGGAATCCAGAAGTTCCACCGGATTGGTGGGGAGCCGCTCTTCCCGCTGTAAGAAGCGAAAGAATTGACGCAGAGCCGAAAGGCGTCGGGCCCGGCTGCGGGCGGAGAGACCCCTCATTTGAAGGGTGGCCAGGTAATTCTGGAAGTCCTCGAGGGTCACCTCTTCCCAGGCCTCCCGGTTCTGGGAGCGCAGAAACTGCCTAAAATCTTGCAGATCGTGAGCATAGGATTCCAAGGTCAGGGTGGCCAGACCCCGCTCCGCCCCCAGGTGGTGGTAAAACTGCTCCAGGAGCTCATCCATGTAATCGGGGCCGGCGGCCCGGAGCCCGGACAGGAGGGCCTGGAGCTCGGTTTGACTCAACACCTGGGAGGGGCCGGGCTTCTGGTCCGGCCAATCCAGAGCGGCAAGGGGATTGTCAGGAATTATTCCTTGCTCCCCCAGAAACAAGAAGAACCTCTGAAGTGCAGCCCACCGTTGTTCCAGATGCCGTCTGGACAAATCCTGGCGCGCCAGATGCTCGAAATATGCCTGACAGTCGCTGGGCGCCACTTCCTGCCAAGGCGTTCGTCCACGGCCCTGGAGAAAGGCCGAGAAATCCCGCAGGCCCTGTTCCCAGGCCTCCCGGGTGGAGGCGGGCAGATCGGCTTTGTTCTCTAAGTTTTGCAGAAAGAGCTTGAACGCGGCGTCCATATTTCTGGTGCTTTCTTATTTCTCAAATTCATTATACCCTTAAATAGTTGGAAAGGCATACCACGAGAAGAGGAAATAAACCATGTTGGATGGGGTGAGGCGGACTCTCAGCTCTGCCTTACCCTGGCCTGTACAACTTTAGGGGTTGGCGAGGGGGCGTGGGTTTGTGACTCCCGGCTCCCTTCCTGCAAACATCACCATGACCCAAATAATCTATGGTCGGCAGCCGGTGTTGGCGGCATTGCGCCGGGGTGAGGCACCCCTGGAGGAGATCCTGGTGGCCGAGGGGTTGGGGGGGAGGTTCTTCTCTGAGGTGCGGAACCTGGCCAGAGCTGCGGGGGTGCGCCTGAAGCAGGTGCCCCGTCCGGCGTTGGACCGTATCTGCCGCACCGCCAACCACCAGGGGGTGGCGATACGGCGTGCTGACTTTGTTTATCGGGACTTGGAAGATTTGTTGGAGGGGCTGGCAGGCTGGCCAGAACCTGCCCTCCTGGTGGCAGCCGACTCCCTCACCGATCCCATGAACCTGGGTAATCTGTGCCGCAGCGCCCTGGCTGCCGGGGCTCACGGACTCATTATTCCCAAGGACCGGGCCGCAGGGGTCACCCCCGCAGTCATCAAAGCTGCAGCCGGGGCACTGGAAGTTCTCCCGGTCTGCCGCGTCACTAACCTGGCTGAAACCCTCATCCGCCTGAAAGAATTGGAACTTTGGGTGGTAGGTGCCGAAGCCGGTGCCTCCCAAAGTATCTACGACTCAGATCTTACCGTACCCCTGGCCCTGGTCATCGGCGGCGAAGATACCGGCATACGCCCCCGGGTGCGCCAGCAGTGCGATTTACTGCTGGCCATTCCCTTCGCCTCTGAGGCTATAAGTTCCCTCAACGCTGCTGCGGCCGGGGCCGTGGCCCTCTTTGAAATTCGGCGCCAGCGCCTGACGAAAAAATAGGTGGGCTTGGGAAGCGCTCGCGGCCCAACGCTATGCACTTGTAAGGGAGCTTATTTGCCTGGGTGTTTAAGGACTGTCTTCTCTCGGCTGGACAATTTCGTTTCCCAGGGCATAGTTGGCGTGCTCATCAAAAATTTTGTATTATAAATTGTTGATCAGCATCCCTGTGCGGTCTTGAAATATTTAGATCGACTCTGTCCTCATGCACAACTAGATAGACATTAGCGGTTATCGGACTGCCGGAGAACTGCGACACCAACTTCGAATATCATGGGGAAAAAATCAGTTTTAAGGACTGAGGCGGCTGCTGATTCTTTCATCTCCCCCTCCTTCTGGACCCGCTCGGCGGCCATCGCCCATCGCAATCCGTGGGTGTTATGGTCTCTTTTGCACTATGAGTATCAAGTCAACCTGGGCTATGACCTGAACCGCCGCGTTTACCCGGAAAAAAGCTTTTTGCCCTCCTATGTGAGCATTAGCCCCACCAGACAGTGCAACCTCAAGTGCAAGATGTGCATTCAGCATCGTCAGTCCACGGATAAGACCAAAACTTTGAGCTGGTATAAGCCGGAGCAAGAGCTGACTCTGGACGCCTGGATAACCCTCTTTGAAGAATTAACCAAATGGCGACCAATTGTCTTCATTACCGGAGGAGAGCCTCTGTTATACAGCCACATCCTGGAGTTAATCGAAGAAGCCAAGAAGAGGAACCTCCTGGTCCACCTGCAAACCAACGGTATACTTCTGGCCAAGATAGCAGACCACCTGGTAAAATTTGGGGTGGAGATGGTCACCGTTTCTCTGGACGGGCCCCCGGCCGTCCACGATCTTATCCGGGGAAAGGGGACCTTCCAAAAGTCGGCAGAAGGTTTCCGGGCGCTATCAGAAGCACGGCGCCGGCAGCGCAGTCCCAGCCCTCTGATGGATATTCGGTGCACCATTTTAAAAGATAATCTTGACCATTTGGGGCAGATGGTCTCGATCGCCCAAGAGCTGGGCGCTGATTCACTCAGCTTTACGCACGCCATTTTTTCCTCCCCGGAATTGGTGGAGCGTCATAACCGGCTCCTCACCCCGGATTGGGCCGAAGCCCTGGGTTTGGAAATGATTCCCCCTTCGATTCCGGAAGGCGAGTATTATGAGAGCGAAATCGGCCCTGAAGCTTTCCCCTTGCTCCAGACCATTTTTGAGGACATTCGACGCCGGGCCCAAGGGAGTATGAAGGTACAATTCTCTCCCAATCTGCCAGATAATTTGATCGTCCCCTACTATTTAGATCTGGAATATCCTTTCCCCCAGGTCTGTAAAAATCTGTGGAAAAACTGCCGCATCTTGCCTGATGGAACCATTTCCCCCTGCCTGCACCTGGTGATGGGCAATATCACCAAAGAACCCCTGAGGGTGGTGTGGAATAACCCCAAGATGCAGCGGCTCCGGAAACTTATTTCTAAAAACCTTTTTCCTGGATGTGTCCGTTGTTGTCACCGCAGTTTTGTCTGATGGCTTTCATATTCTCCCTTGAGGAAAGCTTTGTGCCTGAGGATGGCGCCAGCCATAATTTCGGGTGAGGGATTTATGGCTACAGTGTTTCAGCAAACCATTACGGGCATGGACCTCAGCACCCTGGTTAAAGTACTTTTGCGCCATCGCTGCCGGGTGAGTATACGCTACCTGCCCCGCCTGGCTTATCTCTTCGGGATGGCGGCCTTCAATTCCTACGTGAAGCTTCTGGAACAAGCCAGCGACGGCCAGAGCATCGCCGCCGCGGAATTGGTAGCCCCTCCCATTTTCGTCCTGGGCACCTGGCGCAGCGGCACTACCCATCTTCACAACCTGTTGAGCTGCGACCCCACCTTCACCTGTCCCAGCGCGTACCAGGTCATGTTCCCCCATCACTTTGTCTACAGTCAACCCTGGGGTTCCAGAATTTTTAATTCATTAACACCCGGCAAGCGGCCCATGGACAATGTGGCCATCCATGACGCCACCCCCCACGAAGATGAGTTAGCCCTGGCGGCCCTCTCCGGGGTCTCCCCCTATTTACGGAATCTCTTCCCGGTCTCTGCGGACGGTTATTCCGCCCTAAACCCCGACCACCTTCCCCCTGAAGCCCTGGCAGAGTGGCAGGCGGCTTTGCGGCTCTTTCTGAAGAAGCTTAGCTTTTCCAAGAACAAACGTATCGTCCTCAAATCACCGCCTCACCTGGGGCGCGTTGCCGTCCTCATGAAAATGTTTCCTGGAGCGAAGTTTGTCCACATCGTGCGGAATCCTTACGTTGTTTACCTTTCTGCCAAGAAACTCTGGCACTCCGGCCTGGCCCTCTCCCACCTTCAGAAACCCGATCCCCAGGTCATTGATGAGATAATATTATCTTGGTATATTGAAGTGTTTGATTTGTTTGAGCGGGACCGGGGGTTGATCCCGCCGGGGGATATACACGAATTGCGCTTCGAGGATTTAGAAAAATCACCGCAGGAATGTTTGGCAAAGCTCTATCAAGACTTAAGCCTGCCGGGCTTCGAACGTTTCTGGCAGCAAGCCTCTGCTTACCTTAAAAGTGTTGCGGATTATAAAAAGAACTCTCACACCTTGACCGAAGAGATTCGGGCCAAGGTAAGCCAGCGCTGGAGGTTTTCCTTTGAGAGCTACAATTACCCTCTCTTGTCCCCCATAGCCCCGGGTGCCACCATCGTTTTTGGCCAAGGAAATACCTCGTCGAGAAAGGGACCGGTATAAAGGCGTTGGCAGACGAACGTAGCAACTTCTGGCAAGGAATCATCAAGCCCTTATCTCTCCAAGCCATTCCGGGAATGACTCTCGGAACCTTGTTCAGGGTGCTCCTGCGTAACCACGGACGGGTAAATTGGCGCTACCTCCCCCGGCTGGCTTATCTCCTGGTGTTGGGAGGGATGAATTCCTATCTCGCTTGTCTGGAAAAGGCCGTCGACGGGAAGGATATCGCCGCCGCCGAACTGGTGGATCCTCCTGTGTTCATTCTGGGTTACTGGCGTAGCGGCACTACCCATCTCCACAATATTCTCAATTGCGACCCAACTTTTACTAGTCCCACCGCCTACCAGGTCATGTTCCCCCATCACTTTGTCTACAGTCAACCCTGGGGTTCCAGAATTTTTAATTCATTCACGCCCGGCAAGCGGCCTATGGACAATGTGGCCATCAACGGCGCTACCCCTCATGAAGAGGAGATGGCCCTGGCAGGTCTCTGCAGCATTTCTCCTTACATGCAGGCCCTTTTTCCTGCTTCCGGAGACGGAGCGCACTCGGCTGTCAATCCCGACAACCTCCCTCCCCAGGCGTTGGCCGAGTGGCAGGCGAACTTCCGGCTGTTCCTTAAAAAGCTCAGTTTTTCCAAGGGCAAGCGCATAGTCCTGAAATCACCCCCCCACCTAGGGCGCCTTCCGGTCCTTCTGGAAATGTTTCCCGGCGCCAAGTTCATCCATATTGTGCGCAATCCTTACGCAGTCTATCTCTCTTCCCAGAAGCTTTGGCGTCAGGGGCTGGTCCACTCCCATCTCCAGAAAGTTGACCCCCGGGCCTTGGAAGAAATCATCCTCTCCTGGTATACCGAACTTTATGCCCTTTTTGAACGGGATCGGGATCTCATCCCGCCCGGCTCCCTGCATGAGCTGCGCTTTGAAGACCTGGAAAGTTCGCCCCGGGATTGTCTGGAAAAGCTCTATGCAGAGCTAGGTCTTAAGGACTTTGACCACTTTTGGACGAGGGCTGCGGTGTATCTCAAGGGTCTGGCGGGCTATCAAAAGAATACCCACTGGTTGGCGGAGGAAGACCGGGCTAAGGTAAGCCGGCGTTGGAATATCACCTTTACGCAGTACGGCTACTCCCTGATTCCACCTCTGGGTCAGGGGCAGGCGGTGCGTTTCAGCTAACCGGGCTGAAATCCCTCGGCTGAGCCTCTTGTTTCCGGGGAGGCTCTTGTCTTAAGTAAATAAAATTTCTTTTTACCAAATATTCGATTATCTTGGCCAGGCTGGTGTCAATGTCTTCCCGGTCGGTGTAAACCACCACCTCCGGCGCCCCGGGTTCTTCGTAAGGGTCAGAAATTCCGGTAAAGTGGGATATTTTACCACTGCGGGCCTTGGCGTATAAGCCCCGGTTGTCGCGCCTCTCAGCCACTTCCACGGGACAGGAGCAAAAGACCTCTAGGTAATTGTCCATCGTTCTCCGATTGTACTCCCGGGTTTCAGTATATGGGGCAATGGCCGCCACTATGCTGATAATCCCTTTTTGGTTCAAGTCCTGGGCCAACAAGCCCAAGCGCCGCCCGTGGTTGTCCCGGTCCTGCTTGCTGAAGCTCAGTGGGCGGGGCAGTTGGGCCCGGATAGCGTCCCCGTCCATGAGATGCACCTGGAAATCCAATTTAATCAAATAATTATGCAGACGGCGTGACAGGGTTGTTTTACCTGAGCACGGCAGGCCAGTAAACCAAACAGTAAAACTCATTCTTGCCTTTTCACCTTTCTTCCGGGTGGCGTTTTCCACTCCGGCCCCATCGAGCCTTAGGCCGCCGGTTCGTTAAGGTGGAACATTACCATAACTTCAGCCTGGTTGGCAAGCCAAACGGACCTTCGCCGGGTTTACTTCTGTTACCCTGGTAAATCGGTAAAGGGAGTATCCCGAATTTTAGTAAAAAAGGCCGCTGCTGACGCTGCGACCTGCGGTCTCCTCGACAGACAAAAGGGCCAGAGAATTCTGACCCCACCCCATTCAATTATTTATTTTAACAAGAAAATTTTGACATTACCACCCTTCTCTTCCCTGTCGGGAAAAAAATACTGTTTCGGGAAGGTTGGTTTCCTGAAGGCTGGGTGCAACCGCAAAAAAAAAACCGGGGAAGACCTTTCGTCTTCCCCGGGTGCCAGGGAGAAGTTTACTTAACCAACCTGGGTATGGCTGCGAGAGCTCCTTGATTGGCTTCGCCACCAGGATTGATGTGCTGGTTGTCAGGACCGCCGGATTCAGTGCCCGGGGGCGACACGGTGCTGGAATCCACCGGTATTTCAATGGTGACCGAATTGGTGTTCCGGCAGCTTTCCGGATTGTTCACCATGCAGTCGGTCGTATTATTATAAGGATAATAGGGGCTGCAGTCGTCACAGTTAGAGGTGTAGGTGACATTGACCACATCCACGTTGGCAAAGCCCTTGACTTCGATGGGGACGTTCCCCCCGGGATAGGTCTGGGTCCTGAAGGTGAAGCAGGCATGAGCCGGGGAGGGTCCAAAGCTGAACCACCGGGCCATCATCTTAAGCCCCTGGTTCACCCGACTGGCCGTGGATTGGGTGGGTGCGTAAACAGGCACCAGGACGCGCCATTTGCCGTTGCTGTCTTTGTTGGCGTTATAGGCATTTTTGAATCTGTTGAAGATAGTTTTGATGTTACCGGCCCATTTGTACTCACTCAAGGGATACAGCCGGGTGCCCACTTCCATGGGGCGCACCGGCTTTACCCCAGAAGTTTGATACGTGTACTCGATGTTGTCAATCACGGTGCCCGGCAAAGAATCCGAAGTATTGACCGTCACGAGATAGGCCTTATCCGTGTCGAACAAGGGTTTGTCGAGGTTATTAACATAGAAACTATCGCTGCCTAAGTCACGAAAGGTCAACTGTTTCGGACCTACGGCCACGGCCTCACTGGGCCCCAGCAACTTGGCCCACCAGGACCGGTTATCCTGGTTGGCAGCCGTCATCACCGTGTCCGGTATGGCCAAGGGCAGGTTGACCGAGCCGGTTTGCGCACCGGTGACAAACCCCAGGAACGCGGTGGCTGTGACCGCCACCTCCGTGGTCCGGAACTGGTCTCCCAGAATCCCGGACAACAAGTTGGTGACCGGACCGTAAGCCAGATCGGAACCCCGCCGGAGCGTCACTTGCACCCCGTTGGCATTGGAATAGGCCCCGCAGGTGGACCCGTACGGGGTCCAGGCCGTGTCGGGATTGCCCGCGTAGATGTTCCACTCCCCGAAGACCACGGTCACGTCGTTGCGGGCCTCAGGTTCAAGAGGAGTTTGGCCCAAGAGTTCGCTTTGGCGCTGGGCCACGTCCATGGCGGCCTGTTTCGCCGCGGCATCATCCCGCACCGCCTGTCCATTTTGTTGGGTGATGAGATGGCTAACGCCGGCCAAAGCGGCGGCATCGGCGGTGTTCTGAAGTTCATTTTTGGCTACATAGAGGCGTCCCATGTCAATGGCCAGGCTGGCGAACCCAAGGAAGACTACCAAGCCCAAGGCCGTTATTACCATGATGGACCCCTCTGCTCCCTGAACAAATTTTTTCAACTTCATAGCTCCTTGCTCCTTTTCCCTCCGTGTTCAGGTATGGGGTCCTCCCCCGCCGCTCAGGCGGCCCCCCTGACCTCGTTATCCTTGGGGTACGGGACTTTCCCGTCCCCTTATTCACATTTCATGACTGTTGTAGCGCTCAGAGTTATCTGGTCTCCCAAGCCCGGAATAAAATTGTTAATTACAATCCAGCTTTTTACTGCGGTAACCGTCACTTCCAGGTTTTCCCCCTTGTCGCAGGTGCCGGAGTATCCATCGCCTGACACCGTTACCTGGGGATTGGATCCTGACGCCAAGCTTTTGTTAAGATATTCATTTAGCACATAGCTTTGAATGGATGGATTCAGGCTGCTGGGAGAGATGCGCTGGCCGTTGCTATCCGTTTTATAAGTAATGCCATAGCGAGCCCCTTCCCGGCTAGCGTTGGTCACCACCTGGTCCATGAAATAGGCGTGGCCCAGGTCGATGATCCCGCAGACAAGCAAGAAAAAGACAACACTGGCGACGGCAAATTCCACCATCACAGAACCTTGCGTCTCCCGGTGCCAGCGGCGCACGGCACTCAGCACTTTGCCTTTCATGACTTACCTCAGCAGTTTGATTTTATGGCACTTATCATATAGGCAAGAATCATGCCAAAGACAAGAAAGGTACTCGATTTCGTTAACTTATTGAAAATAATGATTATTATGTTTTGCAAGAATTTTTTGTCATTAAAAATAACGGTTATTTTTCTCAAGTGAAAAGAACTTTTCTTAAAAACAGAGAGAATTTCTTAAAAAAGAATAGAATTTTTTATTAGTTGCAGGGACAGCAAATAGAAGAGGATCAGGATTCCTTGATATTTAACTTACCTCCAGAAATATATCTTGGGCTTTGTTGCACACCTATTGTCCCAATTTGGCAAGTTACGCTGTACCATACAATGCGAGATTCTTGTACTGCTTCATACGACTCGTGAACGGGGATTTTATCGGGAGGATAAAAAGTTGGGGGGTCTGCTCTTTCTAAAGGCTTAACATATGGATGAGGGCGTTAGTAAAAAAGGCCGCTGCTTGAGCTGCCCGTCGGGGAAAAATCCACTCTTCAGATAGGTTAGTCTGAAGGCCGATTGGGCCCATTTAAAAAAAACCGGGGAAGACCTTCCGTCTTCCCCGGTCGTTAGGAAAGAGTTACTTTACTGACCTGGGAATGGCCGCAAATTGTCCCTGATTAGCTGCGCCGTCAGGGTTGATATGCTGATTGTCAGGACCTTCTGAGTTCCCCCGGTGGCGACACGTGCTGGATTGGACTGGAACAATACCGTTTATAAGACCAGTCTAGCAGGCCCAAGCAGACCAAAATCGTCGCCAGTGCTGTCGTCCGTAACGTCACCCGGGCAATCAGTTATTGCTTGGGCGTCACCTCGAACGTAATGCTTGCCGTTGTCCTTACCTACCTCCGTGACCGTAAATCCGCAAAAACCTTTAATTTTCTCGGCCTGGTTGAACTTTATTTCTTCGACCACAGGCAGATATACTGTCTTACCAATATAATGATCATTTATATATTTCGTTACTGAAGTGACCACCCCGTTGTCCAAATAGATCCAATCTTGACAATGCAGGGCTGGCATCAGATCCTGGTTGAATACGAGGTCTTTGAGGGTACTGTCAAAGGCACTTGGGCTGTCGCCCGGTACGAACCAGCAGCCTTTGTCGTCATTGTCGTCATTCAGGTAAATTTTAAGGTCCCCTTTCTTATGGTATTTTTTGCCGATGGCTATCGGGAAGCCACCTCCTGGTCTGAGGCCCCCCACCCAATCTTTTATGGCCACGCTGGTGGCTTGCAGGGTTTGGGGGCTTACCCCCAATGCCTGCATGATATAAAGAGGCGTATCCTGCCGGTGTGTTGTTACTTGAACAGCATTGGTGAAGGTGGCGGGGTCGGAAGAACAGCCGGCCACAAATTGCTTGTTCACCCCATCCCATTGGCCGGTCTGAATATCCGCGACCACCGTTTGGGCTTTGTCCGTTTCGTTCCATTGGACCGTTTGAGCACCCACGGTCAGGGCAGTTGAGCAGTCCGGGGACACAGGGTTCGTGGCCGACTTCATGTCAGCGGGGAATAAGGCCCGCACCCCGGCCAAAGCTCCGGCATCGGCAGCATTTTTTAACTCATTTTGCACCACAATGTAATGCGCAATGTCAATCACCAGACCCGTAAATCCCAGAAGAACTGCCAAAAGGAGGGCCGTGTAGAACATTATGGCCCCCTCTGTTCCCCGGACAAATTTTCTCCACTTTATAACCATATTATTGCCTCCTGGTCAGGCCTGGGGTCCTCCCCCGCCGCTCAGGCGGCCCCCCTGACTTTGTTATCCCCTGGGGTACGGGACTTTCCCATCCCCTTATTCACATCGCATGACCGTTGTGGCGCTCACGGTTATCTGTTCACCCAAGGTCGGAATAAAATTGTCCAGCACAAACCAGGTCTTTACTGCAGAGACCGTCACCTCTACGGGGGCGCCGCAGGTTCCGGTGGTGCAGCCGACTCCCGCAACCGTCACAGCGGGGTTGGCGTCGTCTGGCAAGCAGGCTTGGCTTAAACAACCATTGAGGAGATAGTTGGCAACGGAAGGGTTCAGATTAATGGGAGCTATGCGGGCGCCGTTTGCATCGATACGATAGGCGATGCCATAGCGGGCTCCTTCCCGGCTGGCGTTGGTAACCATATGCCGCATATAAAAAGCGTGGCCAAGGTCAATAATTCCGCAAACAAGTATTAAAAAAACGAAGAGACATATGGCAAGCTCTATCATTGCAGCTCCACGAATGTCTTGGTGCCAACGGCGCAAAATACTCCCCACTTTCCCTCTCATGTTCCACCTCGTAATGCCTTAATTTCACCGCACGCAACATTTTTGCAAAAAATATACCATAAAAGATGGATTGCTTTTCAAAATATAACCCATTTATAATACTTGAAAATATAGTTTTATAAGAATTTAATCCCTCGAAAATAAGGCCATTTCTTATCTAATTTAAATATATTTTCTTAAAGACTGAGAAATTTTATTAGAAAATAATTAAATTTTTCCTTAGTTGGGGGGAACAGCAGAACGGGCGGAACCAGGGTGCCGAAGTATTTTCCTTCTCAGCAGACCCCTTTTTTAGAAGTAAATTGCAATTATTGTTCGATTGGGAAGAATTCATTGGCGCCACTGAGGGCGAGATGCCCGCACTACTGCATCTGACAACGTAACTATGGTTTGCTGGGGAAAATAAGCAGGTATGAGGGGGGACTGCTAGTTTTGAAGGCCTAGCCGTCGGATGAGGGCGGCTGTCTATGGGAATCCGACTTTCTACCCTCTTCATCGAAGGGGAGGCTTTTGCCCCGGTAGAGAAGCACCCGTTCCCTGAGGCGCTCCAGCACCACATAGAGAACCGGCACCAGCCCCAGGCTGAGCATGGTGGCCACCAGCATGCCACCGAATACCGTGGTGCCCAGGGAGTTGCGGCTGGCAGCCCCGGCGCCGGTGGCGATGACCATGGGCATCACTCCCAGGATGAAGGTGAAAGCAGTCATGAGCACGGGCCTGAGCCGCACTCGGGCAGCGTCCATGGCGGCCTGTTCAATGGACAGGCCCGCTTCCCGGCGTCGGCGGGCGAATTCCACGATGAGGATGGAATTTTTGCTGGCCAGGCCCACCAGCATCACCAAACCGATCTGACAATACACGTCGTTGGCGATGCCTCTGGACCAGAGGGCACTCAATGCCCCCAGCATAGCCAGAGGTACGGCCAGAATGATCATCAAGGGCATGACCCAACTCTCGTATTGGGCCGCCAGAAAGAGAAAGACAAAGATCAAGGACAGGACCAGAATAATGGGGGCCTGACCGCCGGTCTTGAGCTCCTGGTAGGCAGTGCCGCTCCACTCATACCCCATCCCTTCGGGCAGGATGGCGGCCGCCAATTTTTTCATGGCTTCTATCCCTTCACTGGAGCTGAAACCAGGCGCAGGCATGCCGTTGATCTGGGCCGAGCGGAACAGGTTAAAATGCGTGATGGCCTGGGGCCCCACTTCCCGGCTCACCTGCACCAAGGTGCTCAAAGGAACCATTTCGCCGTTCTGTTTGCGAACATAAAGGCGGCTGATGTCCGCAGGATTGGCCCGCTGAGCTTGCTCGGCCTGGAGATACACCCGGTATACCCGGCCAAATTTATTGAAATCATTGACGTACAGGGAGCCGAGATAGGTCTGCAAGGTATCAAAGACGTCGGTAAGTGGGAGTCCCAGGGTCATGGTTTTGGTGCGGTCCAGGTCCACATAAAGCTGGGGCATGTCCATGCGAAACCCGCTAAATAGCCCCATGAGATCAGTACTTTGATTGCCCTTTTGGATCAGCTCCTGAGTCACCTGAGACAGGGCCCCCAACCCTTTGCCGCTCCGGTCCTGGAGTTCAAACTGGAAACCGCCTAGCGTTCCCAAGCCAGGAATGGCTGGCGGGATAAAAGCCGCCACAAACGCTTCCTGGATGCCGGCGAATTCCCCTCGCACCTTCCCCAGGATGGCATCCAGCTGCATTTCTGCCGACCGGCGCTCCGACCAGGGCTTGAGCACCACCCAGGCCACCGCCCAGTTAGGCGCGGTGGTGAAAGTGAGCACGTTGAAGCCGCCCACGGCCATGACATCGGCAATGCCGGAAGTTTTTTTGAGGATGCCAGACACGCGGTCCAACACCTGGCCAGTGCGCTGCAAAGAAGAGCCTTCCGGACCCGTGACCGAGACGATGAAGTAGCCCCGATCTTCCTGGGGCAGAAAACTCGTGGACACTACTCGGAACATAACATAGGTGAACATCACCAAAACCAGGAACAGGGCGATCACCCAGCGCCAGTGAGTGATCAACAATCTGGTCCACTTCTGGTAGGAGCGGGTGAACCAGGCGAAACCCCGGTTGTAGAGGCGAAAGAACCAGCCGCGCCGCTTTTCCCCGGGCCGCAGCAGGAGGGCAGAGAGGGCGGGGCTTAAGGTCAGGGCGTTGATAGTGGAGATGCCCACCGCCGCGGCAATGGT
Organism: uncultured delta proteobacterium; assembly: GCA_963709285.1. GTDB lineage: Bacteria > Desulfobacterota > Desulfobaccia > Desulfobaccales > 0-14-0-80-60-11 > JBGSLA01. Next base: position 245,266 of record CAVPVR010000005.1, on the reverse strand, counting down.
CAGGGCGAACTGCCGGTAAAGCTGGCCGGTAGTCCCAGGGAGAAAGGCCACGGGCACAAATACGGCGAAGAGCACCAGGGTGGTGGCGATAATGGGTCCGACAATCTCCCCCATGCCCTGGTAGGCGGCTTCCCGGGCGCTCAAGCCCTGTTCTTCCATGAGACGGGTGATATTTTCCACCACTACGATGGCATCGTCCACCACCAGGCCCACCGCCAGGACCAGGCCGAAGAGGGTCAGGGTGTTGATGGAGAATCCCAAAGCGCGGAGCAGGATGAAGGTCCCCACCAGGGACACCGGGATAGTAATCCCCGGAATCATGGTCACCCGCCAGTCCTGGAGAAAGATATAGGCCACCAGGAACACTAAGGCCATGGTGAAGAACAGGGTGATAATCACTTCTTTGATGGATTCTTTGACGAAGCGGGTGGTGTCGTAGATGATCTTGTATTCGACACCTTTGGGGAAATTATGGGCCAGGCGTTCCATTTCCGCCCGCACCTGGTCGGCAAGTTCCACCGAGTTGGCCCCGGGAAGCTGAAAGATGCCGATGGGTATGGTTTCGATGCCGTTTAAGCGGCCAAATCGGGTATAGCTTTGAGCGCCCAGTTCCACCCGGGCCACGTCTTTGACCCGTAATACCGAGCCGTCAGGACGGGTGCGGATGATGATGTCTTCAAACTGGGACACATCTGCCAACCGGCCTTGAGTGATGATGGGATAGGTAAATTCCTGGCCCGTGGGTGCGGGGGGCTCCCCGATCTGGCCGGCGGCCACCTGCTGGTTCTGCCGGCGGACGGCCTGAGCGACATCAGAGGCCGCCAGACCCAGGCCGGCCAGCTTGTTGGGGTCCAACCAGATGCGCATGGAGTAATCCCGGGCGCCAAAAATAACCACATCTCCCACCCCAGGGACCCGTTTTAAAGTGTCTTTAATGTAAATGTCGGCGTAGTTGCCTAGAAACAGTTCGTCATACTCACCCCTGGGAGACAAGAGATTCACCACCAGGGTCAGGGTCGGCGACCGTTTACTGGTTTTGACCCCAACTCGAAGCACCTCGGGAGGGAGCTTGGACTCGGCGATCTGTACCCGGTTTTGCACGTCCAGCGCCGCGATGTCCAGATCGGTGCCGATGTCAAAGGTAACGGTGAGGCTCATACCGCCGTCGCTGGCGCTCACGGAAGACATGTAGAGCATGCCGTTCACCCCGTTCACTTCCTGTTCGATGGGGGTAGTCACAGTCTCCTCCACCACTTCGGCGCTAGCCCCGATGTAGTTGGCGCTTACCTGCACTGTGGGCGGAGTGATGGGGGGAAACTGGGCTATCGGCAGCATGGGGATGCAGATGGCCCCCGCCAGGGTGATGATGATGGCGATGACTGACGCAAAAATAGGCCGGTTGATGAAGAAGTTGACGAACATGGATTTGCGCTGAGGATTATTCAGGTGGCCATCAGGATTGTCCCTATCCCGACAATATCAAGGCTTGGAGCAATGAGGTGGCTTGCCACGGTTATCCACCACTCGACGCCTTGGGACTGCCTGTCGCCGGGGCCGGCGACTTCAATTCCACTTTCATCCCGGGGCGAATTCTCTGCATTCCTTGGACCACCACCTGTTCTCCTTCCTTCAAACCTTTCTCGACAAGCAGCATACCCTCATACTTTTGGAGGCTGGTCTGCACGTAGCGCTGCTCGGCAATATTGTCCGGGCCGATAACGAACACATAACTGCCGGCTTGATCGGCGCCCACGGCCTTTAGCGGCACGAGGAGAGTCTCGGGGTTTTCTGTCAGGAGCAGGCGTATATTGGCATATTGTCCGGGAATCAGGCGTTTCTCGGGATTGGGGATGACGGCCCGCATGGTTATGGTGCCGGTGGCCATATTCACTCGGTTGTCAATAAAATCCAGCTTGCCCGCATGCGGATAGACGCCTCCTCCCGGCGGCATCAGGGTGACCTTGAGTTTACCCTGCTGATGATGCTGGGTTATCTGGGGCAGTTGGCGTTCGCTGGGGTTAAAATAGACGTAAATGGGATCCATCTGGGTGATGGTGGCCAGCAGGGTCTCCTCCCCGGCGCCCACCAGATTACCTACATCCACCAACCGTCGGCCAATGCGTCCGCTGAGGGGAGCCCTGATGGTGCAGTAGCCCAAGTTCATGCGGGCCAGTTTCACTGCGGCGATGCCGCCCTTGACGGAGCCCTGCCGTTCCTTGACAAGGGTGCGAAAGTTATCCAGGGTATCCTTGGCCGCAAGATCTTGTTCCGTAAGTGGCGTGTAGCGTCTCACCTGGCTCCGGGCGTAAGCCAGGGAGGCCTGGTCTCTGGCTAGTTGCGCCTGGGCCCTTGCCAATTCCGCTTCATATTCCTGGGGATCGATTACAAAGAGAAGATCCCCTTTTTTAACGTCCGCGCCGTCCACAAAGGCCCGTTTTACAAGATACCCTTCCACCCTGGCGCGAATTTCTACTTCCTCGGTGGCCTTGAGGTTGCCGACAAAATCCAGATACAACGGCACACTCCGCTGGATAACTGGGGCCACCGTCACCTGGGGGAGAAACTGGCGGGGCGCCCCTTGCTCCTGACCGCACCCCAGAGGCAGCACCATGAGAAAGAGACCAATGGCGAGGAGAGCGGCGAGAGCGTCTGGGTGCCGTGTCAAAATTTTTCGCATCATCAGTGATTAAGATACCCCAAGAGCGTAAACCCTTGGTGTTGATTCCGCCAGCGAGGTTCCCTGCTTGCAGGTGTCAAGAAAAAACCTTGCCTGGGGCAAAGCCTCATTGATTGTATGACAAAATGCCGGAGAAAAAAATGGAAATGAGAAAAAGAAAATGCCGGCTAGGGCTCAAGGGCCAGATTGTTATCTTGATGGGTCACTCGGCTCGTCTTCGTTGTTGTCGTGGGAATATTCAATCCGAATAATGTTCGGTGACATTGTCTTTTCAGGCTTTCGGCCGGCAAAGGATATATAGATTGTAAAAACAATGGCTAATAAAGCAAATATGACTAAAAAGAGGGTGAAGAAGAATATCCCCAGTAAAAGCACCAAAGCTCCCGCTACAGTGGCAAGTAAACGCCCGTACCAGGTTTGGGGCAGGGTGTAGATTCTAATCTTTTGATTCGGGTTGAATTGCATCGATTTATTATACCTGAATTGAACCTGAGCGGTCACTAGACTTGCATACCCGAGCAAACTTCTCCTCCAAAACCATACACCTTTAGCCTAAGCGAGCTTGGAGGGTACTTCGAGCCGGTTCACCAAGTTGGCGGGAAAGTTTTTGAAGTGATACGCTGAGTAAACCAGGCGAGAGGCCAGGAGGGACTATGGCCAGATTTGCCATTTTATATAGTGAAAACCTCAAAGAATATGATTTAGGGCACGTCCTGACCCAGGATCGTTATCAAAATTTTATGGATCTGTTTCAGGAAAAACTTGGCCAACACCCTGATTTTGAACTGGTCACCCCTCCCTCTGCCAGTCATAGTGATCTCAAACTTATTCATACCGAGGAATACATCAACAGGATAGAGAGGCTTGAGAGCCGGGATCGCTGGGACACGCCCCTGTCTCCCGGTCTGGTCAGGGCCGCCAAACTTTTAGCCGGCGCGGGAAAATTGGCCGGGGAACTGGTCTATACCGGCAACTACCTCAAGGCTTTTGTTATCGGCGGGGGAGTGCAACATGCCAACCGAACTCAGGAAAGAGGCTTCGGGGTATTTAGCGATGTGGGCATCTGTGCAGAAAATTTAAAACAAAAATTTGGGGTTCAAAGGATCCTGGTTATTGACACGGATGCGCACGCCGGAGAAGGCCTCTATGATATTTTTTACGAAGATCCACATGTTTTGTTGATCTCTTTGCATCAGAACCCCCTGACCCTCTATCCTGGCCGAGGTTTCATCCACGAAATCGGCAACGGCTCGGGGACAGGTTATTCGGTGCAGGTGCCGTTGCCGCCCTGGTCCGGCGATCAGGTTTATGAATATGTCTTAGAAGAAATTTTCCTGCCCCTGGCCGAGGAATTTTCCCCGGAAATCATCTTGATGGTGGATGGCAGCGATCCCCACTTCACCGATCGCATTACCCAGATGGGACTCACCCTGGCTGGCATCCGCAGGATAGGAGAGATGATCAGCAGGAAGGCAGAGGAAATCTGTGAAGGCCGGGTGGTTGATTTTGTGGGGTCTGGCTATAGTGCTGACCTAAACATTGTGTCCCTGGGGTGGCTGGCTTCCCTAGCCGGGGTTACCGGGATCGACTGTGAGGTGGCAGAACCCCAGCCAATTCCTGAGAAGATCAGACCAGACCGGGGCTTGCCGGAAACCAAGGAGATTGTCCAGCTCATCCGCACCCAACTCTCAGGATACTGGCGATGCTTTTCCCCCTGACTTCGAAGGGTTTACTGGATTCCCGCCAGACAACCTGCGGCATACAGTTTCCGATTAAATACCCAGATAAGCTTCTCTGATATCAGTTGATTCTTCTATTTCCGCGGCTGTCCCTTGAGCCTTGATTTGGCCCTCGTGCATGATGTACACGTAGTCTGCGGCTTTGATAGAGGCCTCGGCGTTTTGTTCTACCAGCAGTATGGTCAGGCCAATTTCAGCGTTTAACTTTTCGATAGTGGCAAAGACCTCCCCCACGAGTTTGGGGGCCAGTCCCTGGCTGGGCTCATCCAGCATGATCAGCTCGGGCCTGGTCATCAGGGCGCGGCCGATGGTGACCATTTGTTGCTCGCCCCCGCTGAGGGAGCCGGCTCGCTGTTTGGCCCGGTCTTTGAGAATCGGGAAGAGGGAAAAAACTAAATCCAGAGTTTCGTGAATAAAATGATGCGCCTTTTTTAAATAGGCCCCCATGATCAGATTTTCCTGAACAGTCATGCTCACGAACAGATGTTTGCCTTCAGGGACCAGGGTCAGGCCCAGATCCACCTTTTTGTGGGTGGGAAAGTAGGTAACGTCCAATCCCTCATAAGTGATTTTCCCGTTCCAGGGTTTTACCGAACCTAAGACGGTCCGCAGCAAAGTGGATTTGCCGACGCCATTCGGGCCGAGTAAAGAGGTGATCGTACCCTTTTTAACCTGCAAACTAGGCTGCCACAAAACTTGCATCGGCCCGTAGCCGGATTCGAGATTCTCCACCACCAGCATGCTAATCCCCCTTGGGGTGTCCCAGATATACTTCAATCACCCTGGGATCGGATAACGCTTCTTTCGTGGGAGCGTCCATCAGCTTGGCGCCGTGGTGCATCACCACCACTCTCTCAGCCAGGCCCGCCACCGCCCTCATGATGTGCTCCACCATGGCGATGATGGACATGTGTTCCTCTTCCTTTAACCGGAGGAGAAATTCCACCATCTGGTCGATGTCCTTGGGATTCATGCCCGCCATGGCTTCGTCCATGAGCAGAAGCCTGGGCTTCATGGCCAAGGCGCGCGCCACCTCCATCAATTTTTTCTCTACCGGGGTGAGACTACCGGCTGGTTTATTTCTATGGGCCTGCAGGCCCACCAGATCCACATACTGATCAGCGATCTCCAAAGACTTATCAACGTTAACTTCTGCGGCCATGGTGCCGAACATGGCGCCAATGGCTACATTTTCTCTGACAGTGGCTGAGCCGAAAGGGCGGGGAATTTGAAAGGTGCGGCCCAGGCCCAGAGGCGCCCTTTTATAGACGGCCAAGTTGGTAATATCTTGATCCGCAAAAAAGATTTTCCCTTCCTCGGGAGGGAAAACCCCGCAGATAACGTTAAACAGGGTGGTCTTGCCTGCGCCATTGGGGCCCACCACCGCCATGAGCTCCCCTTCCTGAATAGAAAGGCTGACGTTATCGACGGCGACCAGCCCTCCGAACCGTTTGGTGACATTTTCCAGTCTTAACAGGGACATATGACCCCCTAAACGATAAACTTCCCGAAAACCGTGCCCCTGGTCCGTTGCTTTACCATACCGATAACGCCTTCCGGGAAAATGATGATGATAACGATGATGATCGGGGCAAAAATGAGAAGCTGAAATCCCGGCAGGATGATGGACAGATAGTATTTGGCAATGCCGTAAATCAGACCTCCCAGGACAGGGCCGAGAAGAGTTCCGGCCCCGCCCAGAAGCACAATGATAATGGCCTCCACCGTGTAATGAATTTCAAAAACCTCGGGAGGGAAGACATAGGGAGTTTTCAGGGCCCAGGCTGAAGCCCCGAGCATCCCGGCAAAGACAGCACTGGTAATAAAAGCTATGATCTTGTACTTGGTCACATTGATGCCCATCACCTTGGCAGCATCTTCGTCTTCCCGGAGGGCCAACAAAGCGTAACCGATCTTGCTCCTCATGTAGTACAGGGTCACCAAGGCGGCTGAAGCTGCAATAAGCAGTACGATAACATCGGCCCAATAAGTAGAAAGAATATTGGCAGCATCCCTGCCAAAAATATTAGTCAGCTCTGCGGAAAAGATCATCCCTTCGGAACCCTTCCAGATCTTGGCTCCCTCAATCAGAAATCTAAAACCTTCATTGACACCAATGGTGGCAATAGCAAAATAAGCTCCTCTGAGCCTGAGGGCCACAGCCCCCACAGCCAGCGATAATAAAGTGGCCATTACTATTGCCAATAAATACCCACAGATAATGACCACAATGCCCATCCCCTCAAAATGGGCCAAATTGGTAATGCCCAGGGCCATGCCATAGGTGCCGACCCCTAAAAAGGCCACATACCCGAAATCTACATAGCCAGTCATGCCGAGGAAGATATTAAAAGCCTGTCCCAGGGCGCAATAAAAAGCGAGCATGGCCATTAACTGCCACATGCCGGACATACTGTTGCCGATCCAGAACATGATCAGGTAGATGACCAGCACCGGAATAAAGGGAAGATATTTGTGGAATTTCATTTGGCCCTCAGCAGTCCAGTCGGTCTAATCAACAGAATTACCAGGAGCATCACGAAGGAGAAGAATCTGGTCAAGGCAAAGGGCTCCACACCCGGGATTAAGGCAAACAACGTATATGTGCCATTTTCTAGCAAGCCAAAGACCAAACCGCCGAAGAAGGCGCCATAAGGGGAGGCCAGTCCGCCCAGCACCGCAATCACAAAGGCTTTCAGAGTATAGGGGCCACCCATATAAGGATTGATGCCCACGGGAATAAACATGGTGAGCAGGACGCCACTCGTGACGGTTAAGCCAATGCCCAGGGCAAAGCTCAGAGCATACACCCCTTCGATGTTAACCCCGCACACTCTGGCGCCTTCGCGGTCCTCCACCACGCTTCTCACGGCCGTCCCTACCCTGGACTTGTTAAACCAGAGGTAAAGGAGAATGGCAATAAGCACACTGCCAAGGCAGGCATACAGTTTGGAAAAAGGAAGCACCGTGACCCCGAGGTTTATTTTGCCCACGACCCAGTTATACCCCCGGAACTCAGAACCATAGATGAGCTTCATGACCTCTTCCAACAAAACACCGATGGCAAAAGTGGCCAAAAGCGAGGCAAGCTCGGGAGCTTCAATAAGCCTTCGCAGCGCGGTGTAGTAGAAGAGAAACCCCAAAGCCATCCCGATAAGCAAAGCTACTGGGATGGCTAATATGGGGATGGCTCCCAGGACGGAGAACATCCACAGGGCAATAAAGGCTCCCACCATAATAAAAGCGCCATGGCCGACGTTGACCACCCGGAGGACACCGAAAATCAGACTGAGGCCCATAGTGGCCATACCATAGATGGCCCCGAGCACCAGACCTTGTATGAGATTGCCCGCAAGCTGCTCAAAAATCATCTTGTGGCCCCATCTTCCTTGTGAACTTGGCCCATATATGAAAATCTCCCCTACTAAACAGAATGTTTCTTAGTAGGGGAGATTTCCATGCATAAACTATCTCGCACTTTTCAGCAAGATTGGGTCGCCCTTATTTTTTGGGCACCGCTTTCACGCCCTTGGCCTTTTCGGCAAAGGTGGGCATGGGAAAGACCAGTTCCCCGGTTTTGGCTTCAGCCGGATAGACAATGACCCGCTTGCCGTCTTGCCATTGGACGTCCACCATCTCGTGCCCCACCTGCATGCCATTGGCATCGATGGCCCAGCCGCCATAAAAGGACATGAACTTGAGGTCGCCCAGGGCCTTCCTCACCTTGGCAGGATCTAGGGAACCTGCTTTTTCCACCGCCAAGACATAGGCCAGGACCGCGGCGCCGGCCTCAGCAGCATGATAGTCAGGAATTATGTCTTTGCCCAAGGCCTTTTTAAAGGCAGCCACAAATTCATCTTGACTAGGACCAATCCAGGTCTGGCCGGCCTTTTTGGCCTCTGCCTCTGAGTATTTCACCCCGTATTCCCAGTGGGAGGGGCCCATGACACCTTCCGCTTTAGCCCCCAGGGCTTTGTAGAACGCGGGCAGGGTGGCGGCGGCGATCAATGACAGAGCTTGGGCATTGATGTCCAGGTCGGCCATCTGGCGGTTAAACAACTGGCCATCTTCAAAATGACCTCCGCCAATGATGACATCAGGTTTCGCCGCTTTTAACGCCCCGAGCAGGGGGGTCAAATCTGTGACCCCTTTGGGATACGTGCGCTGGAAAACGACGTCATACCCAAATTGTTTGGCATACTTTTCTGCCCCCTCCATCACCGACCTGGCAAACTCATCGTCTTCGTAGGCCAAAGCCAGTTTATTGGATTTGGGGGCAACCGCATGAAGCATCTTCAGGGTGCCTTCGTGGTACCGGGAGGCCGGACCGATGGTCTGGACGATGAACTTGAATCCCTGTTGGAAAATCTTGTCGCTGGCGCCCCCATGGTCCATATAGAGCATGTTGTATTTTTCTGCCACAGGCGCCCCACTCAGGGTGAGTCCGGAACTATAAGGCGCAAACACGCAGTTCACTTTGTCAGAGGTAATCAGCCTCTCAATGAGACTGGTGACCGCTTCTTTTTTGGATTCACAATCATAGTATTTGTAGTCAAGCTTAACTTTTTTATCGCCTAATTTAACGCCTTTCCGAACATCATTGACCCATTGCACACAGGCCTTAATGCCCCCTATGGCCTGCTCCCCGGCCTTGGAATATTTTCCGGACAGGCAAGCAGGATGGCCAATGACTATTTGGTCGGGGGCTTTTGGGGCCGCGGGGGCCTTCTTGGCCGCGGGGGCTTTCTGGGCCGCAACCAGACCGGGTGAAGCAAAAAGAAATGCGAAGATGGTTACCAAAACCATAAATCTTGAAACACCTTTGTTTCTCATAGTATTCCCTCCGTATCGTAAGTTTTTTATTGCACTATAGTTCTTTTATGTCCTTTTGGTTTCACCTCCTTCAGGTCCTCTTGAGATTTTCGGCTCCCAAGGTACCTGCCTTTTCTTAAGCTTGCTCCAGCTCGGGGGTTAATCTGACAGAATTATGAGAAAGGACGATCAACCCACAAGCCAAGTGCCCCACCGACATGTCGTTGAACTTAACGATCTTAATTCTTAAAGGTTTTGGTTGGTAATGGAAGGGATTAGACCTTTCCTACTTCGTGACCTATCAGTCAAGCATAAATACAGCTTCTTGTCAATACATAGCAACCGCACCCCATTTCTCTTTTTAAGCCAGGTTAAATTCCAAATTTTCAGAAACCTTCGACATGATCGGCATATCGGGGCTGAAATGCGGGGGGATTCGGACTAAAAGGGTAGAAGATCAAAAGAACAGCTGATGATAACGCTAGAGAATATTCCTGGTTGCCTGACCCCGGATGCGGTAGAATATATAAATTAGAGAGCAAACCGGCTCGGTGATTAATGTAGCCAACACGCCTTTATAAGAATTGATCTAATGATAAGAAGTTGTACTAGACAACACCATTTTTGCCGGGAGACAAAGTATGCTTAAAGTTGACCCACATCCTGATTATCCTCCAGAGGACGGCAGGTATCTGAGAGGGAATGATTATTCTCCGGTTGCTGTGGCAATCATCTTGACCCGTGACGAAGACAAAATTCCTTTAGAGATTGAGAATCTTGTAAGGGTCGGAATAGAAACCGGGGCAGCTCTTTCCGGAACTGTTCAAACCGAGAATATTGGCTTTGAGAAAATAGTGTGCAATATTGTCGCCAATCCCAATATTCGCTACTTGATCCTCGGTGGTCCAGAATCTGAAGGTCATTTAACTGGAGAAGCTCTGAAAGCTTTGCTTTTTCATGGTGTCGATGAGAAAAAACGAATACTTGGGACCGAATCCCCCCATCCGTTTTTATTTAATTTATCCATAGAAATGATTGAGCGTTTTCGAAAACAATTGTCTCTCATCGATTTGCAATTTGAGGGAGACCCGAATCTTATCAGAAAGGCTGTCTGGTCTTGTTACCAAGAAAGCCCTGTCGAATTCCACGGTTATTCTTTATATGACCCTGGCGCCTATCCAGAACCGCCTCTGGGAGGCAAAATAACTTGGCGGATCACCCAACCCTGGGCTGAAGTCATGGATGATAAGGAACGTCTGGCCAAGAAAAAAGCGCAAGAACTTATGGAGCGCTTGAGAACTAAGAAAGAAGAAAAACCGAATTAAAGCTGGCAAGCCAACTCTGAGATGCTCCTACCTCATCTCGGGCTAAGTTTCCTACATTTCTGCATTGATTGCCCTCAAGACACACCCCTTCTCTGGCCAGGACCGACAGGTATTATATTCCTGAAAAAATTTGATATGCTCTAAGTATCCCGCCTATCTGACCCCAGGGAGCCGATGAAATATACTGTAGCCTGGACTAATCCCGACCGCTGTCGCCACTGCGGATATTGTGAATCTGCCATCCTGTGCCCTGGCGCAGAACAATGCACCGGTTGCGGCAGCTGTGTGGCCGCCTGCCCAGCTGAGGCTCGGGAATGGCGGGAACAGGACGAAGATCGCCTGCGGCTGACCGTGTTTATCGACGGGGAAGCGGTGGCAGTGCCGGAGCGGAGCACCGTGCTGGCCGCCCTGGAGCAAAAAGGGTTCAAGATAAGCCGGTTCCCTGGGGAAGGCGACCTTACTGCGCCCTGCCGCACCGGCGGCTGCTGGGCTTGCGCTGTGCTGGTGGACGGGAAATTGAGGCCCAGTTGCATCACCCCCGTGAAAGGCGGCATGGTGGTGGAAACCGACCCGGAGAAACTTACCATGGTGCGGCCGCAGCGCCTGGTCCTGGGCTTCTCCGGCCATATGGTCGGCGGGGTCGGGACACCCTGGGAAGTCAAGGCCCACCGGTCTGGCTGGGTGGAGGCGGCCTGTTTTGCGGCGGGCTGTCTCCTGCGTTGCCCTTCCTGCCAGAACTGGGAGACGACTTTCCGCTCCCAAGGAGAACCGCTGACCCCGGAGTTGGCCGCCCTGTTGCTGTCCCAGACCCGACACCATTACGGAGTGGACCGCCTGGCCATCAGTGGTGGCGAGTCGACCCTGAACCGCCCCTGGCTGGTGGAATTCTTGCGAAGCTTAAAAGCCTTGAATCCAGACCCGGAAGCTCGCCTCCACGTGGACACCAACAGTATCTCCTTAACACCCGCCTATCTGGAGGACCTGGCCGCAGCAGGCATGACAGATATCGGGGCCGATCTCAAGGGGCTGGAGGTGGCAACTTTTCAGAATATTAGCGGCATTACTGATACGAATCTGGCCACCCGGATGCTTTCCCAGGCCTGGAAGACGGTGGAATATTTGCTCACGAAACTGTGGGGCAGGGTGTTTGTGGGGATAGGCTTACCGTATAACGCTGCCCTGATCTCCCCGGAGGAGATGGCCGCCGTCGGCACCCGGCTGGCCTCCTTAAGGCCTGAGGTGCAGGTAACGGTGCTGGATTACCGCCCGGAGTTCCGTCGCCTTGACTTGGTCCGGCCCAGTCTGGGCGAAATGATGGGCATCAAACGTCTTTTAGAGAGGGCCGGTTTACAAAAAGTTATCTGTCAAACTTACCAGGGACATATCGGGCCCTCTGACTAGCATGATGCGCACCAAGCCAAGTATCCGCCAGGCTTACCCCGGGGAGTTGGACGCAGTTGAACATCTGGTCAAGGAAGCCTACCAGGAATTTCGCCCCCTCTTTCCCCCGGACATCTGGCAGGCCTGGCAGGAAAACCTCGGCAAAACTATCCACTCCGAGGAGGGGATCCTGTTGGTGGCCGAGTTTGATGGTAACCTCGAAGGAGCCGTCAGATTTTTTCCCGACGCCGCCCAGGCCGGTTTGGGCCGCTGGCCCCAAGGGGCAGCATCCATGCGTATTCTGGCCGTGCGGCCCAGTAGCCGCAAGCGAGGCTACGGCCGGCTTTTAGTGCAGGAATGCCTTCGCCGGGCCCGGGAGCTGGGGATTTCCACGATTTATTTATACACTGGCAGATTTATGCAGGCAGCCCGTGATCTTTATGAAATGATGGGATTTACCAGGGCCCCCGAATATGACCAGGACCCTGGTCCCATTGCCTATCGGCTTGATCTTCAGAAAGATGATGGGCCAGGCTGAAAACTTTGAACAAGCTGGTTAGAATCACAGCAGTGGGCAATTTTTTGGTGAAAGTATTTTTGAGAAAAAATTAAATGATTTCATAATGTTAAAAATATAATCATCTAGTTAACGTTTGTCTTTCAAGAATGTTGAAAGGTATGCAAATTCCTTGCAGGTATGATAAATACATTTCACCGGATTTGACCCGAGAGGTGGGCTATGTTGGAAGACTTTCCTAAAAAGATTACCTTGCGTGACGGTGACGTCCTCACCTTGAGACTCATGAATAGGGACGATCAATTTGGCCTCTACGAGTTTTTTGTTTCCCTGCCGCCCGAAGACCGGCGGTATTTGCGCAATGACGTGGCGGACCGCAAAGTCATTGAAAAATGGGTGCGCAACCTGAATTATGACAAAGTGTTGCCCATTCTGGCGGAGGACGATGGCAAGATTGTGGGCAATATCACCCTGCACTGGCAAACCTTCGGCTGGGGGCGGCATGTGGCTGAGGTGCGTATCACCATTGACCCTGCCTTTCAGGGTCGGGGCCTGGGTTTGGCGCTCCTGGAGGAAATCTCTCAAGTGGCAGCCCGCAGCAATGTGAAAAAGCTTTTGGCTCGGATCGTTTCCACCAGGCCAGGCGTGATAAAAGCCTTTGAGAAAGTAGGGTTCAGCCAGGTGACGGTGCTGCCGAAATTTGTTAAAGACATTCACCAGCAGAGTTACGCTGACATTGCCCTCCTGGTCAAGGAGATCCCTCTGTAACCAGTTGAATTTTTAGGAGAGATATCATGAAAGAAGTGGTCATTGCCAGTGCAGTCCGCACCCCCATCGGCAGTTTTGGGGGCGCATTAAAAGAGGTGCCGGCAGTGGAACTCGGCGCCCTGGTGATTCGAGAAGCCCTGCTTCGGGCCAAGCTGCGTCAAGACAAAGTGGACAAAGTCATCATGGGCAATGTGCTCCAGGCCGGTTTGGGACAGAATCCGGCTCGCCAAGCCGCGGCCCTGGCGGATATTTCCCAATATACGCCGGGAGTGACCGTTAATGTGGTATGCGGTTCCGGCATGGAAGCAGTGATTTCGGCGGCGCAATCCATCCGGGCCGAAGATGCGGAGATCATTGTGGCTGGGGGGATGGAGAGCATGAGTCAGGCCCCCTATTTGATCCCGGCCACCACTCGCTGGGGTTCACGGATGGGTCATGTTCAATTGGTGGATACCATGATCCAAGATGGCCTGTGGTGTTCTTTTGAAGATTACCATATGGGCATTACCGCCGAAAATGTGGCGGAGAAATTTCACATCAGCCGGGAAGAACAGGATGCCTTTGCTGCCGAGAGTCAACGGCGAGCCGAGGCAGCCATCACCGCCGGCAGATTTAAAGATGAGATCATCCCGGTGGAGATCCCGCAACGACGCGGCGAACCGATCATCTTCGATACCGATGAATTTCCCCGGTTCGGCACCACGGCGGAGAAGCTGGCCAAATTGAAGCCCGCCTTTCGCAAGGACGGCACTATCACGGCCGGTAACGCTTCCGGTATCAATGACGGGGCGGCGGCTTTGGTGGTCATGTCCGCTGAAAAGGCGGTGAAATTGGGGGTGCGGCCCTTGGCCAAGATAACCTCTTACGATTGTCAGGGCTGCGAGCCTGAACTGATGGGTACCGGCCCCATTTTTGCCGTCCGGCATGCCTATGAGCAGGTCAAGGAACGACTGAACAAGGAAATTGAGCTGGTGGAGCTTAATGAAGCCTTTGCGGCCCAAGCCCTGGCTTGTCTCAAAGCCCTTAACCTGGACCCCAACATTATCAATGTGAACGGCGGCGCCGTGGCTCTCGGTCACCCCATCGGTTGCAGCGGGGCCCGTATCCTGGTCACCCTGCTCTATGAAATGCAGCGGCGGGATGCCAAGGTGGGGCTGGCCGCTCTCTGTGTGGGCGGGGGCATGGGCTTTGCCATAATCGTGGAGCGCGACTGGTTTTTTTAAAGGAACGAAAGCATGGATACACTATTTGCCTTATTGATCGAAAAATATCCCCATACAATAACCTTGGGGGATGGTACTAAAGTCACCCTACGCCCTCTCATGAAGGGAGACGAGCAGGCTCTCGTCGAGTATTTCCAATCCTTGCCGGTGGAAGATCGCCTCTGTCTGAAAGAGGATGTCACTGATCCCAAAGTCATTGCCAACTGGATTTTTGACTTGGATTACGACCACATCTTTCCTCTGCTGGCTACCGATAACGGACGCATCATCGGAGACGCCACCCTACACTTCAGCCCCATCGGTTGGAACCGGCATGAAGGGGAAATCCGCTTGACTACCGATCCCCAATACCGGGTCAAGGGCTTGGGAACTACGCTGGTCCAGGAGTTGATCGATATCGCCAAGGAGTTGGGGCTGGAGCAGTTGAGCGCCGAAATGCCGCCCGTCCTGGATAAGGCCTTTTATCTCTTTGAGAAGTTAGGTTTCAAAGAAGTGGCGGTTTTACATGGCTTTGTCCGGGACATGGAGGGCAGCGAATCTGATCTGGTGCTGATGACCAAATTCTTGGATGAAGAATAATCATTCTGGTTGGCAAGGAGGCAGAAGCGGGGACTCGTCTGGGACATGGAGAAGGCCGTTGGTTGAGGGGACGATGGTACACCGGCCCGGCTACTGTTGTGGCGGCGCCGGGATCTCTGGCCTTGGGGTTATTCCTCCGAGTCCTGTTCTCCAGATTTAGCCTTGGGGTCGGCAGTGAACCTGGCCAAGGAATTGAACCCATAGAGATTTTCCGTGCTCTTCTGAGCCATGGCGGAGAAGTCCATCCCCAGAGTGAGCCATTTCTTGAATTGTTCATCCACTGAGGCCTTATAGGCCAGATAGTTCTTGAAGGTTAACTCCAGGTAATTCTCAAAAAACTCGCTCAGCGTCTCACCATAGCGAATTATCAAATAGAGGAGGGAGAGGGGCAGGAGCGAGGTATTCTTTTTGGCCTCCTCCAAAACGATCTGGGTGAGAATGTAGGAGGTTACGTCCTCCTTGGTTTCCACATCCACCACCTCCACCTGGCGGCCTTCCCGGACCATCTCAGCCACTTGACTCAGGGTCACAAAAGCACTCTTGTCCGAATCATAGAGACGGCGGTTGCTGTATTTCTTGAGCTGGACTTTTTCGGTCATGGCTATTACCTCGGGGCGGAGTGCAAAAATATTGTCTGAACCTTGCCCTGTCCGGACTCGGCCAGGCCGTCATCAGACCCAGGTGCCGGTTGGGGAGGGGCATGTTTTGTTCAGTATACCAGAAAATTTTACAATTGCAGAAAATCTTTGGTTAAAGAAAGAGGGCGAGGTAGTTTTTTGTGTGAAAATGTATATAATATTATCAGGTTAAATCTTATAGGCATCCAGGAACCGGGAAAAATAATTTTATGCATTGCAAAAAAATATCTTGACAGCGGTTTCTCCTCCCCTTATATTTAGTTTAACAATAAGCCTAAGCGGCTATCTCAGGAGGAACCAAAATGTTTGAACCCCGCAAAATGACTAAGCAGCTAATGGATTTTTACAAAACCAGCTTCGACAACTCCTTCTATGCTCTGAATATGATCCAGGAGCAGATGGAGCGGCTGGCCGCCATGTCCTTGCAGCAGACCACCGTCTTACCCGAAGAAGCCAAAAAGGCCTTCGGCGAGTGGGCCAAGGTCTACAAGAAAGGCTATGAAGACTATAAAAAGGGCGTGGACGAAAACTTCAAGCGGGTGGAAGCCTTTTTTGCAGAAGCAGAAAAACCGGAAAAGGGCAAGGCCGCTACCGCGTAAGAACACTTAGGCAGTTCCGGGAATAGTGGGCTCTTTTCATCCCCCTATTCCCGGTATTCCCGACAGGACAGGAAAAAGTTTACCCATCTGGGCCTGAGGCTCAGGAAAGGAGCGGGAGATGGAACAGAAAGAAATTATGCGACAGATGTTAAAATTTAACAAGGCCGCCTTCGACAACACCTTTACGGCTATGACTCTTCTCCAAGAGCAGTTGGACCGCATGGTGAAAACCTTCCAGGAGCAGGCCAACTGGCTTCCCAAGGAAGGCAAACAGGCGATCAACGAATGGGTCAAAGCCTACAAGAAAGGCGGCGACAATTTCAAAAAGGCCATGGATGACGGCTTCAAAAAGCTAGAAGAGTTTTTGGCCTAACATTGAGCCGAACTACAAGGAAAGGGGTATCATGAAACCACCGGAAAATTTCGATGAAACCTGGCAAGAATTTTTGCGTTTTCTACAAAACAGCGCGGAATTCCCGGCGAAAATGCTGGAGGCCAGCCTGGATCAAGCCAAGGCGACCCAGACGTACTGGGTCGGGATGTTGCGGTATTTCCGTGATTTCATGGCCCCTTCACCCACGGCCCTGAGTTCTCTGGGAAAGCGGGAAAAGCAGAAGCTGGGCGAGTTTTCACCTCCGGAGAATTTCCAGGATTACCTGGCTCTGTGGCAGTTTAAACTTATGATGGCCAAAATGGGCCTCCAAAATGGCTTGGAAACTGCTAGTGAGTATCATCTTCGGCAACTTCAGCAGGCTTTTGCCGCCTGGCTCAATACCATCTTTGACCGGGAAGAGGAGGATATCGCCGGGTTTATGGCTAAACAGGCGAGTCTCATGGACCTGCTGGTTTATAAGTATCCCAAAGCCATTCAGGACATCGAACCGGAATATGGCTTCCACTTCGATGACGGCGGCTATCTTAAGGTGGCCGAAACCGAACGATTCTCTCTGTATCAGGTGCTGCCCCGGGATAAGCAGATCCAAGTCCGGCAAGATGGCAAGCCCGTCATCATCATTCCTCCTTTTGTGCTGGGGGCCAATATCATGGCCTTCCTGCCCGATGAAAACAAAAGTTTTGTACACTGCTTCGCCAGTCAAGGGATTCCCACCTACATCCGCATCGTCAAGGACATTGCCAACACCACAGCGGTGCAAGTCATGACCGGAGAAGAAGATTGCCTGGACACCAAGGCTTTCTGCGAGGAGGTCAAAAAGCGGCACAGCCGGCAGGTCACCTTATGCGGCTATTGCCAGGGGGGGTTCACCGCCGCGGTAAATCTTCTTTCCGGCGAACTGGACGGCCTGGTGGACGCTCTAATCACCTGCGTGGCTCCTCTGGACGGCACTCGCAGCCCGGGCCTCATGGAGTTCCTTAACTTCCTGCCGGAGCGCTTCCTTGATTTGGGTTATGCTGTCAAGACCCTGGGAAATGGCAACCAGGTGGTAGACGGCAAGCTGATGAGCTGGGTCTTTAAACTCAAGAGCATTGACCGGGAAAACCCCATTACCGCCTTTTACCGGGATTTGAAGCTCCTGGAGAGAGGACAGAAAATCAGCAAAACCCCGGCAGCCATCAATTACTGGTTGCTCTATGATGTTACCGATCTACCGGTTGATATTACCCGCATGAGTTTTGCTTCATATACCATTCCGGTTACGCCCGAGGGCACTCTCCCGGTAAAGCTCTTCAACCGGGAGCTCAATTTTAAGCGGATGACCGAGAAGGGCATTCCCTGGCTCATCTGCTGCGCCGAAGCCGACGATCTGGTGGAAAAGGAATCGGCCCTGGTACCCCTGGACTGGATTGAGGCCGAGGTCGCCATCTTTCCCAAAGGGCATGCCGCTATTGCCACCTCCTGGTCGCTCCCCACCTCCGAGTGTGCTTTAGACAGTTGTTTTTTGGATTACCGGGGCCCGGTGCGGTTCCAGCTGGACCTGGAAGAGGCCCAGAAGCCAAAGCCTCCGGTGGTCGAAGGTCCGGCCCCTGAACCTCCACCCGCTAAAACCTCTGCACCGAAAACCCCGGATGCCGAGGTAAAGGCTACTGAAACCCCCGCTAAAAAAGCGAAATCCCCGGCCAAGCCCAAAAAGAAATCGTCCAAGCCAACCACAACGAAAACGAAAACCTCCTCCCGGAGGGCGAACTGAACGTGGACCAAAATTTTTTGGAATTTTGGGGCAACTTTCTTATCAGTGCGGCGAAGGGACAGCAGCAACTGGAAGACCTGACCAATTTTCTTAAAGGTGATTTTGCCAAGACTCAGGGCCTGACGGACAGCTTCCTCAAGGCTTATGGCCTGGAAAACCTGGATGACCGGCATCCCGATTTCCAGAAAATATGGCAGAAGTCAAAACAGGATTTCCAGGAGTCCCACCGCACTTACTTGAATCTTCTCGGGGTGGCGCCCCGGGAGGATTATGTCGAACTGGCGCACCGATGTGAAGAACTGAAGACCAAAGTGGCGGACCAGGAAGAAACCATCAAAAATCTGCGGTTGCTCCTGGAGGAAAAAGGCCTGGATTATGGAGCCGTTACCCTGAAATTCCAGGAATTGATTAAAAAACAGACGGAAACGGTCCATGATTTTTTCAGCGGCTTAGCGGAGATTCAGAAAAAAGACAAATAGAAATCAGGCGCCAAGCTGCTATTTTGCAGTGCCAAATCATCTAAAACGAAAGGGAGATCATGCTGGAGATCAAGGACGCAGTGGCGGTTATTACCGGTGGAGCCGGCGGTATCGGGGAAGAATTGGCCAAATATTGGGTGCTCCAAGGCGGCAAGGTAGTGCTCAGCGATATCAGCGCCGAGGGCCTGAGCCGGGTGGAAAGTGAAATCAAGGCTCAGGGCGGCCAGGTAGCCACCTTGGTGGGCGATGTTACCAAGGAGACGGATTGCGCTAAACTGGCCGACACGGCCATGGAGGCCTTCGGCCAGATAAATCTGGTGGCTCCGGCTGCTGGTATTATCAAAGACGCCTTGTTTTTGGCACCGGATCGGGAAACCGGCAAGGTCACCAAGAAGATGGCCCTGGAGCATTTCCAGGCGGTCCTCGACATCAACCTGACCGGGGTATTTTTGACGGTGCGGGAATGTGTGGAACGCATGATCAACCATAATTGCAGGGGTCTGGTCTGCCTGTTTTCTTCCACTGGCTCCCTGGGGACCGCCGGTCAACTGAATTATTCTTCCACTAAAGCGGCCATGAGCGTTATGCCCAAGGTCATCGTGGCGGAGTTCTTCCGGCGGGGCCTGGCCAACCAGATCCGCTGCGTGGCCATCGCGCCCGGGTATGTTGCCACCCCCATGGTCAAAGGTATGAACCAGAAAGCGCTGGATAAGATTTTGGACCAGGTGCCCATCGGCCGTCTGGTGGAACCAGTTGAGGTGGCTTCCCTGATCGGCGAACTCTACCGCAACGAAGCCATCACCGGGGAAACCTTCTTCATCCACGGCGGCCTGCGGTTAGGGTCGAGGGGGTAGAACGTTTTTTGGGGGAGGGAGCAGGGGTCACAAAGCCCTGCCCCCTCCCCTTACCCCCTTAAGAGAAAAAATTACGGGGAAGGTGGGGCGAAGGCCCCGCCTTCCCCGGCTCTTTTAAAGGGTTGGGAGGGGGCGTGGGGGAGGGCAGGGAACCGCGCTCCCTGGCCCTCCCCCACAAAAACCATCCTCAGACCCGAAACTCAGGCGTCCCTTTCCTGCAACCATCGGGCGATTTTCGGGACCAGCTCCTGTTGGCACCTGGAACTGACATAAATGCCTATGTGGCCGGTATCCAGGCAGATATTTTCGGTGTCCCGGCTCCCCACCCGGTCAATAAGTGATTCACAGGCCTCGGGCGGCACTAAGTGATCGAACCGGCCGTAAATATTCAGGAGAGGCATGGTGAGCTTGTTCAGGTTCACCCGGCGGCCCCCCACCGTCATGCGGCTCTTGATGAGAAGATTCTTCTGATAGCAGTCTTTGATAAATTGCCGGAAGGTTTCCCCCGGCACATCGGGGCTGTCGAAAATCCATTTTTCCATGCGGATGAAGTTCTCCACAAACTCCTTGTTGTCTGCATTCTCAAAAAACCCCAGATACTTGTCGATCATCAGACGGGCCGGATTGAGGAGCAGGAACCCCAGATTTAAGAGGTCTCCGGGGATGTTCCCGAAGGCGTCCACCAGTCGGTCCACGTTCACCTCTTTCATCCAAATGTGCAACAAACCTTTATCTGTATCAAAATTGCTGGGGGTGACGGTGGTGATCAGGTTTTTCACCTTTTGGGGGTAAAGAGACGCGTAGATGACCGCAAAAGTTCCTCCCATGCAGACTCCCATGAGGTTGATCCGGGAAAGCTGGTGTTTGTCCCTCAGGAAATCCACCATATCGTTCAGATAGCCATTGACATGGTCATCGATGGTGAGGTAGCGGTCTTTCCGGGTGGGATAGCCCCATTCAATCAAGTAGACGTCGATGCCTGCTTTTAAGAGGTTCTGGATGACGCTGCGGCCGGGTTGCAAGTCCAACATGGTTTCCCGGTTGATCAGCGCGTAGACAATGAGGAGGAGCGTCGGGACCCGAGGGGGGGACACAGGCAGGTAATGCTTCAAACGAACCCGGTCTTCCTGGTAAACCACTTCACAAGGTGTGGTGGCAATGTCGGTTTGCAGGGGCCCGAGTAGCACGTCCCTGGCCTTAGCGGTCCGAGCTTCTACCTTCTCGGAGTGCTCGGTCCACCTGGCCATAATTAGGTCCAGGGACTTTTTCCAGTGTTCCATGGCAATCCCGGTACAGAACGGCAGCTTATCAAGTGATATGCAAAACCTGCGCCTAGTTGCCTTTAATCGGAAGAGGGCGAGCGCTTGGTGCTTTTCTTCCTCGATCGACTTTTCGTCAGTTCTTTGACCGTCTTTTTTAGATGATAAACCTCCTGAGACAATTCGTCCAATTCTTCATGGGTGGGGATGGCTAGATTTTTTAAGGTGGCGGTCAGCACTTCTTGCCGGGCCGTGAGAAAATCTTCCAGGGCTTCCAGAGCCCCTTGCATAGAGCGGAGATAATCCGGGTCTTTTAACAGGTTCAGATAATAGCCTTCCAGGGTCTTGATCCACATCTGGTAATAGACCTGGAAGTCATCGGTAACTTGACCCTGCCGGGCCTGAGCCCTCAGATGTTCCTGCATGTTCATGAGGGACTCTTCCACCGGGAGGTAAAGACAGAAGAGAAAATCAGCCAGGGCTCCCTGAAAGATCTGGAATTTGTCGGCCAAGCGTGCGGCTTTCTCCTGGTATACCCTGGTGAGGCCAAGCTGAGGAATCTGCAGGAGCGGTTGCCAGGTTTCCTCGTAGGTCGCCAGCCATTTTTTAAAGAAATCCCGGTCCAACCGTTTAAAATGTGAAGGCTGGGGCCCCATGGGAACCTGGCCCACATGTTCCAGCCAGAGGCGCTGAAGGGTAAAATAGCCGCTCCACCAGTGGGTGGCCATATGTTGAAAAATCTCCGGCCACAGAGAAGCACTCTGAAAAGGGCTCCCAGGAATCCGGGCCGCGTCCTGGGATTGCGAGAAGATTTGACTCATGCTGCAGGCTGATACCCAGGGATCAATCGAGGTCGGCTGGAATCCTGGGAACTCTGGTGCTTTTGTGGGTGCAGCCTCAGTGAATTTTTGCCATGATGCCAGGGCCGCATTGAGCAAAAAAATCAGCAGGGAATCTTTGTCTTCTGACCTGGATGATTCCTGAGACATAATGAACGACCCTTTCCTTGGCTCAGGGTAAGAGAGGGATCACGAATTTTGCAGATGCTCAGCCCTTTGGTTTTTGGGCGTCATGACAACAGCTTGTTTTTAACTGCACTCAGCCAGCAATATACGTCATCTACGATCATATAGCCACAAGGGATCAACAGCAAGGTGATTAAGGTGGCGAAAAGCACCCCAAAGCCCAGGCTGATGGCCATGGGGATCAGGAATTGAGCCTGGAGGCTGCGCTCCAGAATCATGGGTGAACCGTTTTACTCAGGATAAATCTTGACAAGCTTGTGATATGTGGTACATAGTTGCCACTTTGATTCTTCTTTTAGGGAAGTGCTAAAGAGAGTGGGCCTTGTCCGCCATGCCAAATGATAGGTGGTCAGGCCCACCTTACCTGAATACTTTGGATCGATTTTCCACGGGAGGGAGTTATGGCCAAATATAAGAAACTCATAGCGGCGATTGATGGTTCCGTGTCAAGTATGCACGCTTTGGAAGAATCATTCAAGCTCTCGAAAGCAGGGACGTTAGGGGTCTCCGTGGCTCCACCTTTCACGGTTGATTTGCGGGTTGGTGCTGAAGGGGAAATTCAAAAGATGCTCAAGGAACCTTGTGAGACTGCCCTGAACAAAGCAGCCGAAATGGCCAAGGACGCAGAAGCAGAGGTTTTCGGCATCTGCGCCATGGGCTTGCCTCACGAACGCATCGTCGATTTGTCAGAATCAGAGAACTGTGACCTCATCGTCATGGGGGCCAAGGGCATGCTTTCCTTGGAGAAGACTTTGATGGGCGACACCACCGCCAAGGTCATCGGTTATAGCGTCAAGGATGTCCTGGTGGTGCCGGTAAACACCACCCTGGGCTTTGGTAAGATTTTGCTCTCCACCGATGGCTCGGAGTATAGCCGACGGGCGACGGCCAGAGCCTTGGATTTTGCCGAATCCTATGGCACGGACATGGATGTGGTCTCGGTGGTCGAAATCTCAGAGGAGATATATTCCATTGCGCCGCAGGTAGTGGAGGATAAAGTTCAAAAGACCGAGAAATATCTGGCTGGGATCAGGAAACAGGCGGAATCCAGGGGCATCAAAGGCAAGGACTTCGTGCGTGATAGCTCGGAACCTTATAACAAAATCATTGAACTAGCCAAAAAGCAAAATGTCGGCCTCATCGTCCTGGGGTCCCATGGCCGGACCGGCCTGAAAAGATTTCTCATGGGAAGCTCGGCAGAGCGGATAATCGCCCAGGCGCCCTGTCCCGTCCTGGTGGTCAAAAGTTAACGCCTCGGTCTTGTTACAATTTGATTGAGAAGAAAAAGGGAACTCCCAATGAGTTCCCTTTCTTTATTTAACCATCTCTTTCTAGTTGCTGCAACTTGTGGGAAACCGGTGCCTCTGGTATCCATTGGGAAGAATTTCCCGTTAATGGCCTGCCTTCAGGAAGCCGGAAGCTGCGGCACACAGCACCACAATCTCCAAAATGGCGATGACTACCAGAACATTTTCTTTGCTCTTGATAAATTTAAACAAGACACCAATATAGCACACGATGGTAATGCCGGCCAGGATGGCGATGGGTATGTAGACAAAGAAATCTCCATACCTTATTTTACCCAGCCAGCCCCAACCGGGCTGGACTTTGGCTGTTTCCAGGTAGTGATGGCTAGATTGGAGCCAGTATTGGGGGACTTGTTTCATGGGCACATAGGCGGGTAAGACCCCCAAAATATAGATAAAGAAGGCCACGACCAGCAGCGCAAAACCGCATAACGTCAGTCTATTCAGCCAAGTAGCGTAAAATAGTTGGGCTTCTGAGGCTTTTAATGGACTCATAGGACCTCCAGCAATGGCTTAAATTCCCAAGCCTTTTAATAAAGCCCGGGCCCCGGCAAAAAGCAGCAAACCGATAACGATGCGGCGGATGATGGCCGGCTTGGTGCGGGTTAAAATAGGAACCCCGACCCAGCTGCCCAGCATAATGCCGATGAGGGAGGGCACCACGATAAGCGGGAGCATGGCCCCGCTATTGATGTAGATCCAGGCAGCGCTGGTATCGGTGATGGAAAGGAGGAATTTACTGGTGGCCACCGAGACCTTGAGAGGCGCCCCCATCAACAAGTTGAGCACCGGAACATTGGCCCAGCCGGCACCCAGGCCGAACATCCCAGCCATAATCCCAATTATAACGAAGAGGCCAAGACCCATGGGAGTCCGGTGGACTTTCCAGTCCACCTCTTCATGGGTGGATATGTCGGTATATACTCCGTGGATTCCCAGCATCTTAGACAAGCCGTCGGATTCCTTGACTTCCGGGTATTCCGACTTTTTCGCCAGAATCATGATAACCACGATTCCCAGGATGGTGACACCCAGGGCAATCTGAACGATGTGGGTGGGCAGGGCCAGACCCACCAGGGCCCCGATGATGGAAGCGGTGGAGGCGATCAACGCGGTGGGCAGGGCCAGGCGCAGGTCAGCCATGCCGGCCCGCAACAGTCCGGGACCGGCCGACAAGGCTCCCGACAGGGCCACCAACAGACCGGCGCACCGGACAAAATCCAGATGAAAGGGAAAGAAGCCGCTGACAATGGGAACGAAGAGGACGCCGCCGCCGACACCCCCCAGCACGGCGACAATGCCCAAAAAGAAGGTCAAAACAAAGAGAATGATAACCCAGACCCACCAGGCCAGGGAGCTTCCTTGTCCACCGGGATTGGCGGCTCCCAGGGCTGTGCCGCCCATCATCCAGAGCCACAGGGCAAATACCGCTAACAGTAAGAGAATGAAAGAGGCCCTTTTGAGGTATTTCAGTCTATTTCCCATGGTTAACCTACCTTAACTGTAAAAGAGGCGGGGAATCCCAGGCGCCACCGAGCCGGTAGCCGAATCCATATAAGCTATGATTGGGGTAAAGACTTGTGAAGTTTTTCTTTATCTAGGCTGAGGGGGAAAGTCAAGGAAAAAAACCAGTTCAGGTCAAATGCTCCGCCGAGCGCCTTGGACGCAGAGCTGTCGGGTTGGCCAAGAAAGTTAGGACCCTTGAGGCAGCCCTCAAGTTCGTGTTCTGGGAAGATTTGAAAAGGCACGCCCTGGATGTGGCTTGAACCGGGCTATGAAAAAATAAACAGAGGGGCGGGGGGGAAGTGCCAGAAAACATTTGCCCCTTGGGAGCTTGGCCAGTCATAACTCCTGAAATTTTTACAAAATAGAATTCATTCCTTAATTAGCGGCGGGGGCCAGAACCTGGCAGGTGCAGGGGCTGGCCAATAATCCCGTCGAAGATTACCTTTCGGCCTCGATATCGCCGGCGTAGCGGGTGACGACGTCTTTTTCCACGCAGTCGTCCAGTTCTGCCTGGTTGGCGTCTTTGACTTTTTTCAAGGCGTCAAAGGGGCACAACCACTCATTACCGGCTTCGTCTTTCACCTTGAAGAAGCGTTTGCCGCGTTCTGCCTGTTCAGTCATGGGAACCTCCTTTGCTTGAAGTGAGTGGATTATTGAGGTTAATATGAGTGGATCAAAGAAGGAGGCGGGATTAGCCGCCTCCTCGCGAATAATGATCAGCGCAGATTGTGGGAGGCGGTTAGCCCACCTCCCAAGAAAAATAAATTGCTCAACTATGAAGAGGACTTACGAGCCGCGTCGGCTAGCCTCAGCAGGATGAGCTATTTAGTGTATTTGGCTTTCAGGGGAATAGCGCACTTGGGGCACATGAGCGGGTCCCCAGGCTTATGCCCCGGGAAAGCGTGCTCGGCATCGCACTCAGGACACTGAAAAATGTTGGCGCCTTCTTCGCCGCTAAAGCCACCTTTGCCTCCCACTTCCATGTCATGGGGTTTATCTTTGGTCATGCTGTCATCCTCCTTTATTTGTTTGGTTATTTGCAGTTTAAGGTTTCACTTTTCAAAAGCAGTAGCTTCCCTGATTTCCTTTAGTATCCAGGCCAATCAGTTTCCCGGTAACCTTTCATCTTTCATGCCCGGAAAAAGCCGGAATGGTCATCCCAAGCCACGGAAAGATTCAATTCCGGCCACGGGGTCTCCCGGATAAACTGCTCCACTGCATCCGTCATGCGGTTGATGTCGTGGGAGAGGTCCTGGAGCTGTAAAAGAGTTGTTTTCTCTGACCCAGAATCACCTTGGTATTCTTTCAGGGAGTTCAGGGAGTCGCTCACCTGGTTCAGAGAGTTCCAGACCTCATAAACAAAGCGCCCCAGAAGAAACCACACCCGACGGTCCACCAACCCTGTCGAGGAGGACTGCTGCTTGGGGCCTTCGTCAAGGAGGTCGGCAGCCAGCAGATTCATGAGGCGACGTCCCAAGTCCCCTGGGAGCACCGGCCAGCCCAAGTAGCAGTCAATATCGGCTTCATAAGCTTCCACCGGCAAATCACTGCCATAGCCCCGGGTGAGAAGCACGGTCACCACGTCAGGATTCAGGTGTTTAGCCTGGTCCAAAACCCGCAAGCCGCGAGGATCCTGTCGGGTGGCCGCGACCATGACCACGTCCACCTGATAGTTACCCACCTCTTCCATGGCTGTTGAAGTATCTGGGGCCAAAAGGACCTGAAAGCCCTGTTCTTGCAGGATGCTGCCGATTTCTTCAAAAGCGCCGGTACCATCCTCTACCAGCAAAACCTCAGGCCGGGCCCAAGAAGAGGTACAATCCTGATAGGAACTCATGGACTGACTTCTAAGACTCTGATTTTTGTCGGGATTCGCTTGTCGGGCCATGATGCCTCCCTGAGTAGCGCTCTGGGGCGCCGTTGATAGCCTTACCTTATACAATGCAAAATTTCTGATAAATCGGCCCTAGTGCTTAATTGTTTTTAGGTAAAAATGGTTAACCTGCCATGAGTCAAAATACCTTCAGGGAGATGGGTCTCTCTTAACAGTCCTGGTTGTTGTTCAGGTATTTCCCAAGAATCGGGGAAATATAAGTGCTTCCGGCTCGGATCTGGCAGACGGCCGGCAAAAGGGCTTGAATCATTTCCTCTTTCAGAAGATAGCCTGCCACCCCTAAACTCCGGGCTTGTTGGACATAAACTGGATTCTTCTGCATGGTGAGAAACAAAATTTTCACGCGGGGATGGCTGTGCATAATGCGTTTGGCAGCTTCCATACCCCCCAGGTTAGGCATGGAAATGTCCAAGATGATCAAGTCCGGGGATATCTCCTCAAGCAGATTCAGGAGTTCCTGACCGTTATTGACCTCTCCTATAACCTGGAGGTCGCCGGTACCTTCCAGCTCCTGGCGCACCAAGCGCCGGAAGCCGGTGTGATCTTCGGCCAAGACGATTTGATAGCAGGCCATACTAATTTAAAAAAATCTCCAAGGGTTGTCGGGCGTAAAGGCCAAAGCCCAGTTTCAGAATCAGTATAGAGATGGAGGGGAAAAAAGATATGGAGCGCGGTGCTCATTTGGCTCTGAGTACAAATACTCAGAAGAAAGGCAACCAGGCAAGTGGAAACTGGATCAGGAGTAGCCTTTTTGGACAGCGTACTTGATGAGATCGGTGGTGCGCTTGACCTTCAGCTTTCTCATAATGTTGGCCCGGTGGTTCTGTACGGTGCGGAGGCTGATGAACAGCAGTTCTCCAATCTCCTTGCTGGACTTGCCATCGGCCAGCAGGGTGAGAATTTCACGCTCACGATGGGTGAGCACCTCCTTGGGGGTTCCATCCGGCTTCTGCCGGCGGCGGAGCAGGTCCGGCACGACCTCAAAGATGGCCGGGGAGAGGTAGGTCTTACCCCGGCGGATGGTGGTAAGGGCCTCCAGGAGTTCCGGATCAGCGTCCTGTTTGAGGATGAAGCCTGCTGCCCCGGCGCCAAGGGCATAGGAGAGGTATTCCTCGTCTTTGTGCATGGTGAGGATGAGAACCTGAACCTGGGGGTGGGAGGTCTTGATTTCCTGGATGGCTTCCAGGCCCCGTAACCTCGGCATGGAGATGTCCAGAATGACCAGGTCTGGGGTCATTTCCTTGAGGAGGGCCAGGAGTTCCATGCCGTCAGCAGCCTCGCCCACTACCTCCACCCCGGGAACTTCTTCCAGGATACGTCTCACCCCGCTGCGAAACAGGGCGTGATCATCCGCCAGGATTATCCGGTAGGAACTCATGCTGCCTCCCTTCCGCCGAAACCGGGAGAGTAAAGCTGATCCTGGTGCCCCGGCCCGGCTGGCTCTCTAGATGAAAGGTTCCCCCCAACAACCTGACTCTCTCCTCCATGGCGGCCAGCCCCATGCCCCGCTTTTTCTGGGAGGGACGCCTGATTTCCTGTACATCGAACCCCGCGCCGTTATCTTCGATGGCAAAGGTTACCTGGCGGTTTTGCCGACGGGCGGTCACCGTCACCTGGGTAGGTCGGGCATGCTTGGCGATGTTGGTGAGGGACTCCTGGAAAACCCGGTAGATGTTGATGCGTGCTGCGCGGGAAAACAACTGGTCCAGATCATCGAGGCCTGCCGTAAAACCGGTAAGCTGATAGTGCTCCTCAACCCCGGCGAACAGGTTGCGCAGAGCCGCCATGAGGCCCAGATCTTCCAGAATGGATGGACTGAGATCCCGGGACAAGCGGCGGACACTTTCGATGGTGTCATCCACCGAGGTGCTGAGCTGGTCAAAGGCGCTCTTAACTTTAGCCTCCTCGGAGCCCAGGTCTCGGGCCAGGGTTTTGAGTTGCAGCTTGAGCACGATGAGAGATTGCCCCAACTCATCGTGCAGCTCCCGGGACAGACGGTGGCGCTCCTCTTCCTGGGCGCTCAGGAGCTGGAAGGTCAAATGTTGTAACCTCTCCTCGGACTCCTCCAGTTTGGCCGTGCGCTCCTTCACTCTTTTTTCCAGCTCGACGTTCTGCTTGGCCAACTGCCGCTGAAGGTTGATGAGTTCATTATTAAGCCGAGTGAATTCGTCGTACAGAAGGTGGTCCTCCCCCAGAGACAAAGCCTCGTAAAGTAACCGGCTTTTATCGTCACCTGGGAAGGCGCGCATGTGAGCCAGCCAGGCCTCGACGCCCCGGGCCGTCGGCGCTCCGAAAATCAGGAAGGAGTCAGTCAGGGCCACCCCGGCCAGGAATAGAAGAACTGGGCCTGCTGGGGTGATCAGGTTAATCTGACCGCTTCCGGCCAGCCCTTGCCGCTTTACCTCCAGAAGAAAATCAAGGGTTCTCCCTCGGCTCTCCTTGGCCACAAAATCGAAGAGGAGGCGACCAGGCTCAAGCCCCAGGCCTTCTACCAAGACTTCCAAGACGGCGCCTTCTTGATTGCAGGATAGAAGAACATGAGGACCGAAGTTTTCGAGGTTGCTGGGCTTATCTGGAGAGACAGGAGAAGTCATGGGTTATTACACAGTATTAGGTAGTATCACTAAGCTCGTTATTGAGAATACCTTAATTTTGGAGCAGGCGGTTGGACACCTCCACCGCCTCTTGAGCATCCCCGGCCCAAGCATCGGCACCAACTTTTTTCCACAGTCCAGGCGCCACATTGAAGGGATAGCCCCCAACCATAATGGCCAGCCGCTTTTGGTCATTCTCAAGCTCACGGATTCTGGCAATTTTTTGGGCCACCTGACCGACATGAAAGGTCATGGTAGCCGAGAGGCATATTAATTCCGGCTTTTGATCGACGATAATCTTCAGGACACTTTCTAAAGGGGTGTTGGCTCCCAGATAGTAGGTGTCCCACCCTTCCATCTCAAAAAAATCGGAGACCATTCGAATCCCGATTTCATGCAGCTCCCCACCCACACAGGTGGCGATGAGCTTCTTACCCATCTTCTCAGTGGCAAAAATATACGGATACAGTTGGGACATGATCAGTTGGGTCGAGGCCGAGCAATAATGCTCCTGCGCCACATTGATCAGGTTCGTTTGCCAGAGGCGGCCAATTTCACGCTGGCAGGGTTGAAATACCTGCAGATAAATATCCTTAACTTTTGCCCCGGCATCAACCGCATCGAGGATGAGTTTACTGGCCCGGTGCCGGTCCCCCTGCAAAAGAGCCTGGAGATACTTTTGGGCCAGCCCTCCCAAGGGTGTATCTTCTGTTAAGAAGCTCGGGAGAACTTCCGGGGCGTCTTGAATATGTCGCTCTCCAGCCGAGAGGTATGCATCGACCGAGGCGTGCATCTCCTCAGGCAAGGTTTGTTTTAGAGCAACCTGGAGATGACGGAGTGTTTTACTGAGGACATCAGAAGGAAAATTAAGACTTTTAAACAGAACCTTGGCCCAGGCAAGATAATCAGTAAATAATGACGGATCTTCGGCAGCAATAGCCTCAGCCAGATATGACAAATGATAATTGATATCTTCCAATCCTTTTTTATAGCCGATCTCTCCAAAAGATTCCCAATATCCAGGTCGACAGGCATATTCTTGCTTTATGACGATTTCTGATATTACCTGTCGTTGGTCCAGAATAGCTTGACTTATATTCATCGTTCTATCTATTAGGTTCATTTGATTGAATGCTATGAGCAAACGTACTCAAAGAAATTCAGCCGAGCACTTTTGGGAAGCAACTTGAGACCTTTGGGGATAAATTTGTGAGACTCACGGAATTTATGACTTCGTCGCCACGTCCGATAGCTCGCTTCATCTTGCCAATACGTAATCAGCCAGATCTCATCAGGATTTCCATGAGGGCTAATCACATCCAACTTTTTAAATCCTGGTTCATTATCAACGAGATGGGGACGATTTTGAAAAGCTTTTTTCACTTCGGCGGTCATTTCATTGCCAACAGTAAATCGACTCAAGACCACAAACATCATTTTACTCCAAACTTCTTGGCACATCCTGAAAAGGTAATTTTCAAATGCTCTTCATGGGAGGACCTTCAACCTGGCTATCAGAGTCTCCAAGATAGTCTTGGAGTTGCGGGACCGACGGGGCCATTGACCAATATGCCTACATTACCGCATTTGGGAGAAAACACACAAGGGATTTCGGCATGGCCAAGGGGTCAGGAATGAGCCGCCTCAGGCGCAGCATTCCAAATGTCAAAAACTTAGAGGAGACTTGACACCGGCTCCTGAGGCTCTACACTTGAGAGAAACATTGGGGAGGACCCATGTCGGCGACTTCCTCCCAGGTCGTCATTATTGGAGCCGGGCTGGCAGGTTTGTGCTGCGTACGCCGGTTGCATCAGGCTAACATCCCCTGCCTACTCATCGAGGTCACCGCCCTGAAGAAAGCGGCTAGGGGTGACCAGCGTCCGGCTGGGGGGCATGGCCGCATTGCGAAGAGAAAATCCCAGGCTTATTACAGAAGTGCGGAGCCACCAGGTTCAAGATATTGAGCTAAACCTGGCGATGCAAAAGTTCCTGGAGGATTTCGGGGACCTTTTTTGCGGCGCTTCATCTTGTTCCCAGGATATGCCCACCCTGGGAGAGCTGCTCGCGGAAATGGCCAGCCGGCCGCCGAGACCGGAGCGCTTTGACGTGCGGGACGTGGCAGAGTTGAGGGAGAGGTTCCTGTCAAACTTTTCCGGAAAGAAGGGCACTGAAGCTGAGGAATTGCTGGAACTGAGTCGGGCCAGTTATAAGCTCCGCGATGATGACAACTTGCATTTGGGGCGTATAGAGGCACAGCTCCACAGGGTTACGGCAGTAGTTGAGCGCCGGGGCCCGGCTGGCAAGACAATCCCGCTCCGCTTGCCCCGGGATGTTCAGGATATTTTGGCGGAACTGCAAGAAAAACCCCCAGAGGAGTCCCTGGGGGCCGAACACCTAAGTGGGCTCAACTCAAGGCCCGGCAGATCGTGGGGCAGCCAGCCGGACCTGGCTTGGCTGAAGGCCAGGCCCGGGTCATCCTGGCGCCGGCAGACCTCTTCCAATTTAAAGCCGGGGAAATCATGGTCTGCGACGCCGTGGACCCGAGCATGACCTTTGTGGTCCCCCTGGCCGCCGCTATTGTGGAGCGGCGCGGGGGCATGCTCATTCATGGGTCAATTATTGCCCGAGAGTACGGCATCCCCTGCGTCACCGGGGCACCCAATGCCACAATCCTCATCCACACCGGCAACACTGTCACCGTTGACGGGTATTTGGGCATTGTCACTGTTGCTTGATTTGTTAGTCCACCACTCCAAAAGCGAGATTCAGCCTGGAGAACTTAACAACTTCGGGCGAATCTTGCCTGGAGCAGATTTTAAGTTTTGAGAAGCTCTCCTATTTCTTTTCTTCACCAGGTTTTTCGGCGGCAGGTTTGGCCTCGCCAGGTTGCGGTTCGGCGGGCTTAGCCTCTTCTTTCTTTTCCGGTTCCTTCTTTTCGGGCTCTGCCTTCTCGGGTTCTTTCTTTTCTGGTGCCGGAGCTACCGCCTCTTTCTTCTCAGGAGCCGCAGGAGCCTCTTTTGTTGCCGCCTCCGGTTTCTTGGCCTTGGGTTTTTCCGGCTGGCCGCCGCAGCCCAATACCAAAATACCGGCAATAAAAGCCATGCCCAGGAACAAAACCAAGCGTTTCATAAAAAAATCCTCCTCTTCTTTTCTCAGTCTGAGCTTGAGTTAGCGTTTCACCATATCTTGTTGTGGTAACCCTGGAGTTAACGATTAATAATTTTTCGATGGAGGGTGGACAAACCCTGTAGTCAATTGCAGTCAATTAAGGACTGCTGGTAAGCACGACGCAGGCTTATTCGCCCCATACCAGATCGTTTCGGATCCAACCGATTACCTGGTTTTCCAGGTAATAACCAACCTTTACCCATCCTTGCTTTTCTTTGAAAATTTTGTAAACCTCGCCACTTTCGGCCTGGCCCACTACCCCGTATTTCAGGCCAGGACCTTTCCGGATGTTAACCTTCTCCGGAAGCACCACGGCGGTGTGAACCCTCTTGTTGATAAGGGGCCGGTAGACCCAGCCGACATTATCCTGCCAGTCTCTGATTTGCACCCATTTACCCTTGGTTTTTTCCACCTCCACAGGGTATCCCAGGTGAGCTTGAAAAAGCACCTCGGATTTGAGACTGGGCTTGCTACGGACATTGACCTTTGCTTGG
The DNA here is from genome assembly GCA_963709285.1 of uncultured delta proteobacterium. GTDB lineage: Bacteria > Desulfobacterota > Desulfobaccia > Desulfobaccales > 0-14-0-80-60-11 > JBGSLA01. Next base: position 212,282 of record CAVPVR010000005.1, on the reverse strand, counting down.
CCGATGCTGGCCGTCGAGGCCCAGCCCGGCGCCACAAGTATTATAAGCCAGGTGGCCGCAAAGAAAAAGATTTTTTTCATGGTCGCCCTCCTTTTAAAAATATTCATTACCTCCCCCGAGGTAGGGAAAACTGACCTTTGGTCATTGCCGCATGTGGTGACAGTTTGGCTTTTAAAAATACTGCGTGGGAACCGCCCAGCTTAACGCTTCAGGTGCTGCTCACACGAAAGGGAGGAAAATCACAACTCGCAAGACAAGCTTAGGCTCAAATGGAAACGTCAGCAGTATCACTGTCTTTTTTCTATCCTAATAGAACAGCAGAGAATATGTCAACCCCGGGTACGCTTATATTAGGGTTAAATTTTTGAATGGCGACTTCATGAAACGGTTCATTTTTTATACCGTGCGGCCCATCGATTTAGTTAGAAGTAATAAGTTTTCACAAAAAGAAACTTCAGGCTCGGAAGAAGGAGTGTGATGGGGAACTTTCTGAGACTACTTCCGGACCCCGGTTGGAGCTCACCATTTTTTTGCTGGATTTTTTTCCTGGAAATCGATATTCTTTTGAACGAATATCGAATTCCTCTATGGGGATGGTCATCAAAGCCAGGTACGCCTGGAAAGGCAGTAGTTGAACGGAAAGTTAGAAAAATATCGCTGGATAGAGTGAGACAACTTGGGGAAGGAAGAAAATGTTGAAAACACTGGTGATTATTTCGATGATTGCTGTGGTTCTGGCAGCGGTCCCCGCCGGGGCGGAGACCCGGATTCGCTGCGCCTCCACCACCAGCACGCAAAACTCGGGACTCTTCGAGTATTTGCTTCCCATTTTTGAAAAAAAGACGGGCATTAAAGTGGACGTGGTGGCGGTGGGCACCGGCGCCGCCATCGAGATCGGGAAACGGGGGGACGCCGATGTGGTCATGGTGCACGCCAAGGATCAGGAGCTCAAGGCCGTTGAGGAAGGCTGGTTCACAGACCGCCATGATCTCATGTACAATGATTTCGTGATCATCGGCCCTGACAATGACCCCCTGAAGATCAAGGAAATGAAGTCCGCCCCGGAAGCCTTTAAAAAAATAGCCGAAAAGAGCGGACCTTTCGTCTCCCGGGGGGACAAGTCCGGCACTCACAGCAAGGAATTAAAAATCTGGAAACAGGCCGGGGTCGACCCCAAAGGCCAGAAATGGTATTTAGAAGTGGGCCAGGGCATGGCGAAAACCCAGCGCATTGCCAATGAAAAACTTGGTTACACCCTGACGGACCGGGGCACCTGGCTGGCCACCAAGGACAAGGATAAACTGGAGATGGTCATCGTGGTCCAGGGAGACCCAGTCCTTTTTAATCAGTATGGGGTTATGGCGGTTAACCCTGAGAAGCATAAGCAGGTGAAGTCCAAGGAGGCCAAACAGTTCATTGATTGGCTCATCTCCCCGGAGGGCCAAAAGGCTATCGGGGACTTTACAGACAAAAAAGGGAATCAGCTGTTCACCCCGAATGCCAAGTAACCGTTAACGCTGAAAAAAAAGCCTTAACAAAAGGGAGCCGCGGGTCAAAGATTCTCTTGGCTCTCCTGATTAATTAATCTATTTTTCTGTAGTTACCCTGCATGGAAACCATCTTTCAGGGCTTCATTGACGCCTTCCGGCTCATTGCCACCTTCAATCCGGAACTAATCAGGATCATCAGCCTCTCCCTCCAGGTGTCGGGGGTAGCCTTGTTCTTAGCCACGGTCTTGGGGGTTCCTACCGGCGCACTGCTGGCTTTGCGGCGGTTCCCCATCAGGGGCCTGATTCTCAGCATATTGAACACCGGCATGGGGCTGCCGCCGGTGGTGGTGGGGTTGTTTTTGTATCTCATCCTTTCCCGAAGCGGCCCGTTAGGCTTCTTGACCCTATTGTACACTCCTGCGGCCATGGTCATCGCCCAGACAATACTGGCCTTTCCTATTGTCACTTCTCTGTCTCATGCCGCCATCGTCGGCGTAGATCCCATCATCCGCCTGGCTGCCCAGACCTTGGGGGCCACACCCCGCCAGGAGGCCGTCACTGTTGTTTTAGAGGCCCGCTATGGCATTATGGCAGGGGTGATCGCCGCTTTTGGCCGAGTCTCGGCAGAGGTGGGGGCGGTGCTCATGGTGGGAGGCAACATCGCCAACTACACCAGGGTGATGACCACCACCATTGCTCTGGAAACGGACAAAGGGAATTTCGACCTGGGAATCGCCCTGGGGGTGATCCTGTTAACCTTGTCCATGCTGGTGAATCTGACCTTGCGGGGAGTGCAGAGATGGGGCCGGGTGGAAACGGGGGTGCGCCTATGGGATTGACCCTGGAACTGGTGAAGATTGCTAAACTGTACAACGGGAACCCGGTTCTCAAGGATTGCTCATACACCTTCGCAGCCGGGAATTCGTATATCCTGATGGGGCCCAACGGCAGTGGTAAGTCCACTATGTTCCGCATTGCCGCGCTTTTAGAGAGAGCCGACCAAGGTGAAGTGAATTATTTTTCGAGTACCGGCCTCTTGGCGCCAGACATCGACCTGAGAAGACGGATCACCATGGTCTTTCCCCGAGTCGGAGTCTTTAACAGCACCGTCTTTGCCAATGTCGCCTATGGATTGAAAATCCGAGGTGTGCAGAGAACGGTTGTCAAGGAACGGGTGGCGGAGATTCTGGCAAAGGTTGGCTTAACCCATAAGGCCCATCAGCAGGCGGTGACCCTATCCAGTGGTGAGACGGTGCGCCTGGGACTGGCCCGGGCCCTGGTCATTAACCCCGAGGTCCTTTTCCTGGACGAACCGACGGCACACATAGACAAAGCCAATACCGAAATTATCGAGGACTGTATCCTCAGGATACGGGAAGAACAGCTATTGACCCTGTTCATCATCACTCATGACCCTGTCCAAGCTGACCGCTTGGGAGGACAAAAGCTGCTGCTCCGGGAGGGGAAGGTCATTGAGTGTTAATGGCTGCTATTTCTGATGACTTTTTAGGTATGGGTGTTTTCTCCCAATTTATTATAAACAATGGAATAGAAAAATTTGAAACACCTTGACAACACGAAATCTTTGCACTTAGAATGCATTGTTAAGAAATTTTTGGTAAAAGCTTCCTGATTGCCTTTGGCAGTCTCAGAAGAGGTTTAAGTAATGAAATTATCACCCAATATAACTGAGGATTTTAATGGAATCATCAGACCTAAATATTTATTTAAAGAAGTAAAAAATATTGCGTTATTAATAATTCCAGATTTTAATCAAGACTTGCTAACAAGTGTTTATCAGGATATTGTTAAGTTGTTTGAGGGTGAGTATGTTGGATACCAGAAGTGTGATACAGGCTATCATGATCTGCGGCATACAGAAGAATGTTTGTTGGAGATGGCCAGACTCATTCATGGCACCTCTTTGAACGGGCATTCTTTTAGTGAGAAAGATGTTAATCTTGGGTTAATTTCCGCCATCATGCATGATACTGGGTATATCCAGTCAACGGATGAAACTGCAAGTTCTGGAGCCAAACACACAGTTATTCATATCGATCGAAGTATTAGATTTATGAGAAGATATTTAGCTCAAAGAGGATTCATTGATAAAGACATTAAATTTTGTGAAAACTGTTTGAAATGTACTGGAATCAATGTAAAAATAAACAATATTAAATTTCATTCTTATGAAAATGAAGTAATTGGCAAAATATTGGGAATTGCTGATCTCATCGGCCAAATGGCGAATCCATTCTACTTAGAGAAATTACCCAGTCTTTTTAAAGAATACCAAGAGGCCGGTATTACAATGTATGATAATGAATTTGATCTTCTGGAAAAAACCCCTGGTTTCTGGGAATTAACTAAGGATAGATTCGAAACTGAATTAGGGGGTATGGATCGTTACCTCCGTGATCACTTCCGGGTTCGCTGGGGGATTGACAGAGATTTGGACCGGGAGGCCATTGAAAAAAATATTGACCACCTGAAATATATTCTTAAACATCACCGCAAGGATTATCACCGCTTTCTGAAACCTCAGGGAAATATAGCAGGATCATAGAACCATCCCGCCCCCGCCCCGCAGTGATAAGACATTATTCCAGCCACTGATTGCGTCCGGTCTCCTTAAAAACGAGGTGGCCTCAGAAATGCCCTCAGGATGTCAAAATTCGTGAGCCTCTATTTTCCCCTCGGGCACCCTACCCTCTCTCCCGGTATCACGGTAACTGCGCCACCTTACTGAAATTGCTCATAACCGAGACGGCCAGGGGTCGTCGGAACCAAAAGATTTTGGCAGGCTTTTGGTGCTGAACCAGGAAAACTGGGGTAAAATAGGTCAATTTTGATGAGAGGCAAATCTTTCCTGGTCTTGAACATTTTGTGGGAGAAAAAATGAACGAGTCCGAAGCCCTGTCATATCGCCGACGTTATCGAGGCTTGATCGGGGTCAAAAGCAAGATGCCCATCCGGGACATGTCAGTGATGAGTCGGATTTACACACCCGGCGTGGGGGCGGTCTGCCGGGAGATTGATCAACATCCGGTAGCGTCCTATAAGTACACCTGCCGGGGCAACTCCATTGCCCTGGTTTCCGACGGCAGCGCGGGCTACGATTTCGGCAACATCGGGGCCCTGGCGGTGCTCCCCAAGCTTGAGGCCAAAAGCGTCATTTTCAAGACCTTTGCTAATGTAGATGCGGTACCCATTGCGCTGACCACTCAGGATGCCGATGAGATTGTGGAGATCGTGCGCCTCCTGGCACCCACCTTCGGAGGTTTTTGCCTGGAGAGTATTGCCGCACCCAAGTGTTTCACCATCGAGAGCCGCATCCGCAAGGCGGTGCGGGTGGCAGTGTTACACCATGAGTTTCATGCGGCCGGCATCATCGTCTTGGCTGCGCTCCTGAATGCTCTCAAGGCAGTGGGGAAGAAGCTTGAGGACGTGCGGGTCGTCATCAACGGAGCCGGGGTGGCGGGCATCGGGGTGGCCAAGGGTCTCTATGTCGCAGGGCTGGAAAACGTGGTGCTCTGCGACCGCCACGGGGCCCTCAGAGTCTACCGCATGGAGGGCATGGACTGGGCCAAAAGCGAAATCGCCCGGTTGGTGAGGGCCCACACTTTCAAGGGGCCGCTCACAGAAGTGATCAAGGGGGCAGACGTCTTCATCGGCCTCTCCGACAAGGACCTGGTGACCCGGGAGATGGTGGCCTCCATGGCACCGAACCCCATTGTCTTTGCCCTGGCGCTACCTGAACCGGAGATCAGCGAGGCCGAGGCCCAGGCAGGGGGCGCGGCGGTGGTGGCCACGGCGCTCTCCAGCAGCGCCAACCAGATCCGCTCCTCTCTGGTGACCCCGGGGTTTTTCCGGGGATGCCTGGACGTGGGAGCCGACCGGGTAAACAAAGAGATGTATCTGGCCGCTTCCCGGGCCCTGGCGGGCATGATCCCCGAGGAGAAGCTCGCCCCCACCAACATCATCCCCCGGCAGATGGACTGGCAAATCTCCCCGGTGGTGTCCGAGGCCGTGGCCCGGGCGGCCCAGGAGACAGGTGTGGCCCAATTGGGCCCGGCGGAAATGTCCCCCGAGAGGGTCCACGAACGCACGGAACGCTATATCTATGAGGGGGAGTTGGCCTGGCTGCCCCAAGAGGGCCAGGATTACGGCAGCTTGAGCATCAACGAGGAGGCCCTGGAGGTGCACCGGCGCTACCAGGGGGTCATCCAAGTTTACACCAAAGTGCCCATCAAAGACGAAGTCATCTACCGGCAGCTTTACGCCCCGGAAGCGGTGGCGGAAGTGATCCAGAAGGTGTTGTCCGATCCCATGGCGGCCTATGATTATACCTGCAAAAGCAACCTGGTGGCCATCGTCACAGATGGGAGCGCCGTTCTGGGATTGGGGAATATTGGCCCCCGGGCGGCCCTGCCGGTGATGGAAGGCAAGGCGGTGCTCTTTAAGACCTTTGGGGGGGTGGAGGCCTTTCCCATCTGCATCAGCACCCAGGACACGGATCTTGTGGTGCGACTGGTGGAAACTATAGCTCCGGCCTTTGGCGGCATCAACCTGGAAGACATCTCTTCGCCCCGGTGTTTCGAGATCGAGCAAAAGCTGGTGGAACTCCTGGATATCCCGGTGTTCCATGACGACCAGCACGGTACTGCAATAGTGGCTCTGGCAGGGCTGATAAACGCCCTCAAAATTGTGGACCGGAAGCTCAGCGAGGTAAAGATCGTGTTCAACGGGGCGGGAGCCTCGGCCATTGCCACGGCCAAGCTCATCATCATGGCGGGGGCCAGGAACATTGTCGTCTGTGACACCAAAGGCGCAGTCTTCAAGGGGCGGTCCGTAGGCATGAACCTTATCAAAGAGGAACTGGCGGAGATTACCAACCCCGATCGGCTCCAGGGAAGCCTCACAGAGGTCCTCAAAGGAGCCGACATCTTCATTGGGCTCTCCGGGCCCAACGTGCTCAACCAGGATATGGTGAAGTCCATGGCTTCCGAACCTGTGGTCTTTGCCATGGCCAACCCTGATCCAGAGATTCACCCGGAGGAAGCCCAGGCCGCAGGGGCGGCGGTGGTGGCCACCGGGAGAAGCGATTTCCCCAACCAGGTAAACAACTGCCTGGCCTTTCCGGGAATTTTTCGAGGGGCCCTGGATATCCGGGCCCGGGCCATTAACGACGCCATGAACATCGCCGCGGCCCATGCCATTGCTGAGTTGGTGGGCAAGGACCTGGCGCCCGGGTATATCCTGCCCAACGCCATGGATTTCCGGGTGCCGCCGGCGGTGGCCGAGGCCACGGCCCGGGCGGGCCTGGAAACGGGCACGGCCCGGATCCACGTGGAACCGGAGCGGGTGGGCCGCCACACCCGGGAATTCATTTATGATGAGCGCTTGTCGTTGCTTTAAGCCCAGGTTCTTTTTGAGATAAGATTTCAGAAGAGGTCTGGCTACATCCCAGGGTCAATTTTTCTTAGAAGTCAAGGACGGCGTCGGAAGAATATGAGAATTATTATTGAAAAGGAAAAATTAGCATAAAGTACTATACATCATGCTGATTTTTTGAGATATTCAGGATTACTCAATATCAGGAGCGGGTAGGGAAAATCTGGTTCAAAATCCCCAGGCCTTGATTCTATAAGGAGGTAACGGCGCATGGACGTTCTCATGCTATCCCGATTACAGTTTGCCGCAACCACATTTTTCCATTTCCTGTTCGTGCCCCTGACCCTGGGCCTGTCCATCCTCATCGCCATCATGGAAACCATTTACGTGAGAACCGGCGATCAGGACTACCTTCGGGCGGCCAAGTTCTGGGGCAAGATTTTCCTGGTTAACTTTGCCGTGGGGGTAGTGACCGGCATCACCCTGGAATTTCAGTTCGGCACCAACTGGGCCCGTTACTCCCGCTATGTGGGAGACATTTTCGGTTCTCTCCTGGCCATCGAAGCGACCCTGGCCTTTTTCCTGGAATCCACTTTCCTGGCGGTATGGGCTTTCGGTTGGAAGCGCCTTTCCCCCAAGGCCCATGCGGCCTGCATCTGGATGGTAGCCCTGGCCGCTAACCTCTCGGCCCTGTGGATTATTATCGCCAACGCCTGGATGCAGCATCCGGTGGGCTATGTCATCAGGAACGGGCGGGCCGAACTTGATAATTTCTTCGCAATAATTACCCAACCCTTCGCCTGGCAAATTTTCTTCCACACCATCAGCGGAGCCTACATCCTGACGGGCTTCGTGGTCATGGGGATTAGCGCCTACCACCTATTGCGCAAGCAAAACACCGCCTTTTTCACCAAATCTTTCCGGATGGGCCTGGCCCTGGCCCTGATCTTCTCTTTTGCCGAAGTTGTTCAGGGACACCACCACGCCGCGGAGGTGGCCAAGATTCAGCCGGCCAAGCTGGCGGCCATGGAGTCTTTGTGGGACACCCAGAAAAGCGCCCCTCAAACCTTGTTCCTCATCCCGGACGAAAAAAATGAACGGAACCTGATGGAGATCGGCAAAATCCCCGGAGCCTTGAGCATGCTGGCCTTCCACGACTTTAATGCGGAGGTCAAGGGACTCAAGGACTTCCCGAAGGATGAGCGGCCGCCGGTCATGCTCACTTTCGTGTCTTTCCGCATCATGGTGGCCCTGGGATTTCTCTTTGCCCTCCTCACGTTTATCGGCTTCCTCAGGCGCAATAAATTGGAGGACAGCCCCTTATACCTGAAGGTGATGCTCTGGAGCATGCCGCTCCCTTACATCGCCCTGCAAGCCGGCTGGATTGTCACGGAGGTGGGGCGTCAACCCTGGATCGTTTACGGTGTCATGAAGACCAAGGACGCAGTATCGCCTGTCGCCGCTTCACAGGTGGGGATCTTCCTTCGGGGCTTTCATTTTGGTGTATACCATCCTTGGCATTGTGGCCTTCTATATTTGCCGTAAGTTTGCCATTCAAGGGCCGGAACCCTTACCGGCGCCGGTTAAAAAGGGAGAGGAGTGAGCCATGCTGGGGACTATCTGGTTTCTCTTGTGGGGAGTGCTCTGGGCCATGTTTTTCATGCTGGACGGCTATGACTTGGGTTTGGGAACGGTGATGCCGGCCTTAGCCAAAACTGACCAGGAGCGCAAGCTGGTATACCGGGCCATGGGGCCCTTCTGGGATGGCAACGAAGTATGGCTCATCACGGCCGGAGGGGTGACTTTTGCGGCCTTTCCAGCCACCTACGCCGTGCTTTTCAGCGGGCTGTACACCCCGCTCATGCTTATCCTCTTCGCCCTGATCCTCCGGGGTGTCACCTTTGCCTTCCGGGGCAAGGTGGACGATCCCAAATGGAGAAGGACCTGGGACCTCTGCCTGGTGTTGGGCAGCTTTCTGCCGGCGCTTCTTTTTGGGGTAGCCTTTGCCAATATCTTTAAAGGATTGCCCATTGACGGAGAGGGAATCTACCAGGGGACCCTTTTTACCCTCCTCAACCCCTATGGCATCACCGGGGGTTTGCTTTTTGTGTCGATCTTTGCCATGCACGGTTCCTTGTGGCTTACCACTAAAACGGCAGGGGAGTTGCAGGCGCGGGCGGGGGCTATGGCAAAAAAGATCTGGCCTCTGGTGTTGGTCCTGGCGGTGATATTTCTCCTGGCCAGCCAGCGGGTAACTAACCTCTATGACAATTACCTGGCCCATCCTGTCCTGTTTCTCATTCCCTTGGTGGCCGTCTTTGCCCTTCTTTCCACCCGGGTGTTCATGGCCATATCGTCCTGGTGGAAGGCCTGGTTTACTTCGGCCCTCACCATCGTCAGCACCGTCCTGTTCGGGGTGGTAGGGCTTTATCCCAACCTCATACCCTCGAGCCTCGACCCCAAATTCAGCATGACCGTGGCCAATTCGTCATCAAGCCCCTTGACCCTGAAAATCATGCTTGGGGTCGCCCTGACCTTTGTCCCCATCGTCATCGCCTACCAGGTTTGGGTGCACTATCTTTTCAAGGATCAACTCTCGGATGACGAGGTGGCCTACGAGGAAGGATATTAGGACACCTTACATGGGTGAATTAAAGAAATGGGGTTCACCGGGAGGCTTCACAAATTCACGGTGAGCCCCTTATTTCTGCAGTAGGGAAGAACAGTTCGGCTTCCCCAGGATAATAAAGGAATCTGATGAATCTGCGCCGCCCCAGCTTTCGAGCTTTGGTTACCAACCTGAGGGCTCCCCTGCCCTGGCCCACCAAGGTGAAACTGCTTTTTCGCAACAACTGGCTGAAAATCCGGAATCTTCAAAACTGCTGCGGGCACCCGGGGGAGCCGGGTTGCTGACAGCGGAACGTGGGCCTCGGCGAGGCTTGCACGGTTGAGAAATCCAGGGACTAAAAAAACCAGGATACGCAACATCTCCGGATAAGAATAAAGTATTAGGTTTTAACCGCGAAAGTAAGGAGGCAACGAGTATGTCTGAATCAGTAAAGTGGCGTGAAAACTGGACGGAGGCTTTGGAGGAGGCGAAAAAGGCCGATCTGCCCTTGGCCTTGGAATTTCACCTGGATGGGTGACCCCATTGCGGCCGGTTGGTCCGTGAGACCCACCAAGATCCCGCGGTAATTCAGGCTTTGAATGAGCGCTTCATCCCGGTGCGCCTGGAAGGGCGCAGCCACATGGACGTGGTGCAGAAATATGAGGTCCGGGGGGCGCCCACCACCCTCTTATTCTCCCCGGATGGGCAAGAGAAGCATCGGTTTGTGGGGTTTCAGGCCCCCGCAGAGTATCTGCAGGAGCTGGAAAAGGCGAGTTGACAGCGCCAATCCAAGCCCCGGAACCGTTAGGTTTTAAGGACGTTATGTCGCCGGGATGTAGGTGATGAAAATCAATCGCCGGGGGCAAAAAAGCGACCAGGCTGACGCCCAAAAGCTCTCTCACTCGGAGGTGGAGAGCTTTCGAGGCATTATCTACCGGCACTACCAGGACCATAAACGGGACATGCCCTGGCGGCAGACCCACAACCCGTACCACATCCTGGTGTCTGAAATCATGCTGCAGCAGACCCAGGTGGAGCGGGTGGTGGGAAAGTACAGGGAATTCCTGGATAAATTTTCGAATTTCGAAACCCTGGCCCAAGCACCCCTGCCCGAAGTACTGGCGGTATGGCAGGGATTGGGCTACAACCGCCGGGCCCTGTCTTTGAAGCGACTGGCTCACCAAGTGGTGGAGGATTGGGGGGGGCGGTTGCCTGCCACCGAAAAGGCCCTGCGGTCCCTGCCGGGCATCGGTCCCGCCACCGCCGGGGCGCTTCTGGCTTTTGCCTTTGGGCAGCCGGTGGTCTTTCTTGAAACCAACATCCGCCGGGTGTTCCTCCACTTTTTTTTCGCTGAGCAGGAGGGTGTCAGCGACCGGGAAATCCTCCCGGTGGTGGCAGAGACCCTGGACCGGGAGCAGGTCAGGGACTGGTATTACGCTCTCATGGACTATGGGGCCGGGCTCAAGGTCTCTGGCCCCAACCCCAACCGCCGCAGCGCCCACCATGCCAAGCAAAGTCCCTTCGCCGGCTCCAACCGGGAAGTGCGGGGTCTGATCTTGAAGACCCTTCTCAAGGAGCCGGTCCCCACAGATAAAGAACTGGCCAAGGCCGTAGGCAAAAGCTCAGCCCGTACCAAGGCGGCCCTCGAGCAACTCATAGCAGAGGGGTTCGTCGTCCGAGAGAGGGACAGGCTTCGTCTGGCTGCCCGTGTGTAACAATTATGTTGGTTATCATTGGCATGTCTGTATTGTGAGGACCAGGTAGCATGAGCCATCTTCCCTGCTTCAAGGCCTATGACATTCGGGGACGGGTGCCGGAGGAGCTTGATCACCGGCTGGCGTACCGCATCGGCAGGGCTTATGCCGAATATCTCGGGCCCCGGCGCGTCGCCGTGGGCCGGGACATGCGGCTAAGCAGCGAGGGGCTGGTGGATGCCCTCACCGCGGGTCTCATGGAGACCGGGGTGGAGGTGGTGGACCTGGGTCTCTGCGGCACTGAGCAGGTATATTTTTACACGGCCTTCCTGAGGCTGGATGGCGGTATCATGGTCACCGCCAGTCACAATCCCCCCGACTACAACGGTATGAAGTTCGTCCGGGAGGAGGCTCGGCCCATCTCCGGGGACACCGGCCTCAGGGATATTGAAGCATTAACAGCCAGTGAGCGGCTGGCACCCCCGTCTGAACGACAGGGCACCCGGGTTTATCAGGAGTCCCTGGGTGATTACGTGAAACATCTGTTGAGCTATGTGGACCGGGAACAGTTGCGGCCTCTCAAAGTGGTAACCAATCCGGGAAACGGCTGCGCCGGGCCGGTGATTGACGCGCTGGAGTCTCATCTCCCCTTCCGGTTCATCAAAATCTGCCACGAGCCGGACGGCACCTTTCCCCACGGGGTGCCCAATCCCCTCCTGCCGGAAAACCGGGCGATGACGTCCCGGGCCGTGCAAGAGCACCAGGCGGAACTGGGTCTGGCCTGGGACGGGGACTTCGACCGCTGCTTTTTTTTCGACGAAGCGGGGAAATTTGTGGAAAGCTATTATCTCGTCGGGCTTTTGGCCCAGACACTCCTGGCCCGGCAACCTGGAGGAAAGATTATCCATGACCCCCGCCTCACCTGGAACACTATTGGGTTGGTGCGGGAAGCTGGGGGAATCCCGGTAATGAGCAAGACCGGGCATGCCTTCATTAAGGAACGCATGCGGAGAGAGGATGCGCTCTATGGCGGGGAGATGAGCGGCCACCATTACTTTCGGGACTTCGCCTATTGCGACAGCGGCATGATCCCCTGGCTCTTGGTTCTGGAAATAATGTGCCGCCGTAACCAACCCTTGTCGGCTTTGATCGCCGAGCGGTGGCAGCGCTACCCGGTGAGTGGGGAGATCAACCGGCTGGTGGCAGATCAGGACCAGGTGCTGTCCCGGGTGGAAAGTTCTCTCGGATCGAAGGCGCTGACAAGAGATTACACCGACGGGCTGAGCCTCGAATTTGCCGACTGGCGTTTCAACCTCAGAAAGTCCAACACGGAGCCGGTGTTGCGTCTGAACGTGGAGAGCCGGGGAAATCAGGGGCTTCTGGAAGAAATGACCGAGAAGATCCTTGCCATGATGGCATGAGGGCTGACTTCCTGACGGTTTATAGACCTGCCCTTCCCTTCCTGAACTCCTGAATATTTTAGCTTAATCCCCTTTCTTCCATCCCTCCCTATCCTAGGTTACGTGGTTTTGAGCCCCTGTGAAAATGCGCGACAATGGCAGTGATGCACATCATCGGCCATATGGACATGGACGCCTTTTTTGCGGCGGTGGAGGAGCGGGATCATCCTGAATGGCGAGGCCTGCCCCTGGTGGTGGGGGCCGACCCCAAGGATGGCCGGGGCCGGGGGGTGGTTTCCACAGCCAACTACCCGTCCCGACGCTACGGCATCCACTCGGCCATGCCCATCTCCCGGGCCTGGAAGCTGGCCGAAGCGGCCAGGCAGCGGGGAGAACCGGAAACCATTTTTATCACTCCCAACTTTCCTCGCTATTCAGAGGTCTCTCGAAGGATTAAGGCCCTCATCCGCCGACATGTGCCCATGGTGCAAGAGGTAGGCATCGACGAAGCCTACCTGGACCTCAGTTTTTGTCAATCCTTCCCCCGGGCCGAGGACCTCTGCCGGACCATCAAAGAGGAAATCAAGGCACAAGCAGGTCTCACCGCGTCGGTGGGGATCGGCCCCAACAAGCTGGTGGCCAAGATCGCCTCAGACTATCAGAAGCCGGATGGCTTGACGGTGGTCACGGCCGAAAGGGCTGAGGATTTCCTGGCACCTCTTCCCATCCGTACCATCCCAGGGGTGGGCCCCAAGACAGAGCAGTTCCTGGCCCGCCAGGGAGTAAGAAAGGTGGCGGACGTCAAACGTTTCGCCCCCGAGGAACTGGAAAGGCTTTTGGGGAAGTGGGGACTGGCGCTCTACGAAAAAGTGCGGGGCCGGGGAAGCGCCCTTTTAAAGACCACACGGGACCCCAAGTCCATCGGCGAACAGGAAACTTTTGCCGAAGACACTGAAGACCTGGGGTTTCTCTTTGAACGCCTCTGGGCCATGGGCCGGGGTGTGCTGGAAAGCTTGCAGCAAGAGGGCTTCCAGACCTTTCGCACCGTGGTAATCACCGTGCGCTTCGCTGATTTTGAAACACACACACGCTCCCGCACCCTGCTTCATCCTGTTAATTCCCAGCGTGTCCTCCAATTTGAAGCCATGAAGCTTTTCATGCCATTTTTAGACCGCCGGGAGAATCCCCACCGGAAAATGATCCGTCTCTTGGGTGTGCGCCTGGAAAAACTGGGCCGCTAACGCCGGGGGCCTCGACACGATAGATTTCCGACACTAAGAACAAATACCCCTCACCTACATAACCGGGTGGGCAATTTCTGCCTTGCTCATCAGGGAGATTCCTTCCACTTCCTTAAAAACCATTAACAATCAATAAGTTATCTTTTTTCTGGTCTGGCATTTTTCTTGCTTATCTGCTGCCTTGATGAGGAAAGACGACGGCCAGAGGGAGGGAAGGTGCAAAGAAACCTGGGAGAAAAATCTCGCAACTCTGAAAGCCCGTTCAGAGGGGCTGGATCGCTTACCGCCCTTGCCGGGGGACCCCCACCCGCTTCACCGGGTGAAGTTTCTGGCCGGAGAGCCTCCCAGCCTCCAGGTTATGGGTGAGGAGGGTCGCGGCGTCACGCTTCACAGTCCCCGGCAAGCCTGGCAAGAAGCCCAGGAGCTGGCCCAGACTGCACCTTTGGGAGGGTCCCGATACCTTGTGGCCCTGGGGCTGGGATTGGGCTACCATCTCCTGAGCCTCTTGCCATTCCTCAGTGAAGACCAGTACCTGATCGTGGTGGAAAAAGAGGCGGAAGTCGTTTGGGCCGCACTCTCCGCGTTAGACCTTACCGAGCTACTAGCCCGCCCTCGGACCATGCTGGTGGTGAGCCCTGAAGCTGATGAAGTGGTGCGCCTCCTCCAGATGAGGCTTCCCCAAGGGAACGGGGACGGCCTGGCCTTCTGGGGTCATCCACCTTCCTTGCGTTCGCATAAGACCTTTTACCAGGAGGTTGTTGCCCGCCTGAAGCCCTCCAAGAGGTCGGCAATCCGTCCTTTGGGCCTTAAGAAAGATAATCTCCGGGTTCTGGTGATTAACCCGGATTATTTTTTGTTGCCGGAGGTGATGCGGGCCTTTCGTCAACTGGGGCACGAAGTGCGTCTGGCCCTCTTTGACAAGCGTCGGGACCAGGGGGAAGAGGTGCTTCGGCAACTTCTTCTCGATGTTCGGGAATTTTCCCCCGACCTGGTGTTCACGGTCAATCATTTGGGGTTTGACCGGGAAGGCCTGCTCCTTGACACCTTGCACCGTCTCAGGGTGCCCTCGGTGTCCTGGTACGTGGACAGCCCGGCCATTATTTTGAGCTTATACGACGGACCCCAAAGTGACCTGGCTTTCATTTTCGTGTGGGACCCCACCTATATCCCGGAGGTGCGGGCCCTGGGATTTGACCGGGTTTTTCCCCTGCCCCTGGCCACCGATCCCGAGGTCTTTTCTCCAGAGCGGGCCCTGATCAAGGAAAACCGACGAACCCCAGTGGCCTTTGTGGGCAATTCTCTGGTGGGTTCGGTGCAAGAGAAGCTGGCGCGGCTACCTGGAAGTCCAAAATTTCAGGAGCTTTTTAACAAGCTTTTTGAGTCCTTCAAGTCCCAACCCTTCCGTCGTTTGGAGTCCCTGCTGGCATCTGAGGGCCTGGAGGAAAACCCTTTCATTCGGGGCCTTGATCGGCAAGGTCGGAGCGACCTGGAGGCTGCGCTCTTATGGAGCGCGACGCTGAAGTACCGGCTGGCCTGCATCAGGGAACTGGTTCCCTTTGAACCGGTGATTTATGGAGACGCAGGGTGGCAGGAGCTTCTGGGAAAAGGTTTCATTTTGCGGCCGGAGGTCAACTATTACGATGAGCTTCCCCAGGTTTACGGGACCACGGACATTAACTTCAACGCCACCAGCCTCCAGATGAAAGCCGCGGTGAACCAGCGGATCTTTGACGTGCCGGCGGCAGGAGGATTTCTCCTCACTGACTTTCGGGAGCAGTTGGCTGAGCTTTTCAAAGTGGGGGATGAGGTGGCCTGTTTCGAGGAGCCAGGGGAAATTCCGGAACTGGTGAGTTTTTACCTCCGGCATCCAGAGGTTCGGAAAAAAATGACGGCTAAGGCCCGAGACCGGGTACTGACCGAGCACACTTACCGGCACCGGGTGGCGGCCATGCTCGATACCATGCGGAGGACACTGTGACGGAAGGGCGGGTTTTGGTGGTGCAGTTGGCCCGGCTGGGAGATTTGGTACAAACCTGGCCGCTCCTGCGCCGGCTGCGCCACCAATACCCGGGACGGCGTCTTGATCTTTTGACCGACAGTCGGCTCAAAGCTCTTCATACTCTGGGACCAGAATTTGACCATCTCTGGGAGATGGACTTAGCAGGCCTTCCCTTCCTGGCACAGCGAGATCTCGCGGCCGCGTATGACCAGGCTCAGCATCTGACAGATGGCTTCAAGGCCCACAAGTATGACCTGGTGTACAACCTCAACTTTTCCCGTCTGGCGCTCTTGCTGACCTATCTGGTGGGGGGAAAAGCCAAAGGTTACCAGCCAGCGCACGGGGGCAGAGCCTTTTTCCGTGAGCCCTGGCTGGCGCTGGTGTATGCCCTGGTCCATGCCCGACAAGTCAACCGAGTGCATCTGAGCGACGTCTTCCGTCACCTGTCTCCGGCCAGGGGACCTGAACCTGAAACTCCAATGCTGACGTCAGGGCACGGGGAGCCGATCATCGCCCTGCAAGTGGCTACCAGGCATTCTCGCCGCACCTGGCCCCTGGCAGCCTTCACCCGGCTGGCCGGACTAGTGGTGGACAGGCTTGGAGCCCGCATCTTGCTTCTGGGTACCAAGGCCGAGGAGCCTCAGGGAGAAGCGCTCAGGGGTGGTCTGACCCCGGCACAACAGGAACGGGTGGTCAATCTGCAGGGGAAGACTGACCTCCTGGAATTGGCGGCCCGCTTGCGGGAGGCCCATCTCCTGGTGAGCGGGGACACCGGCACTCTGCACCTGGCCGCGGCCCTGGGGACCAGGACCGTGGGAGTGTACCTGGGGCCGGCGTCATGCTTTGAGACCGGACCGTATGGGGAGGGGCACTATGTTTTCCAAGCCGAGCCGTCCTGTCATCCTTGTGTGGAAGCCGGGGCCGGTTGCCCGGAACCCATCTGTCAGACCATGATCCCGCCTGAGCCGGTGGCCGACCTGGCGGTTTCCCTAGGCACCAACGGGGAGGCCCCGATCCTTTCTCCCTTGCCTGCTGGCACCCGCCTCTATCGCAGTTTCTTTGACCCTTTGGGAGTGAGCTATGCCCCCCTGAGAGCCGGACATCGCTTTATCGACCTGGTGGGACAAGCCTACCGCCGGGCCGGAGCTCAACTTTTGGGAGTAGATTGGCCTACATCCCCACGTCCTTTCCCGACTCTTTCGACAGACGACCAGCGAAACCTGAGAGGGCTGGTGGCTGCCCTGAAAAATGGGGGTGGCTATGGGGTAAGTTCGCCAGCGTTGGCAGCAGCCCTCACGCCTTTGAGAGCCTTTCGGGAGGAGATACGAAGTCAACAGGTTATGGGGCGGGAGACAACCGAATCCGACCAATGCCTCGACCCGGTGGAGATGGGCTTCAGAGCAGCATTGGAAGAGTTGGAGGCTACAAGAATACCTTGAATAAGAGCAAACGGAGAGTGCCCGAGGTCAAATGAATTATGAATTACTGGGAGAAAAATCTTGGAGTCCTCAGACGATTTACCCCCGAACTGGCGGAAACCCTATCCCATACCAGAATTCCGGCCGACCACCAGGTGCTACCATCGAAAAGTGGCGCTCCCTCCCTCAAGGTGGGTCGACAGCGACTCCATTCCACTTATGATCCCGTAGGGGAAGGGCTGGAGTGGGCCCGGGCTCAGGATAGGGGGGATGGGGAGCCGGTGGTGATCTTTGGCCTGGGTTTGGGGTATCACGTGCTGCCACTCCTTGAGGAGGGGCGAGAAGTCTGGGTGGTGGAGCCTTCAGCCGCGGTGGCCAAGTTGGCCCTGGAGCACCAGGACCTGACCCTTTTATGGACCAAGGGGGGATTACTCCTAAGCCGGGATTTCAAGGACCTTCCCCAGGGGGCTCGCCTCCTGGCCCATTCCCCCAGCCGACGGCTTCACCCCGGTTTGTATAGGCGGTTGGCGGCGTACTTGAGGGGTGAAGAAGGCGGCGGCGGCAATCTTCGCATTCTGGTGGTGGGTCCCTTGTATGGGGGATCCCACCCCATCGCCTGCTCCTGTGCCCGGGCCTTCACAGGGCTGGGGCATAAGGCGGAGCTTTTGGACTTTGCCCCGTTTTATCAAGGCTATCAGGCTTTAAAAGACGTCACCACTGACAAACCCACAGCGAACCAGCTTATCCAACAATTGCTGAAATTCCTGGAAGAAGTCCTGCGGGCCCGGGTGCGGGATTTTCGTCCGGATCTGGTGTTCTTCCTGGCCCAAGCGCCGGCCGAACCACGGCTTCTGCAAGCACTGAAGTCTGAGGGTCCGCTCCTGGCCTACTGGTTTGTGGAGGACTTCCAGGTTTTCCCCTATTGGCGGGATGTGGCTCCGGAGGTGGATGGTTTTTTTACACTGCAAAGGGAACCATTTTTCAGCGAATTAAAAAAATTGGGACTCAAAAACTTCGCGTTCCTGCCCCTGGCCGCAGACCCAGAGGTATACCGGCCTGTGGCCCTGACAACGGATGACACCCGACACTTTGGCGCCGCGGTTTCTTTTGTAGGGGCAGGGTATCGCAACCGCCGGGAATTTTTCCAGGGATTAATGGACCTTGATTTTAAGATCTGGGGGTCGGACTGGAACCTGCACTCGCCCCTGGGGCCCTATATCCAGAAGCAAGGAGCTCGGGTCTCGGAAGAAGAGGCGGTAAAGATTTTCAACGCCAGCCGGGTCAACCTTAACTTGCACTCCTCCCCCTATCATCTGGGGATCAATCCCGAGGGTGATTATCTGAATCCCCGAACCTTTGACCTGGCGGCCACCGGGGCTTTCCAATTAGTGGACTGGCGGACGCAATTGCCCGAGTTCTTCAAGCCGGAGGAGGAGGTGACCACCTTCCAGAACCTGGCCGAAGCCCGGGAAAAGATCGACTTTTTCCTGGCCCATGAGGAGGAGCGCCTGCGGGTGGCTCGGAAGGGCCGGGAGCGTTGCCTCCGAGATCACACGTACAGGGTCCGCATGTCGCAGGCCTTGGAAATAATTGAAGACCTGTGCCCCGGGAGGCTCCCCCAGCGGTCCCGGCCGGAGAAGCCCCTGGAGCAGTTGCGGCGGCGATTTCCTGAAGACCATCCGGTGCAGGCCATGTTGCAACAAGTGCCGCCAGAGGTAGAGGAACTGGGCCAACTGGTGAACACCCTCAAATCGGGGGAAGAGCCTCTCACGGAAACCGAGGCCATTTTCTGGCTCCTGCACGAATTCCAGCAAGGTCTGGAGCGGGGCCAATTTTGAGGGACGGCGGCGTGGACATACTGGTCATCAATCTGATGCGCCTGGGGGACCTAGTCCAGACCAGCCCGGTGCTCAGACGTTTGCGGGCCGCATACCCCAATGGCAGGGTCACCCTGGCGGTGATGGATATGTTTCAAGAGACCGCCAGGCTTCTCCCTGGGGTGGATCGGCTAGTGACATTCCCCAGCGCCAGTTTGGCTGCCCTTTTGGACCAGGAAGGGGGCTGGCCGGCGGCGGTGCAGCGGTTGGAGGAGTGGCTGGCGAAAAGTTTCCCCCGGCCCCCGGACCTGGTAATCAACCTCACACCCAACCGGCTGGGTGGTATTTTGGCCTATGCCACCAAACCGCCGGAGATACGGGGGATGGCCGTAAACCAAAGTTGGGAGCTTGGTACTCGACCCGACTGGGCCAGTTATGCCCTCATCGTCTCCCGGGCCCGTCAGGCCAACCCCTTTAATCTGGTGGACCTGTTCCTGCGGGAAGGGGGCCTGACGCCAGACGGCCAGGGACTGGAAGTGGCGGTGCCGCCGGAAGCGGAGAGGGAGGCGAAAGATTTCTTGACGGGCCTCAATCTGCCAGCAGAAACTGCCCTCATTGGAATTCTCCCAGGGGCCAGTCAACCGGAACGTTGCTGGCCACCAGAAAAATTTGCCCAGGCCTCGTTAATGCTGCTGGAAAACCGTTTATGCCACTTTTTCTTTTTCGGTAGCGCCGGGGAAGCGCCTCTGGGGGAAGCCATTGCTCAGCGGTTACCCACTGTGGCCACCACTCTCCTTATGGGGCGCACTTCGCTGGCAATGCTGGCGGCCTCTTTGAAGCAGCTTGACCTCCTCATCACCAACGATACCGGCCCCATGCACCTGGCCGCGGCGGTGGGAACCCCCACAATGGCCCTCTTCCTGGCCAGCGCCCGGGTGCAGGACACCGGACCGGTAGGGAAAGGACATGTCATCTTAGAGCCACGGCTTGATTGCCATCCCTGCCTCACTCCCTGTCCCCGGCCCCACTGCCACCAGGCCATCTCGCCGGAGGTGGTCTCCTGGTGGGCTGATAAGCTTCTAACCAAGGGAACTCTGGCGCCCTTAGATGATGCAAGTTTATGGCGTACGGCCCGGGTATACCAGTCAACCACTGACCCCCAAGGATACCATACTTATCTCCCCTTGGTGCGGCGGCCTCTTAGCCGACGGAACTTTTGGCTGTGGTTGCACCGCACCGTGTGGGGACAGGTGCTGGATGGGCCAACCTTACCCCTCTCACCCCTCTGTGAATGGCTTGAGAAGATTCTTTTAAGGCATTATTTCCCGGCTCGGGAAGACCTGGGACTTGTGACCGGGCAAATCTGTCTCTCGGAACTGTGCCAGATCGCCAGCGAGGGGGAAGAACTTACCCAGGAGATCCTCCGCCTGGCAGGCAACGGCCGAGAATTCCCGGTGCGGCTCTGGCAAAAAACCGAGGCTTTCCGGAGTTTGGACCAGGGGTTGCGGCGGGTCGGGGTGGCCTTCCCGGAACTGGCAGCGTTGGTGGAGTTCTTTTTTCAGGAGCAGCGGGGCAAGCACAGCACAGAGGTTATCCCCCTGGCCCGGGAGCTGCAAGAGGCCTATGCCCGTCTCAGACAGGTGGGAGAATTGGCCCTGGGGAGTCTGGCAGAACTTCAGGCGACCCTGAGGCTTCAAGAAAGAGGTGAATATTTGCCGGAAATGGCACAGCCTGTGCAAAACACTTTGGCACACAGTGAGGTATTACAACCGAAAAGCGAGGGAGTGCCATGCAGGTGACCATTAACGAAGAACATATCCCGGTAGATTTTTCCCACATGCGAAGCCTAGAGGAAGCCCTGGTGGAACTCAACGAGCGCTTCGTCCCCTCAGGGGAGCAGCTCTTCCAAGTGCGGGTCAACGGAGAATTTTTCACCGAGCGCTATCCCCGGGAGTCCAGATACATGGAACTCAAGGAAGTCACCACCCTGGATCTTAAAACCATCCCTGATGCGGAAATGGCCCGGGTAATTTCGGGGGAAGCCGTGCAGCAGGCGGGTATTCTCTGCCAGGCCATCGAAAAGAGCGCCCGGCTCTTCCGGGTGGCCGCGGAGGACGAAGCCAACCACTACTTCGCCCAGGTGCTGGAGGCCCTGCGTTGGCTGCTCATGACCGGGGATACCGCCGGCCAGGTGCTCCAGGTGGACCTGGGGCAGGCTGTTTCTCTCCGGGGTGGGCAGGTGTCTAAATATTTGCACAGCCTGCAGAGTCTCCTGGATGAAATGCTGGAGATCAGCGAGGATGAAGACTACATTCTGCTGGCGGACCTCATGGAATATGAACTGTTGCCCATGGTGCGGGAATGGCAGGAAATCTTGAGAAACCTGGCCAGTCAATGACCCAAGCTGACCTGGCTGGTATGATGCAGTTGACCAGGGACCTGGCCCAGGCGGTGGCCCAAGGAGAATTAGACCGGGCCCTCTTACTTTTAGAGGAACGGCAGCGAGCCCTGAAGGGTTTCACCTGGCCGGAGGAGGCCGACCCGAACTTCCAGGAGAAGGTCCAGGCCCTCCGGGCCCTGGAGGAGGAAGTTTTGGCCTTTTGCCGCACCTGGCGGGAAGTGGTGGAGGAGCGGCTAAAAGTCCTAAACATTGGCCATTTCCTCAAGTTGAGTTATTGCCCGCCGCTGGATGAGTCCCGGTTCATCGATGTGAGCAAGTGAGGGTCGGAAGGCAGAAAAACACTGAATAATTGCATTATACTTGAGGTTACATAAACGGTTTCCTAAAGACCAACTAGGCAAATGTAGGGTTCGTCTTACGCACCAATATTTCCTTAAATGTATTCAGATTGTTGGCTCGTAGGACTAGAGGGAATGGCCGGGGGGCCAGTGGTCCCCTGACCTCCCCTTTTATCTTGGCGTGACCGCCATACCTTCTATCTACCGGGAGAACAGGCATCCTGCCTGTTCCTGCACAGGCTGGAAGCCTGTGCTCCCGATTAATTTAGGGGTTGGGGGAGGGAGATTGAGGGAGGGGGCAGGGGTCCGAACCCCTGCCCCCTCCCTCAAAATGAACTTTCAGAGATCTCAAAAGAAGGGCTGCACCAGCGTAGGTTCTCTGGGCAGCCCTTTTAACTACATGGGAAAGCGGCCTGAGGACCGCTTCCGCAAGGTGTTACCAGCCGTAGGTGAGGAAGTCGTGGATGGAGTTGCTGGCCAGGCGGCCGGCGCCCATGGCCAGAATAACGGTGGCCGCGCCGGTGACAATGTCGCCGCCGGCCCAGACCCGGGGCTTCATGGTCTTGCCGGTCTTGGGGTCGGCCACGATATAGCCCCACTTGTTCAGGGCCAGACCCGGGGTGGACTGGGTCAAGAGGGGGTTGGCCCCGGAGCCGATGGAGATGACGGCGGTGTCGATCTCCACCATGAACTCGCTCCCCGGTATGGGCACGGGGCGGCGCCGACCAGAGGCGTCAGGCTCACCCAGTTCCATCTTCAGACATTCCACACCGGTGAGGAAGCCGTCGTCATTCCCCAGGAAGCGGAGAGGGTTGCTGAAGAGCATGAACTCGACGCCCTCTTCCTCGGCATGGTGGACTTCCGCGGCCCGGGCGGGTAGTTCGGCGTGGGAGCGGCGGTAGATGATATAGGAGTGCTCGGCGCCCATGCGTAGGGCCGTGCGGGCCGAGTCCATGGCCACGTTGCCGCCCCCGAAGGTGGCCACCTTCTTGCCCCGGACCAGGGGCGTGTCGTAGTTGGGGAATTCGTAGGCCCTCATCAGGTTGGAGCGGGTGAGGTATTCATTAGCCGAGTAGACGCCGATGTAGTGCTCGCCAGGGACCTTGAGAAACACCGGCAGCCCGGCGCCCACGCCCAGATAGATGGCGTCGAAGCGCTCGAATAACTCATCCACGGTCTCAGAGCGGCCGATGACCTGGCTCAACTCGATCTTAACCCCCAGGCGTTCCAGGTAGTTGCACTCCGAGAAGACGATTTCCTTGGGAAGCCGAAATTCCGGGATGCCGTAGACCAACACGCCGCCCGGGGCGTGCAGGGCCTCGAAAATGGTGATCTCATGGCCTTTGAGGATCGAGATCCCCGGCCACGGTGAGACCGGAAGGTCCGCAACCCACCACAGCCACTTTCTTACCGGTGGGGTCGGCCTTGGGGGGCAGGATGTCGCGGCCATGCATACGCTGGTGATCGGCAGCGAAGCGCTCCAGGTTGCCGATGGCCACGGGCTCCTCTTTTTTCCCGATAATACACAAGCCTTCACACTGCACTTCCTGAGGGCAGACCCGGCCGCACACCGCAGGCAGGGCATTCATTTCCCAGAGCTTACGAATGGAGCCTTCAAAATCCCCTTCCTTGATCAACTTGATGAATCCAGGAATGTCGATTTCCACCGGACAACCCTTGACACAACGAGGGTCCTTGCACTGGATGCAGCGCTCCGCCTCTTTCTGGGCCAATTCCGGGGTAAAGGCCGTAAGGCACTTCCTCAAAATTTTTCCGGCGGACATCAGGGGGTTGCTCGGGCATCTTTTGCCGGGGAATTTTTTCTTTTTTGGGGGCCTTGGTTTCTTCGGACATGCTTATTTCCTCCCTTGTTCACGGCCTCGAAGGGTGATGATCATTAAGTCTTACAGGAGCAGGCGTGGCCCTGGCCGGCCAGAAACTGGTCGTAAGAGACTTTCTCTTCCGGCAGGTAGGAACGCAGGCGCAGGGTGAGTTCTTCGTAGTCCACTTCGTGGCCGTCGAACTCGGGGCCGTCCACGCAGGCGAACTGCATCTTGCCGCCCACCTGTACCCGGCAGCAACCGCACATGCCGGTGCCGTCCAACATAATGGGGTTGAGGCTCACCAGGGTCTTGACGCCGAATTCCTTGGTCATCAGACTACAGAACTTCATCATGGGCACCGGCCCGATGCACACCGCCAGGCTGATATCTTTCTGTTCCGTGAGGATCTTTTTCAGCATGTCGGTGACGAAGCCCTTATGGCCGTAGGAGCCGTCATCGGTGCAGACGAAGAGCTCATCCGAGGCGGCTTTCATCTTGTCTTCCAGGATGAGCAGGTCTTTGGAGCGGGCCCCAATGACCGAATAAACATAATTACCCATCTGTTTCAGGGCCCGGGTGATGGGGTGCACCACCGCGATGCCGGTGCCGCCCCCGACGCAGATCACCTTGCCCACTTTTTCGAGGTGGGTGGGCTGCCCCAGGGGTCCGATGACGTCCAGGTATGAATCGCCTACCTGCAAAGTCTTGAAAAGCGCAGTACTCTTGCCCACCACCATATAGATGATGTTGATCAGGCCTTTTTCCGGGTTGGTATCCGCCATAGTCAGGGGGATGCGCTCTCCCTTGTCATTGGCCCGGAGGATGACAAATTGACCCGGCTTGGCTTTTTGGGCAATTTTTGGGGCTTTGACCCAGTTGCTGATAATGGTGCCTTGGGCCATCTCCTCACGTTCCACTATTTCAAACATACGCCACTCTCCTCAATTCGGGAAAAATTTCTCACCAAGCATTGCTGGAGGAGGCCCGTATGGGGCCTGCCTGAATTTCCTTTTATAACCTGTGATTTATATCACAAGGGTATGGAAGGAATCAAGTGATAAATATCACACATTTTCTTTTTAGCAAAGAAAGTGATGATGCACTTAGAGAGTGGGATAGAGGGTTGGTTGCTGGGTTTGGAACTAGCTGGAATGCTCCCCAAAAAAAGCCGGTTCCCGTAGGACTGGGAACCGGCAGCATAGGCTTCCAGGCCCCGAAGGGCCTGGAAGGGATGAGTGGCAGGAGTTAGAACAAGCCGGTGACTTTGCCGGTCTTGACGTCCACGTCCACCCGCCGGAAGGCCGGGTCGGAGCCGGTGCCAGGCATCAGGGAGATGGCGCCGCACACCGGGCAGATAAACTTGGCGCCGCCGTACACCAGGAAGTCCCGGACGGGCAGCCGCCAGCCTTTGGGGGTGCCTTTGACGGTGGGATCGGCGGTCAGGCTCAAGTGCGTCTTCACCATCATGGTGGCGTATTCGTTGTACTTGGGATCCGCTTCAAACTTTTTGGCCTTGGCCACGGCTTCGGCGGAGAAGTCCACGCCGTCGGCGCCGTACACTTCCTTGGCGATCATTTCCACCCGCTGGCGCAGGGGCATCTCATTGGGATAGAGGAACTTGAAGCTGGGTTTATCTTTACAGGCATCGATGACCGCATCGGCGAACTCCAGGGCGCCTTCGCCGCCATACTGCCAGTGCTTGGACACGGCCACCCGGGCGCCTTCCGCTTCGCAGGCCCGGCGAATCACCTGGTGCTCTTCGTCGGAATCGAAATGGAAGGAGTTGATGCAGACCACCGGGTTGATGCCGGCTTTTTTGATGGTACGGACGTGGTGCACCGCATTCTCCACCCCCTCTTCCAGCCATTTCATGGTTTCCTTGGAGGCCGAGAAATATTCTTTGGGGACCGGTTTGCCCGGAGGACACGGCAGGGCGCCGGCCTTGACCCCATGATGTTTGAGGCCCCGGACGGTGGCGGTGAGAACCGACACGTTGGGAATGAGGCCGCTGAAGCGGCATTTGACGTTCCAGAACTTCTCAAAGCCGATGTCGGCGCCGAAGCCGGACTCGGTGACGTGGTAATCAAAGATCTTCAGACCGATCTGGTCGGCGACGATGGAGGACTGGCCCACGGCGATGTTGGCGAAGGGGCCGGCGTGCACGAAGCAGGGCTGTTTCTCCACGGTCTGCATCAGGGTGGGATTGATGGAGGGCAGCATCCAGGCGGTCATGGCATTGCCCACTTCCAGGTCGCCGGTGGTGATGGGTTTGCCTTTCTTGTCGTAGCACACCACCATGTTGTTCAGCCGCTCTCTGAGGTCTTCCAGGGAAGTGAAGACTGACAGGATGGCCATAACTTCCGAGGACACCGCGATGCCGAAGGAGGACTTCATCATGAAGCCGTCCATCTTGCCGCCCATGCCCATGATGATGTGCCGGAGGGCCTGGGCGCAGTAGTCCATAATCCAGCCCATTTCAAAGTTTTTGGGATCGATGTTCAAACGTTTCAGATTTCGTTGCGGCCAGTTGGGTGTCATCGTAGTTGAACTCATGCTGCAGCCGGGAGGTGGCGGCCACCATGGCCAGGTTGTGGGCGTTCATGATGTTGTTGATGTCGCCGGTGAGGCCCAGGGAGAACTCGGTCATGGGGATCAAGCAGCGAGATGCCGCCGCCGGCCGCGGTGCCCTTGACGTTCATGGTGGGGCCGCCGGAAGGCTGCCGGATGCAGCCGCCCACGTTGACGCCCCGTTTGCCCAGGCCCTCGAGGAGGCCCATGGAGGTGGTGGATTTGCCTTCGCCCAGGGGGGTGGGGGTGATGGCGGTGACTTCGATGTAGTAGCCGTCGGGTTTGGCTCTTCAAGCGTTCGAGGCACTTCATGTAGTCAACGCGGCCGATTTTCTGGCCGTGAGGGATGCGCTCGTCTTTGGGGATTTCCAGCTTATCGCACATCTCGTCAAAAGGAATCATCTCCGCTTCGGCAATTTCAGCAATCTGCCAGTCTTTCTGTTTTACCGGATCATACTTCGCCATACATAGTGCCTCCTTAAGGTTATGTGGTTTTCTTTATTTTATCCCAGCGCCGGGGGGCCGGGTTTTTAGCAATAGTTAACCCCACCGGGTCTGCACCTGATCCGGCCAGGGCTCATACTTTTTTTCACATAGTCCCCCTTTTAATCGACATCAAGGGGGTTTGTCAATAAATATTTTCGTTCCTAAGAGATGATAGGGCATAAAAATCGCTGAATTTTTGTATTTGACAAACGGCCAGATAGAGCCCTAAAATTGTGAAATAGAGCACAAAACCTCTTGCCAGCATATTTTTTTCAAGTTACCGTGAGCACATATGAACATTAAACTCAATCCAGTCCCGCCTCCCGGCATTCCAACGAGAGGGGCTTAGATACCAAACCCTTCTATGAACGGGTCTCCCCCTGACTGGCTGGAAGGTCCCCGCAGGAACGGGATAGGAGGAATCACATGGTTGTGGCAGAATCCAAGCCTGTTGCAGAAATTCTGGAGATGGTCAAAGATTGCAAGAAGGTGGTGGTGGCCGGATGTAAAGGCTGCGTCACCGTCTGCAACTCAGGAGGCTCCAAAGAGGTGGGCATCCTGGCCTCGGAGCTCAGGATTGCCCGCAAAGCCGCCGGCAACGACCTGGAAGTGATCGAATACACCTGTGAGCGGCAGTGCGACCCCGAGTACATTGAACCTTTGGACGACCTGGTGAAGGACGCTGACGCAGTGGTCTCCATCGCCTGCAGTGTGGGGCCCCAGTATGTGGCGGCCCGTTACCCATATGTCCCGGTGTACCCCGGCCTGAACACCGTGTTTATCGGCGGCGCCGCCGAGCACGGGGTCTGGAAAGAGTACTGCCAGGCCTGCGGCAGTTGCGGCATCGGAGAGTTTCGGGGGCCTGTGCCCCATCGCCCGCTGCGCCAAGCAACTGCTGAACGGCCCTTGTGGCGGGTCCTCGGGGGGCAAGTGCGAGGTGGGCAAAGGCACCGTGGATTGTGTCTGGCATCTCATTTACGATCGACTGAAGAACCTGGGGAAGCTCCACCGCCTGGAAAACCCCAAACTCTATAAAGACTGGTCCACCAGCCGGGATGGCGGACCGCGCACCATGATCCGGGAGGAGTTGAGAAAATGACCATGACCGCCGGGAGCAACCTGGAAAAGGTTTTAAAAGCAGGCCACAAGGCCGTCACCTGTGAATGCGGCCCGCCGCGGGGGGCCGATGTCGAGCACTTCCGCCACAAGGCCAGTTACCTCAAGGGTTACGGTGACGCAGTGAACGTCACCGACAACCAGACCGCGGTGGTGCGCTTTTGTTCCATGGCCGCCAGCCGACATCCTCCTGGATATGGGGATGGAGCCGGTGATGCAGATGGTCACCCGGGACATGAACCGCATTGGGCTCCAGAGCAACGTTCTGGGCGCGGCCGCCCTGGGCATCAAGAACCTCTTGTGCCTCACCGGCGACCACCAGTCCTTCGGCGACCATCCCCAGGCCAAGAACGTCTTTGACCTGGATTCCACCCAACTGCTCGACTCCGTGCGCGCCATGCGGGACGATGGCAAGATGATCAGCGGCACCGAGGTGGACGGGAAGCCGGCGATGTTCATCGGGGCGGCGGCCAACCCCTTTGCCGACCCCTTTGAGTTCCGGGTCATCCGCATGGCCAAGAAGATCAACGCGGGCGCGCAGTTCATCCAGACCCAGTGCATCTACGACATGGAGCGCTTCGAAAAGTTCATGGAAATGGCCAACGACATGGGGCTCACGGAAAAGTGCTACATCATGGCGGGCATCACCCCGCTGAAATCCGTGGGTATGGCCAACTACATGAAAAAGTTCGTACCCGGCCTTTCGGTTCCGGATGAATACATCACCCGGCTCAAAGGGCGTGCCCAAGGACAAGCAGGCCGCAGAAGGCATCAAGATCGCGGTGGAGCAGATACAACACTGTCTGGCGATGAAGGGCATTGCCGGCATCCACCTGATGGCCATCGAATGGGAAGAACGGGTCCCGGAAATCCTGGAGGCTGCGAAACTCCATCCCCGGCCGCAAGTCAACTAAAGCCAAGCTAACCAGCAAAGCCCGGCTAACCAGCCGGGCTTTTTTTATGGGTAAAGTTATAGTAAGGTGGTGAATAACTTAGGATTTAAAAATCTTAAAAAACCGTAGGGCGGGCGTCCCGCCCGCTGGGAGCGAGGTTTCGAATGTGGCGGGCGAGGACGCCCGCCCTACGGTACAAGATCTTAACAGGTACATGGACAAACCGCCTGAAGAAGAGCTGGTCATTTATCGAAGAAGGATGCCCCATTGGCGGCTGGCCGGATCAGTGTATTTTGTCACTTGGCGCTTGGCGTCATTTCAGGGCGAACTGACCAGCGAAGAACGCGGGCTGATAATGTCGACCCTTAGGCATTTTGAAGGTCTCAGGTATGAACTTTATGCTTTTGTAATCATGCAAGATCATGTGCATGTCCTAATAAAACCTTTCAAAAAGTATCGCGTGCAGGACCTCGTCCACTCCTGGAAGTCTTTCACCGCCCACAAATTTCGCCGGGATTACGGCAGGAGAGTTCCAATCTGGCAGGAGGAATACTTCGATCGAATTGTCAGGGATGAGAAGGAATTCTTGGATAAAGCCCAGTATATTCTCAACAACCCCTTGAAAAGATGGCCTGAGGTGGAGGATTATCCTTGGGTATGGGTTAAAGAAAATTAAAAGCGCGTAGGGCGGGCGTTTCGCCCTCCGAATTATTAGTAATGATATATAGCCTAGAGGAGAGTTAGAGATGGATAACCAAGATACTCAGAAAGGCAACATTTCCATTCAACCCGACACTCAGGCCCTCAAGGACAAAGCTCAGCAAGAGGGTCTTGACACCATTTGGGAACGGCACCAGGCTCAGCAACCCCAGTGCGGCTTTTGCGAGCTGGGTTTGAGCTGCCGGATTTGCGTCATGGGGCCCTGCCGCATCGATCCCTTTGGAGAAGGCCCTCAACTCGGGGTCTGCGGAGCGGATGCGGACATCATGGTGGCCCGGAACCTCTGCCGCATGGTAGCGGCAGGCGCCGCTTCCCACTCCGACCACGGTCGGGATCTGGTGGAAACCCTTCTGGCAGTGGGGGAAGGCAAAGCTCCAGGATACCAGGTCACGGATATAGCCAAGCTGGATCGGTTGGCGGCGGAGTTCGGGGTGGCCGCCGATCTTCCCACCCTGGCCAAGGCCAAGGAGTTGGCCCTGGCCATGATGGAGGAATATGGCATTAAGAAAGGTTACCTCACCTTTGCCAAAAGGTTGCCAGCGGCGCGCCAGGAGAAATGGCAGGCGCTGGGTATCGCTCCCCGGGGCATTGACTGGGAAGTGACGGAGATGATGCACCGCACCCACATGGGGGTGGACAACGACTACGTCAATCTGCTGCTCCAGGCTTTACGCTGCGCCCTGGCGGACGGCTGGGGGGGCTCCATGATCGCCACCGAGCTTTCTGATGTCCTCTTCGGGACGCCCCAACCCACACTTTCTCAGGCGAACATTGGGGTTTTAAAGGAAGACCAGGTAAACATCATTCTGCACGGCCACAGCCCCCTCGTTTCCGAGATGGCGGTCCGGGCCTCCCAGGAACCGGCGATGCTGCAGCGGGCCCAGGAGCTCGGGGCCACGGGTATTAACCTGGTGGGCCTGTGCTGCACCGGCAATGAAGTGCTTATGCGTAAGGGCATTCCCATGGCGGGCAACCATCTGGTCCAAGAATTGGCCCTGGTGACCGGCGCGGTGGAAGCCATGGTGGTGGACTACCAATGCATCCTGCCCTCTCTGGGGGAGCTGGCAAGCTGCTACCACACCCTCTTTTTTACCACTTCTCCTAAGGCTAAATTCCCCAAAGCGACTCACCTGCCGTTCACCCCGGAAAACGGGGAAGAGTTGGGGAGAGAATTGTTGTCCCGGGCGGTGGAGAACTTCGCCCGGCGCAACGGGGAGCGGGTCTTCCTACCGGACTCGCCTCCGGTAAGCCAATTGTCCGGTTTTTCCGTGGAAGCCATCCTGGAGGCCCTGGGAGGTACGGCCGAGCCACTGATCGATGCCATCAAGGCAGGTCAGATTCGGGGCGCCGCCGGTGTGGTGGGGTGCAACAACCCCAAGATCATCCAAGATTACGGCCATACCACGATCACCAGGGAGCTCATTGCCCATGACATCATCGTGCTGGACACAGGGTGCACAGCAGTGGCTAACGCTAAGGCGGGCTTCAAGCAGCCGGAAGCGGCGGAACTGGCGGGACCAGGACTGAAGGCAGTCTGTCAGGCCTTAAAAATTCCACCCGTCTTACACATGGGGTCCTGTGTGGACAACACCCGTATCATCAATCTGGCGGCAGCCCTGGCCAACGCCCTGGGGGTGGATGTGGACCTGCTCCCGGTGGCAGCCGCGGCCCCGGAATGGTACTCGGAGAAGGCTGCGGCCATTGCCTGCTACGCGGTGGCCAGCGGCATTTATACAGTTTTAGGAGTGACCCCACCGGTGCTGGGCAGCAAGAATGTCACGGAGCTTTTGCTCAAGGGTCTTACCGGGCACTTAGGGGCCTGCTTTGCCGTGCAGCCTGACCCCAGGGAGGCCGCTGGTTTAATGGTTCGTCATATCGAAGAAAAGCGGCGGCAACTGGGGCTGGATGCTCGTTAGCATCTTGCTTGGACCCGGAAAATTGATTGACAATACCCGGAGAAATAGTAACTATTATAAAGTTTGATTCACACCGACTAGGAGGACAAGATGGCAAGTCCTGAACCGATTGTTGTGGGCGATGCGAATTTCGAAGACGAGATTATGAAAGTCAGACATCCCGGCGCTGGTGGACTTTTGGGCGGCCTGGTGCGGTCCCTGCCGGGCCATTGCCCCGGTGGTGGAAGAACTGGCCCGGGATTACCAGGGGAAGGTCAAAGTGGCCAAAATGAACGTGGACGAAAACCCCAAGACTCCTGTCAAATTCGGCATTCGGGCCATTCCCACCCTCATTGTCTTTAAGGAAGGGCAGGTAATGGAGCAGATCACCGGCGCGGTCTCCAAGTCCATTATCGAGGGAGCCCTGAAGAAAGTCCTATAGCATTATCCCCATGACATCCTGGGAATATGATCTGATTATCGTTGGCGGCGGGCCTGCAGGCCTTACTGCGGGGATTTATGCTGGCCGGGCCCGCCTTTGTGCCCTCCTCATCGAAAAGCTCATCCACGGCGGGCAGATGATGACCACCGACCTGGTGGAGAACTACCCCGGTTTTCCGGAGGGAATTTCCGGACCCGATTTAAGTGACCGCATGCGTCAGCAAGCTGAGCGTTTCGGACTGAAGATTGTCAACGGTGATGTGCTGGAGCTGATCCCTGGGACACCCGAGGACTCAACCATTACTGTTGTGCTGGAAGACCGGCGCGTCACGACTGGAGCGGTGGTTATCTCCACCGGGGCCCATTACCGACGCCTGGGGGTGCCGGGAGAAGAGGAGTTGACCGGCAAAGGGGTGAGTTTTTGTGCCACCTGCGACGGGGCCCTCTATCGGGACCAGGAGATCGGTATGGTGGGGGGCGGCGACACCGCCCTGAGCGAAACCC
This sequence comes from uncultured delta proteobacterium, assembly GCA_963709285.1. GTDB lineage: Bacteria > Desulfobacterota > Desulfobaccia > Desulfobaccales > 0-14-0-80-60-11 > JBGSLA01. Next base: position 180,036 of record CAVPVR010000005.1, on the reverse strand, counting down.
TCTTTCTTACCCGCTTTGTTAAAAGAATCCACCTGATTCACCGGCGGGACGCCTTGCGGGGGGCCAAGTACCTGCAAGAGCAGGTCCTGAGCCATGACAAGGTGCAGGTTCACTGGGACACGGTGGTGGAAGAGTTTCAGGGGGGCCAGGCCCTGGAGTCCCTGAAATTGAAGAATGTCAAGACCGGGGAACTGAGTGACCTCCCGGTAACCGGGTGTTTTGTCGCCATTGGCATCACCCCGAATACAAAGTGGCTTAATAATCTGCTCCCCTTGGATGAGTGGGGCTTTGTCGTAACAGACCATGAAATGGCCACCCCAATCCCGGGAATCTTTGCCGCCGGGGACGTGAGATCCAAAAATTTATGGCAAATTGCCACCGCAGTGGGAGATGGTGCGATAGCCGCCAACGCCGTGGAACACTATCTGGACAAATTGCGGGGGAGGTAACTTGCATGGGACGCACCGCTTTAACCAGATTTCTCGTGGTTCTGACCATGGCCGCTTTGATCAGCGGCTGTGGATTAGGGAAACGGTGGTTCGGCAAGAAGAAACCGGATCGGCCGCCTGAGGTGATGGCCCAGGAAGGCTTTGAACAACTCAAGAAGAAGAATTACATCGACGCAGTTGATACTTTCACCAAGATAAAAGATCGTTACCCTTACAGCGAAAAAGCGCTCGTGGCCCAGGTCAAGCTGGCCGATGCCCTATATTACGACAGGAAACTTGACGAAGCCCAGCTAGCCTACAAAGAATTCGAAAAATTGCACCCCACCAACAAAGCCATCCCCTATGTGATTTACCGGCAGGGGTTATGTTTTTACCGGCAACGCCCCACCATCGACCGGGACCAGACGTTCACCCAGAAAGCCCTGGCGGAGTTTCGCCGTCTGCAGAAGAAGTTCCCCCAGTCGGAATATGCTGCTAAAGCTGAAAAATACAAACTTAAGTGCCTCAACGACCTGGCTGAACACGAATATTATGTGGGCGAGTTTTATTTTAGGACCAAGCATTACGCTTCGGCCTTGGACCGCTTTCAAGCCTTATCCCAGGAATTTCCCACCTTCAAACCGGGGAAAGTTAAGGATCACATAGAGAAGTGTAAGATATACCTGGCTAATCCCACTAAAAACCAGGGGTTTTTCTCCAAGCTTTTTGATGCCCAGTGGTAAGAGTTTTTTGAGGCGGGCAGGTTTTCGACTTTAACCCTGGGCCTGCCCCGGCTCATATTCAAGCCATTGCAAGCCAGACGCAAACAAACGGTCAGTTTTTCCTATCTTCCTTCCTGCCCTGATGATCCCGTGAAATTCCAGAATACCAGCAGGTTCATACCACCACAATAAAGACCCCGGTTGGGGGCTCCCCGGGTTGGCACCAAGAGCAGGCGTATGCCTGCGGTCGCCTCAGAGTAGCTTTGCCAAAGCGAGGCCCTCTCCTGCCAGAAGGCGATTTCTCAGCGAGACTGTTATCGCCACCCCTCAGAGTCAGGGTCGGGAGAGGAGGTTCTCCAGGCTGGGATAATGCGTGAGGTCGTGGTGGATGGGGGTGATGCTTACGTAGCCGGCCTGGAGGGCGCCGAAATCCGTAGTGAGGTCGGGGGCCTGGCGATCATTGATTTCCGCCAGCCAGTAATAGATGCGCTCCCGGGGATCCACCCGGCGCTCGAAGTGTTCCACCAGGGGGCCCACGTCCTGCCGGGTAAACTTGATGCCACGAACCTGTTCCGGGGGCAAATTGGGAAGATTAACGTTGAGGCAGATTTTAGGGATCCAACCAGGCCAGTCAAGGACCCGGGCCAGGACTTGCCGGGCCAAACGAGCAGCCGGGGCAAAATCGACTTTTTTATATGAATCTAAGGAAAAAGCCAAGGCCCGTGTCCCCAGAATGGAGGCCTCGGTGGCGGCGGAAACTGTGCCGGAGTAGAGGACGTTGATGCCCACATTGGGGCCGAGGTTAATGCCTGAAACCACCAAGTCCGGGGATGTGGGCAGGAGCTCGGCCAGGGCGATTTTAACACAGTCGGCCGGGGTGCCGCTTACGGCCCAGCCTGGCACCCCGCCGTCCAAAGACACCTGGCGCACCCGGAGCGGTTGGTTCAGGCTAATAGCGTGCCCCACGGCGCTTTGTTCACTCTCTGGGGCCACTACCGTAATCTCCCCCAAAGTGCAGAGCTCCTGGTAAAGAGCTGCCAGCCCCGGGGCATGAATGCCATCGTCATTGGTCACCAGGATATTCATTAGCTGCTCATCATTAGGAAGGACATAAAGGGAAATTGACGCCGCGGACCGTCACCAGGTGTTCTTCTGTCCTTCTCCTCCTCCTTGATCAAGATGGTGGCGCAACAGTGAGTTGCTCCATCTCCTTGTGCCACTGGTCATAGGCTTTTCTGGAAACCAGACCTTCCCGGGGAGAGGCCTCGCCTACCGAATAGCGGACCTCCACCTGGCCGTTCGATACACCCAGTTCCTCCAGTCGAAAGAGGGTTTGCTTCTTGTTATTCTGAAGTTCCACTGAGTTTTTGACCTTGGCTACGGGGTAACTCAAAGTAACCAGCCGTTCAACTTCCAGCTCCCGAAGCTTTAAGAGGGTCAACTCCAGCCGGGTGGCAGGCTGGCGCACCTCTTGGTCGCCAGGGCCGGTTAATTTAAAAAAATCCTTGTCTCTGGCGCCCTTCCAGGTCTTCCCCGGGGGACCCCAGGTGAGTCTGGCGACGTCCTTCACCTCTCCAGTCCAGAGGCGGCGGTCTTCCAGGTATTGAGGAAAAGAACCCCGAACCTGAGCCCACAGGGGATTCTTTTGCAAAGTGGCCACTGACTCCAAGGGAGAGGTAAGGAGGTCTAGAAGAAGGTTTTCCATCAGGACCACCGGGGCCTGATCCCCCCGGCGGGCGTAGCACTCATCCTTTTTCCGGGCGCCCAGTCAGAGGCGCTGCTCCCCCTGGTCAGTCACCACGGTAATCTCCAGGACGGGGGGAGCAAGGCCATAAGCGCCGAGGTCCTGGGGCGCGTCGGACACGAAGTCCTTGACCCGAACCAGACTGACAAAGCGCAGAAGGCGCTCCAGGCGGTCCGGGTAGATGGTGAACTTTTCCCGACCGACCCAGCGCCAGGTGTCCCCCCTTTTTTTCAAGAACCACCTGCTTATCCCCGGTTTTTACCCGAAAAGCCTTGACCTGTTCCATGGTAAAGTCGAAGAGGGCGCGATTCCGCAGGACGGAGAGGGGTCGGTCCAGGCTTTCCTTGCTGGAGGCGGCAATAATCAGGACCCGGGGGTCCTGGTCACGGCGGGCATAATAGCCCTGACCTCCCGGGATTTTCTTACCCACGGCCAGGGTGTGGGTTTGATCTCCGACGGTAAAGGACACGATTAGCGGGGGCTGGTCCAGACCGAAGGACTTGAGGTCCTTTTCCGGACCCAGATCACGATCCTGGTGCAAAGAGGCCAGGGTGGTCAGAAGGGAGTTCAAGGTAATCCCATCGGCCTGATCCTTCACGGGCTGAGCCAGGCGCCAGTCCTTGCCCTCCTTGACCAGGCGGATTTTCTCAGATTGGCGTTGCAAGGTGATGCTCGGTAATGTCCGTCTCTTTGACGGCAAAGATCCTTTTCGCCTCCTCTTTCTCCCGGGCTTTTTTGCTTCGGTGCCACTCCAAGAAGAAGTAAGAGCCGGCCAGGACCAGGAAAACCGCCAGGAAGGGAAGCAAACGCCGGGGGGTCATCGCTGGGCCCTTCGGCGGAGGTAGGCAGACACGCCGGCAGCAAGCATGGCCAGGGGCAGGAGGATGACGCTGATGAAGAAAATCATCAGGTTCTGCCAACCTGTGAGCTGCAGGGGCTCAAGTTTCTGGTCATTTTTGCGAATGAGGATTTGCTTTTCTTCGGCCGCCAGAAAATTCACGGTGTTAAGGAAAAGATCGCCGTTGCCCAGTTGATTGAAGAACTCATCGGCCGCGAAGTCTGCGTCCCCAAAAACCGCTAAGAAGGCCTGGGGGGCTTTATCGGATTTCTTGGGCTCTGAGGGTTTCTCGGCAGGCTTGGCTGGTTTTTTATCAGATTTTGCAGGTTGTTTATCCGTTTTGGGCTCCACCAGCGCAGCCACGGTGAAGGGGCCTTTTCTGTCGTGCTTCTGGTCATAGAGGGGCTTCTTATCCTTCTGCCAATCCTTCTGCCAGTCCTTGCCTAGTTTCTCCCAACTTGAAGGGGAGGTGGTGACCAAGGGCAGCAGCGTGACGGTCTTGACCTCTTTATTGAGAAACAAGGGCCTGGGCCCGGGAAAAATAGTGAACAGGGTAAAATCCTGGGTGATGCGATGAGGGCCGTACTGGGTGACGATGGGGCTGAGGATGGCTCGATCCTGGGTGAGTTGGTTGTATTCGAAGACCATGCCGTTGTCCAGATTGACCCCATAACCGGCCAGGAAATCTTTTAAACCAGCGTTGTCAAAGGGCTCAAGAAGGATGAAAAGACGACCGCCCCGGTCTAGATATTCTTTTAGGGCTTTCACTTCATTGGGCAGGAGGTCCTTTTGGGGGGCGGCAATAATTACCAGCGCGGCGTCTTTGGGGACCTCGCCCTCCCTGAGGAGATTCAGGTCGGCCAATTTGTAACCTTCATTCTCAAGAGCCTTCTTTGCAACCTTAAAACCGCGGTGTTCCCGGGGGCCACTGCGCTCGCCGTGGCCGGTGAGAAAGTAGATTTTCTTGCTCTCCTTTTGCAGAACCCGGCGGAGGGCCTCGGACATGGGCTCTTCCGTAAACGTCTCAGCCAAGTGCTTGCGACCTTCGATTTCCAAGAGGACGTTGCCGTGGCGGCGATAGCCGGCTTCGTCGGCACGGACCGGGTCCCGATCCGGGTCTAAAAACCGTAAGCTTACTTGGGGGTTCTGGCGGGTGAAGAGTTCCAGAAGTTCCCGGGCCCGCGCGCGTTCAGGATGTCCCTCCGGAAAAAAGACCGTTAAGGTGAGGGGCTTGTCCACTTCCTTGAGGAGGGTGCGGGTTACTGCGGAGAGGGAATGGCTCTGGTCCTGGGTAAGGTCCCATCTGAGGGAGTAGCGGGTTCCCAGAAGAACCACAAAGACAAGAATACCGGCCACCAAGAGAACGGCCAGGGCGGAAGTGCCCCCGTAAACCACGGTGCGGCTCTGAAATTTCTCCCACAAGCTCACGTCAGGCTCTCCAGCGACGGGATTCCAACTGCCTTTTGGTAAGGAAGAGGAAGAAATAAGTGAAACAGATATAGAAAAGCAGGTCTTTGGTATCAATGACGCCCCGGGCCAGGTTGGGGAGGTGCTCCCGCAGCGAGATGGCGGCAAGGATTCCTCCCGGGGCCGAGCCCACATCCTGCTGAGCCCCGATGAGCCAGAACAGCAGAAGTAGGGCAAAAGCGGAGATGGCGGCGATGATCTGGTTCTGGGTGAGGCTGGAGGCGAACAGCCCCAGAGAAAGGCAGGCGCCGCCCAGCAATAGGACGCCCAGATAGCCGGAAGCCACCTGGCCCCAGTCCATCCTGGTCAGGAAGGCAAAAATCACCGGATAGCATAAGGTTAAAATCAAAAACGTGGCAAAAACCGCAAAAGCCGCCAGGAATTTCCCCAGGATCACCGCCCAGTCGGGCAACGGATAGGTGAAAATGAGTTCAGCAGTGCCGGAGCGCTTTTCCTCGGCCAACAGACGCATGGTCAGGATAGGGGTGAGGAGCAGTAGAATAAAGCCCAGGTCCTCAAAAAAAGAGCGAAAGACCATCTGGAAGGGATCTAGCATAGAGGCCAGTTGGGGGTTTTGGGCCACTTGAAAGCTGGCGGTCTGGAAGTAATGGAAATAAATAAAAAAGAACAAGAAACCTTCCACCAGCAGAAAAAAGAAACCCATGAGGTAAAAAATGGGAGTGGCAAAGTAAATGGTTAATTCCTTGCGGAGAACCGCGGAGACCCCGGACATAGCAGTTATGCCTCCTCCTCGGTGACCAAATTGAGAAAAACTTCCTCCAAGGTGAATTCCTGGGCCTGCAATTCCAGCAAATCCCAGCCCCGGGCCACCACCAAGCGGGCAAGTTCAGGACGCAGCTCCAGATTTTCGCCGGACTCCACCAGATAGCTGGTCTCACCCTGATTTAGCACCTCTTTGACGCCGGTGAGGCTTCTCAAGGCGGCAGTGACCTCGGGTTGAGGGCCTTTGACCTCAAGCCTCAGGCGGGAGCCGTGACCCAACTGGCGGGAGAGGTTTTCCGGGGTATCGCTGGCTACAATCTGACCCTTGTTGATAATGATGACCCGCTGGCAGAGCTGGCTTACCTCTGGGAGGATGTGGCTGCTCAGGACTACGGTGTGGTCTCCGGACAACTCTTTGATGAGCTGGCGAATCTCCACAATCTGGGCAGGGTCCAGGCCGATGGTGGGTTCATCCAGGATCAGGAGAGGAGGACTGTGCAGGAGGGCCTGGGCCAGGCCCACCCGCTGGCGGAAACCCTTGGAAAGGGAAGATATCAGGGTCTTCCGCACCTCCTCCAAGCCGCAGGCCTCGATGACCCGGTCCACTTCGCCCTGCTCATCCCTGGATTCCACTCCCTTGGCCCGGGCGGCAAAGCGCAGGAACTGGAAGACGCTGAGTTCAGTATAGAGAGGGGCGGTCTCGGGGAGGTACCCCAAAGAGCGGCGTACGGCCAAAGACTCAGTTACGCAATCGTGACCATTGATGCGCGCCTGCCCGGCGGTGGGAGGCAAAAAGCCAGCCAAGATTTTCAGGGTGGTGGTCTTGCCGGCGCCGTTGGGGCCCAGAAAACCCACGATTTCCCCTTGGCCCACCTCGAAGGTGAGGCGACTGATGGCCGGGGTAGGGCCATAATACTTGGTCAGGTCCTGAACAGCAATCATCGTTTCCATGGTTTTCGGCAGCTGAGCCGGGAAGATTAACTTCAAACTATTAATTTTACCTTGTCTAAAAAATCAGACAAGACTTTTTCGCAGGAGCCAGTATGCCCCGGACACCCGAGGGCGGCTGTCCCTGCGGGTAATTGGACAGCTCTAACAGGCTGCGCTGTGTGTTTTTTTCAGAATTCTCATTTGGGGACAGGGATTTCCAGCTTCCCCTTTTGGGGAGAAATTTTCAAAGCAGCCCGGAGGGATTTCCTGGCTTGTTCGGCCTCCTGAGGCGTAGAAAACGGACCCGCCCAGACTTCGTAATGTTTGCCCTCTCTGCGGATAAAAGCCGGGATTTCTTGCTTCTTGATTTTCTCCAGCAACTTGGCGGCATCCTCGTAGCGACGGAATTTTCTGACCAACAGGCCATCCTTTTCCGTGGGCTCCAGAGCGGGTAGGGGAGGAATTTTTTCCTCGGCGGTGGGAGGCTCCGGAGCAGGAACCGGGACCACCGCTGGGGGGGCCGAGGGGGTCGGGACGGGAGGGACCGGCTCCCGAGACGCAGGAGTTGCGGTTTCAGGAGGGACAGCCGGCACAGGCGCGGGGCGCACCGCCACTTGGGGTTGTTCCGGGGGACTGGGAGCAGGAGGCTGGAAGTCGCCATTCTGAAACAGAAAAACATAGAGGAAAAGCCCAGCGAGCCCTAAACCAACCACAAGGCCTATACTGCCAATAATTTTTTTGTCCATGGAACCCTCCGGTAGGGGCAGGCTAACAGGTTAAAGGCGAATATTCCTGAAAAGCTGCCTCCTTCTGGAATTAAGTTTTATCGAAAAAAATATCAATAAGCTTGAATATATTGAAAGCTTGGCGCACCTGGAAGGAACGGCGCGTCCCAAACCTTGGTCACCAAGAAAAACCCGTTTACCCTCTCTGGCGGAAAGCCGAAAGCGTTTGGGAAAGCCCTTCCTCCAGAGCCACCCCGGGTTGCCAGTCCAATTGTTCCAGGGCCAGGCTCGAGTCCAGGGCACTGCGGCGTTGTTCCCCGGGCTTGGCAGGTCCGTGGACCGGGCCCAGGGGAGAGGAAGCAAGCTTTTGAAGCTCAAGGTAAATAGTGAGAATGTCGGTTTCCCGGCCGGTACCGATGTTGAAGGTGCCGGAGTGGGGGTAATCCAAGGCCTGAAGATTGGCCGCCACCACGTCTCCCACATAGACAAAGTCCCGGGTCTGTAGGCCGTCGCCATTGATGATGGGCTGCTGGCCGGCCAGGAATCTCTCGATGAAGATGGCCACCACGCCGGCCTCCCCGAGGCCGTTCTGGCGGGGGCCATAAACGTTGGCATAGCGCAGGCTGATGGTGGTGAGACCGTATTCCTGCTGGTAATAGCGGAGATAGTGCTCCACCGCCAGCTTGGCGATACCGTAAGGGCTATCGGGCCACGGGGAGTCGGTCTCCCGGGCCGGGATGGGAGCCTCGTCCCCATAGATGGCGCCGCCGGTGGAAGCAAAGATGATTTTTTTTACGTGAGCCTCCATGGCAGCCTGGAAAAGGTTCAGGGAGCCCAGAATGTTTTCCCGGGCGTCGGTCACGGGGTCGGCTACGGAGAAGCGCACGTTCATCTGGGCGGCGTGATGCACCAGGGCCTCCGGACGCCAGGAGCGGATGAGTTCAGCGGCCTCCGGAGAGCTAATGTCATACAGGAAAAACTCCGCCTGGGGAGGGACAAACTCCCGCCGTCCGGTGCTCAGGTTGTCCACCACCGCCACGTCATGGCCGGCGGCCACCAGGTGATCAGCTATATGAGAGCCGATAAAACCGGCGCCGCCGGTAACCAGAATGCGCGCCATCACTCCCCCCAGCAATAAGTATTCGGGAACATGCCACCCCGGCCCTGCCTCAGTCTTAATTGCACCCTTTCATGATAACGAAAGGTTCTGAAAAGGGCAATTCTCCATGCTTCCCCTTTTTATTTGGACTTCCTTTTGGCCTCCTTGTTAAAATAAAGTGTCCTATGATAAGGGAAGAGGGACCTGTCAGACATCTTTTTTTTACGGGTTACCCAAAGGAGGTTTTAATGTTAGTCGGGGCGCGTGCTGCGGGGATAGTGTTGAGTCTGGTCATACTTGGCGCAGCCATGGGGGCCGCAGCCCAGGAACCACCGGAATTGACCTTGCCACAACTCATTGCCAAGGCATTGAAGTTTAGTCCAGAGGTGAAAACTAGCCAGAGCGAGGTCACCATAGCCGAAGCTCAGAAAGCAGAAGTGCGAGGCTATAAGTTCCCCCAGTTTGACATGGTGGGGATAGGTGGTCCGGCCCCCCAGGTCCGCAAGCCGGAAATCCGGGGGGATGGCATCTTCTGGCCGGACACCAAGCACGATCTTCATGGGTTGACCATTTTTGGGCGGCTGCAATTTGCCCTAGTCCAGCCCCTCTATACCTTCGGTAAGATTGCCCACCGGGAGAAGGCGGCGGATAAGTATGTCGGGGTCAAAACGGCGGAGGTGGACAGTAAGAAGGGAGAGGTCATTCTGCGGGTGTCCGAAGCTTATTACGGACTGATTTTGGCCCAGCAAGGGAAAGACGCAGTGCGAGAGGCCCGGGATTATCTTAACGACGCCCGGGAACGGGTCACCCGGCTTTTAGCCCTCAAGTCTCCCAGTGTCAAGGACACTGACCCCTATCGGATAGCATTGTACGAGGGTAGTTTAGAAAAATTTGCCGCAGAAGCCGAAGAAGGTTCCAAGGTGGCATACCAGGCTCTGAAGGCCTTCATTGGCTACGGGGCTGAGCAGGATTTCCGCGTGCCTCTGGAGCTTCCGGAACCCATTCCGGCGCCACATAAACTTGACTATTACATACAGCAGTCCCTGGATCTCAGGCCCGAGTTCACCATGCTCAAAGAAGGAAAAGCAGCCCGGGAGCTCCTGGTGAAAGCCGCCAAAGCCGACTTTTATCCGGATCTCTTCTTTGCGGTTTTGGGCGTGCTGGCCGGATCCCCTGGACGTTACAGTTCTCCAGACCCCATTCACGAAGATTTAACCAATTGGTACGGCGCCGGTCCGGTGGTGGGGGTGAAATGGCACTTCGACTTTGGCATCACCAAGGCCAAATTAAATCAGGCCAAAGGAGAATTACAAAAACTGCAGCACCAGGAGCGTACAGCCCTCATGGGCATCCCGGTGCAGGTAGCCCAGGCCTACGGCAAGGTCCAGGAAAACTACCGGGCCTCCCAGGGTATGGGCAAGGCCTACGTCAATGCCCGGCGCTGGCTGGTCGCGGCCTTCAGCAACTTCGACATGGGCCTTGGCCAGATGGAAGACATCTTCAAGGCCTTTGAACGCTATGGCGTCGCCCGGGGGGAATATCTCATGGCCCTCTTTGAATACAACAAGGCCATAGCCAAGCTGGAAAACGCCACCGGGGCCTACCGGTTGGCCAAGCCGGAAAAGGAGCCAGACAAAGAGAAGAAGCCGGAAAAAACTGGCTGATAATCCCAGATTACCAATATATTGAGGGTTAGGAGGATGGGCCTGGAGGAAGTGTGAGCCTCTGGTATGCCCCCACTTCAGCGTCAAGAAGGGATTCACTCCACGTATCTATTTACCTTCGTATACCTTCAAATCAGTAGCCCCTCATTAGGCTCAGGTGAATTTAGGCCAAGGAGGCGATAATGCCGGCAACCTGGCAAGTGGTGGCCTTTCCGTTAGTTTTACCCTGGCGACAGGAATTCTGGAGCCTGCCTCTCTACTTTCCAAAGCTTAGGGTGGGAGTGCTGTGGCAGTGGCCTCAGGGGCTCCCCTACCAGGGGAGGCCGCTCCCCCCGGAGGCAGTGGCCGGTGGCCAGGAACTCAGGCACTATGCGCCGGGAGAGCTCAAACAGTGGCAAGCTTATGAAGAGTACACCAGCAGCCATGAAGAAGTAGAGGATATCGTGCGGGCTCTGAAAGGGGCACCGGCAGAACCGGAGATGGCCGGGGGGCCCTGGAAGGACAAGGACGCCTTGAGCCTGGCCTGGCAGCTGGAGGTGATGGAGGCAGACCAGGAAGCGCATCTCGCCATGGTTGACCAGGGTGAAGAGGGGCTGGCGGAGGCCCTGGCCCCGGAAATCTGGGAGGCACCGGGGGAGTTTACCGTATCCCCAGACGAGATAGAGGTGCTGGACCCCGAGACGGCCCGGCTGCGTTATCTCTTGTGGCGCCGGGAAACAGGAGCGCACCTGGCACCTGAGAGCCTACCGCTGCTCTTGGGCCGCACTGCCCGAACCATATTTGCTTCGTTAAGGCAGGAAGCGGGGGGGGGCAAGGCTCCCCGGGTGCGTTTTACCCTGCCGGGCTGCCGGACGGAGGAAGAATACCACGCGGCCAAGAATGGGGAACGGGCTGTGGGATGGCAGAGGGAGTTTGACCAGAGGCTGGGAGCCTGCCTTACTGCAGCAGACCAGGGAGCAGACCTGGAGCGGCCGGCCCAAGAGTTAACCCGGTGGTTGGCAGAAGAACTGCCCCGGCAATGGTCGGGAGTCCCGTCCTGGACCTGGGATCTGGAGATCTGGGGCAGGGAGCCCGAAGCCACGGAAGGGGGAGAGGCGCTGCTGGCCTGGGGTGGCCTGGGAAAAAAAGTCGTACCGGGTTAGAAACTGCTTTTTTCAAAAGTATTACTGCTCCAATTTGTTAATAGTAGGTCGAGTAACTTTACCAAAATGACCTTTTCACAAAGCCGGATAAACAACTAAACAGACCAGAGGCGCTCAAGCGCTTTGAGTTTGGAGGATAAGATGATTGATCTAAATATGGAAAAATCAAATGCAACCTTAACTATAGGTGATCGTGTCATAGAATTACCCATAATTGTGGGAACTGAGGGAGAGGTGGCAGTTGACATTAGAAAGCTCAGAGCAGAAACAGATGGGGTTGTTATAAATAATCGCTCAGTAAAGGGTGGCTTCATAACCTTTGACCCTGGTTATAAGAATACCGGGGCCTGTGTATCAACGATAACCTTCATAAATGGGGAGGAAGGTATTTTGCGATACAGAGGCTATAATATCGCAAACTTAGCTCTGAAAGGTTACCGATTTATTGATGTGGCAATGTTGATTATCTTTGGAGAACTTCCAAGCCAGGAAGAAAGAGAGAACTTTAGAGATCTTCTTACAAACTATGAGCTCTTAGATGAGGGTATGAGAAAATTTTTCGACTCCTTGCCGCCCTACGGAGATCCGATGGCAATTCTCTCGGCAGCCATCCAAGTCAGCAGTTTATATCATCCGGAATTACGGGCCATCGATCCTGCAGACCATGAGGCCTTCACCATGGCTGCTGCGAAGCTTTTGAGCAAGGTAAGGACGATTGCGGCTTTTAGTTACAAAAACTCAATCGGCCAGCCGACACGTTACCCTAATCCAGAGCTTGATTATTGCCGAAATTTTCTGCATATGATGTTTTCAATTCCCAATAAGCCTTATCGTGCTTCCGAGGTTACAGTCGATGCTTTGAATCTTTTTTTTATGCTGCATGCTGACCATGAGCAGAATTGTTCCACTTCTACGGTTCGCATGGTAGGCTCTACAAATGCCAACCTCTTTGATTCAGTATCAGGAGGGATATCTTCTTTATCCGGACCGCTCCATGGTGGAGCTAATATTGAGGTCATTAATATGCTGGAAAAAGTTAATTCAAAAGAGATTACTATCGATAAATTAATTGATAATGCAAAATATAAGAAAATAAGATTGCCAGGTTTTGGTCACAGAATATATAAGAATTACGATCCTCGTGCAAAAATTATCAAAGAAACAGTTCATAAGTTATTACGAGAATTGGATAAGCAAGATCCTTTACTTGAAATTGCTTATAATTTAGAAGAAATTGCCTTAACGGATGATTACTTCAAAGAAAAAAAATTATATCCAAATGTCGATTTTTATTCAGGCATTATGCTCCGTGCCATTGGTATTCCGGTCAATATGTTTACTGTGATGTTCGCTATCGCCCGGATGGCAGGATGGATAGCCCAGTGGCGGGAGGAGATGCTCGCCGAGACCGCCATTCAAAGGCCGAGGCAAATTTACCTCGGGTCGACTGAAAGAACAATTTAAAGAATCACAGGAACCCAAGAACCACTAGCTTCCTGGCGGCTCGGCTGGGGGCGAGCCGGATGATCTTTTTCCCAGACACTATCAGGCGTGAATTTCTACGATGTCCCCTTCCTGGAGGAGATAGTCCCGCTGTACCCGCTGGCCCTCGAAGGTGCCTGTGCCCCACACCCGGGCAAACCTGAAACTTTTCCCTAAATCTTTATGGATGCGGTCGGCCAACTCATAAAGGGTAGTGTGCGCCGGTACCACAAACGGGGATTTGAAGTTGGCGGCCTTGCCCGGGGCGCGGGTGTAAACCCGGACCAGTTCTAAAAATTCAAAGAGGGCAGCCCGGAGCTCAGCAAGGCCCTGGCCGGTAAGGGCGGAGACAGCCCTGACTGGAAAGCCCTCACCCAGAACCTCAAGATACAGCTCCTGATCCTCGGGGTCGGGAAGGAGATCGATCTTGTTGAGAACAATAAGGGCCCGACGGGAGGCGAGACCGGCGGGCGGGGGAGCATTGTTTTTGCCTTGCAGGGCCAGGTGGAAGCGGGCCAAGGTGGCTTCCAGGGCTTCGAGCTGAGCGGCGGGGTCTTCGGGGGGAGCCAGGATGAGGGCGAAGGCATCAGCCCGGCGCAGGAGGTCCGGGTACCAGGGCTCCAGGTACTCTTCACCCAATGGCGGGCAGTCCACCAACTGCACCTGAACGTTTTCAAAACGCATCATGCCGGTCAAGGGGATGCGGGTGGTATAGGGATAGTCAGCGATAACGGGCTGGGCCTTGGTGAGGGTAGCCACGAGGGAGGATTTGCCGGTGTTGGGGGGGCCGAGCAAAATTACCTGGCCCACCCCTTCCCGCTCCACCAGGTACACAGGAGCCCGGCGGCCAGGGCCTTTGCGGGAGGCCCCCATGTCCTTGAGCTGGGCGATGCGCCGGCGGAGGTCGGCCTTGAGCTTGTCAGTGCCCTTGTGCTTGGGCATGATGGCCAACATCTCTTCCAGGTACTTGAGCTTTTCGCTGACAGACCTGGCCTCCCGGTAGCGCTTCTCCACTTCAAAGTACTGGGGAGGGAGGTTGGCCGGCATGGGCCCTCCTGCCTAAGTTTTTTCAGGAAGAGCTGGCAACGGTTCGGTGGGCACGATCTTGGCGGCGGCAATTTCCCGCAGGGCTATAACGATTTCTTTGTTATCCGCTTTCACCAGGGCAGGGGCGCCTTTGTAAAACTGACGGACACGCTTGGCGGCCAGGTGTATCAGGGCGAAGCGGTTGGGCACCTGGCGGAGACAATCTTCAATGGTAACGCGGGCCATAAATCATAACTCCTTTGTACCGGCAGCAAACCTTAGGGGTTGGCCTGAAGGGTCAGGGATCAATCTCACTACTACAAATTATCGTCTGCAACTTCTCGTATTATCGGCTTAATTTTCAGGAAAATCAAGGGGGTTACTCGAAAATGGCAGTCATTTAGCCGCTTCTGGAACTACCTCTCTCCCTTGCTTACGCCGTTCTTTTTTCTGGCGCAGCAGTTCCTGAAATTCCTGGGGCTCTAAGACGCGGCCGCAACCCGGGCAGCAAGGTTCCAGGGCCTTTCAATGAGTCCGCAAGACGATTTTGGCTCTCTGGCAATAAGGACAAAGCATATTAACTTATAAATACCGGGAGAGCCGGGGCAGAGATGGGTCCACCTGGCGGCATTCCCGCAACAAGGCGTTGATATAAAGCCAGGCAAAGCTCAAGATGAATTCCGGGGCGTATTTCCGGGCCCCATGGCTGTCGAAGGCCAGGTCGATGCCGTTGCCGTCCTGGCGCAGTCGCATAGCCAGGTCCCCCAGGATGGGCCAGGTAACCTGCCAGCCGCCGGGGGCGGCCTCGCAGGAGCCGACGTCCAGGCGGGCCAGGGCCACCTCCACCAGGTCCAGAGACAAGAGCTTCAGGAGTTCCTCCCGGGCGCCTATAGCCTTCTCTTTTATGGGAGAGGCGGCGGTGGGGGCGAAGTCCGAGAAGGGGAGCCAGTCAGGACCAGGAACCGCATCAATTAGGGGTAAGGCGCCCCGGGCGTATCGAGCTATCAAGGCTAAATAGTCCCAGGCAAAGACATAGGCGTCTTCCGTGGGAATCACCAGGCTCTTTCTGGCGTATAAAATCCTGAGGTCGGCGCCGTGTTCGGCATCATGGTCAAAAAGCCAGTACAGCTCAAGGGGGCGGAAGGGCCGTTGGTACATGACCCATTTGACCGTGGCGTAGGGTTTTTCCTCCAAAAGTTCACCCCGCAGGAGACGAGCCAAGATGTACGGGTCGAGCCGCACCAAGCCCTCGAGATCCTGACGGTATTTTTTCCTGACATACTGGCGCACCTGGGCGTCCCATCCCCACCCCGCTTCAAAGTGCTGCAAAGATACCAAATCGTTGAATCTTGCCTGGCTCAGCTCTTCTTGCTCTCCACTCTCTGATTGAATTTCTCTGCATTAATTATAAATCGTTCGTGAACCGCCTCGCCAATTTTTTCTTTTTCGTCAAAGGCTTCCACTTTGAAGGTGAGCTTACGGCCGTCCACCCCAGTCACTTCAGTCCTGGCCCGGACTTCCATGCCCAGCGGGGTGGGGGCCGTGTGCTTCAGGTTCATGCCAATGCCCACGGACTGCTCCCCGGGGCCTAACTGAGGGGCCATGAGCTCAGCGCTCACCCCTTCAAATAAACCCACCAAGAAGGGGGTGCCAAAAACATCGGGCAAATCGGGGTAAAAGTGGCGGGCGGAATGCTCGGGACCGGTTTTCAACACCTTCTCATGAGTCATGCCAACTGTAAAATGAGAACTCATAAAACCTCCTTGTTTGGAGAGTATATGGGGGAGGGCAGAAACCATTGGTCCCTGGCCCTCCCCCCGCAAAACTCACACCGCCAGGGGGGAGAGCTTGATGGGACCGAATTTTTCCCCCTGGGCCAGACGGCGGCCCAGGTCCGTGGCGGCGGTAAGTACATCCGGTTGTTGCAAAATGTCGCCCTTGTCGTCCACCCCTCTCACGAATATTTCAGCGGCGTAGGAGACGTTAATGGCGTCGAAGAAATATTTGGCCACCAGACGGGCGCCCACAAAAAGGAGTTTGCCATGGGTGGCGGCGGCAGCCAGAAGCACGCCCTGACGCTCCGGGCCGGGGAAGTCAATTTTCACGTGGTAGCGACGGGCCCAGAGGGCCTGGGTGCGGTCGATGAAGGCCTTGGCCTGAGCCGTCACGCTGTAAAAAAAGATGGGGGAGGCCAGGACCACCACATCGGCTTCCAGGAGCTTATCATAGAGGGGGAGCATATCGTCCTTGATGGGACAGGTGCCGTCTTGGAAGCAATGATAGATTTCGAGACAGGGAGAAATCTTGAGCTCGCGGAGGGCAACCCGTTCCACCTCGGCTCCTGCCTGAGTGGCGCCGTCGACGAAAGCATTGAGGAGGGTGTCAGTGTTGCCTCCTCGGCGGGGGCTCCCCCAGATGGCCAGAAATTTCATACCGGTCTCCTTATGCATCTGAAGTCAAGATATCAACAAGAAGGTTCGGAAAGGTTCGACTGTCCGAGAATAATTTTACCGGGAATATTAAGCATAGGGAACCAGTGGGCTCTTTGTCAAGTCCGGTCTTAGGGACTTTTCCCACCGCTACCAGCCGATGCCCGGTCGGTTTTCATGAGCTGGTTAATTAATAACAATGGCAAGAAATAGTATATCCGAATTGCGGCAGGGGGGGCATTTTGATATAACCCTCCTAAAAAATTGGCACCAACACCTTCAAGAAGGAGAATCGCATGGGACGGAAAAGCACCAGAGGCTTGGTGGTATTCCTCAGTGGCCTAATGACCGTCATGGTGGTGATGACCCTGGCGACCGCAGGCTGGGCCGGCGGCCAAGCCACGAACTTTACTCTGCCAAGTGCCATCGATGGCAAGGAGATTAGCCTCAGTCAGTTTAGTGGCAAGGTGGTATTGCTCAACTTTATCACCTTCGTCTGTGGTCCGTGCCGGGATGAGATGCCGGATCTGAACAGAATCTACCTGGAAAACTCGGGAAAGGGGTTCGTCGTCATCGGGATTGGCCTGTCGTCTCAACCCGCTGACCTGAGATTCCTGGCCAAACAGCTAGGATTAAACTATCCCTTGCTCGTGGGAACCGACAAGGTGAGCAAAGACTACGGCGGCGTGGATATTGTGCCCACTACTTTCATCATCGACCGGGGGGGGAACATCGCCCACAAGATCGCCGGGGCCAGAAGTAAGGAGCATTTTGAGAAATTAATCAGGCCGTTGCTGTAACAAGCTCCCAGAAAACTTGAATAACCAGGGGCAGACCAATTTGGGTCTGCCCTTTTTTCTGGGGATGTTGACCTCATCGGTGAATCTGCTGGAAACCGGGGGTGGCGCAGTTGAAGCCTGCGGCCACGTTTTCCGGGAGCACTCTGATTGCCGGGATCGGGGGCTTGAGTCCATTTTCAGGTGAGGTGCAGGAAAATGCTTTCACGCTGGAACTCGCTCATGAGGAGCAGTTCCTGGCAATTTTCAGAGACAAAAGGCTTAAGGGGGAATTCTTCGCCGGGGAACCAATCTATGGAAAACGACAGGCCGTGTTCTGTAGAGAAGATGACAAGATGGGCTTCATCTTCCTCTATCAGGGGCAGAAGCAAATATATAGTAAATTGGGTGGCGTTGGCCTGCGGTTGATCTTTGTCCTTTTTTCCCTTCCAGATTTCAAACTTTTCTTGAGAAAATCCAGATAGCCAGTAGACCGTAATATAGTCCCTGCTGTTAAACAAACCAGATCCCCGAAGTCAACGACAATCTCCCGGAGACAAAGGGCTACTTGCCCCGGAGGGCGGCCAGGGCCATCTTGCGGCGGACAAAAGCCAATTGGCCCTGGAGGGGGATCTCCATGGGACAGAGATCGTCGCAGGCCATCAGACCGATGCAACCGAAGACGCCTTCATCGGTGCCCACCACGTCGAAGACCTGGAAGGGTGAACGTTCGTCCCGGGGATCAATAAGAAAGCGGGCGACACGATTCAGCCCGGCAGCGCCCAGGAAGTCTTCCCGGATGTTGGCGGTGGCGCAGGCGGCGATGCAGCAGCCGCATTCGATGCAGCGCTCTGCTTCATAGATCTCCAGGGCCGTGGGGTTTTCCATGGGCTCTTCAAGGTGTTGCGGGTCGAAGTCCTTGTCGGTGTGAATCCAGGCTTCGATGCCGACATTCAGATGGCGGAACCAAACGCCCGTGTCCACGGAGAGGTCGCCCACCAGTTTGAAGACGGGCAAGGGCATGAGGGTAATCTTGTCGGGAAGGTCCTGGGTCAGGGCTTTACATGCCAGGCCGGGGCGGCCGTTAATGAGCATCGCACAGGAACCGCACACCGCGGCGCGGCAAACGAAGTCGAACATGAGGGAAGGGTCCTGTTCTTCCCTGATGCGGTTTAACACGATGAAGAGACTCATATTGGGAGTTTCGTCGATTTGAAATTCCTGCATGCGGGGCGGAATATCCGGGGTGGCTGGATTGTAACGGAAAATTTCCAGGTTCAGGATGCGCTCGGGCATTTGGTTTATCCTCAAGTATTGGGCTGGTAATTACGAGAGGGGTCAAGGACCGGAGGCCCCTACCCTTTCCCTCAAACTACCTTCCCCAAACTACTTTTGCTAATCGCCCTTGATGGGCATGCCGCCGTAGCCGCGGTCACCCGGGGGCAGTTCGGTAATGTTCACGGCTTCGTATTCCAGCCGGGGAAGATCAGCGCCTTCGGGCCAGTAGGCCAGGGTGCGGTAGAGCCAGTTGTCGTCATCCCGTTGGGGGAAGTCCTCCCGGTAATGGCTGCCCCGGCTCTCGGTGCGCTTGAAAGCTCCATAGGCAATACACAGGGCCACGCGCATCATGCCGGGAAAGCGCAAGGCCGCGAAGAGCTCGGGGTTGGGTCCCAGGCCGCTGCTGCGTAGACGAATCTCAGAGGAGCGCCGGTAAAGATCCTGAAGGCTGGCCACGGCCTCCTCCAGGGCCTCGCCGGTGCGGAAGATACCTACCTTTTCTAACAGCGTTTCTTCCATGCGCTGCCGCAATTGATACACATCTTCATTACCGGAGGAACGGCTGCGAAGCTGGTCAATCCGCTGTTCCTGGGTTTTCGCGGCATCGGTCACCAGTTCGAAGGGGAAGCTCAGAGATTGTTCCTGGGCAAAGGCAGCCACTTTTTCACCCACCACCATGCCGGCCACGATGGTTTCGGCCAGAGAGTTGCCGCCCAGGCGGTTGAAGCCGTGCATGTCCCAGCAGGCGGCCTCGCCGGCGGCGAACAGGCCCTTAAGCCCGTAAGCCGCGCCATCGATATTGGTGCGCACGCCCCCCATGGAGTAATGCTGGGTGGGCCGCACCGGGATTAATTCCTTGATGCAGTCAATGCCCAGGAAATTCTCGCAGATGGCGTGCACTTCCCGCAGGTTGGTACAGATGTGGGCCTCGCCCAGGTGGCGGATGTCCAGCCAGAGATGGGGGCCGTAGGGGCTGTCCACCCCGAAGCCCTGGTCGCATATGATGCAACATCCAGCGGCTGACCACGTCCCGGCTGGCCACTTCCTTTTTAACGGGCTCATAGTCGGGCATGAAGCGGTGGAGGTTTTTATCCAGGAGATAACCGCCGTCGCCCCGGCAGCCCTCGGTGACCAGGATGCCGCCGGGAACGATGCCGGTGGGGTGGAACTGCACGGCTTCCATGTTGCCCAGGGGGACCACGCCGGTGTCGAGGGCGATGGCCATGCCGGTGCCCTCGTTGATCACCGCGTTGGTGGAGGCCCCGTACATGCGGCCGTAGCCGCCGGTGGCAATGACGGTGGCCTTGGCCAGGTAGGGACGGACTTTGCCGGTGCGGAGGCACAGGGCCACGGCACCATAGCAGTTGGCGCCGTCGTGGATGAGGCTGATGGCCTCGGTACGGTCGTGCACGGTGACCCCGAGCTTGACGACCACGGAGTCCATGGCGTACTGGAGGACGTGGCCGGTGCCGTCGGCGGCGAAGCAGGTGCGCCACTTGGCAGTCCCACCGAACTGGCGCTGGGCGATGAGGCCGGCCTTCTCCTGGAGTTCTTCCACCTCGACACCATCCGGGAGGACCCGTTGCCCTGGAATTACCCGGGACCAGGGCACCCCCCAGGCGGCCATCTGGCGCACCGCCACCGGGGCGAGCTCACAGAAGAGGCGGGCCACATCCTGTTCACAGCCCCAGTCGGAGCCTTTGACCGTATCCTCGAAGTGAATGTCGGGATTGTCGCCGTAGCCCATGGCGACGTTGCCCAGGGAGGCCTGCATACCGCCCTGGGCGGCGGTGCTGTGGGAGCGGCGGGGCGGGACCAGGCTCAGAATGGTCACCTGGTGGCCGTTCATGGCAGCTTCGATGGCCACCCGTTCGCCAGCCAAACCGGCGCCGATGACCAGCACATCACAGATATGGGCGTCTGACCACCTCATGAGAGACCTTTGACATTAAGCACAGAGAAGAATATCAGGGCAATAAGGCCCAGAACGACGAAAAACGCCGTGATGAAGACCAGGTAGGTGGTGAAGCGGGAGCGGTGCCACCAGCCCCATTTCACCAGAATGCGGTAGAGGCCGGCGATGGCGTGGACCTCGGCCACCAGGAGGAGGAAGAGATAGAAGGGGAAATACCCTCCCTGGACCCGGGTGGCGCTGGTGGCGGGTGAGATGGAGGAATGTGGCAAGACGCTCCAGATATGGATAACGGCCAGGATGAGTACGGCCATGCCGGTGACGATCTGGACCAGCCAGAGCCAGGTGTCCAGGTGGGTCAGACGCCGGGAATGCTGGTAGTAGATGCGGGCTTCCTGGAAATTCCAGGGGGCCTTGCGCAGGGCCACCAAGCCATGAACCAAAATGGCCAGGATCACCAGGGGAATACCTATCTGGGCGAAGTAGTACTTCTCCATCAAAGCGGTATCCTGGTGGAAGGCGTCCGGCCCCAGGATGATGGAGGAGACGGCCAGGAGGTGAAACTGGAGAAACACCAGGAGAAAAAGGCCCGTCCCCAACTCCACCAGTTCCATGAGGGCTTCCCAGCGGGGGCTCTTTGCCATGGTTTTTTGGAGATACACGGGGGCACCTTGGTAGAGAGGATTTAGTGACATTTTCAACAATTTATAAACATACGCCTAGGGGGGAATTTCGTCAAGGGGTGAAAAGAATTTTTGTGAGGGGGAGTCACCGGAGAACAGCGGCACCGGAGAGGTTGCCCGTCGAACGTCCTCCCGGGGTTTTCCCAGGAGTAAGGTTCTCAACGAAAGGGAACAAAAAGGGCGCCGAGGGGGAGGTTCGACGCCCAGAGGGGGAGGTGCTACCAGGATGTCAGATTTTTTTAACGTTGCCGGCGCCGCCAGCCCACGGCCCCCAGGCCCAGGAGGAGCAGGGAGCCGGGAGTAGGCACCGGGTTGGATGCCCAATCCATGGTGTTACTTAGTAGCAGCTAAAAATTGGGGGCATCGAGGGAAGAAGGATGTGCCAAAGAAGCTTTTTTGAGCTCCGATGCATCGCACAGCTTAAGAAACGTCACAGGGACCCGTCGATGCCGCTACCTCCTTAGCCCGAAAAATATCTATTTGTACATCTCATTTTTTAGCAATTCTTGTACCAATTGTAACCTGTTGAAATTCTTGAAGCTGCGGAGGACCAATGTTCAGAAAATTTATCATTCCTGGCAAAAAAAGTTAAAATTTTTGTATCATTTCAAATACTTGTATAGAATTTTGTTTAGAAGATAAAAAAATAATAGATAGCCTTGACCACACAAGCAAGGTAATCTCCTCCCCCCCAACTTTTTCCGTTGGCACCCTCAAAAGCTAAAGATGGCAGCTCTTCATAGAAACTTATCTGGCGGCTAAGAATCCCCATCAACTATGACGCCAGCCTGGGTAATTCCGCTTGGTCTTTCCATGGGTAAACACCACCCAGTCTGTTACCCAGATCATAACTAAGATTTTTACCAATCCAAGAATAACTGAAGGGTTTGGCAAATAGGTACCGGATCTATTACAGAGATTCCCTGGCCTGTCTGGAGGATCCTAAGATAATCCCCCTAACTCCCCTTTAATAAAAGAGGGAACTTGGCGGCTTCTGGTATGAAATTCACCATTGGAAAAGGGGGATTTATCAAACAGTTCGGCCAATCTGGGCCAGGCATTTTCCCATCCGAGTGATAAAAGTTGGGACAGCGATGCTCCGTGCTGAGAAGATGCCTTCCTAGTGTCGTGTCCCGGGTATAGATTACAAAAATATTGCCCTGTTTGGACCTGATATTTCCCTCCCCCTTGATGGGGAGAGTCAGGGTGGGGGTGGAAAAACTGCTCGATTTTAATGAATTTTTCCCCCTCCCCCCAACCCCCTCCCACCTTGGGAGGGGGAGTTTCTGAGGTCCTGAATTAATGAAAGGTATTTACGGGACGCGACACTAGTTCCAAACCGTTAATCCCAGGATGACGGCGGCCACCAGGAGGCGATAGGCGGCGAAGGGATAGAAGGTGTGGCGCCGCAGGAAGCGGAGGAGGAAACGGATGGCCAGGTAGCTGGAGACCACGGCGGCCAGGAAGCCCAGCAGGCCGGTAACCAAGGAAAGGTTCTCGGGGGGGTGCTTGAACCACTTGAGCAAATCATAGAAGCCGGCCCCGGCGATGATGGGGGTGGCCAAAAGAAAAGAAAAGCGGGCGGCGGTCTCCCGGGTGAAACCCAGGAAGAGGCCGGTGGTCATGGTGATGCCGCTCCGGGAGACCCCGGGCATGACGGCCAGGGCCTGGGAGAGGCCGATCAGGAGGGCGTCCCCCAAGTGCAGGTTGGTGAGGGGGCGGGTGTGGCGGGCCAGGCGCTCCGCCAGGATAAGCAGGAGGCCCACACCCCCCAGAAGGAGGGCGATGCGCCAGGGCTGGCGGAAGACAGTCTCGGCCTGGTGCTTGAGGAGGACCCCGGCCAAGGCCCCGGGAACGGAACCGATGGCCAGGCAAATGAAAAGACGCCTATCCAAGCGGGTGTAGGGAGAGGGTGTCAGCACCGCCTTGGCCATATTCAGCCAATCAGCGCGGAAATACACCAGAAGTGCCAGAAGGCTCCCCACGTGCAGGAGAATATCGAAGCTCAAGCCGCCGCCCTCCACCTGGAGGTAGTGCTCCAGGAGGGCCAGGTGGCCGGAAGAGGAAATGGGGAGGAACTCGGTGAGGCCCTGGATTAGTCCCAGGAAGATGGCGGTGAGGGGGTGCATAACGCTGAACTATACCACTCCTCTCGCAGGGGGGCAACGTGATTTACCGGCACGGTGAATGGAACGGGTAGCGTTGGCAAGGGAAGTTCTTGAGTTGGCGGCAAGTCCTAATTCCTTCGGTTTCCCCTCTAAATGAAATTCATTGTTTTTTCATTATCCTGGCCATAAGGGTGAGGGGTGACACTCTCTCGAGGGTGAGACCGTTGGGGAGCTGAACCTGGACCTTGAGGCGGTAGCGGCCTGAAGAAAGGTCTTTGGTTTCAACAAAGGCCTTGATGTCGTTAGGCTTTAAATCCTTTACCTGGGGCCAGGGACCCTGGAGGGTAATGGTCACCTTGTCAGGCGATAGCTTGGCCGACAGAGGTTGGGGGACCACCGGAACATCCTCGAAGGTGCGCTTGAGGGTCTTGGGACCGATGTCCACGTCGGCCAGAATGGGCACCGGTTTGATCCTGGTAATTTGGAGGTCTTTAAAGTTCAGGTCCGTGGCCAGGGTGGTGGGACTGATAAGACTGGTGAGGTCCAGGGGCACCGTGGGGAGGAATTTCAGTTCCTTGACTTCGTCACTAGGACCCTTGACCTCTACCTTGGAAGGGCGGGTCTTGACGCTTTTCACTTCATAGCCTTCGGGAGGGCGTCCTAAAAACACGGGCTGCACAGGCAGGGTGCGGGTAACCGTAGGGGTAAGGGTAAGGACAAGGGGGTTGGGCTGCACCCGGGTGACCTGGACACCCCGAGAAAAGGAGAAACTATCCGGACCCAGTGGAAAGGACTGGCGGCCGGCCTGGACCCCGGCGAGGTCCAGGGAGTGAGTCAGGCGATTTTGAGAGAGCGCGCGGATGAGGCCCCGGGGGCCCGCCACCCGGACCTGGAGGTTGGAAGGAACTTCGCTGGTCACCATGAGGTTAGGTGACAGATTTGCCAGTTCCAAAGAGATATTGAGATTGGTCTCGGTGCGCTCTTCTCCCCCTACGGCCAACCATAAAGCCACGGCCAGGAAAAGGGAGAGGAGCTTCAGGGACTTATGGCGTCCCAAAGAGGCGAGCCAGGCGTGCAAACCACGATCCTTTCTGTTCCGAGGTCTCAAAGAGTTCCCGCAGTTCCTGCCGGAGCTGCAGGCGGGTCAAATTTTGTTTGAGCTTGCCCCGCTGGGCCAAGGATATCTGACCATTGGTTTCACTCACCACGAGGGCCAGCGCGTCCGTGTTTTCAGTGAGACCTACGGCGGCCCGATGGCGGGTGCCCAGGGTGTGGTCCAGGTCGGGGGACTTGGTCAGGGGAAGGAGGCAACCGGACGCAACCACCCGCTCCCCTTGGACAATGACGGCCCCATCGTGGGTAGGGTTGTGGGGCCAAAAGATGCTGACCAAAAGTTCCCAGGTGACCAGGGCATCCAGGCGAATGGAGCCCTCCAGATATTCGGTGAGGCCCACCTGGCGTTCTAAAACGATGAGACCGCCAATGCGGTGATTGGATAGGGTTTCGGCGGCTTCGCAGATCTCTTCCGTGGTTTGGGGCTCAGCCGCGCCGGGGGGGGCCAGGGCCCGGCGGCCGATGCGGCTCAAGACCCGGCGGATATCGGCCTGGAAAAGAATGATGATGATGAGAAAGAAGCTTTTCATGACGCTGTCAAGGAGCCACTCCAGGGTGAAAAGCTCCAGATAACGGGCTCCCAAGTAAGACAGGAAGAGAACGAAGAGGCCGGCCAGGACCCAGATGGCCTGAGTGCCCCGGAGGATGAGGAAAATCTGGTAGATGATGATGGCCACCAGAACGATGTCCAGGGCATCCAGCCACCAGCGGTTGAGGAATAACTGATCCATGGGTTCAGGAAGGAAGGTTGCGCCTGACCTGGCCGATGGCGCTCAACACGGTAAAAAATTGTTTGGCATAGCTGACATTATGCACCCGGACTAGATGGGCGCCCCGCTGGACGGCCACCACCAGGGCGGCCAGAGTGCCTATGTCCCGTTCAGCCGGAGGCAGACCCCCCAGGACGTGTCCCAAAAAGGCCTTCCGGGAAGGGCCGATGAGCAGGGGACAGCCCAGATCCAGGAACGCGTCCAGGTTGTTCAGAATTTCCAGATTATGCTGAAAGGTCTTGCCAAAGCCGATACCCGGGTCCAGGACTAAAAGCTCCCGGGAAAGACCATGGGCCAGGGCGAAGTCCAGACGCTCCTGAAAGAAGGTGTGCAAGTCTCCGATGAGATCATCATACTGAGGGTCGGCCTGCATGTCTCTGGGAGTGCCCTGCATGTGCATGAGAATCACGGGCACCCCGGCCTCCCGGGCCAGGCGGACCATGTCGGGGTCGAAGCGCAGGGCGCTGATGTCGTTGATAATATTTGCGCCTGCCTCCAGCGCGGCCTCCGCCACCCGGGACTTGTAGGTGTCAATGGAGATGGGGACGGGGGTTTCAGCCCGGACCCGCTCAATGACAGGAAGAACCCGGCGCAGTTCTTCTTCCAGGGAGGTGGGCTCAGAAAAAGGCCGGGTGGACTCGCCGCCGATGTCCAGGATGTCGGCCCCGGCTGTAGCCAGGGCCAGGGCCTGATTTATGGCGGCGTCGTGTTCAAAAAAGAGGCCGCCGTCGGCGAAGGAGTCAGGGGTAACGTTAATCACCCCCATGATGAGGGGGCGGGGTTGGGCCAATAAATATTTCCAGAAATCGCCTCCCGGAGAGGCCGATGCAGGCACAACCCTCAGCCCTTCCGCCATAGTCAGGCCTGCTGGAATTCCAGGGGCAGGGGGCCGACCTCCTCCTGGGTGTCCGTCTCTTCGGGCTGCTTTTTAAAGGAGTCAATTATCTGGTCTATTTCCTGGGCACCCAGGGTTTCCCGCTCCAGGAGAGCCTGGGCCAGGGCCTGAAGCTCGGCCCGGTGGGTGGCAAGCAGGTCTTTGCCCCGCTGGTAGGCGCCTTCCACCAGGTTTTTCATCGCGTGGTCGATAAGGCGGGCTGTTTCCTCGCTGAAGTCCTTGGACTGGTGGATTTCCCGTCCCAGGAAGACGTGTTCTTCCCGGCGGCCAAAGGTGATGGGGCCCAGTTCTTCACTCATGCCCCAGTTACACACCATCTTGCGGGCCAACTCGGTAGCCCGCTCCAGGTCGTTGCCGGCGCCGGTGGTAAACTGGTTGAAAACCAAATCCTCGGCGGCCCGACCCCCCAGCAAAACGGTAAGGGTGGCCATGAGATAGTCTTTGGGATAGGTATGGCGCTCATCCAGGGGGAGCTGTTGGGTGACGCCCAGGGCCCGGCCCCGGGGGATGATGGTGACCTTGTGAATGGGGTCGGTGCCAGGGAGGAGCCTGGCCACCAGGGTGTGTCCGGCTTCGTGGTAGGCGGTGTTCGTCCGCTCCCGGTCGCTCAGAATGAGACTCTTGCGCTCCGTACCCATGAGAACCTTGTCCTTGGCATGTTCAAAGTCCTCCATGGTGACGAACTCCCGGTTGACCCGGGCGGCGACCAGGGCCGCTTCGTTCACCAGATTTTCCAGGTCAGCGCCAGTAAAGCCGGGAGTGCTGCGGGCAAGCACCGAGAGGTCGACCGCGGTAGCCAGGGGAGTGCGACGAGTATGAACTTTGAGAATGGCCTCCCGGCCTTTCAGATCCGGGACGGGCACCACCACCTGTCGGTCGAAACGGCCAGGCCGCAGCAAAGCCGGATCCAAAACGTCAGGCCGGTTGGTGGCGGCAATCAGGATGACGCCCTCGTTGGCCTCAAAGCCGTCCATTTCTACGAGAAGCTGGTTCAGGGTCTGTTCCCGCTCATCATGACCACCCCCCAAACCGGCGCCCCGGTGTCGGCCCACCGCGTCAATCTCATCAATGAAAATGATGCAGGGGGCGCTCTTCTTGGCCTGGATGAAGAGGTCCCGGACCCGGGCAGCGCCCACGCCGACGAACATCTCCACAAAGTCAGAGCCGCTGATGCTGAAGAAGGGAACCCCCGCTTCCCCGGCGATGGCCCGAGCCAGGAGGGTCTTGCCGCTCCCCGGCGCACCCACCAGGAGGACACCTTTGGGGATGCGGCCTCCCAAGCGGGTGAACTTCTTGGGGTCCTTCAGGAATTCGATGATCTCAGCGACCTCCTCCTTAGCTTCCTCTATGCCCGCCACGTCTTTAAAGGTGACCTTGACGGAGCTTTCCGTCATCAGGCGAGCCCGACTCTTGCCGAAGGACATGGCCTTGCCGCCGCCGGATTGCATCTGGCGCATAAAAAAGATCCAGATGCCCACGAGGACCAACATGGGAAGCCAGGAAACCAGCAAAGTGGTGTACCAGGGGCTGTCATCCTTCGGTTTCGCAGTGATTTCCACCTCTTTCTGCTGGAGGAGCTTGATGAGGTCGGGGTCTGCAGGAGCGTAGCTTTTGAAGGCCCGGTTTTCTTCTTTTTGTTCCCCGGTAATTTCCTCTCCCTGGAGGATGACTGATTTTACTTTATTGCTTTTGACCAGTTCCAAAAACTGGCTGTAGCTCAGGGGAGCCTTGCTCCTGGCTTGCTCAGTGGTGTTGAAATAATTAAACAGAAAGATCATCACCAAGCTGATAAGCAGCCACAAAGCAATATTTTTGTAAAAAGGGCTTAGACGATTATTCATACGTATATCTTGGGTTTTTGATTTCGTTTACGATTTATGGCTAAAATTTATCCCATCTAATATTTTAAAATTATTTCGGAAAAATGCAAGGTGATTATATCAGTTGGGCCCAAACGAGTCCATATTCACAAGAAGGTTGGCCGGCTGGTAAGGGATAAAGGCCGGGAGGTTCTTGACTTCATTGCACTAGTCGGGCCGGGTTTCCAGGGACCGGGGCCCGGGGCATCAAACTAGAACCCAACGGTGATGATTACAAGATCACAGGGGTTCTCTCATGAGGCGTCTGTGTTAGCTTAACATACCAGTTTGTTCCCTCCTGACCTATCCGCTCCAATTATCGACATCCCAATTCCCGGGAGTTCGGAGATACCGACGTCTATGGGAAAGCAGCCCCTCGCTTCAGGACGGGGAGGAAGGCACTTCCTGGGATGAGAAGTGACGTCGGAGAAAGTCCTGGGCCTCAATAAAGTCAGGGCGGAGGTCTAAGGCGACTCGAAAGGCCTTAAGAGCCTTGTCTCTTTCCCCCAAATCAAAATGGAGGACTCCCAGGTTAAAGTGAACCTTTTCATTCTTGGGGTCAAGCTTGAGGGCCTGCTGATAACAATCCAGGGCCTGGCGGTGTTTTTGTTGCCGACGCAAAGCCACCCCCAGACGGTTGTAAAGGTGGACATCTTGGGGAGCGTCGTCGATGGCCTGGAGGAAGAGCTCCTCAGCGACCTGGTCCAGGCCAGCGGCCAAAAAGGTTTCCGCCATTTCAGAGTGGCTGGCGGCAGGTACGTGGTGGCCGATGCGCCAGGACTCCTCGAGGTATTGTTTGGCCTCCTCAGGAGCGCCGTCCCGGAGGCAAAGTTCACCCAGGCAATAGAGGCGTTCGGGGTTTAAGGGACTCAGTTTCCTGGCTTCCTCCAGGTGGCTCCGGGCTGCGGCCAGATTTCCCTGGGACTCCATCAACGCCGCCAGGTTCTGGTAGGCCTTCAGGTACTTGGGATTTATTTCCAGGGCCCCTTCAAAACAAACGGTAGCCTCATCCCGGGATCCCAGAGACAGGTAGCATTCCCCCATGAGATTCAAGACCTTGGCCTGTTTGCGGAAGGGGGGGAGGACGAGCTTTTCCAGAATTGCTAAAGCTTCGGAAGGCCGGCCGCCCACCAGGAGCTTGTTAGCCTTCCGGAAGAGGGATTCCCCCCGGCTCGGCTGGTGCCGATGCATGATGATGGCCCTAAGGCGGCTTTCCAGGGAGTCGACTTTAAAGGGTTTGAGAAGGTACCCATCCACTTCGCTTTCGGCGGAGGCAGCCACGATGTCCTCGGAGACTTCGCCGGTGATCATCAGGAAGGGGGTAGTTTCATACTGGGGAGTGGCCCGCAGGTGCCGGAGGAGGTCGAGACCGTTCATGCGGGGCATGTTGATATCACAGACCACAAGGTCATAGGAGCGCTCCTGGAGAGCCTCCCAGGCTTCCTGGCCGTCTCCGGCCTCCTGGATATCGCCCTGGACCCCCAAATGCTGGAGCATCTGGCGGAGCATCCGGCGGATGGCAGGCATGTCATCCACCACCAGGACGTTCAAGGAACCGAATAGGTTACTATGGGTGCTAGATACCGCCACGACGTCGGTCAAGCTAGGCATAACACAGCCTGGTGCTTTGATTTTTCGCTGAGTATCTTATCGGCAGGACCAGAAAGGAAATTGAGGGATTTTCAGAGAGTGGGGGAATTTTTTCAGACCGGCACGGGACTCTGGAGCATCTTGAAATCTATCACGTATCCCTCTCACCCTACCTGCCTCCCCAGGGGGGAATGGGTGAAGCAGGCAGGGGAGAGAGGGGGATTGATAATTGCGGACCTCTCCTCCATTTTTCAGGCCGCGGTGCGCAGGTACGTGGGAGAGGTATGTTGTTGTTCCCGGTAGGGCCGCCGAAAATCTCCCTGGGGCAGGGGGAGAAGCATTAAGAGGGTCTCCCGGGGGATGCGCCAGGGTCCCGACCCGAGGCGCACGGCCGGAAGACGGCCGTCCCGGATCATCCGGTAAATGGTCCGCCGGGAAAGGCAGAGGATCTGGGCGACTTCATCCGGCCGAAACATCCTTTTTTTCATCATCAATTCCATCTTCTTTCCTCCTTTCAGCTTCCCTTTTACTTTATCCATGGGTTTTGACACACCTGATATGCAAGTCACAGGCCTAAATTAACTAGCTGTAATAATTGCTAATTAAATTTAGGCCCACGGCTGTAGCAGTATTTGTGGGGTAATTGCCAGGGTTTCCCCTAGGGATGGAGTTCAGCCCTAGGGGCAAACACTTCCGAGGGGGGTTCACCATGGGGCTCCTGGGAAAAAATCCGGGCAGCTGCCGCCCTTTTCCGGCCAATAACCAGGGAGGACCGGGGCAGGCACAGGTGACCTTGATGTCCCCCTAAACCCGCTCTGGATAAAGGCGGGAGAGCCATGTCCGCCAAGTTGTCTGACAACGGTGAAGAAGGCCACCACAAGTCTTTGGTGACAACTTGGCACATTTGTTCCAGGGGTTGCCACGGTTTTTGAAGAGGAGGTGACACACACAAGGAGGATAAGCGCATGGCACCAGAAAGATTGCTGAGGCCCAGCGAAGTGGCCGGGCGCCTGGGAATATCCCGCTCTTCGGTATACCGCTGGTTCTGGGAGGGGAAACTCAAGGGCGTAAAACTGGCCGGTGGGCCGGTCAGGATCTTCGAAAGCGCGGTGTACGAGCAGATGCTGGATATGGACTGCCTGGCCTCCTGAGGCCGGGACCTGATGGCCGGTTGCTGACAAAAACAGCCGGGAATTTCCCGACACCACGAGCTACCTATGACGCGGCGTTACAAAACCGGGCGGAACAAACGGGAGTTATTTTTCGAGGAAGTGCAGTCCCTGTATCTGGCCGGCAAGAACCTGGAGGAGATCCAGGAGATCTTCCCAGTGACCCTCCAGACTCTCAAGCGCTGGCACAAAGACGGCCGTTGGGAAGAAAAGAAGCGTCATGTCCTGGTGTCACCCCGCTGGTTGGGAGAAGCCCTCAGGGGGGTGCTCCGGGAGAAAACGGGAAGGGTCCTGGCCAAGGGAGACCTCAAACCTCAGGAATTGGACGAACTGACGAAGATTGTCACCCTGATTGACCGCTTGACCAACAGCGGCTGGGACATCAGAGCCGCAGCCCTGGAAGTTATGGACCGGTTCAGCGAATTTGTCCGCAGTTGGGTGAAGGAACCGGAAGAGATCAAGCGGTTTACCCAGTGGATGCAGGAATTTTTTCGCATCCTGGAAGAAGACGACGAGGCCAGAGGGTAAGGGAGCCGGGGGATGAACCTCAATAAGAAGCTGACCAAGAGCGCCTTCCGGCAGAAAGCGGACCGGATCCTGATGCGGCTGTCCATGGAGGTCACGCCCTTCTGGGAGGACAGCCAGGAGAAGCGGGAGCAGCGTCTCAAGCGGGCCGAGGCCGATCCCCTGTTCTTCTGCCGGACTTATCTCCCCCACTACTTTTCTCATCCACCGGCCCCTTTCCATTATGAATTAATGCGGTTCATGGAGGAACGGGGGGAGGTGGTGACCCCTGCGGTGGTGGCCGCCCCCCGGGAGTTCGCCAAGAGCACGGTGTGTTCCTTCGGGTACGTGTTGCATCAGATTTGTTACGGGAAACGGCACTTTATCATCATCGGCAGCGACACCGAGGACCTGGCCAGCGACCTCACCGGTTACTTATACATGGAGTTGCTTTATAACGAGCGGCTGCACCAGGACTTCGGGGAGCTGGTGAAGGCCAACAAACCGGTGGACGATTTCGTCACGGCTAACAGCGTTCGGGTGAAGGCCAGGGGCCGGGGGCAGCGCCTCCGAGGTCTGAAGCATCGCCAGTGGCGGCCGGACTTGATCATCCTGGATGACATGGAAAATGACGTCAACGTGCGTAACCCCGAAGTGGTGAAGCAGATTTTGGACTGGGTGCAGTCCGCGGTCTATCCGGCCCTGGAAGCCAATGGGACGCTCATGGTCATAGGCACCATTTTGCGGCAGCGGAGCGCCCTGCACCTGATGCTGACGAGCCCGGAGGAGCCCTATTGCCTTTTTCGGCGGCGGGTTTTTCGGGCCCTTCAGAAGGACGGCGCCTCTCTGTGGGAGGCGCGGCACCCTGCGGCCCGGCTTCACCTGCAAAAGCAGCTCATGGGCACGGTGGCCTTCAACCGGGAAAAAATGAACGAACCCACTCCGATCAGCGGCATGTTTCAGGAGGACTGGATTCGCTATTACCATCCCGACAGCCTGAAAGACCGAAATTTGCTGGTGGTGGGTTTTTTCGACCCGTCGCTGGAGGCCGGGGGGAGCGCCGATTACAAGGCGGTGGTCACCGTGGGGTTTTCCCAGGAGGAGATGGTGTTCTACGTGCTGGACGCCTTCATTCAGAAAACTACCCTGGAACAAACGCTGCGGGCCGTCTTCAACCGGCACCGGGAACAGTTGTACCAGCTCCTGGGCGTGGAGGACAATCTTTTCCAGCGCCTCTTGCTTAAGGAATTCGATCAGATGGGACGGGAGCTAGGGGTGTTTCTGCCGGTGAAGGGGGTGACCCACCGGCTCGCCAAAGAGACCCGGGTGGCCAGTGTGTCGCCCTTGGTGGAACGAGGGAAAATCCGCTTCATCCGGGGGCACTCAGACCAGGAGAAACTCATCGAGCAGTTATTGTACTTTCCCTCCCGCACCCTTCATGACGACGGTCCCGACGCGCTGGCGGGCGCAGTGCAATTGGCCCAAACAATGTCAGCAGGTAAAACGGAGAGCTATGTGCCCTTGAAGAAGCGGGCTTTTGGGGGACGGGGGGCGTTTTAACCGACGAGGACGGCATGGGATTAAAAGATTACTTTGGTAGGTGGTTCAAGCCACAGTCGAAGCCCGACACCCGGGAACTAGCGGCGGTGAGTCTCCATGACCGCTGGAGCAGCTATCCCAGCGTTGGACTGACTCCCGGAGGCCTGGGGGCCATTTTCCAGCAGGCGGATCAGGGGGCGGTGCGCCCCCAGATGGAGCTCTTTGAAGAAATGGAAGAAAAAGACGCCCATCTGGCGGCGCTGCTCCAAACTCGCAAACTGGCGGTGCTGAGCCTGGACTACGAGGTGCTGCCTTACGCCAATACCCCGGAGGATGAACACATTGCCGAGGTGATAGGGGAAATTGTCTTTGGTATTCCGGACCTGGAGAGCTCTTTTCTCGATTTGCTGGACGCCATCGGCAAAGGTTTCGCTCTCACGGAGATTCTCTGGGGGGTGGCCCAGGAGCGTGCCCGGGTGGAAGAGCTGAGCTGGGTGCCGCAAAAGAAGGTGACTTTCGTGGAGGACCTGGCGCCCCGTCTGGTGACAGTGGATGGGCCCTGGCAAGGAGTTCCTTTTCCTCCCTGGAAAGTCATCTATCACCGTTACAAGGCGAAGAGCGGGTATGACACCCGGGCCGGGGTGCTCAGGGTGGTGGGCTACATGTACCTCCTCAAAAACTATGCCCTCAAGGATTGGGCGGCCTTCAACGAGGTCTTCGGGATGCCTCTTCGTCTCGGGAAGTATGACCCGGCCTCAACGCCGGCGGACCGGGAGGCCCTGATTCAGGCTATCCGCAATCTGGGAATGGATGCGGCGGGAATTATCAGTAAGAACACCGAGATTGAGTTCGTGGAGGCCACCAACCGGCAGTCGGGAAGCAGCAACCCTTACCAGCTGCTGGCGGACTTTTGCAACCGGGAGATGTCCAAGGCCATCCTGGGGCAAACCCTGACCACAGACACTTCCGGGGGGACGGGCACGTTTGCCGCAGCCAGGGTGCATGCCCAGGTGCGGGGAGATCTGGTGGAGGCGGATGCCCAGGCCCTGGGGCAGACCTTGCGAGAGCAGCTGCTCCGGCCGCTGGTTGGTTTCAATTTTGGCTGGGACAAGCCGGTGCCCTGGTTCCGCTTCCGCTACGAGGAGGAGGAGGACCTCAAGACCCTGTCGGAGGTCTATCGGAATCTGGCGCATATGGGGGTGCCCCTGAGCCTGGAGCATGTGGCGGAGCGCTTTGGCATTCCCCTGGCCCAGGAAGGCCAGGAAATCTTGGGAGAACGGAAAAAAACTTGAACCTGCAACCATTTTTACTCTTGGAGGCGGGAATACGGGAATGACAGGGAAGGGCGCCATGGAAAAGGAAGTGCGGTTGACGTTGGCGATGGCGGAGTTGCCGGAATGGCTGAGACTCCTGCCTCTCGGACAAGTGAATCTGGTGGACGGCCGTCCACCCTTTGAGGTGGACCCCGAATCTGTAGCGGACATGGTGAAGGCCTTTGGGGCCCGGGGAACTGACCTGGTCATCGACTATGAGCATCAGTCTTTGAATGGGAGGAAAGCCCCGGCCGCGGGCTGGATCAAAGATCTTGAGGTCCGGGAAGATGGACTCTGGGCCCAGGTGGAGTGGACGGGCCAGGCCGAGGAGTACCTGAGGCGGCGAGAGTACCGCTATTTCTCGCCGGTGCTCCGCCTCGATCCGGCTACCCGGCGGCCCCAGGAGCTTATGAACATGGCCTTGACCAATGTGCCGGCCATCCAGGGGCTGAGCCCGCTGGTGGCCAAATGGGGCGGAGAAACCCTAACCGCGGGCCCAAGCCAAGCTGGGCCAACCCCTGAGGCCCCGGAGATGACTTCCTCTCAAGACACCTCAGGCCGGGAAGCTTGCAAGGAGAAAGTCGAGTTGGCAGAGGAACTCAAGGACCGGTTGGATCTGGCGCCCGAAGCTCCGGAAGGGGCTGTGTGGCGGCAGTCGGTGGATCTCATACGGGATCTGGCCCATAACCTGGGTTTGCCGGATGATGCCACGGCCTCCCAGCTCAAGGGAGGGATAGAGGCCCTCAAGGCCGGGGGCGTCCAGCTGGCGGCCTTGGAGGAAGAGCTTGCGGCCCTCAAGGCCCGGCTGACTGAGGAATCTGCGGCCCGGTCGGTGGAGGAGGCCATGCTGGCCGGAAAGATCAGTCCAGCCCAAAAGAGTTGGGCTTTGTCCTACTGCCGCCAGGATCCGGAGAGCTTTAGGACATTCGTGGAGAAGGCCCCCCGGGTGGTGCCCGTGGGCGAGCGGCTGAACCTGGGGGAGGAGAGTTGCCGGGAGGATCAGGGTTTGACCCCGGAGGAACTGGCCCTGTGCCGGGCCATGAACCTCACCCCGGAAGCATATTCACAGGCCAAGGCCAGGATGGCCCAGGCCAACTAATGCGGAGGTGACGCGCAATGGCAGCTTTAACCAAGGATCGGGCCACGCCCTACCGGGAAGGGATCGAGATTGAGTTTCCGGTGGCAGCCAACAGCAAAATTTACTCCGGCAGCCTGGTGTGCGCCAACACCAGCGGCTATGCGGTACCGGCAGCGGATACCGCCGGGCTGAAGTTCCTGGGGGTGGCCCTGGAGCAGGTGGACAACACGGGGGGGGCCAACGGGGCCAAAATAGTGCGCCTACGACGCACCGGGGTCTTCGAGTTCGACGCGACCAGCGTCACCCAGGCCATGGTGGGAACGGCCATGTATGTCAAGGACGACCACACCGTGGATGACGCCGCCGGTACCACCAATGACATCAAGGTGGGGGAGCTGGTGAAGTACGTGGCCGACACCAAGGGCTGGATCGATATCAGCAGATAACCAGGGAGGTATGACCGATGATCATTAACGCAGACGCCTTGGCCAGGGTCTACACGGCTTTCAGCGCAGTGTTCAACAACGCCTTTCAAGCCACAGAGACCTGGTACGAACAGGTGGCCATGACGGTGCCGGCCAAGACCCGGATTATGGACTACAAGTTTCTCCTGGACTTTCCCACAGTGCGGGAATGGATCGGGGACCGGCAGATAAACTCGCTGGACCCCAAGGCTTACCAAGTAGAAACCAAGGACTATGAAGCCACCATCGAAATCGAACGTAATGACGTGGAAGATGAGCAGTTGGGGCTCTACAACCCCATCATCGCCGCCATGGCGGAGGAGGCCAAACGGCATCCGGAAAAGCTCATTGCGGAACTCCTGAAAAACGGCGCCACCTCATTGTGCTATGACGGCCAGAACTTCTTTGACACGGACCACCCGGTGGGCAACAACACCGTATCCAACTTCGACAACAGCGACAGCGAAGCCTGGTACCTCATCGACAGGTCCCGTGCCATCAAGCCTTTCATCTTTCAGCTAAGGCGGGGAGTGCAACTGGTGCGCATGGACCGGCCGGATGACGAACACGTGTTTTTGCACAAAAAGTTCCGATACGGCGTGGACTACCGGGGCGCGGCGGCATATGGCCTGTGGCAGCTGGCCTACTGCTCCACCCAGGAGCTCAACGCCACCAATTACGCTTCGGTTCGGGCTAACATGATGTCCCAGAGCAATGCCGACGGCGTGCCCCTGGGGATCAAGCCCAACCTGCTGGTGGTGCCGCCGGCACTGGAGGCCAGGGCCCGGGAAATTCTCCACGCCCAGTTCGTCCTCGGCGACAACTCGGTGGGGGGGTCCAAGTCCAACATCTGGCAAGGCTCGTCGGAGCTCCTGGTGGTGCCCGAGTTGGCTTAACCTGAAAGAAGAGGGGGGCGCTCTCCAGAACGCCCCTTACCACACAAGGAGTTGTCATGTCCTGGTTCGGCGGGATCGTCATAAAAACCGAAAACAGCGTACCGGGGAACTTTGAAGAGCTCATCGTGACCGATAGTTCCACCTGGTTCCAACGGGGCAGAATCAAACCCACCAGTGGCGACTACGCCGGCATGTCGGCTAAGGCGGGTCTGGTTTCCCTGGAGGGTGGGGATATCCGCTTTCGCATGGACGGTCTGGGCCCGCCCACCAGTACCAGCGGGCATTACATGACCAGCGGTGACACCTTCCTCCTCATCAGCACCCAGGCCTTGTTGCAGTTTCGGGCCATCCGGGCCGGGGAGGATGACGGCATCATAACCGTGACGTATTTCTTTTAAAGCAGCCTATCAGGACAGGGAGAACAGTGATGCTCCAGGGTAAGAGAACCTACATCATGGCGGCCATCATGGCCCTGGGGGCCTTCGCCCGGGGGCTGGGGTGGCTGGGGCAGGATCAATTCGAACTCCTCATGGGCCTGGCCGGCTCCATGGGCCTGGCGGCTCTGAGGGCCGGGGTATCCGGAACCAACGAATAAGATGCAGTACAAAGACCTGGCGGAACACCTGGGAGCACTGCTGGCCCTGCTTGGCATCTTCGCAGGCCTGAGCGGCTTCCTGTTCTGGCGGATGCTGGTGCGCATGGAAAAGAAGCTGGATCAGCTCCACGACGCCACCTTCCGCTGCCGGTCAGGGCTGGCCGAACGGTTCGTGGGGCGGGCCGAGTTCCGGAAGGAGAAGGAAGACCTCTGGAGCGCGGTGAATGCCCACGCCCATAGCTCTGAGGGCCGGGTCGTCAGGTAACTTGAAATGAACCAAGACAAGGGGAGAACACCATGAAGAAGTTAGTTGCGGTCCTCATGGTCATTTGCCTGGGCGGCTGCGTGACGGCTCCTGCCAAGCCGCCGGCGGGTTGTGAAAATGCCTTTGTGTGGCAGTGCGGCTTTATGCCCCAGGGGCGAGAATTGGTGGAATTGGGGTTTGCTTCGCTGCTCACGGCGGAGCCCAAGCTCAAACCTCAGGTGAAGGCCGGGGCCTTAAAGGGGTGGCGGCTGGTGCAAGAGGGCACCCTCAAGGGTGCGGTGGCGGAATTGCTGGTTTTGCTGGAAGAACACCCCCAGTACGCTCCTTTGGCCCTCTTTGCCTTACAGCGCCTGGACCTGGAGCGGACCATGGACAAGTGCGACCAGGAGGTCCTTTTGGCCATGTTTCGCCACCTCGCAGTCTATGCCGGAGCCAGGGACCAGGACTTTCAAAACAGCTTTGCGGAACTAGTTAGCCCTCTCCGTTAGAGGACAAGGGACATGGCTTACTGCACGGAAAACGATTTGCTCAGTATGATTCCTGTGAAGGAGTTGGCCGAACTCACGGCGGAAACCGGGGATACCCCCGACAGCCTCGTGGTGGCCGACGCCATCAACCGGGCCGAGGCGGAAATCGACGCCTACCTGGGAGTTCGCTATACCTTGCCCCTCTCGCCTGTACCGGACCAGGTCAAAGGGCTGTCGGTGGACATAAGCCTCTACCACCTCTATTCCCGGCGCAGCGTGGCCCCACCAGTGCGGCGGCAGAAGTACGAGGCGGCCGTGAGCTTCCTCAAGCAGGTGGCGACAGGTGAGGCGGTGGTGGAGGGGGGGAGCGACCTCCTCACGGAAGCCGAGCGGGTGGAGAGCGAGTTTACCAGCGCCACCCGGGTCTTTTCCCGGAACACCCAGGGGAACTGGTAGGGAGTTATGAGCCCCCTTTCCTGGAACATGGTGGAAGACACGGTGGTGGCGGCCCTTCAGGACCGGTTGGGGCCGCAGGCCAAGACCGTACAGAGTTACCAGGGGAATTGGCGGACGGACCTCCGACAGGAAACCTGGCGGCTGCCCGCAGCCCTGGTGATGCTGACGGGTAGCCGCTCAGTGCAAGTGGGGGTGTCGTCCTTCGACCTCACCCTGGACTTCCAGGTGCTGGTGATGGTGCGCCATCTCAGGGGTGAGGAGGCAGGCCGGCGGGAGACGGGAGGGGCTTACGACCTCCTGGCCGGGGTGCGGGAGGCCCTGTGGCACCAGGACCTGGGGCTGGACCTGACCCCCTTCGCCCTGGTCCGGGAAGAGCCGCTTTTGACCGACAGGGAGTTTACGGTGTATGCGGCGCATTACCGTACCGCCATGGTTCAGGACCGGTGAGGTGATTGTGGCAGCGCAGCTTTGGGAGGGACAAGAATGCCCAGGTCTATAAGAAACTTTCTGGCCACGCACAACCTGTTGGCCGTGTCAGCTAGCCTACAAGAAACCGCCATTAACCAGGAGCAAGCGCTGGACACCACTTTCCTGGTGGACCTGAATACCGTCCTCAATTACCGGGCCCTCAAAGCAGCTAACCGGGAGGAGTTGACCGGGAAGGAAGAGGCGGATCGGCTCTACGACCTGGGTGGCACAGTGGCTGGTTCCTTAACCTTTTCCCGGGCCCAGCCCCAGCATTTCGCCTTCTTACTGGCCTATGCCCTGGGGGAAGTGAGTACCGGGCCCGCGGGTACCAGCGGTTATCGCCACGTTATTCGGCCCCGGTCCGGTGAGGTGGATCAAGCCCGTTCCAATCCTTCTTTCACTGCGGCCATGCGCTTCGGGCGTCAGGTGATGAAGCGGCGCTTTGCCTCCTGCTTCATGGACCAGGTGCGGGTAGATCTCGCCAAAGACGGCTGGGCCAAAATCACCGGGGTGGTGAAAGGGACCGGCAGGGTGACCGACAACACCCACACAGAAGAGGTCACCGCCGCTTACAACGCTGGCAGCCTCACCCTGGCGGCACAGGGGGTGGAAGGGGCCAGCGCCGCCGAGCGCCTGGCCAACCTGCAGGCAGTCAAAGTGCTGAACCCCTCCACTCAGGCCTGGGATGAAGTGAATTACACCGCGGTGTCCGGGGAGACACCGGCGGTGGTGACCATTACCCCTCCGGGCGCGAGCGGGGCAAATACGACTTACAAGCTCTACTACCTCCCCCAGGAAAGCGGCTGGATGGCCTTTCCCGACCGGGTGGAGGAGCCGCCCCTCAAAGTAAGCCAGCTCACGGTAAATTTAGGCGGACGCTGGAACGGCAGCAGCTTCACCGGAGGCCACACCCTGGTCGCGGAGCTCAGGCGCATCATTTGGAACTTTCAGAACCACCTGTCGCCGGAGCGCACCCCTGGCGGCGGGGACTGGGCCAATCGAGCCTTTCGCACCGGCCGGGAACAAAAGCTTTCCTTTGACCGGGACTTTCGGGATTTCCTGGTGGCCCAGAGCCTCAAGGACAATGATTACTTCGGGGTTTCCCTGAAGGCTGAGGGGCCTGAGTTTGAACCCGGGGTCCCTTACCAGGTGGAGCTTATCTTTCCCCGGGTGGCGGTGGCCTCGGCGCCGGTAAAGGTGGCCCAGCGGCGGTTGGCTGAGGAAGTGGAGTTTGCGGTGCTGGAGGATGACACCTACGGCTCGGTCATCGTGCAGGTTCAGAACCTGGTGAGCGGTTACGCCGGGTAGGGAGAGGAAGATGCCGAGGATCCTGGGAGAAGAACGCCACCAGATGGCCATTCAAGACCCGGTAAGCGGGTCGGCCATCACCCTGTATTTCCGGCGGCCGACCTCGGAGGAACGGGTGGCCTATCAGCTCTCGGTGTTTCACCTGGACGGCGGGGAGCAGCGCCTGCGCTTGAGCGAGACCCGGCTCAGTTTCGGTTTGGAGATACTCATGGGGTTCGAAACCGGGGACTTCATTATCCAGGAAAACGGTGAAGCAGCAAGCCTGGACCCAGACCGACATCCGGACTGGAAGGAGCGTCTGGCGAAGCACGCCCCGGACCTGGTGTCCTATCTCGGCCAACAAGTTTTCGAGGGTCTCAGGGTCATAGGCAGGGGAGGGGCCGATGGGGCTGACCGGATTTAAGCCACAAGGGAAAAATTTTTGGCCGGGAACGCAGGAATTGCTGCATGAGCTCCGGATTGTGGCGGCGGAGCGCCTGTGCCGGGAGAAGCAACGGCGAACCTGCCAGGCGGAACATGGCGCCTTCGCCGACTGGGCCTGTGCCACCTGCACAGAGTATCTCAGACCCGAACTCATCTCGCCCTGGACCTGGCATCTCATGTTTTTACACCGGCTCAAAAAAGCCGGATATCCTTTCCGGCCTAATGACCTGAGCCTGGAAACCTGGCTTCTTCTCGGGCTGGTGGAAGAAGCCCTGGCCCAACCACAGGGGGAACGTGGTGTCCAACGACAATCTTAACGACAGGAACTACGACCAGGAACTGGCGGACTTTCGCTCCCTCCAGCAAGAGATGGTGGCCATTGGCCGGGAATATAGCCAGGCGCGCCAAGCGGACTGGTCCCGGGAAATGGATAGCATGGCCGCTGCCTGGCAGGGTTTCCAGCAGGATTGGCAGGGGACCCTGGAGCACATGGCAGGGAGCGCCTTGGCCAAATTCAATGAGATTAGCGCCCAGGGAATGGCCACCGGAAATCTCCTGGCCCAGAGTTGGAAAGAGGCTTTGACTGAAATCACCGGAGAGGTGGATGCCTGGGGAGAACATCTGATGCAGACCCTGGACCAAGTGGGCCAGGGTTTCCAACTTGCCCTCAGTGGAGGTGGCCTCGCCCTGGATGGAGGCGGTTCAAGTAACGACCTGCTCTCCTGGGTGGGTGTGGGCCTCGGCTTTGGGGGCATCTTCCACCTAGGGGGCATCGTCGAGGCCCACCGGGGTCTGGCGGTGAACCCGGAGTCCCTGCTCAACGATGAGCGTCTGGTCAAGGTGCAGACCGGGGAGGGTATTCTCCCCCGGGAGGCTATGGTGCAACTGGGGGAAGAAAACTTCGAGGCCCTGCGTTTGGGGCGCTTCCAGGTGAACCAGGGCAACGCGGCCCCCCGCTATGACATCACCATCCAGGTACAAAGTTTGGACACGGCCGGGGTGGCCGGGATGGACTGGGAAAAGGTGGTGCAGCGCCATCTTCTGCCTGCTTTGGAGCGGGAACTGAACCGACGCTGGTAAGGAGGGGACATGGCCAACGCCAAGCTGGAATGGACCCCAACAGGGGGAAGTCGCCAAAGCTACACCCTGCCGGTGAATTTCACCTGGGATTACCAGGAATTGGGCACCGACGACAGTGACCGGGAGCGGGCCCTGGATGGCACCCTGAGAAGCTATAACCGGGGTCTCAAGGCCCGGTGGGTGCTGCGTTTCCAGTACATCGGGACGGCCCAAAAAGAGCAGTTGGCAGCTCTCAAGCAAGCCCAGGTGGACATTGACTTCTACCGGGAGGATGGGGAAGGCAAGACCTTCACGGGCATATGGACCAACGACCTGGATTTTCGGGAAGTGGCCCCGGGCCTCTGGTCCGGCAGCCTGGTCCTGGATGAGATTTAGGGTGTGAAAACTCGCTGTTTCCTGGCCAAACTTTGAACTTTGAACCTTGAACCTTGAACTTTGAACTTTGTACCTTAAGGACAACCATGAGACTGGCAAGCGGGGAATTCCTCCAACAAGAAACGCTGCTCAGGGGGGCGCGGCCCCGGGTCAAGGCAGTGCTCTTCCCCTTTAACCTGGACTATGGCCTGGGACCGGAGTCCGGGACTTTCGAGCACACGCAGTACGGCGGGGAACCGGGTAAGTTAGAGATAGCAGAAGGATTTTCTACCTTGGGGTCCTGGACCTCCCCGGTAATGCAGACTTTTTCCCCCTCCCTGGAAACCGTCAAGGCCTTTTGGGAGGACCATGCTGGCTCTCTGGAGGTCCAGGTTCACCTCAGGGGCGCGGCGACGGCCGACCAGGTGGCGGGGGCCGCTTATACCCAACTTTTTCCGGGGGAAGAATTTCCCCTTTCTTATTACTTTCAGGTGCGGGTGGAGTTCCACAGTTCTGGCGGGGAAGTAGTGTTTCCGGCCTTCATCGCCCAGCTCAGCTTCGAGGCCCGTTTGACCATTCCAGAAAATGAAATTCTGAACCCAGGAGAGGTTCGGGTGGAGCTGGCCCGAGACTTCGGCGGCTTGAAGAGCGGCAGCCACATCCTCGGGCTGGACAACCGGGGGGCCCAATGGCTGTCGAGCGGGGGAAATTTTTACTTTTTAGGGCTCCCCTGGGAGGAAAAACGCCTGGCCTTGTATCACGGCTTCGAACTCCCCAATGGCCAGGTGCAGTGGCTGCCTCTATATGACGGGGCGTTTACGAGCCTGGGGGGCATGGCGGACGGTTGGCAGGAGCGCCACCGAATGGCATTGGAGACCCAGGATTGGATTAGCCACCGCCTGAACCGACGCCTGGGCGCGCCGTCTCCGGAAGGGGAACGGCGTCCCTTTCTCCGGGGATTTTATCGGGCCCGAGGGGAGCTGGTAGAAGTCACTCCCGTGGAAGTGAGTCCACCGGTTAAGTTCGGGAGTGGCAGCGCCACGTTAAAGGTCCTCGGGAATTACCGGGGAGAGGTGGTTACTCATTATTACCTTCGCATTGAGTCCACCGGGGAAGTAGGCGCGGCCACCTTCCGGTGGTCCATAAATGCAGGACAAAGCTGGGAGAAGATCGGCCTCACCTGTGGGGGGGCCGAGAACCCGGTCACACTCTCGGAAGGCTTATCGGTGTATTGGCAACCGGGTATCGGCACCGACCTGGTGGCCTGGGACAACTTCACCTTTACGGCCCAACCTCCGGTTTACCAATACCGGGTGGCCGGCGGCCCTTTCGAAGCCATCACCGCCATCTACCTGAATGGCGAGGAAACCTGGGAGGACGCGGCCGCAGACCCGGAAACCGGGGATATCTCAGTCACTGGCCGGAGCGCTCAGGTGAGCGCCCGGGTGGTCAAGGACGCCACCTCCCATCCAGTGGACATCATGCTGGATATTTTCACCGAGGTGGGCCTGGGAGAAGCGGTGGACCAGGAGTCTTTCGCTCTGGCGAAAAGCCTCACCCCTGAGTATGCAGTAGGGGTCTGCTTTGAAAATATTCCCGCCAGCCAGGCCCTCAGGGAGATTCTGCAACGCACCCTGTACGACCTGTGGGTGGATTTTGGAGAGATCAAGATCAGGGCCTATTTGGGGGAGGAGTAAGCAATGGTTAGGGGT
Source organism: uncultured delta proteobacterium (assembly GCA_963709285.1). Lineage (GTDB taxonomy): Bacteria > Desulfobacterota > Desulfobaccia > Desulfobaccales > 0-14-0-80-60-11 > JBGSLA01. The sequence continues at coordinate 136,542 of CAVPVR010000005.1, read as the reverse complement.
CAGTGGTTCGTGGCCAAAGGTCAAGGGGAACTTGGCGGCGAAGAGTCTTCAGGCAATATTCTTTGGGGCACTGGCCAATTCCTGGGGGAGCACTAGGGCATGTCGCGCATACAATGGGCCCGGTCGTCCCAGTTTAACTGGGTGTACGACAATCTGGGGGGCAACCCCCTCATGGCGGCGGTGGCCGGCAACGCCAGTAAGGCCATCTCGGTGGTGCAGCCGGACGGCACGGTGCGCCTGGAAAGCCCTAACCCGGGAGGTGGCCGGGTGAGTTTCGTCCGGGGACTTTGGCGCCGGGAGACGAGCTTCGCCTGGGACGGTTTCTGGGCCGACCCCGTGGAGGGGGACCAGACCAACTTCTACCAGGGGGGGTCCTTCAGTAACGAGGAGGAAGCCACCGTCCTCACCCTGGGTACGCCCCTGTCCGCCGGGACGCCGGTGCAGCTTTTTTATCTTTACCTTACCGGCGAGTCCTCTGAAAAGTACGAGGCGCTGAATAACTACCCTTGCATCCGCCGGGCCTCTCGCGGCCGGGACGACTACACCTATGACTTTGCGGTGGACCGGATGCTGGACCTCATGGTCTTCCTGCATCTGGCCGGCAGGGAGCGGGGGGAGGATTTTAGCCAAGCCTGCCAATTCCTCTGGGACGCGGTATTGGCCCGGGAACAGAGCCTTACCTCCCCGTTGGTTTACGATTCTTTTGAACGGCAGCTCTGGGAGCGGGGGGCCTACTTCCTCTACCGGAACGACACTCGGGAAGACGAGACCTTTCAGGTCTTTGACACCGAGCTGGCTCAGTCCGCCATAGGAAGGGTGCTGCATGTGCGGGTGGACCTCCCCGCCCAGACGGACGGCGCCTGGTGGGGCTACGGTCTGAACTGGTCCCTGGCAGAGGGCCCCTTTGCCGCCATTGACCGGGTTTCCTTTAAACTCCAGGGGCGGGATTTCAGGTGGCGACTCCACAACATCACCAAATACGGCAGCGGCAGCGCCACCCTCATCCTGTCCGGTGACTACACCCGTCTGGAAAGAAGGTACTTTGTGATCCTCATGGAGACGGGGGGCGAGGTCGGGCAAGCCACCTACTCCTGGTCCAGGGACGGCGGCATGAGCTGGGAGGGCACCGGAGTTATTACCGGGGACCGGGACCACCCGGTGGCCCTCTGGGGAGGGGTGTCGGTTGCCTGGGAAGGGGGGAGCGGCGCCGATTTTGTGGCCGGAGATTACTGGACCTTTTTAGGTGGAGAGCCGGAAGAACACCCGTGCCGCCTGCTTGTCTCCCTCAATGACTCTACTCCTGGTGAGCCGGACCCTTTCAGCCCGACCCACACCTTTGTCCACCCTATTCCGGACCGCTACCCCGAGCTTTCCCCCTTTGAGATTCCCTTCAGCCAATTCTGGCGGCGTGACAACATTATTGACGACCGGGATCGGGTGCGGGCCACCTGGGGCGCCTGGTACACCGCCAGCCAGCAGGGAGTAAATAACATAATAATTAGCGACCGGGAGACCACGGAGGTCATCTTCGGGGACACCTTTTACACCCAGTGCCAGGTGACCTGGGATTTCTCTCCGGAAGTCACGGCCTTCGGCGCCTGGGCGGGCATAGATACGAACCGCTGCCCCTCTTATGGCCATTCTAACCTTAATTTCCTCATTAAACCGGTGGTTTCCGGGACTAGCTACCTCACCATCCGGGTCAAGGTGAAAGACGCTCAGGGGAGCTATTTCTACCAGGACCAAGGGGTCACCGTCAACGTCTGGCAGCGGGTAACGGTGAATTTGGGGGGAATGTCCCTGGAATCGGGGTCTACTCCCATGGCTCACCACCTCCAGGTGGTGGATATCGGCATCGCTTCGTCCCCCCCCACCAACGGCAACTTTTACATCACCGACCTCAAGTTTGACGGGCACCAGACCTTTGCCGGGGCCGAGCGGCTGCGCTTCCTGGAATTCAAGCTGGAGCAGCAGGGCCTCCCGGAGCACGAGTGGTGGCTGGACGACGTGGGGCTTAATCTTGAGGCCGAAGACCCTTACCCGCTGGTGCCCCGGCTGGCCATCTCCCTCGGACCCTATGGCCAGAACCCCTGGCGGGGGCCCACCCTGGTGCATTACGCCCATCCCCTGGCCCCTTACTTGGTGGGGGCCCCCAACCTGAGCCAGACTTATGTGGGCCTGCACCGGGACGCGCAAGACGAGTTCTGGCAGCGCTACGGCGGAGTGAAAGGGCCGATTCTGCCGGTGCATACCCGCAATGACCTGGAAAATATCGCCTTGTGCGGCGAGGAGAACTTCGGGAAGTTCTGCTGGTGGCCCAAGTACCGGGATTACGGCAAGCTCATGGGCTACTGGCCCTTTAACGACTCACCCCAAGACGCCAGCGGCAACGGCAATGACGCCACCTGGGTCGGGACTCCCACCTACACCACCGGGTTGTGCCAACCGGGCCACACCAGCGCCGACTGCTCCGGCACTCGCTATCTCACCGTGCCGGACGATAACGCCTTGGACCTTACCGGGGATTTCACCCTGGAAGCTCTGGTTTATCCCACGACAGATAATGTCAGTGGGGGCATCTTACACAAAGGCAGTACAGGCGCCGGGGGCAAATATGCCCTGGGTAGGGCGAGCGACAACAAATTTTGTCTCGTCCTGAACGGCTCCATCATTTTGACTTCGCCTGACGCCTACCTGAAGGACAACTGGTATCACGTGGTGGCCACCAGGCAGGGAAGCGACGTCCGGCTCTACGTCAACGGCTCTCAGGTAACCAGTGGCACTTACGGAACCGCCATTGCCCCGGATAGTAATATGCTTTTTTTGGGGCTTTGGGAAAGCACTTCTCACCAATTCCCCGGCTCCCTCGATTTTGTCCGCCTCTACGCCCGGGGTTTAGATGCTGACGAGGTCGCTGGCAGGTGGAACATTATTCAGGGAAACGAAAACGGCAGCGCCTATCCGGAGGTCGGTCATGCTCTGGGGCAGTATTGGGCTTTTTACCGACTGGCTCAGTACTACTTTGTCAGCAATGACCCCGGTGCCCGGGAAATCCTGGACAACTGGCTGAACTGGCTGGACACTTACGGGGCGCCGGATGGAAGCGGCTGGCAGTTCCCCACCGGTTTTTCGGAGTACGGCTTCACCTATGGCGCCTATGACCCGGGGGCAGCCGCCTCCCTGGCCCTGGGTTGCCTGTATACCTACCTGAGAGGTGGACAACCCTCTGCCGTCACCTGGGCCCGGCGAATCTTGGACGACCTGCGGGTTAACCGCCAGAGCCAGGAGTATGGCGGGGGCTATAAAAGCGACTACCATTATGCCTGGCTCAATGCCCTGGTCTTCCAGGCCTTCGGGGTGGCGGCTTATGGCCTCACCGGGCAAGCTTATCATTTCCCCAGTCTCCCCGAGGACGCCACCCATTTTGAAGCTCTGATGGACTGGCTCTTTCAGCATGCCGGGGACGCCAAACCCAATCTCCTGAATGCCGACCTTATACCCTTCACTTATCTCGAGGCCACGGACGTCTGGGATTATGCGCCGCATTACGTCTTCACGGAAAAGCTGGGGTCCGTGGAGGCTCTAATTCTTATGATGGGCGCAGCCCTGGCCTTCGGCAAGGGTACGGGGGACTGGGTCTGGTTTGAGCGCCTGTGGCGCTTCATGCTGCTGGACAACCTGATCAAACTTAACCCCTCCCAGGTCAAGGCCCTTACCGCCGCTTACCAGTTGGCCGGGGTGAAAAACGTGGTGCGGGTCTTTTATGCCGACTACGACCAGGACAATAGCAGGTACTTGGAGGCTCAGGACAACGTTGCGGTAGCGGCCTGGGGGGAGGCGGCGGTGGATGTGGACCTGCGCTATGACGCGCCGGTGGTCCTGGAGAATCCAGAAGTGGCTGAGCTTCTGGCCACTCGCCTCTTGAAGCGTCTTTCCTCCCCCTGGGAGGTGGTGAATCTGGAGACCTGGCTTGAAGGGGCGCGCCTGGAAATCGGCGATACCCTGGCAGTCACCTCTCCCTTCCACGGCTTCACCCAGGACGAGTTTACCGTGTTTGGCAAGGCCATTGACCTGAAAACGCGGCGGGTCAGCCTGGATCTGGCCCGGCCTTTCAATAACCCCTGGGCCTGGGCGGTGGACGCCGCGGGCAGCGACTACGACTCTTTTGCCATAGATCAGGAGAACAAACTGGACGCCAACTGGGCCTCTCGGGCCTATGCCGGCTGAGGTGGACCGGGGAATTTCGTTGAAGAGCAAGGGAACTGATTACCCCTCGCTTCCCCAATCAGAATCCACCTCAGAACCTTTTTACCGAACACAGCAGACATCTAACTTATCGAAAAAGTGAGGGGCGCCATGGCTTTGATTCACCTTCCCCAGGCCAAGTGGGCCAGCGGCACCGGCCGCCAGGTCATCTTAAAGGGAGATTTCGACAAGATCGAGCAGGCGGTGGTGGAGAGCTTTGAGTTGGCCCAAAGCCCTTCCCTGGAGTACCTGAGCGCTTCTCAGGTTCAGGTCAACGCCACCGCGGACTGCCAGGCCAGGGTCATGCTCACCGGCTTCCCTTCCCCCCTGCACCGGGGGGTTCTGGTGGACGGGGGCCTCTCTGACGGGCGCTACCGGGAGAACGCCACACCGGCCACCCTGGACATTTCCAGTCCCGGCAGCCTCTGGGGTACAGAGAAGGCCAGCCAGTGGTACTGCGTCTGCGCGGTGGCGGGAGACGGGGACACCACCTTCACTCTCAAAGCTATGCCGGTGATGCGGGTGTCGTCCCAGGCCACCCAGGTCATTACCCTGAGGAACAACGCCAATACCGCGGATATTGGTTACGGGTTCACCGAGAACGAACTGGTGGACGGCAAGATCCTGGTCCTCACCGGGTCCTCCCGGGGGCTTATGCGGGCCATCACCGGGAACAACAGCGACAACGGCACCGGGGGCGCCATCACCTATGGCGGGAGCGCTCTGACTCTGTCCCAGGGAGACTGGTTCGTGGTCCTCCCCCAGATCAACTTCCGCTACCTGGGGATGATCCTGAACGACGGCAGCAGCAATCTGGCTCCCTTTTACCAGGAAGGCAACACCTGCTGTTACCTGACCCCTCGAGACCTGGCCCAGGGTGCCATCAACGGCTTCACCCTCCATGATTTGGCCGTGACCGCCCCCCCCACGGCCCGGCGCCTGCTGGGTTATGCCGCGGCTACGGACGGTTACGATGTCAAGCTGGCCATCTCCTATGACGGCAGCAACCCGGCCCTTATTCTGCACGCCACCTCGCCAGCCATTCCCTTTTTTGGGGTGCGGGGGGCAGTGGCTTTCGGCTGCGTGGCGCCGCCCAGTCACATGCTCTATCTGGATAACGATAACACCGCCAACCAGGTGGTACGGATCACGGGCTGGGAGGAGTAATGATGGAAGGAAGTTGGTTGGGGAGGGGGCCAGGGATCGCAAACCCTTGCCCCCTCCCCCGACCCCTTACACAAAAATCGTGAGGCATTGTTAGCACTAGTTATTCAAGGCGGATGACAACCATGAATTTTCCCCTTTTCCCTGTAGCCCTGTCGTTGGTCTTCCTGGTGGGCCTCGTGGCCGGGGTGTACGCCGTGCTGCTGTGGGGCAAGCTCTCCCGCATGGAAGGCAAGATGGACTCCCTGAGCACCAACTGCGAACAGCATCATGAGGAGAACGAGACCCGCTATCTTCCCCGGCTGGAGCACGAGGTGGAGCACCAGGGCCTCTGGGAAGCCCTACACCACCATGAGCACGACTTTCGGGGGCGGGTGCGGCGTTAGCGTTTGGAGGGAAATGAAGCTGGGATTATTAGAGGCAGAAAGCTTAGGCCGCTGACTCTGCCACTCCCTTAACTCCTGGTCAGAGAGGTGAGCGCCATGTTCAAGTGCCCTTTTTGCGCTGCGGAAATTGTTTTAGCCAACGGCTTTGAGTTTTCCTGTCCGGAGTGCCGCCAACTGGTGGGAGTGGTGGCGGACGGCCCCGCCCCCCGCCTCGTCCGGGCCGCGCCTGACTCCCGCAAGCCCTGGGTTGCTCTTTTCCTCCGAGCCAATTGAAGAAAAGCCAGCCCGGCGAGAAACTGCCGCAACCACGGTATCCCCCCGGCTGGCTCTTGTTCAGTCCCAACTTCTCTTCTCTACCAATCCCCTGAGAGTTCAGAAAACCTCCGCCTTTTCTTTCCTTTCTTTCATCAAGTGAGTTTACCCCCTGACGCTCTCCCGTTACCTGCTTCCGCACTTCCTGGACAATCGTAAAGGGGAGTACTTTCCCAGAGGCTATTAGCCTGAGATTCATACTTGACTTGCTTTATCCCTTTTATATATTATGATTAGTGGCTATTTTCACAATCCTTGAACATAAAGCATTCTAGATACCTCAATTCCATAACAAGGGAAGGTAATATATGGCACCACAGGCCCCTCAAAAACCGGTAGGCAAGGTGATGGTCGTGGGGGCCGGCATCGCCGGAGTACAGGCAGCCCTGGATTTGGCTAACGCCGGTTTCTACGTTCACCTGGTGGAGAAAAAGTCGGCCATCGGCGGCGTCATGGCCCAGTTGGACAAGACTTTTCCCACCAACGATTGCTCTATGTGCATCATCTCCCCCAAACTCGTGGAGTGCGGCCGACATCTGAATGTCGAGATCCACACTCTGAGCGAGGTAGCCGACATTAAAGGCGAGCCCGGGAACTTCACGATTACCCTGGAACAGGAGCCCCGCTACATCGATCCGGCCAAGTGCACCGGCTGCGGCGCCTGCGTCGATGTCTGCCCCGTGGGGGTGCCTGACACCTTCAACCTGGGGTTGAATGAAGGCCGGGCCATTTACCGCCTGTATCCCCAGGCCATTCCCTCCACCTTCGCCATCAAGAAGTTCGACCGGGCCCCGTGCACCCGGGCCTGTCCGGCCAACCTGAGCGCCCAAGGATACGTGCAGCTCATCAAGGCGGGGAAATTCGTCGAGTCTCTGGCCCTCATCATGGAGCGGCTGCCGCTCCCCGGCACCATCGGCCGCATCTGCCCTCACCCTTGTGAAACCGACTGCCGGCGCCAGGAGATGGACGAACCCATCGCCATTTGCTCTTTGAAGCGCTTCGTGGCCGACCAGGTGGATTGGCAGACCATCCCGGTGCCCGAGGTGGAACAGCGGGACGAGGCGGTGGCCATTGTGGGCTCCGGCCCTGGGGGTTTGAGCCTGCGCCTACCACCTGGCCCTCATGGGTTACAAGCCGGTGATCTTTGAAGCTGCCCCCGAGCCCGGCGGCTGGCTGCGCTACGGCATCCCCGAGTACCGCCTGCCCCGGAAGGTCATAAACCAGGAAATCAACTACCTGAAAAAGCTGGGCGTGGACATCCGCTGCAACACTCCCATCGGCGAAGGCCGCACGGTAAACGACCTCCTCACCCGGGATGGCTTCCGGGCCGTTTACCTGGGGGTGGGCTGCTCGGACTCTCTGAAGATCCCAGTGCCAGGGTCCGATGCCAAGGGGGTCCTCTGGGGCGTGGATTATCTCAGAGACTCGGCCTCGGGACAAAAGTTTGACTTCTCCGGCAAAAAAGTCATCGTCATCGGCGGCGGCAACGTGGCCATGGACGTGGCCCGCACCGCCAAGCGCCAAAAACCCGCGGAAGTCAGCATCCTCTGCCTGGAATCTCGGGAGGAAATGCCCGCCAACACCTGGGAAGTGGAGGAGGCGGAGCACGAAGGCATCCCCATCACTCACCGTTTAGGCGTCAAGCAGGTCCTCACCAAGGACGGCAAGGTCTCTGGGATAGAGCTCAAGGCGGTGGAGCGGGTCTTTGACGAGGAGGGCCGTTTCGCCCCCACCTACTTCGAGGACCAGCTCAGCACCCAGGACTGCGACATAGTCATCCTGGCCATCGGCCAGAAGGCCAATCTTGCCTTTCTCACCGACGCGGACGGCGTGGAACTCACCCCCCGGGGTCTCATCAAGGCCGACCCCGACACCTGCGCCACCAGCCGGGAGGGCGTCTTCGCCGGCGGCGACGTGGTCAGCGGCCCCTGGATCGCCATCGCCGCAGTGGCGGCCGGCATGGAAGCGGCCGTGTCCATCGACCGCCACCTGAATGGCCAGGACCTCAAGCAGGACCGGGAGTTCCTGCTGCGTCCCATCAAGGACGGGGTTTGGAACCCCATCCCCCAGGACCAGTCCAGAAAGCCCCGAGCCGACATGCCCGCCATGTCGGGTGATTGGACCAAGTCCTTCAAGGAAATCCTTCTTGGCTTCGACCAAGAGGCCGCCATGGCCGAGGCGGAGCGCTGCATCAACTGCGGGGTCTGTTCCGAGTGCATGCAGTGCGCCATCGCCTGCCAGGCCGGCGCCGTGGCCCACGACCAGGGCCCCAAAAAGCTGGATCTGAATGTAGGCGCCGTGGTCCTGGCCCCCGGCTTTCAGCCCTATGATCCCAGCCAGTATTCCGCCTATCATTACGCCAACTACCCCGGGGTGGTCACCAGCATGGAGTTCGAGCGCATCCTCTCGGCTTCCGGCCCCTATGCCGGTCACCTCATTCGGCCCAGCGACCACAAGGAGCCCAAGAAAATCGCCTGGCTCCAGTGCGTGGGCTCCCGGGACCTGAACCACTGCGACAACAGCTACTGCTCGTCGGTGTGCTGCATGTACGCCATCAAGCAGGCGGTGATCGCCAAGGAGCACGCCAAAGAATACGACCTGGACACCGCCATTTTCTTCATGGACATGCGGACCCCCGGGAAGGATTTTGAAAAATATTACTTGCGGGCCGAGCATGAACACGGCGTCCGCTTCATCCGTTCCCGCATCCACACCATCGACCCGGTGCCGGGTTCCGATGACGTGCGCATCCGGTATATCTCCGAAGACGGGACTCTCAAGGAAGAAGACTTCGATCTGGTGGTCCTCTCTGTGGGCCTGGAATCCTCTAAGGATGCCCTCGGTCTGGCCGAGCGTTTAGGTGTGGAGGTGGTCCCGGAGACCCGCTTTGCCGAATCCACCCCCTTCACCCCGGTGTCCACCAATCAGCCGGGTGTTTTCGTCTGCGGCGCCTTTCAGAACCCCAAGGACATTCCCCAGTCGGTCATGGAGGCCTCCGCCGCTGCTGCTGTAGCCGGGGAACTCCTGGCTCCCGCCCGGGGCACGGAGCTCAAGAAACCTGAGCTGCCGCCGGAGCGGGACGTCAGTGGCGAGGAGCCCCGAATCGGCGTTTTCGTGTGCAACTGCGGCATCAATATCGGCGGGGTCATCGACGTCCCCTCGGTGACGGACTACGCCAAGGACTTGCCCAACGTGGTTTTTGCTGATGAAAACCTCTTCACCTGTTCCGCTGACACCCAGGGGAAAATCCTGGAGGCCATCGAGGAGCACAAGCTGAACCGGGTGTTGGTGGCTTCCTGCAGTCCCCGGACCCACGCCCCCATGTTCATGGAGACCATCCAGCAGGCAGGGCTTAACCCCTACCTCTTCGAGATGGCCAACATCCGGGACCAGGACTCCTGGGTGCACATGAACGAACCCGAGAAGGCCCTGGAAAAGGCCAAGGACCTGGTGCGCGGGGTGGCGGCTCGCCTTACTAACCTCGAGCCCCTCCACAAGATGGAGTTCCCCGTGAACAAGTCCGCCCTGGTTATCGGCGGTGGCGTGGCCGGCATGGAAGCGGCCCTGTCCATCGCTAACATGGGTTTCCAGGCTTATCTGGTGGAACAAAGCGATAAGCTGGGCGGCAACGCCTGGAACCTGGTGACCAGCCACCGGGGCTATGACTACCGGGGCTACCTGGAAAAGCTTATCCAGAAGGTGGAAAAGCACCCCAGCGTTGAGGTGATGTTCAACTCCGCAGTAACCGAAACCAGCGGTTTCATCGGCAATTTCAAGTCCACCGTGAAGACCCAGGCCGGTGACCAGGAACTGGACCACGGGGTGACCATCATGGCCACCGGCGGCAAAGCCCACCAGCCCGAGGAGTATCTCTACGGTAAGAACGACAATGTCTTCCTGGCCTTTGAGCTGGACAAGGCCATCGTGGAAAAAGACTCCCGGGTGACGGACGCCAAGCAGGCCGTCTTCATCCAGTGCGTGGGCTCCCGGGAACCGGAGCGGCCCTATTGCAGCCGACTGTGCTGTACCCACTCGGTGGAGAGCGCTCTCGAACTCAAGAGCCTCAATCCCGACATGGACGTCTTCATTCTCTACCGCGATATGCGCACCTATGGGGACAAAGAGCTGCTCTACAAAGAGGCCCGGGAGAAGGGGGTTATCTTCGTCCGCTTTGACCTGGACGGCAAACCGGTGGTCGAGCAGACCTCCGAGGGTGGCCTCCAGGTCACGGTGAAAGACCCCATCCTGGGGCTACCGGTGGTCTTGCGGCCTGACCTGCTTACCCTGGCCAGCGCCGTGCTCCCCAACCCCACAGAGGAATTGGGGGAGCTCTTCAAGGTTTCCCGGAACGCTGAGGGCTTCTTCAACGAGGCTCACGCTAAGCTCAGGCCGGTGGACTTCCCCTCCGACGGCATCTTTCTGGCAGGGTTGGCCCACTATCCCAAGCCCATCGATGAGACCATCGCCCAAGCCAAGGCCGCTGCCGGCCGGGCCGCCACCTTCCTGGGTATGGACCTGGTCAAGGTGGGTGGCATCGTGGCGGAAGTAGAGGCTGATAAGTGCGCCGTTTGTCTCACCTGCGTGCGCACCTGCCCCTTCAACGTACCGGTCATTGACTACGAGGTGGATGCAGCCTTCATCGACCCGGCCAAGTGCCAGGGTTGCGGCGTCTGCGTTTCGGAGTGCCCGGCCAAGGCCATCAACCTGAAACACTACACCGACACCCAGATCATCGCCCAGGAACTGGCCCTGGCTGCCGGTTAAGGAAAGGAGCACAGGATGAGCGATCCCTTTATCCCCAAGATCATCGGTTTTTGCTGCCGTTACTGAGCATACAGCGCCGCGGACCTGGCAGGTTCGATGCGGTTGCAATATCCTCCGGAGATCAAGATCATCCTTATGCCCTGCACCGGCCGGGTGGACATCATCCACCTTCTGAAAGCCTTCGAGGGCGGGGCGGACGTGGTCTTTGTGGCCGGTTGCCTCGAGGGTGAGTGCCATTACCTGTCCGGCAACATCCAGGCCCGGAAACGGGTGGCCAAAGTAAAAAAGGACTTCGAGGCCATGGGGCTGGAGCCCGAGCGCCTTGAGATGTATAACCTTTCATCTTCCGAAGGGCCGAGATTTGCGGCCATCGGCCAGGAAGTAACCGAGCGGGCCTTCCGGCTGGGGCCGAGCCCCGTCCGCAAGGAGGCCCGGGAGGCCTGGCTGGCTGAGCAGCCCAAGGCCAGCGGCCAGTAACCTTACCCGATCGGGGCCGGGGTCTTTCCTGGCCCCGGTTTTTTGGGGAAAAATACTGACCCCGGGAAGAAACCCTACCCCGGCGCAGCATTGCCGAAATAAGGGGCGCTCCCTGATGAGCGCCCTTTTCCCTGGAGTGCATAACAACCTAAAAAGATTGAATTTCTTCTCTTCCTCCCCACCAAAATCAAACCGGACAATCCTTTTAAAGCCATTTTACCCGGCGGCGTCAATCTGGTATGATGCATTGAGGAAAATCCTCTAAGGAGGTAAGACCGTGTCGGGATGGAGAAAAACCCGCAATGGTGGAGCTGTGAAGTTGCCCAGAAGGCCAGGTCGAGGTATTTTTCTGCTCAGCTTGCTCTTGCTCCTGGCTTTTCTTGCCTCTCCTACTTTGGCTGCCCCGGTGGGCAACTTTATCCAGGTAGAGGGCAAAGTGGAGGTGCTGCGCCAGGGTAAGCCTCCTGCAGTCCCAGCCAAAATCCGGGATGGGGTGGACAAGGGGGATCAGGTGCGCACCAAATCCCAATCCCGGGCCCAGCTCCGGTTTGTGGACGACACAGTTTTGACGCTCTCTCCGGGAAGTTCTGTGCTCATTGAAGAATATCTCTACGATGGGTCCCGGGGATACCGCCAGGCAGCCCTGAATCTTTTCCGGGGGTTGGCTTACACGGTAGTGAACCGTATCCTGCAAACCGAAAAACCGGACTTTGTGGTCAAGACTCACACTGCGGTCTTGGGCGTGAGGGGCACGCGGTTCTTCACTCTGGTGGGCGCCAGGTTCACTGGCGGCTATAATGAACAGGGTGAGGTGGAGATGGCGGCTCGGGCCTTACCAACCTCCACGATGCTTTTAAGAAGAATGGAATTTGCCGTGGCGCCGGTAGGGCGTGCCCTGACCAGGGGGCGCCTTTCTATGGCCGACTTGAACCTGCTCCGACAGTGGCTAGTGACCGGGGTGCCTCAGAGGGTGCTGACGGGAGATGCGCCCTTTTTGTCCCATCTGGGACCGCCTGACCAGAGACTGCCTTCACTAGACGCCCTCGAGATACCGAGGGAGAGGGAAGGGGGAATGTTTGTGCCGCCTACCGTCGTGCCCCAAGTGCCAACGACGCCGGCCCCCACCCCGGCCCCTACGCCCCATCATCACTATTAACCGTAAGGACATCACGGGAAGCAGTTGCCTCACCATCAATAAACAGGGTGAGCGCTTGACAATTAGGGAGGTAACGGTAATATTGAGGTGTTGAAAAGCTTGTGAAAACCAAGATCATCTTCATCACGGGGGGCGTGCTTTCCTCCCTGGGAAAGGGGGTGGCCGCCGCAGCCATCGGGGCGTTGCTGGAGGCCAGGGGGTTACGAGTCACTTTTCAGAAGCTGGACCCTTATATCAACGTCGACCCCGGCACCATGAACCCCTTCCAGCACGGAGAGGTTTTTGTCACCGAAGACGGCGCCGAAACCGATCTGGACCTGGGTCACTACGAACGTTTCACCTCCGTCACCTTGGGCCAGGCCCACAACTACACCTCAGGACGTATCTACTTCAACGTCATCACCAAGGAGCGCCGGGGGGACTACCTGGGAGGTACGGTCCAGGTCATCCCCCACATCACGGACGAAATCAAAGAAGCTGTCCTGTCGGTGACCTCCCAGGCGGACGTGGCCATCATCGAGATCGGCGGCACCGTGGGGGACATCGAGAGCCTGCCCTTCCTTGAGGCCATCCGCCAGCTGAAAGGCGACCTGGGAAAGGAGAACGTCTGCTACATCCACCTCACCTTGGTGCCCTACATCAAGACTGCGGGGGAAGTAAAGACCAAACCCACTCAGCACAGTGTCAAGGAACTCCGCAGCATCGGTATCCAGCCGGACATCATCCTCTGCCGCAGCGACCGCCTCCTGACGTCCGACATCAAAGCCAAAATCGCCCTCTTCTGCAACGTCGAACCCAAGTCCGTTATCACCGCTCCTGATGTGGAAAACATTTACGAGATCCCCTTGTTCTTCCATCAGGAGGGCCTGGATGAGCGTCTCATCGAAACCTTGGGCATCTGGACCGGGGCGCCGCGCCTGGACTCCTGGGAGCAGTTGGTGTACGGGGTTAAACACCCTCAAGACCGGGTGGAAGTCGGCATTATCGGCAAATATGTCAACCTGCAGGAGTCTTATAAGAGCCTGCACGAGGCCCTGGTGCATGGGGGCCTGGCTCACCAGGTGAAGGTGGCCCTCAACTACATCGACGCCGAGGCGATGGAGCGGGAAGGCCCGGAACCCCTGCTCTCCCATCTCCATGGCATCCTGGTGCCCGGAGGCTTCGGGATTAGGGGGGCGGAGGGGAAAATCATCGCCATCCGGTATGCCCGGGAGCACCAGGTTCCCTACCTGGGATTGTGCTTCGGCATGCAACTGGCGGTGGTGGAATTTGCCCGGCACGTGGCCGGCCTGGCCAACGCTCAAAGCGAGGAGTTCAACGTTTCGCCCTGTGACCCGGTAATTTACCTCATGCGCCAGTGGTACGATTACCGGCTCAACGCGGTGATCAACCGCGACCAGTCCTCCGATCTGGGCGGCACCATGCGCCTGGGGGCCTACCCCTGTGTCCTGGCTGAGGGGTCCCTGGCAGCCCGGGCTTATAAAAAAATGGAAATCACCGAACGACACCGCCACCGCTATGAGTTTAACAACGACTATCGGGAAGTTCTGGCCCAGGCGGGCTTGGGGATCACCGGCACCTCTCCCAACGGCGAACTGGTGGAGATCATCGAAATATCTGATCATCCCTGGTTTCTGGGCTGTCAGTTCCACCCGGAGTTCAAGTCCCGGCCCCAAAAGCCCCACCCCCTCTTTCGGGACTACATCGGGGCGGCACTAGCATATAAGTTGAGCTCACCCGAAACCGGAAGCGAGATTTGAGGTCAATATAATCGAGGGGATAGTCAAAAAGTCATCTACAAGTTTGATTACCCGGCTAAAAAGTTCTTCTCTCTGTCACCCTGAGCCGCAGGCGAAGGGTCTCCTAAACATGTCTTCTCAATTCAACTATTATGTATATATAATGACTAACAAATCTGGGACCTTATATACTGGTGTGACTAATAATCTTGAGAGGAGAGTCTTCGAACAAAAAAACCACTTAATTGAAGGTTTCACGAGAAAATATAAGATCTCGAAATTGGTATATTTCGAAAAGACAAGCGATATAAGAGTTGCTATCTCCCGGGAAAAACAGATTAAAGGATGGAAACGTGAGAAAAAACTTGCTCTTATTGAATCAATAAATCCAGATTGGAAAGATTTATCCGAATAATTTTAAGAGATTCTTCGCCGCCTTGCCGGCGGCTCAGAATGACAATAAATTGAATACGGTTAGTCATGAAATTAGTTGAAAAATTGCAAATAACAAATTTCCATTTAGGTGGGGGCGACCTGGTCATGATCGCCGGGCCGTGCGTCATCGAGGATGCCACCCTCACCCTGGAGATCGCCCGCACCCTCAAGCAATACGCCCAAGAGCTTTCCCTGCCCCTCATTTTCAAGGCCTCCTACGACAAGGCCAACCGCACCTCCCTCAGTTCGTTTCGGGGCCCGGGGCTCAAAGCCGGCTTGGAAATTTTGGCCCGGGTGAAAGGAGAAGTGGGGCTGCCTGTCATTTCAGACGTACACCAGGTGAGCGAAGTGGCCCCTGCCGCCGAAGTCCTGGACGTCCTCCAGATTCCTGCCTTTTTATGCCGCCAGACCGACCTGGTGGTGGCCGCCGCGGCCTCCGGGAAGCCACTCAATATCAAGAAAGGCCAGTTTATGGCTCCCTGGGACATGGCCCCGGTGGTGGAGAAGGCCCGCTCCTCGGGTAATTCCCAAATTCTGCTCACGGAGCGGGGCGGCAGTTTCGGCTACAACAACCTGGTGGTGGATTTTCGCAGTTTAGCCATCATGCGGGGCCTGGGCTGCCCGGTGGTGCTGGACGTCACCCACAGTGTGCAGCTCCCCGGGGGACAGGGGACCTGCTCCGGGGGCCAGCGGGAGTTTGTGCCGCTCCTGGCCCGGGCCGGGGTGGCCGCCGGGGTGGACGGCATCTTCCTGGAAGTGCACCCGGAGCCGGATAAGGCCCGCTGCGACGGCCCCAATTCCCTGCCCCTGCAGGAGGTCCTACCCCTGTGGCGCACCTTGAAGGCCCTGCACGGGCTGGTGCGGGAGCACCTCCAGCCATGACCCACGCCTTGTACCCTCCCGACGTCTGGCAGCGGGCCTCCCGGGTGCGCCTGCTTATTTTGGACGTGGACGGGGTCCTGACCGACGGTTCCCTCTATTTCGGTCCCCGGGATGAACTGTTCAAGGTCTTCCACGTCCGGGATGGCCACGGCATCAAGATGGCCCAGCGAAGCGGCGTCGAGGTGGCCTTTCTCTCCGGACGGCGGTCGGATCCGGCATTTCTGAGGGCCAAAGAGCTGGGAGTGAACCGCTACTACGAGGGCCTGCGAGACAAGGTGGCAGTCCTGGAAGAGCTCTGCCGCGCCCTGGACCTCACCCCTGAAGAAGTGGCGGCGGTGGGGGACGAACTGGTGGATTTGCCCCTCTTCCACCGGGTAGGCCTGGCTGTAGCGGTGGCGGATGCAGTCCCGGAGGTGAAGGCCGCAGCCCACTGGGTCACGGTGAACCCCGGGGGCCAGGGCGCGGTGCGGGAGGTCACCGACCTCATTCTCAAGGCCAAGGACGCTTGGGAGGAACTCCTGGCGATCTGGCGCCCGCCTACAGGTTAAGCTTTACACCTGGCCACACTAGATTATAATAATGAGAAAAATCTGGATATTACGCCACCGGTTAACCGCGGGCTGGCACGAATTTACCCAAGCTAACAGGAGGCAAAGGCCTTCTCTCAAAGCCCTCAATTTTTGGCCGGGAATTGCCGATGGGAAAAAGTACACTATGACCTTGATGAACCATAGCACGGGTCCCACCTGGACCTGCAGAACAACCTTGCCCGATGACTTCCGCTAAGCACCAGGACTCCGGCAAGAAACGGCGGTTTCAGGGGTGGCTCCTGGTAATCCTGGGCCTCCTGGGGCTTGTTGGTCTCACGGCCGGGGGCCTGTGGTGGTATTTGACCCCGGCGCCGCCGCCCCCTCAGCCCCAGACTGCTTCTGAAAAAAAATCCCAGATGGAAAGCCTATCCCTCACCGAAATCGAGGAAGGGGGCAAACGCTGGGTCCTGAAGGCCGACAAGGCCGAGTACCTGAGAAACCGGCATGAAATTCGCATCCAGGGCATCTACCTGGAATTCTATGGCCCCGGCCAGGAGGTCATGTATCTGCGGGCTCAGGAAGGCCTGGTGAATACCAAGGGGCGAGAGTTGGCGCTCGAGGGTGACGTGGAGTTGAAGAGGGGAGACCTCACCATTCGCACGGAAAAAGTGCAGTACCTCCCCAAGGAGAGGGCTTTGGTGGCCCCGGGGGAGGTAGTCCTGGAGGGACCCCGGGCCCAAGTGGCAGGGAAAGACCTCCGCATTGATCTGACGAAAAAGCGGTTGTTTCTGAAACAGCACCGGTTAACCAAACTAAAGCTGGAGAAAGGCCTCCTGTGACGAGGAAGGGAACACCAATGAGGCGGCCCCGGGCACTGGCCCTGGGGCTCTTGCTGGCCCTGTTGGCCGCGGGGACCTGGGCCTGGGGCCAGGGAGTGGCGTCCCCAGCCGCTACCTCAGCGTCAACGGTTCAGGGAAAGGCGTCAAAGAAACAGAAACCAGAAATCCCCCTGCACATCAGCGCCGCCCAACTGGAAGCGGACCAGAACCGGCACCTCATCGTCTTCAAGGGACAGGTTAAGGCAGTGTCCGGTGACACCACCCTGTACACTGACCAGCTTCTGGTTTTCTATAAACCCAGGAAAAAAGACCGGCCCTTCTCTGCCTCGGCCGAGAAAAGCCAGGAAATCTCCCCCCTGGGGGACCTGGGCGGTGAGAAGATCGACCGCATCGAAGCCAGGGGCAACGTGCGCTATGTCCAGGGCGACCGGGTGGCCACCGGGGAAAAGGCAGTCTATTACCGGGATAAAGACGAGATTGTGCTTCTGGGCCAGCCCCAGGTCTGGCGGGGGGAAAACCACTTGAGGGGGTCCAAGATTACCTTTAACCTGGCCTCCCAAAAGGTCGTGGTGGAAAGCTCTCCGCAACAGCGGGTGGAGGCCCACCTCTACCAGGACACCCGGGGGGGGAAACCACCCAGGGATTTGTTTCCTGGGGGCCCACCTGCCGTTCCTCCGACAGGGAGGCCCCGGTAAGCCGCGCAAGGCTAACAATGCACCGATTGTTCCTGGACCAACTGACCAAGAGCTATGACGGCCGCAAGGTGGTGGAAGACGTCACCTTGGAGGTCAAAAGCGGCGAGGTGGTGGGTCTCCTGGGTCCCAACGGCGCCGGCAAAACCACCACTTTTTATATGATCCTCGGCCTGTTGCAACCCGATCACGGGGCCGTCTTCCTGGACGAGGAGAACATCTCCCAATTGCCTATCTACCAACGGGCCCGCAAAGGCCTGCAATATCTACCCCAGGAATCCTCAGTCTTCCGCAAACTCACGGTAGCCGAGAACATCCTGGCCATCCTGGAAACCCTGGAGCCGGACCTTCGGGTCCGGGAAGAGCGTCTGCGCCAACTCCTGGCAGAACTAAGCCTCACCCATCTGGCCAACCAAAAAGCCGCTTCCCTTTCTGGCGGGGAACGCCGGCGGGTGGAGATTACCCGGGCCCTGGTCACCTCCCCGCACTTCATCATTTTGGACGAACCCTTTGCGGGCATCGACCCGTTGGCGGTGACTGACATTCAGAATATTATCTGCCAGTTGAAGGAACGGGGCCTGGGGGTTCTCATCTCCGACCACAATGTCCGGGAGACCTTGTGGGTCTGCGATCGGGCCTACCTGTTGAATGAGGGGGTGATCCTGGAAGAGGGCACTCCAGAACATTTGGTCCAAAGCGAACTGGCCAAAAGGATTTACTTAGGTGAAAGCTTTACGTTATAATAGTGACAATTAGTGCTGACGACCTTGCTTCCCCGTCGCACAGGGCATAAGGTAAAAGCATGGCATTAGAAATTCGCCAGAATCTCAAACTAACTCAGACGCTCATCATGACCCAGAAGTTGCAGCAGGCCATCAAGCTGCTGCAACTCTCCCGCATGGAGCTTCTGGACGAGATTCACCTTACCCTGGAAACCAACCCGGTGCTCGAGGAAACTCAGATCGAGGATCGGGAGCCGGAATCGACGGATGGGGAGAGTTTGACTCCCAGTATCGAGAGATCTGCCGCCGAGACAGAGCTCAAGGCGGACGGAGAGGGCAAGAGCCCCCTGGACGACTGGGATTGGACCAACTTTTCCAGGGACCAGGCAGTGACCCCCTCTTTCAGGGAATACGAGGAGCGGGAAACCCCTGCATTCGAAAACTTCAACGCCCAAAAGACTTCTCTCAAAGCTCACCTTATGTGGCAGATGCGCATGGTCGAGCTGGACGAGGTCGGTGAGCGCATCGCCACCCTGATCATCGGCAACCTGGACCCCCCGGGGTATTTACGAATCTCGCTGGAGGAGATCGCCCAGGAACTGGAGGTGGAAACCTCCAGGGTGGAAGCGGTCTTACAGATCATTCAGAGCTTCGACCCCACCGGCGTGGCGGCCCGGGATCTGCAAGAGTGCCTGCTCTTGCAAGTAAGGGCCCTGGGCCTCGACGATCCCCTGGTGGTGGATATTATCACCCGCCACCTTACCAACCTGGCCAACCGGAACTACCAGGCCATTGCCCGGGACCTGAAGGTGCAAGTGGAGGATATTTTCTCTGCCAACGAGGTAATCTCTCAACTCGAACCAAAACCCGGCCGGGGCTTTGACATGGAAGACCCAGCCTACCTCAATCCCGACGTCTACGTCCAAAAGGTGGGAGATGACTTCGTCATCACCCTAAACGAAGACGGCCTCCCCAAACTCCGGGTGAGCCACTACTACCTCGAGGCCCTGCGCAATCCTGAAAAGCTCAGCGACTCGGCCCGGGCCTATATTCAAAAGCACCTGGATGGCGCCCTATGGTTTATCAGGAGCATCCATCAGCGTCAAAAGACCCTCTACCGGGTGGCCGAAAGCATCGTCCGCTTCCAGAGCGACTTCCTGGATAATGGCCTGTCGCAGCTAAAGCCCCTCACCCTGCGCCAGGTGGCTGAAGATGTGCAAATGCACGAGTCCACCATCAGCCGGGTGACTACGAGCAAATATATGCACACCCCTCAGGGGGTGTTAGACATGAAATTCTTTTTCAACAGCGGTCTCAACCTGGCCCTGGGAGACCAGATCGCATCAGAGAGCGTCAAGGAAAAAATCCGCCAGATTGTGCAGTCTGAGAATCCCGAGAATCCCTTGAGTGACCAGGAGATTGCTGACATTTTGCGACGGGACAACATTATCATCGCCCGGCGCACCGTGGCCAAATACCGGGGGATGCTGGGAGTGCTCTCTTCCAGCAAGCGAAAAAGGCCAAGCATCCGCCAGAAAAGCTTGTCCACTTCCCCCACCCCTTGATCTCCCGGATTTGCTTAACCCACGACTGGTGCGGAGGAAAGCATGCAAGTTTCCGTAACTTTTAGACAACTCGAACCCTCTGAGGCCTTGAAAAGTTATGTCACTGACCGCTTGAAGAAGTTCAAGCGCTACCTGGAGGGGCCCTTTGAGGCCCATGTGGTCCTGGGGCTGGAAAAATTCCGGCACCTGGCTGACATCACCATCAACAGCAATGGCCGCATGATCAAGGGGCGGGAAGAGAACGCCGACATGTATGCCGCCATTGACCTGGTGGTGGACAAAATTGACATGCAACTCAGAAAGTACCGGAGCAAACTCCGGGAAGTCAAAGCGGACCGAAGCCGGGCCGCTGCCCCGGCCCCAGTAGCAATGGAGGAGGCCGTGGCCCTCCCCCCATCCGCCGCCGGCGGCTTGAAGTGCCACCCCTGGAACTGGCCGACGCCGTGGAACTTCTCATGACCAAGGGCACTGATCTACTGGTCTTCACTGATGTGAATACCGGGGCCCTGTCCATCCTTTACCGGCGAACCGACGGCGGCTTGTCTCTGGTTGAACCTGAACTGGGGTAGGACCCCCCATGTATGAAGATCATTGATCTGTTAGACCAAAGCTGTATTCTCCCGGAGATGACCGCCACCGGTAAGCAGGCGGCGCTGGAGGAACTGGCCGCCACCCTGGTCCCCGGGGCAGAAAACCTGGACCTGGCCACGGTGGTGGAGGTCCTCATGGAACGGGAACGTCTGGGTAGCACCGGCATCGGGGACAACGTCGCTATTCCTCACGGAAAGCTGGCTAACCTCTCGGGGCTGAAGCTGGCCTTCGGCCGCAGTCTCAAAGGGGTGGACTTTGAATCCATGGACGGCAAGCTCTCCCACCTCTTTTTCCTCCTCTTAGCCCCGATCAACTCCGCCGGTCTGCACCTGAAGGCCCTGGCCAAAATCTCCCGCATGCTCATGAGCGCCACGTTCCGGGAAAATCTCATGCGGGCCACCCAAGGCCAGGACATCTATCAACTTTTGGCGCAAAAAGACGAGGAAATTTGAGAGACCTCGGTGGCTTACTGCCTCCCTGGGGGAGCAGGGCGCGCCTGAAGCTATGACGACCTCAAAGGGTAAAAAGAACTTAACTTCCGGTTCCTCCCCGGTTGGCGATCCTTCCACCGTTGCACCCCTCACCGTTCTTATCATTACTGGTCTCTCCGGCTCGGGAAAAACCACGGTGCTGCGCTCCCTGGAAGATGCGGGGTACTTTTGTGTGGACAACCTCCCGCTGAGCCTGCTGCCTCCCTTCCTCAAAGAGTCCTCCCGCTCTTCCCAGGATTCCCGGAAGATCGCCCTGGTGATGGACGTGCGCACTGCCGGCTTTCTCCAAAATTACGGCCGGGTGTGCCAGCGCCTCCAGCGCCAGGGTTACCGCCTCCACCTTCTTTTTCTCGAGGCCGATGAACGGGTGCTGCTGCGCCGCTTCAGCCAAACCCGGCGCCAGCATCCTCTGGCGGACCACGAGTCCATCGCCCAGGCCTTGCGCCAGGAGCGGGAATCGTTACAGGGGGTCAGACAGATGGCCCACCGTATCCTGGACACCTCGCTGTACAACCCCCATCAACTGCGCAAGCTGATTCTTGACGAGTACTCTGATGTTGAGCCTCGTCAGCGCATGTTGCTTCACCTTATCTCTTTTTCCTATAAAAACGGCCTCCCCCCGGAAGCCGACCTGGTTATGGACGTGCGTTTTCTCCCCAATCCTTATTTTGTTGAAGAGCTCAGGCCCCTCACCGGTAACGAGCCCCGGGTCCGGGAGTTTGTCCTGGGCCAGGAGGAGACCCTGGCTTTCCTCAGTCAGTTTCATGGGTTCCTGGACTATCTGTTCCCCAGGTTTCAGCGGGAAGGCAAAACCCACCTTACTCTGGCCATCGGCTGCACCGGCGGCCAGCATCGCTCTGTGGTCATCGCCAACGTGGTGGGGGAGCGTCTGTCCCGGGAAAACCTGCCATTTACCATGACCCATCGGGACTTAGCTCAAGCCGCAGGAGGGTAACGAATGATCGGTGTGTTGATCGTCACTCACCAAGAACTTGCCGAAGCTCTGGTTTCTGTCTGCGACCTCATAATGGGCCGCCAGGAAGGCATGGCGGCGGTCTCCCTGGACCCCACCCAACCACCGGAAACCTCCATTCAACAGATTAAGGAGGGTCTGGCACAAGTGAACAACGGCAATGGCGTCATTATATTTACCGACATGCTGGGGGGCACCCCCTCCAACCTCAGCCTTTCTTTCCTCCAGGAAGGCAAGGTGGAAATAGTCACCGGGGTGAACCTCCCCATGCTCATGAAATTAGCCCACCTGCGGGAAGGCACAGATCTCCGCGAAGTGGCCTCGGCCCTCAGACAGTCCGGGCAGCAGGGCATTACGGTGGCCAGTGAGGTCCTTCACCGGAAATGACCTCCACTCCCTTCATCCGGCGGGCAGGTCTCACGGATGTAAGGTCTCTCTGCGAAATCGAAAAGATTTCCTTTCCATCTCCCTGGTCCCTGTGGTGCTTCCTGGCGGAATATGCCAACTCCAAGAGCACCATCCTGGTGGCCGGCCCTCCTCCCCCTGAGCCCTGGGAGATCTGGGGCTATATCGTCTATTGGTTGCTCACCGATGAAATGCATCTCCTCAACCTGGCCGTCCACCCGGCCCATCGTCGCCGAGGCATTGCCCGCTTCCTTTTGACCACGGCCCTGGCCCGGGCCCGCAGCCAAGGCGCCGCGGTGGTCTGGCTGGAGGTGCGGCCCTCCAACAAAGCTGCTTTAGACCTATACCACTCCTTCGGTTTCGAGGAGGTCGGCATCCGCCCCGGCTATTATACCAATGACGGGGAAGATGCCCTGATCTACGCCTTTACCTGGGAAGAAAGAAGCTTCGCGGAGTAACCCAACCTTACTGCTGGTGGGGCCAACCCCAGGTTTTCCAGGATGCCCTACACGAGCAGATGCAGATTTCCCAGGTTAACCCGCTTGACTCCGGCTTCCAGGGCTACCTGGCGGGCCTTGAAGGCAAAATCCCGGGAGGTGACCGGTAGGTCATTGAGATAAAACTGGGGGTAAAAAGCCAGGAGGCTATAGGGAATGTCGGGGTCGAGGCTGGCAATGAAGCGGGCCAAGCCGTGGATTTCCTCCAAATCCACGTATCCCGGCACCAGGAGGGTGCTGCCGGTGAGGAGGGGCACCTCCGGCCGTTCCTTCACCCGGGCCGCCAGGGCGGCGAAGTTCTTCAGGGTCTGGCTGTTGCTGACACCCGTCAGGGCCTGATGTATTTCTTCGCTAAAAGCTTTCAGGTCGAACTTGATGATGCCGCCGTTCCCCAAGGAGCTTTCCGCCAGAGGCCCGAGCCAGGCTTCCTGCATGGCGCCGTTGGTCTCCCAGCAAACCCGGAGGCGGCGCCCGGCCTTTGCCGCCGCAGCCAGCGCCAGGCGGGAGGTGGCCAGGGCGTGGGGCAACTGCGGGGTGGGATCCCCTCCAAAATAGCAGATGCAGGCGGTGCGCTTATGCGCGGCCCGGGCCAGCTCTTTGGCAGTCACCCTGTCCCCCGCCAAGGTGGACTTCTTGAAGGTCCAGTTCTGACAAAACAGGCAGTTGAAGTTGCAGGCGTGGTAGAACACCGCCAGATTGACATAGCCCTGCTCGGGCCCGTCCACGCAGGCGTATTTGGGGTAACCCCGGCCCGTCCCCCCGGGGCAGAACCAGTCGGCCACGCAGTTGGTGGGCAAAGGATCGTAATAAAAACTCAGACCGGCCCCAGCCGGGCCCCCGCCACGGAGCCTTCCTCCCTCGACCCGCCGGACCCCGCAGAAACCCATACCGCGCTCGGGGATTTGACAGGCATGAAAACACAGGGTGCAGGTTTTACCTTGCGGGTCCCGGGGAGGTTCCAGGGGGAGCCCAAAGGGTTGGCGGGTCTTCCGGTGCAGGTCCTGGATGGCGGGCCAGACCTGGTCGAAGTGGCCCCGAATACAGGGACCGCAGTACCCCAGCCGGGAAGAAATGGTGTGACTGTCAGCCCCGCAATGCGAGCACTGTCCCATAATTTTTCTGGTATATTTTCATAAAAATTAACACTGCTTAGAATAGCTTGCGGTGGGTTACTTTGGTGGCAATCTTCCCCAAATAATCTAAGGCTAAGCTGGTAGCCACCCGGCCCCGGGGCGTGCGCTTGATAAAACCGGTTTGCATCAGGAAGGGCTCGTACACGTCTTCCAGGGTGTCCCGCTCCTCACAGAGGGCTGCGGACAGGGTA
Source organism: uncultured delta proteobacterium (assembly GCA_963709285.1). Taxonomy (GTDB): domain Bacteria; phylum Desulfobacterota; class Desulfobaccia; order Desulfobaccales; family 0-14-0-80-60-11; genus JBGSLA01. The sequence goes on along the minus strand of CAVPVR010000005.1, from coordinate 112,353 downwards.
TCCAGCCCCACCGGCCCGCCATCGTATTTCTCCACAATGGTGCGAAGAATCTCCCGGTCCATGCGGTCAAGGCCCAACTGGTCAATATCGAGCAGCGTGAGCCCGGCGTCGGCCGTCTCCCGGGTGATCCTCCCGTCCCCGTGCACCTGGGCATAGTCCCGCACCCGTTTCAGCAGCCGGTTGGCGACCCGTGGGGTGCCCCGGGAACGCCGGGCGATCTCCTGAGCCCCCTCGGGGGCGATTTCCAATCCCAGAACCTGAGCGGCTCGGGTCGTGATCCGGGCCAATTCCTCAGGATTATAGAATTCCAGGCGCAAGATGAGGCCGAAGCGGTCCCGTAAAGCCGGGGTAAGGAGTCCCGCCCGGGTGGTGGCTCCCACCAGGGTGAAATGGGGAATGTCCAGCTTTACCGTGCGGGCCCCGGGTCCCTGGCCGATGACCAGGTCGAGGCGGAAGTCCTCCATGGCCGGGTAGAGAATTTCCTCCACCACCGTGGGCAGCCGGTGCACTTCGTCGATGAAAAGTACATCATGGGGGGAAAGGTTCGTGAGGATGGCCGCCAGGTCCCCAGACCGCTCAATGACCGGCCCCGAGGTGGCTTTGACCCCTACCCCGAGTTCCTGGGCCAAGATAAAAGCCAGGGTGGTCTTGCCTAAGCCCGGCGGCCCGTGCACCAGCACGTGGTCCAGAGCCTCCCCCCGGCCCAGAGTTGCAGTAATGGCGATGGTGAGGTTGCGGCGCACCTCTTCCTGACCCACAAACTCCTCAAGAGTCCGGGGCCTGAGCCCGAGCTCGAGGCCCGCATCTTCGGCCCGCCGCTGAGGGCTTACCAGCCGCTCATCCGCTTCCATCTGCCGCCACTTTACCCCAGCCCCCTGCACTTTGCAAGCTGCCTCCCCTTGGCCCTCTAAAGGAGTTTTGATAGACTATGGCAAGGAGGGCCGGGGGACGCAAATCCCCCCTCTTTACCTCCTTCTTACCTATGCAACCAGCCATTGACGCCCAGGGGCTTTGCAAGTCTTTCCGCACCGGCTTCTTCAAACCCCCCAAGGAGGTCCTCCAGGGGGTTGACCTGGGGGTGGCCCCTGGAGCCATTTTTGGTGTTTTGGGCCCCAACGGGGCTGGGAAAACCACCCTCATTTCCATTCTCACCACCCTGCTGATACCCGACCGCGGGCAGGCCACCGTCCTGGGCCTGGATACGGTGAAGGACGCCGGGCGCCTCAGGGAGCGCATCAATCTGGCAGCCAGTAGCGCCCATTTCCTGTGGTGTATGACGGTGGAGGAAAGCCTGCGCTTCTATGGCCGCCTCTATGGCCTGGGAGGGCGGATGTTAACCGGCAAGGTGGAGGAACTGCTGCACCTCTTCGGCTTGCTCCCCCACCGCCAAGCCAAGTTTGAGAGCCTCTCCACCGGCCTCAAGCAGCGCCTGGCCTTGGCCAAGACCTTGATCAACTCCCCGGAACTCCTGTTCCTGGATGAGCCCACCTCCGGCCTCGATCCCGAGATGGCTGAGCACATCCGGGAGGAAATCGCCCGCCTCAACCGGGAAACCGGCCTTACCATCCTGCTGGCCACCCACAACCTCCGGGAGGCGGAGATGCTCTGCAGCGAGGTGACCTTCCTCAAAGGCGGCCGGCTCCTGGCCACCGGCAGCATTCCGGATCTCCAGGCCCGCCTCGGTTTGGGGGACCACCTGTCCCTTACCTTTAAAAACGGGGTACCCCAGCTTGATTTTCACCGCTTGCCCGGGGTGCTTTCTTGTGAGGTCATGGACTCCCAAGTGCACCTGGTCCTGGACCGGGTCGAAATCCGGCTGGCCCCTCTGCTGGAAGCCATCAATCATCAGTCCCCGGACCTTCCCGAGGTCAGAGTCAAAGAAGCGGATTTGGAAGAACTGTATCGTGAAATTACCCACTGAAGTCAACAAATACTGGGCCTTTGCGGCCAGAAGCCTCCTGGTCAACCGGCGCAATGTCTTTGCCATCTTCGAGATGCTCTTCTGGCCCGGGATTTCCATCTTCTCCGTGGGCCTGCTTACCAAGTTCCTCAAGCTGGACTCGGCCACAGTGACCTTCGTGCTCATCGGCGCCATCGGCATGAACACCATCCAAATCGCCCAACTCGATCTGTCCTACTCGCTCCTCTATGACGTCTGGTCCAAGAGTCTGAAGCACAAGTTTATTGCGCCCATCCGCTTGTCTCACATCCTGGTGGGCGCTGGTTTGGTAGGCCTGATCCGGGGTTTTCTGGTCTTTGTCATCATGAGTTTGCTCTGTATGTGGCTCTTTGGCATGGACCTGAGCCGTCCCGGGTTCATGGGTCTTTTGATCTTCCTCGCCGGCATGTTCCTGAACGCCGTGATCCTCGGCATTTTAGTCCTGGCCCTGGTGTTGCGCTTCGGCCACCGGGCCGAGGTGGCCGCCTGGGCCTTCGCTTACCTCCTGGTCCTCCTGTGCGGTCTCTACTATCCGGTGACAGTCCTGCCTCCCGGGATCAGGGAAATGGCGCAGTTTGTCCCCCTCACCTATTTTCTCGATTATTTCCGCCACTTTTATGGCTTTCCCCTGCTTTCCCCTTATCCTCTCCTTTTTGGCTTTACCCAAAGTGTGATATATTTGGCCCTGTGTTACCTCTATTTGCGCTTCACCCTCAACTCCGCCCTCCGGCGTGGTACGATCTTAAAGCTGTCAGAATAACCATCCGGTCAGGCGGCAGGACCCTGGATCCCTCACCCTGCGGCACTGGGCTCCTGGGGAGAAGCCTTTCTTGATCGGCGTCTTCGACTCCGGCTTCGGTGGCCTGGTGGTGCTCCGGGAATTTATGGCGGTGCTGCCCCAGTACGATTACCTCTACCTGGGGGACAACGCCCGCATTCCCTACGGCACCCGCTCCGACCGGGTGGTTATCCGCTTCACTGAGCAGGCGGTGGACTACCTCTTCCGTCAGGGCTGCCAGCTCATCATCCTGGCCTGCCACACCGCTTCGGCCAAGGCCCTGCGCACCATCCAGCAGACTTATCTTTTGGAACACTATCCGGAGCGCCGGATTCTGGGGGTGCTCATCCCCACGGTGGAAGAGGCCCTGGCAGGCTCCCCCCAAAAACGCATCGGGGTCATCGGCACCGAAGGCACCGTCACCTCCCGCTCCTTTGAACTGGAGCTTCACAAACTGGACCCGGAAGTCCAGGTCTTTCAGCAGGCCTGCCCCCTCCTGGTTCCCCTGATCGAGGAAGGGGAGCAGGACTGGGAAGGCACCACCATGATCCTCAGGCGCTATCTGGCCTCCCTGAAACAGGCGGCCGTGGACACCCTCATCCTGGGTTGCACCCACTATTCCATTCTTAAGGGGAGTATCGGCGCGGTCATGGGGGACGGTACCCGACTCATCTGCTCCGGCCAGGTCACCGCCGCCAAACTCGTGGACTACCTGAACCGCCACCCGGAAATAGAATCCCGCCTCAGCCGGGGGAAAAACCGGACCTACCTCACCACCGACCTCACCCCCCGCTTCCAGCACCTGGCCAGCCTCTTCATGGGCCACCCCGTAGATTCGGAAGTCGTGGAGTTGTAAGGGGGAAAATTGAGGGGAGCGCGAACTAAAACTCCTCTCTCATCTTCCTTTGACGGGAGCACAGGCATCTTGCCTGTGCTCCCGCTTAATGTGAGAACTCTTAAAAAGTTAAGGAAAACTGTCATTCTGAGGGAGCGAAGCGACCGAAGAATCTAAATCCTTCGCTGCGCTCAGGATGACAGAAATGATTTCTGTAGAGGTCTCTAATGAAGGGGTTGAGAAAGGGGGCAGGGGTCAGTGACCCCTGGCCCCCTCCCCCACCAATCCCCTCGCCAGTACCACCGAAGTTTCGATTTGGCGTTCGGAAATGGACCAGTAGGTGCGGAGCAGGCGCTCTTTTTCTTGGTGGGACACCAGGGTGAAACCGTTTTTTTCATAGAAGCGGACGGCCCAATGGGCTGCGGCCCAGGTGCCCACCAGGACCGGGCCGTTGACCTTGCTCAGAAGATAGTCGAGGAGCTTTTTCCCGATGCCCCGCCGTTGCCAATCCGGATGCACGTAGGCGTGGCGGATGAGAATCACCTCCCCCAGGTCCTGGCGGCCCATGACGCCCAGCAGGCGGTCTCCCTCTTCATAGCCCCAGAAGATGACCCCGGCCCTCAGCTCATGTTCCAGTTCCCGAAAGCTCATGTACGGTTCGTGCCAGCAGTCCGCCGGGATGACTCCCTGGTAGGCCTGGGCTGCGGCGTTAATGATGGCCAGAATGGCTTCGGTCTCGTCGGCTCGGAGGGGACGAATCAATCTTATACCTCACCTGGATCAGTTTTAGGCACAGTAAGGGTGAGTTGAGACTGTCCTGAAAAGTTCAAAGTTCAAGGTTCAAAGTTCAAAGAAGGTGTAGGGTGCGCTCAGCGCACCAAGATGGCGGGCTGGACGCCGGTCTTTGCTTTTCATCATTTACGGGTGAGCCAAGGGCTCATGAGCAAGTGTTGCGAAAATCTTTCGAGGGGATGCCCGGGGACCATGGGCCCTGTGGCACAGGTTCTCGCCAGCGTTTCCCTCCTCTCAAACTCCCTCCCCACTACCTTTTACCGGGAGCACAGGCATCTTGCCTGTGGCAACCCCTGGCCCCCTCTCCCAAAAACTATTTGCAACAATCTCAAGTTATCTTGAGACGACGGAAACTTCGTGCTGGGAGCCTGCCCTCCATCACCGCAAAGTCTTAAGACGCCAGGTCATGGGAGGAGGGGCCTTCCCTTTCCAGACGGCGGCCGCAACGGGGACAGAAAGTAAAGTCCGGCTCCAGGGTGTGCCCGCATTGATGGCAAAAATTCTCATGGATTAAGGGGGATGGCGGGGGCTGGGGCTGGTTCAGAGCTTCCTGGAGGGGCTGGGTCACCTCGGAGCTGGCCTGGCGCATGCGAGCCACAAAACGGCCCAATTTGGCCCCGTATTCGGGGAGCTTATCCGGTCCGAACAGGATGAGCGCCAGGACCAGCAGAATGAGAATTTCGGGGATTTCAAAGCCCACTGGGGCATCCTTCTCAGGCGGACTTCAGGTTGTGGCCGCAGTGGGGACAGAAGGCAAACTCTCCGGTCAACTCTTTCTGACATTGCGGACAAGCGTTTTTCTCGGTATCGGCAGCAGCACTCGCAGCCTCACCTTCTTGCGTGTGTTTCAGGATCTCCGGTTCGTCGTGGGCTTTCTTGAAACTCTTGATGGCCTTGCCGACGCTCTCTGCCAGTTCTGGCAGGCGCTTGGGGCCGAACAACAAGAGCACAATGAACAGGATGATGAGGATGGGTCCCCAACCGTAGCCGAACATGATGGGCCTCTTTGAGTAGATTTTTTTCGTAATATATCATAAAGGCTGAGACGCAAGCAATTGGAACCCTTGGCCGTCTCCCCTTTGGTCCTGTGCTATAATGGCTTTATGGTTCAGGAATTCCGCTGCGGCTACATTGCCCTGATCGGACGGCCCAACGCCGGCAAATCCACCCTGCTCAACCGCCTGGTGGGCGAAAAGCTCGCCATTACCTCACCCAAGCCTCAGACCACCCGGCACCGGCTCCTCGGCATCCTGCACCTGGCTGGAGCCCAGCTTCTTTTTCTTGACACTCCGGGGATCCTGGAGCCCAAAGAACCCCTGAACGTCAGCCTGGTGCAGTCGGCCCTCTCTACCCTGGCGGAGGCGGACGTGGTCGTGTGGCTGGTGAAGCCTCGTCCCCCCGACCCCCAGGACCGGGTAGTCCTGCCGCACCTGCAGGCCCTGAAAAACTCCCTGATCATAGCCATCAACAAGATCGACCTCCTGGACAAACCCCAGTTGCTCCCGTTGATCGCCGCCTACCACGACTTCTTCCCGGGCTCACCGGTGGTGCCGCTTTCCGCCTTAATCGGCGACGGCCTCCCGGCCCTGGTGACGGAGATTGTCGACCGCCTGCCTGCCTCCCCGCCTTTGTTCCCCCAAGAACAGCTCACCGATCAAACGGAGCGCTTCCTGGTGGCCGAGATCATCCGGGAGCGTCTCTTTCACCACACCGGCGAAGAGATCCCCTATGCCGTAGCCGTGGCGGTGGAAGAGTTTGACGAAAGCCGGCGCCCTGCACTGGTGCGCATCCGGGCGGTGATCTACGTGGAAAAGGACTCCCAGAAAGGCATCGTCATCGGCAAAGGGGGCAGGCTCCTCAAACGCGTGGGCCAGGAGGCCCGGGAGGAGGCCGAACGACTCTTGCAGGCCAAAGTGTACCTGGACCTTTGGGTCAAGGTCTGGAAAAACTGGCGCCGGGACCCTCGCGCCATCCGCCAGTTCGGTTATCAGGCCTGAAATCTATCCGGGCGTCAAAGATTCACTCCCCATCCCTGTGGGGCAACCCCCGATTGACAATTGTCTTCTCTGAGCCAATAATAGAACTAGGGAGATCACTTGCCATGTATCGCCGCTTGGCCCAAGTCCTCTGTGGACTTGTCGCTCTGGTGTTGTTCACACCCAAACCCAGCCTGGCTTTTTTCATGTTCTGGGAGACGCAAGGCTCCTATGTGCACCAGTTGGCCCATTTCCTTTTTGCGGTGGCCATGATCTTCTTAGTTATCGAAATTAACCGGGGGGAACTCAGGGGCCAGCCGGGTTTCCGCAGTCTGGTGTGGGCTTGCGTGCTCCTGGCTTGGTGGAATCTGGACGCCATCTTGGGCCATGCCCTGGACTGGTCCTTGCGTAATCCGTTAATCCTGGGGCAGGGTCTCGACCGTCGGCTCCTCATGGAAGACTGGCACACCTGGGCCTTCTACCTCACCAAGGTCACCCACTTTCTCCTGCTGCTGCCCGCCTTTTATTTCTTTTACCGGAGCTTGAAACGGTTCAGCCAGTCGGAGGCCAAATCCCCATGATCGCCCTCCCCCTTCTGCCCCTGTGGTTGATCGAATTTGGCGGCGGTCTGGTGGTGGTCCTGTTCACCTGCCTGGCCTGGCGCTACTCCCGTCAGCTCATGACCGAAGACCCGGAGAACGCCCTCTGGCTCTTCCTCAATTTGTTGGCCATGGCCTTTGTCATTTTCGCCGTCTCCCATCTTTTTTCCCACTTCATCCAGGATATCATTCGCTTCCGGGGCTCCTCCCGCACTCTCGACATGCTGCGCCGGGTGCTGGGGGGAGTTGACAGCATTGTTTATGTGGCTATCGCCACCATCACCCTGTTCTTCCATCGGATGCGGCGCCTCTACCAGCGCATGGAAGAAGACCACCACCACCTGGAGGAGACCAGTCACGAAATCCTGGCCCTCAACCGGGAGATGGAGGCCCTGGTGATGGAGCGCACCATGAGCGAAATGGCCCTGGGAATAGCTCACGGCATCCGCAATCCCCTGCATATCATCGGGGGCTTCAGCCACCGCCTCCTCAAAAAGACCGACCAGGACGATCCCACCCGGGCCTGGCTCAAGGCCATCGCCGAGGAGGCCAAGCGCATCGAGGACATGGTGGAGCGCTTCGAGACCCTGGCCCAGCGCAAGTCATCTTTCTTCGCGCCGGAGGACTTGAACGCTATTGTGGAAGCCACCCTGGAGCTCATCAGGCCGGAAGTCCGGGCCAAGAATCTCTCCCTGGTCACCAAATTCCACCAGGGCCCCCTCATGGGCCGCCTCAACACCCATCTCCTGAAGGTGGCCCTGGCGCACCTCTTGCGCAACGCCATCGAAGCCACCAAACCCCGGGGCACCATTCAGGTGCGCACCGGTCAGGACCAGCACTTTGCCGTCCTGATAATTCAGGATACCGGCAAGGGTATGCCTCCGGACGTGGTGGACAAGGTCTTCGTGCCTTTTTACACCACCAAAATCGGGGGCACCGGCCTGGGGATGGTGTTCGTGCGGCAGATCGTGGACGAACACCGGGGGGTCATCACCCTGGAAAGCAAGGTGGGACGGGGCACCACGGTGACCATCCGGCTGCCCTTGCGCTTCGTCGAAACGCCGGGCGTGTCGGAGCAGGAGCCGCCTCCCGAAGCCCCCGCCGAACCTATCGATAGCTAAAACTAGGATATATTTCCACACGCAAAAACAGGAGGGCGGACCGGCAAGCCCGCCCTTCCACGTTTTTTTCACGTATAAGGATCTGATTTGCCAGACCCTTCCGCGAGCTAGGTGGCGCAGGAACCTGAGTTCCCTGGCCCTCCCCTCATCATGCCGTTATTCCGGCTAATCCTTCCTGAAGGCCACGGCTTCGATTTCTATGGCCGCGTTCCGGGGCAGGCCGGCCACCTGGAAGGTGCTGCGGGCCGGCGGCTTCTCCGGGAAAAACTCGCCGTAGACCCGGTTCATTCCGGCGAAATTGGCCATGTCCGTCAAAAAAACCGTGGTTTTCACCACGTCTTTGAGGGAGAGTTCGGCTGCCTTCAGGACAGCCTTCAGGTTTTCGATCACCTGGACCGTTTGCACCACAATGTCTCCTGTGACCATTTCACCTTGTGGGTTGAGGGGGATCTGTCCGGAGACGAAGACAAAGGGTCCAGCGGCCACTGCCTGGCTGTAAGGGCCCACAGCAGCGGGAGCCTGGTCGGTCTGAATAATGTGCTTTTTCATGGCACCTCTCTTGGGTGAATTAAGCTTACAGAAACCAGCTCAGTTTCCTGTTAATAACATAAAGAAAAAGCTTGAAGAATCGTTATATGTTTGTTAATGGTAACAAAAACGCTATGGAGGATCTTCCATGGGGCTGTGGCTGAAATGCCCTAAATGCCAAGCGGCCAACCCGCTCGACGTCAAGGCGTGCCTGGAGTGCAACGCCTCCCTGGAGAACCTGCCCGCAGCCGAGCGGGTTTACCTTTTGGGAGATGCGGCCCCCGCCGCCCCCAAAGCGGCCGCTCCCAAAACTGCTGCTCCCAAGGCGGCCCCGGCTGCCCCCAAGAAAAAAGCCGCAGCCAAAACCAAAGCCAAGGCCGCCCCTGAGGAAGTGGACCTGGAGGTGATCGCCTCCACCGAGCCCCCAGCCAGGCGGGCCAAGGGACCCAAAGCCCGGAAGAAGAAAAAAGAGGCTCGTCAGTAAACTAAGCAGCGGCAAGGCCGCCGACCTCCACCCTGTGTCCCGGAACTACCCTGACCCCGGGCAGGGGCAGCAAAAGTCCAAGAACAGGACCGGAGAGGAAATCCTCTCTTGGTGTACTCGTTTCCCTGCGCTCACCTTCCCTCCCATCTCTTAGACCCCTGCCACCACACCTAAAATGAGTTGCACCAACCGGGGTTCAGCCCGGCCCACGGTGGCCACCACATCCTCGATGGTTATGGGGGCCATGGCATCCGGCAGGTTCACGTTACTGATGATGGAGATTCCCAAAACCCGCAGACCCGCATGCACTGCGGCGATAACCTCGGCCACGGTGGACATCCCCACGGCATCAGCGCCCATGAGCCGGAGGAACCTGGTCTCCGCCGGGGTCTCCAAGCTCGGCCCTTTCACGGCTACATACACCCCTTTGCGGAGGATAATACCCTCCCGGCGGGCCACCTCTTCGGCCAGATTCATCAAAGCGAGGTCGTAGGCCTGGCTCAGATCAGGGAAGCGGGGGCCCCAGTCCTCCACGTTTTCCCCCGCCAGGGGGTTGTCTCCCAGAAAATTGATGTGGTCGGCGATGAGCATGAGCTCGCCCCCCTGGAATAGGGGGTTCAAGCCCCCGGCCGCGTTGGTGATGAGCAGGTTTTTCACCCCTAACGCCACCATGAGTCGCACCGGCATGGTCACTTGGGAAAGGGAATATCCTTCGTAGGCGTGGACCCGCCCCTGAAAAACCAAGGCCGCTCTCCCGGCCAGGCGGCCCCAACCCAGACGCCCCTGGTGGGTGGGGCTGGTGGCCCGGGGAAAGTGGGGCAAGTCCTGATAGGATAAGGCCCCCCCGTCAACCAGGTGCTCCGCCAGGAGCTTCTGGCCGGTGCCCATGATGATTCCCCACTCGGGCTGGCTGTCGAGTTTGTCCAACACATGTTGGGCGCATTCTTCCACCCGGCGGTGGTACGTTTTCCCCATAAGCTTCTCTTTTCGCAGGTGTAATGGGTTCCCCAAAACTGACCGGCGACCAAAGCTTCGTTCCCTTGGCAGCGGCAGCTTTTTCAGCATAATGGCTTTTGCATCCGTCGTCAATGTTACCCAGCAGGAGCGGCTTTTAGGGTTTCTCCTTGACAGCTTGAACAGCCCAGATTAAAAAAGAGGGTAATTCACGCACGCGGCGGGACCATGCCCAGACCTAAAAAATGCCGGTTCGTGGAGCGGGAACCGGGGGTGACCTTCTTCAAACCCCAGGGGATTCCTTTGCGAATCCTGGAACACGCGCTGATTACGGTGGACGAACTGGAGGCCCTGCGCTTGTCCGATTACCTTGGCATGAGTCATGAAGAGGCGGCCAAACAGCTCAAGGTATCACGGCCCACCGTCACGCGCATGCTGGCTCGGGCCCACCAGACCATCGCTGACGCTTTGGTGAACGGCAAGGCCATCCGAATTGAGGGGGGAGATTACATCGTGGAGGGCTTCGAGTGCCACTGCCCCAAATGCGGCTCCCAATGGTCCGTCCCGGCAAACGGGGAAAACAAAAAGCTCTGCGGTAAGTGCAGTGACACGGGGAAAGAAGATTCCAGTCCCTGAGACCTCTTTTTTCCTTTTACCATTTCATTTTTTTAGGCATTCCCCAGCGATAGTGCTGAGGCCAGGGGGAGGAACGGGTTCATGAGCGAGCCCATCACATACAAGGAAGCGGGGGTGGATATTGACAAGGCAGACGCCTTTGTCCAGAGTATTCGCCCCCTGGTGAAAGCCACCCACCGCACCGGGGTTATTGGGGAAATTGGCGGCTTTGGCGGCTTGTTTCACCTGGACGTGGAAAAATACCGGAGTCCGGTTCTGGTTTCGGCCACGGACGGGGTGGGCACCAAAATCAAAATCGCTGTTCTTCTGGACCGACACCACACCATCGGTATTGATCTGGTGGCCATGTGTGTGAACGATATTATCACCTGTGGCGCCACCCCCCTGTTTTTCCTGGACTATCTGTCCATGGGCCGGCTTAAGCCGGAAGCCGCCATTCAGATCATTGAAGGGATCACCGCCGGCTGCCACCAGGCCCGCTGCTCCCTCATCGGCGGGGAAACTGCCGAAATGCCGGGGATGTATCAACCCGGGGACTACGACCTGGCCGGCTTCGTAGTAGGAGTGGTGGAGCGGGAGCACCTGGTGGACGGCTCCGACATTGCGGTGGGACACCGCTTGATTGGTTTGACTTCCAGTGGCCTGCACGCCAACGGCTATTCCTTGGTGCGCAAGGTTCTTTTCGAGCGCCACAGTTACTCAGTCCTTGAGGACATTCCAGACCTGGGCGGGCCGTTGGGAGAAGAACTCCTCAAACCCACCCGCATTTATGTGGAAACTGTCTTAAACCTTCTGCGGGACTTCCCCGTGAGCGGCATTTGCCACATTACCGGGGGCGGTCTCACCGGTAATCTCCCCCGCATTCTGCCACGCTCCTGCCAGGCGGTGGTCAAACTGGCCAGCTGGCCGGTGCCCCCCATCTTCAAGTTCCTCCAAGACCAGGGGAATATCCCTCTCCCTGAAATGCTCCGCACCTTCAACAACGGCATTGGCCTGGCGCTGGCCGTCCCCCCTGAATTGGAAACCGATGTGCTCTTGCGCCTCCAGGGCCTCCAGGAAGAGGCCTATGTCATCGGCGACATTGTCGAGCGCAAAAACGACGCCCCGGCCGTGGTGTTTGTCTAAGGCAGGGTTTCCGTCCCTGTCTCCCTCCCTTACTTTTTCTGCTCCTAATACTGCGACAGCGTCCCCAGGCGTTTGGCCTGATGGATGGCCCACGCGAAAACGGCAAGGCTCAGGGGGAGGAGAATTATGGCGAAGATGCCCAGGATTGCCACCTGGGTGGTCAATTCCAGCAGGGTTCGGCCATTGAGGACGGCCTGGCGCAGGCCTTCCAGGGCATGGGTGAAGGGCAGGAAGAAGGACACAGTCTGGAGCCAGCTGGGAAGCACGGTCACAGGAAAGTAAACTCCGGCCAAAAGGGCGGAAAGATGTCCCACCAGCGAGGTGACAGGATCCCCCCGCTTAAAGATCAGGAGAAAACTGGCAGAAAAAATCCCCAGGGGCAGGTGGGCTAGGAGAGTCAGGCCCAGTATCACCGCGGCGGACAAGAAATCGGCCTGGCCCAGGGAGACCCCGAAAAGCACCGCGCCAAAGACCAGATAGATCAGGATAGACAACAAAGAAGAGACAAATTGATAGAGTACTGAAGAAAAAACGATGGTGGACAATGAGGTCGGGGTTACCAGCATAGACTCCAGGGTGCCGGTATACATGCCGTACTGGATGGCAAAAGAGACGGATGACAGGGCCACTCCCTGAAAGCCGGACAAGGCCAGCCCCACCAAAACAAAGGGGAAATATTCACCACCTCCATAAGCGGACAGCTGCCCGGCGGTGGCGCCAGATATCAAGCGCCCCAGGAAATAGAAGGTAATGAGATTGAAGAAAATGCTGCCGCCCCGCCAGCAAAAACTGAGGGGATAACTCATGTCCCACAGAAGATCCCGGACAAAAAAGGCTGCCACCTTACGAGACTGCATGGCCCCCCTCCCCCACTACCCGGGCATAGAGCTCTTCCAGGCTTTCCCCTGCTTCGGGATGTACCTCCCGAAAGCGTCCTTCCTTAACTATGGCCACTCGACCCCCTATTTTCCGAACCTCCTCCAGCCGATGGGTGACGATGATCATGGTCTTGCCCTGGGCCTGGATCTGGGCCAGAAGCTGGCGCAACTCAAAGGCACTCAGGGGGTCCAGGTTGGTGGTGGGCTCATCCAACAGTAAGATGTCGGGCTGGTGCAGCAGACCCCGGGCGATGTCCATCCGCCTCCTGATGCCGGTGGAGTAGGTGAAGAAGCGCCGCTCCAGATATTCCGTGAGTCGCAAGACGTCCGTCACCGGAGGGATGGCGGTTTTGGGGTCCAGGTTATGCATTTTGGCAAAGAAGGCCAGATTCTGCCAGCCCGTGAGGCGGCCGTAGAAGCTGTTATCGTTGCAGGTGATGTAGCCCAGGCGCTGCTTCACCGGGATGGGGGACCGGGCTGCGTCCAGGCCATGGACGAAGATGCGGCCCCCGGTGGGGGCCAGCAGGGTGGCGATGAGCTTGATGAGGGTGGTTTTTCCGGAGCCGTTGGGTCCTAAAATGAACAGGACTTCCCCCGGGAACAATTCAAAATCTACCTCCCGCAAAGCCCAGACCCCCTCGCGCCACTTACCGGTGAAGAGGCGGCGCAGGGTGATGAGGGGGAAAAACTTGGTCAGGTGGCTGACGGCCACCGCCGGGTTGGATCCCATCCGGTTACCGGCCTCCTCAGGTGAGCTGCCGCCAGAGGGAAATCGTTTCCGGCAGGGAAGTGCTGGTTTCTTTCTGGGCCTGGAGAGATTGGAACACCGCTTGGGCCAGGGCCTGGCCCTTTTCTACTTGGGTATCCTGCACCTCCCCGTAGGTAAGGGCGCCCACCTTGCAGGTCTCCACACAGGCGGGCACTCGGCCCACCGCCTCCCGCTCCGGGCACTGGTCGCACTTCAATGCCACCACCCGCTTCTCCGGGGCTTTGAAGGTGGCAGCAAAAGTGAGGACCCCGAAGGGGCAGGCCATGGCGCACATGGCGCAGTTGATGCACCGGTCCGGGTCAACCTGCACCGTGCCCCGAGGCATCCGGCTGATGGCCCCGGCGATGCACACCTGCTGGCAGGGCGCCGGATCGCAGTGGCGGCACTTGTTGGGAAAGGCCAGGTGTTGGCGGCCGGGATAGATGCGGAGACGCGCCTGCGGCCGCACCGCCTCGAAGAGCGCCCCCGCCAGGTTTTTCGTGCGGGAGTGCTCCACCGCACAGGCAATTTGGCACTGGAAACACCCCACGCAGCGCTCAGGATGGACAATGACGGTTTTCATAGATACCCTTTGCAATGCAATTATGGTGATGTGGGAAGGAGCTCGGGTCCAGGGGCTCTTGGCCCTTCCCCTATGAACCCACTCACCCCCACAAAGTTCCCGGATGGAAGCCCGAACCTCCGGGATCGGCCACCAGAGACGCCCCTCGGGAGTTTCTGGGCCATGATCTGAAAGTAAATGCCAGCCTGCTCCACCTCACCCACCAGGGTCACCCCCACCAGACGGCCCTCCTGGAACACCAGGCGGCGATAGCGCCGGCCGTGGCGGTCCAGGTCGGTAAAGATCTCCCCGTCTTCGGTGTCCGGGGCAAAGTGGCCCCCGGTAATGATGCGAAAGCCCTTCAGGGAAATGCTGTTTTGGGGCAGAATGCCGTCGTAGCGCCGCCGGCCGCCAGCCAGATTGGCCCCGGCCACCTGCCCCTGGGCCACCGCCGCCGGCCAGATGTGAAAGGCCGCCGGTTGGCCGGTGATGAGGTGATGCGGCAGACAGCAATCCCCGGCAGCAAAGATGTCAGGGTTGCTGGTGCGCATGAACGAGTCCACCCGGATGCCGTCGGCCTCCGCCAGACCGGTGCCGGCGAGAAATTCCACCCGGGGCTCCACCCCCACGGAGAAGAGCACCGCCTGGGCCTGCAGTTCCCGGTTGTCGTTCAGGGCCACCCCGGTCACCCGGCCATGTTCCCCTAAAACGGCCTCAGGCCAGGAGTGCAGATGGAGGTCGATGCCTTTCTCCTTGACCGCCTGCATGAGCAGTTCGGCCGAGACCGGGTCCAGGATGCGGGTGAGGGGTTGGGCGCCCCGGGCCAGGAGGCGCACCGTCAGGCCCCGGGAGGCCAGGCCGTCCGCCACCTTCAAGCCTACGGCCCCGGCCCCCACTACCACCACCGTCCCCCCTTCAGGGAGGCCGGCCTCGAGGCGGTCCACATCCGCCAGATGCCTGAGGGTAAAGACCCCTTCGAGGTCCAGGCCGGGAATGTCCGGGACGCGGGGCCTGGCGCCGGAGGCGATGAGCAGCCGGTCATAGGGTACAGTTTGCCCACCGCGCAGGCGGACTTCGTGGGCCTCGGGGTCCACCTGGACCACGGGTTCACCCAGGACCGGGGTCAAACCCCAGGTGGTAAAGTAGTCCGCCGTCTTGAGAAAAACCTTGTCGGGCTTTATTTCCCGGCCCAGGAGGTACGTGAGGAGGGGCCGGCTGTAAGGCAGATGAACCTCGTCGCTGATGAGAGTGATGCTCCCTTCCCGGTCCCGGGCTCTCAGGACCTCCGCCGCAGCCAGGCCGGCAGCGCTGGTGCCGATGATGACGTAGCGCATGTTCCTATCTTACTGAAAACCACTCTACTCGGAAAGAAAAATTGACGTGCTTCCCGACTTGCATAAATTTTCTCTCTGTAGTAGGAGTAGTTTTAGGTTTTGAGGGAGGGGGCTAGGGACCGTGGGCCCTTACCCCCTCCCTCAAGCTCCCTCCCCCAACCCCTTGCATAAGCGCGGTAGGACGGGCTTCCAGCCCGTCCAGGCACGGGCAGGATGCCCGTGCTACCAGCATCGGGGATAGGGAGGGGGGTGTGAGGGGAGGGCAGGGGCCTCAGGTTCCTGGCCCTCCCCCCACAAAATCCCTGAGAACCCCAAGGAGGCGGACCATGGTGCCCATAACCCGGGCCCTGCTGAGCGTTACCGACAAGAGCGGCCTCGTGGAATTCGGTGAATTTCTGGCTGAGCGCGGCGTGGAAATCCTCTCCACCGGCGGCACCGCTAAAATGCTCCGGGACAGCGGCCTGGTCGTAGTGGAGGTTTCGGACTACACCGGTTTCCCGGAAATGCTGGACGGCCGGGTGAAGACCCTCCACCCCAAGATCCACGGGGGCATTTTGGGCCGCCGGGACCTGGACAGCCATCGAGCGCAAATGGACCGACACGGCATCGCCCCCATCGACCTCGTGGTCGTAAATCTCTACCAGTTTGAGAAAGCCGTGGCCCAGCCGGGCTGCACCCTGGCGGACGCCATTGAGAATATTGACATCGGCGGCCCCACCCTCCTTCGAGCCGCGGCCAAGAACTACGAAGCGGTCACCGTGGTGGTGGACCCGGCGGACTATCCCAAGATCATGCTGGAAATGAAAGCCCATAAGGGGGCCACCACCGTGGCCACCCGCTTTCAGTTGGCCCGCAAGGTCTTCGCTCTCACCAGCGCCTACGACACCGCCATTACCCAGTATCTGAAAGATAAGCTGGCATGCTGAGCGATTCTCCGGGTCCCTTCATCTCCATGAGCCGGGGCCGGAGAATTGACCTCTCCGGGCCTCAGTATTACCAGGACCTCCTCACCACCATCGCCCAGGAAATCCTCCGGGAACTGACGGAACTGGAAAAGATCAACCTGGAGAATCTCGAGGGGGAGCTTCTGGAACAGGTGGTCGGCATCACCCAGATCCGCCTGCTCAATGAGCTTTACTTCGCCCTGGGGCAACTCAGGGCCAAGGGCCTGGAGTTGGACGTGAAGCAGGCCATCCAGGATCTACGGGACATCTGGAACCGTTACATTGACGGCACCAATCGCCCTGACATGCTCAAATTTCATGAGGAACAGGGCGCCGGCCAGGTGCAATGAGGGATGGATCGACGACTTAATTAACGAATAAACGGGTTAATAAAACAATCTCAAAGACTTCTGCTCTTGATCTCATATCGAAGTAACTTGATTTGTCTTGCTAGTGGCAAGATAGTCGGCATAATATTATTAGGCGTCCAAATGCATCGTGTGAACTCTGACTATCCCAAAAAGGGTTTACTATCTTCAATCCGTGCGATAATTTCAAGATCTTGCAAAAAAGTGTTTTAGAGAGATCCGGGAAAAGGTGCGCCATTCTCTGGGCGATTGTATCTGCCTGCCATCGAACCTCAGCAAATTAAAGGGTAAGATCGCCATCGAGTATCACAAGGTTTACAAAGAACAACCCCAAGAGTTGAACCTTTTACAGCGCCTGCTCGTGTTCAAAAAACGCCACAAGGGAAAGGACCCTATCCCTTACCAACTTGCTTTAGCTCCATCTCAGCATAGATTTTTCCTTAGGACAGAAGGAAGGAACGGCATGCCGAAAAAAAAGCTTCACGGGAACATTTCGCCAGCAGCTTCCCTGGCCCTGACGTTTTTGGCCCTTCTGGTCATGCTGGTGCAGGGTTGCGCCACCCTGCGACCTCGCGCTCCCCTGCCGGCAGACCTGGAAAATAAAGTGCGACTGGCCGGTTTTCCCGAGGAAATCAGGGCCTGGACCGATCAGCCCAGTGAGAGTTTCACCCGGAGTGCTGTGGAATCCATCAAAGAAGAGCGGGCCGCATATGGGGAAGAGATCCTGACAAAACCGGTGGCCTTGCTGGCCCTGTCGGGAGGCGGCGACAACGGCGCCTTTGGGGCGGGCGTCTTGTGCGGCTGGACCAAGCATGGCGACCGGCCCCGGTTCAAGCTGGTGACCGGGATCAGCACCGGTGCCCTCATGGCTCCCTTTGCTTTCCTGGGCTCAGAGTACGACGACAATCTTAAAGTTTACACCATGGTGACCCAGGCGGAGATCTTTCGGCGGAAGAGCCTGCTCACCGTGCTGTGGCGGGAATCCCTGGCCGACACCCGTCCCCTGGCCGATTTGATAGCCCGGCATATTGATGAGCCGATACTCCAGGCCATTGCCCGGGAACATAAAAAAGGGCGGCGTCTGTTCATCGGCACTACCCAATTTGACGCCCAGCGCCTGGTGATCTGGAACATGGGGGCCATTGCCGCCAGCGGCCATCCGGAGGCCCTGAAACTCTTCCGCAAGATTCTGTTAGCTTCGGCCTCCATACCCGGCTTCTTTCCGCCGCAATACTTCAAGGTGGAGGCCGGCGGCCGCCAATACGAAGAGATGCACGTGGACGGCGGCACCATGGCCCAGGTGATCCTCTATGAGTCTGCCCTCACGCCCTTTGCCGAAATGGAAAAGCTGATGGAGGTCAAATTGCCGGACCGGCCGAAGGTCCTGTACATCATTCGCAACGGCCACATCAATCCTCATTGGGACAAGGTCAGGCCCCGGCTGGCACCCATTGCCTCCCGGGCCATCGACACTCTCATCAAGGTCCAGGGGGTGGGCGACCTGTACCGGCTCATGGCATTCGCCCGCCGGGACAAGATAGACTTCAACCTGGCGGCCATCCCCGGTGATTTTCCCCCCGCCCCCGGAGACATGTTCAATCAGGAATATATGAATCGACTGTTCGATCTGGGGTTTGAAGCGGCCCGGCAGGGCTATCCCTGGAAGAAGTATCCGCCGTTTTTTGAATCGGAGTCCGTCTTTCGGGCTGAATAAAAGAGACGCTTGGGAAGAATTAGTCCGAAGGGCTAAGTTCTTCGTCTTGGCACTGATATCGACCTCTGCATATCAAGGCACGTCTGATTACTTCCAATCCACCCCACCCCTTGATAAAATAGCTGCGGCTATACTAGACAGAATGCGTCGAGAAATTCAGCACCCGGGAAGCCCAAAAGGGTATAACCAATAGTCGTTAAAGGCAGCAGATGATCGGGCCCCCCCTTCAATATCCGGAGTCAGGAAGTTGACATGACCTCAAGGACTGGGAGAAGGTTTTTCTTCTCAAGTTTTCTTGACAAACTTTTCCTCCTCACTTTATTGACAGTGCTCCTTGCCTATCATCACGCCTATGGAGTCCCCAGACCTCCGTCTAAGAAAGTCCTCTTGCTTTATTCTTACCAAGCGATGCTGCCCGGCAACCTCGAGTGGGATGAAGCTATTCGCAAAGCTGTAAAAGGCAAGGATGAGCGACCGATAGATTTTTACACGGAATTTCTTGACCTGTCACAGTTCCCGGACGAGTCATATATCAACGGCCTTCTCAATCTCTTACAGATCAAGTACAGCAGAAAAAAAATCGACCTCCTTATCCCGGTAGGAGACCTGGCCTTCGCTTTTCTGCTGGACCATGGCGACGCCCTCTTTCCGGGCTCCCCCATCGTTTTTTGCGCGGTAGCCAAGCGGCAGTTGGAGACCCTGAAACCGCTACCAAACTGCAGCGGAGTGGTGGCCTGGGTAGACGTGCAGGGCACCTTGGCAGCAGCCCTCAAACTGCAGCCAGAGACCCGGCGGGTGGTGTTGGTCGGTGGGACCGCCAAAACGGACCGAGCTTTTCAGCAAATAGCTCGAGAAGCTCTGCGCCCTTATGAAGGCCAACTTGAGGTCACCTTCCTGACCGACCTGCCGATGGCTGAGGTTCTCCAACGGCTGTCCAGCCTGTCCCCGCAGACGTTGGTCATCTACCTCTCGATGTTTCAAGATAGCACAGGTCAAGACTTCGTGCCTTTGGAAGCCCTGAAGCGTGTGGCCCGGGTGGCCGCTGTCCCGGTATATGGTCTCTGGGAAACCCTGCTGGGCCACGGGATTGTCGGTGGCCATCTCATGAGCTTCAAGGAACAGGGCCGCCTGGCGGGTGAAATGGGGCGCCGGGTACTAAACGGCGAAAACCCGGGCAATATCCCCATCGTTTATGAGGGCGCCAATGTTTATGAATTCGACTGGCAGCAACTGAAGCGTTGGGGGCTCAAGGAGAGGGATTTGCCCCCCGCTAGCCTGGTCCGGTTTAAAAAGCCTTCCTTGTGGGAAAGTCACAAGCGAGAGGTTATCGGCACCGCAGCGGTATTTTTATTGCTCAGCTTGCTAACCATCGGCCTCCTTATCAACCTGAGGCGGCGCCGGCGGGCGGAGGACGAACTGCGGCAGGCGGAATTCAAGTACCGCATCGTGGCCGACTTCACCTATGACTGGGAGTACTGGAAAAACCTGGACGGTACTTTGCGCTATGTCTCGCCCTCCTGTGAGCGGGTTTCAGGTTACCGACCAGAAGATTTCATTCAGCGCCCCGAGCTCTTCCGGGAAATGATCGTGCCGGAGGATCGGGACCTCTGGGATGCCCATGACTGTGATGCCCTGGAAAACCCGGGAGCCCGGGAAGTCCAGTTCCGCGTGCAGCGGCCCGATGGCACGATCCGTTGGATCGAACACGTTTGCCAGCCCGTGGCCGACGCTGCCGGGGAGTTCATCGGTATCCGGGCCAGCAACCGGGACATCACGGAGCGTAAGCAGGCCGAGATCCAGGAACAACAGCATCGGGAGGATCTGGCCCGGGTCGGCCGGATGGCCACCCTCAGCGAACTCACCAGCACCCTGGCCCATGAAATAATTCAACCGCTCATGGCCATCATGAACAATTCTCAGGCAGCCCGGCGTTTGCTGGACAATCTCGCCCCGGATTTGGGTGAAGTTAAGGAAATTCTAGAGGATATTACCAGGGGAAGCGAGCGGGCCAGCGGTGTTATTCAACAATTGCGCCAGCATCTAAAGCCCGGTCCCCCTGAGCTTACCCAGCTGGATATCAACGACCTGGTGCAGAGTCTCATCCCCCTGGTTTCCCGTCAGGCAGCCATCAACCACATAAATCTGGTGTGCGAATTGACCAGGGGTCTGCCCCCGATCACCGGCAACCGCATTCAACTGGAACAGGTGATTCTCAATCTCGTGGTCAACAGTATTGAGGCGATCAAGGGGATGGCCGATGGCCCCAGGGAAATCGTCCTGCAGACCGACAAAGAGGATGATCACACGGTGCGGGTTTCAGTCATGGACTCAGGCCCCGGGGTCAAACCCGAGGACCTGAAACTTCTGTTCGAGCCTTTTTTCACCACCAAGAAGGAGGGAATGGGACTTGGGTTGTCCATCAGCCGCTCCATCATCAAGGCTCATAGGGGCAGACTCTGGGCCGCCCCCAATCCTAGCGGCGGCGCCGCTCTGCGCCTCACCTTGCCGGTTGTTCAGGAGGAGCGATGAACAGGGACGCTGAGGCCATCATCTACCTCGTGGATGACGACCCCGATGTGCGCCGCTCCTTACAAAGGTTGTTCAAGTCCTGGGGCCTGGAGGTTCAGAACTTCGCCAGTCCCGCAGAGTTTCTGGCAACTGAACTGGCCGACAAACCTGCCTGCCTCGTACTGGATCTGAAACTCCCCGGCATGGACGGGATCGCCCTCCAGGACCGCTTGACGGCCATGGGCCTTAATATTCCCATCATCTTTATTACCGCCTACGGCACAGTGTCTGAAAGCGTTCAGGCCATGAAGAGCGGCGCCCTGGAGTTTCTCGAAAAACCGGTGGCCGAGACGACTCTGCTGGAGGCGGCCACCCGGGCCATTGAAAGACACCGGCGGTTGCGCCAGGAAAAGACGGCGAGGCAGGCCATCGAGCAGCGCCTCGCCAGTCTTACGCCCCGGGAGCGCCAGGTCCTGGGCTTGATTGTCAAAGGTTGGCTTAATAAACAGATTGCTTATGAATTGCAGATCGCCGAGATCACCGTTAAAATTCACCGCGGCCGCATCATGCAAAAACTGCAGTGCTCCTCCCTGGCCGATCTGGTGTTATTGGCCGCCAAGGCCGGGATAAACCCACCCGAAGATTCACCGGCATAATACCAAAGTATACCTATACCAAGGTATAATTGCGGGCCCCTTCAAAGTCTCCTACCATAAGCCCCAGGAAAACGGTTCTTTTCTTGCCGCAGACTCTAAAAATCTCAACATATTAGCAGGTGCGATTTTTCACGGATCAACTAATGATCTTTCACAGCATATTGAGGTCTTGGGATGATAGTTCACCTGGATTTAGGCACTTCTGCCACTCTCCCGGAAATTTTGTTTCAGCTTGTCTAGGCGCCTCTGATGGTAAGCAAGGACTGCCCCATGGTGGCCAAAGTTTTTTCCTGACCTCGGTTAATGGTGATCTCTGCCAGAGTTTAATTTCAATGATGGAGAAGCTGTTATGAATATCGAATTCAAATCTCATTATGTAACGCTGGTGGGCTTCAGTTTAAGCGATTTCCAAAAAAACCGGGGCTGGTTTCTGGCCTTGGGAATTCTTCTCATCGTGGCCGGCACCCTGGCCGTTATCTATGATGTCACGGCCACCAAGCTTTCCGTACTCTTTTTCGGCTGGATCCTTATCGCCATGGGGGCCATCGAAGCGGTGCAGTCCTTCTGGCAGCCCAAATGGGGGGGATTTTTCCTCCATCTCATCGTGGGTATTTTAGGGGTGGTGGTGGGCTTTCACCTGGTTAGTTCTCCGGTGGCCGGCGCCATGGTCCTGACCCTATTCATTGCCATTTATTTCATGGTGGTGGGCGTGGTGCGGGCCGTCACCGCGGTGATGATGCGCTTCCCCGGCTGGGGCTGGGTGCTCTTCAGCGGGGTCGTCAGCTTCGTTCTGGGACTGTTGATCAGGCAGCAATGGCCCTATTCGGGGCTTTTTGCCATCGGTCTTTTTATCGGCATTGATATGATTTTCAGCGGCTGGTCTTATGTGATGCTGGCCCTGGCGGCCAAAAAAGAGCCAGCCCCGGCTTGACCTTTGCCGGCCTGAGCCTGTCGCACCAGACACCGCGACTGGCCAGGTGAGAATCGTCCCAGATTAACTCATGATCTATTACAGCATATTGAGGTCCTGGGATGACGGATCACCTGGATTTTGGCAACACCTGCCCATCTCCGGGAACGTGTGCCACAACTCGGCCTTGGCCACCGGTTAAAAACTATGACCAATAATCAGGATGACGCCAATAAGAACAGCCCTGGCATCATTTTTCTAGTGGATGACGACCCGGATGTGCGGCAGGCCCTGAGACGCTTGCTAAAAATGGCCAAATTGAGGGTGGAGACATTTGCCACGGCCGAGGAATTTCTCAGCTCCGGGCATTGGCGCGGTCCAGGGGTGCTAGTCCTGGACATCCGCCTGCCCGGCATGAACGGTGCGGACTTGCAAAAAGCTTTGGCCGATTCTGGTTCGACTCTGCCCATCGTCTTCATGACGGCTTATGAAGATGATGGCGTACGCCAGGAAGTGATGGACCGGGGGGCTGCCGCCTTCTTGCAGAAGCCGGTGGACGAGCGGACCTTGCTCGAGGCAATACAAAAAGCTTCTGAAAGGCGAAGAAAAAGTCAGGATAACCTGACTGGGATTTAACAGGTAACCAATTAACCTTTGAGGAGGGATGTTATGAACACCTTAGTAGTAGTTGAGTATGACTCTTTTTTTAAAGCGGAAGAGGTCAGGCTGCAGCTCTTGAAGATGCAAAAGGAGTATCTCGTTGACCTGGAGGATGCCGTGATTGCCACCAAGGACAAAAACGGCAAGGTCAAACTGCATCAGATCCACAGCACGGTGAAGGCCGGGGCCATGACTGGGGGCTTTTGGGGAGCCCTGGTCGGCTTGATTTTTCTCAACCCGCTTTTGGGGATGGCCATCGGCGCGGCTGGCGGCGCCGCGGGGGGGGCTTTGAGTGACGTGGGCATCAAAGATCAGTTCATGAAAGATCTGGCCCAAAATCTGACCACTGATTCATCGGCGCTCTTTGTCTTGGTCCGGAAAGCAAATCCCGAAAGAGTGCTGGAAGAGTTGCAGGGAACCGGGGGCAAGATTCTCAAAACTTCTCTGAATCACGAGGACGAGGCCAAGCTCCAGGCCGCCCTGGATGCCGCCCGACAAGAAGCCTGATTGCCAATAATCTGAAAGGACGGAGGGCGCTTTGAGTAGGAGATGAATGTTAATCCACCTGCGGGAAGCCTGTTGCCTGGAATACAAATAATCTCAGTCCCTGCCCAGGTTGCGGCCCCCGCCCGCGGCATGAGGCCCCAGCACTTGTTTTCAGGGGCCGAGGTGCGGCCTCCAACCTAAAGACAGCCCGGCCTGCTCAGGCCGGGGCAAATTCTTCAATAAATTTAGGAGGTAACTGCATGTACAAAAAACTTTTGGCCTTGGCCCTGGTTCTGGCAATGGTCATGACCGCGGGTGAGGCCCTGGCTCAAACTCAAACCCCTCAAACCCCCAACGGCACCATCACCATCAAACTGAACTCAGCCAGTGCTCTGATGGGGGCCAGTTGGGGCCAGGCGGTACTGACGTTTCAAGACCGGACCCACCGTTTCCGGGTGAGGGGCTTGAAAGTGGGTGCCGTGGGCATCCGCAGGCTTTCCCTCAGCGGCGACGTATACAATCTCAGCAATGTCAAAGACCTGGCCGGCACTTTTCGGAGGGCTGATCCAGCGGGTCTCACCTTCATCAAAGGCGAAAGAGGCCTGGTGATCCGGAACGATCAGGGCGTCACCATCAATCTTGTAGGTCGGAAGAAAGGGCTGAATCTGGACCTTGTCCGGGATGGCCTGACTTTCCAACCGGCTCCGACGAGATAGGCCTTCTTTTGGGACAAAGGTGTCTCATGAGGATGGCGCCAAGCTCCAGGCCGCCCTGGATGCCGCCCAAAAGGAAGTAGTCTGATTACCAAAGATTTCCCGTTTAGGGGATAAAGACTCCATTATGAGAGGTGCTTGATGAAACACAGAAGGATAGGCTACGGCACAGGTTTTCTGGCCACGGTACTGGCCCTGGGTGTGGGTCTGCTGCTCTGTTTTCCGGCCATGGCGGCCAAGGACGCCCCCCTGATCAGCAAGGAGGAGTTGAAGGGGGACTTGGGGAAATCCGGCTTGATTATCATTGATGTGCGGTCCCCCGAAGACTGGACTAAGAGCGACAAAAAGATCAAAGGCGCGGTGCGGGAGAACCCCGAGGCGAGCAAAGACTGGAGCAAGAAATACGACAAAGACGACGACATCGTGTTGTATTGTGGTTGACCCCGTCAGGCCACCAGTTCCCGGGTGGGACGCGAACTCATGGACATGAATTACACCAATGTCAAGGTTCTGAAGGGTGGTTGGCAGGAGTGGGACAAGGCCAACTATGAGACTGATCCTAAGGCCAAGTAACAGCAATATATTTTTACCATATCCCGGCTCCTGGAAGGTGGGGCGTGACCTCACCGACCCGGAGCCGGCCCTTGAACAAGAGGCTGCCAATTGCAGCTGCTCGGGAGGAATTCTGGTCGATCTGCGGCCAGACTTCCTGGGTTTCGCCTTTACTACTGGGACAACAGCCCCAACCGGCTGGACCAAGCCACATGTGGAGGATGAACCATGAAGGGATTGAAGGCTGCGATCCTCATCATCATGGTGTTCGTTTTGTGCGCAACTGCTTATTCCCAAGAGGGAGCAGTCGCCGGCCAGGATAAGACCGCGGCCGCCCGGGAGGACAACCTCCTCCCCATCTATAAAGAGGGCTGGCAGTTTTTTGTGGCCCCCTACGTCTGGGTCCCGGGGGCTAATATCAACCTCGCCCGCCAGGGCAGGTTCAGCGGCACTACCAAAGTCGACGTTCCCTGGACTGACATAGTGCCCTTGCTGTTTTCCCAGGTATTTGGGGCCATGGCCCGGGTGGAGGTCTGGAAGGGCCGCTGGGGCTTTTTTTCCGATACAATCTTTATCTATCTGAGCGATTCCATGAGTGGCGGCGGATCAAAAGAAATCAGTGTCAATCCCCAACAACTGCTGCCCGCGGCGGTTCCTGTTCGCATTAAGCTCAACGGAGACCTGAAGGTCTGGTCGCGGCTTCTCTGGCAGGATGTGGGGGTGCGCTATTTGGTGGGGACCGTTCCCCTGAAAGCCGACAAGCCGTTGCCCGTGCTGTCTTGTGAGGTCTTGGGGGGCCTCAGGTACTCTTATTACAATCAGGACACCAGGCTGGAGGTAAATGCCACCCTCACTGGGCCTCAAGGCAATGAACTCTTGAGCCGGGGTGGATCTTTTACCGATTCCCTCACCGTGTCGGTGGTGGAACCTTTACTGGGCCTGCGCCTCGGCGTCTGGTTCACCCCGCGCCTTAATCTCTTGCTCAGGGGCGATATCGGCGGGTTTGGGATTGTAGCCTACAAAAGCGTGGACAGCGTTCTTGAGGCCCTGGTGGGCTACCAGGTGCATGAGCATATCCGTCTCTATGGGGGTTATCGAGCCCTTTATTTTGCTAGGACCGGCAAAAGGGATCTCGCGGCCCATGCCTGGTTTCATGGCCCCACCTTGGGCGCGGCTTTCAATTTTTAGGGAAAAGCTCCGAATTTCATCGGTGTTTCGGGCTAGGCCCGCCGTTGCCCGCCTCAGGGTCTCATTGTCGCGGGTGTTTCATAACCTCATTAATTTGGCATGAATCAAGGCACGGTGGGGAGGGTTTATTCATGTGCAGATTAGTAATCATAATTCTTCTGGTTTTCAATCTGCTGCTGTATTTTGTACCCCCGCCGGTCTGGGGCCAGGAGCATCCCGAATCGGGCACCGACCCCAAAAAACAAGAAAATTTAGCGGCCTTAGGCGAGAAAATCAATAACCCCCTGTCGGATCTGTGGCTCTTGAGCATTCAGAGCGACTTCCAGTGGTGGAACGGTGAGATCACTGACAAGACCCGCCTGGTCAATATCACCCTCCTGCAGCCGGTGATGCCCTTTGCCCTCTCCGAGAATTGGCGGATGATCGTCCGGCCCATTTTTCCCTTCGCCAGTTTTCCCTTCAGCGGGTTTGACTATGAGACCGGCCCCGAGGGACCGATCCCGGTGCCGAATTTCGCACGCCAGAACGGGCTGGGGGATATAGTCCTGTGGACGGCTTTTTCCAATAGGTATACTCCCCCCAACGTTTTTGGGTTTGGACCCACCCTGATGTTGCCCACGGGCACCCACCGCACCCTGACCACTGGAAAGTTCAGTATGGGCCCCATGGTGGCAGCCTTTCATATGGGAAAGAAATGGATTGTCGGGACCGTAGTCCAGCAGTGGTGGAGCGTGGCCGGGGATCCCCATCGGAGCCAGGTGAACCTGACGGACATTCAATATGTCGTCAGATTCCGGCTAACCCCTACCACCAATATCGGCTGCGCCCCCAACATTCGCATCAACTGGGCCGCGGACAGCCAGGACCGGCTGACTTTCCCCATAGGTTTCGGAGGGGACACGTTGATCAGATTGGGACCCTTGCCGGTGCGGGTGGGAGCGGAATTTCAATACTATCCCGTCACCCCCGAAGTTGCCGGGCCGCAGTACAATCTCAGGCTGACTCTTACCCCGATCATTCCGGCCCCGGCATGGGCCAAGAGGCCGCTTTTGAGCTTTTAAAAGTGGGACGAATGGAACCTTCAGGTGGCAAGCAGAGGTTTGGTGCGTAATCTCAAATGACTTGAAGTGGAAGGGTCATACAGGTTTTCTGCTGAGCATAGCAAGGAAGAAAGAATTGCCTATGAATGAACAACCCCGCCAAAAGAGCATGGCCAACGAACTCGCCAAAGAGCGCAGTCGGGAGGCGGCGGACCGGACCCTCATGGCCTGGGTCCGAACTTCCCTCTCCCTCATCGGTTTTGGGTTTGCCATCGCCAGTTTTCGAGACATTCTTCTCGAAGGCGGGCTGATCAGAAAACCTCATGAGGAATTTGGTGGCGCTTTGGTGTTCGGGTTAAGCTTTATCTCCCTGGGCGTCCTGGGTCTGTTGGCCGCGACTTTGCAGCACTGGAACATTCTCCAGCATCTCAAACGGGAGGACTTTACCTATACCGGCTTCCGGCCCCTGGTGCTCGTCATGGCGATTTTGCTGATGCTGATTGGCTTGTTCGCCTTTATTGCTGTGCTGTTGCATTGGGATTATTGATCCAGGAACCGCGAGCCTTTCCGAGGATATGGCAAGGGCTCTGGAGCAGACGAAGTCTGGGTGCAAATTTTCATTTGGCAGCGCTAAGGTAGTGCCGATCCCACGCTCTGTCCATTACGGGCCCGCCGCCACTTCCGCTGCCCTTCATAAGAACGTCGGGCGTGTTGACTCCGGATCTGGCGCCCTCCTGAAGGGGCCAGTATTAGGATCTTTGTTATGACAAACGATACGTTACCTCTTCGCATTCACGTCTTGGCCAAGCCTACCGGGGCAATATGCAATCTTAATTGCTCCTACTGCTTTTTTCTGAACAAATCACGTCTCTATCCCGGCAGTCACTTTCGCATGAGCGACGAAGTGCTGGAAACCTATATCCGACAGCTCATCGAGTCCCATCGCAGCTCCCGGGTTACGGTCTCCTGGCAGGGTGGCGAGCCGACCCTCATGGGTGTCGACTTTTACCGGCGGGCCATCGAACTTCAGGAAAAATACCGCAGGCCAGGCATGATCTTCGAGAACACTCTGCAGACCAACGGCACGCTCTTAAACGATGAGTGGTGCGAGTTTTTCAAAGAAAATAATTTCCTTGTCGGCATCAGCATCGACGGACCACGGCGTCTTCACGATGTTTACCGGCGGGACAAACAGGGCCAACCCACCTTTGACCGGGTCATGCAAGGTCTGCGGCTGCTCCAAAAGCATAGAGTGGAATACAACATTGTGGTCACCGTCAACCGGGTCAATGCCGACCACCCCCTGGAAGTATACCGGTTTCTGCGGGATGAAGCCCAGACCTCCTGGATACAGTTCATTCCCGCCATTGAGCGACAGAACGATGGTGCAGTCACCATCTACCAGGAAGGGACGACGGTCTCGGAGCGCTCGGTCAAACCGAAACAGTTCGGTAATTTCCTGATCGAGATTTTTGATGAATGGGTGCGCCACGATGTGGGCAAGGTGTTTGTCCAGACCTTCGAAGCCGCAGTGCGAAATTGGTTGGGGCTCGCCTCCTCCGGCATGTGTGTCTTCGATACCACCTGCGGTCATGGACTCGCCCTGGAGCATAACGGCGATCTTTATTCCTGCGATCATTTCGTGGAGCCCAACTATTGTCTCGGCAATATCCAGCAAAGACACATGCTGGAGTTGGTGGCCGGAGAAAAGCAGCGCACCTTCGGCCGCAACAAGCTGGAAGGCCTTCCCCCCTCTTGCCGTGAATGTGAGGTCTGGTTCGCCTGCAAGGGGGAGTGTCCCAAGAACCGGTTTGTGGCGACTCTGCAAGGTCAACCTGGACTGAACTATCTGTGCGCCGGTTACCAGGCCTTTTTCCGCCATATCGACCGGCCCCTGAAGATCATGGCGCAACTTATGCGCCAGGAACAGCCGGCCGCCCGGGTGATGGAGGTTTTGGCCCAACTGGAAGGCCGGCAGTCTGCGGTGGAAAAAGGCAAGGTAGGCCGCAACGAACCCTGCCCCTGTGGCAGCGGTCTTAAATATAAGAAATGCCATGGTCGGACTGGAGCGCCCGCTCCCCGGAAAGACCCGCAGCAACCGGGGCGGCACGCACCATCCTTTGGAACAGGAGGAAAAACGCACTCACCATAATGAAACCTGAAATCGTCAACTTCACCCGTCCATTCATTTACCACAAACCTAAAGGAGGTTGTATGGCTGACAAAAAACCCAACATTCTGGTCATCTGGGGTGACGACATCGGGATCACCAACCTCAGCTGTTACAGTGACGGTTTAATGGGCTACCGCACCCCCAACATTGACCGCATTGCCAACGAAGGTATGCGTTTCACGGATGCCTACGGCCAGCAGAGCTGTACGGCCGGCCGGGCGGCCTTCATTACCGGGCAAAGTCCCTATCGCACCGGCTTGACCAAAGTAGGCATGCCGGGCGCCGATATCGGCCTCCAGGCCGAGGACCCCACCATTGCCGAGTTGCTGAAACCCCTGGGCTACGCCACCGGCCAGTTTGGCAAGAACCATTTCGGCGACAGAAACAAGTACCTCCCCACTGCGCATGGCTTTGACGAATTTTTCGGCAATCTCTATCACCTCAACGCCGAGGAAGAGCCGGAAAATGTAGACTATCCGCCGGAGGAGGACTTCCCGGATTTCCACAACAATTTCAAGCCCCGGGGAGTGATCCGCTCCTGGGCCACCGATGTGGATGATTCTACCGAGCATCCGCGCTGGGGCCGCGTGGGCAAGCAAAAAATCGAAGACACCGGTCCGCTGACCAGAAAACGCATGGAGAACTGTGATGTGAATTTTGTCGATGCGGCAAAGGATTTTATTAAGAGAGCCCATGCCGATGACAAACCCTTCTTTGTCTGGCTCAACACCACCTGGATGCATTTCCGAGTGCACCCGCCCAAAGAGATCCTCGGCCAGGCCGGCCGCTGGCAGTCCTACTACCACGATGCCATGGTCGAACATGACAAGCACGTGGGCCAAATGCTAGACCTGCTGGACGAGTTGGGCATTGCCGAGGATACCATCGTGATTTACAGCACTGACAATGGACCGCATATGAACTCCTGGCCCGATGCCGCCATGACGCCCTTCCGCAATGAGAAAAACTCCAACTGGGAAGGGGCCTTCCGCGTGCCACTCGTAGTGCGCTGGCCGGGCACGATCCCCGCGGGTGTGGTTTCCAACGAGATCATCGCCCACCAGGACTGGTTGCCCACGCTGCTGGCCGCAGTCGGAGAGCCTGACATCAATGAAAAGCTGAAGGCGGGCCATCAGGCCGGTGATAAAACCTTTAAAGTCCATATCGACGGCTACAACTTCTTGCCTTACTTCACCGGCAAAGAGGAGAAAGGACCGAGGCCGGGCTTTGTCTATTTCTCCGATGACGGCGACCTGGTTGCCTTGCGCTACGACAACTGGAAGGTTGTCTTTGCCGAGCAGCGTATGCAGGGTACTGCGGCAATTTGGATGGAACCGTTCGTCTTCCTGCGGATTCCCAAAATATTCAACCTGCGCACTGACCCCTTTGAACGGGCCGACATCACTTCCAACACTTACTATGACTGGCTGATAGATCACGCCTATTTGACTTACGCGGCACAATCACTCATAACCCAATTCCTGGCCACGTTCAATGAATTCCCACCCCGGATGAAGCCGGCCAGCTTTACCATCGACCAAATCCTGGTTAAGCTAGAGAAAACCTGGAGCGCCAGTGCCTGATTGATTCACCTACCCGGGTGAGGCCTCATAGGTCTCACCCGAGTGGCATTTATGCTGGGAACGGGGCGCAACGGGTGTCACCCGAGACAACAAGCATATTCGTTATAAACATCGCAAATTCAAAGGGCATAAAAGATTCAAACCTTTGTTTCAGGTGACCGGGTTATGAAGGGTCAGGACTTAAACCAAGTAAAGTTGGCGAGTATTGCCGATGAAGTGCAGCGCTTCTATGACAGGCTTCCCTATCCGCTGCCAGTCAAAGACCTGGATGATTATCGCCAGCGCTGGAAGGATCCAGAAAGACGCCGCGCCGATTACCATCTACACTGGCCGGCGAAGTCTTATCGAGAAAACCAAAACATTCTTGTCGCCGGTTGTGGCACTTCCCAGGCGGCTAAACATGCCCTTCGCCAACCCGCGGCCGTCGTAGTGGGGATTGACGTCAGTTCGACGAGCATCCGGCATACCGAGACCCTGAAGCGTCAATATAATCTGACCAATCTTGAAATTCACCAGCTCCCGATTGAAAGAGCTCACGAACTGGAACAGAGCTTCGACAAGATCGTCTGCACCGGTGTGTTGCATCACCTCCCCGACCCGGATGCAGGGCTGCTCGCTCTGGGCAAAGTCCTCAAACCGGATGGGGTCATGCACCTGATGGTCTACGCCACCTACGGCCGGACCGGCATCTATATGTTGCAGGATTACTGTCAACGACTTGGAATTGGCACTTCCGATGAAGAGATTCGAGACCTGGCCAACACGCTCATGGCACTGCCGCCAGCCCATCCATTGGCGCAACTACTGGGCGAGGCACCGGACTTTCGAAGTAAGGCTGGGCTGGCCGACGCCTTGCTGCATCCGCAAGATCGGGCCTACACGGTGCCACAGCTATTCGACTTCATCCACCGGGCGGGTCTGAGATTCGGGCGCTGGGTGCTCCAGGCCTCCTACCTGCCACAATGTGGCCTTCTTGCACAGGTTCCTCACGGTCCCAGACTGACGCGACTTCAACCACAGGAGCAGTATGCGGCCGTTGAACTGTTCCGTGGGACGATGCTCCGCCACAATCTGGTGGTTTACCGCAAGGACTGGCCCTGCGACGGTCAGCCCATCCGGTTCGATGACGAGCGCTGGCAGAACTACATACCGATTCGGCTGCCGCGCACGCTGTGTATCACGGAGAACCTGCCCGCCGGTGCCGCGGCAGTACTCCTCAATCAGAGCCACACCTATTCGGATCTGGTTTTGCCCATTAATGAACGGCAGAGACGATTATTTGAAGCCATCGATGGACAGACCACTATTGCAGAAATCATGGACAGTGTCTTCCCTCGAGGAGAGCGATCCTGTCATGAGCACGCCCTTGCCTTTTTTGAGCAGCTCTGGTGGTACGATCAGGTGGTTTTTGATGCCTCCCAGGCACAGTAGAGACTCGGATGACAAAACTTTTTGAAATGTCAGTTATAGGTTTCGAGGCGGTTGCGGTCCTTGTGCTCATTTGCGGGACTGTACTCTTTACGGGGAGATTTATTAAGCGATGGTTCCAAAAAACGCCTCGGGACGGAGTGTATCAGGAATTTCGGCAGGGCTTTGGTGGTACGCTGCTGTTGGCCCTTGACTTTCTGGTGGCCGCCGACATCATCCTCACCGTAACCCTCGACCTTAGCTTTGAGACCCTGGGCATGCTGGGGTTGCTCCTGCTTATTCGGACCTTTTTGCACTTTATCTTGGAGCTGGAGATAACCGGTCGGTGGCCCTGGCAGGAGGCACACGGGTCTAACGACGCGTTGCACGAATAAGTGTTGTATCGAAAAGGAAGGTAGCAACCAAAATTTATAAGTTTGGCAAACTTAAGGGCTTGGCGCAAAACTGCCATCAGCAATCATTAATAACTCTTTTGGTAAGACAGGAAAACGGAAAGTATGGACAACCCCATCCTCCTTTATTTCGTCAGCCTGACAATTTTTACCCTCATGCTCGCCCTGGGGGTGAACCACTCTTTTGAGCAGCTCACCTCTCTGTGGCGTCGGCCCGGATTGCTGCTCCGCTCCCTCCTCGCGGTGGTCTTCCTGGTCCCCCTGGTGGTGGTCCTCTTGTTATGGGTGTTCCATTTGCCGCCTGCCGCGGCCACCGGCTTGGCGGTGTTAGCTGCGGCGCCGGGCGCACCCCTCACCTACAAACGGGCCCAAATGGCAGGGGCAGATCCGACTTACACTGCCAGCCTGCAACTGACCCTGGCTTTGCTGGCTGTCGGTATTACCCCGCTCATCCTGGCTGTGTTTTACGCTCTCTTTGATCTCGTCATCGAGGGGGTGACGTTGTTCCAGGTGACCCGGCAAGTCGCCCAGGTGACGTTCTTGCCGGTGATCATCGGTCTGTCGATCCAGCATTTTGTACCAAGGCTTGCTGAGGTCCTTCGCAAGCCTGTGTCCATGCTGGCAAATATTCTGTTCATCTTATTACTTCTCATGCTGGTCCTTCTTCTCATACTCGTGCCCGAGTTGCGGGCGATGCTCAATGTGGGAGGACTGGCCATGGTGGCGATCCTGCTCATGGTGGTGTTCTCCCTGGCCATCGGCCACCTGCTGGGTGGTCCCCGCCGGGACCAGCGTTCTGCCCTGGCCACCGCCTGCATTGCGCGCAATATCGGGCTCGCTCTGTTTATCGCCGAATTAAGTGATTATGGGGAGCATTTTATTCCCACACTTTTGACGTATATGATTTTGGGAGGGCTCTTGGCTGTTCCCTATGCAGTTTGGAGTAAGCGCCAAATAACCCTGGGTCAGGAGAGCTGATCTGAGAAAAGCGCCATCATACTCATCCCGGCTGATTTTCACATTGTTTGATCCAGCCGGCCACAACCAAAAAAGGATTGCCAATGACAAAACCGAAAATGATCGAACTGGCCCTCCAGGGGGGTGGAGCTCACGGAGCCTACACCTGGGGGGTGCTGGACCGCTTGTTGGAGGATGACCGGATTATCATCGAAGGCATTTGCGGCACGAGCGCCGGGGCCATGAATGCTGTGGTGGTGGCCGACGGCCTTGACACCGGCGGCAAGGAGGGCGCCCGGCAAGCCCTGGAGCGGTTTTGGTCCGGGGTAAGCAAGGCCGGGACCTTTTCGCCCTTCAAACGCACCTGGCTTGACCGGCTGCTGGGCCGCTGGACTTTAGATTATTCGCCCGGCTATATTTTCTTTGATACTTTGTCCCGCCTGGCATCCCCTTACCAACTAAATCCGTTCGACATTAACCCGCTGCGGGATCTCATTTCCTCCCTGGTGGATTTCGAGCATGTCCGTCATGCCGAGGGCATCAAATTGTTCGTGGTGGCCACCAATGTGCGCACCGGCAAGCAAAAGATTTTCCGCCGTCAGGAAATGACCGTAGACATGGTACTGGCTTCCGCCTGCCTGCCTTTCGTCTACCAGGCCGTGGAGATTGATGGCGAAGCCTACTGGGATGGGGGCTACATGGGGAATCCGGCCCTGTTTCCCCTGGTGGATGACTGCCAATCCCGGGACATTGTCATTGTGCAGGTCAACCCCCTGTACCGCGAGGAAATTCCCCGCACCGCCCCCGACATTTTCAACCGCATCAATGAGATCACCTTTAATGCCAGCCTCATCAAAGAAGTCCGGTCGATTGCCATTTTAAAAGAGCTGATCAATGCCGCCAATTTGGAAAATCAACGGTTTAGGGATGTGCTGTTTCACCGCATTAATGCCGACGAACTCAAAGCCCTGGGTGTCTCCAGCAAGCTCAACACGGAATGGGCCTTTCTAAAGCACTTGCATGAAATAGGCTATCGGACGACCTCCAACTGGCTTGACGAAAATTACGACGACTTGGGGAAGCGCTCCACCCTCGACGTTGAAGCTGTCTATCTCAAATGGAAGGAAGATAATCTCGATTGGAAGAACGGTGATGTATGTTAGGGATTCTCACTATTATTGTGGCCCTCTTACTCCTGATGTATTTTGCCTACCGCGGCATCAGCGTGGTGATCATCGCGCCGTTGGTGGCGTCTTTTGCCGTGTTCCTCGCAGGAGAAACACTGATATTGGGGGCTTATACCCAGGTATTCATGACGGCCACCGGTAACTTCATCATCCTCTATTTCCCCTTGTTCCTGCTCGGCGCGATTTTTGGCAAACTCATGGACGACAGCGGCTCGGCTGAGGCCATTTCCCAATGGGCGGTGAAAACCTTCGGTGAGGGGCGCTCGATACTGGTGGTGGTACTGTCCTGTGCTTTACTGACCTTCGGCGGGGTGTCGCTGTTCGTGGTCGCCTTTGCCGTTGTTCCCATCGCCGAAATGCTTTTCCGCAACAACGGCATCCCCAAGAGGCTGATCCCGGGTGCGGTGGCCCTGGGGGCTTTTTCCTTTACCATGACCGCCCTGCCGGGGACCCCGGCCATCCAAAATGCCATTCCCATGCCCTTCTTTGGCACAACGCCTTTCGCGGCGCCCCTACTCGGGATCATAGCCGGCGCCATCATGCTCTTCCTTGGCATGTATTGGCTTAACGACCGGGCCCGCCGGGCCTCGGCCAGGGGGGAAAGCTACGGCGATCATAAGGACGAGCTGCCGAGGGTGGACAAGAAGATGCGGGCCCATGCCGATATGGAAAGTTTCGATATCGGCGAATTGTGTGATAAGTTTGTTCCCAGCAGTCAGCCTGGCATTCTCATCGCTTTGTCCCCCATCATCCTGGTCCTCGTCCTGAATTACCTTTTCAGCCGGGTGATCCTTCCCCGGCTGGACACCTCATTTTTGGCCCTGCCCCAATTCGGCCAGACCGATCTTGACGCCGTAATAGGCATCTGGTCCATCATCGCGGCCCTGGCCTTTTCCATTCTGCTGGTCACTGTGCTTAATTTCCGAAGATTCTGCAATTTTAGCGAAAGCATTGATGCCGGCGCTAATGGTTCGGTCATGCCTATTTTCAATACTGCCAGCCTGGTGGGTTTCGGTGCGGTAATTGCTGTTCTGCCGGCCTTCGCGGTCATCTCCTCAGGAATTTTTGCCCTTGGCGGCGATAATCCCCTGACCTCGCTGGCTCTGTCGGTAGGCGTCCTGGCAGGCGTCACTGGCTCGGCCTCCGGCGGTATGAGCATTGTCTTGCAGACTATGGGCACAAAGTTTGCCGAGATGGCCGTCGTCGCAGGCGTATCCCTTGAACTGATGCATCGCGTTACCGCCATTGCCGCCGGCGGCCTTGACTGCTTACCCCATGGCGGTGCGGTCATTACCCTGTTGCAGATTTGCAACCTGAACCATCGCCAGTCGTATTTCGATATTTTCACGGTAGCCGTGGTGGGACCTGTTATTGCCCTGATTGCCGTGATTATCCTTGGCAGCCTTTTCGGCTCCTTCTAAGGGACCGCCAAAACTATCAAGGAGAAGAGAGATAGCGGCTCTGAAATAAATGGGCAAACACGTTCTTCTCCCAAGAAAAACCAGGAGGAATTATGGTCGATACCTCTAGAAAAGGCTGGAACCCTTACCTGGCCGGCGCCCTCACCGGCCTGCTTATGGTGGGCTCCGTGTGGCTGAGTGGCAAATTTTTCGGGGCCTCCACCAGCTTTGTGCGCACCGCCGGCATGGTGGAGAGCCTGGTGGACCCCGAGCGGGTGGCCAGCATGGCCTATTTTGTGAGAAACGTGCCCAAAATTGACTGGCAATGGCTGTTCGTCCTGGGCATTTTAGTGGGCGCCTTCGTGTCCGCCAAACTTTTTGATGATTTCCGCTCAGAGGCCCTACCCCCCATGTGGGAAACCCGTTTTGGCCCCGACCGGGTGAAACGCAACGCCGTGGCTTTTGCAGGCGGCGTGGTGGCCATGTTCGGGGCGCGCCTGGCCGGTGGCTGACCCAGCGGCCATGGGCTGAGCGGTCTGCTCCAGCTATCGATCTCCGGTTTTGTGGCCCTGGTTTGTTTCTTTGTGGGAGGCATGGTGGTAGCCCATCTCCTGTATGGAGGAGGGAAGTAGGCATGACCATTCTCATTTACGGCTTTATTACCGGTATCCTCTTCGGTTTTCTTCTGCAGAGAGGTCAGGTACTGCGCTATGAAAAGCAACTCGGCGCTCTGCGGCTCCTGGATATGACCATCGTAAAGTTTATGCTCTCGAGCATCCTGGTGGCCATGGTGGGTGTCTACCTCCTCCACGACCTGGGCCTGGCCAGGCTTTCCATAAGAGCTACCGCACTGGGGCGTCTTATCACCGGTGGGCTCCTGTTCGGCGTGGGCTGGGGCTTGTTTGGTTTTTGCCCCGGAACCGCCATGGGGGCAGTGGGTGAAGGACGCTGGGGCGCGGTATGGGGGATTTTCGGCATGATTGTCGGCGCCGCCCTCTTCGCCGAGGCCTTTCCCTACCTCAACCAGACGGTCATTCCCTGGGGCGACCTGGGGAGGCTCACTTTACCCCAGGTCCTCGGATTGAATCACTGGGTCGTCATCCCGGTGGTTATTTTGGCCACTCTGGGGCTGTTTTACTGGTTTGAAAAGAAGGGTCTATAAACATTCAAATTAAGAAGCTAACTCAAAGGGGGGCGAGAACCACTGGCTGGAGAGCACAGGCGTTTTGCCCTGGTTCTTCATCCTCGGGCTCCGCTCAGCTCTTTTACCAGGAAGAACGGGCATCCTGCTTTATCACGCTCCAAACCGACTTTACTTGGACACCAGAGACCACTAATACCATTTTCATAATGACCTGCATCAAATGGTAGGGGCGGACCCGCGTGTCCGCCCGTCAATTCGGGCCGACACATGGGTCGGCCCCTACGAATGTTTCATTTCAAAGAGAACATGGTATAACGGGTAAGCTCTATCCCTATAGAGCCTTTCTTGGCTCAACCGTTATGAGGAGGCATCAGATGAGACTTTCGGCTTGGAAACTGTTCTGGGTGTTATTGCTGCCAGTCCTTTTCCTGATGCCGCCGGGGGTGTTTGCTCAAAAGCAACTCGAAGGGCCCCCGCCCGGGGAGGGTGAAAAAGAGCAGCTCCCTGAAGTGCCGGGTCTGGCTGAACTTATGGTCAAGGGGAATGAACTGTCCAAGCGCCTCACCGTCCTCGAGACCAAAAGCGCGTCTGGTTTTGATCTGAACCCTGTTAAAGAAAACCTCCAGGCAATAGAGGCCAGGTTAGAGCGTTTTCAAGCCCCTATCGAGCGACTAAAAAAAGCCCCGACTTTGGACTTTACCACCATATGGTCTTACAGGGACACGCTCAGCCTAACTGAAGGGAATCTGGCCGAGATCACCACACCTCTCACACGAGCAATCCAGCAATTAGAAGGAGCGAGAGACCAGTGGTTGGCAGAAAGCAAGCGCTGGCAGGAGTGGCAGTCTGTCCTACTCACCGATGAGGCCTATAATGAGATAAAACCCACCTTGGCCGAGGCCCAAAACACCATTGACTCGGCGCTTTTAGTCATCAATCAGGAGTTAAAGACACTGCTGCCGGTTTTCCAAAAGTCAGGAAGCATTGGACGCACCATTAACAGCCTCAACGCCGAGTTGGACCGTTTGACTCAAGCCCGGCGCCGGGATCTCCGGGTGGGTGAAGTTGCGCCCATACTTTCCTTGACCTACCTAACCCAACTCAAAAATCTGACCTGGTTCGATGTGGCCCAGGGCATACAAAACATCTCCTGGCCCAACCCGGAGTTCTTTAAAACCCAGGGCAGGATACTGGTTTTGCGGATATTCACGGCGTTGGCAGTAATCTTACTTATCTTTCGCCGTCGGCCCCAACTCATGGAATCAGAGCGCTGGCGGTTCTTAGCAAAACGGCCTATCGCCGCGGGGATCGTTTTTGGAACTTTCCCCTTCAGGCTATTGATGGCAGTGGTGCCTCCCTTATTATTTTTTCTGGAAGCAGTAGTGGGGGGCCTGGCTTATGTAAGGCTGCTTGGCGGCCTCATAGGTGAATTCTGGAAGAAATTGCTGTTATACATCTTGCTAATTTTTATTATTCTTCTTCGATTCTTCCAGTTCATCAATCTGCCCCAGCCACTTATCCAGTTGTACATCTTCCTGGCGGCCCCGGTGGGTCTGGCCCTTTGTTCCTGGCGGGCGGTGGTGAGCGCCCGGGAGGACTCGCCCCTGACTACCTGGGCGTTTGGGCTGGGTGGCGTGCTTTTCTTCTTGGTTGTGGTGGCTGAATTAGGAGGATACACAGTTTTTGCGAAATATCTCATGAGCTCTGTCCTGCAATCGGTGGCGTACATCATCATCACCTGGCTGGTGATTTACCTCGCCTGCGGGGGGGTGGAGGTATTGGTTCACAGTACCCTCCTCCAGAAAGTTGCCCTGGTGCGAGAGCACACTGAGGGGATCATCCGCCAATCTTCTAGAACGGTAAAACTTCTCATAGGTGGACTCACTGGAGCACTATTACTCAGCACCTGGGAAATCTATGGGACCCCGGCCGCGGCGATCCGGGGAATCTGGTCCTGGGGGGTCACTATCGGCTCCCAGAAAATTACGGTTGGTCTGGTTCTTACTGCAGCAGCTTGCCTGTACGGCGCCTTTATCCTCTCCTGGGTGTTCCAGAGCCTGCTCATGCGGGATGTCGCCGTCCGAAAAAAAGTGGACCCAAGGGCCCAACAATCCTTGGCCAGCCTGATCAATTACGGCGTGGTGTTCGTCGGTTTTTTGGTGGCCCTGGTGGTGCTGGGGATTGACCTGACCCAAATTACCATCGTCCTGGGCGCCCTTGGGGTGGGCATCGGCTTCGGCCTCCAGCAAGTCGTCAATAATCTGGTATGCGGCATTATCCTGTTGATAGAAAGACCCATACGGCCGGGAGATTACATTGAACTTCCCAACGGGCATTGGGCTGAGGTCAAAAGAATTGGCGTCAGAGCCACCAGAGTCCTCACCTTTGACCGGGCCGATATTTGGATTCCTAATGCTGAACTCATTACCCAGCGGGTTGTTAACTGGACCTTTTCGGACCGGTATGCCCGGCTGAGATTCCCGGTGAGGGTGGCCTTGGGGAGCGACACCAACCAGGTAATAAAAGTTCTTTTGGAAGTTGC
This sequence comes from uncultured delta proteobacterium, assembly GCA_963709285.1. Classification (GTDB taxonomy): domain Bacteria; phylum Desulfobacterota; class Desulfobaccia; order Desulfobaccales; family 0-14-0-80-60-11; genus JBGSLA01. The sequence goes on along the minus strand of CAVPVR010000005.1, from coordinate 72,519 downwards.
CGACGAAGACCCCGCGGTGACCAAGGCTCCCAAACCGTTTGCCTTCTTCAATGGGTACGGCGACGGCTGGCTTAACTTCGAGCTGTGGTTGCATCTCCAGGACCTCGACATCTGGTTCACGGTGTTTGGCAGAATCTACCAGGCAATAGACCGGAAGTTACGGGAGGCTGGTATTGAGATTCCCTTCCCGCCGCGGGACCTGCATCTGCGCAGCGTGGACCAACCAGTAGTCATGCCCACAGTTTCCCCTCCATAAGAAAAGCATCTAGGCCTCGTCGAGCAGGAAGACGAAGAAAAAAAGAGTACGGAAGATAAAGAATATAAGCCTCCTGATCTTAAAGGAAAACGGTAAGACATTATCATCAGGAAGAAATGCTATCGTTCGGGTGGAATATTTTTTCTCGATAGGAAAAGCAGCTTAAACTTCTATGCAAATAACTGCTCTATATCTGCAACTTGGGCTTCTCCAAAATTTTCTGATATCGAAAATATTTCTTGAAGTTTGGAGTCCGGGGTCTCCTCAGGAAAGCAGGAGTTCCGCCTTCAGGTAGTGCAGGCCGATATCTCTCCTGAGATCCAGCCGGTTACCCCCCAGATATTCCCGGGGAATGACCCGGATTTTGCCCAGGTCGTGGGCGTTGAGGAGCCGCTGGCGCAGGGTTTCCGCCGCCTGACCCGGTTTCTGTCCCGCCTTCAGGGTGGCGTTGGCCAAAAGATATGCCACCCGAGAGCCGTCTGATTTAAACTCTCCCTCGTTGTATTCCATGGCCGAGGGGATGATGGTAATGTTCTTTTTGTCGAAATACCCGAAGTCGATGTCCAGAGGTTCCCCTTTGGTCAAGGACCAGGGGTAGCCTTTCTGCTGTTTGGGCCCGCCGGGCCCGGTGACCAGGGCGATGCACAAGGATATCTGGTCCTCCCGCACCTCCGGCTCCACTTCATCCAGGTTTCCTGCGGTCATGGCCGCCACCAGGGGCCCCAGATTGCGCAGGCGCTTCACCACCGGCTGGAACTCCGGCTCCCCCGGGCGGATGTTGATTTCGCAGACCCGGATGTCCCGGGGCTGGAAGTTATCCGTAAAAGACACGAAACAACCGGGATACAGCACACAGGGCCTGAGAATGCCCCGCTGCTTAAGGGCCGCCACCAGGGGCCGGGCCAGAGTCTCTGCCACCATGGTCATGAGGGCCGGGGTCTCCAGGGGGTGAGGAGAGATGGAGCCCATGCCCCCGGTGATGGGATTGTCCAGACCCGGCGGCCCCGCAAAGCGCTCGGGATAGTCCAAGGCCGTGGGCAGTATTTGAAAATTCCCGTTTTTATCCACCAGGATGGTAAAGCTGATTTCCGCCCCGGCCATGCGGGCTTCGATGAGCAGCGGCCAGGGGCCCTTCTTGCCGTACAGGACAGTATAGTCCGGTTTGTAGTCAGCCATTAAGCCAGCGCAGACGTCTCTGATTTCCCAGGTGTTGAGGATGATGCGGGCGCCCTTGCCTCCAGCGCTGTAAGGGTACTTCAGAACCACCCCCCCGAATTCATGAAGGTAATCCAGGCACGTCTCCCTTATTGCCTGATAATCCCGGGCATTTACTTCCGTCCAGGCGGGGGCCACCGGGATGCCCGCCTCCCGGCAGAGGTGCTTGCCGGCAATCTTGTCCGCCTCGATAAAGGCCCCCCGGCTGTCCGGGCCGATGACTTTTTCCCCGTGCCCGGCCGCGGTCAGCTTATCCACCAGCCCCTGGAAAATGAGACCCTCCGGCATGATGAGGGCGACGTCCAACTCTTGCTTGTCAAAGGCCTCGATGAGGGCCTGGGCATAGGCCTCCACGCTGTTGTCTGAAGTGGAAATAAAACTCACCGGCCACTTCATTTTTTCAGCCCAGAAGGGCATGGCCGGCGTGCCCCGCACTACCACGCCCTGGTAGTCGCCGGGGTACAACTCGCTGATGGCCCGGCTGGTTTCCAACGCGGCCACAAAACTCCTGCCGTCCGTCCCCACATAGCCGATTCTGGTCACCGTCATTTTTTTCTCCTCAAAATCAATCAACTAACCCTGCCCTGCTTATACCAACTCCCCGCCTGTTATTCCATGAAAATGTGATATAGTTTTTGAGGGGAGGGCGGGGGAGCCGCGCTCCCCCGGTCCTCCCCTCAATTAACTTTTAATCACTATGTCCCTCGCTCTGGAGCTTACCATATTCCACAAGATTTTCGCCGCGGTGGCGGAAGAGATGGGGATTGTCTTGCGCAAAAGTGCCTTTTCCCCCAACATCAAGGAGCGCCGGGACTATTCCTGTGCGGTTTTCACTGCGGCGGGGGAGCTTTTGGCCCAGGCCGCCCACATTCCGGTGCATCTGGGCGCGCTTCCCGCCACCCTGGCCCGGGTGCTCCCTGACTTCCCCCTGGCCCCCGGGGACGTCCTGCTGCTCAACGATCCTTACTGGGGCGGCACCCACCTCCCGGACATCACCCTCATTGCTCCGGTGTATTTGGAAAATTTTGAGTGGAGGGCCGGGGAACCTGAGGCCCCCCGCCCTCCCGTCAAACTCCCCACCCAACCCCCGCATAAGTGTGCCTGGAAAAACGGGGCTTTTAGCCCCGACTTTCCAGCCAATTCTCTCCCCTTAAGAGGTTGGGGGAGGGGGTGTGGGGGAGGGGGCAGGGGTCCGCGACCCCTGGCCCCCTCTCCCAACCAGTCCCGGCCTGCCTTTTACCTGGCCAACCGGGCCCATCACGCTGACGTGGGGGGCAGTACTCCCGGTTCCATGCCCCTGGCCCGGGACCTGCAGGAAGAGGGGGTGATTATCCCCCCCACCTACCTTTATCGTGAAGGAGTCCGCCAGGAGGAGGTTTGGCAGGAGCTGTTAGCCCAGATGCGGGTGCCGGCGGAGCGGGAAGGAGACCTGGCGGCCCAGTTGGCAGCCCTGACCCGGGGGGAGGAGCGTCTCCAGGCTTTGGCCTGGCGTTACGGGAAAGAAAAACTCCATGAGATGAGTCAGGCCCTGTTAACTTACTCCGAGGCGGCCATGCGCTCCCTCCTTCAGGACATCCCTGGCGGGGTCTATTCCTTCACCGACTACCTGGACGACGACGGCTGGGGGAACGAAGACCTGGCGGTGCACCTTGATCTGACCATTGCGGGCGACAACGCCTTCTTGGACTTCTCAAAAAGCGCCGACCAGACCACGGGCGGGGTGAACGCCGTCCCCCCGGTGGTGGAAGCAGCCTGTTATTATGTTTTTCTCACCTTGCTCAGGGAGGACTATCCCATCAACCAGGGCTGCTTCCGGCCCCTGACGGTTCTCACCCGGGAGGGAAGTTTGTTGCACCCCCGCTTCCCGGCCCCGGTGGCGGCGGGAAATGTGGAGACCTCCCAGCGCCTGGTGGACGTAGTATTAGGGGCCCTGGCCCAGGCCCTCCCCACTCTCATCCCCGCGGCCAGCCAGGGCACCATGAACAACCTGGCCTTTGGGGGGGTGCACCCCGAAACCGGCCAGGAGTTCACCTACTATGAAACCCTGGGGGGCGGGACCGGCGGCCACCCCGGAGGACCGGGGCTGTCGGGCCTCCACAGCCACATGACCAATACCCGGAACACCCCGGTGGAGGTCCTGGAGCACGATTACCCGGTGCTGGTGGAGCGCTATGCCTTGCGGGAAAACTCTGGCGGGGCTGGGCTCCATCCTGGGGGCCTGGGGCTCATTCGGGATTTCCGGTTCCTCACTGAAGTCAGCGTCAGCCTGCTGACCGAACGCCGGCGTCACGCCTCCTACGGCCTGGCGGGGGGCCACCCAGGGACATGCGGGAAAAACGTGCTGATTAAGGAGAAGGGCCAGGAGGATTCTCTGCCCGGCAAGGTCAACCTCGTACTCCCGACGGGCAGCGTCCTGTCCCTCAGGACACCGGGAGGCGGCGGCTGGGGGAAAAAGAGTTAGTTTACCAGGCGACTGGCTGAAATTACCCCGAAAATCAACGCCTCCTGGTAAAAACTTCTCTTGACAGGACAAATCCTGAAATGCTATTTTTTAGTTAAGCAGAGCTTGGATCCGTAGACAGGCGGACTGAGACTCGGCGGGAGCGCGACATTCAACCCCGGCGGATCAGTCCGGGGTTTTTTCATGGAAATTCTCAGCGATCCCCGGGACATGCAGGCCGTCTCCCTGGCCTGGCGCAAGCTGGGCCAGCAGATCGCCTTGGTGCCCACCATGGGCTATTTCCATGAGGGGCATCTCTCCCTGATGCGCTACGGCCGGGAGAGAGGGGACCGCCTGGTGGTGAGCCTCTTTGTCAACCCCACCCAGTTCGGGCCCAGCGAAGACCTGGAACGCTATCCCCGGGACCTGGACCGGGACGCGGCCTTGGCCCGGGAGGTGGGGGTGGACGTCCTCTACACGCCGGCCGACGCCGACATGTATCCCGAAGGGGTATCAGACCTATGTTACCGTGGAGGGCTTGAGCCAGGGACTGTGCGGCGCCTCCCGGCCCGGGCACTTCCGGGGGGTGGCCACCGTGGTTCTCAAGCTTTTTCACCAGGTCCTGCCGCACCTGGCCGTCTTCGGGGAAAAGGACTATCAGCAGTTGGCCGTCATCAAGCGCATGGCGGCCGACCTGGACGTGCCGGTGGAAGTGGTGGGCCGGCCCATCATTCGGGAAGCGGACGGCTTGGCCCTGAGTTCCCGGAACACCTACCTGAGCCCGGAAGAACGCCAGTCGGCCCTGTGTCTTTTTCAGGCCCTGACGTTGGCCCGAGACCTGGCGGCCTCCGGGGAGGACAACGCGGACAAAATTTTATCTGAAGTGAACCAGATGATTAGCTCCACCCCTCACACCCGCCTGGACTATGCGGTGCTGGTGGACCCTGATACTCTTCACGAGGTGAACACCATCCAGGGCTCGGCCCGGCTGGCCGTGGCCGCCTGGGTGGGCGTCACCCGGCTCATCGACAATCTGCTCTTAGAGGTAAACTGACATGTGGCGCGTCATGCTGAAATCCAAAATCCACCGGGCCACCATCACCGAGGCCAACCTGGCCTACGATGGCTCCCTCACTGTCGACCTTAATCTCATGCGGCAGGCGGACATCCTACCCTACGAGATGGTGCACATCTATAATATCAGTAACGGCGAGCGCTTCCAGACCTACGCCATCGAAGGTGAAGCCGGCAGCGGGGTCATCTGCTTGAACGGCGCCGCGGCCAGACGGGGCGCACCCGGGGACCTGATTATCATAACCACGTATTCCAGTTATCCCCCCGAGGAACTCAACCACCACACTCCCAAAGTCGTCCTGGTGGACGGGCACAACCGCCCCAAGGAGTAAGTCCAGAGCCACTCGGTTAGGAAGAGGGGGCCGCCCACCCCTGCTCCCTCTTTCATTTCCCCCTCCTCCCCCCTACACCTCGACAATATTTTTATTTTGGCCAACTCTTTGAAATGAACATGCAAATAGAAAGCTAATGGGAAATTTACTTGAATTTTGGGAACGAATTTAGGATATTTTATAAGTTTAACCATAGGTGGTTGGTTACGCCTGATTTACTTGTAAAGGAGCTGTTGGATGTCAACATCCGAATTTCTGTTCACTTCAGAGTCAGTTACTGAAGGGCATCCCGATAAGGTGGCGGATCAAATCTCCGACGCCCTTCTGGACGCCATCATTGCCCAAGACAAGTTCGCCCGGGTGGCCTGCGAAACCCTGGTCACCACGGGACTGGCCTTCATCGCCGGGGAGATCACCACCACGGCTCGGGTAGACATGCCGGACATTGTGCGGCAAACCATTAAGGAAATCGGCTACTGTGACTCCTCCATGGGGTTCGACTGGGAAACCTGCGCGGTGGTCACTTCCATCGACCGCCAGTCCCCCGACATCGCCCAGGGCGTGGAGGGACGGGGCCTGACCCCGGAACAGGGGGCCGGCGACCAGGGGCTCATGTTCGGGTATGCTTCCGATTCCACGGAAAATTTCATGCCCATGCCTATCTGGTACGCCCATCGCTTGGCCGAACGCCTGGCCAGAGTGCGCAAGGAGAAGGTTCTCCCGTTCCTGCGTCCGGACGGCAAGACCCAGGTGACCGTACGCTATGAGGACTATATCCCTAAAGACATCCATACCATTGTCATCGCTGCCCAACACGAACCGGATGTCAAGTATAAAGACCTCAGGGAAGCCATTGTGGAAGAGGTCATCAAAAAGACCATCCCCGCCAACCTCCTCAACCATACCGAGTATCTCGTTAATACCACCGGGAAATTTGTGGTGGGTGGGCCCCTGGCCGACTGCGGCATGACCGGCCGCAAGATCATCGTGGATACCTACGGCGGTCGGGGCTACCACGGGGGTGGGGCTTTCTCGGGAAAGGACCCCACCAAGGTGGACCGCACCACCTCCTATATGTTGCGGCATGTGGCCAAAAATATCGTGGCCGCGGGTTTGGCTCGGCGCTGTGAGGTCCAGGTGGCTTACTCCATCGGCTTGCCGGACCCTCTGTCCATCATGATTTATACCTACGGTACCAGTGTCATCCCGGACGAACGTATCCTGGAAATCATCAAGGACACCTTCAGTTTCAAACCCGCGGCCATGATCCAGTATCTGGATATGCAGCGGCCTATGTTCAAAAAAACTGCGGCTTACGGCCATTTCGGGCGTACCGACCCGGACTTCACCTGGGAATACACCAACAAAGTTGAAATCCTCCGGGAGAAAGCAGGCCTGAACCCGATCTGCCCAACCTAACCGAAAACGGAGATTGTATTGTATGGATTATGATGTCAAAGACCTCAGCCTGGCTGATAAGGGAAGCCTGCGGGTGGAGTGGGCCATGCGGGAGATGCCCGTGCTCTCCTCCATCAGCGACCGCTTTGCCAAGGAAAAGCCCTTGGCAGGAGTGCGCCTGGCCGCCTGTTTGCACGTTACCACCGAGACCGCTGCTTTGATGAAAACCCTGAAGGCCGGCGGCGCCAGTTTAAGCGTCTGCGCTTCCAATCCCCTCAGCACCCAGGACGACGTGGCCGCCTATCTTGCCAAATATGAAGAGATCCCCACCTTCGCCATCAAAGGGGAGGACAGCGACTCCTATTACCGCCACATCAACCAGGCCCTGGACCTCAAGCCCCACCTCACCATGGACGACGGGGCCGACCTGGTGTTCACCGTCCACTCCAAGCGCCAGGAACTCATCGACAACGTCTGGGGAGGCACCGAAGAAACCACCACCGGGGTCATCCGCCTCAGGGCCATGGCCAATGATGGGGTGCTGCGCTACCCCATGATCGCGGTGAACGACGCCACCACCAAGTACCTCTTCGATAACCGCTACGGCACCGGTCAGAGCACCATTGACGGGGTCCTGAGGGCTACCAACCGCCTGTTTTCCGGAAGCGTCTTCGTAGTTTCGGGTTACGGTTGGTGCGGCCGGGGAGTGGCCATGCGGGCCCAGGGCATGGGGTCCCGGGTGATCATCACCGAAACCGACCCCTTGAAGGCCCTGGAAGCAGTGATGGACGGCTACCAGGTGCTGCCCATGCGCCAGGCTGCGGAGATCGGGGACATTTTCTGCACCGTGACCGGGGACATCAAGGTCATTCGGGAAGAGCACTTCCTGGCCATGAAAGACGGCGCCATCTTGTGCAACTCCGGCCACTTCAACGTGGAGCTGGACCTTGACGCCCTCTCCCGCCTCAGCACCGAAAACCGCCAGATCCGGGAGTCGGTCCAGGAATTCAAGCTGAAAAGCGGCAAGAGCCTTTTCGTCTTGGGAGAAGGTCGTCTGGTGAACCTGGCCGCTGCGGAAGGGCACCCCTCTGTGGTCATGGACATGAGCTTCGCCAACCAATCCCTGGCCTCGGAATACCTGGCCAAGAACCACGACAAGCTGGAAAAGAAAGTCTATCCCATGCCGGCCGTTATCGACCGGGAGATTGCCCGCTTGAAACTGGCCGCCATGGGTGTTCAAATCGATATTCTCACTCCAGAACAGGAAAAGTACCTGGCCTCTTACGACTTAGGGACGTAAGAGAGCGGTAACATGGGTTTAGTGGCGACTGCCTCTCCCCAAACGGGACTTCCCATGATCAATATAAAATTCGGCACCTCGGGATGGCGGGGAATTCTGGCGGATGATTTCACCTTTGCCAATGCCCGCCTGGTATGCCAGGCTATTGCCAATTACCTTCAGGGGGAAGGCACGGCCGCCCGAGGGGTGGTGGTGGCCTATGACACCCGGTTTCTTTCCGAGGCCTTTGCTGCCACCGCCGCAGAGGTCATGGCCGGCAATGGCATCCCTTCTTTTTTCACCACCAGGGACACCCCCACCCCGGTAGTGAGCTACGCCATCCGGCAAGCCCAACGGGGCGGAGGGATCAATATCACCGCCAGCCACAATCCGTCGGAATGGAACGGCATCAAATTCTCCCCATTCCAGGGCGGCCCGGCCCCTACCCCGGTTACCAGCGCCATTGAAGGGCTCATCCAGGAAATCACCCCCGCAGAAATAAAAATTCTTCCCTTCGCCGAAGCCCGGGACCGGGGTCTGATTACCGACATCGACCCCCGGGGGAGCTATTTCGAGCACTTACACAAGCTCCTGGACACCGAAGCCCTTCGCCAGTCCGGCCTCAAGGTAGTGGTGGACGTGCTATATGGCACCGGCCGGGATTACCTGGACGGTTTCCTCCGTGACGTCGGGGTGGCGGTGGAGGTCTTGCACGGTTACCGGGACCCCCTCTTCGGGGGGCAACGTCCTGAGCCCAGCGCAGAGTTTTTAGACCCTTTGGCCGAACGCATCAAAGAAACCGGCGCCCACCTGGGTTTGGCGGTGGACGCCGACGCCGACCGCTTCGGGGTCATGGACGGAGAAGGCCGCTACCATGAAGCCAACATGATCCTAGGCCTTCTTCTCGACCATCTCATCAAGACGCGGGGCTGGGAGGGCGGCGTGGCCCGCAGCGTGGCCACCAGCCATCTGGTGGACAAGGTGGCCGCCGCCTATGGGCGGCCTGTCTTTGAGACCAAGGTAGGCTTCAAATACCTGGGGGAATACATTCTCTCCGGCCAAGCCCTGATGGTGGGGGAAGAGAGCGAAGGCTTTTCCATGAGGGATCACCTTCCTGAAAAGGACGGCATCCTGGCCTGCTTGCTGGTGGCGGAGATGGTGGCCAAGACAGGCAAAGGCATCCCTGAGCTCCTCGATGACCTTTTCGCCCGGGTAGGCCCGGTGCATACCCAGCGCCTGAATCTAAGCCTGGCCCCCGAAGTCAAGGACCGCCTGCTGGAACGCCTCAAAACGCCCCCGGATAAGTTTGCGGGCCTGAAAGTGGTGGGCCATGTCACCATTGACGGGCATAAGTATCTCCTGGAGGACGGCAGCTGGGTGTGCTTCCGCCCCTCGGGGACCGAGCCCGTGGTGCGCTTCTATCTGGAAGCCTCATCCCCAGAAGAGCTGGAGCGCCTGCGCCTGGCAGGCGGCGCCCTGCTGCGGGATTTGTGAGACCCCTATGAATTTATCTTCACTCCTTGACATGACCCTCATAGCGGTGGTCCTGTTGTTTTCGGTGATCATTCACGAAGTGGCCCACGGCTATGTGGCTTGGCTGAACGGCGACCCCACCGCCCGCCTTTCCGGCCGCATCACCCTGAATCCCATCCCCCACATTGACCCCATCGGCACCATCCTTTTGCCTCTCCTCCTTTTAGTGACCCATGCCGGAGTCATCTTCGGCTGGGCCCGGCCGGTGCCGGTGAATCCCTCCTATTTTCGCAACTACCGCCTGGGGGAAGTCACCTGCAGCTTCGCCGGTCCTGCCAGCAACCTGCTCCTGGCCGTTCTGTTCGCCTACCTCCTGCGCTTCAAGCTGGGGGGCCCCGGCCTCATCTTGCTGGCCTATTATGGCTGCACCATTAATATCTTCCTGGCCCTTTTCAACCTGCTCCCCATCCCGCCCCTGGACGGCTCCCATCTAGTGGCCGCTTTTCTCCCCTTCCGTCTGCTCCAGCTTTACCGCTACCTTGAACCCGTGGGTTTTGTCTTAATTATCCTCCTTTTTTATACGGGTCTCATGGGAATGATCATCATGCCGATCTATCGCCAGATAGCGGCGTTTTTGCAAGTACCCCTGGTGTTCTGAAAAAAGCCGGGCGACCGTCAGTCAGTATTTCCCGCCACTTTTGTCACTATTCCCTCTCCTGAAGAATATGTTATGTTGTGAACAATGAAGTGGAAGAACCAAGTCGGGCCCAAGCTTCTGGGAGTCAACCTGTTGTCCCTCCTCGTGGCTCTGGTGGGGCTGCTCCTTCTCATGCAGTACCTGGCCACCCGGCAGATCCTGAAATGGCACCAACAGCGGGTGGAGCTGGTGGCCCGGCTGGTCCTGGCCGAATACCAGGGAAAGCTCCAGCAGGTGGTCCAGGCTGCCTCTCTCCTGGCAGATAACCCCATTTATGGAGAGCTCTTGGCGGCAGGCGACATGCCTGCGTTACAAACCGCAGCCATCCCCATGCTCAAGGCCACCGGTCTCCAAGTTCTCACCATTACGGACAATCAGGGGGTGATTCAGGTTCGCGTCCATGACCCCGGGGGCCTGGGGGTCAATATCAGCGCCAATCCCTTGGTGCGGTCCAGTCTTGAAAGTAAGGCCGCCAGCCGTATGACGAAGTGGCAGGATAGCGTCTCCTTGAGCGCCTCGGCACCCATTTACGATCAGGATCGCCTGGTGGGGGTGGTCCTTACCGGCGTCCTCATCGACCGGAGTTTCGTGGAGTCCCTCTCCCGGCCTGGCGCCGAAGTGGCCATCTTTTTTGCCAATCGCTTGGTGGTCAACTCCTTCAAGGACCTTCCCAAAAAGGCCATGGCTGATCTGATGCGCTCCCGGGAATTAGCGGGACGCAGCGCCACCAATGCCACCGGAGTCCAACCACTGAAAGTGGGAGATCAAGACTATACCGTTACCTATCTCCCTCTGGGGGAAGAAGAAAAACGTTGGGAAAATTTCATCCTGGTGGGAGTGAACCGCCAGGAGTTAGACCGGACCCTGACCACCTTGAAACTGATTATTTTCGGGGTGGGAGTTGCTGCCGCCCTGGTGGGGGCTTTTCTCAGTGTCTGGCTGTCCATGGGCATTCGCCGCCAGATCGCCGCTCTCACGGAAGGCACCCGCCGGGCGACCAAGGAAGAGCTGACCGGGGACATCCCCGTTACCAGCCAAGACGAGCTGGGGGAGTTGGCCGAGTCCTTCAATACCATGACCCGGGCTCTTCGGGAAAAAACCCGCCAGCTTCAGGAAGAGCGTGACCGCATCGCGGCCAACGCTGACTTTCTGTCCATGATCGTCCATGACATCAAGGCCCCTTTGACCGGCGTGCGCCTCACCATCGAGGCCCTGGAGGACGAAACTCTGCCCCCGGTGATCCAAAAGAAGCTCACGGGCATTATCCAGAGAAGCGAGGGGTTGCTCTTGCATCTGCAAAATGTGCTGGATTTGAGCCGCTTTGAATCAGGTCTGCTAGCCTTGCGGCCTGAGGCGGTGCCCCCGGCTTTTCTGGTCCAGCGGCTCCTTCACCACTTCAGCCCCCTGGCCCAAAACCAGGGAGTGGAGATGACCTCGGCTCTGCCCCCGGACCTGCCTGCCCTCGAAGTGGACGAGCCTTCCCTGGAACGGGTCCTGGCCAACCTCCTGGTGAACGCCCTGGAGGCCACTCCCCCCGGGGGTACCATTACGGTGTTAGGCGGCCTTCTCTCCGGTGAGAACCACCCGGAAGTGGAAATCGTGGTGGCCGACACCGGTCGGGGCATTCCCCTGGATGACCAGGAAGCTCTCTTCGAGAAATACCGGCAGCGCCCCAACCGGGCTACTAGCTCGGGGCTGGGGCTCTATATCTGCAAAACCCTGATGGAGGCCAACCGCGGGCGTATCTGGGTGGAAAGCGCTCCTGAGCAAGGCACCAGATTTCACCTGGTTCTTCCCACCGCAGGAAATGAAAGCCCTGGTAAAAGCAGGGAAATAAACCCCTGGATTTTGGTCATAGACGATGACCCCGGCACTAGGGAAGCTTTGACGGAGATTTTGAGCCGGGCCGGATACCAAGTTTCCGCCTGGGCCGATGATGCGCCCCTCGAAGTTCCCAACCCGGGCCGCAACTACCGGGTGGCGGTGGTGGATTTTCACTTGCCCTCCGGCAACGGCCTGGAAGTGGCCGTTCGCCTGAGGCGCCTTCACCCGGATTGCCGCGTCATCTTGACTTCCTCTGAGCTTCCTCCTGCCCTCGAGCTGTCTTCCGCAGAGGGAGTGGTTGACCGGTTTCTCGCCAAACCCTTTTCCAAGGACGTTATTTTAGAGGTGGTGGCCCAGTTGTGTCACCCCGAGACCCTTTAATTCAGCCTCTCTTCGAACCTGCCGAACCCGGCTTACTGCTGCCGGCGGTGCACCGCTTTGCCCTGGAGAATGAACTATTTCAGCCAGGCGGACGGGTCCTGGTGGCGGTTTCCGGGGGTCCTGACTCGGTGGCCCTGCTCCACTTGCTTCACAGAGTCAGGCAGGAGTGGGGCCTGCACCTGGGAGTGGCCCATTTCGACCATGGCCTCAGGGGGGAAGCCTCCCGGGAGGATTCCCGTTTTGTGTCGGACCTGGCCCGGAACCTGGAACTGCCGATATATACAGGTGCGGGGGATGTCCGTTTATTGGCTCAGGCCCAGAAAATTTCCCTGCAGATGGCCGCCCGGCGACTGCGTCTGGACTTCCTCGAACAGACTCGGCGGGACCATGTTTACGACCAGGTGGCCCTGGGGCATACCGCCGATGACCAGGTGGAGCTCTTCTTCCTGCGGCTCCTCAGGGGAGCCGGCTCTGAAGGACTGAAAGGCATGTGGCCTTGCACCCCCGGGAACCTGGTGCGTCCCCTGCTGGCTGTGGGCAAGGACCTGGTGCTGGCCTGGCTCAAGCAAGAAAAACTCCCGTACCGGGAAGACCTCAGCAACCTGAGCCGCCGTTACCTGCGCAACCGGGTGCGCCTGGATTTGGTGCCCCAACTGCAGCAGGACTATAACCCCCGCCTCAAAGCCGCGGTGTGGCGACTCATGGCGCTCCTCCAGGAGGACGAGCGCCTCCTGGCCGAAACTGAAGATCAGGCCTGGAACGCCGTAGGGCGCTGGGTCACCCCGGAATGCGCCGCTCTTGCCATCCCCCTGTTGTTTGCTCTTTCCCCCGCCTTGCAGATGCGCCTCTTGCGGCATACCCTGGGCCGCTTTCTCCCCCACCAGGAGATCACCTCGGCCCAGGTGAAAAATCTGGTGGAACTGGCCCAAGGGCAAAAAAGCGGCGGCGCCATTACCTGGGGAAACTGCCAGGTTGCCCGGGCCGGCTCGGAGCTTCACTTTTTTCCGCCACTGCCGCTCCCTCCGACGTCCTCTTCCACCCTGCTCCCCGAGTTGGGAATGGTAGAATCAGAAGACGGGTGGCGGCTCCAGGCCAGGAACCTGTCCGAGCCGTGGCCAGACCAGCGGCCTGACTCCCCCGCTACTGTCTGGCTGGATTATGACCAGATGACCTTCCCTCTCAGCCTACGCCCGGGTTTCCCGGGAGACCGCTTCTGGCCCGCAGGCGCGACGGGAACCAAAAAAATGCAGGACTTCCTGGTGGATGCCAAAATCCCCCGGTGGCTGAGGCCCCACCTGCCCCTGGTGGCATGCGGCGAGCGCATTATCTGGGTGCCGGGGATGCGCCTGGCCGAGCCTGTCAAACTAACTCCCCAGAGTTCCAGGGTCCTGGAACTCTCCATTTTCCCCACCAATGCCAATACCGCCAGGGTCTGGGAGCTGCTTCTGGCCTGGACCAGCAAAGCCACCGATTCATTTTGATATGTGTCCGGCCCCCCTTTTACTCATCAATCCCTGGATTTACGACGTGGCGGCCTATGATTTCTTTGCCCGGCCCCTGGGACTCCTTTATTTGGCGGGGCTTCTCGAAGCCCAGGGCTTTGACGTCCGCCTGATTGACTGCCTGGCCGCACCCCACGCCCGCCCCGGCCCCTTCGGCACCGGCCGTTACCCCAAGGAAATCCTGCCCTCACCCCCGTCCCTGGCCGGCCTCCCCCGGCGCTACGGCCGCTATGGCATTTCTGAAGCAGCTTTCCGGCGGGAGCTTGCTGAGACACCCCGCCCGGCCGCCATCCTGGTCACCTCCCTCATGACCTACTGGTATCCGGGCGTATCCGCGGCCATCCGCCTGGCCCGCGAGCAATTTCCCGAGACCCCGGTACTCCTCGGGGGCGTTTATGCCACCCTGTGCCCCGACCACGCCCGGCGCCACAGCGGGGCTGATCTGGTGGTCACCGGCCCCGGGGAGGAGGCCATCCTCCAGCAGTTAGCCGCGCTTCTTAACCTTTCTCTGGCGCCACCCAACCCGCCAGACCTGGACGCCCTCCCCTACCCGGCCCTGAACCTGGCCTCCGGCCTCAGCTTCATCCCCCTCCTGACTTCCCGGGGCTGCCCCTTTTCCTGCACCTACTGCGCCTCCTGCTTTCTGGCGCCCCGCTACCAGCGGCGCTCCCCCCTGGCCGTGCTGGAGGAACTGCTGTATTGGCAGCGGCACCTGAACCTGGCAGAGGTGGCCTTTTACGACGACGCCCTCCTGGTGGAAGCGGAGACGCACCTGCTGGTTATTCTGGAAGAATTGGCCCACCGGGGCGCTTCCTGCCGTTTCCACACTCCCAACGGCCTGCACACCCGCTTCATCAACCGGGAAGTGGCCCACTGGCTGAGGCGCGCCAACTTCGCCACTCTGCGCCTGGGGGTGGAGACCACCGCCCCGGGAAAAGAGCGCCTGGACCAAAAACTCCTGGAGGGGGAACTGGAGGCAGCCCTGCGCTACCTCCAGGAAGCCGGCTTCAGCCAAGAGGAAATCGGGGTCTATCTCCTGTTAGGCCTGCCGGGGCAAGAAGACCACGAGGTCGTCGCTTCCATCCGCCGGGTCAGGGAACTAGGGGCCACCCCGGTGCTGGCCCTCTACTCCCCCATCCCTGGCACCGCGCTCTGGCCTGAAGCCCTGGCCGCCTCCCCCTATGACCTGGAAAACGAACCCCTGTACCACAACAACTCCCTTTTCCCTTGCTGGCCTGCCTTCTCCTGGGAACGCTACACCCACCTGAAACGCCTGGCCCAGGGGAAGTAGATATGGTATGTATTTGGGGGGGAGGGGGATTGGCGGAGGGGGTAAGGGTCTCGCCCTTTAGCCCCCTCCCCCGCAAACTCATCAATCATGGGAACTTCTTCTGCCCGGCGGGGGCCTAGCACTGCAGTTTGGCGGTTGGCCAAGGGTGCGGCCACCCGGTATCTGGCCCCAGAGGGCGCTTCTCCGGTGGGGGCACGGGAGGTGGTCCGCCGCTATGTCGCTGCTCTAAAGGAGACAAGCGTTGCCCAAAGTCAGGATCTCTTGGCGGAGTTCCGGCTCACCCGGAAGGCAGCCCAATGCCTGGGAGAATTTGGTGACCTGGTGGCTGAATCAGGGCTTACGGCTGCCCTGGAGCCCTGGGGGCTCCCAGTCTCGCCTCAAGAAGCTCCGGAAGTGGCCATTTCCAGGCTGACCTCAGCCTGGTTAGAAGAAGACGGCGGTCTCGAAGCCGCGGTGGCCAGAACGGCGCTGGCTACTTGCTTGGGAAAGATTTTGGCATCAGACCCAACCAGGAAATCTCAGGTGGATGGCTCTGCCATGGTCAAGTCTTTTCTGGCCATCGCCCTCTGCCAGCGTCTGACTCTGGACATGGGCGAGTCCCTGGAGGCAGCCGCGACCGGGTGGCCGGAATTCAAAAACGGTCTTGCTAAGTTGGCAGATGAACTTTCTGCAGCAACAGCCGCAATTCCAGAGGACCCTCCCGGGGCGGGGCAATGGCAGGGCCTGGCCGGATGGCTTTGGGTGACCCAGGTCCTTGAAAATATCCTAAAGCGCTTCCAGGACGCCAAGCCGCTATAATGACAGACATTCCTTCCGTTTCTGCCTCAAAAGGAAATCCCGCAGTTAGACCTTTTCGCCTGTATCTCAAGGCGCTTGATGAGAAACGTCGCCCTCCCCGGGGGGCAGACGCCGTAGTCCACCTGGATGACCAGGCAGGGGCAGGCTTTCGCTTGCACCACAACTTCCGGCAACTCTGGCCCCTGCCTCTGGGGAATGAGGGGGAGGTCCAGGCTTTTCTCCTGTTGGCCCTCGGGGTGTGGGCCGCAGACAAACTCGTCCCCCGGAGTCTCCAGCCGGACGCCTGGACCCGGGACCTCTTGTTAGAGATCCCCACGACCCCAAACTGGGCCGGGCTGGCTCCCCGTCTGGCGCTCCTCCTGAAGTTCCTCACCGGGGACACCTGGACCATTCAGCCCCGGGAATCCCTTGTAGATTTAAAATTTTCTGGGAACTGGACCCACCCTTGGCAGCCCACGGCCGTGGCCCTGTTCTCAGGGGGATTGGACTCCCTCACCGGCGCCATTGACCTTCTGGAGCAGGGCCACCGCCTGGTTCTGGTAAGCCACTACGACTATGGTCAATTGGCCTCCACCCAACAGGTACTGGCCGCCGCGCTCTCGAAACATTATGGACCGGACCGAGTCCACCACGTGGCCATGCGAGTCCAACTCGAGGGTCCCGAACTCACCCTGCGGAGTCGCTCCCTGCTCTATCTGGCCTTGGGTTTAACCGCAGTGGCTGCCTTCCCCGGCGATCTCCCGCTTTTCATCCCCGAAAACGGCTGGATCAGCCTCAACCCGCCCCTCACCTTGAACCGCCTGGGAACTTACAGTACCCGCACCACCCACCCCCATTTCCTGGGGGAGCTGGTGGCTCTCTGGAACCACGTCGGATTGGCCCAGGAACTTGAGAATCCGTATCAGGGCTTGACCAAAGGAGAGATGCTGGCCCAGTGCCGCAATCTGAGCCTCCTCGAGCAGCTGGCCCCCCTGAGCATCTCCTGCGCCCGACCGGTGGTGGGCCGCTGGCAGGGAGAGCCCGTCGGGGCTTGCGGCTATTGCTATCCCTGCTTGGTGCGCCGGGCGGCCCTGCACCGCCTCGGGCGGGACCGGGGGGAAGACTACCGGGTGGATGTCCTGGCCGATTCGAACGTGATTCGCCACCGGGTGAAGGGCCGCCATCTCCGGGCACTTTGCCTGGCCCTCAAAACCTGGGAGGAAAACCCGCAGGAGATGTTCTCACGCCTGTGGCTGGGAGCCGAGCCCCAAGAAATCTCACGGCGCGCGGCCGCCGCCCAACGGCTGCTTGACGCCGGGTTCACTGAACATGCCGAATGGATTAAAGATCAGGGCGGTTCGGGAATTAGGGAATTCCTCGGGGAGAGGGGCGAAGCCGGTTGATGGCCTGAAAGTCGGGATAGCAACCCACCTTTCCGGCCACCCTCTGCGGATTGGGAGGGGGGTGTGGGGGGAGGACAAGGACCTCAGGTCCCTGGCCCTCCCCCCACAAAACTCATTTTCACAATTTCCCCGCTGCCTGCAAGGCGTTTTTCAGGGCCAGGGCCTTTTCCGCCACGCTCAGGGGGTCTTCTCCCAGGATGCGGAGTATGGGTTCCTTCCCCACCTCGCCTCGGTCGGCGATGAGGTCCGGCGGCTGCTCCCAGGGCTGTAACTGCTGCATCACCGAGGCCACGCTCCAGGCCAGGGTGCCGCCCTCTTGGTCCCTGACCTCCGTAGGAGCCTGGGCCTCGGTCAAAGCTGGCCAGGCGCAGGTGAAGGAGGGGTGCAAGGTCTTCGATCCCCTCCACATACCTGATATTCATGGCGGCCCGAAGGTGAGGGTGGGTCTGCCCGGCAGCGAGGATAATGGCGGCGATGTGCCGGGAGGCCCCAAAGGCAGGGGGCGCCGGTACCAGGGTACCCTGAGGGGTCCTGAGAATTCGCCCCGGAAATGCGGCCACGTGTTCAGGACCTTCGGCATAGGGGAGCGCATACCCCAAATTGCTCATCACCTCCGGAATCAGGGGTGAGATATCTTCCCGGACCAGGCGGGCCGCGGCGGCCTGCAACTTCTCCAGAACTTCGTACCTGGCCCGCTCCCTGGCAAAAGGCGCGAAGGGATTTACCGGCCCCACGCCCTGCCCCAGAGGCAGACCGTGGCGGAGGGCCGTCACCACCAGCTCCCGGGCCTGGTGCACGGCCTCCGGCACGCTGAGACCCTGGGCTAAATGCGCAGCCAGGGCCGTGGCTAAAAGACACCCCGAACCGTGGTTGTGGGGGGCCGGTAGCCTGGTTCCCCCCAGATGATAAACATTCTTGCCATCAGTCAGCACATCCACCGGATCGCCCGTTAGGTGCCCCCCCTTGGCCAGGACCCAGGCGGGCCCCAGGGCCTGCAGGCCCCGGGCCGCTTCCTCCAGGTGGGTTGGCGTTTCGATATCCATGCCAGTGAGGCGGCTGGCCTCGGGAACATTGGGGGTGAGGATGGTGGTGAGAGGAAAAAGCTCGTTTTTGAGAACGTCAATCCCCCCCTCCTCCAACAGCATACCCCCCCGGCCCGCAGCCACCACCGGGTCCAGGACCACGGGGGGCATCTCCGTCAGGTCCCGAAGTCGCCGGGCTAATACTTGCGCATTGGCCCCGGTGCCCACCATGCCGATCTTAACGGCGTCCACCGGAAAATCCTCCAGCACGGCAGCCAATTGGGCTGCCACCACCTCATGCGCCACCGGGTGCACTGCTTGCACCCCCAAGCTGTTTTGCACGGTGAGGGCCGTAACTACCGTCAATCCATAGACCCCCAATAGAGTGGCCGTTTTCAGGTCCTGCTGCAGGCCAGCCCCGGCTCCCGGGTCCGAGCCCGCCACGATGAGCACGGTTCTCATGTCAACCTCCGGCCATATTTGAGGCAGCGTTGGGCCTCTTCCACCAAAGCCCGGCGGTACTCCCAGGATAGGTAGGAATTCCGGGCAATGCGCAGTTCCGCCAGGGCCATGTACAAGGGGTTGAGGGCAAAGATTCTCCGGGTCAGGTCAGCATCAGCGGGAAGGGCCTCCAGATAAGCCCGCAAAAAGTGCTGGATGGCCGCTTCACTCTCTCCAAAATCCCTGCCCCGCCAACCCCAGGCGTGCCGAAGTTCCCCGGCCACCCAGGAGAGGTCGAAGAGACGGTCTCCGGCCCGCAGGCGTTCCAAATCCACGGCCACCACCCGCCCGTCGGGGAACAGGAAATTGGTGGGGGTGGCGTCCCCATGCAGCAGCACTTGCCGATCGGGATAGGTTTTAAAACGAGTCTCCCAGGCCCGGCTTTCTTCCGCCAGAAAATTCACTTCCTCTAAGGATAGGAGGCCCAAGGCCTGAAGCTGGGCTCGAAGTTTATGAAAATAGGCCAGGGCCGGCTCGGGTGAGACGGGCTGCCGGATCAAAGGGCGGGTGTGAAAAAAGGCCAAAAGCTCCGCCAGCTTGGCCAGTTTGTGCAGGCACGTCTCCAGTCCCCGCCCCTGTGCCGCTTCTGACAGGTAATGGTCCAGGTCGGAGCCGGGTATGCCTTCAAGGAGCAATCCTAAACGGACTCCAGGGGATTGACCCACCAGCCGGGGGATGAGGCCGGCGGCGGTCAGATCCCAGGCCGGGGATGTCAAGTAATTCCGGTATTCCTGTTCCAGGGATCTGTCCTGGGGGGTGGCGGGAACTGAATCTACGAAAAATTTCCCCACCAGTCCACTTCCGTTACCAGGCAAGGAAAAGCGGAAAACCGGACGGGAGGCCCGGAGACGCTCTACAGTAAAGCTGTCCTCCTGGTACCTTCCCAGGTAAGGCAGTAGCACCTGGGAGAGGGGATGGCTGGCAGACAGGCGGGTCATGGCGCCCGGGTCTCGATTAGTTTCAGGGCCTCCAGGCAGCATCCGAGGGCCCCGGTGAATTGGGGATGCGGCGGCACCCGTACCTGGTGGGAGCCATTCTCCCGAAGGAAGTGGACCACCGCCCGGTTGCGGGCCACGCCTCCCACAAAGACCAGATGCGGGCAGGCGTAGCGGTGCATCATGGCTAAAGCCCGGCGGCTCACCGAGGCGTTCACTCCCGCGGCCAGGCTGGCCAGGGGGACTCCCTCCAGGAGATGGCCGATGAGTTCACTCTCCCCGAAAATGGCGCAGGTCTGGGAAATGGGGATCGGTTCCTGCCAGCAGCCGCTAAAGTCCCGCAGAGGCATCTTGAGAAAGCGGGACATGTTTTCCAAATACCGGCCCGTCCCCGCGGCGCAGCGGTCGTTGGTGACAAAATCGAACACCCGTCCGTCTTGAATGTACAGCACCTTGGTGTCCTGCCCCCCGATCTCCAGAAGGATAAAATGGTCCCAGCCAGTTAAGTAGCGGGCCCCCAGAAAAATTGCCCGAATTTCGGTGATGGTGGGAACCAGTTCCCTGAGCAAGTTTTTCCCGTAGCCGGTGACCACCAGTGCCCCAGGGGGACTTAATCCCAACCGCTCCCAGTCTATCTGGAGTCGTCCCTGTTCTCTTCCGAGATAATCCCGATAAAAATCCAAGCTGTCCAAGCGGCGCCGAGCGAATCGACCCCCATGACAAGACACCAATTTTACATACCTGCTGCCAAAATCCAGGCCCAGAGCATTAGAAAGCGAGTCTTGGGATGTGGGCCAGGGTCCAGTATTCCCTGCCTTTCCCCCACCCCCCTCTCCCAACCCCCCTTCGACTCGGAGCACAGGCATCTTGCCTGCATGGCACAGGCTGGAAGCCTGTGCTCTTAAATAATGGGATTGGGGGAGGGGGTGTGGGGGAGGGGGTAAGGGCCTGCGGTCCTTAGCCCCCTCCCCCGCAATTCTCTCACGGCCGCAGAACATCGACGAAGGCCTCCAGGCGCAGGCGGGTGCGGGCGTCCAGGGGAGTGGGGCCGTCCCCTTCGATGGTCAGGATGGGAACGGGCAGGTGTTCCCGCAGGGTCTGGTCGAACATCTGCCGGAAGCAGAAACTTTGCGTGTAGTGGATGAGACCGTCCAGCCTCCGGACGGCCACGGCTTCGGCCAGGTCCGCCAGGCGGCCGTTGATGTCGTAAGGGTAGGTGTAGCGCCAGTATTGCTCCACCAGGTCGGCGGTATTATAGGGCATGCTGAATTGGCGGGGCATTTCGTTGAAAACCACCTCCGCGCCCAGTTCTTCCAGGTAGCCCCAAAGATCGGTGAAGATGGGAGGGATGCCGGCCAGACCCAGGCGCACCAGGCCCCGGTGGGACGGACGTTGGGCCGCCTCCTTGACCAAAGCCGCCAGCTTGCCTTCGTATGCCTCCAGGTCGGAGTCGAAATCGGAGCTGGAGATCAGAAACTGGAAATTCTCCCGACCCGATACCTGGCCGGTCTCCCAGGTAAGGCGGTCCAGTCTCCCTGAGGAGCCGGCGTACAGGCGCCAGCCGGGCCTGGACCCGTTCCACTGCTTGCCAGTTCGTCCCCAGGTGCGCCATCAGCGCCTCGATCTCTTCCCTGAGGCGTTTTAGGTCCCGGGGATAGGGAAACTTGAAATGAATAACCTCTCGCTCCTCGCCTTCCAGAATCTCCCCCAGGGCCTGGGTGTAGGAGCAGTCCCCCTGGGTGGCGACCACGACCGTGTGAATTTCGGGGTGGTCCTGAAGAGTGGCGTAAATGCCTTTCACCCAGGCGCAGATGGTGCGGGGAAAACCGGCTGCCTCGGCCCGGGCCACCCGCCGCAGGCCGTCAGGAGCGGAGACGAACAGGTTGTTCAGGTCCACCGGGGTCAGGCCCGCGGCCAGGAGCACTTCCACCGGGATGGTGGTGGTGAGGCCTACTTTGGTTCCGGAGGGATATGGCAAGATGGTAGTCATGGGTGCACGGTAGGGTTGGCTTTTTTATGGGACTTCTCCTTCCTGCCACTGGAATTCGAGGAGATCGGGAATTGTCGAAAGGTTTTCCGCAATATTGCTCCACAGGATATTGTCCTTGCTTTCCAGGCGCAGGCGATAGGTGGTGACATCAGGATGCACCTGGCGCTGGAAAGAGACGAAATTGATGTCGACACCCCCTTCCATCAGGACTTTCCGAGCCAAATCCAAATGTTCCTTCAGGCCTTGAAACTTTATGGTGAGAATGGTGTGGGTGTTTTGACGCAGCCAGGTTTTCACCCTGCGCATGCCATACAGGCAAATAAGGCTGATGAACGCAGCAAAAAGGGCGGGAACCCAAAAGTTGGCGCCAATGGCCAGACCGATGCCGGTGACCAGCCACAGGCCGGCGGCGGTGGTCAGGCCCCGCACCGACCCTTTGCCGGTGATGATGGCTCCAGCGCCTAAAAAACCCATGCTAGCAATGGCGTAGGAGGCGATGCGGCCCGGGTCCAGGCGGACCACGGAGGTGTCCACCGGGAGGTGCCGGAAGAGGGACTCCATATTCAATGAGAGCTGCATCATGAGGCAAGCTCCCAGACATACCAGGATATTGGTGCGCAAACCTGCGGCCTGGCCATGGGCCGACCGCTCGAAGCCCACCGCGCCGCCCACCACTGCGGCCAAAGCCAGTTTTCCCAGCGATGCCAGGAGAAAGTGCCAATCCCCCATGTTCCTTATCCTCCTTTGCTAGTATGAAATGCGATGCATCCCTTAGCCGGGTCGCTGCCCAAAGATGGCGGTGCCAATCCGCACCAAGGTGGCCCCTTCGGCCACTGCTACCTCGAAGTCGCCGGTCATGCCCATGGAGAGTTCGGGCAAGTCGCCCTCCACCAAGCGAGCCTGCCGGAGCCGATCCCGGAGCTCCCGCAAGGCCCGGAAATAGGGGCGCACCTCCTCCGGGTCAGGGAGCCAGGGCGGCATGGTCATGAGGCCCAGGACCCTGAGGTGGGGCATCTTGCTGATTTCGACCAGCAAATTTTCAGTATCATCGGGGACGGTTCCTGACTTACTTTCTTCTCCGGCCAGGTTCACCTGGAGCAGGATGTCCTGAACTTTGCCCAGCCGCGCCGCGGCCTGCTCCAGGGCCTTGGCCAGCCGCAGGCGGTCCACCGAATGGATGAGGTCAAAAAACTCCACCGCCGCCTTGGCCTTGTTGCTCTGGAGATGCCCGATGAAGTGCCAGGTGAGACCTGGGCCTAGGGAGGCGATTTTAGCCTTGGCCTCCTGGACGTAATTCTCGCCGAAGTGGGTGTGGCCTGCGGCCACGGCTTCTTGGAGACGTTCCAGCTTCACTGTCTTGGTAACCGCGACCAGGCGCACCTCGGCTGGGTCGCGGCCGGCCTCCAGGGCCGCGCCGGTGAGACGTTGTTTAATCTCTGCCAAATTCTGGTTTATCTGGTTCATGGCTGACGCTATCTGGGAGTGGAAAATTCAGGGAGGCCTAAGGGGGCAACCATTCAGAAACCTGAGTCCCCCGCCACCTCCAAGCCCTGCCTTTTCCCGTCCAACCCGAAGGCCGTAAGGGTATTCTGCCAGGTCCGGCGGGCCGCCTCCTCCAGGCTGAGGCCGTGAAGCTGGGCTAAAGTCTCTGCCGTGGCCGTGACATAGGCCGGTTCATTCCGCTTGCCTCGCCAGGGTTGGGGCGCCAGGTACGGGCAATCGGTCTCCACCAGGAGGCGGTCCAGGGGGAGCCGCCGGGCCACCTGGCGCAGGGGCTCCGCCTTGGGGAAGGTGAGGACCCCGGAGAAAGACAGAAAAAAACCCAGATCCAGAAATACCTGGGCCTCGGCCAGGTTTCCGAGGAAGCAGTGCATGACCCCACCCAGCAGGTGCCGACGGCTTTCTCGGAGAATTTTTAGCGTGGCGCTGGTGGCATCCCGGGTGTGAATCACCACAATTTTCCCCAGTTCATGGGCCCAGGCCAGTTGCTCTCGGAACCAGTGTTCTTGAACCTTTTCCGGGGAACGACGGCGGTAGAAGTCCAGGCCGATTTCCCCCACGGCCACCACCTTGGGATGGGCTGCGAGTTGGGCCAGGGCCTCCAGATCCCCCTGGTTCAGGGCGGCCACTCCGTGGGGGTGAACCCCGACGGTGGCGTACACCTCCGGGTAGCGGCTGGCAGTCTCTATCACTCGCCGGGAGTTTTCCCGGCCGACGCCGACGTTGACAATAAGTTCCACCCCCGCCTCCCGGGCCCGGCGGAGGACAGCCTCCTTCTGGTCCTGGAGCTGAGGTTCGTCTAAATGGGCGTGGGCGTCGGCCAGGCGAAGCGTCATACCGAGATGGTAGTGGACAAATTTCCTTCTCATGGTAAAATATCCGATATTTTAACAACCTGCAAGGAGAGGCGGTGTTTCTCCGCATTCTCGGCGCAGCCCTCCTCTGGGGGTTGTGCCTTTCCATACCTTGGCGGGCCGGGGCTCAGGAATGGGCCCACACCTCGCCTCAGTGGCGTATCCTCAGCCAAGGCCTGACCTTTACCGAAGTGCAGGTCTTTTACGACGAGGACTTGGTGGATACCCTTGCCGTTGTCAAGATTGACCCGGCTTTCAATGCCTTTCGGGTTTTCCACCATAAACCCCAGAGTCTTACGAGCTGGCAGGAAGAAATTAAGGCGCCGGTGGTTTTCAACGCCAGCTATTTTAACCCCAAGGGTCAGCTGGTGGGCCTCATTCTCATGGATGGCAAGCCCCTGGGCCCCCTCAAGAATCAACAGATGCGGGGCATGTTCGTGGCGGAGCCCCAGGGGATGTCTCCAGACTTGCCCCGAGCCACCATCTTGGACTTGAAAGCCACCCGCATCGACCCCAAGAAATTCCCCTGGAAGCAGGGGGTGCAGTCCTTTCCCTTGCTTTTAGATTACAAAGGCCATATCCGGGTAAAGGAGAGCGGCAAGAAATCATACCGGACAGTAATAGCCGCCGACCGGAACGGCAATATCCTGGTGTTTAATACGGCCGAGGACTTTTTTACCCTGTATCAAATGGCCCAATTCCTCAAGGCCAGTTCCTTCGATATCGATAGTGCCCTGAATCTGGACGGTGGCGCCGAGGCCCAGCTCTTCATCAAAACCAAGGACTTCGAGTATTATTCGCCTCCTTCCTGGCAATCCCGTTTGGGTAACATCCTGGACCGCCAAAGGTTTTTGCTGCCCACCGTTATCGGGGTATTTCCCCGCCAACCATGAGTTCATGGCGTCATATCTCATTTTGGGGGCTGGGAAATTCGGCCGGCTGGCCCTTCGGCGTCTGGCGGACCAGGAAGGTGAGGTCCGGTGTCTGGTGGTGGATCGTCGGGCTGCGGCCCTGGCGGAGGCTCGAGCCCTGGGCGTCCCGGGGGCCGAGATGCTGGAGGCTGATGCCATTCACTACCTGGCGACGCATCTGGGCCTGGATTTCCCCTGGGATTGGCTCATCCCCATGGTGCCGGTCCATGTGGCCTATGCCTGGCTCCTCGAAGGTCCCCTGGCGGGGGAAAGTTGGGAGCCTGCCGAGGTTCCCGGAGACCTGGAGGGCCTGGCTGCCATGGCAATAAAGGGGAGGCAGGGGGAACTTTACCTCAGCCAGGCCCGCCATCTCTGCCCGGACGACTGTGCTGAACCCACGGTATGCCCGGTAAGCGGCGAGGACCGGGAGCCGCCCCTCTTTCGGAGACTGACAGAGGCCTCCCGCCCCGGTCGGCCCATCCTGGTGGTGGCCAGCCGGCAACTGGCTCCGGGAGTTGGTGGCTATGCGCCTCACCAACTGAGGGAACTGGCCGAAGCGGTAAGCCGGGCCTCGGGGCCGGTCCTGGTGGCCACTGCTTGCCGCTGCCATGGGGTGGTGCACGGGCTTAAACGCAAAGGAGAAAGACAGGCGTGAACTTGGAGTTTCCCGGGGTATTGGGCGTTTCGCCCCGCATGAAGGAGATTGCCCGTCTCCTCGTGCTGGTATCCCCGTCTGAAGCCACGGTGCTCCTTTTGGGAGAAACCGGCACTGGCAAAGAGCTGGTGGCCCAGGCTATCCATTTGAACAGCCACCGCCGCCAGGGCCCTTTCGTGGTGGTGAACTGCGCCGCCCTGCCGGAAACCTTGCTGGAGAGTGAACTCTTCGGCCACGAGAAAGGAGCCTTTACCGGGGCCACCGCTAAAAAAGAGGGACGATTTTTGCTGGCTCACCAGGGCACCTTGTTTTTGGACGAAATTGGTGAACTGCAACCCTCCACCCAGGCAAAGATCCTCAGAGTGCTTCAGAACCGGGAGTTCGAGCCCCTCGGGAGCACCCGCACCCTGAAGGTGGACGTGCGCATCATCGCCGCCACTAATCGGAACCTCGAAAGCATGGTGCAGCAGGGGACGTTTCGGGATGACCTCTATTACCGGCTGCATGTTTTTCCCGTCATGGTTCCGGCCCTGCGGGAGCGGTTGGAGGACCTGCCCTTGCTGACCGATTTTTTCCTCAAACGTTATCGCGAGAAGTACCACCGCCCGGTGCAGGCTTTGGCCCCGGAGGTGCTCCAGACCTTCCGCCTCTACCCCTGGCCGGGAAACATCCGAGAATTGGAAAACACCCTGGAGCGGGGCATTATCCTCTGCCAGGGGGAGACCCTGAGCCTTGCCGACCTGCCACCCCAACTGCAGCGCCTGGCCCGGGAACCGGAAAGACCTTTCGAGACGGAACCCAGTCCCCCAGAGTGGGAGAAAGAGTTTATTTTCCACACCCTGGAAAAACACGCCTGGAACCGCCAGGAGGCTGCCGCCGCGCTGCAAATTTCTCTGGAGGAATTAGATTTCAAAATCAGGGCCTACAATTTGAAGGCTGACGGCATGCGCCCCACCTAAGGCACCTTTGACGCAATTTTTCTGAGCGGCATCATTGTGGTGCTCCTCAGTTACTAAGGTTAATTCATTCACCTGGAGGAACCTCTCATGAGCCAAAGCACCAGTAACTACCTGAGGATTAATCGGAGAGCTGCACTTGTCCTTTTGATCCTGGCTGTGACTCTCCTGGGAGCCTGGAAGATAATCATGGGCGACTCCATCAATCGCAGTTATGTGGAGCGCATCCAGGATGGCAAAACGAAAAAACACGAAATTCTAACCCTGTTTGGAGATCCCCAAGAGACTAAGCGCACCCCAGAAGGATTGGTGCTCATTTACAAAAGCTACAGAACCAAAGAAACTCTTCCCAGCCGGGATCTCCGGAAGTCCAAGAATGTCGTCGCGGACAACCCTTATTTTCAGGAGTACCAGATGTCAGAGGTACAATCCACCAAGAAGAAGGGCCCATCCAAAGAACTGGCGAGCTCCCTCACCATTCGGTTCAAACCAGACGGAGAGACGGTGCAGAGTCACGAATACAAGGAATATTGAGGAGTAGGGGAGATGACCGCCTTTGCGGACTTGGCCCAGGCCCAAACCTGGGTTTTTGATTTGCAGAAATATGGTATCAAGTTTGGGCTATCCTCCACCCTGAACCTCCTGGCCCGCTTGGGAATACCCTATGAGCAGGGCCAGTACCTGCATTTGGCGGGCACCAATGGCAAAGGCTCGGTGGCGGCCATGCTGTCAGCTGTCCTCACCCGGGCCGGGTTTCCGGTGGGACTCTTCACCTCCCCCCATCTGGTGCGCTTCGAGGAGCGCTTCCGTCTGCGGGATGAGGATATCACTTCGGCGGAATTGCTGGACCTCATCAATCAGGTGCGGGACGCCAGCGATGAAGCTGAGCCCCCCACCTTCTTCGAATTCGCCACCGCCATGGCCTTTTTGCACTTCCACCGACAGGGAGCGCGGCCGGTCATCCTGGAAACGGGCATGGGGGGAAGGCTGGACGCCACCAACATCGTGCAGCCGCTGGTGAGCGTTATCACCAACATTTCCCTGGACCATCAGTATTTCCTGGGGAACACTCTCAGCGCCATCGCCGAAGAGAAGGCCGGAATCATTAAGGAGGGAGTGCCCCTCATTACTCATGCCCACCAAAAACGAGTGTTGCACCTCTTCCAGCAGCGCTGCCGTGAACTGGGCGCCCCCCTGTACCTGGGAGGAGTAGATTTTAAAACCCGGGGCCGTCCCGGAGGCCGATTCTCTTACCACGGTCTGAAGCAACGCCTGGATAACCTGGCCATTAATCTGCCGGGGCGCCACCAGTATAGAAACGCCGCAGTGGCCCTGGCGGTGCTGGAACTTCTGCAAGAGCAGGGCTTCCCAGTGACGGAGGCGGACATCCGGGAGGGCCTGACCGCCATTCGCTGGCCGGGCCGCCTGGAGCGGCTGCCCCAGGACCCCCGGATCATTCTGGACGGGGCCCATAACCCGGCCGCCGCCCGCTCCCTGGCCCAGGCCTTGAAACAGGAGCGTCTCCCGGGCCGGCGCTTTTTGGTCATGGGTATCATGGCTGATAAGGACGGCCAAGCCATCCTGGAGTCCCTCCTGCCCCTGGCCCAGACGGTGATTTTCACTCGTCCCCGTTATTTCCGGGCCGCCAAACCCGAGGACCTGGCCCGCCGGGCGGAGCCTTATCCCCTGGAAGTGCTGCTGGAACCCGAGGTGGCCCAGGCCGTCCACCGGGCTCGGTCACTGGCAGGGCCCCAGGACCAGGTGGTGGTCACCGGTTCCCTGTACACGGTCGGGGAAGCTATGGAGTATTTTGAAAAGGTTGGGGGAAAAGGCCAGGCATTACAGACCCCTGCCCCTCCCCCCACTCCCTACCCCCACCCTCCAAAAAGGGTGGATGGGGGAGTTTGAGGGAAAAAAGAGCTGTGCTCCCCGCTCTCCCCTCAATCACCCCCAGCTTCGATGGAGAAATTCTATGCACATCTTTGTTTCCGGATCCCTGGCGTACGACCGGATCATGGACTTCCCCGGGCGGTTTGCCGACCACATCCTGCCCGAGAAAATTCACATCCTGAATGTCTGCTTCATGGTGAACGGGCTGACCGAGCGCTTCGGGGGCACTGCCGGCAATATCGCCTATAATCTGGCCCTCCTCGGGGAAAAACCGGTAATCCTGGCCACCGCGGGCCGGGACTTCGGCCTGTATCAGGAATGGCTTACCGAGTTGGGCCTGCCTCTCACGGGCATTCGTCTCATCGAAGAGGAGTTCACTGCCGGGGCTTACATTACCACGGACATGGCGGACAATCAGATTACCGGTTTCAATCCCGGGGCCATGAAACACCAATCCGGGTATTTCTTCGACAGTGCCAATCCAGGGGATTCCCTGGCCATTATTGCCCCTGGAAATCTTCCGGACATGCTTTCCTATTCCCGGCGTTACAAAGAGATGAGCCTGCCCTATATCTTTGATCCCGGGCAATCCATCCCGGCCTGGGGGCCGGTGGAACTCCGGGAGATGGCCACCGGAGCCCTGGCCCTCATCATGAACGATTACGAGCAGGAATTGTTTCGCCAAAAGACCGGCCTGGAAAATGGTGACCTCAAGAACCTTGCCCAAGCCCTGATCATTACCAAGGGAGAAGAGGGCTCGGAGCTTATCGGCCCCCAGGGGCGAGAGGCTATCCCGGCGGCCAAACCCCGCGGGGTGCAGGACCCCACCGGCGCCGGAGACGCCTTTCGGGCCGGCCTCATCAAGGGCTTAACCCTGGGCCAGTCCTGGGCCACCGCCGCGCTCATGGGAGCCACCCTGGCAAGCTTTGCCGTGGAACAGCCCGGCACCCAGGAACACCGGGTTAAACTACCCGACTTCTGGCGTCGCTACCGGGATAACTTCGGCGCCCCGCCGGTGTGAGACCAGCGGTGAGTAAGAGTGGGGGGGACTGAGGATCGCAGCCCCTTATTTTATCCATCCAACTTTTCCAGGGCCTGGCGGGCGAAATCCAGGGAGGGGTCCAACTCCAGGGCCTGGCGCAGCACATAAGCCGCCTCTTTGGAGTGCCCCAGACGGGACAGGTTGATCCCCAGGTTAGCGTAGTCGATGCCGGAGCCCGGGTCCAACTCGATCGCCCGCTCGAAGCACTGCACCGCCTCCTGATAGTCCTCCTGTTTGAAAAAGCAAAAACCCAGAAGATGGTGGGCCTCCTTGAGGCCGGGATTGAGTTCCCGGGCCCGGGTGAGGGCATCCACCGCCTGAAGGTAATCAGCCAAGTCCTTATGGCAGGAGCCCAGGTGCACGAAGATGCTGGCCACTTCATGCTCAGGGGGTTCCAGGTTCAGGGCCTGCTGGAAGTGGAAGAGGGCTTCCTCCGGCCGACCCAGGTGTTCCAGGGTGATCCCCTGAAAAAAGTGCACGTCGAAACGCTGCGGAAAGGCGGCCTCCAGGCGGGCCAGGGCTGCCTGGGCCGCCTCAGGCGGGGCATAGAGGCTGGCGGTTTTGGCCAGGTGGAAGATGACGTTGGTATTCCGGGTGTGGTCCAGGAAATGGGTGCCCGGAATAAGGACGTAAACCGCGGGAAGCCGCAGTTCGGGGTGGGTAACGTCCACCACCAAGACCTCCAGGCCAAGCCGGTCCAGGGCGGCCAGGCACCGGCGGATCTCCTCGGCCAGGTTGTCGTGGCCCAGGCTCGGCAGAGAATCCAGGGGCGCCACCGGCCCCTCGGCCATTAAATAGGCCGCCTCTGCCAGGCTCTCGTATTTGGGGAGAGTGGGCCGATAACTGGTGCGGCGGTGGAAGTCCCCGGCTAATTGGGCGACTTCCGTCAAGGCCCGGATTACGGACTTGGCCGGGTCGGGTGTGGTGCCGCAGGTGAAGACAATTTCACTCTCCTGGGGAAAGGTGGCCGGATCAAAAGCCAGGGCCCCCACCGAGGGAATGCCGGTGTCCAAGGAAAAATCCCGGAGATAGACTGTAATGCCGTTGTTCCGGAACCTCTCCAGGAGATCGCGGGCCACCGGGTCCGTCACCGACTCCGGGTCGATCAGAGGCGTCATGAGGCGGTCGTGGCTGATCACCGAGGCCACGTGGCGCTCCACCACTTCGCACAAGCCCTGGAGAATGGCCTCCTCCAGGCAGTTTCCCGCGGCGGGGCCGTTGTATTCTTCAATCAGGTAGAACCAATGAAAGGGAAGCAGGAGGGCTTCGCCCCTGGTCAAGTTGGTGGCCGGGACAAAATACAGGGGCCAGTCCTGGTAAAGGGCTGCGGCCTGTTGCACTTCGGGGGAGTCGTCAAACAGGGAGCGGGCCAACCAGGAAAAATCCTGGGCCAGGCCGGGGAACTCCCGGGGCCGGGAGAAGGTGAGCGGACCTTCGGCCAGATAAGAGAAGAAGCTGAAGCGCTCCACCAGCTCCATGAGGGCGCTGGCCTCGGCCTGGGCCGGGCTGGCCCCCTTCCCCATCTGCTTTTTGGTGGGCACCACCCGCTGGGCGTCCACCCCCAGGAGACTAATGTACACCGGGATATCCAGGCGCCCGGAATCGATGCGCAGGGTCTCCTGAAGGATGTCCAACTTGACCTGGGCTAGACGGTCCTTTACCCTGGCAATAGTCTCAGCCGGAGGCAGGAGCTTATCGAGATCATAGGTATAGCCCTTGTAGGCGTCGGCCAGGGTGAGGGCCTGTAGCATGGTTTTTCTCCTTAATGGTAATTTACCGTCAGGATTGCCCCTTAAGATAAGACGCTATCTCCCTCTGCCAAACTCCCTCCCAGGTAGGCCTCTTTGAGGTGGGGGTGCGCCAAAAGCTCCTCCCCCGTGCCGTGCAAGACCAGGCGGCCGTTTTCCAGGACATAGGCGTAGTGGGCAATGTTCAGGGCTGCGTGGGCGTTCTGTTCCACCAGCAGAACGGTGGCGCCCCGGCGGTTAATCTCCTTGATTATCCGAAAAACTTCCGCCACTAACAAGGGTGCCAGACCCAGGGAGGGCTCATCCAGGAGCAAGAGGCGGGGGCGGCTCATCAGGGCCCGGCTCAGGGCCACCATCTGCTGCTCCCCGCCGCTCAAGGTGCCGGCTCGCTGGTCCAAACGCTCCTCTAAGCGGGGAAACGCGGCCAGGACCCACTCCAAGTCCCCGGCGCGGCTGGCTTTGTTCCGGCCATAACTTCCCAGCAGCAGGTTTTCCCATACGGTGAGATTGGCGAACAGGCGGCGGCCCTCGGGACACAAAGCCAGCCCCCGGCGCACCACCGCATGGGGAGCAAGTCCCACCAGATCCTCCCCTTCCAGAAGAATTTGTCCCGCAGCTACCGTAGTCAAGCCGCTAATAGCCCGCAAGGTGGTGGTCTTACCGGCGCCGTTGGCACCCAGCAAGGCGACAATCTGTCCCGCGGTGACGGCAAACGAGACCCCCCTCAATACCCGGACGGCCCCATACCTGACTTCCAGTGACTGTATTTCAAGCATAAGATTGGGGGGGATATGCGGTCCCTTGGCCCTCATCTAAAAAAATCATTTCCCCAGGTAAGCCTTGATGACTTGGGGGTGTTTTTGCACTTCCGCTGGCGGGCCGGCGGCGATGGTGAGACCGTGGTCCAGGACGATGAGGTGTTCGCACAGGCCCATGACCAATTTCAGGTTGTGCTCGATGACCAGGAGCGTGAGGCGGTGGCGCGCCCGGATTTCCCGCAAAAAGTCCATAAGCTCCAGGGTTTCCTGGGGATTCAGACCTGCCGCAGGTTCGTCCAGGAGCAGGAGCCGGGGCCTGGTAGCCAGGGCCCGGGCGATTTCCAGCCGGCGCTGGTATCCATACGGCAGTTGGCCCGCCTTCTCCCGGGCCGCGTCCTTGAGGTCCACTTCCTCTAACAGGGCCAGGGCCTGGCGGTGGTGCTCCCGGTCCTCCCGCCGGTAGCCGGGCAGGCGCAGCATCCCCTTCCACCATCCGGTCTGGCGGCGGCAGTGAGACCCCACCAGCACGTTATCCAGCACGTTGAGGTCCTCAAAGAGGCGAATGTTCTGAAAGGTCCGGGCCACCCCCAGAAGCGTGCGGGCATGGGGAGGCAGGCCCTGTAAATCATGCCCGGCAAAGGCCATGGCCCCCTGGGTGGGGTCGAGAAAGCCGCTCAGAAGGTTAAACACCGTGGTCTTACCGGCGCCGTTGGGACCGATGAGGCCGTAGAGGCCGCCTGCGGGTAGGGCTAGATTGAAGTTGTCCAGGGCCAACAGGCCCCCGAACCTCACCCCCAGATGCTGGGTTTTTAGGAGAATCATGACATTGCTTGTCCCTGTGCTCTCAACCTCACTCAGATCTGTCAGCTTCAGCCGCCCGGGGCAGGGGCAGGACCTCCCCCGAGGCGGTAATGAGGGGCGAACTTGCTGGGAAGTCTTTCAGGGATAGGGTTTTCATTAAACCCAGGGCCCGTTGCCGCTTATCTCTTTTCGGTCCCCCCGGCCGATACTGAATAAAGGAGTGGATTCTACCTTGGAGAAAGTCCCCGGCAGGCCCCAACTCCACCCACAGCAGAGGAGCATAGCCCCTTTCCTCGTCCAGGTTCATGCCCTCATAAGTGCAAAAGTTCCCCAGGCTGTAAGCGATGAGTCGTCCCTGGTAGACCTCCAGGGCCCGGGGCACGTGGGGGCCATGGCCCAGGACCAGGTCGGCGCCCCGGTCCACGGCTGACCGGGCGAAGCGCACCAGGTTGCCCCGGTTCTCCTCGAGAAAATACTCGGTTTCATCCTGGACCCGGAGGGCGGACCTCCCTTCCTTGCCCCCATGCACCGAGACCAGGAGAACATCGTATTTCCGGGCCAGGGACTCGATTTCCCGCAGGACCTCATTGGGGTAGACGATGGACCGGGGACGAGGCCCGAAGGAGACGGCCATCACGCCCACCTTTACGCCCCGTACGCTGAGTTCCGCCACCTCCCCGTCTTGGCCGGAAAATTTGAGGCCCGCCTCTTTCAAAGCCTGCTTGGTGGCCAGCTTGCCCGTATAGCCAAAGTCCAGGCTGTGGTTGTTGGCCAAGGACAACACCTTCAGATGGGCGTCCCTCAGGGTCCGGGCGAAGCGGGTGGGGGTGCGGAAGGCATAGACATTAACACTTTCCGTGTTTTTGGCGCACAAACCCCCGTCACACAGGGTGCCTTCCAGGTTGCCGAAACTCACGTCGGCCTGCTTGAATAAGTCTCGCACTTCGTCTAATAGAGCTCGGCCGTCTTCAGGGGGGAGTTCGGGAGTGGGGTAATCGCTGCCCAACATAATGTCCCCCACCGCGGCCACGGTTACCGGACTGGCATCTGGCTTGCCGGGAAGGTCCGCAGCCTGGAAAGGACCCTGAAAAAGCAAGCACCCGAAGATTACCCACAATGCTTGTGCTCCTCTGCTGATCACCTGGTTAACCTCAGTTTGGTCAAAAGGAGTTATGAGGGTGGCGGTGACGGCCGGGGAAAAACCTGGCCCAAACGCGGCCGACAGCTTCCCAGGAGAATTCCCCGCGTCCCAAAAGACCTTGCCGAAAGAAAATAATAACCAAAAGGAGGGCCAAAGAAAAGATGACCTGGCGCATACCCGGAATGCCAGGGATGGGCAGGCCAAGAAGCACCTGGGGCTCCTCCACGAATCTGAGCCACTCCCCCGCCACCGTGAAGAGGCAAGCCGAGAGCACCGCCCCGGTGGTGGAGCCGAGTCCCCCCACGACAATGATGATGAGGAGGTTGAAGGTGAGGAAAAAGGTAAAGAGAGTGGGGGAGATGGTCGTAATAAGGTGGGCCAGCAGCGCCCCGCCCACACCGAAAAAAAAGGCGCTCAGCACATAGGCCACCAGGAGGTGTTGAAAGGTGTTCACCCCCATGGCCTTAGCCGCAGTCTCATCCTGCCGGATGGCTGCCAGGGCCCGGCCGTACCCGGAATTCTTCAAGGCCTGGACCACCATCACCGTCACTGCGGCCAGGCCCCAGGCCCACCAGAGGTTGGTGTAAGGCTGCAGGCCTTTCAACCCGAGGGAGCCGTTGGTGAGGCCCTGGAGGTTGTTGGCCAGCACCCGTACCACCTCGCCAAATCCCAAAGTAACGATGGCCAGGTAATCCCCCC
This sequence comes from uncultured delta proteobacterium, assembly GCA_963709285.1. GTDB lineage: Bacteria > Desulfobacterota > Desulfobaccia > Desulfobaccales > 0-14-0-80-60-11 > JBGSLA01. Next base: position 37,774 of record CAVPVR010000005.1, on the reverse strand, counting down.
GGACCCGAAAGACAGGAAAACCTGTGAGGAAGCCGAACCCGGCGGCCACCAGTCCCCCCGCCAACAGGGCCCAGACAAAGGGGAGGGTCACCTGATTCAGGGGCCACACCAGGGGCTTCACCAGAAAGATGAGGTCCTTCTCCGCCGGAGTCAGAGTCAGAAGCGCCGCGGTATAGGCCCCCAAGGTGATGAAGGCGTTGGGACCCAAATGAAGTTGGCCGGAAATCCCCACCACCAGGTTATAGCTCACCGCCAAGGTGACAAAGATGGCCACCTGGGTAAGGAGCCGCACGTAATAATCGCCGGCGAAACAGTCCGCGCCATACAGGCACAGGGCCAGAAGAATCAGCGCGCCGAGGTTGAGGAGAAGTTTCCTGATATTCTATCCACTCCCTTCACTCGAATCCTGGTTACAGCTTTTCCTCCCCCAGGACTTCCCCCAAGAGGCCGGTGGGCCTTACCAGGAGAATGATAATTAATAACGCGAAGGCAAAGGCGTCCCGGTAGCCTGACCAGTCGGGGAAAAGGGCCACGAGCATGACTTCCAGGAACCCCAGCAGGAGACCCCCCACCACGGCGCCGCCCAGATTGCCGATGCCTCCCAACACTGCGGCAATAAAGGCCTTCAGCCCCGGCACAATACCCATAAAGGGGTTGATTTGGGTGTATTTCATGGACCACAGGAGCCCTCCGCAGCCAGCCAGGAGGGAGCCCACCAGAAAGGCCAAAGAGATAACCCGGTTGACATTCACCCCCATGAGGCTGGTGGTCTCCATATCATAGGCCACGGCCCGCATGGCCCGCCCCATCTGGGTGCGGTAGAGAAGAACAAACAGGATGCCAAGCAGCGCGGCAGTAACCACCGGGATCACCAGGCTGAGGCGGGGGATGTATGTCCCTCCCACCACCAGACTCCCGGAAATCCAGGCCGGCACCGGGAACGGCCGGGGAATGCCCCCCACAATCACCAGGCTCAGATTCTCTAAGAGAAAGGACGCCGCGATGGCGGAAATCAAGAGAGAAATGCGGGGCGCGCCCCTCAGGGGCCGATAGGCCCCCAATTCCAGAAGCACCCCTAAAAAGCCCGTAGTCGCCACGGCCACCCCACAGGCCAGGGGCCAGGGCCAGCGGAACCACCCCACCCCCATGACCGCCACATAGGCCGACACCATAATAAGGTCGCCGTGGGCAAAGTTGATGAGGCGCAAAATGCCGTACACCATGGTATAGCCAATGGCGATCAAGGCATACAGGCTGCCTAAAGACAGCCCGTTTACCACCTGTTGCAGAAAGGTTGCCAGATCCATGGTTCGGTCAGGGAGGGAAAAGGGGGCTTAGGGCCACAGGCCCGACCTCACGACGGCCGGAACCGCCGGCCAGAGAATATCAATAAGAGCTTCCTCTGTGGTGTCCATTGTTAAATCAACCATTTTTTCAAGCGTTCTTTTGAGGCCGCTGTGACCTTAATAAGTCGGGTCTCTTCCCCCTGTTGGCCGGACACGGCCACTTCCTGGCCTTCAGGCGCGTCACTGTAGGAGGCGGCCAGGACTGCGGCCTCCTCCATGCTATGCAGATTCGCTCCTCCGGGCACCAGGACCAGGGGGCCGGGATAGCCCTGGACCTTGATTACCAGGTCCCCAGGCGCCAGGAGGGTGCTGATGGCCTCGTTTTCCTTGTGGGTGCGCCCCACCACCACCTTGGCGCCTCCGGGCAGGCGGAAGTGACGGCCCCACTTCAAGAGCTCCAGATCTTGCCGGGAGGGCTTGTCGGTATGGTCCAGCAGCTCTTTGAGGCGGGTGGCGTAGCCCGGATCGGTGAGCAGGCACCCTCCCGCCGGGGTGGGATATTGGGTGATGCCGTAGCGGGACGCCAGCTCCATCTGGCGCTTGCGGCCCCTGCCGCTGATGTCCAGAAGCCCTTCCCGGTCCACCCATCCCTCAAGTTCCGGCCTGGTGGGCGGCAGCAGCTTGGCAGATAGGGGTCTGAGAATTAATTCGGGGTATCCAGACTCGCGGGCCACAAGGTTAAGCGCCCCCCGGTGCTGGCTCATAGGCCGCTGCCCCAGTACCTCCCCGGTAAAAAGAAAGTCGAAGTCCTGGGCCTCCATGAGGGCTCCTGCCTCCCGCAGCATGAGAATGTGACAGTCAAGGCACGGGTTGTGTCGGCTGCCGAACCCGTGGGGTGGGTTGACCAGGAGGGGGTAATAGAGGGTCGTGATGTCCTGTTCGATGAGGGGCATCCCCAGGTGGGTGGCAGACTCTCTGGCCCGCTCCGCTCCGAAAAAGGGGGTGACAAAGACCACCCCCGCCACCTCTATCCCCTGCTCCCGCAGCACTGCCACAGCCAACATACTGTCCAGGCCCCCGGAGAAGAGTCCCAGGGAGCGCTTCTGCTGACTCATGCAACTATTCTTAACTGCCCTGGAGAAATTTTACAAGCTTGGCGGCGGCGGGGGATCACCTGATTAGGGGGTGGCGGCTGCGGCTTTTTCTTGGATAAGGGGAATCAGCTTGGCCCGGAGGTCATCCCTGACCTGGCGGAAAACCGTCATGATCTCTTCTTCCGTCCCGGTGGCTGGAGCCGGGTCGGGAAAACCCATATGCAAGACCTCAGTGTTCCCGGGGAACAAGGGGCACTCTTCTGCGGCCCGGTCGCACACGGTGATAACAAGATCCATTGGTTCAGTAATAAATTCGTCCACCGACTTGGAGCGGTGGCCGCTGAGGTCGATACCCAGTTCCCCCATGACTTGAATGGCCCGGGGGTTCACCATATGGGGGCGCACCCCGGCAGAAAAGGCCTTGGCCTTGCCATCCAGATCATAGTTGACCAGGCCTTCGGCCATCTGGCTGCGGCAGGCATTTTCCGTACAGAGGAAGAGGACCTTGTACATTGTTCCCCCTGTTTTCCTTCTCCATAAAAAATTGTATCGATCTTGCTGTTAGCCGGGCACGGCCAGTTCCAAGCCTTCAAAGCCAAGGGAGTTGAGAAAACCCAGGAAAGGACCTCTCAGGCGCCGGGCAAAAAAAACCGGCCACTCCTCCGGCCGGAGTTCCAGACAGGCCAACTGGCCCCGCACCCTGAGGCGCACGTGGGAAAAGCCCCTCCCCCGCAGCCAGGCTTCGGCGCGCCCTACCCGAGCCAGGGCTTCCCTGGACAACGTGGTGTTATACGGGAAGCGAGTAGCCAGGCAGCTTTGCGGGGCCTTATCCCCAGAAAGCCCCAGGTCCCGGCTCAACTCCTTGATCTCCGTTTTCCCCAAACCCGCAGCGAGTAGGGGACTTTCCACCCCGGCCTCCCGGGCTGCCTGGAGCCCCGGACGAAAATCCTGAAGATCATCCATATTGGTGCCATCCCAGATGGCTTCGGCCCCCAGTGAGGCAACCACCTCTCGGGCTTGGGCCAGCATGGCTTGCTTGCAGACGTAACAGCGCCGGGGGGTGTTTTCCCGAAAGTCGGGGAGCGTGAAGGGATCAAACTCCGCCAGAAGGTGCCGCACCCGGAATTTCCGGGCCAACTGCCAGGCGGCCCCGACCTCTCCCGGGACCGTTTGCGGGCCGATATACGTGAGCGCGGTGAGCCCTTCCCCCAGGGCCTGTCTCCCCAGGGCCAGAAGCACGCTGGAGTCCAGCCCCCCGGAAAACAACAGCACCACCCGCTGCCAGCGGCGCAGATGAGGGATAATCTGAAGCATTATCTGGTAGATACAAAGGAAAGGCCTTGCGTCCCCTCCCTTACACCCATCAACTCTCCCGGCTCACTACCTCTGAGTCCATGGGTCTTTCATCGACGGACGGCAGGAGCTCCACCGGTTCTCCCAGGAGGAATCGCCCAGCGGTAATCCATTCCTTGAGAAGGTTGGCCACTTCCCGGGCCCGCACCATACTGGAAAGAGGGACCGTGGGCACCTCATGGTCCTCCACCGCAATTTTGCCGCTCATGAGTTGAGCGTAGCTTACCTCCATCAGGACCTTGCCGGTGCCCTTCGGGTAGTCGTGGCCGTAGTCCACCACGGGAGTAATGATATCTTCATTGCTCACTGCACAGAAGTGGGCCATTTCTTCATTAAGCATGGGGATGGGCACTCCCAGGCCCACCGCCAGGGAGCAGCCGTAGCCCAGAAGGCTCACCCCCACCAGAAAGCGAGGGTTCATCTGTTTCAGGTCGCCAATAACCATGAGGGTGCCGGCCGGCCGCGTGGGGATGCCGTTGGGGCCCCGGGGCCGTCCCGGATGATGCTGGGTCCCCGGAAAGCAGACATAGCCAACCCCGCCCCCCAGGAAAATCCGGGTGCCGATGCCGATGGTTTTGAAATAGGGGTCGTTCATCAGCGGGCTCAAGGCCCCGGAGGTGCAATAGTTGGCGTTGCCGGCCCGGGGCCGCAAGGGCCCCATGTAGGTATAAATAATGCGCTTGGAAAGATTCACCGCACAATTGTAATTCTGATAAGCATTACGGGGGTTGCACAGGATGGCGTTCACCATGTCCGTCAGGGTGATTTCCTTTTCCACCCGCTTGTTGGGGTAACAGTCGGTGCCATAGGCCTCGGCCAACAGGGTCACGGTTTTCCCGGCCACCAGATCCTGGATGACGTGCCCCCCGCCGTACTTGAACTCCCCAGGATAGACCTTGTTCAGGGGATCGTCCACTGACGGTTCGGTGACGCCCAAGTAAACATCCACTGCGGCCACCCCGGCGTAAGCCGGCACCTTGTTGAGCCACACCTGACTGGCCTTGATGGGGGGCTTGGAGTGCCCGAAATTGAGGAAGGCACCTGAGGAGCACATGGTAGAGAAGGTGCCGGTGGTCACTACATCCACCTGGCGGGCGGCAGCCACCTCCCCTTTCTGGCGCACAATGTCGATGATCTCTTCGGCGGTGACCACTACCGCCTGGCCTTTCTTGATCTTTTCGTTGATTTCCTGAAAAGTCTTGGTAACCTGATAGCTAGGCATGAGATTTCCTCATATGTTCAGGGTCAGACGATGCTTGACGCCTTTCCCGACTCCATACTGTCCTTTTTTATCACCAGTTTCATTTCCCTGTTTGTCATCGTTGACCCAACGGGTAACATCTTTCCCTTTCTGGCCCTGTCCGCCGGGATCGCCCCCAGTCTGGCCCGGGCCCTGGCCGGGCGGGCTTGTCTTTACGGCTTTCTCATCCTGGTCTTTTTCGTCGCCCTGGGAAGGCTGGTGCTCAAATTTTTCGGCATCAGCCTGCCGGCTTTTCAGATCGCTGGCGGCTTGGTGCTCTTCCGCATCGCTTTTGATATGATGGAGGGCCGGGGGCACTTCAATCGCCTGGACACCTCCTCCAGCCTCGCCCCCGGGGACTACCGGGACGTCGCCCTGATCCCTCTGGCTATGCCGCTCCTTTCCGGGCCTGGAGCCATCTCCACGGTGCTGGTGCTCACCGCCCGGTCCCAAAACCTCCTGGAGGACGCCCTCCTGGTGGCCGCCGTGGCTCTCATTATGCTCACCACTTATCTCTTTTTCTGCTTCGCGGCCAGGATCATGGGCTTTCTCAAGGAGAGCGGCCTGCGGCTGCTCACCCGCCTCATGGGGTTGATTCTGGCGGCTCTGGCAGCCGAATTTGTGATTACCGGAGTAAGGACGGCCTTCCCAACCCTGAACTGACCTCAACGCTTTGCAATCTTATTATTTTAACAAATCTGTAGGCAAACGCAGAAAACCGGATCACTCAGGAACTCTGTTCACTTAAATCCTAATAAAAATCCACCGGGTCGAGACGGCGCTTGGCGGCCCAATGAAAAAAAAGGTTGCTGGGCAGCCCCTGAAAAAGGTAGCGGTTGGGCGAACCAGCGAGTGCGGCTCCGCAGAGGCCGCCGGTCAGGGTACTTGGTGGTGGGCTGAACGAGCAACAGGCGCATAATGAATCGGCTTTCCCAAACAATTAAAAAAGTATAATTTATTGTAATATTCAGGCAGGTAAAAACAACTGAAAACCGATATGGGCTGGGAGAACAAAACTAAGTCAATGCAGCCTCTGATTAAATTGGGTCAAGTCGGGCCCGTGCGCTGCCACCCAAGCGAACCAGCGGGGGAAGCCCACTCGCATATTTAAAACTTTTGCGTTACGGCTTGCGCGGCAGCTTGATGACTTTTCCCTTGCCTGGGACCGGGGCTCCGTCTTTCTCTGGCTCCGGAAAGGGTTTCGGTGGCACGAACTCGAGCTGTACCGGCCGCCCCCCCATGGTGAACTCCTCCCCTTGCAAATGGTGGTCGTCCAGAATCCACACCACCGTTTGGGACGGTAAAAATAGAACCAAAAGCTCCACCTGGTGCCAGCCCCTCTTGACATCCGGGGTAATTTCATTTATGCGGGCATAAAAAGCGGGCTGGCTGTCGAAGTGGACCAGCACCAAGTCGTTAACCGCGAGCATCACAACTCCTCCTGACCGCAGGGCCAGGCGACACAACTCTATCAAAAGACAGGGAAAATGCAAGCGCCAGCCACCGTCAAGGGCTCCTGGTTCCCTTATGGGCTACGGCTGACCTGTGGTTGTTTAAGACCTTTCTGAGAAGCAAATTGAGGGTGACTATGGAAACCGTAGAATTTATCGACCTCTCCAGAGAAATCCAGGAAGACTCCCGAGGTTTTAGTTTTTACCCCTTAAAAGGACGGGTGCAAGACCCGGGGAGGCTACCTAGCGCCTTTCACCTGGTATCCATTGCCCCCAATCGGGTACGGGGTAACCACCTCCACCCCGGGCGCTGGGAGTGGCTCTATCCCTTCCACGGCACCGGCTATTTCATGTGGGAGCCCCACCCCGGAGACCTCCGGGAACGGGTGGTGTCGGGCCGCCACCTCCTTATCCGCATCCCTCCCGGAGTAGCCCACGCCCTGCGGAATCCCGGCCCGGAACCCCTCTACCTCCTGGCCTGGCGGGAGGGGGAAACGGATACCACCGAAGACACGGTGCCGTATGTGTTAGGCTAGGTGCCAGGTGGGGGAAGGGCCATGGACCTGAGGTCCCTGCCATCACCTTAAACCTCACTTCCACTTTCTTTTATCGGGAGAACAGGCATCTTGCCTGTGCCGGCCAGGCTGGAAGCCTGTGCCCTTTTGATGTAGGGGGTTGGAGGAGGGGTGTGGGGGAGGAGGCAGGGGTTTGCAACCCCTGGCCTCCTCCCCCACAAAATGTTATTCCCATCTTCCAACCACTTAGACAAGCACGGTAGGACGGGCTTCCAGCCCGTCCAGGCACGGGCAGGATGCCCGTGCTACCAGTATCGGGGATTGGGAGGGGAGTTTGAGGGGAGGGCGGGGGCCTGCGGTCTCCCGGCCCTCCCCTCAATCAAGAAACGCTCCCATCTTCTTTACTTCTCCGGCAAACTCAAAGGCGGCGGAGGTGGCTCTACATAGATCCAGAGGCATCCCCGCATGTCCACCGGGTAGGTCTTGCGCTCGTGGACCTTTTTGCCTCCCGGTGCGGATACGGAAATGATCCACCAGCCGGGGCTGTCCAGGGTACAGACAAAGTAACCCATGCGGTCGGTTTTGGTGATCCGGGTGATGAGGGGGCCGTTTTCTTCTCCCAGGCGGTCTTTGGGGAGCTTGTCAGCTGGGACGTAAAACCCGTTGAACTTCTCGATCTCCACGGTAGCCCGGGTTAGCGCCCGGTTTTTGGCCAGGGCTTGTCCTTTAAAGACCGATCCCGCCGGCCAGCCATAGGGCCGGGTAATGGGGATGATCTCCACCGGCAGCCCCACCGCCTGGTCCCACCCCTTTTCAGCCATGACGTGCAGCGGCTCCTTGACGTAGTCCTGCCAGAAAACCTTCTCTTCAGAAATGAAGTAGGGGGGACTCTCCAGGCACAGGTAATAGTCCCCCGGCCCGGGGGGAGTATATTCCACCTGAAAGGCCTTGCGGTCCTTGCCGCTCGCCTGGTCCTTGAGGGTGATTTCCTTGACGGTCACGCTCTCCTTCTTCTTCTGGGGCTTGAAGATGAAAAACTTGGGAGGCTGGGCGTCATAAACAATCATCTCGAAGGGGTGACCCCAGAAATACTGCCACTTCACCACCTCTCCCGGTTTGGCGTAGCAGCCTTCGGTCTGGGGCCAGAAGACCTGGAAGTGGGCCTGGGCAGGCAGAGTCGGACAGAGGCCCACTATCAGGGCCACCAGGGCAACGAGGCTTTTTTTCGGCACTCTCACCAGTCTCTTCATTTACCATTCCTCCCTTTCACAAAAAAAGCCACGACTGCCGGCGCCTTCTGGCACCCTGGCCTGCGTGGCTGATTGTTCGCAAAAAAATCGTTCCTCAGGCCCGGAGTTCAACCCCGGATTACCGCTACCTTAGCGCAGTACGTTGCTCCTGTCAAGCCGAGAACGTTCTCAGGAAACCACCCTCACCCTGTCATTCCCCCTTCATCAACTGCTCCCGGACCTCCACCACCTGGCGGGCCACCGTGTCCACTGCCGTGAGGTCCGTCCAGGGGCTCAGGATGAAGGATTTCAGCGCGGCGATGGGCGGCCCTTCCTCACCGTTATACTCGGCGTGGCGATAGGCGGTGGTCCAGGACAACAGCACTCCCTCCCCGGCCATGGCCCGGTCGTGGATCAGGTTAAAAATTTGCCGGTTGTAATCGTTTTGCGCCTCAAGCTGATCCCGGTAGGCGGGGTCGCTCACCTCCCGCTGGAAGGCCTCCTTGGCCACCATCCCTTCGGGATACACCCGGAACAGGGTCACCGGCCCGTAATTAAAGTCGTTTAGCACCTCAATAAAGGGATAGGCCTCCAGGCGCTCCCTGAGCATGGCCGCCATCTCCACGATATGGCCGATCAGGACCCGGAAACCTTGTTTGCCAAACAGGCGCATGTTGGCCAGGGCTGCCAGGGCCCCGCTCCCAGGGCGGGAGCACTCCAGGGTGTAGATCCCGGGACGGTACTGGCCGAACTGGTAGAGGTAGGGCATTTCCTCGGGATGCCGGGAAAGCAACGTCAAATCATCCCGCTCCTTGGCCAGAAAGGCGCTGGAGATATACGGGGAGTAGCCGGTCTTGTGGAAGTCCACCCCCAGGGAATCGGCCAGCCCCAGGTGGCCGAGGCGTTTCAGAGAATCCTGGAGGGATCGCACGGTGCGGGCGTGGAATCCGAGCGGGTTGGCCTCAAAATCGTAGTCCCGGAACACCGACCAGATCCAGCCGATGACCGCATCGGCATGGATGTGGGGCGGGCGGGCGACCTGATACTCCTGGACCAACTCGTCCCGCAGCCGCACAATGGCGGCCAGGTCGTCAATGCCGAAGGCGTCGGTGGTCCCCAGAGTGGCGATAATCACCGCTACTTTCTCCCCGGTGGAGAAGGCCTCCCGGAGATACTCCTCAAGATCGGTCAGGGACATCTCGTTATCCCGGGTGCTGGGTATGGTCACCAGGTTCTTCATGCCCAGCCCCAGCCAGGCGCTGACGTTCAAGCGGGCGTAATGGGAAGAAGCGGAGGACACAATCTTCAGGTCGTCCCGCACCCCCTCCTCCATGCCCCGGCCCCCCAGATATTTTTCAATGCCCAGCTTCACGCCATAGAGGATGGTGCCGGTGCCACTGAAGGTGAAGACCCCGCCGGAGTGCCGGGGATCGTAGCCCACAAGGTCCGAAAGCATGGCCACTGCCTGGATCTCAGCCTCGGCGAAACGGGCGGCGTATTCGTCCCAGATGATGTTGGGATTGTAGAGAGCCGCGGCCACCATGGCGGTGATACTGGGGATGGTGGCCGAAGGGATGACGTTTATCTGGGAGTTGGGGTGTCCCCAGATAGGCATGCCCCGGCAGAAATCCACAATGTCGCCGGTGACTTCCTCCACCGAGCTCATCTCCTCAGGAAAGCCCATCCCCTGGACCTGGTTATAATGTCCCCGCAGACCGAGACCCAGGATGGGCGCCGCGGACTTCAGGTCGTCCACCCGGTCTATGAAGCGAGACAGGGTGTGCACAAAGTAACCATCCATGACGGGGTTGGATACAGGATAGGGGAAGCTGGTTTTGAGATGCTCCAGGATTTCCGTATAGTGCAGCCGCTCTTGGGTGTTCACGGGCATGGCGTCTTCTCCTTGTCGGGAAATCACTCCCTGGCTCCCTCTTTAGCAAAGGCTGCCTGCGGTGTCAATGCACCTGCCTGCGTCCGGCCAGGCAGCTTCGCCCACCAGGTGAAGTGTCAGGCAAACTATGGAGTAACGCCGCACTGACCAAAATCATAAGAAAAAATTGCTGAAAATTTACCTGGGAATAATTATGGGCAAGGAAAGTGAGGTTAACAGGGAGGATGAATATCCTGACTTCTTTTATCCAGGGAGAGTAATGTATACCGGTAATTGCAAAAGTGGGCCCAGAAATTGCACCTTCACCCCTGCTTTTTTCTTACTTCCCCTGGCAAAAAACCAGAAAACGCTCCAGGTATTCCTGGTCGTAGGTACCCTGGGCGCTCCAGGCAGATTTCATGAGGCGCAGTGCCTGCCGTTCACTGATGGGAGGCCGCCAGGGACGCAGAGAAGTAATGGCTTCGTAACTATCCAGGATTCTCAATACCCGGGCCCAGGGATGGATGTCGCCGCGTTTGAGGCCCAACGGGTAGCCGGAGCCGTCCGTGCTTTCATGGTGTTGCCTGATCATGACCAGAACTTCTTCTGGAAGCTGCTCGAGGGATCTCAAGAGTTCGGCGCCTCGATCGGGATGCCCCTTGATTTCTTCCCAATCCTGGTCGCTCAAGGGACCGGTTTGATGAAAGGTCTCCTGGGCCCGGGGCATCATGCCCAGGTCATGAAGTAAGGTTCCCAACGCGAAGGTTTCCCCCTCATCCCTGTCCCAGGTCAGGCTCGGGAAAAAGGCCAGGGCCAGGAGAGTGACGTTCAGGCAGTGGCTGAAGAGGCCGGAGTCGTGCCGCCGGAGTCTCCCCACGGTCTCCAGGGCCTTGCCTGAGGTGTTAAGACCCTGGGCCACAGAGGTGATAAGGCCTCGGGCCCCGGCCACCCCTTCCGGGGTGCGGACCGCTGCGTGACAGAAGAAATGTTGGGTCCAAACCAGTAAGGTATCACCCAGGAGTCCCAGGAACTCTGGATGACCAGGCTCACCCCTCGCCCGAGTTTCCTCCACCTGGGACAACAGGTGGGTCAGCACCTCCCCCGCCTCGGCCACCGCAAAATAACCCCAGACCATCTCCCTGGCTTTCTCCGGCAAGGTTCGCCCCCGCCGCCAGGTGAGAACAAACTCCCCCGGGACCCCGTCGGCGGAAGTAAAGATATGAAAGGGCAGCGCCCTGGCCAACGACAGGTGGCTCAGTCTCAGGGGCGCCAGCCCCTCTCCACCCCCGAAGAGCACCACCCCTTCCGGATTCTCAGGTGTGTGAGGCAACAACTTGATCATGGCCTGGTCTCTTTTCCCCAAACTAAGAAAAAAATAGGGAAGGGAGAAACTGAGGCTGGTTCTCCATCTTCCCTTCCTCGTCTAGCTGCCGGTTTGTATCCTGCCGGGAAAACCGGTCCTTCCATGGTTCACCGGTGCGCCGTGATCGAGTATATCTTCACGCGGGAGCGCGCTGCCAGAAGCGGTCCCAGTCCTCGCTCTCATGGTCCTCTGAAGCTGGCTGAACGACAAAATCATATTCTTTGGGAGGGAGGCAAGAGATTTCCAGAACTTTCTGGGCAATGGTCCGCAAATCCTGAGCCGGTTTACTCTCGTCCTTATCCAGGGGAAAAGGAATCATCAGGTTAACGGCCGCTTCCACTGCCAGGTCGTAAGAAATATGACCCAAAATTTCGGGTTGGATGCCCAGGTACTTCGAGGCCACTTCCCGAATAATCAGTCCCGACATGGTATCCCGGTCATTTTTTACCATGTTCACCACCAACAGGACCTGGTAGTCCTCCAGGAGCTGCTCCAGACGGAAACTCAGCCCGGCATCCATGGTCTTCAGATGGGTGAGGATGTCCTTTACCGAGGTGACCTCCGCGTCGGGGCCTTTGTTGTCGGTTTCCCACAACAGCTCCAGGATTTCCTCATCTTTGGCGAACTCCCGGGAGATTTGCCGGTAGAGGGCATTCTTGATGAAACCGTAACCGTTTTGCAAGGAAGTGGCCTGACTGGTCAGCAGGCAGATCTTCCCAAGGGAATAGTTGAAAAAATCCAGGGTGTTAAAGGAGGTGCCCGCTCCCAGGTCCAGGAGTACGAAATCGGCGTCCAGCTCTTCTATCTGGTTCAACGTGCGGACCTTTTGGGAATACGTGGGGTTGGCTGCCCCCAGAATGTCATCGGCGCCGCAGATGAGACCGATGCCCTTCACCCCGGTCTCGATGATGATGTCCTCCAGGCGTTGGACCCGTCTCAGGAGAAAGTCCTCCAGGGTGTGCGAGGGATAGCGCACTCCCATGAGAGTGTGGAGGTTGGCCCCGCCCAGATCGGTGTCCACCACAATGATCTTGTGCCCCAGGCGGGCGAGAGAGATGCCCAGCCCTAAGGTGAAAATGCTCTTGCCGATGCCCCCCTTGCCACCGCCGATACTCCACAATTTCTTGTTTATGTCGGTCTTCATCTTCCTCTCCTGTGGGATTGAGCTTTTCCCAAATCAAGCTTGCTCTGGGGACCGAGGGCGCTTCCGCACCATGGACCACACACTTTTGCCGGCGATGGTCAAACTGCCGTAGGCCGCCAGGATGACGCCGAACAAGCGGTAGGACTCCGGCGCCAGAAAATATATGGCCAATCCTCCCATCACGGTGCCGAAACCCACCCAATAGACGGCGCGGTCAGATGAGGGAGAATCTTGCTGGATTTGAGAAGCCACAGGTTCAGATGGCGTTATTACCGCTTCGGACCGGGGAGCCTTCAGGCTTTTTCGAGAGGCTGGCTGGTCAGCGCCGAATCCCTCGTAATCATCATGCACCGCATCCCAATGGTCCCACAGGTTTTTCAGATCCTGGGGATAGGCCAGCAGTTGCTCTTCCAGGGCCCGCCGCACCCGTAAATTGGAATTGCTCAGTTCTAACCCGAAAACCACTTCCGGGTCGGCCTCGCCCCGGGGACGAGCCCACATGAGACTCCCCCGAATCTCGCGGATCTCTCCCGTCGGTCAAGTGAATGACGGAATCCCTGCCGGTGGACCCATCCAGGTTAAGGTCTCCGGGGGTCTGGCCACTTGTCAGGATCACACCCCGGGCCGACAAGCTCCTGACCTTTACCGGGAACTGTTGGGATGCTCCCCTTCCCTGGAAAATCTCCAGGATGAGGGGGAGAGGCAGGTCAGGTCTCTGCTGGTCGCTCGTTGGACTTCCCGTTACCATTTTCGCCACCCTTTCTTGTCATTCTTGGAGCTCAATTGCCGGAAAAATTCTAACTCCTTGGCCCACTGAGCCTCGATCTTTTCCCGCAGACTTTTATTTTCCCGATGCTGCTTTTTAAAAAAATCCTGCCACGCCCCCAGTTTGCCCAGCTCATAAATCATGGCCTCGTAGCGCTGCCGGTCCACCACCAGATTATCCCGGCTGAGACGGAAAAGTTCGGCCCAGGAATCAAAATATTCCTCCCCCTCCGGCAGGCGCACCCGACCATTGCCATTCGGCCGGCGGGGCTCATCCCGACGCCACGGGGTCCCGGACGAAGGGGGCGGCGAACTCGGCGGGATACTGGGATAACCGGCCACCGGGGCCCTTCACCGTCGGTGGCGCCGGAGAATGACTCTGTCCCCGGGGGCCGGGAGGCGCTGACCATGCCGTGAGGAGGCGGGGACCCCTTTCGTCTCGGGATGACGCCGTTCCAGGCAGATGATTCTCCGATTCCTGGTCGGCGCTCTGGCGCACCAACCGCTGAAAGTACTCCCAACGCTGAGGCGGATGCCCTCCATCCCCCAGGGGCGCATGCCACAAAAGCCCCAGGAGCACCTGGGGGTCCCCCAGCCCCACCTCCCGGGCCGCAGCCACCAGGGCCTGATAGTACTCCTCCGGCGTGGTGGCCGGAGCCAAAAGGGCCTGGAGAACTGAAGGATAGCTGGTGATGCTGGGGTAAATCTCCTCCCAGGTAGGCACGTGGGGAAAGGGAGGCGGGGAGTCCTCAGACAGGGCCGGTGCACTTTCTTTTAAAAACTTGCACAGAGCCGGGCTGGGTCGGGTGGGCGGGTTTTCCCAGGGTGGCCTCAGCCAACGCAAGGTGGCCTGGGCCTTGGGCTCCAAAGAAGGTGGCGCCAGGACCATGCCCCTCCTCCCCAAAGACCATGATCTGGAAGGACTCGAGAAAATATGACGAGGGTGGCTGCCAACCCCGGGGCATCTTGTAGTAATGCTGTTCCCGGTCCGACCCCACTTCGGCCACACACCCCGATCCCCAGTCTCCCCGCTGATTAAAAGGGGCCAGGCTTGCGTCCCGGTGCACTTCCAGGACCAGAAGGTGGGAGGGCTTGCCGGTGCGTACCCCCAAATTGATCTGGACCCCCTCCAGGCCCAAGGTGGTAAGTTTGGGGGACCAAAATTCTTCAGGCTCCCGGAAATCCAGGTCCAGAGCAGTCTCCCCCTGGGCATTCACCGCCACCAGATCCCAACCCAGCTTGAGGTACTTATTGGCGTATTTGATCAAAATGTCGCTGTAATCTAAATTCTTCTTGAGGTTGTAGATTTGACAAACTTCTTCTTCCCGGACCCCTGCCTTGATGTTCCGTGCCGGCACCTGAGCTTGGTGGCGCTGCTCATCTTGGTCTTTCCGATTAACCATGGTCACTGAACACGCTGAGACCGGGGAATATATCTATGAAATCCTGCTTGGCTGGCAACACCACCCAGGCGGGCTCAGGGTGACCAGAGGGTGTAACGGTGCCAGTGCCCCAGTCTTTTCTTACAAAGGCTCTCCCGTATTGCTGACTGATTAAGGACTCATATTGACAAACATCCTTGTTCGGCATCGAAGAATTGTGCTGCCCTACAAGCTATATTTTGCCGCCGCGCTCATTCCGAAATTATCCCCGACAGGCGGCCGGTTCTACTGTTCCATCGGTTTTCCAGGCGGGAAACTTGAATTTTCCTGGGGTGGCAGGGCACTTGGGGCCAACGGGCCTGTTGGGGGGTTTTTTCCTTGACACCCCCCCGGGGCCTGCATATAAAAACTCAAACCTCGAACCCCAAGGAGCCCCTGATCTGCATGGATGACTATAAGATTTTGTTGAGTGAAGCCGAACTCCCCCAGGAATGGTACAACATTCAGCCGGACCTGCCTCGACCGTTCCCTCCCTACCTCCACCCGGCCACCGGGTCAACCCCTGGGCCCCCAGGACCTTGCCCCCATCTTTCCCATGGGCCTCATCGAGCAGGAGGTGAGCCAGGAGCGCTCCATTCCCATCCCGGACGAAGTGCTCCGCCTGTACCGCCTGTGGCGGCCCACTCCCCTCCACCGGGCCCGGCGTCTGGAGGCGGCCCTCAAAACCCCGGCCCGGATTTATTACAAAAACGAATCGGTCAGCCCCCCCGGCAGCCACAAGCCCAACACCGCGGTGGCCCAGGCCTATTACAACAAGGTGGAAGGGGTGCGGCGGCTGGCCACCGAGACCGGCGCCGGCCAGTGGGGCAGCGCCCTGGCCTTCGCCTGCAACCTCATCGGCCTCGAATGCACCGTGTACATGGTGAAGGTGAGCTACTACCAGAAGCCCTACCGCCGGTCCCTGATGCACATCTGGGGTGCGGAAGTCTTTCCCTCCCCCACGGACCAGACCAACGCCGGCCGGGCCATCCTGGCGAATGATCCCGACACCTCCGGGAGCCTGGGCATGGCCATCTCCGAGGCGGTGGAGGACGCCGCCACCCACGAGGACACCAAGTACTCCCTGGGGAGCGTCCTCAACCACGTCATGCTGCACCAGACCATCGTGGGCCTGGAGACCAAAAAACAATTGGCCCTGGCCGGGGAAGACGCCGGATATCCTCATCGGCTGTGTGGGCGGCGGCAGCAATTTTGCGGGCTTTTGCTTCCCCTTTGTGCCGGACAAGCTCAAGGGCAAGGACCTCCGCATCATCGCGGTGGAGCCCACCGCCTGCCCCACCCTGACCCGGGGTCTCTACACCTATGATTTCGGGGACACGGCCCGCCTCACCCCGCTCATCATGATGTACACCCTGGGACACTCCTTTGTGCCCCCGGGGATTCACGCCGGAGGCCTCAGGTACCACGGCGACGCGCCTTTGCTGTGCCTCCTGGTGCACGACAAGGTCATCGAGGCCCGGGCCTATTTCCAGAACCCGGTCTTTGAGGCCGCCCGTCTCTTTGCCCAAACCGAGGGCATCATCCCGGCCCCGGAGACGGCCCACGCCATCAAGGGTGCGGTGGACGAGGCGGTGCGTTGCCGGGAGGCCAATGACCCCAAATGCATCGTTTTCAACTTCTCCGGCCACGGCCACTTCGACCTCTCCGCCTATGACGCCTTTCTGGAGGGAAAACTGGAAGACATGGATTACCCGAAAGAGGTCCTGGCCCGGGCCTTGGAGGCCCTGCCCACGGTGCCCGGGTCGTGAGGAGAATACCCCGTCCTGGAAGGTCCTTGGCATATGGGGTCAAAGTAAGGAAGCCGTACCCGCGGGCAGGTGCCCAGGGAGATACCTTTAATCAGGAGGGCAACCATGAGTCCAGGCAATGACAAGGTTTTGAACTTACGGTGGCAGGCACTTTTCATAATGGCCACCATGCTCCTGGTTTTGATCGCCACCCAGGGAACCGCTAACTCTGCGGCCCCCAAGGTGGACATCAATGCGGCCACCCAGACGGAGCTGGAGGCAGTTAAGGGTATTGGCCCGGCCACCGCCAAAAAAATCATCGACAACCGGCCTTACAAGTCAATGACAGAACTTAAAAAAGCCGGTCTATCCCCCAAAGAAATCGGTAAATTAAAGACTTCTCTCTCTGCCAAAGCCGCACAACCGCCTGCTTCTCCCGCCGCTGCCCCAGAGGCCCAGAAAACCGGCAAGTCTGCGACGGCTAAAAAGGCGAAAGAAGCCAAAGCCCCACAGCCTGCCCCCGGGGCGCCTGTGGACCTGAACACCGCAGACCAAAAGACGCTGCAAACTTTGCCTGGCATAGGTCCGGCCCTGGCCAAGAAAATCGCGGCGGCCCGGCCCTACCAAAGTGTGGCCGATTTAAGCCGGGTGAAGGGGATGAGCAAGGCGAAAATAGACGCCCTCAAAGACAAAGTAACGGTGGCCCCGGCCAAGGCTGCCGCACCCGTAGCGAAGCCCACCCCCGAGGTCCCGGCTGCTAAAGCCCAGCCAGCCGCTAAAGAGAAAAAGGGAGCCCCCAAACTGGCACCGGACCAGCAGGTGAACCTCAACACCGCCAGCCAGGAGGACCTGGAAAAGCTTCCCGGAATCGGTCCCACCAAGGCCAAGGCCATCATCAAGGCCCGGCCTTATGAAAGCCCCGAGGATATCATGAAGGTGAGGGGCATTAAGGAAGGGACTTTTAAAAAGCTAAAAGACTTCATAATTGTTAAATAAAGGGTGAACTACCCTGGCTTTTTAGACCAGGCCAAAAACCTTGTCACAGAAAAAGGAGACGGTACCATGAAACGCGTGATGGCATGGACGGCAGTTTTCGTGTTTTTCTCCTCCCTGGCCTTCGCCGGTGCAGTAAAGACTTACCAGGTGACCGGGCCGGTCCTTGAGGTTTCCGACGACATGATTGCGGTCCAGAAAGGCAAGGACCGCTGGGAAATCACCCGCAGCGCCGACACTAAAGTGACGGGAGAACTCAAGAAGGGCGCCAAGGTGACCATCGAGTACCGCATGACAGCCACCAAGGTGGAAGTCAAAGATAAGGCCAAGCCAAAAGAAACCAAGAAAAAGAAATAAAACGGTTTATAAAAGACTAGGCAAAGACAGTTCCGGACAGCAGAAGGCAGGCAGCCCTTTGTGGGTGCCTGCTTTTTTTCCTGCCTTTTCAGGAGAGGGAAACAGCAGGTTTAGTTGCTACTTAGACAATCAAGGGGAGAAATGCCCCTGTTTTCTTTTGTTCCCAGGCACGCTCGATAACTTGAGCCGTAAAGGAGGCCAAGGAAATATCTTTCAACTTCTCCAGGGAAACAAATTGCCCTGCCGTAATGTCAGAGGCGGGCGTCACTTCCCCGGAAATATAGTCGCAGGCAAAATCAATGAGAACATAATGGTACGGGATGTTCTCTTCAGCATCCCGGTAGACCCGTTCCAGGACCGCAGTAATGCCTAAAACCTTCACTGTGAGGCCCGTTTCTTCCATAACTTCCCGCCTGATGGCCGCTTCCAGGCCCTCTCCCACTTCCACCAACCCACCCGGCAGACTCCAGGAACCCTTGGCCGGCTCCTGACCTCGACGCACCAGAAGCACCTCTCCCCCCCGAAAAATAACCGCACCCACCCCCATCAGAGGCCTATCCGGATAGTGACGTTTGATGTCGTTTCTCCTTAGGGTTTTGAAGGGAGGGCCGGGGGACCAGTGGGTCCCCCGCCCTCCCCTCAAACTCCCCTCCCAACCCCCTTTGGGGCCGGAGAAGGCGGGGCTTTCAGCCCCGACTTCTCCGGTTCATAATCCAACCCTATAAGGGGTTGGGGGAGGGGGTTGAGGGGGAGGGGGCAGGGGGCTGCGCTCCCTGGCCCCCTCCCCCTCAGATCTCTACTCTCAGCGACCGCTTCACCCGGATGGCCGCCTCGCCGCCCACGGGGCAGACAAATTCACAGTGGCCGCAGCCGATACAGCGGTCGGGTTGCACCACGGGAAGTTTCACCAGCATTTTCTTGCCGTGCAGGTCCCGCACTTCCGCCACATTGAAAGTAATGGCTTTGGGGGACACGGGGCAGTGCTCTTCGCACACCAGGCAGTCGGCGCCCTCGGTGTAGGGGATGCAGCGGGTGCGGTTGATGGCGGCGGTGCCCAGGGCTATGGCCTGTTTTGCCTCGAGTTCCAGGTTCGGGATGGCCCCGGTGGGGCAGACCTGGCCGCAGAGGGTGCAGGAGTGGGCGCAGTAGCCCATCCGGGGCACGAGCCTCGGGGTATAGAAGCCCTCTAAGCCAGCTTCCCAAAGCACGGGTTGCAGGCCGTTGGTGAGGCAGACCTTCATACACTCGCCGCAGCGGATGCAGCGGGTGAGAACCTCTCCCTCCTCCTGGGCCCCGGGGGGCCGGACCAGAAACTCATCCGGCCGCCGCGCCAAGGAACCCAGGCGCACCAAGGGCACCGCCACCACCCCGGCCGCCAGGGAGGTGATCACCTGGCGCCGGCCCAGGTCCAGGGGAGCCCGAGGTGTTTTAAGCCTAAAGGTAAAATCAACCCGCCCTTTATCACAGGCCTCCTGGCAACGCAAACAAAGCTGGCATTCTGCAGTTTGGTGCCGGGGGAGTTGAGATGTGGAGGCGGAGTTGGACGACACTGCTTCCTGCCCTTCCCTGAAAGCGCCCATCTTGCAAACTGCAGCGCAGTCCTGACAGTCCTGGCACAGCACCGTGGGGCGTCGTCGCAGCAGGGAGAAGCGGGCGATGAGACCATACAGGGCCCCCAGGGGGCAGAGGGCCCGGCACCAGAAGCGCCGGTCCAGCCGCTCAGCCGCCACCACCAGGACAAAGAGGGCCAGGGTGAGGAAAGGCAGGAGGTAGACCAGGGGCTTGAAGGGCAGGACGGTAGTCTTCAAGAACTGATAAATCGGTTCGCTCACAGAGGTGAAGGGCTCTCCCAGCCGGTAGAAGGTGAGGCTCACCTTTTCCACCCCATAACTGAAGGCCGGATAAAAAACCAGGGCCAGGGTGCGGTAGAGCAGGGACAGCGGATCGAACAGTCCCACCAGGTTGAGGGAAAAGAGCGTGCCGGCCAGCAGGAAGAAAAGGAGGTAGTACTTGACCCGACGCCAGCGGTCGGCCAGGCCGGAGTCGGGGCGCGGTGAGAACAGGAGACGCCGAAAGCCGTCCAGGGCGGTGCCCAGGGGACAGACCCAGCCGCAGAAGAAGCGCCCCAAAACCAAGGTCAGCCCCACGAAGACCAGGGACCAGAGCAGGCTCCACACCAGCGGGCTCAGGGTCAGGAGATGGGCCGCCAGGATCAGGGGGTCGAAGCGAAAGAAAAGGTCCACCGGCCAGGAGAGAATATCCTGGCCGCCGTATTCCGCCTTGAGAAAGAGGACCAAGAACAGGAGGAAAAAGGCGATCTGGCTGCCGCGCCGGAGGTACAGCCATATCCGGGTATTGGTTTCAGGGTTTTTTGCGGTCATGCAGGAAAAAATAGATTCATAATCAAGGAATTACGGGGCGACGCACCTGCCGCCCCGGATGAGGTGTAATGACACAAAGCCTGTGAAGGTTTTCCAGTAATTAAATAAACTTGACCTTGCCGAGGTCCATTTCCCCCAGCCCCAGGGCCTGGGCCCGGACAATGTAGCCGATGTCGCCGGGGGCGTAGCCAAAGAGAGTGCTGCCCTGGGCGTCCAGGGCCACCGGGTCGGTGCTGGCGAAGACCAGGTTTTTCACCGCCACGTCGGCCACGTCGCCTCCCGAGGGGCCGTTTCTCAGAAGAATGCGGGTGCAGTCCAGCACGTGGAGGTCGGGGCGCAGGACCAGGTTCATGTCTGCGATATTCTGGTGCAGCCCCACGTGGCAGCGGCCCCGCCAGCCGCCGATGGCCCCCATCATGTTCTTGAGACACATGGTGAGGCGGGCCTCGCTGTGGTTCTTGGCTACCGGGATATTGATGAAGCGGTCGGCTTCCAGACAATCTTTATAGTAGGGCCACTCTTTCAGGGACTTGGCCTTTTCAGCCTTGACCTTGATGAAGCGGCGCTTATCCACAAACTCCACCACCGCCCGGGGGTCCTTGAGGCCCCTTACCGCGTCCTGAATGCCGCTGTGCTTGTAAGCCCGGCGGGCATCATGGCAGGTGTGGTCCAGGACTTTTACCTGCTTGGCTCCGGCCTCGAGGCAGAGTTCCACCACCTGGCGCACCACGTCGGGGTGGGCGTTGGCTGCCATCTCGGGGGCGCGGTCCCAGGCCATGTTGGGTTTGACTACCACGGTTTCCCCGGGGTTGACGAACTTCTTCATGCCGCCCAGCTTCTGGATGGCCTCACCGGTGATCTGGTCCCACTTGGTCCCCTCCACCTTGGCGATCAGGGGTTGTGGCGTTTCCTCAGGGGCCATGGCCCAGAGTTCCTCGGGCATGACCAGCCAGCGCCCGGCCCCGGCCACTAACCCCAAGGCGGCCGCTTTTTTGAGAAATTCCCGCCGGTCCATAAGTCCTTCCCTCAGCTTCTTTAGTGGTTTAGATGAGGACCCCAATATATACCCGTTATTTTGACCAGGGGGAAAGGAGTTTGCAAGTTTTTCTTGACAAAACCCCGATGATTCTTTATTGACCATAAAGTCATTTTTTTGACTGAGAAGTCAATGGCCGGCTCCCCTACCACCAAAAAAGAGGTTGTCGCTGCGTTCCGGACCCAGGAGATCCTGGCCGCGGCCCGGCGCCTGATGGAACAATCAGGCGTAGACACCCTTACCATGGATGAGATCGCCCAGGCTGCCAGAGTAGCCAAAGGGACCATCTACCTTTACTTCCAGAGCAAGGACGAACTGATCCAGGCCCTCCTCTCCCAGGTGGGAGAAGCTATGGCCCTGGACCTGGAAAGCATTTTAGCCAAGCCTGACTCCCCTCAGAAAAAGCTGAAGCAAGTGGTCATTTTGCTCCTCAATTACGTGGAGCGGGAGAGTGTGCTCTTTCCGGTGTATCTCCGGGAAATGGTCAGGTCCAAGTCGAGCCGGGAAGCCACTTCCTTACCGCTGCAAAAACTCGAGGAACGCATCGTGGCTTTGATCACCAGTCTGTTCGACCAGGGGATCGCCCAACGACAATTTATCTCCGCCGACCCCCGCGTCCTCACCTTTTTACTGAAAGGACTGGTAAGGTCGGTGGGCTATTACCAGATGACTGGAGACCGGCAGGACGTCATCCAGGAAGCCTTGCCGGTGGTTCTCAAGCTCCTGTTCTCCGGGATCGTTATCCCCTCAAAAACCCCTCAGGAGGAGTCTCCCCCATGAGGCATCCTATACTCCCCCTCCTGGTTTGTCTGTGTCTCATATTCCTGGGACTGGCGCCCCTTCCCGGTCAGGCAGAAGAGACCCCCCGCTCCCTGGACCTCAAAGAAGCCCTGCGCCTGGCCTGGAAGGCCAATCCCTCCCTCCGGGTGAGCCGCCTGGAGGAACTCATTGCCGGCCAGGAAGTGGTCCGGGCCCGGTCCGGCTTTCTGCCCAAGGTGAAAAGCGAAGTTAACCAGACTATTTATGACCTGGCCACCAGAATCCGGTTAGAAACGAGTGGTCCAGCCTCGGGGCGCAGTTTCCCCATCGCCAACAATAACTTCTGGACCTCCAGGGTATCTGTGGACCAGACGGTTTTTGACTTCTGGGCCACCTCCTCCCGATACCAGGCCGCAATTCTAGGCAAGGCCGCCTCCCGCCTCGATACCGCCCAGGTCCGGGATAATATTTTTCTCCTGGTGTGCCAGGGATATTTCCGGGTGCTCCGGGGGGAAAAACTGGTGGTGGTGGCCCAACAGGAAGTGGTACAGCTCACTGATCAACTGCGGGATGCCAAGAATTTATATGAGTATGGGGTCACCACCTACAACGACGTCCTTCAGGCCGAGGTCGCCCTGGCGGACGCCAAGCAGCGCCTGATCACCGCCAACAATGACGTGGTCAACGCCAAATCGGCCCTGAACAAGCTCATCGGCCTTCCCATCCCCACCCCTCTTTCTCTGGCTGAGGAAAAAGATCTGGCTGCGCCACCCTTGAACATGCCAAATGCTGCGGACCTCGCCCTGAAGCAGCGCAGCGACCTGAAGGCCGCCACCAGCCGTATCGAGCAGGGGGAAAGAACTGTCACCCAGACTAAGGCCCAGCATTATCCCCGGTTTTACGCCCAGGCCGGGCACTTCTGGCAGCAGAATCGGGCCTGGGTCCACGATTCCCAGTGGTTCGCTATCCTTGGGTTCCAGTGGAGCCTGTTTACCGGGCTGGACACCCGGGCCCAGGTGCGCCAGGCCAGAGAAAAAGTGGAGCAACTCAAGGTGCAACGCGAGGACCTCAGCGACCAGGTGCGCCTGGACGTGCAAACCGCTTACCTGGCCCTCAAAGAGACGGCGGAGCGCATTCGAGTCACGGAAAAATCTGTGGCCCAGGGGGAGGAGAACCTGCGCCTGAACCGGGAGCGCTATCGGGAGCAGGTGGGCACCGCCACCAATGTCGTGGACGCTTCGACCCTCCTTACCAGGACCCGGGTGAACTTCTTCAACGCCCGTTACGACCACCAGTTGGCCAAGGCCCAGTTTTTATGGTCCGTGGGGGCCATTAACGATCTTATGCCCCAAGGAGAGCCTCGGCATGCTCCGTAAGCCTCTGGTGCGCCTCGGCCTGATTGTCCTTGTTCTAGTATTCATTGGGGCTGGAATAGGGTACTGGTATTACCTCTCTATTTACGTTTCCACTGATGACGCCTATGTCAGCGGGTATGTGGGCATGGTCTCTGCCCAAGTGCCGGGCCGAGTGGCCCGGGTGCTGGTGGACAACGATGATTTCGTGGAAAAGGGCCGGACCCTGGTCACTCTGGAACCCCAGGATTTTGAGGTGGCGGTGGCCCAGGCGGAGGCAAATTTGGCCCGCCTGCGTCAGGATCTGGCCAGCCAGTACGTCAAGGTAGCCAAGGCCCAGGCCCAAGTGGCCGAGGCGGATGCCAACCTGAAACAGGCCATTCTTGACCAGACACCGCTACCGAAGCCTCTATGAGCGCCGCACTGTCCCCAGACAGACTCTGGATCAGGTGAATACCCGGTACAAGGTAACCAAAGCTTCGGTGGAGCAGGCCCAGCAGGAAGAGCGGGAGGCCCTGGCTGCCATCGGCGGCTCCACGGCCATTCCCCTGGACCAGCAGCCGGCCATCAAGGAGGCCAAGGCTCGCTTGGAGCAGGCCCGTCTCAACCTGAGTTACACCAAATTGGTGGCCCACTTCAGCGGCTATGTCACCAGGAGACAGGTGAAGGTGGGCAACTGGGTGCAGCCCGGCCAGCCCCTCATGGCCCTGGTTCCCCTGGAGATCACAGACTTGTGGATCAACGCCAACTATAAGGAGACCCAGCTCACCAACGTGTGCATCGGCCAGCCCGCCGAGATCAGCGTGGACGCCTACCCCAAGACCAAGTTTAACGGGAGAGTGGAATCCATCATGGCCGGCACCGGGGCCGCCTTCTCTCTGCTGCCTCCGGAAAACGCCACCGGCAACTGGGTCAAGGTGGTGCAGCGGGTGCCGGTGAAAATCGTGCTGCTACCGCCCTTCCCGGAAGACCGGCCCTTACGCCTCGGTATGTCCAGCTACGTCACCATCGACACCCGGGACCGCACAGGACCAAAGCTGCTGGGGGGAGTAAGGACTGGGGCCTTGAGGGAAGGGAACCAGAAGGTGCAAACCCACGCCCCGTTTCCCCAATTCCCTCCTTCATCCCCTTAAACGGCGTAGTCCGAACCTTTCAATGAACCAAAGCGCCAACAACGGCCCCCCGGCGGTGAACAAGTGGCTCATCACCATCGCCGTGATGGCCGGCACCTTCATGGAGATCATCGACACCACGGTGGTGAACGTGGCCCTGCCCCAGATGGCCGGCAGCCTCTCCGCCGGGGTGGATGAAGCCACCTGGGTACTCACCTCCTACCTGGTCAGCAACGCCATCGTGCTCCCCATCACCGGCTGGCTCTCGGCCCTATTCGGCCGCAAGCGCTTTCTCATGATCTGCCTGGCCCTGTTCACCGGCACTTCCATGATGTGCGGCTCAGCCCCCAATCTCGAAACCCTGGTTCTTTTTCGCGTCTTTCAGGGCATCGGGGGCGGTGCTTTGCAGCCCATTTCCCAGGCTATTTTGCTGGAGAGTTTCCCGGTCCGAGAACGGGGCATGGCCATGGCCATCTGGGGCATCGGCGTGGTCTTTGCCCCCATCATCGGGCCCCTGTTGGGGGGGTGGATCACTGATAACCTGAGCTGGCGTTGGGCCTTTTATATCAATCTCCCCATCGGCATCCTCTCCCTGGTCATGACTGCGCTATTTATCTTCGACCCGGAGTACATCAAAAAGCAAAAAGCCGGGAGTATCGACTACGTCGGCCTGGCGTTTTTGGTATTAGCCTTGGGGTGCCTCCAGGTGGTGCTGGATAGAGGGGAACGGCTGGACTGGTTCTCTTCGGCCTTCATTTTCCGCCTTGCCATCATGTCCATCACCGCGCTGGGTCTCCTGATTTACTGGGAACTGAAAACCAAGCATCCGGTGGTGGATCTGCGCCTTTTCAAAGAACGGAACTACGCCGCCGGCGTCACCATCATGTTCTTTTTCGGCTTCGTCCTCTATGGCAGTATCATGCTCCTGCCCCTTTACCTCCAGACCCTCATGGGCTATGACGCCACCCTGGCAGGCTGGGCTGTGGCCTACGGCGGCGTGGGATCGCTAATCATCCTGCCCATTGTAGGGCGCCTGACCCAGGTCATGGACGGCCGCTGGCTGGTGGGAGCGGGACTAATCATTAACATGGTGGCCGTTTACCTCATGAGCAATTACAATACCCAGATTGACTTTTACACCGCCTGGTGGCCCAGGTTCATTCAGGGTTTCGGTTTGGGGACCACTTTTGTCTCCCTCACCACCCTCACCATGTCCCGGATCAGTCAGGAAAAGATGGGAAATGCCACCGGCATTTTCAATTTGATGCGCAACTTGGGAGGGAGTTTCGGCATCGCCACTGCCACCACCTTGTTGTCCCGGCGGGCCCAGTTCCACCAGAGCCACCTGGTGGAACGCCTAACACCATTGGATTTAACTTTCCAGGACTGGCAACAGCGCATGGGACAGGTCCTCCCGGGACTGCCTCCGGACTGGCAGTGGTGGGGATTTAAACAGCCTCTGGCCGGACTGTACCTGGAAGTGCAGCGTCAGGCCCGGATGCTGGCCTTCTGTGATGACTACTGGTTTTTCACCCTGCTCTTTCTGGCCCTCCTGCCCCTGGTCCTTCTCATGCGTAAGGCCCCCGAGTCGCCGGAAGGGCCGGGCAAGGGGCATTGAGTATGTTGGGGAGGAGGGCGAGGAATGAGAGCTTGCTGCCCTCCCCTCTCATTCCCCCAAAAAACTTAGGTCCTTTTTCTCAAAATGCGTAAGATAACCCTGATCCTCCTGGGCCTCGCCCTGATTTTTCTCATCTGGATGCT
Organism: uncultured delta proteobacterium; assembly: GCA_963709285.1. Taxonomy (GTDB): domain Bacteria; phylum Desulfobacterota; class Desulfobaccia; order Desulfobaccales; family 0-14-0-80-60-11; genus JBGSLA01. The sequence goes on along the minus strand of CAVPVR010000005.1, from coordinate 11,544 downwards.
CCACGAAGTGGGGTGGGATACCATTTGGCAGCATCTCCTGCGAGTCGGTTGGTGGTGGCCTGTGCTCCTGTTGCCCTATGGCATCGTCAACTGGCTCGAGGCCGTCTCCTGGGACTACCTGCTCCTTTCCCCGGCCCACCGCCCTTCTCTGACCCTCCTTTTCCGGTTACGCTTGAGTGGAGAAGCCCTGAACACCCTGACTCCCACTGCCGGTCTGGGGGGTGAGCCTTTCAAAGCCGCCCACCTGGCGGCCTCGGGGGTGCCCTGGGAGGAGGCCACCGCCTCGGTAGTCATCCATAAGGGCATCACTGTCCTGAGCCTGGTCCTTTATATCTTCCTGGGACTGGCCCTGGTGCCTTTTCTCCTTCCCCTGGCTTCCTCCCTGATGTGGCCTCTTAGTCTGGGAGCATTATTGCTGGCCAGCGGCGCCCTGATTTTCATTATTCTGCAGGGACGGGGCCCCTGCGTCCAGGGCATCCGGCTACTGGAACGGCTTGGTTTGTGTCCCCGGCGTCTCAAGGAAAAAGAGGGGGACCTGGAGAGCCTGGACGCCCAGATGGCAACATTTTACCGGGAACATCCCGGCCGGGGCTTATTGTCTTTGGCCCTGTTTTTTCTGGCCTGGGCGATGCACGCCGTGGAAGTGTACCTGATTTTCTGGCTCCTGGGCCACCCCATTAGCTGGGGCCTGGCGGTGTGTCTGGACGCCCTGGCTATGATCTTCACCGCCATGGGATTTCTCATTCCCGCTTCCCTGGGGGTGCAGGACGGAGGCAATGTCCTGTTGGCCCTGGGGTTCCACCTGGGAGCCACCTTGGGGGCCGCGTTCAGCATCTTGAGGAGGCTTAGGGAAGCCTTCTGGATGGGGCTGGGGCTCCTCCTGGCGGTTCGAGAAAAGTGACCCCCAAACTGCAGTCTGACGAATATGGTAGCAGGGCCACAACTTGTCAAGCCTCAGGGCAGGCTTGCAGCCTCTGGCCAAAGTTGAGCCTGGGGTGGGAAGGTGTTGGAGATGACAAACAATTTTTGCCGGTCCAGGACGAGACCGGTAATGGCAAGACTCTCGAGGATTAAAAACGAAATGCTTCGTATTTCAGGCGCTGGATATCTTCTTCCACCTTATGGCGGTGCTTGGCTAGGATAGCTTCCCGGATCTTCCGGGCCATCTCGTCCAGGCTCAGGGGTTTGATCACGATCTCCATCTGTTCCAAGTGGAGAATCTGATAGAGTTGGCTGCGCTGGTGCAGCATGACGATCAGGCGGGTGCCCGGAGAGCGCTGGCGGATGTCCTCCAGCAACTGGTGGTACTGGGGCAGGTTTAAGTCAGTGATGAGGAGATCAAAAGAAAGCTGTTCCAGGAGGTTTTGGGCCTCCTCCACCGAGCTGGCCAGATGGTATTCCCCGAAACCCCAGAGCTTGATCACCTGAGCGAGAAATTCCCGGCACCAGTCGTCCTGGTCCACCACCAAAATACGGCCCCGGTACTGAGCATAACTGGTGCTGGAGATCTTCCACATCCTCGATGTCTCCCAAAAAATAAAATTTTACTACGAAATGAGCAAGCTCGCAAGAGGTCGCCCCCATCCCGGAAAGTTCTGCTTGGGGTCAGAATAAACCACCCCTGGCAGCGCATCAGTGTTTTGCCGGGCGGCGGGAGGCCCCCCGGGGCCGGCGGCGGCGGGGCCGGCGGCGGCGAGGCGGCGGTGGAGGCGGGGGCTCGGCCTGGGAAAGCATCGGGACAATTTCCTCCAGCGGCACGGTGCGCAGTCGGTTCAGAATCCAGGCCTCAGGGTAAGCGGCCAGCCGGGCCAAACGCGTCGGCACCGGTTGCTTCTTCCCAAGATACGGGCGAATGGTTTCCGCCAGAGCCAAAATCTGGGTAGCCTCTTCCTGACGCTGTCGCGGGATTTCAATGGTTCCCAAGGCGTTACGGATATGACCCGGAATGGCTTCCCGGAGTTCCGCCAGGTTGTCGCCAAGATTCTCCTGAAGGAGATAAGGGGTCAGGAACAAGGCCCACAGCAAGTTGTCGGATACAGTCAAATCGGCCTGATATACTGCGTCCAGACGGTCCATGCAGTCGAGGAATTCTAACTTGCTGGCTTCCCTGAGACGGCCCTGCCAGGCGGGAAAAATGGCATAGAACAGACCGCTTCGCAGCATCAAGGCCATGAAGGGCCGGGCGGCGCCGCTTTTTAAATCCCTGAGGAGTTCATCCCGCAGACGGGCCATGGGGCAGACCCGGATGAGATCCCTATTGCCTAAAATCTCCTCCCAGGCTGCCGGGTCGATGGTGAAACCGGTGCGGGCCGCATGGCGCAGCACCCTGAGCATGCGCGCCGGATCCCGCATAAAGCGCACCCCCGGGTCCCCGATGACCCGGATGTAACCCTCCTGCAAGTCCTGCAATCCTCCCACGTAATCCACCAGGGAAAAGTCGGCGATGTTGTAAAACAGGCCGTTGATGGTGAGATCACGCCGCTGCGCGTCTTCCGCGGGTGAACCGAAGGTGTTGTTGCGGGCCAGAGTTTCTTCGGGACTGGCGTCAAATTCAGAGCGGCACCGGAACGTGGATACTTCAATGATCTTTCCTCCCCGGAAAAAGACCTGCACCAACCGAAAGCGCCGCCCGATGATGCGGCTGTTCCGAAAAAGCTTGCGGATTTCTCCCGGACGCGGCATCTGTGGCCAAATCAAAATCCTTGGGCTGCTTCCCTAACAACAGGTCCCGGACGCTCCCCCCCACCAGGTAGGCCTTAAAGCCGGCGTGGTGCAGGCGATAGAGGACCTTCAGGACCTCCAGGGAAAGGTTTTTCCGGGACAGGGTGTGCTCAGGCCGGGGAATGATGCGGGGCAGAGGCGTAGTAATATCGGAGGGCTCAGAATGCATGATTTCTTTATTAAGAGATACTCCTTTAATATATACCCATTTTGACCGGCGCCAGGCAAGTCGTACAGGCGTTTTTATTGCCAAATCCCCAAAAAAGTGGCCCGATGTTAGAGACTCTCAGAGAAATGACCAGACTCGGTCCAGGGAGTTGACAAGTGCTTTAAATCCATGTAATTTTGGTATGTTAAGAAAGGAGAAGGCCTCGGCCGGTCACTCCCATTTCAGAACACGCCTTATCCTGGCCCTGGCCACCTGGGGAGGAGCGGGGTACCTTCCCGGGGCGCCCGGCACCTGGGGCACCCTGGCCGCCTTGCCCCTCTGGTGGCTACTGGCCCTCCAGGGACCTCTCGGTTACGCTCTGGCCTTTGCCGTACTCCTGGTGGTAAGTATAGCGGTGGCGGGGCCGGCCCAGAGTCTCCTGGGCCAGGTGGACCACCCGGCCATCGTCATCGACGAGGCCGTGGGGCTCCTGGTGGCCCTGGCCGGCGTGCCCCTGAGCTGGATCTGGGTTCTTTACGGCTTTGTAGCCTTTCGGGCCCTGGACATCCTCAAACCCTGGCCCACCCGCTGGCTGAGCCAGGGAACCGGCGGCCTGGAAGTGGTCCTGGACGACGTCGCCGCCGGGGTCATGGCGCGGTTGGTGTTGGAAATATTGATGGTTGCGGGAGGGGTCTAAGGAGCGCGGCCCCTTACCCCCTCCCACAACCCCGTAGGGGCGCAATTCATTGCGCCCTGGGGCTTGATAAATCAAGCCCCTACAATGGGTTGGGGGGTGTGGGGGGAAGGCAGAGAACCGCGCTCCCCCGATCCTCCCCTCAAGGCCTTTTTCATGCAAGGCGAGATCATCCTCACGGGGACGGAATTGGTGACGGGGCAGGTGGCCGAGGTGAATGCCCGGTATGCCGCCCGGCGGCTCCATGAGACCGGTCTATCGGTCCGGTGCATCACCATGCTGGGTGACGGTGACCCCCTGTTCGGGGTGACTCTGGGCCAGGCCATGCGGCGCTCCCGCTTCGTCATCATCACCGGGGGCCTGGGTCCCACGGATGACGACCTGACCGTGGCCCAAGCCGCAGAGGTATTGAATCTCAAGCTCATCCAGGATGAGGGCATGCTCGCCCGCATGCGGCAACGCGCTCGAGCAGCGGGGTTTTACCTGGGACCCGCAGTATGGCAAAATGGCCTTGATACCGGCAGGCGCGACGATTTTAGACTCGGGGCGCTCGGCCTGCGGTTTTTCCCTGAAGCACCAGGACACCTGGCTTTTTTTTCTGCCCGGAGTCCCTCGAGAAATGCAGCTGCTGTTTGAATCGGGAGTTTTGCCGGTCCTGACCGATGTAGCCGGCAAGCAAGGACAGATGGTGCAGCGCTATCTGCGGCTCTTTGGAAAAATGGAAGTGGAGGTCCAGACAGGCCGTGCATGCCGTGCAGGAAGACTTCCCGGGGATTGACATCGGTTTTTATCCTAATTTTCCGGAGGTTCACCTCAGCTTAACTGCCAGAGGACCGGAGCGGCAGCCTTTGGAAGAGACCTTGCAAAGATTTATGGCAGCGCTCTCCCGGGAACTGGGAGACGTCATGCTCGGGACGGACGGCGCTCCCCTGGAGGAAGTGGTGGGGAGGCGGTTGCGGGACCAGAAAAAAAACCTGGCAGTGGCCGAGTCCTGCACCGGAGGGCTCATTTGCCATCGCCTCACCAATATTTCCGGCTCCTCTGACTATTTTATGGGCGGGGTGGTCACGTACAGCAACCAGGCCAAAATGGACCTGCTGCGGGTATCGGCGGACACTCTGGCGGAGAAGGGCGCCGTGAGTTCGGAAACCGTGGCGGCCATGGCCCTGGGAGTGAAGGAGCTTTTCCATACGAACTTTGGTCTAGGCAGTGACGGGCATTGCCGGCCCCACCGGGGGCACCCCGGAGAAGCCCGTGGGCCTGGTGTTCATGGGACTGGCTACCTCAAAGGGAGTGGAATTCCGCCGCCACCACTTTCCCGGGGACCGGGAGATGATCAAGACCCTCACGGCCCAAACTGCCTTGGACTGGCTGCGCCGGGAGTTGAAACCATGAACAAAGCGGAATGGGTGAGATTTCTAATTCCCTTTCCCTTTGACCGGGAACACAGGCATCTTGCCTGTGAACCACAGGCTGGAAGCCTGTGCTCCCGATGATTAGAAGTGGGAATATGATTCGAGCCTTTCTCGCCATTGATTTGCCGGCCAGCCTGCGGCCGGTGTTGTCCTGGGCCCAGGATGAGCTGAAAAAGAGCGGCGCCGACGTCAAGTGGGTGCCGGTGGGGAATATCCATATCACCCTGAAGTTCTTCGGAAACATCACCGATATCCAGGTGGCGGATATCAGCGAGGCGGTAACCGCCCTCGCCGAATGGCAGGAACCGTTTTCCCTGACGGTGATGAACGCCGGGGCCTTCCCCAGCCCTAAAAACCCCCGGGTGGTGTGGCTGGGGGTGGGGGGCGACCTGGAGATCATGCGGGATTTTCACCGCCGCCTGGAAACGGCCTTTGCGGCCCTGGGCTTTCCCCCGGAGGACCGGCCCTTCTCGCCGCACCTGACTCTAGGAAGGGTGAAATCCCCGTCGGGTCGGGCGGCGCTGACCCGGTGTTTGGCGCACTTACCCTCACCGGACTGTGCCCCGTTCCCGGTGAGCGAGACCGTGCTTTTTCGCAGCAACCTCTCCCCCCAGGGGGCCACGTATCTGCCCTTGAAAGTTATCCCTTTAGGCGTGTAAAATAGCCACATAAGGCCGAACTCAACACCATGGGAAAACGGATATGAAAAGAGAATACACCGCGGTAATCAAGCAGGAAAATGATTGGTGGATAGGATGGATTGAAGAAGTTCCGGGGGTGAATTGCCAGGAACACACCCGTGAAGAACTAATAGAAACTCTTCGACTCACTTTGAAGGAGGCGCTCGAGTTTAACCGGCAGGAGGCTCTTTCTGCTGCTGGTGCTGACTTTCAAAAAGAAAAAATCGCCATATGAACCGCAAGGACTTTGAGGGTGATTTTCTAACACATGGAACTTTTTAATGTTAAAAGAATATTCTTATTCTAAAGAGGCCATAGAACAAATTGAATAGAGCAATTTAGCAGTTCGGTCGTTAGTTTTTACCATAAAAGTCATTTGCATTTAAATGGAGAGATTAATGAAACTTAGTAAAACAATATGGCAAAATTCAGCAGGTGATACAAAATAGAAATTTTGTTGATCTTTTGCTGTATTGGGATGTAATTCAGAATGGCCCTGGAAGTGACAGGCTCATGGCCTGATTGCATAAAACGTTTAAAGGATAAAGGGGTTAGTTCTAGGAAAATTACTGATTTAAATAAGATTTCATGAGGCTCCTTAGCGAAGGTGGATCATCGTAGTTTTAAGAGATAAATGGTACTTCAGCAATATTATGGGGCCTTGGAGAGATTTAGTAGGCTTCAGCACTTTGGTTAGACGATTTTGGAGACATAGATGGGTGGGATATTCAGTTTATAAGAAGAGTTCGATGGCTTTGGGACATCTCCGATAATAATGGAAAACCAAAAGATTTTGCTATACGTACTCTTAAGATCGCGAGTTGATACATTTCAAAAACTTGGACTTCCTTCTGAAGTTATTAATTGGCTAAAGGATTTGGATATTTCTGCAGAAAAATATGAGCGTCGCCTTAAGGAACTTCCTAAATCGGATTTGGATAAAGATGGACGTGTTATCAGATTAGAGAATAAAGAGATTGCTGATTACTTGTTTGACAAAGGTATTTCAGCGGGTTATATAGATTTGCTGCTAAATCAAATTGATGATATTATTCGAATTGCTGAATAGAGTACCAGCGATCTGAACAAGAAAAAAAATTAATGAAAGTGTGGATATTGCATTATTTGATACCTCGAGAAAAAGAAACGTAATATAATTGTTGTAGAAGTGAAAAAGAAAATATTAATAAAATAAAACTGTTGCAAGAAAAATCAACAAACCTTACAGTCAGAGTAAAATTAAAATTCAATAAATTTAATAAAGGAAAAACTATGACCACCGACTCCACCGAAAGAGCCAAGGCCCTGGCCCACGCCATGGGACAGATCGAGAAGCACTACGGCAAAGGCGCCATCATGCGTCTGGGAGAAGACGAAAAAATTCTGGTGCCCGTCATCCCCACCGGCTCCATCGGCCTGGATGTGGCCCTGGGGATCGGCGGCATCCCCCGGGGCCGGGTCGCCGAGATTTTTGGACCGGAGGCCTCGGGCAAGACCACCCTGGCCCTGCACGCCATCGCCGAGGCCCAGCGCCTGGGCGGGGTGGCGGCCTTCATCGACGCCGAGCATGCTCTCGACGTGCAGTATGCCCGGAAATTGGGGGTGAAGACCGAGGATCTCCTCATCAGTCAGCCCGACTCCGGCGAGCAGGCCCTGGAGATCGCCGAAATCCTGGTGCGTTCCAATGCCATAGACATTGTGGTGGTGGATTCGGTGGCCGCGCTGGTGCCCCGCGCCGAAATCGAAGGGGACATGGGGGACGCCCAGATGGGCTCCCAGGCCCGCCTCATGAGCCAAGCCCTGCGCAAGCTTACTGCGGCCATCAACAAGAGCCGGACTTCCATGATCTTCATCAACCAGATTCGCATGAAGATTGGCCAGCTTTTCGGGAACCCTGAGACCACCACAGGCGGCAACGCCCTTAAGTTCTACGCTTCCCTGCGCATGGACATCCGCCGCCTGGCCGCCATCAAGGACTCAGACGAAATCATCGGCTACCGGACGAGGGTCAAGGTGGTGAAAAACAAGCTGGCCCCGCCCTTCCGGATGGCGGAGTTCGACATCGTCTTCGGTCAGGGCCTGTCCCGGGAAGGAGAAATCCTGGACATGGCCACGGACGCCGCCCTCATCACCAAAAGCGGCGCCTGGTACAGCTACGGCACCGAGCGGCTGGCCCAGGGCCGGGAAAAGGCCAAGACCTATCTTAAGGAGCATCCGGATTTTACCGCAGACCTGGAAAAACAACTCCGGGGTCTGCACGGGCTGTTACCCGACAGCACCCCCCCGCCGGCTGAGGAGCCGGCCATGGAACAGGAGGCCTCTTTGTCATGAACAGTCGGGAAGTTCGGGACACCTTTTTGCGGTATTTTGAGTCCCAGGGCCATACCTCGGTCCAGAGTTCCTCCCTGGTGCCCCACGGGGACCCCACCCTGCTCTTCACCAACTCCGGTATGGTGCAATTCAAACGGTGTTTTCTGGGGGAGGAGCAGCGTTCCTACACCCGGGCCGCCAGCTCCCAGAAGTGTGTCAGGGCCGGAGGCAAGCACAACGACCTCGAAAATGTGGGGTACACCGCCCGGCATCATACTTTCTTCGAGATGCTGGGTAACTTCTCCTTCGGCGACTACTTCAAGGAGGGGGCCATCGACATGGCCTGGGAGCTCCTTACGGTGAAGTACGGCCTCCCCAAGGAGCACCTCTGGGCCACAGTATTCCATGAAGACGACGAAGCCCGCCAGCTCTGGCAAAAAATTGCCGGCCTGCCCCCGGAACGCATTATGGGTATGGGGGAGAAAGACAACTTCTGGGCCATGGGGGACACCGGCCCTTGTGGGCCCTGTTCCGAAATTCTCTTTGACCAGGGCCAGGAAATGGCCTGCGGCCCGGACTGCGCCATTGGGGTGTGCGAGTGCGACCGGTATCTCGAGATCTGGAACCTGGTCTTCATGCAGTTCAACCGGACCGCGGACGGTACCATGCACCCCCTCCCCAAGCCCAGCATTGACACCGGCATGGGCCTCGAGCGCCTGGCCGCGGTTCTCCAGGGGGTGCAAAGCAACTTCGACACCGATCTCTTGCGGCCTATCATCGCCCGCCTGGAGGACCTGGCCGGTATGGCTTACGGGCAGGACAACGCCAAAAACGTGGCTTTCCGGGTCATCGCCGACCATGCCCGGGCCACCGCCTTTCTGATGGCCGATGGGGTGCTCCCTTCCAACGAGGGCCGGGGCTATGTCCTCAGGCGCATCATGCGCCGGGCCCTGCGCTTCGGGCGGCTATTGGACCTCAAAACACCCTTTTTCCCTACGGTCACTGAAAAAGTGGTGGATCTTATGAGGGAGGTCTACCCTGAGTTGGCAGAAGCCCGCACCCTCATCACCCAGGTGGTGACCAACGAAGAAGAGCGCTTCGCCGACACCTTGGATCACGGCCTCAAGCTCCTGGCTGATGAACTAGCGACCCTGAAAGCTAAGGGCGGCCAGGTCCTTCCCGGCACCGTGGCCTTTCGGCTGTATGACACCTACGGCTTCCCGTTGGACCTGGTGCAGGACGCCCTCCGGGAAGAGGGGTTGGATCTGGATATCCCGGGCTACGAAGTGCACATGCAGGTGCAGCGGGAGACCTCCCGGGCCGCCTGGACGGGGGGCGCCGCCGGGGAAATCCCAGCGGTCTATCAGGAACTGGCCGAGGAGACCGCCACGGAATTCCTGGGCTATAAGACCCTGAGCGCCGACAGCACTGTCAAGTTTCTCATCAAAGGGGAAAACCGGGTGGACCGGGCCCAGGCCGGGGACGAAGTGGAGATCGTCACCGCCGCCACCCCTTTCTACGGCGAGGCCGGGGGCCAGGTGGGGGACACGGGGCTCATCACCGGAGAGGGCTACCGGATCGAGGTGACCAACACCCAGCGCCTGCCCAATGACCTGTTTGTTCATCAAGGCATCGTCAAACAAGGAGAGGTCACCGTAGGCGCCGCGGCCCACCTCGAAGTGGACGGCGACCGGCGGCGAGCCATTGCCCGGCATCACACCGCCACTCACATTCTTCAGGCTGTCCTGCAAAAGGAGTTGGGGGGGCACATCAAGCAGTCCGGTTCTCTGGTGGCCCCGGAGCGCTTTCGTTTCGACTTCACCCACTTTGCCGCCATCACCCCTGAGGAACTGGAGAACATCGAGCTGGGCCTCAACACGGCGGTGGTGGAGAACCTGCCGGTGGAGACCAGCGCCATGGCCATGGCTCAGGCCCTGGCCAGCGGCGCCATGGCCATCTTCGAGGAAAAGTATGGTGAGGAGGTGCGCCTGGTGGCCATCCCCGGAGTGAGTAAAGAACTCTGTGGCGGCACCCATGTTAACCGCACCGGGGACATCGGCCTGGTGAAAATTGTCACCGAGGCCGGCATCGCCGCCGGGATGCGGCGCATCGAAGCGGTCTGCGGCCTTGAAGCTCTGCGGCTGGTAAAGGAAGAGGAACGGGAACTCTCCCGGGCGGCCGGCCTCCTCAAGGCCGGGCGGGGGGAGCTGGTGGAGCGCCTCACCAGGGTGATGAAACGCACCCGGGAATTAGAAAAGCAGGTGGAGACTTTGAAAAGCCGCCTCACCACGGCCCAGGCCGGAGATTTGCTGGATCAGGTGCGTCAGGTGGACGGCGTCCCGGTGTTGGCTCTCGAGGTGGAGGCCGGCGATCCCAAGGGCCTCAGGGAATTCGCCGCCAAGCTGGCCAACCGCCTGAAAAGCGGCATCGTCGTCCTGGGAAGCCGGGCCGACGACAAGGCCCTTCTTGTCACCCTAGTCTCCCAGGACCTGACCAAGCGCTTCAACGCCGGGGAGATTATTCGGGAACTGGCTCCCCTGGTGGGCGGCTCCGGCGGCGGCCGGGCGGACATGGCCCAGGCCGGCGGCCCTGACAAGGAAAAAATTCCCGAGGCCATCAAGCAGGTTTTCGACATCATCACCAGAAAAGCACAAAGGTAGGGATTAATTTGAGGGAGGGCAGGGAGTTGAGACTCCCTGCTTGACCCCGATCCCCTGAATCGCTAACGGGAAGGATAGAGCCGTAGATGCCAAAGAAGGGATGTGCTGAACTTTCCCGCCCTACACTTACTACAATTGCAGTTACATTTGCTTCGCTTTCTGTTTTTTTCCTTTTGAGGCCACCCTGGAGTATAGTTCCAATCTTACCATAATTATAATTTTTTAATGCACTTAGATATTGTATCAGCACACAATAATGAAGTAAGTAATTAAAATAATTTTAACTTGTCATCACTTAAATGTTCTAAAAAACAATATTTTGAAAAAATAATAGATGCTTGAAAAATAGTAGGACGCATATTCAGATCATCCATGAAAGCTATTGCATATTCTTGATATCTTTGGTTCGACAGTCGCTTGAATTCATCTATAAATTGGTTAATATTATTTAAAGCTTCATTTGATATTTTACTACGGATATAATTTTTAATATATGATTCCATTACATCACGAAATATATCTATTTGATTTCTGGTTTCAATTGATTGTCCATACTTAGTCCAATAACCATTATCAATAAGAAACATTCCTAAAATCATCAATTCATTTCCGTCAATAGATTCCTTAGAAATTTCTGCTTTTTCCAAAACCCAGTTAATATTTCCCATAAATTCTAGACACAAAGAATGCATTGTATTAGCTGTTCTCCTTGTATTACGACCAAAAAGACGTTTAAAAAACTTCATATTCTTGTTTCCGGGGATGGCTGTAGGGCGGGAAAGCTCAGCGCATCCCGCCTTCGCATCACTACATCTGGGCACGGCAAGCCGTGCCCCTATGGCAATATGGTATTTTAGTCAATCGGTGGCACAGACTTTCCAGCCTATGGAGACCCCTGGCACCCTCTCCCGAATAG
>CAVPVR010000004.1:0-319793 GCA_963709285.1 uncultured delta proteobacterium | reverse complement strand
CAGATAAAGAAACTATACCTGGACTTGCCCCCTTTTTTGGACCATTTTGAATGAGAAAATTTCGCTTTTTTCACCTTAAGGGGTCATGGTATAGTCTGCCTGCCCACCTGGAGGATAAGGCTCTGCTGGAGAGCAACCTGAGCGCCCGGTGGGGAAGCAGATGGATGGGCAGGGTCGAGACCCTGCCCTTTATTTTCCTGCCCATCCGGAGCTTCCCGTTGAAGCTCTCGTTATAGCCGTTCTCCCAGGGGCTGCCTGGCTCGATGTACAGCGTCTTTACCCCAATCCGGCCTAACCACCCCCGGACTGCTTTGGCGGTAAATTCCGGCCCGTTGTCTGACCGGATATAGTCTGGCGGGCGCCGGGACACAAACAGCTCGGTCAACCGATACAACACCGCATCAGCACCCAAACGCCGGGACACTTCGGCGGAAATAGACATAAAACTTATAGATTTATCATTAATTATGTTGACATATAAACTGTCAAAATATATCATATAACTATGGGCTTATTGGAAGCAAAAGCTGAACTTGAAAGGCATAGAGGCCGAACCGACATAAAGCTTGATGAATTGGTGGTCATTGCCAACCATTTGATCAGCCTGGTAGTCCCCGAACAACCCAGTGAACGCGTGGCAGAAACCCTAAATGAGCGCTCCCTGAGATACTACATTACTGAGGGATTAATAGACCGACCCGTGGGGAAGGAAGGAACCGCGGCACTTTATGGCTATCGCCATATCCTGCAGGTTCTGGCGGTAAAGCTTCTGCAATGGAGTTACTTTCCCATCAAGCGCATCGGAGAGATTCTTGCCGACAGGAGCAATGAGGAGCTAGAAATGGTTTTGGCAGAGGGGCCAGAGGAGCCGGTCACGAATCTGCGGCAAGCTGTCAGAAGGCGCCTGGGTACGATCCAGCTCAACCAGATGGCAACCCCCAGCCGGCGGCGACTCCTGCTCCAGGAACCGGAGACGAAACTGAGATCGGACTGGTCGAGACCCGCCCCGCCATTTCCCACCGAGCCACCCTCACACACAGGGATCTCCTGGGAGCGGTTTGTCCTGGGGGACGGGATCGAGGTCCACGTCCGGTCAGACCGCAAGAGGGAGCTGCGGGGGGCGGAAATCAGGAGGGCCGTAGAAAGGCTCCTCCAGTCGTTGAAAGACAAATGAAACTGGTTCCCGGGACAGAAACCGGCCTTCTTATGAAGAGATAACTTTTAGACAATGAGCCAGGAGGTTGATATGCCGCAGAACATTTCACTTTATTTAAAGGGTTTGGAGCTGGGTCAAGTAGCCCGCTTCCAGAATATGGCCGTGTTTCCGCTGCTTACCGAAAACGGCTCCGGGACCAGATACCTCTCCCTGGACGAGGCTCTGGAACTCAGGCTCATCAAGGTCACTGAGGTGAGCGAATCTGGCGACGTGCCCAATCTCTTGGTGACCAATAAGGGGGAGAGCCCAATTTTGATCCTGGCGGGTGAGGAACTAGTGGGGGCCAAGCAGAACCGCCTGGTCAACGCCACTTTCTTAGTTGCCGGCCTGAGCAAACTAACCGTGCCGGTGTCCTGCGTGGAGCAGGGCCGCTGGAGCTACCGGGGCAAGGAATTCAAGAGCGAGGGGCGCATGTCCTCACCGCAACTCCGCTCCAAGGTTGAGGAGGATGTCTCGTACGCAGTTAGAGAGCAAAGGGCATTCCGGGCGGACCAGTCCCGGGTGTGGGATGAGATTGAGGCTAAATCTGCCCGCTTGGCGGTGCGCTCAGACACCATGGCCATGGCGGCCTTGTATGAGTCCTATGACGACCAGCTCAAGAGTTACCAGGATCACTTCTCCCGGTCGCCGGGCCAGACCGGGTTTCTGGCAACTGTCAATGGGAGAATGGCAGGGATGGAACTCTTCGACTCCGCCGACAATCTGGGCAAGTACTTTGACAAGCTCATCCAGAGCTACGCCCTGGACGCCATTGATCTCCAACGGCAAAAGGCGCGGCAAACCTCGCCAGCGACCCAAGAGAAAGCCGAAAGCTGGGTGGCTGAAGTGATGAAAGTCCCGGTTGCTGCCAACCCCTCTTTAGGCTTGGGGGAAGACCTCAGGATCGAGGGTGGAGGGATCATCGGCTCCGGCCTTCTCCATGGCGAGACCCTGCTGTATCTGTCGGTTTTTGCCAAATCTGAGGGTGGGGAGCAGGGCAGATCCAGTTCCCGAATGGCCCGGGCCAGCCAGAGAGGAATCTTCAGCCGGTAACCATTATCAAGTATCATGAAAGTAGGGTCAGACCGAAAAGCTACCCCAAGCGGTATTAAGCCAAACAGGGGTTCCTTATGCTATGCCCCGGAATCGTCGTCAGCTTCCGCCTCGATATCCGGGGCAGGAAGCATTGCAATGGAGTCAAGCTGTGGTAGAGATTCTTCGGCAATCGCCTGCAACTCACCGCACATGCCCATCATGTTGTGCGTGACCCGGTGGATCTGCTGCTCCCTTTTTTTCCAGATGCGGGCCATAGCCGCCTTTTCGGAATCCAGATCCCGCTTCATGCCGGTGAAGGCATCGACCACGACCCGCACCTTCTGGGCAAATTGGGGGCTGCACAAATAGTGGTAAAGCGCCTCCATCTTCTCATTTTTGTTGATGCTTATCAGTTTATGTTTGTTGGCCTCAATAAGCAGTATGCGCAGCGTTTCGGCCATGGGCCGGACGGCGCCGGTGTTGACCACCCAAATGCCATCGAGCATGCAAAAAGGCTCGGTTGTCTTTTTGGGCATGTTCGTGGTCACCAGCACGGCTAACTCCGCGTTGGCCTCCTGCTGATCATCTTTGAGTTTTTGCACCCATGCGTTTGACCAGTTCTCGGCGCGCTTGGCCTCCCAGACGATCTTGCCGCAGGCCTGACCCGTATGCGTGATGACCGTTTGTAAGACGTCCGCGCCCCGGGCCCCCTTGCGGACTGCTTCAACTATGTCGAAGGGGAAGGCGCTCTTCAGAATGCTTTCCAGTTCAAGTTCCAGAACCTCGCCTTGGAGTTGCTGGGACCCCTGCTCAAGTTTGCGCCGCAGATCCTCGTTGGCCTTTTGGGCATCCTCAATCTTTTTTTGATACTCGGCCTCTTTCAGCTTGAAGCGTTCGCCCTCGTTTTTGCGGATTTGCTCTTCGATCTTTTTCCTTTCTTCATCAAGTTTGCGGTGCAATTCCAGTTCCATGTCGCGCCAGGACTCCTCCAGCTTCGCCTTCTCCTGGCGGAGAGCCACTTCCTGCTCACGCAGCGTATTGAGCTTAGTATCTTTCTCGCTTAACTCCTGTTGGAGTAGTTTCTTTTCCAGCTCGAATTCGGCAAGGGCTTTGTCCTTAACTTCCTGCTGAACCTGCCCAAAACGCGACTTCATCTCGGTCAAGGCTTGCTGGCTCCCGGTCAATTGTTCCTGTAGGGCCTCTAATTGCGTAGTGTAATTCTTTGACAGTTTCCGCTCAGCTTCCTTCTCCAGTTCCAGGCGAAGCTCAGCCGACCGCTCTTTCAGAACCGTCTCAAAGTCCTGTTCGTACCGCTCAATAGTTTGCCGGGTGATGCCGGCACCAAGGGCAAATTTGTACTGGCACTTCGGGCAAACAATAAGCTCTTCAGAAGACAAGATAATTTTTTGTGACATGGTTAGCGCTCTTGTTTGGGATGGAGTTCTTCAAAATTTTACCACAAATCCCAAGGAATAATCAATAATAACGGCATAAATTATTCCATTCTTCCATGAATGTCCGTCACGGGTAATGTAAGAGGTATCAATCTTGATGGAATTGAAAAATAACTACACAATATTTCTAAGGTAAATAGTGTCCATCATTATTCATGATAACGTGGGAAACTGAAGCCCGTTTGCCATATATCACTTTCCATTGACAAGCACATTCCTTCAGCATTAGGATGGGGCAGACGTCAAGGGGAGCGCCTGTCATGGCCACCATGTACCCCCGGGAGATTGATTCACTGGAGAATGTCACCGAAGGGGAACGCCGCGTCTTCCGTCTTTTGCAGGCCTCTGCCAAACCTGATCGGGACTTTGCTGGTTTTTATGAACCCTATTTGGGAGCGGCCGGCCATGCTCCGGATTTCATACTCCTGGGGAGGGACCTGGGTGGCCTGGTCATCGAGGTAAAGGACTGGGCCTTATCCCAGATAAGGGGTGCCGACCCGCATCAATTTGTTATTCAGTCGGCCGGCGAAGCGAAGACCCGGACCAATCCTGACAAGCAGGCCAGGGGCTATGTCCACGGCCTCATGGAATGGCTCAGAGATGTTCCGGGCCTAACCTCAAAAAAACCCGGGTTCGAAGGGAAGCTGAAGGTTCCCATTGGCCGGATGGTGGCCTTTCCCAATATCAAGCGCTCTGAGTACCTCGACGCCGGATCCCTGGCGCAGCTAATTCCCCCTGAACGCATTATCTTCCAGGAGGATTTAGACCCGGGGGGAGCTTTGTTCTCAGACTCATCCGGGCGGGCTCTTAGGCAGCGTATCACCCCCATTCTTCCCTTCCAAGCCGAACCAATGGCCCCCAAGGAATTCCATAACCTCAATGACTTGTTATACCCCGAGGTTATTCAGTTACCGCAGCGGGCCGGCATAGGGAAGCATCAACTTCACCGCCAGATCCAGGCCTTGGACGAGGCCCAGGCCCAACTCGCCCGCCGTTTGGGGAGAGGCCACCAGATCATCAAGGGGCCGCCGGGGAGCGGCAAGACCCTGGTCCTCGTGCACCGGTGCTTCCAGTTGCTCAATTACCATCCTCAGATCCGGCGCATCCTGGTGGTCTGTTACAATATCGCTTTCGCCAGCTACCTGAGGAGGCTGCTGCTAGAGAAGGGGGTGGGTCTGGGGGAGGAGGGTGTGGAAGTTTTCCATTTCTTCGAATTATGCGCTGCCGTGATGGGAGAACGGGTGGATTTCGACACTCGAGATTCGGAATACTACCAGCTGGTGGTTGAAGAAACGCTTGACGCCTTGAAATCAGGTGAGAGTCGGTTTGAGCCATTCGATGCGGTTTTAGTGGATGAAGGGCAAGACCTGAACAACGACATGCTAAAGGTGATCTTGGGACTCCTGAAACCGAGAGGAGACCTAGTCGTGGCCCTGGACGCATACCAGGACCTGTACCGGAGAGATTCCTCCTGGCGCTCTCTGGGGATTGAGGCCCAGGGCCGGACGCATTATCTCGGCAAGGTCTACCGAAACACCTTTGAAATCCTCACATTCAGCCAGCGGTTTATCGGGGCTGCCCTAGTGGCGAATCGCCAGCCTTCCTTGCCCCTAGACGATGAATTCCACGGTGAACCGCCACAATTAGCACGGTTTCAGGACCTTAATGAAATCGAAGCCTTTCTATCGGCGGATGTTCAAAAGCAAATTGCCAGTGGGGAATACAGGCGGTCCGAGATTTGCATAATCTATGATGACAAGACCTATAGCCCGGAAGCCTTTACCTATGACAGCAGGGATCTGCCCCACCGACTCAAAAGATGTCTAGAAAAGGCTGGGATTCCGGTCAAGTGGGTTTCGGAGGATGTCAGGTCCAAGGAGATGTTTGACATTACCACCGACCGTGTCTCTTTATTGAGCATCCACAGTTCCAAGGGCCTTGACTTTGACTTGGTTTATCTGGTTGGGGCCGACCATCTTGCACCGTCGGAAGAGACCCGCGACTACCTTTCAGGCTTGCTCTACGTGGCCCTGACACGAGCAAAGCACCGTTTAATGGTACCATATATCGAGGAGACGGAATTCATCGCCAGGATGAGGTCTTGCCTCCAATAGTGACTTGCCTCGAAAAGTAATGCTTTGATTTTGTACGCCATTCCAGACAGTTAAGGAGATAGTGATGGCTTTGAAAAGTATCGCTGTTGGCATAATGGGATTGGAAATGCTTAAGGAGATATGCCATGACTGGGATATTGATATCTCCGATCGTCGAGTTAGAAAATCATTTGAACACGCAATAATGGATTCTAGAATTATTACCGGGAAAGATCTTTGGGCCTATCTAAATGAGAAACAGATTAAAGAGCTTTGTAGGTTGTATGGTATTTCCAATAATGGCCGGCGCCAGGAATTAATAGATAACTTGCTTTTATTTGATCGAAAAAGATCTCCTTCATTCATGGCTATTGATTTTGAGACAGCAGATTACGGAAGTGATAGTGCGTGCGCCGTCGCTTTAGTAAAGGTTAAAGGTCATAGAATTGTCCAGCGGCATTATTACCTTATCAGACCTCCGCGCAGAAGATTCTATTTTACGCACATACATGGTCTTAGATGGAAAGATGTCCGCAACGAACCATCATTTGAAGAACTATGGCCGAGCTTTGAGCCATTGTTTCAGGATATCCAATTCTTGGTGGCACATAATGCTGGGTTTGACCAATCAGTGTTAAAAGCCTGTTGTGAATCAAATAATATTGACATGCCCCTTTTATCATTTGAATGTACCATGAGATTAGCCCGACAAATCTGGAATATCAGGCCGACAAACTTAAGGAATGTGTGCAACGTTCTGCAGATTCCTTTAGTCCACCATTATGCCCCCTCGGATGCAGAAGCCTGCGCACGGATTTTTATTCGGGCGAAATCGGAACAAGGCAAAAATTAAGGTGCCAGTAATTTTTTGAATAAAATATCTTTAGATGATTCGATCTTATTTGCTTACCCGGATAAGAAGATAATTATGAAAAGCGAAGCCCAGCTATTCAAGGCCCTGGCGGACGAAACCCGCCTGAAAATTCTCTGGCTGCTCATGGACCAGGAAGAGCTCACCGTAAGTGATATTGTGGGAATCCTGCTCATCACCCAGTCCGGGGTCTCCCGGCATCTGGGGCATCTCCTCAACGCGGGCCTGGTCACCAACAGGCGGGAAGGACAATCGGTATATTATCGGGTCTCGGCGGCTCCTGGGAGCCGGGAGGACAAGCAGCTGCAGTTGCTGCAGGAGATGTTGGCGGATCTGCCCGCCACCCTGGAGCTGCGCGAGCAGTTGAGCCGATGGCCCTGGACGACGCCGAACCGTCTGATAGAGAGGTAGAGACGAAGCTTTATGCATGTGCCCTTTGATATAATTCGGCTATGCGCATAACCGAATACCATGATACGGCTTAACAAATGAACGCAATAGGTCGTGCTCCTGTCATGGATATGGCAGAGAATCGCACAGAGGCTCAACCCTCCCACAACCTCAGTTGCCCTTTTGACTTGGGCGCTGGGGCTATCCTTTGAAGAAATTTCCCGGCAATCATCTGGGCCAGCAGGGGGGCATTGCCCCCGGCCCGGTTGTTGATGATGACGTTGACCACCATCCCTTGATTAACAGCCTGCCACATAATATCCACCGTTTCCAGGATCATCTCCGGACGTAGCATGCCCTCCACCAGCTTGTCAAAGGGGAAAGCCTGGATATAGGAGTCCTCATAGCGCATACCGATGGGCGTGAGGAGCCTGATGACGCATTGTTTCCCCGCGTTGAAGAACCTGCCCCCAGCCTTGGCCAGCTGCTTTCTCAAAGGAGGCAGCCAGGTCCAGTGGGACAAGACCTGGCCCACGCCATGCCTCTCCAGCACCTTAAAGACTGGCTCCCGAAGGTACAAATCTGTGCGCAATTCCAGATGATAGCGACTATCCTTGGGGATCTCCTGGAAGAAAGCTTCCAGAGCTGTGGCCATTTCGGTTACGGGGGTTCGATCTTGCTTCCTCATGTATTCCTGTTCAAAGATAAAGCCGGTCAATGCCGGGCCCAGGAGCTCCAGAACAGGCTCGTAGAACTGGCGGGTGAATACTTCGGGATTGAGGTAGGCTGGGTTGTCTTCATAACGGCCGGCTCGCCGCATCCTGGGGGCCGTGATTGCCTGGGGTACCTTGAGGAGGAATGTGTCTCCTTCCTTCAGGTGCCGTCTGTAGCTCTTGAGGACCTGGAAATTCTGGGTGGGCTTACCGTCCTGGTCCCTGAGGAGACGATAAAAGGTAAAGTCGATTTCCAGCACTGGAAAGTGCTCAAAGTACTCGGCCACGCTCTCCACGGGGAGGACTTGTTCAATGAAGGACTGGTCTCCTAATACCTTGGTCCGCTGATTTATTCGTCCCCGATAGCGCTCGGCAGAATAGATTTGGCCCACCCACCCGGCATATCGGTCGCTGGCGGTTCCCATCCTGACCTGGGGGTGAAGGTGCCGAAATTTGAATTGCTCCAGGTCGGCGGCGGGTATAGGGGGCATGGCCTCAATTTAAACCAGGGAAGGGGGAATTCCAACTGGGTAATAAAAATGGAGTGAGCCAAACATAAAGGTTCGGATATAGAGATGCTATCTGGAAAAAACGGGAAGGGCGCATAGTGGCAAGTAACTATGATGCAAAGGAGAAGCTCTGTCTGCCCTATCGGTTGGTGGTATTCTGTGATTCCAGGCCAGTCCAACCACATCAAGATAGGAGGCTGCGATGAGACGACCCAAGCATCAGGAGACAACAGACGAGGAATTATTTGTCGGCATCGACCTGCATAAGCACCGGTGGCATGTAACCATCAGGACTTTTGACGTAGAGCTGTTCAGCGCCAGCATCCCAGGAACCTGGGAAGCTCTGCAGCGCGTTTTGGCTCGATATGCTGGCTATCAAATGCAGGCGGTCTATGAAGCCGGATATTTTGGGTTCCGGCTTCATGACCGCCTGGTGGAACAGGGCATTCCCTGTCTGGTCACCCCTCCGAGTTTGGTCCCCAAGGAATACGGCAACCGGGTCAAGACTGACCGGCGTGACAGCCGCAAGTTGGCGCATCTTTTAGCCAAGGGGCTGTTGAAGCGGGTTTGGGTGCCCAGTGAGGAGGAGCGTTACCATCGCCAGGTTATCCGCCGGCGCCGGCAACTCAGTCAGAGACCGGGTGCGGACCCAGAGCCGCATTAAGGCGGAGCTGAGATTCCATGGGATTCTTCTAGAAGAACCACCAGGCAGGTGGACCCAGATGTACTTGGCTCATCTGCGGCGTTTAAGGTTCGGCAACCGCTGGATGCAGGAGAGCTTCAACCGCCTGTTGGAGCAGTACGAATTTTCTCAGTGCGCAGATCGACAAACAGACCCAACTGCTGCGGGAATTATCAGAGACGGTGCGGTACCGGGAGCGGGTGGAAGATCTTACAGAGCATCCCCGGTATCGGGATGATCTCCGCCATGGAAGTGCTGCTTGGAACTCCAGGACGTCTCCCGTTTCCGACGGGCCGAACAGCTGGCGGCTTATGTGGGGTTAACGCCATCTCAATACTCCAGTGCGGATAAGGTGCGCATGGGCCGCATCACCGGCATTGGCAAAAATACTCTGAGGTCCCTCCTGGTGGAAGCCTCGTGGACGCTAATCAGGAAGGACCAGGCGATGCGGGAGAAGTACGAAAGGATCAAAATCCGTTCAGGAGGGAAGCGGGCCATTGTGGCCATTGCCCGCATGCTGTTACTGCGCATGAGAAGAATGTTGCTGGATAAGCAAGCATACACTCTGGATTTGGCCGCTTAACTCAAGAAAGGTAGAAAAAAACCGGTTTAGGGCATGGCGAGCGATAGCTGTGAGTGCTTCTTAGATCGCAACCACGTTGGCAAGTTTGTCAGCCCTAGTTGAATACCCCGGATTACTTACTTGCGGTCCAATCCAAGAAGGGAATCACGAATAGGAGACTGGCTTGGATTCTAAACAAAAACAAAGCCTAGGGGTATCATAGAAACTTGACTTTGCACATAGGAGCTATCGATTATGTCAAAGAGGCATTAACTGACGCTTTGATGCTGACCCTTTTCGTGCATATGATGGATATGGGAATAAACCTACTCATTAGCGCTCCTTTCCACAATTTCAGTTTATGGTCAACAGTGTCAGGGGCATTTTTCAGCTGAATAGAACCTGCGCCCGGGTCGGTCGCACAACTGGGCCCAAAGCGCCCGCTGGATGGTCCAGGTGCCGTTGGCGCCTTTTTCCAGCCACAGGCGCCAACGTTCGCCGCTAATGGCATCATCCAGGTACCCGGATTCGGTGATGGTAATGGTAGCTGCATCCCGCTGCTCCGGCGGGGTTCGGACTTCGATGATTTTCGTATGGCCCTTCAGCCCTGACCCGGCGAACTTCAGGGCCACCAAAGCCGCATCCTTAGTCCAGGTCTCGCCTTTGCCGGCCGCCCGGCTGACCTCGGCATTCAGTTTGCCGGGGTCCAATGTCTTGACGGATTGCACCTTAATGTCAGAAACCCCAAAGTCGTCATGCTCTTTGTTGGAGCTTTCTTGAGGAGAGGACTGCTCCACCTTGGCCGCGAGTTCCTTGCCATTGACGGTTTTCACCCCCTCACGACTCAGGACTGCCACCACATAGCGGAATCCGGGGCGGAGATCCGCAGTGGCCGCGCCCAGCACTTTAAGATCCCCTTTTTCGTCCAGGGTGGCTGACAGCCGTAGCCTGCTCCCCCGGGTAGTTTGAACCACAATCAAGTTCCGGGAAAAGTCCACTTTGGGCATGGAGCCCTCAATTTTCCAAACCTTCCAAAGGTTCTTCAAACCTTCTTCAGTAAGGATTACCTCCGGGACTGCCTTGCTGAGAGAAAGGTCAGCCATCGAGCCGCTCCATTGCTGCGAGAGGGTAACTGGCTTTTTGCCTGCAGAAAAAACCTGCAGAGGAAAGCACACTGCCAGGAGCATTGCCAGACCTGTCAATATAATTGACCTGAACGTCATAATGAACTCCTCTTTCTTGACTGCAATTTGCGTGTATCTCCGATGGCTTTAACCAAGGACGACTTACAAGATTATTAGATCTATGGACTTAAGCCGGCTCAATGAGACTTCCCAAGTGGCAGTTTGTCACTCTTAAAATGAAGTTTCCCCAAGATCAGGTTGGCATTGGTGAGGAATTCATCGCCCCTATCAGTTGGGTAGTAGAGGATGACCTGAACGGCCTGGCCGCTTGCCTCACCCAACAATATTTTCCCCGCCATACCTTTGTTCTTGGGGTCGGCAAAGCTGATAACCTTTTTGACCCACTTAGAGGGGAACTTACCGGTATCTTTAGTTTCGCCTTCCTTTTTCCAGCCATTGTTTTCCAGAAGCCCCTTGGGGCCAGTCACGAATGGTTCTTGGTCAGCGGCAGTCGCTGCCCCTCTGGGAAGAAAAATGTGAACCTTGGCTTTGTCCAGGGCATTTCCTCGTGGCTTGAACCTGAAGATGAAGCCGCTACCTTCGCCGCTGCCCATCCCCTCCACCTCCATGCTGTCGGGGTACTCAGTCCTGATGGCCATACTCGGTTCGTCGTATGTCTGGAGTTTAGGATCTGCCTTGGCAGGTGCCTCTTTACCGTGCTCTTTAGCCAGGGGTTGCGGCTTGGCTGCCTCCTTCATGGCCGTGGCAGCCGGTTGTTTGGCCGCCGGTTTTTGGACCTTGGCGGGCTCTTCTGGTTTGCCGCAAGCTAAAAATAGAGTCAACAAGAGGACGGTTATCACATGGATCAAGATAGAGTGTCTCATATAACTTACTCCTTACATCTCGAGGAGCCAGCCGGGGCAGAAAGTCCCCAAGCATCTCAAGTTTATTATGGTTAACCCGATGTCAGGGTTTGCCCTAAAAAATCTTGGTTCCCTTTAATAGCTGATTTTTTGGTAGGGGTGGAAGGGTTGAGGGATTCAGGGGGTATTTGCTGCCCGCGTACTTCAAGGCAACCTGCTTAGGGGCGATACCGCCGCCGGAAACCTCCACGATTAAGTCTCGCCAGCCATGGGTCTTGGTTTCGCTCACCAGCACCGGGCCGCGAATCAAGGTGGAGCGGGAAACAAACTCAAACCCTGATTTGGTGCCTTTGAACACCAGCATGGTGCAGCCGCCGGTGCCGCAATAGTATATGGGGTTTTCGAGCAGCACCAGGGCGTCCTGGAGGCCGTCGCCATTCAGATCGAGACGGGCGGTCTGGTGGGGATTAGCATATTGGGAATCGTCACCCGTTTTAGCCAGATAAGCAAGGAGAGCCTGGTTTATGTCAGATTTCTGTCCATGCTTCTCCTCTCCCTTGGTGAGCCTAGACTTTTGGTGCTCTTTATGTTCTGCCTCTTTCTGGGCCGGAATCGACTTTGCAGCTGATGCCGTCTGTTCAACCGCAGGCTTTTGTTCAGTCACTGCCTTTTGGGCCTTGGCAGGCTTTTCTTGGGTGCCGCAGCCTAAAACCAAGGTCACTGCAAGCAAGGCTAAGCCAAGAAGTGAGAGAGTGTATTTCATAAAACCTTCCTCCTTAAAGGCATAATTGTACTTTTAACAAGGTCATGTTTTAGAGAGACAAAAAATTATTCAAAAATTAGGCAGCTTGTCATTGTCTGTCAAGGGGGGCTTTCAACAGGTTAACGGAAAGAGATTGTAAAAAGGAACCGACCCACGGAGATACTGGCAACTCAGGTCTAAATCAGGACGCCTAACCAGAAATAAGAAAGTGCGGCTTACTGCTCTGCTTCGAAACTTATCAAGCAGCAAAAAACTTCCCATAACTCATCCATATCGACACATTTAGCTTTTCTTAAGGTCAGTCCTACTTTGCAAGGGAACCCTGGAAATATTTTTGCTTTGCAGTGGACCAGGCTACCATATAATATCGGCATAGTCCAAAGAAGGAGGGAAACCATGTCGCAACATCGTCGCACAGGACCCTCACTCTGGATCGGCCTGGGCTTCTGGCTGGCGGTCACCTTTAGCGCCGCTTGGATCGGTTCTTGGTTCCAGCCCGGGGAATGGTATGCTGGCCTTGTCAAGCCCACCCTGACGCCTCCGGCGTGGATCTTCGGTCCGGTCTGGACCTTGCTCTACGCCATGATGGCCACGGCCGCCTGGCTGGTGTGGCGCAGGTACGGTTGGGCCAATGCCATTGGCCCCCTGGGGTTGTTTCTCGGTCAATTAGCCTTAAACGCGCTTTGGTCCTACCTCTTCTTCGGCTTGCAGCGCCCGGGACTGGCACTCCTGGATATTATCGCCCTCTGGCTGGCTATCCTGGCCACCTTTATAGCCTTCTGGGGTTCCCACCCACCGGCTGGCCTTTTACTCCTCCCTTACCTCCTCTGGGTGAGCTTCGCCACCTATCTCAACTTCCAGTTCTGGCGTCTCAATCCCTAATCAGGGAAAAGCTAACGAAAGAACACCCCGAGTGAATCCTCACTCAATTCTGATATTCAAACCATCTCTGCAATTTTTGAGGGTCCGGTGATAATTATCTCATCTGGCAAGATAGTTGGCATGAGCCCAATAAAACTCCTTCAGTTCTTTGGGAAGATTTCACAGTTTTATGAGGCTTGACTGCTTTAGGATGGGATGGAGCCGAAAAAAACCGGGGAAGACCTTTCGTCTTCCCCGGGTGTCAGGGAGAAGTTTACTTAACCAACCTGGGTATGGCTGCGAGAGCTCCTTGATTGGCTTCGCCACCAGGATTGATGTGCTGGTTGTCAGGACCGCCGGATTCAGTGCCCGGGGGCGACACGGTGCTGGAATCCACCGGTATTTCAATGGTGACCGAATTGGTGTTCCGGCAGCTTTCCGGATTGTTCACCATGCAGTCGGTCGTATTATTATAAGGATAATAGGGGCTGCAGTCGTCACAGTTAGAGGTGTAGGTGACATTGACCACATCCACGTTGGCAAAGCCCTTGACTTCGATGGGGACGTTCCCCCCGGGATAGGTCTGGGTCCTGAAGGTGAAGCAGGCATGAGCCGGGGAGGGTCCAAAGCTGAACCACCGGGCCATCATCTTAAGCCCCTGGTTCACCCGACTGGCCGTGGATTGGGTGGGTGCGTAAACAGGCACCAGGACGCGCCATTTGCCGTTGCTGTCTTTGTTGGCGTTATAGGCATTTTTGAATCTGTTGAAGATAGTTTTGATGTTACCGGCCCATTTGTACTCACTCAAGGGATACAGCCGGGTGCCCACTTCCATGGGGCGCACCGGCTTTACCCCAGAAGTTTGATACGTGTACTCGATGTTGTCAATCACGGTGCCCGGCAAAGAATCCGAAGTATTGACCGTCACGAGATAGGCCTTATCCGTGTCGAACAAGGGTTTGTCGAGGTTATTAACATAGAAACTATCGCTGCCTAAGTCACGAAAGGTCAACTGTTTCGGACCTACGGCCACGGCCTCACTGGGCCCCAGCAACTTGGCCCACCAGGACCGGTTATCCTGGTTGGCAGCCGTCATCACCGTGTCCGGTATGGCCAAGGGCAGGTTGACCGAGCCGGTTTGCGCACCGGTGACAAACCCCAGGAACGCGGTGGCTGTGACCGCCACCTCCGTGGTCCGGAACTGGTCTCCCAGAATCCCGGACAACAAGTTGGTGACCGGACCGTAAGCCAGATCGGAACCCCGCCGGAGCGTCACTTGCACCCCGTTGGCATTGGAATAGGCCCCGCAGGTGGACCCGTACGGGGTCCAGGCCGTGTCGGGATTGCCCGCGTAGATGTTCCACTCCCCGAAGACCACGGTCACGTCGTTGCGGGCCTCAGGTTCAAGAGGAGTTTGGCCCAAGAGTTCGCTTTGGCGCTGGGCCACGTCCATGGCGGCCTGTTTCGCCGCGGCATCATCCCGCACCGCCTGTCCATTTTGTTGGGTGATGAGATGGCTAACGCCGGCCAAAGCGGCGGCATCGGCGGTGTTCTGAAGTTCATTTTTGGCTACATAGAGGCGTCCCATGTCAATGGCCAGGCTGGCGAACCCAAGGAAGACTACCAAGCCCAAGGCCGTTATTACCATGATGGACCCCTCTGCTCCCTGAACAAATTTTTTCAACTTCATAGCTCCTTGCTCCTTTTCCCTCCGTGTTCAGGTATGGGGTCCTCCCCCGCCGCTCAGGCGGCCCCCCTGACCTCGTTATCCTTGGGGTACGGGACTTTCCCGTCCCCTTATTCACATTTCATGACTGTTGTAGCGCTCAGAGTTATCTGGTCTCCCAAGCCCGGAATAAAATTGTTAATTACAATCCAGCTTTTTACTGCGGTAACCGTCACTTCCAGGTTTTCCCCCTTGTCGCAGGTGCCGGTGTATCCATCGCCTGACACCGTTACCTGGGGATTGGATCCTGACGCCAAGCTTTTGTTAAGATATTCATTTAGCACATAGCTTTGAATGGATGGATTCAGGCTGCTGGGAGAGATGCGCTGGCCGTTGCTATCCGTTTTATAAGTAATGCCATAGCGAGCCCCTTCCCGGCTGGCGTTGGTCACCACCTGGTCCATGAAATAGGCGTGGCCCAGGTCGATGATCCCGCAGACAAGCAAGAAAAAGACAACACTGGCGACGGCAAATTCCACCATCACGGATCCTTCAGTCTCCCTGTGCCAGCGGCGTGCAACAACAAATTTATCGCCTCTCATAAATAACCTCAATAACCTCCCAAGGATGTTATTTAGCAATCATGATAAAAAAAAGGGCCAGATTCAGGAATGACTCCTTGGTCTGACCCTCCAGGGGTTCCGCCGATTAACTCGTTAATTTACATTTTGTTGTACGTTATTTCACTTATAACAAGATAACCTTTACATTTAAAAGACCCGTGGTTTTCCGTCCCCACCTTACGGCGGGTATGGCTTTTTTCCTGTGTTTATACTAATTACATTTTGCCCCTTTAACAATCAGGAAAATCCTGATTTTTAATGAAAAAAAGTTGAGTGGTGAATAAGAAAAATATTTATGGATAAAAATACGTATAGATAACTGATGCCCTGTTACGTATACTTGCTCTGATTCGACACTTATCACAGAGCCAAAAACCTTCTATATTCAGATGTTATCTATAATTTCTACCAGCCTGATGATAACTATCTGAGCTGGCAAGATAGACCGCCTAGGCGTCCATCCCCTAACCTTTGATTACTCAGCTGCAACCCCGGCTAGGCGGGCAACCACGAATAGGGACTGGTTTGGATTTTAAGTTGATACCGCAACACCTTTGGAACTTGACTTTGCCTAGAGGAGATATATGGCGGTCCCACCGGCGCCATGCTCCGCCAGGATCTCAGGCTTGACATTACCCCCACCCTGACTTAACACTGGTAAAAATAACTGGCTGCAGGGCAGGCCGGGTGCTCTTCCACTAGCGGCCCTTGACTCGGGCTCAGTTTCGGCGCTTCATGTTGGCGCAATCGAAACCTTACCCCGAGATGATTAAGCTGGTCGCTAAGCTCAAGGTCCAGCCAGGGCTAAAGATCGCCTTGGTCAGAAACGCAGAGAGCGGAGTGAATGTGTATCGGATTCGCAAGGTTAAGCCGGACGGGTTGGTGGATTCTTTTATTTTCTCCTGCTGCGTCAACGTCTGCCAGCCCAACGCGGAAATCTTTCGGCTGGCGCTGGACATCGACCCAGTGTCAGCCCAGTAGGCAGTCCATAGCGAAAACACTCCGATGTTCGTCGAGGTTCCCCAAAGCCTCTGTATTCAAGGCATCCATCATTAAGGAATGGAGACGACCAGTCCACATCGGAGACATTGGGACTGAAATAATGAACGTAACGTTCGAATCACTGATCCATATCAGGCTCAAAAACTTTGGGGGAGGACATCGTTCCGGCAAACAGGAGACAAACGGCACATGAGCAAAGCAGGCGACGGCAAGATTGGGTTGTGGGCGGTGGTTGCCATCGGCGTCGGCGGGATGGTCGGGGGCGGGATTTTTGCGGTGCTGGGGTTGGCGGTGCAACTGGCGCACGGCGGCACGCCTGTGGCCTTTGCGCTGGCGGGCGTGGTGGCGCTACTGACGACGTATTCGTACGCGAAGCTTTCCGTCGCTTATCCGAGTCGCGGTGGAACGGTCACCTTCCTCGACCGCGCGTTCGGCGCCGGCATGTTCACCGGCAGCCTGAACGTGTTGTTGTGGCTGAGCTACGTGGTGATGCTGTCGCTGTATGCGTTCGCGTTTGGCAGTTACGGTGCGACGTTCTTGCCGGAGGCATGGCAGGCGATCGGCAAACATGTGCTGATCAGTCTCAGCGTGATCGTGATTACCGGCCTGAACCTGCTCAGCGCCGAGTTGATCGGCAAAGCGGAGGACTGGATCGTGGGATTGAAAGTGGCGATCCTGCTGTTTTTTGTCGGTGTCGGGCTTTGCCAGCGTCAACACTTCCCACATCGCGCCAGGCTCGTGGTCGCCGCCGCTGCAGTTGGCGGCGGGCGGGATGATCATTTTTCTGGCCTACGAAGGGTTCGAGTTGATCGCCAACACCGCACATGACGTGCGGGACGTGGCGCGGACGCTGCCGCGCGCCTACTACATAGCGGTCGGGTTCGTGATCGCGTTGTACGTGCTGGTCGCGCTCGTCACAGTGGGCAATCTCGCGGTGGACAAGATCGTGGCGGCCAAGGATTACGCGTTGGCGGAAGCGGCTCGACCCTTTCTCGGGCAGGCCGGCTTCACGCTGATCGCGGTCGCGGCGATGTTATCCACCGCGTCCGCGATCAACGCCACGCTCTACGGCGCAGCGCGGTTGAGTTATTGCATCGCGCGCGACGGCGAATTGCCGGCCATGCTGGAGCGCAAAGTGTGGGGTGAACCGGTGGAAGGGCTGTTGATCACCGCCGGGCTGACGCTGTTCGTGGCCAACGCATTTGACCTGACCAGCATTTCGACGCTGGGCAGCGCCGGGTTTCTGTTGATCTTCGCCGCCGTGAACACTGCCAACGCGCGACACGCGCCCCAGACCAACAGCCGCGGCTGGATTTCGGCGGCCGGGGCCGTCGCGTGCCTGGCTGCATTGGGCGCGCTGGTCTGGCAGACGGCGCGGACCGGGCCCG
Source organism: uncultured delta proteobacterium (assembly GCA_963709285.1). Classification (GTDB taxonomy): domain Bacteria; phylum Desulfobacterota; class Desulfobaccia; order Desulfobaccales; family 0-14-0-80-60-11; genus JBGSLA01. The sequence continues at coordinate 301,999 of CAVPVR010000004.1, read as the reverse complement.
GCAAGTTGTGGGTGCTGGCGGCGATGGTTGCGTTGGCGGTGATGATCGAGGGCAGTTACCGGCTGACGAAACGGGAGATCCGATTGCATGAATGACAAACCGACCCCGCAGCTCCAGGACACACCGCTGATCTTTACCATTCATGACGACTCGTCGAGCCTTACGGGCGCTCTGTTCGAATCTGGCGACTCCTTCCGACGGATTCTAGAGGGAGCGATTGAGCCCCTTGGACTGCCGGAGGCTGACCTGTCCCCCAAAACTGATCCACAGGTTAAGTTAGAGTGGTGGATCGAAGGGAGGCAGAGAGATGGGTGGGAAGCGTTAGACACCGGAGCAGATCATTGGAAAGCTGCGGGAAGCCGAAGTGGCGCTAACTGCTTCTATGATTAGAGAGTTATCACCGAGCCAAAAATCTTCCATAACCAGAAAATATCAATACCTTTCGGCCTGAAGGATTCCTGCCATTCCCCCCGGTAACCCGGCGTTCCCCTGTCACCGGCATCTGAAAGCTTCCTCCCCACAGACGTCCGCGCAAGATATGCGAAGCATATACGCAACTATTTGGATTTTTTGAGAAGATTCTGTTTTGGCAAGTTACAGCGCATTGACCTCCATCCCAACACCCTGGGGGAACTTAATTGTTGGATCACACCTGATCGGAAACCAGGATACTGGTTTTGATTCTCAAAAAACCGGGGCACCTTGCTAACTTGACTTTGCATATAGGAGCTATCTTTCATTGTCCTGTTATAGTCTTAATAAAATGGAGATCAAAGCAAAAAGACCGATGAGCAGCAATATGATCGCGGCTATCATTACCAGTGGCCGGAAGCCGGTATATTGGAAATTATCAAACTTGAGATGCTGCAGAATTCGCCAATGTTGGACGACCGCGGCGAGGAGGCCGAAGATGCCGAGGGAGATAAAACTCAATCCGAAAATCAGGGTTGAATGAAAGTGTTCGGGCCCTCGGGACATCCCAGCTTCGATCAAAATGTCCCGCAATTTGGCGATGCCAAACCCGAACCCAATCAGCGACAGGCAGGTGCGAATCCACGCCATGAGAGTTCGGTCAGCAGCCTCGCGAGAGCGCTCTTTGGCAAGTTCGGTGGAAACATTCGTCTCCCTCGGATGTTCAATCATCTCCATGTCTCTTCCCTATGAGACCAGACGGGGTAACGCACCTAAGCGCACCAGACCGTTGATCAGATATTGTGCCGCCAAAGCCGCTTGGAGCACGGCCATCACCCATCCAAAGACTTTTTGCACCACCGGGGAGCCGCGTCTTTACAATCACCTCGACGTTTAGCAGGGTGAGCAGGTTCAGCCCCATGATCACCAGCAACGCCGCTAAAACGATGCCCTTCTGTGTCCAGTCGCCAGCCGCAATAGCCATGAACGCGGCAATGGCCGCAATGCCGGGAGCCGTGACCAGGCTGGGAATGGCCAGGGGAAAATGGGCAATGGCCAAAGATGGAGGGGACTGACCAGCACCTGGCGGGGTGGGCGAGGGCGCGGCTGCCAGCGGTTGCATGATCAGCTGGAATGCCTGGCAGAAAAGGATGATACTGGCGGTGATAACGATCGCGGCAATAGAAACGTGCCAATTTTCTAGCACCAGGGAGCCCAGCAGGGCCACCGCCAAGACGGTGATGGTGGAAGTTGCGGTGGCCCGCCAAGCCACGTCCCGGCGAAACTCGGGGTCGGTTCCCTGGGTCAACTGCACAAAAGGGGCGATGGCCTTGAGTGGACCGAGAGTTAGAAAGAAAATTATTAAGGCGTCTGAGATTGGGACATGTGACAAAAGACCCATGCAAGCCTCTCCCCTATGAAGGTCTTCCTGCACTCAACCTGGTTTTTCACAGTGCCTGGTCTAAGCCGCCCCCGCAGATCTCCCGAGGTCGGTGGATCTGCGGGGGCGGGGTTTCACTGTTTCACGTGAACGTTAACGGCTACCCGCGCCCGCCAGGAGCTTCTCCTGCACCTGGTCGATGGTAAAGCTCGCCGCCTTCTGGCGCGGCGGAAACTCCTGGAACGTCTTCAGGAACTCTCCCACCACTTTCTGCGCCGGCAAAAACAGGTAGATGTGATCGAGCACCCAGTCCCAGTAGGTGTTCGAGGTAATGTCCGCCCGCTCGAAGGGGTCGGTCCGCAGGTTGAAGAGCTTCGGAAACCGCAGCGGAACCAGCGGCTCCTGCCAGATCCGCAGGGTGCCTACCATCCGCTGCTCCATGAAGATCAGCTTCCAGTTATCGTACCGCAGGGCCATCAGGTCGCCGTCGTCGGAGAAGTAGAAATATTCCACCCGGGGACTCTTTTCAACCTCGCCTTTCAAGTAAGGCAGGAGGTTGTAGCCGTCCAAGTGCACCTTGAAGGTCTTGGCCCCCGCCTGATGCCCTTTGAGGAGCTTCTCCTTGATGTTCGGCTCGCCCGCCGCGGCCAGGATAGTGGGCAGCCAGTCCAGGTGGCTGACGATCTCGTTGGACACGGTGCCGGGCTTGATCTTGCCGGGCCAACGCACCATGGCCGGCACCCGGAAGGCGCCCTCCCAGTTGGAGTCCTTCTCGTTGCGGAAGGGGGTCATGGCGGCGTCGGGCCAGGAGTTCATGTGCGGCCCGTTGTCGGTGCTGTACATGACGATGGTGTTGTCGGCGATGCCCAGATCATCCAGCTGCTTCAGCAGGGCGCCCACACACTTGTCATGGTCGATCATGACGTCGTGGTATTCCGACTGCCAGCGCCCGGACTGACCCAGACTCTCAGGCTTGGCATGGGTCCGGAAGTGCATATGGGAGGTGTTGAACCACACGAAGAACGGCTTGTCGGCTTTGGCCTGGCGGTCGATGTATTCCGTGGCCGCAGCCAGAACCTCATCATCGATGGTCTCCATGCGCTTTTTGGTCAACTGGCCGGTATCTTCGATGCGCCCGTCAGCGGAACAGCGGAGCACGCCCCGGGGTCCATAGTTTTTCCGGAAGTCGGGGAAGTCCTGCTCCGGCGGGTAGTCGCGCAGTTCCGGCTCTTCGCAGGCGTTCAGGTGGTAGAGAAAGCCGAAAAACTCGTCGAATCCGTGTTTGGTGGGCAGAAACTCGTCCTTGTCACCCAGGTGATTCTTACCGAACTGGCCGGTGGCGTAGCCCAGCGGCTTCAGCAACTCGGCGATGGTGGGGTCCTCGCCGCGCAAGCCCAAGTCGGCTCCCGGCATGCCCACCTTGCTCAATCCGGTGCGGAAAACGCTTTGGCCGGTAATGAACGCCGAACGCCCGGCGGTGCAGCTCTGCTCGCCGTAACAATCGGTGAACATGATCCCTTCCCTGGCGATACGGTCGATGTTCGGCGTCCGGTAGCCCATCATGCCGTGGCTGTAGGCACTGATGTTCCACATGCCGATGTCATCTCCCCAGATGACTAGAATATTCGGTTTCTTCTCTGCTGTCATAAATCCTCCTCTTAGGGGGTTAGATGTTGACCATCACGCCGAGACTCCTGATGCAGAGCTATTCCGGCATGGTTGGGGCCGGTAGGCTTACGGGGTAGTTCCCCTGGCTTCGCCAGTGGCCCCCCGGCCATGACATTTCTTGAACTTGTGACCGCTGCCGCAGGGGCAGGGATCATTGCGCCCTGCTTTGGCAAACGCTGTGGCTGCTCTGCCCTCCTCCTGAGCAAGAACCTGCATGACCTGCGCGGCCGGGTGTCCCCGGCGCAAGAGACCCGCCATGATCTTAATGGGCCGGTCGACGTGCTGGAAAAACGCCCGGTAACCCGCACACAGGTAGTTCAGCCCCGGTTCTCCATCCGGCGTAGTGAGAAACCGGTTCTTGGGACATTCCCCCTTACAGGCGAAGCCCACCTTGCATTCTCGGCAATAACGGGGGAGCCTCTCCAGCTTGGCGCGGCCAAAGGTGCGTTGCTGGTCAGAACCCGCCAAGTCGATCATGTGGTTTTGACAGATGTTGCCCAGCAAGTGCTTGGGCTCGACAAAATGGTCGCAGGAATACAGGTCGCCGTTATGCTCGAGGGCGAGTCCATGACCGCAGGTGACATCGAAGACGCACATGCCGGAGGAGGGCAGGCCCAGCCAGTTCCTCACCGTGGCCTCGAAGGTCTGCACGAACACCCGGCCGACGTCTCTTCGCACCCATTCGTCGAAAATGGCGCTCAGGAAATTACCGAACTGTTCAGGCAGCACCGAACGCTCCGAAACGGTGGTCCCCTCCTGGTGGAGGGAGACACCTTCTTGGTTGAGGCGCTCGATGGCCGGGATGAACTGCATCCAGGTGGTCCCGGCTTCGTCCCGGAGAAAGCGGTAAACCTTGAGGGGGTGATCGGCGTTGAGCCGGTTAACGGTGGTCAGAATGTTGTGCTCCACCCCATGCTTCTGCAACAGCCGCAGGCCTCGCATCACCCGGTCAAAGGTGGGCCGGCCCTTCTTATCCACCCGGTGGGCATCGTGCAGCTCCCGGGGACCGTCGATACTGACGCCGATGAGGAAGCCGTGCTCGCGGAAGAAATCGCACCAGTCGTCGTCCAGGAGCGTGCCGTTGGTTTGCATGGTGTTCTCGAAGGTCATGCCCGGCCGCTGGTACTTGTTCTGGTAGTCGATGGCCCGCCTGTAGAAGTCGAGGCCCATCAGGGTGGGTTCGCCGCCCTGCCAGGCCACCGTCACCTTATTGGCGCCATGGGACTCGATGAGCTGCCGGATATACTGCTCCAGTACCTCATTTGTCATGCGAAAGTGGCTGCCGGGGTAAAGCTGCTCTTTGTTCAGAAAAAAGCAGTAGGAACAGTTCAGGTTGCAAATCGCCCCGGTAGGCTTGGCCAACACATGGATGCGAGGGGGTAGGTTTTCATTAGTCATGAAGAGGGCTCTTGAGGGTGGGAAAGTTTTAGGCAATAATTCCTATCAAAGAGTAGCTACTCGCTAACTTCTTGTCAAGGAGCCACCGCAGAGAGCGGTTAACTGCTCTGATTAGAAACTTATCAAGTCTTTGAAAATGCTACATATACAGAAGCTATCGACTCTTTTCAGTATCAAAAAGAATGGACTAACCTTGACATCCACGCGTAAGGACCTAATCATAAAATAACGGCTGCTATGCCGTGAAAATAACCCCTCCTGCCGCCCCTGGGAAAATCTGGGGGCTTTTTTATTCCTGCCTACAAGCGCTATAGGTGTCGGGTGTTTCCTCGATCTTTGCGACCCTTTTCGATAAGGCGATCATATCCGCACTTCTCGCTTGTCTGGTGATAACTGCGGGGTTTGGCAAGCTAGCGATGCTCGCGTCTAGGTTCACCTCCGTATCTGTGAGGGCGTGGGGGTGAAATTCCCCCACGCTACTCGACTGGAAAGAGAGAGGGTCTGAAAAATCAGACTTCCAGAGAGGTGAGGCCTTCCCGGATGGCATATTTGGTGAGTTCAGCGAGGTTTCTGATGCCCAACTTGTTCATGATTTGCCACCGGTGGGTCTCCACGGTCTTGACCCCGATGTAGAGGAGTTCGGCAATTTCACTCGTGCGTTTGCCCTCGGCCAAAAGTTGCAGCACTTCCCGTTCCCGGGGGGTGAGCATGGAAAAGGCGGTTTGAGCAGCACCAGGGCTGCCATTTACATAATCTTTGACGATAATCTCGGTCACCCCTGGGCTCAGATAAACCTTGTTGTTCATGACCAGGCGGATGGCCTGAACCAGTTCCTCGAAAGCACATTCTTTGAGGAGGTAAGCGTGGCCACCGGCCTTAAGCATATTCGTGACGAAGCTGTGATCAGTATACATGGATAGAGCAATGACCTTGACATCCGGAAACTCGGAAAGTATCTGCCGGGTGGCCTCGATGCCGTTCAAGTCCGGCATTTTGACGTCCATAACGACTATGTGAGGGCTGAGCTCTCTTACCTTGGTCAAGGTTCGGCGCCCGTCCTCCGCCTCGGCCACCACCTCCATGTCAGGCTCCTTTGCTAAAAGGATCTTCAGACCCTGACGTAAAATCTGGTGGTCATCGGCAATAATGATGCGGATTACCATAATCCTTTTCCTCTGGTTTGATAAAGTGAAATCAACATGACCCATTGCCACGACTTAAAAAGTCTCTACTGCCAGTGAACTCAGCACCGCTGATGCTGCAGCGTTATGCTTTGCCATCATTGATAATGCTCAAGAAATTTTTGGCCATCTCCCCGGCACGCATAAGCTTTTCCTGAAGGGTTAAATTCCACAATTCAGGATCGCAGTTAATGTAATGTTCGAGACAATAATGTAAATAATCTATGTGCATTTGGCTTTTTGCAAATTCAGGATTTTGCTTAAGAAAAAACTTAAGTGCCCGAGGAAATTTGGTTGAGGTATCTTTTTTTTCCGATCTCAGTGTCGTGTAAAAAGGCTTGATATAAGAATCGAAGTTGTTATTTTGGGACAAGATTGTTTTCTCCATCCAAGGATGTTAGCCATCCAAAATGATTTTCAAATGTTGCTCCAAATATCGTTTTCCTTAGTCAACCTAAAGGTATCATCATGAAAAAAGGGCCAGACTCAGGATAGTCTCCTTGGTCTGACCCTCCCGGGGTTCCGCCAATCAAACTGTTAGTTAAGGAAGAAGCAGAAACCGTGCCAAAAGATTTTGTGGCGGGGAAAATTATTGACTATAATTTATTTATTCAATAATTTTATATTCTTAGAATATTTTTCGGGAGAACTCATTCTTCTACCAACCATGATGAACTCAGAAATTCTCCTGAAGGAAAACTAGGGATTATTTTTAACATGGCTCTTGCCTAAAAATAATGCCCGAAAAGAAATTCTCTTCAGACAATAACCAATCACCTTGGTTTAGGGCAACTTTGAGACCGCCTCTTTTTCTGGAAGACTGCAATGCACAAATTTTACTCAAAGCAAGGGGGCCTAAAGGAAAAAGAGTGCCAGGGATGCAAAGTGGTAAACCGTGATTGAGGTTTACCCTGAACAGAATCTTAGGTCTGCCATGGATCATTTCTCATGGATCAGATCACTTTTGTTGCCCAGGAAGTATAGATACCTGCTCTGATTAGCAACTTATCACCGAGCCCAAAACTTTCCATATCCTTAACATATCATCATTGCCTCAAAGCAGTTCCGCAATGGTTTCTAAGCCTCGGATGGCTATCGCAGATTGTTAGTCCATAGTTTTTTCGACTTCTTTGGTTTCCTTTCCCAGCAGTTCACAAATTCTTAAATCTACCATTCCTTTCTGACTTATCAACCAGTACCCAATACTCAATGCGAGAACTACCGACGCAGTTGAATAAATGTAAGGTGGCGTGATCACATTGAAATCAAAAATTATTACCTTCCGGGCTATAGCCATCAGTGCGGTAGCCATCACCAATTTTACGTGAATGACATCCTCTCTCAAGTAAAGGGTTATATTGATAAATATTTCAATAGCAATTAGGACTGTCAAAAAAGCACCAAACAAGGCAAATATTTCACTCAGGTTCAAGAGCAGAAACAGCAGTAGCGCCAAGTCCTTATAAAGCATATAAACAACATCGGCTACTCCCCAAACAATAACCGCGGTCATCAATATCGCCAGAATTTTGACAGCGAAATTGATTATGCGTTCACACCACGTGACCAAGGGGCCGGAAGAGCTCATGGCAAGTCCCTGAGGCTCTAAAAAATCTCCACTCGGCGAAGCTGAAGGCTTAAAGTCTTGGGAATCGACCATGATTTCTCCTTTCTGCCTTTAAGATAAATTTGAGATTACCCTGTTGTCTATATCAAAGCAATCTAAATTGGAGGAGGAAAATTGAACCTCTGGCATGATTGGGAGTAAGCTCTGAATTGCTTGGGAGAAATTAAGGCGGGTTATGTGTTGCTCACTGCTCTATCTCCGCACCCTACTAACCAGCGTTTGGGTTACTGATATACACATCATAACAGCACTCATGGTTCCAGGGCCGGGGGCCTGGCCGATCAGACGACCCATCCCCCGGGGGCGGCGCCCCATCCAGGAGCTTTTCTATCAAACCTATAGTCCATTAGTTCCCCGTGCCGGCATACCTCCCCCTCCTTCATCCGCCTCTTCCTCGCCTCCAGGCCCGTTACAAGCCGTCTGAGAGCCACCACACCTCCCGGAACATCCCCCCCGTCACCACCCACCCCATAAAGCGGCCCGGGGGGCGCCCCTCTAAGGCTCTCCCCCCGGGCCTACCTAATTCTACACCCTACTGGAGGTTACGGGACCCCAGCCGGCAGATGGTTGCCAAGCCGGGGACCAGGGGCTCTTCACAGACCTCCAGCCCCTGGGCCCTGAGGTCGGCCAGGAACCTCTCCAGCACCTCCCTGGGGGCCAGGAAGGTCAGGAGTACCTCCTCCCCCGGCCGCCTATCCTCCACCTCAATACCCACCTGACGGTGGGTCTTCCAGACCTGGGAGGGACCTTCTTCCCCGGCCAGGCCGGCCACGACCTTCTTCCACCGGGTCACCAGGGTGCGCACCTCCGCCAGCCCGGTGACGCCGAACTCCATCATTTCCAAACGCTGCTTCATACGGTCATACTCCTTGCACGTGGGATTTGTTGTGGGCGAGGCGAGCCAGGCCCGGAGGCTCTGTCTCCCTCATCACCCTCTTTGTAAGTCCCAGGAGAGGCTGCGGGCTGCCGGGGGCGTGCTTTTTGGGGGGTTAGTTCGCCCCTGATTGTCTTCCGCGGCCCTTTTCCGGGCGGGACGGCGCGGCCCGAAGGAGAGCTTTGGCCCTAACTGGCTGGTTTGGATTGGATATTATGCTGTGGGTACCAGGTCAAATCGGGGGTCGACCGAAGGTTCTGAGGTCGATGTGCTCTGCTTCCGAGGGGTGTTGGACAGGCTCGCTGAGGCCCATTTCTTCACCTCGTGGGGAGGAAAATAGTTAACTTCCCTTTATACTAGGGTAGAAAACCCTGGTTCATCAGGGAAAAATCCCAATGAGCACGAGCAGTTAAGTGGTGCAGCAAGACTGGGGAATGACCTGGAAATAGGGTATGTGCGTGTTCAAACACCCTGTTTGAGGCAAAGGTCTCCCTCTGCCAAGTCCGGGGTGATCACCGTCACAAACCCGGTCTCTGAGGAAAAGATGTGGGTGACCTGCTCCACCTCGACGGGCCCGGCCATGTCGTTGTAGGTATCGTAGAGGAAGACCTGGTCGTAGGGCTTCATGGCGGGCTCGCCGGTTATTACTATTTCCCCCTGGTACAGGTCCTTCAAGGACCGGAAGAGGTAGCTCATGCCGTATCTATTGGCGAACTCCGGCCCCTCGCAGTTCCTCTCCCGGGTGCTGAAGTACCGGCAGAAGTCTTCCCTGAGGGCCTCATTGCACTTCATTTTCATGGTGTCGGTGGTGTAGAAGTTGGAGGGGTCGGGAGTGCCATTGCCCTTGGGGAAGGCCTCGGTGGCCTTCTTGACGTAGGCTACTTCCACCGCGTTGAAGGTGTCCCGGGCGGAAGAGATGATGCCGTTGTCGATCAGGTGGTGCTCACTGTCGATGTAGAAGTACTGGCGGAAGGGCTTCAGGCGGGGATGGGGGAGACCGGGGAACCACTCATATCGGCCGGCCCGGGGGTTTAAGGGGGCGGCGCCGGCTGGCGGGGAGGGGCGGCCGCCTCAGTCCTCGAACCTGACCCCTTGGTTGATGCGCAGGGCCTCCTCGGCCGTCAGGGTGGACAGATACCGCATGGTCATCAGCGGGCTGGCGTGGCCCAGGTGCAGCTGCAGGGCCCGGGGGTTGCCGGTCTGGCGCAGGCGCTCGATGGCCCCGGAATGACGAAAGAGGTGTGGGTAGACGCGTTTATCCCAGCCCGGCGTGGGCGGCCGCGGCGCCGATGATCTGCCAGGCCCTTTTCCGGCCCATCGGAAAGAGCCGGTCGCCCGGCCCCAGCCCCCGGTCGAAGGCGAAGGCCTTGAGGCGGTGGACCAGGGTGTAGGGGCAGGCCACCAGTCTCACCTTGCCGCCCTTGCCGACGATCTCCAGGGCGCCCGGCTGCCGGCTCAGGTGCCCCACGGTCAGGCTCAGGGCCTCGGAGATCCTCAGGCCGGTCTGGAACAGCACCAGGATCAGGAGCGCGTCCCGGTCTCGGTGCCGTCCCCGGCAGCCCCCGCACAGCTGCCTGATCTCGTCAGGCGTCAGGTAGGGGACCAGGCGCAGGGCCCGGGCCGGCAAGCCGGTTTTCATGGGCAGCATGGCTAGACCTCCGTTACTCTTGTCTAGAAATCTTTCGGAAATGACCGGCCGGAAGCGCCCAAAAGGGCCCCAAAACGGGGTGCGGCACCCCTTACATTAGACAAAAGGGCGACTTCCGTCTAGGGGATAGGGTGGGAGGAGTAACAGGCGGACTAGTTCAGAGGATTGCTCGGCCGCGAAGAAGAATGGCCAGACCGATATCTTGATTTCAATGATGAGAATTAATCCGGTCCGACGTCGTATCTAAAGACCAGAGACTCGCTGGGTGGTTCAAGCTTCCGGGCGCAGTGGTTATAGAGGAAGGTAATGAGGCGGGCCCGATACTTTAGCGGATAGGTGGTCTTATACTTCTCCAGATATTCTTCCACCGACCGGAGGACCTCGGCCAAGAGGAACTCCTGGATCTCGCAAGGCCGTCCGGGTTCGGGAACTGCGGGTGGTTGATCCGGGCGGAGCGGCTTTCCCAGGTCTTTCTTCTCCTCCTTGCCGGTTAAAAGCCACTTCACCGTGACCCCGCCGTAGTCGGCAATCTTCTGCAGGACGTCCGCAGGCGGCTTCCGGCCCGATTCATACTTAGAGAGGTTGGGCCGGGGAATGCAGAGGATATCGGCAAATTCTGCCTTCTTCAATTTCCCCCGGATTTGCCGGATGCGGGCAGAAATATCAGAAAAGTTTCCATAAGGCATGGCAAGACTTGACATAGTTTCCAATTGGCATTATATTAATCTTAAAACCAACCCTACCAGAAGCTCGCAGGAAGGTCAATCTACGAACTATGAATCATAAATTTAGGTCAAACCTTGACAACGGCAAGTCGGTGAAAGACTGGAAACTATGACAGCGGATTTCTTTCTGACACCCAAGGAGGCCTGCGCCATCCTGCGGGTGCATCGCAACACTCTCAGGGCCATGATTGATCGCGGACAAGTTGAAGCGGTCAATATCTCCCATGGCAAACGCCCCACCTGGCGTATTTTAGCCCATAGCCTGCAGGACCTGGGAACCTTGCGGGAGAATGCCATAGCCCTTGACATTGAAAGGCGGCTTGGTCTATGAAGATGCCTATGAGGCTTTTCCAGAGGAACAACGGCATCTGGTATGCCGAGTTTGACCGGGAGACCAGAGTCAGTCTAAAAACCAGGGATGCACGAGAGGCCCGGCGCATTTTTGAACGCCTCAAGAAAGCCTATTTAAACCGCAACCTGGCCATCTTGGAAGGACGCCCGCCCAAGAAGCTCCTGGGCGATTTCGTCGAGGAATTTCTTGAGCACAGCTTCCAGACCAAGGCAAAGTTTACTTACCAGACCGATTGTCAGGCCCTCAGGCGCGCGACCGCCTTTTTCGGCCAGGATACCCCCTTGTCCTCCATCAACCGCCGTTCAGTAGATGCCTGGCTATCATTCCTGGCCGGAGAAATCAAGCCCACCTCCGCCAATACCTGGTTCAGGCATTTCAAAGCGGCCATGAGCAAGGCCGTAGCTTGGGGCTATTTGAAACAGAATCCTTGTCAGGGTGTCAAGCTCTTGAAGACTCAGGAGGGGTTTCCCCGGTTTCTCACCAAAGAAGAAGTGGACCGCCTTTTTGAGGCCGAAGTTGATTCAGCCTTTTGCCGTCTGTGGCAATTTTTTCTTCTCACCGGGTGCCGACGCTCTGAGGCTCTAGCAATTCAAACACGTAATATTGACTGGAACCGCCGCCGTATATATATCAGTCAGACCAAGAACCGCCGGCCCAAGGCTATCATTATCACCCCGGAATTAGCTGCTCTGCTTAATGAACTACCCCGGGTGGGCCGCCTTTTCCCCTGGAAGCCGGATTCCGTCACCCACCATTTTCAGAAGACCGCCCGGGCCGCCGGACTGGAATGCCGCCTCCACGATCTCCGCCATACTTACGGCTCTTGGCTGGCCATGGCCGGAGTGAACCTCCAAGTCATCCGGGACCTCATGGGCCACCGGGATGTCAAGACTACCCAGATTTATGCCCATCTCTCCCAAGACCATCTAGAGGAAGCGGCTGGCAGGTTGACTTTCGCGGACAAAACGCGGACAGAGCCTGGGGAAGCCCCATAAATAAAAAAGTGACTCAAGATTAAGAGTCACTTGCTCTACCAATTGAGCTAACGGCCCGATGGAAATTTATTCTATCCCACCCTGGCTTTTTGTCAATGCCCCGGGGGCGGGAAAATGTTGGATTTACTCAATAAGGCCCCGTCATCCGGCGTGTTGGCTAGCCTCCAGATGCTCACCCTGGAACCTTAAGCTTTTCTGGCCCCCTGGCAATACCTGTTGGGTGCTTCGGAACTGGGCAGTGCTGACACGCACGAGGCGTGGTTCTCCGGATAGCCCATCCATTTCCTCCTGGTTTATGGTATAGTTGGTGAAGTCGTGACACTGTCTAGAGAAGGATCGGACAAACCGGGCGTTGACTCTGCCGAGAGGCTGTTTGCAGTTCGCAGTTTAGGGATTAAGCCCACTGTCCGGCCTGATTGTTTCATGGGAAACGCGGCAGCTCTTCTTCCTGTTCTGTTACTGTTGGCCGCACTGGCTCCTTTCGGCCTGGGGGCCTTCCTGGCCAGTTCTTCCGGATTTCCCGTTGATGGACCGGTCTTGGCGGTGGGGGCCGTGGCCGTGGTGGCCCTGATTCTGGCTGGCTTGGCGAGCCGGGAGGCCTACGCTCCCCAGGTGGGCCGCTGGCCCTGCTGGGGTGGATTGGACCAGGAAAGCTGGCGGCGTCTGGCCTTCGCCTGCCTGGCCCTGGCTGGAGGGCTCGCCCTCCTCCTGCAGTGGGTCTGGGAGACCGGTGATTTCACCATCCCGCTGGGCGCTCTGGGCATCCTGGGGGGTTACTTCATTTTTGCGCCACCGGTGGCCTGGCACCGGCGGGGTTGGGGTGAGTTTTGGGGGGGCCTGTGTTTCGGCCTGTTGCCGGTACTCACCGGCTTTTACTTGCAAAGTCGCCACCTCATCAGCGAAATCCTGCTTTACGGTCTGCCCCTGAGCCTGGCAGCCTTTAACCTCTTTCTGCTGTTGGGCTTTCCCGACCCGGGATCACCAGGGGAGACGGAGCGCCTCACACTGGCGGGCCGGCTGGGCCCCGTGGGCTCAGCCCTGGTATACACGGTTATCAACATCCTGATTATCTTGGGCCTGGTTATCAGCCTGCTCTTTCCTGCCGCCAGTCATTGGGGCCAGTCCTGGCTTTGGGCCCTGATCATTCTGGCCCTGGTCAACCAGGAACTGATCAAGCGGCGAGCTTATTATCAGGAGGCCCGCATCCAGCTTCTGTGCCTCCTGACCCTGGCCCTCCACCTGGGGATGAGCCTGATCTTTGGCCTGGGCCTCTGGGGACGGCTCTGACGCGCTGGCGCCAAGCTGGCAAGGGCAACTGATACCATAGGTATTTGGTTTTTTTGGCCTGAACAGGTTCTGGCCCCCAAGTTTAACCCCGTCAAAAGGTTGCAGGCAGCGTGAAGTCATGAGCAATCTGAAATGGTTGAGACAGCGCCGGTGGCGAAAGATAGTGGTCCTGATCCTCGTCCTGTCCCTGGTAGCTGCTTGCCAGGACCGGGTGGCCCGGGTGGGTATCCCTCTGGCCTACGGTCTCACCGGCCTGTGTCTGGCCCTTCTGGTTTCCCCCACCGTCACCGCCGCAGTGGTGGGGTTTCTGATAGGCTGTGTCTTGGGGGCGGCAGTCTATAACAATTCACTCAAAAGTCAGTTTTTGGAAGGATAGCCAGTGCTGCCGATGCCGGGACCGGACCCTGGACTCATGGAGCTCCTGCAATTCCTGCGAGGGGCGGATGGCTTTGTCTCCGGGGAGATCCTGGCGGCTCGGGTGGGCCTGAGCCGGGCCGGAGTATGGAAGCGCCTCCACCGTCTCAAGGCTTCGGGTTACGTCATCGAGGGGGAGCCCCGCCGGGGTTACCGCCTGGTGTCCGCGCCTGACAAGCTCCTCCCCGAAGAAATTCTCCACCGGCTGGAAACCAAAACCCTCCGGGGGCCCATCTACCACTTCGAAACCACAGCTTCAACCAACAACACGGCCAAGGCTTTAGGAGCCCAGGGCGCCGCTGAGGGCACGCTGGTGGTGGCCGAAACCCAGAGCGCCGGACGAGGCCGATTGGGACGGGACTGGCTCTCCCCTTCCGGGGTGGGCCTGTATACTTCCCTGCTGTTGCGGCCTCCCTTGCCCCCTACCGAACTGCCCCAGATCACCCTATCGACTGCAGTGGCGGTGGTCCGGGCCCTCACCCGGTCAGCGGGAGTAACCCCGGGAATCAAGTGGCCCAATGACCTTATTCTGGGAGGCAAAAAACTTGGGGGCATCCTCACGGAGATGGAAACCGAAAGCGACCAGATTCGCTATCTGGTGGTGGGGCTGGGACTGAATGTGAACAATCCTGATTTCCCACCGGAGTTGGCAGGCACGGCCACGTCCCTGTTCCGGGAGGAGGGGCGCACCTTTCCCCGGGTGCCCATCCTCAAGGCCTGGCTTGAGGAGTTCGAAGCCCTGTACGCCCAGTTCCTGGCCCGGGGGTTTCCAGAGATTTTGGAGGAGTGGAAGCAGCATGCGGTCACCCTGGGAAAGTGTGTGGCGGTGCGCCAAGGCGTCCGGCAGATAGAGGGGTTGGCCCTGGAAGTGGCCGCAGATGGAGCCTTGCTGCTCGAAACGGCCCGGGGGGAAGTGGTGAAAGTGACCTCGGGCGAGATCACCTTGGAATCAGAGGGAAAGCTACAGAGCGCCTGACCCGGCCGGCCAGACGGTTGCTAGCCTAAACGCCACACCGAATCTCGAAAAAATGGTGAGACCCGGCATGGCGCTCGGGTTGAACGCGGACCTCCTGATTGGGGCCCGCAGGAAGGTTCTTAGGACTTCTTCTTTTTCTTCAGATTACTAATCTCTGATTTCAGTTTTTCCACTTCTTCCTTATATTGTTCCACCTCGGCCTCGGAAACCTTGGGCGGTTCGTACGGCTGGGGCTCAGGTTTCTTGAAGAGCTTGTCCTTGGCCTCTTCATAGCCGAGATAAACTGCCAGGGCTCCACCCAACAGAAGCAGCAAGGGAATGGTGCCGGCCAGCAAGCTGAGGAAATCCTTCCAAAAAAAGCCCAAGCTGATCAAACCCAGCGCTACTGCCACCAGCCCGCCAATTAACGCCGTCATGCTCTTCCTCCTTCACGTAGAATACTGTCAAATTCAGCGCCGGCCTGCCACCGGAGCAAACGTTCTCGAATGCAGATACTTAATCATAAAGAGAAAAATTTATCAAGCAGATTAATTTATTATTCAACCCGTAAAATCATGTGCCCATCAGGCCTTGAAGTCTAGACTCCTCCCTGCCTGGAATAGCTCTAGCTTGATTAGAAAATGTTCATATCATCTTCCTGCGCTGAAGTGCAAGCTTTGTAACTCTCTTTTAATTTTTCTAATAAAATAAAAATGTTATCTTTTAACTTGCCTTGACAAAAGTCACCGACGCTTTATAATTTCTCGTATGAGAAAAGATTACGGACAGCCTGCAGGATGATGCCATGGCAGAGGACTATTACCAGATTCTGGGGGTAAGCCGCACCGCCACCCCCGAGGAAATCAAGAAAGCCTACCGAAAACTGGCCCAGAAGTACCATCCCGATAAGGCCAAAGGCAATAAAAAAGAGGCTGAGGCGCAGTTTAAAAAGATCAGCGAGGCCTACGCCGTCCTGAGTAATCCTGATAAGCGTAAAGAATACGATGAGTTCGGCTCCCAGGCCTTCCGGAACAAGTTTTCCCAGGAGGACATCTTCCGAGGGTTCGACTTCAACGACATCTTCGATATCGGCATTTCCGAAGGTATCTTCAGCCGACTCTTCGGTGGCCTGGGAGGAAAGGGCTCCCGCGCCGGCGCCGGCGGCCGCGCCAGGGTCTTTCGCTATGGTGGTCCCGAAGGCTTTCAGAATATGGCCCCCCCCATCAAGGGGGAAGACTTGCAAATTGAGGTGCCCATCACCCTCCATGAGATGGCCTTCGGAACCGAAAAGCCCATTAGTTTCTCGAAAACCGGCCAGGTGGAGAAGTTGACGGTGAAGGTGCCCGCGGGAACCCTCCCGGGCAAGCGTCTCCGGATCGCCGAAAAGGGCCGCCCCAGTCCCACCGGGGGGCCACCGGGTGACCTGTACGTCAAACTCAAGGAAGTGGAGCATCCGGTATTCAAACGGGACGGCAGCGACTTATTCGTGGACCGGCACATCCGGTACACTGAGTCGGCCTTAGGGACCAAGGTCACCGTCCCCACCCTGGACGGCAAAACCATGAGCCTCAAGGTGCCCCCCGGCACCAACAGCTTGACCAAGATGCGCCTGAAAAACTACGGCCTGCCACACGCCAACGGCAAGAGCCGGGGCGACCAGTATGTGCGCATCATCGTGGATATCCCTGCCACCCTGACCAAAAAACAAAAAACCCTCCTGGAAGAACTGGCCAAGGAGGGATTGTAACGATAGTTGAGGGGAGGGCCGGGGGAGCGCCAATCCCCTGCCCTCCCCTCAAACTCCCCTCCCCCCCTTGAGTCAGTGACCAGTAACCAGTGACCAGTAGTCAGTAAAAGGGAACTTGGCGCCTCTTGCTGGTAACTGGCAACTGATTACTGGCTACTGGCTTAAGGGGCGTGGGGGGAGGGGGTTAGGGCCCGTGGCCCTGGCACGGGCTTTCAGCCCGTGGGAACCCCCTCCCCCCACAAGCACTCATTCCCAAGGAGGAAACCATGGCAGTTGAGTTAGTGCCTGGCGTATATTGGGTAGGCGCCATTGATTGGACCATGCGGGATTTTCACGGTTATCGCACCGAGGCCGGGTCCACCTACAACGCCTACCTGATCGTGGACGACAAGATCACCCTGGTGGACACGGTGAAAAAGGGCTTTGTCCCGGAGATGATGACCCGCATCAGCGACATCGTGGACCCCGAGAAAATCACCTATATCGTTTCCAACCACGTGGAGATGGACCACTCCGGAAGTATGACCGAGGTCATAGACCGGGTCAAACCCGAGAAAATCTTTTGCTCTCCCCAGGGCAAGGCGGGCTTGCGCCGCCACTTCAAGGCGGACTGGCCCTTCGTGGAGGTGAAAACCGGGTCCGAACTCTCCCTGGGACGCTATAATCTGGCCTTCTTGGAGACTCCCATGCTCCATTGGCCGGATTCTATGATGACCTATCTGAAAGAGGAACAGGTCCTCTTTTCCAGTGACGCCTTCGGGGCCCACCTGGCTTCCAGCGCCCGCTTCGACGATCAGCTTCCCCAGCACCCGACGAATTACGCCTATGAATTGAAGAAATACTATGCCAACATCCTCATGCCCATGGGGACCCTGATCACCAAGCTCCTGAAGCAAGTGGAGGAGATGGGCCTGAAATTCAAGATCATCGCCCCGGACCACGGCCTCATGTACCGGCAGAACATTGGGATGATCCTCGACGCCTACCGGCGGTGGGCCGCCGGGGAGGTGGAGGCCAAAGCCCTGGTGATCTACGACAGCATGTGGCACTCCACCGAGATGCTGGCCGGGGCTCTGGTCCAGGGTCTCATGGACGCCGGGGTCGAGGCCCAGTTGCACCACCTGCGTCGCACCCATTACAGCGACATCGTGGCGGAACTCCTGGAGGCCGGCCTGTTTCTGGTGGGCTCCCCTACCCTGAACAACGGCATCTTTCCGTCTGTCGGGCAGTTTCTCACCTATATCAAGGGCCTCAAGCCCAAGAACAAGGCCGCCTGTGCTTTCGGCTCCTACGGCTGGAGCGGCCAGGCCGTGGGCCTCATCACCGAGGAACTGAAGGCCATGGGGCTGACCATCGCCCACGAGGGCTATCGGTTGAAATTCATCCCCGACCCGGAGGAGTTGACTGAAACCCGGGCCCTGGGTGAAAAGCTGGCCCGGGAGCATTTGAAGAGCTAGAGCCTATCGTAAAACCTATTTTTCTGTCATCCTGAACGAAGTGAAGGATCTCAACATATTGAAATTACGAGATTCTTCGCTTCGCTCAGAATACACGGTGGGAGAATTCGAGGTTTTGCAACAGCTTGTAGTGTCTTAGGAGGAGGGGCTCAGGGGCGAACCCCTTACCTTCTCCCCCAGACCCCCACCCCCCCCATCCCTTGAGGCATTTATCTAATGTAGGGCGCGTCTCACGCGCCATATCAATGGCTGGTGCATAAGACACTATAATTATATGAGAAAAAACAATGACTAATTTTTTTGGCAAGCCGTTAGACCAAATTAATGCCAATGATATTTTGAAACTCATAGATACTCCCGAAGGACAAATTTTTGAAATCAAATCAGAATTAGCGGCAGAAAAGAATAAGAAGGATCCATGGCTCCAATCTCCTGCACCTGGAAAACCACGCAAGGCACCGAGTGATTATGCCAAGCAAAATATTTTCAAGGAGATAATTGCCTTTGCCAATTCTGAAGGAGGGTGGTTAGTACTTGGATTGACAGAAACATCGGACCATCCCAAGCGTGTTAAAGAAGTAGCCCCTTTGCCCGATTGTCATGAACTGGCAGAAAGGTTTAAAAGAGCCGCCTACGATTGGATCGATCCACCGCTTCCATCCCTCCAGTGTCGTGGTATCGAGATGGGAAGTACGCCTGGCGAGGGGGTTATTGTCTTCCGCGTTCCTCGATCTCTTGCCGCGCCCCACCGACTATATAAGAAAGATAGGACGCAAGAGGCATATAAAAGGGTAAGCGATGAGTCAAAACCTATGAGGATGAGAGAGATTCAAGATTTGACACTTGATATCGCTCGGGGTCAAGAAAGGATTGATAAAGAGTTTAATAATTCTCGCAATCGTTATCTACTATTTAAACCTCGAAAAAGTTCTAAAAAGGGTATGGTAGGATTTTATATAGCTTTAGTTCCTACAACAGGACCGGTTACTATAGATCGTCCATACTTCCAAAATGAATTATTTAAAAGAGAATGTATTTTTAGAGTATTATCTCATAATAGAGAAAAACAGATATATACTATTGATAGTGGACTATTTTATCTTTCTGACAGTCCTCGTCCCATACTCCGTGGCGGCAGGTGCATATGGTCAGGGAGCAAAACTTTTTATGGCCCGGAAGGACATCATGATGAAGAACTTTTAATTACACTCGATATTTATGAATCAGGAATAGTACAGCTATCTGCAAAAGTTACATATGATGATTCGCCATTCTTATTGCTTCAATGGATAATTTCAGATTTAATAAATACACTATGTATTATAGAAATGGTAAGGACAACAGGAAGCATGACCGATGCTGAGTATGCAATGGAGTTAGAATTACGTTGTGATGAAATTAACGATTCACGAAAGTCAATATTGAGCTTGAAAGAATTTGATATAATATTTTCTGGGAAAGATGGATTATCATACCCTGTAAAGATCGGTCCAGAGCCTCTTTTGTTACCTAAATATCGAGTTGTAGGAATTAATGATTTTGTAAGAATCATAAAGGAAGTGACGAACGATCTCTATAATGCTATTGGGGAGCCACATATTGATAACTTCCATATTGACCGCATTTGCATTTAATCTTTACACATGATCGCCCCCATGGCTGATCTTCAAATCGCAGCAACCGATTTCCGTTTTCTCCTCAACCGGGGCTATCCCCGGGAGGCCAGCCTGACCCTGGTGGGGAACCGCTACGACCTCCCCCGCCGGGAGCGCCAACTCCTACACCGGGGAGTGTTCGCCGCGACAGTAGCCGCCGCCCGACAGGCCAAACTGTGGCAACTGGCGGACCTGGCCGGCCAGCCCCTGGCCGTGGACGGCCACAACGTCCTCATCACTCTGGAGAGCGCGCTCAAGGGCCTGCCCCTGGTGGTCGCCGACGACGGCTTTATCCGGGATGTGGCCCAAATTTCCCGGGCTTATCGGGATTCCCCCGTCACCCGCCAGGCCCTTGCCCTTCTTGCAGTGTATCTCAGCCGCCAGCATCCCGGGCCGCTGACCATCCTCTATGATGCCCCCATGAAGCGCAGCGGGGAGTTGGCCCACCAAACCCGGGAGATCTTTGCCGCCCAGGGCCTATACGCCGAGGCCCGGGCGGTGCCGGTGCCGGAGCGGGAACTTCTGGAGTTCCCAGGCCTCGTGGCCACCAGCGACACCCATCTCATCGACCGAAAAGAGGTGGTGGTGGACCTGGCCGGGGAGATCATCCGTCAGGAACTTGCCGGCCCCAACCTGGACCTCAGGCAATTTGCCACGCAGAGTTAAACTGAGACTGCCCTGAAAAGTTTTACGAAACGCGAGCCGGGGGACCACTGGCCTTGTGGCGCTGGCGTCTCGCCTGTGTTTTCCTCCCCTCAAACTTCCCTCCCAAAACCCTTTGCCGGTAGCACGGGCATCTTGCCCGTGCAGCACAAGCTGAAACCCATGCTACCAGTTCTTTAGGATGAAGCAGGGGGAGAAAGTTGGCGGAAAGGAGCAGTAGTCTCAGGAACAAGATGTCCATAAAAACAAGAGACTTCCATAGGGTGGGCACCGCCCACCATGAATCTCTGGTCCACTCTCCTCCACAGCGAAAAACCAGCCGTCCTCAACAAAAGGCTTGTCAAGGCCGGCAATTTTCCATATAAAATATTAGGATAGAATTGTGGGCGGTTAACTCAGGGGTAGAGTGCCATCCTCACACGGTGGAAGCCGCTGGTTCAAATCCAGCACCGCCTACCATGAAAATCAAGGGGTTATGGCTTCAGGCCGTAACCCCTTTTCTTTCTCGCTGCCAGATTAGGTTGATTTTAAATTTGTTAACTCCACTTAAGATGAGTTTTGATCTGACCTCCATATGGTGATGCCTCATCCCTATCCCTGATGCTTTTAACGGGTGGAGCGATGAGCAGAAAAATCCAATAAGCGGTTACTTATCGAAAAAGTGGAGAAAAGCAAGATAATGGCAAGTCCTCAGCACTTTCACCCAATTAATAATTTTCTTTCTTTCCATGCATCATTACCGGCAGGTACTGGCCCGCCGCCCCCCAATAAGAAATAGAGTGCGCTTGCCGGATTGGTAAAAAGTATCATTATTTATTAAAGTGATTGACAGCTACCCATGACCAAGCGGGAAGAAAAAAAGACGGATCAGATTCCAAAAGAATTTCGGGAAAGCATATTTTCTGGTGCAAGGAAGATTGGGAGGAATAAGAATGAATTCATTTTACTTTTTTAAAGTCGCCAGGCGCGTACAGCCCTGGGCTTGTTTGCTCTTATGTGTCGTCGTGTTTTTGGGGGGATGCCAGACAGAAAAACCCTCATTAAGTAAGGAGGCTCAAGCTTTAAAAAAGGAGATGCTCCAGGAGATGGACAAGATTACGAAGAGGTTGGTCGAGCCAGTATCAAAAAAGGATTGGAAGGCTCTAAGACCAATACTCAAAACATCTTATGAGGAGATGGAGCAAGGAGGCAAGTTAGTCCCTACAAGAATAATGGTCATGGATCGGAAAGGCATTTCCCGTAGCATATATCCCCCTATAAAAAAAGCACGTTGGGATTTTAGTTCTTATAATTACATAAGGGAAGCCTATGATAACAAAATAAACGTTGGATTAAGAGGTTTTTTGCGTGGAGGGAAAGTATATGGTTTTGTTGCACCTCTTCTTCATAAGGGGAAAGTAATAGGGGGGGTGTCAATGGGATTCCCTTCCGAGGAGATAGAAGAAAAATGGAAGGTATCGGAAAAGGAATTTATGAGTATTAATTTTAATTAAACAGAAAACCAGATGCTTCTCTCACTTAGCTCTTTTCAAACTAATGTGCCATCTAAGGTCTTGAAGGAAGTCTAATTGAAGATTATCCTTTGCAGAGAAACTTATCAACCTGCTGAAAATTCTACAGATTCATAACTTATCAAAACGTTTAGGTCAGAAGATTTCCCTGTGATCCCCCAGTCATTATACGCTCTTCTCCCTCTGGTTCCTGAAACTTCCCTCATCAAAAAAAGCCCAATTTGTTATGCAAATCATATCTATAAATTTCTGCCAGTCCGATGATAACTGGATGAAATGGCGAGGTAGGTGGCATTTGGGAAATTGGGGTTCAGGGAAAGTTTCCTTGTTGATGATGGCTCTGCTATAATAACTCTACACGAGATTTATAACTCAAACCAAAACCTGAGAGCATTGACTGGACCACCATAAAATTCCTATCCAATTGAGGGATTTCGGTATGATTGACAGCGCTTATTACCCGGTCAAACGATACGGCAGGGTTTCTCCTCCCACAACCAGGCCCCTGATCATTGTTGCCCTAACCCTCTTTTTGGTGGGCCTTTCCATGGTTTTTCCGGCTCTGCTCTCGGCCCAGCTTATCCAGCCCCAAGTTGAAGGAACTCCCCAAATACCTCAAGACGTAGGTTTCCCCTTTTCCGCGGCGTCGGTTTATCAGTTTCCGGCCAAAGTAGATGGTGGTGGTACGCTCAGGGTTTTCAGCGTTAGTGCTAACGCCGCCGTTATGCGGGAGCTAAACCCACACCTGAAACTCGGGTTTGGCCTCTCTTATGAATTTTCTGACTACCACTTCTCAGGTCTAGACGACTTTTTTGTCGCACGCCCCTGGAATCAGGTGCAACGCCTCGGGGCCGGTGTCCCCATCTTTTACTCCTTTGATGATAAATGGACGCTCATTGTGGTCCCTTCGGGCCAGATTGCCGGAGAGTTCGGTGCTGACTGGGGCAATGCGATTGTTTACGGTGGAATCGTCGCGGTGACTTACGCCATTCGACCGAAGTCTTTCATCGGCTTGGGCGTGGGTGCTTATGCGAATCTCGATAAGACAAGCGTTTTCCCATTCATTGCGGTAAATTGGCAAATTACCGACCGGCTCCGGCTCACCAATCCCTTTCGCGCCGGCCCGGCCGGCCCGGCCGGCCTTGTGTTGTCCTACGCTTTCACCAATCATTGGGAAGCCGGATTCGGAGGGGCCTATCGTTCTTACCGTTTCCGTCTCGACAAAAAGGGTGCCATCCCCAATGGCATAGGGGAGTACGAGCTCATACCACTCTTCGCGCGCCTGTCATACAAGTTCTCTGAGAAGTTAGTGCTAGACCTCTATGGTGGGCTAACCTTTTTGAACAAGATCCGGGTGAATGACTCTGACGGTAATGAGCTCTTTAGAACAACCCACAATGTGGCACCCCTATTGGGAGTGGCCATTTCAGGAAATTTCTAATCTTTTCTCTTAAATAACTTAATGACACCCAGGAACACCAGATAAACCAAAAACCTGGCTCTGGAGCCTGGCAGTCATTCTGCTGGTGGTGGCGCTGGCGGCCCTGGCTTGGGGGCTTGGGATAAAGAAACAACTTGGTCAATAAGTACAGCTACAGGCTGGGGCTGGTGGGCGGCATCCGGGTTATCCTTCGCCTCCCTTCCTAATATCCGCTTCCAACATTCTAATATTTTTTTGTTGACAAAAGAGATTAGTCAATCTAAGGTATTCCCTGATATAAAAATAGGGAATACACCTAAGGTTAATTCTTATGCCAAAGATTAACCACTTGCCCCCTGTTACTGGTGCCTGCGGCCAAGACTGGGCCTCCCCTATCCCCAACCCTGGGCCCGGTTCCCGGGTCTTACCATCTGTTGCTCCCACCGCTCCCCCCGGCCAATCGACAAATCTGACAGGTCTTCCAGGTTGGTATCGATTAAACTTAAATTTTTGCCTTGCCGATTCTCTTATTAATGGGGACCCCGAAACCGAAAGGAAATCTTATGGGCTTTCCCATGGATAAACTCATGAGTGAATATTTCGTTGCCGGTGGGATCTACCAGGATCACAAGGGTAAAGAATGGTTCGCCTTGGTAAGTAAGAAAAGTGAAGAGCCGCCCTACGTTATGGCTAATGGCTTAAAGCGCTATTTCGGGCAATTCTGTGAGAAAGCCCATCTGTATCGGGTGGAAAAAGATTACTCCCTTTCCCTGGTGGCGCCATCTCATAAAGCCCTGGAGTGGGGGGTCAAGGCCCCTGAGAAGGTCACCCTTGACCAAGACTTGCTGGCAAAGTTACAAGCTGTCATAAACCTTTCTTAGCCCGCCCACATCCTGGAAAGCTTATTCCTTTTAAACCTAGGCTCCCCTTTCGTTGAATGAGAACGGCCAATCCATATCCTCCCGGTTATCTTTCCCCGCTTCAATCATGAACACCTGTATTAGAGGCGGTGCTGCTTGAAATTGAGGTAAAATCGCTAATTGCTCGCCTTGTTCTCCGGCGTTAGGTCTCGGGGTGCCAACGCTGCATGTGCGCCGCATGAGTCCTGAGATAGGAGCCGGGTTGGTAGAAGGTGTCGTAAAACTCCAAATCCAGGTGGTGCGCCTGCAGGTACATGATCACGAAGATAGCAGGCACCGTCCCCGGGAATTTGCCAAAAGTGTCAAAAATATATTGCGCTTGCCGCGCTACACAAGCACGGAAGGCTTCGTCATGGACCTGGGCGGCAGCACGCACCCGGGCCGACTCCTTCCAGGGGCCGGGCGTGTCTGGATGAAACGGGCCGCCCGGGCCGAACTTGCGCTCACAGAGGGCCTCCACGGCAGCCCGCATGTCAGCATAGTGGGGTGGACAAGATCCTTCCATGACTCCGGGGAGCCAGGTGGGGTTGGGATAGGGCCAGCGCTTGTCGGTATCATAGCGAAAGCCTAATCCTGGCGCCTCCGGGTCGCCGCTGGCCCCCAGCACCGCAAACGGGTCGAGTCCATTGAACATCCAGCCGCCCAAGCCCATGGCCTGGAGCATCAGGGCGCCGGCGTAGCAACTGCTGGCCAGTTCCGTGGTCATCTCCGCCAGAGACCATTGCTCCACAAAGGTCATCGGCCAGGTATTGTTCACGTCCACGATATCGCTGAATTTTTCGATGCTGGGGACTGGCCGGCGGCGAATGTCATCCGTGATAACCAGGCCGTTTTGCAGCATATAGCACAGGTTGAGGAGCAGGTGTTGGGCCAGGTCGCCCACGGGAATCACCAGCAAGGTGCCGGGGTGGTTGACCACCCAGGTGTTATGGGCCTCGACGTAGGGAACTTCAGGAGGAATGCCCAAGCGACCGTTCTGGAGTTTTTTTAGGCGGCCCCGATGTTCTGCCAATAATTCTTCTAAGTCGAGATTACCGTCCGAATCCCGTTCGGCCAGGGCCGGGGCGTCCCGGACGTCCAGAAGGTACACTCCCTCGTCGTCAGTAAAAAACGTCTGACTGGTCTCAAAGCCAGCCGCCGAGGGAAAGGTGCGACCTCCCGCGGCCCCGGCATAGTTGGACAGGTGCTGGGCGTATCGTTTCGCCCGGTAAATCAGGTGATGCCAACTGGTATTTCCCCCACAAGCCATGACCACCAGCAGTTTCTCCAACTCGAAAAGGGGCATGGTGGGTTGCTTTGACTTATAAGCAAAAACGCCCTCGGGAATTTCCCCTCCCTGAAAAAATCTCCGGGAGCGCCGACCCAACAGGGCCTCAACCAGTCCGAACCCCATCATATCCTGAAACCCGGGCGGCAACTGGAACTTCTTCATAATTCCAGAAATACTCCTTAAAAAAAGTCAACCTCGAGGTGGCGTTAATTCGTCGCTCACCGGAACCGGCCAAGTCATGGCAGACCGTATCCCCAACTCACCCAGAGCTGCCTTACCCCGGATGGTCAGGTCAGTGATGAACTGGAACTGATCCCGGCCGTCCACCGGGTAGGCCTTGACTTTATAGTTGGTACCCCAGGGTTTCTCCATGACGATGACCATACGGGGCCGCGTGAGATTCACGTAAGGGCTGGTCAAGACTACATCATTCAGAAGCTGACGCACTAAAGCGGCGTCGTGCCGGGGCGCCAGATAAAAGTCGGCTACACACATAAGATCCCGGTTGCCGTCGTTGGCATTGAACACGTTGGACTGCCAGAGCTTGATATTGGGAATGGTGACCGTGTTGTCATCCGGGGTCACCAGGCGAAAGGCCCTGAGACCCACGGATTTCACTTCACCATAAGCCCCGTCAACTTGCACCCAGTCCCCGGGGCGGTAAGGACGCTCATACAGGGCCACGATACCAGCCACGATGCTGCTCACGTAATCTTTCAGGGCAAAACCCACGGCCAATCCGACTGCGCCTAAAATGGCAATGAGATTTTGGAATGTGGGTTCAATGACCAGAGGTATGATGGAGGCAATGGCCCCGATCAAGATCACCAGCCTCAGCACCGGCACCGAAGGTAAAATATACGGGCGCAGGCGGCCGGTGACCTGCTGGGCCAGCCAGGGAAGCAGGCGCTCCACCATCCTGGTCAATAACCAGGCCACTGCCACCACCAGGAAAATCCGCATCAGGCTGATTTGGTGGAGATTTTTAAAGATTCTGGTTAGATCGGCCTCTGGCATAATTGACCTCCTTCAGAGAGCTCTGGAAAAGCCACTTTGAGGGAGGGGGCCAGGGGTCACAAACCCCTGCCCCCTCCCTCAAACTCCCTCCCCCAACCCTTTGCATAAAGCGGGAGCACAGGCTTCCAGCCTGTGCAAGAACAGGCAAGATGCCTGTTCTCCCGGTTAAAGGGAGAAGAGAGGGGAACTGGAGGTGAGGGCAGGGACCTCAGGTCCCTACCCTCCCCCCAAATGCCATTTTATAAAAATCTCCTACAGGGCGTCGACGAGGTACCCCTCATTTTGTAAGAAATCCCGGACCCCAGGGTAGGCGGCTGCTGCCACCCGCCATCTGTCCGCCTCGGTGGTCACCACTCCTGTAGCCCGAAGACGCTGCAAGCTCCCCATAGTCTGTGATTCTGGAAACGGCAAAATGCTGGTGAGTAGTTGTCCCGGGAGGCCGTCATGCAGGAGCAGGGCATGCAAGACAAAAAGTTCCGGGCTTTTTTTCTGAGCCTCTGCCAGAGCCGGAAGATTTACCTGGGATAGAGGTTTCACCCAAATGGTCTGGTACCTACCGTCCTCGGCCGCCGCGGCCTGCACCTCAGTCGGCACTTCTTCATCGTGGGCCAGTCTGAGGGAGTAACGCCAAATGGCCCAGGCCACCCCGGGGTTGCCCCGGCTGAGAGCCGCCAGTTGCTCCAAAAAATTGGCAAGTTTCTCCTGTCCGAACTGGCCTCCCTGGTTCGTTCCTGACTCTTCGTCGCTCAAAAACACTTCGTCTTTTTGTTTGGGAGGCAATACCAACTTGCCATTATTCGCCTGCCGGAACATGAAATCTCTTTTTGTCCCTTTAGCGGCCAGGTCCCCCAGCCAGTGGCCCAATCTTTCCTGGTCAAAGGCTTCGAGCACCAGGGGCCAGGGCAGCAGGGCATCGATATGGAGGGCCTGGCTCAGATAAGCCCAGGCCCAGGAATCGCAGGCCAGGAGAAAACGCCCGGGCGCTGAGTTGATTTTTTCCAGCAGGCGTCTGACCAGATTCAAGCCCTCCCCCTGCCTCAGATAAAAGCGTTCCAGTCGGGGAATCATCCAAACCCGATCCGGGCTCTGGTCAAGCTGCTCCAAGCCCTTATTGCCTTTGATAATCTCCTCAGCCCGCGGCTCGGGCAGAATCGGACATTCATGAGCAGAGGCCCAGTGAGACACAATTTCCTGCGTGCCGCTGTAGGGGGCGCTTAAGAGTAATCGTATTCTTCCGACATTTTCCTCTTCCCACCAGTCCTGCAAGGCCTCATGCAGTGCCGGGACGGCGTCACGCCAATCCGGTTCGGCAGCCGTCTCTGCCAACACGGTGCCCGGCATAGGTTCTAAGGCCATCTCCAGTTCCGGTGGCTCAGGTGCCGGGCGGCGCCACCTGAGCCGGTCCCAAAGGCCGCGAAAGCCTTTTCTCATTGTTTCCCGAGCTGAGGCCGTCGGCCGGTGGAATTGGTCCAACCGGGTGAAGCTCCAGATTGGAACCTCATGTATGCCTTCCTGAGAGTGTTCGCTCATCTTTCTGACCTTTGCCTGAAAGCTATGGCAAAACCTCAAGTTCTCCTAAAATGTCATTCTGAGCGAAGCGAAGAATCTTGCATTTTCAATAGGTTGAGATCCTTCACGTCGTTCAGGATGACAGAAAAATAGGTTTTGCCACAGGTTTTGTAAATTGAGCCTGTCGCCAAAGTATCTTGAGGGGCGGGCCGGGGGACCGTGGGCCCTGTGGCACAAGCGTCTCGCCTGTGTTTCCCTCCCCTCAAACTCCCCTCCCAACCCCCTTAACCTTTTGTTCGCCGGCCGTCTGTAAGTAACTAGTTTACCATAAACTTTTACCTGATCCCTGCCATGGACTCACTCGTATAAGGGAACCGCCGCGGCTTCTGTTTGATGCTCGGGGCATCAACCGGTTTGACCGCACCGGGTTTTTTCTCCTCAAGCGCCCCCTTTTCCTGAGGATCCTCTTACTTTTTCGCCTGAGAGCGGACCGCGGCGGCCTGCAGCTCCTGTTCCTCCTCTTTCAACTCCCGCGTCAGGAAAAAGTTCAGAAACGTCCGAATCACCGCAATGGCCCCGAGTTTGCCCAGGTGATCCCAGCTCGGCGACACCGCGGTCCCCAGAATGTCCGCGGCCAGTTGAAACTCCAGGCCCAACACCAGAGCCCGCCCGAAGCTGAGACGCACTTGGTTGAAGCTCACCACCTTCGGCGTTAGGAGGGACCGCACCAATAAAAAAACGGCTATGGCCGCCCCCGTACTCACTATAATTATGCTCACCATCTCAATGGCCAGCCTCAGCCACGGCACCATGCTCGTCATGATATCTTCCATGTCACCTAACCTGTTTTATCATCAAGTTTTTCGCAAACCTTCTATCTCTCTGATTCTATTGAGTTTACAGGATTTGGCCAAAAAACCGAGGGTAACATGTAGCCGCAGGCTTTAGCCTGCCCTCTGTGAGTTTGACGGATCCAGTGAATTTTCCGGGCTAACCCTCCACTCTCCCGGCGATTACCTGCTCACCTTCACGGTCCCGCCGGACATCTCGCTCATGTCCGGGTGTTAAGACTCGGTTCGGGCCTTTCTCCATCATCACCGGGGGCCGCTTCCCGACTCTAACCCATGTCAAGTCACATGATAGCTTACCTCAAAAAACCGCTCACGGCACGTATACCTAAAATTTAAGGTTTCATGTAGGGTGGGCACCGCCCACCATGAATCTCTCTTTCAATTATAGTAATGCTCTGGTGGCACAGGCTTTCAGCCTGCACCCCCCTTTTATCTGGTCCCGATTGGCTGAAATGTGTAAAAACCTTTTCGGAATTCCCTGCTTTGCATATCTTTTCAAAATAATTGTAAATTACAGCCTCATCATAGCTTTAGGCAAAAACTGAGGGGGTTGCCGGCTACCAGATATTTTTTCATTAAAAAAGGCCACCCCGTTATGTCGAACGGGATGGCCATCGATTTCAGGTGATGAGAGGCGGCACCAAGAGCTGCCGCCCGCTCCATGGTAAACGTGTCTTTTTTAGGGTATGTACTTGTTTTGCCACATGAGCCAATCAAAATTTTCCCCATAGTCCTCATGAATTTTGGTCTGCTCTGGAGGACATTTTTTCTCAGCGGCAAGGGCACAGTACTTTTTGTAGCAATTTTCGTCACCCACAAAAAGGGCATTTGTTTCTGTATCGGCGCACAAGTAAAGTCTTTTGCCTTTTTGGGTAGCCGTAAAGAACTTCTTTTGCGGCATGGTTTGCAATTTACCTTTTTTATCAGCAGTATCAGCTTGCAACTTTTGAAAATCACATTTCAAAAGTAGGTTGGGATCTACCTGGGTGTTTTTCTGGGCCCAGGCAAATCCGACCAAAGCAACTGCCAAGATCCCGACAATGACGAAAAGTTGCCAGGTTCTTCTCATGTTTTCTTTCCTCCTTTTGAAGCAGTAACCTTCCTGTGTTAGTAATCTCCTGAATGTTAATCAGTAAGTTGTTGCCAATGCCCTCGTCATGCCTTTGGGAAGAACTGTTTAAGCCACCCCTTGACTGAGCCGTCAGGAGTAAAAAATATATCACAAAAATGTCAATGACCCCAGCGAAAATCCGGTAACTTCTGAATAAAACTCAGGGGAGCAGTTCTCCCGAAACCACTTCATAAACCGCCTAATACTGGCGTTTTTTCCGTCCTGCTCTGCCTTGAGAAAAAAGCCCCAACAGTCCCCCTGGGGTTTTTCTCTCTTGACTTTTGGGCTCCCCTTTTTTAGATACATTTATTTAGTTTTGTAAAATAGTTAGCCAAACAAAATTTTAGTGGGGACGCCATGCCTGCCAAGAAAAAAGTCAAGGAAGTGATGATCCCGCTTGAGGACTACCCTCACATCCCTCATTGGTACACCCTGCGCCAGGCCATGGCCATCGTCTGGGAGGCGGCCCTCAAGTCTGGAGGCAGCTACTTGCCCCGCTCGGTTTTGGTCTTTGACGAAAATAAACATCTCATGGGGATCATCACCTTGCGGGACATCATCAAGGGACTCGAGCCCAAATTTCTCCAGGAGAGCACCGTGGCCAAAGTGGAGTCCGCCCTGACGGTGCTCCTGGAGCACCTCTTCGAGCCCGAAATCAAGGAGCTGGTCAATCGCCCGGTGAGCGAGGTCATGAGCCCGGTCGAATTTACCGTGGACGCTGACGACCCCCTTTCCCGAGCCCTGGCCATCATGTTGATGGAACATGTGGGCATGATGCCGGTGATGCAGGAAGACGACGTGGTCGGCATGGTCCGGCTGAGTGACATTTTTCGGGTCATTTCTCAAGCTGTCCTGGAAGAATAGGAATCACCCGCCAAGATCGGGATGGAGGGGTTGGAGAACAGGGAGCAGGGTTCTGTGACCCCCCAAACCCCTAATAACTCATAGATAGGAGATCACACCCATGGCGCACGACGGTCCCGGTATCACCGGCCAGGAAGTCTGGCAGCAACTTCTCGAGGGAAACGACCGCTTCATCCAGGGACTCCCCCTGGGCCGCAACCTTAAGGTCCTCAGGAAGAGCCTCGTCAAGGGGCAAAGCCCCAAGGCCGCAGTGCTGTGCTGTTCGGACTCCCGGGTGCCGGCGGAACTCATCTTCGACCAGAGCCTGGGAGACCTCTTCGTGGTGCGTACCGCCGGACTGGTGCTCGACCCCACCAGTTTCGGCAGCCTGGAGTACGCCGTCGCCCACCTGAAGGTACCCCTGCTGATACTCAAGGGCCACGAGTTCTGTGGTGCGGTCACCGCCGCGGTCCACCATCCCGACCTGGACGAGGGCCACATCACCGCAGTGGTGCAGCAAATCGCCCCGGCCGCAGCCCAGGCCAGGGCCCGCGGGCTCACCGGCCCAGAACTGGTGGAGGCTGCCAGCGACCACCACCTCACCTTGCTCCACGACACCCTGACCCAGAAAAGCGCCATCATCGGTGAGGCCCTGGCGTCCCGGAGTTTGGAGGTGGTGGTGGCCAAGTATTTCCTCACCAACGGCCAGGTTGAAGTCCTTGACGCCACGTTTTAACTAGCTTCCCGGAGGGACGAACATCGCCCTTGCGGCCTTATACCTCGTATCTCTGCCTGTGGCCCAGCCTCAGAAAAACACCAGGGCTCAATTCGGAGGATGAATGACTCGCTCACTGTGGACCAGGGTTACTTTCTGCCTTGTCCTCCTAATAACCTGCTCTCTTATCGCCACCTCCCTCAACGCCGCCCCGCCGCCGGGAGACCGCCTCAGTGTGGCCGGGAGCTTTGTGGCCGAACAAGGCGAGGGTATCAAGGAAGTGGAGGTGGAGGTCCTGGTGAACGGCTACCTGGCCGAACCTATGGGAAAAGACAAAAAGATTATCACTGGCAGTAAAGGCGGTTTCCAGGCCGAGTTTGCCTTCCCCGCCGGAACCCTGTCCGATGCCCGGGTGATAGTCATGGCTCACAAACCCAACTGGCGGCCCTTCCCCCCGACCCTGGTGACCCTCGGAGAGGGGGGCCTTGACGAGGAAGGCAACCAGCGCTTCCAGGCCCAGGGACGTTTCTCTCTGAGGCGCGACGTCACCCCGGCCTTCTGGATTGCCACCCTGGCACTTTTCCTTGTTTACCTCATCATCGCCGCGGAACTTATGCACCGCACTTTGGCGGCCTTCCTGGGCGCCACCCTCATCATGTTCGTCAGCTATACCTTTGGCACCTTTAACGGGGATTACTTTATCCTCTCCTTTGACGACGCCATGCACGCCATCGACCTGAACGTCATTTTCCTGCTTATGGGCATGATGATCATCGTGGGGGTGCTGAAAAAGACCGGTCTATTTCAATGGCTGGCCTTCAAATCCTTCGTCATAGCCCGGGGCAACGTCTTCATCCTGTCCTGCATCCTCATGGTAGTCACCGCCGTGGCCTCCGCCTTCCTGGACAACGTCACCACCATGCTCCTCATCATCCCGGTGACCATTGGGCTCGCCGTTACCCTGAACATCAATCCCATAGCCCTCCTCATTCCTGAGGTCTTCGCCAGTAATGTCGGCGGTGCCGCCACTCTCATCGGCGACCCCCCCAACATCCTCATTGGCTCCTACGCCAAGCTCACCTTCGTTGATTTTGTCCTTAACCTCACCGTCATCGTGGTCATCTGCATGGTGGTCACCCTCATCTATTATGTTCTCTGGTACCGCCGGACCTACCAAAAGGTCGAAATTCAGGATGTGGACCGCACCATCGCCTTTTTGCGGAAAGAGTATAAGATCACCGACCTCAAATTACTGCTCTTTGCCCTGGGATTCTTGAGCTTCACCATTTTCCTCTTCGTCATCCACGGAGTGCTCCATATGCAGCCCTCCATCGCGGCGCTCACGGGAGCCATGTTCCTGTTGGCCGTCACCCGCGTCAGCATCGTGGAGATGCTGGAGCACGAAGTGGAGTGGCCCACCCTCATGTTCTTTGTGGCCCTCTTCATTGTCATCGCCGGGGCTGAGGAGACCGGCCTCATCCAGGTTATCGCCGCCTGGGTTCGGGATGTCTCCCAGGGCAATCTCAAAGTGGCCGTGATCATGGTCCTCTGGGTCAGCGCCATCGCCAGCGCCATCGTCGACAATATCCCTTTCACCGCCACCATGCTTCCCATTGTCGCCTTCCTGAACCATACTATTCCGGGAGCCGAAAGCGGGGTCCTCTGGTGGGCCCTGGCCCTGGGGGCCTGTCTGGGGGGAAATGGGACCATGATCGGGGCCTCGGCCAACGTAGTCACCGTGGGCCTGGCCGAAAAAGCTGGCTATCCCATCTCCTTCCTGGCTTACATAAAAGCCTGCTTCTTACCCATGCTCATCACCGTGGCTCTCGCCATGGTTTATCTCTTGCTGGTGTTCCTCTAACCCAGGGTTGGCCGCCGGCGCCGGGGTGCTTGTCGGCGGCCCGCCAATTATTGTCACGCCCCGGATAAGATCTTTGCCGGTGCCCCCACCCTCTCAGATACCTGTCCACAAGGTATTACAAAACCCTTTTTTGTCATCCTGAACATACAAGGATCTCAACCTATTGAAAATGCAAGATTCTTCGCTTCGCTCAGAATGACCCAATAGGCTAGGTTTCAGACTGACAAAAACGCTGGTGGCACAGGCGTCTCGCCTGTGCGGACGCTGGCTCAAGCCTGCGGCTAACTGCTCCCTTGACTCTCTTCCGTAGCGC
Organism: uncultured delta proteobacterium; assembly: GCA_963709285.1. Taxonomy (GTDB): domain Bacteria; phylum Desulfobacterota; class Desulfobaccia; order Desulfobaccales; family 0-14-0-80-60-11; genus JBGSLA01. Next base: position 268,220 of record CAVPVR010000004.1, on the reverse strand, counting down.
TGCCCCGGTCGTGCCAGAAGCTCAGCCAGATAAAATAGACAATCAGGAAAATGGTGCAGACAGTGGCGGGCACTGCGGTTGGCTTGTCAAACAAGTTCAAAGCCAGCCCCCCGGCTAGGGCCGCGTTTTTCAAGGTCCCCAGCATCACCAGGCTGACGGTGATTTCCCGCCCCAGGCCCCAGACCTTGGCGACCCGGGAAATAACCTCGCCCAATCCGAAGGTGCTGGTCAGGGCAATGGCTATGGGTGTTAGGAGCGCCAAAGGATGATGCAGAAACAGCTCCCGGTTCAAGCCCACAATGGTGTAAGTGATCAGGGCGAAGGACCAGTTGGTCAGGGCCCCCTTCACCGGTTCCAGGCGAGCTGCCAGGTGGGTCCACCGCAGCACGCGGGAAATGAAGAAGGGCAGCACAATGAGCAAAAGCAAAATCTTAACTATCTTAAAAGGATGGATAAAAGCCGTGCCCAAGAATCCCACGGCCATCAGCGGAGTGATGGCTAAGGCCCCCAAGTAGCAGCCCACCGTGGCCAGAAAGGAAAAGGCCCGATCCCCGCGCAGCACCGCAGTGAAAGGCACCACCGCCACCGCCGGGGGCGCCGCCGCGATCAGAACAAAGCCGGTGAAAAAGGCCTCCCGGGCAGACAACAGAGCGCTCAGGCCCAGGACCAACCCGCCGTTCAGGCCGAAGTTCAGGCCCAATCCCACCAGGACCGGGAGCGCCAGTCCCCGCGGCGAACGGAACATGTCCCCCGACACCTCCAACAGGGCGAGGGTCATCACCAGGCCCAGGGCGGGAAGAACCAGGGGCTCAAGAACGGGGGCGGCCTGTCCCGCGGGCAAAGCCAGCACCAAGGACAGGATCAGCAGAAAATTACGGTTGCGCCACCACACCGGCGGAGATTCCCCCCTCACGGTTTGCCCTCAAGTAACTTTTCCGAGCAAACCTGTTTTTCTGTTATGGAAATCTTAGGCTTGCGCCTTTGAGATTTCCATACTATTTATTTAAGAGTAAAATTCAGTCGATGTAAGAATCGGAGCCTTCTCCCGGAAAGACGGTATGATTCAACCAGTTTGACCCGTTTTATTCAGAATAATTTGCAAATTGTTTCTATATACCTGGTTTCATTAAATTTACAGAATCTGCCTCAAAAACCGAGAATGAAATGTAGCCGCAGGCTTTAGCCTGCGATCTGGGTGATTGACTAAACCGAAGAATTTTTCAGTTTAGAGGCGATACGGTTCACTTAAGCGCCAAGATCTGATGCGAGGTCATCACTCTTGTCATTCTGAGGAAGCCGAAGGCGACCGAAGAATCTTTAAATACGAGATGCTTCGCTTCACTCAGCCTGACAAAAAATGTAGGGTGGGCACTGCCCACCAAATCCTGTGAAAAAAACCCTTAAGTGAACCGTATTGGGTTTAGAGGGGAATTCTGGAAAGGGGCCTTAGCGGAGTGGAGGGAAAACCGGCACGCTGGACCAAAAACCGGCTGAATGAAAGCCTCTATGGGTGGGCCGGACATTTCCGCTGGCCCCTCTTGGCCATCGCCGTGGGCATCGTCGCCGGCTGCGGGGCCATCCTTTTTGAGGAACTGCTCAGAAAAGGGCTGTATTTTTTCCTGCATCTACCCACCGGCTTTCTGGAGCCCGAGCCGGGGGCGGAGGCCGCCCTGGTGGATACCCTGGCCGCCAGCCGTCACTGGCTCTATCTCATCATTCCGGCCGTGGGGGGTCTGATCTCCGGACTCCTGGTTTTTCTCATCGCTCCGGAAACCGAAGGCCACGGCACCGACGCCATGATTGAGGCCTTTCACCACAAAGGCGGCTACATCCGCAAGCGCGTCCCCTTTGTCAAAATCGTGGCCTCGGCCATCACCATCGGCAGTGGCGGCTCCGCCGGTAAAGAGGGGCCCATCGCCCAAATCGGCGCCGGTTTTGGCTCCTTTTTCGCCAGCCTCCTCAAGCTGAAATCCCGGGACCGCCGCATCCTGGTCCTGGCCGGGGCGGCCGGCGGCATCGGCGCCATCTTCCACGCCCCCCTGGGAGCCGCCCTCTTCGCTCCGGAAGTCCTCTACCGGGAGGCCGAGTTTGAATTCGAAGCCATTCTGCCCTGCATCGTCTCCGCCATCGTGGCCTCCTCCATTTTCGACCAGTGGTATGGCCGGGCCGCCCTCTTTTTCCCGGGCCCGGTGCACTTCGAACCCCGGGAGCTCATACCCTATACCCTCTTCGGCGTGGTCTGCGCCCTGGTGGGCTACTTTTACATCAAGGTGTTTTACGGGTCCAGGGACCACTTCTTCCACCGCCTGCGGATTCCCAGGACCCTGAAACCGGCCCTGGGAGGCGCCATCCTCGGCATCATCGCCTACTTCTCTCCCGAGATCATGGACGGCGGCTATGGCTGGGTCCAGGCGGCCATGGAGGGCAAAATCCTCTGGTACATCATGCTGCTGCTGGCCATCATGAAGATCCTGGCCACCTCTGCCACCATCAGCTCCGGGGGCTCAGGCGGCGTCTTCGGCCCTTCGGTCTTCATGGGAGCCATGCTGGGCGGGGCTTTCGGCTTCTTCGGGAACCAGGTGGCGCCGGGCTGGGTCATGAATCCCAGCTCTTTTGTGGTGGTGGGTATCGGGGGCTTCTTCGCCGGGGTGGCCAAGGTCCCCATCTCCTCCATTATTATGGCCTGCGAGATGTGCGGCAGCTACACCCTGCTCGTGCCCCTCATGGTGGTGTCCACCACTTCCTTCCTGCTGCTGCGGCATACCAGCCTCTATGAAAAGCAAACCATTAACCGGCTGGGTTCCCCGGCCCACATGGGGGAATTCGCCCGGGGCCTCCTGGAAGACATGCAGGTCTCCGACGCCATGCATGAACGTCCCGTGACCTTGATCCCTGAGACCATGCCTTTTGACTTACTCGTTAAATTGGTAACCGGTTCCCAAGACGCGCATTTCCCCGTAATCAACGACCAGGGGAAATTATCCGGCATTTTGTCCATCAACGACGTGCGGGAATTCCTCTTCGAGGAGAGCCTCGCCAAAATTGTGATGGCCCGGGATGTGGCCAGCCATAATGTCGTCAAGGTTTTCTGGCATGAATCCCTGCAAAGCGCGCTGGATAAGATGGCTCATATCAACGTGGATGAGCTCCCCGTGGCCAAGGAGGATAATCCTGACAAGATTGTCGGCATGATTTCCAAGCGGGATATCATCAGCCACTACCACGAACGGATGTCCGCCTGAGGATCACTGGCCGCGGCTGTTCCCCACTCCTTTCAAGCTCCCCCCCTTCATCATCCCGGTAATGATAAAACTAGCCCTTTTATTCATAATGTTTTGCAAATTGCGCCTATCTATTTGGTTTTATTAAGTTTACAGAATTTGCCTCAAAAACCGAGGGTAAAATGTAGCCGCAGGCTTTAGCCTGCGATCAGTATTTTTGAATAACTCGGCGAATTTCCGGGCTAGAAATATGGCAAATCCTCAAGTTCTCCTAATACCAAGGTGCGCTCAATCAGGTACTATTAAGAAAATTTCAGGTTCAATTTTTCTTTAGGTCAGTGGCACAGGCGTCTCGCCTGTGCAGGCGCAGGCTAAAGCCTGCGGCTACAAAAAATACCTTCATGATTGCAACTCTGTATAAAATGTCATTCTGAGCGCAGCAGAGCATCCTGCGTGTTTAATGAGTTGCAGTCCTTCACTTCATTCAGGCGTAGGGTGGGCACGGCCCACCATGAATCTCAGGACAGGAAGGAAACCCTTTCCATGTTCACCGATGGGCATGTCCCGTAAATACCTTTCATGAATCCAGGACCTCGAAACTCCCCCTCCCCTGGTGGGAGGGGGTTGGGGGGAGGGGGGAATAAGGTGGCAAAACTACTTATGATTTTTGTAAAAATGCATGAATAAAGCGGACTAAAACCAATACTCCGGGTACCGGCGCGTGGGGGCCATATTGTTGACTATGAGGGCCACAGCCAGCATGATAAAGGCCCCTGCCGCCACCGGAATGAGGACATACAGGTAGCCGAGGTGGTGAATCTTCGGGCCCCCGATGACGGCGATGAGCGCGGTGGCCCCTCCCGGGGGATGCAGGGTTTTGGTCAGGTGCATCACCGCAATACTGACGGACACCGCCAGGGCTGCGGCCAACCAGGGATAGAACAGCAGCAACTTGCAGGCCGACACCCCAATGCAGGCTGAAATGATATGCCCCCCAATGAGATTGCGGGGCTGGGCCAGGGGGCTCTTGATGGCGCCGTAGATGAGCACCGCCGAAGCACCGAAGGAGCCGATGATGAGCACCAGGTCGGTCTTCTCCAGAAAACCATGGTGGCCGTAAGCCACCGCCGCAATCCCCAAAAAGCTCCCCAGCCACGACCAGAATACTTCCGCCCCGCTTACCCTGGGTGGGCTCTGGGTGAGGCCCGTCATTTTGCTGAAAAAGACTCCTTTCATGGCTGGCCCCCCTGCAGAGTAGCCCTGATCAGGTCTCCCCGGGTGACGATCCCCACCAGACGCCCTTCCGCATCAATCACCGGCGCCCGATTGATCTGGCGGGCCGTAAAAAGCTCGGCCAGGTCCCGCACCCGGGTCTCGGGCGACACCGTCACGGCCGGCGCGCTCATGAGGTCCCCGGCCGTCTGCTTTTTGATGGGGAGGGCCACACAGCCTTTGGTGCGTAGACAGGACGCCACCAGGGTCATGAAATTCTGGGTCTCCCTGACCCCCATACGGCTCAAGAAGTCCTTCTCGGAGACCACCCCCACCACCTTATGGTTTTCATCCAAAACCGGGACCCCGGAGATGCCCCGTTTGCCCATGGCCTCGGCCACCTCTGCGAGAAGTGTATCCGTCTGCACCGCAACCACCTCCCGGGTCATGATCTCGTCGACGGTGACCTCCCGACTGAGCCGTTCCAGGGCATGCTGGAAGGCCAGGACGTAGATCTCCTTGAAGTCCCGGGGGGTGATATCCACGTAGCCGGAAATCTGTCGCATGGCCGACAAAATATCCTCTTCCTTCAGGTCCATGCCAACCTCAGGGGCGCTTGCCGTTGTCTCCTCTTCTCTGACCATGGCTGTACCTCTTGATGGGCGAATTGGCAGATGAATCTTGCCTGCAAGGCTGGATGAAAGCGGTTCCCCTGCCAACCCCTCTGCTCTGCTTCACTTAAATTCCCGGTGGCAAGTGACCATCGCGGTCCGCAAGTCCGCCACCTCGTGGCGGGCCGCCTCCAGGTCCCGGTTCGCCACCGCCCGTTCCAGGGCCGCCAGGTGCGCCAAAAAAGCCTGCATGGCCTCTTCCCATTCCGGTTCGGCCATGGTGGCCAAGGCCTGAGAATCCGCCACAAAAGCCGCCAGGCTCTGCGGATCCGGAAACTCCCCCTGAGACACGGCCCTTTGCACTTCTTTGAAATGAGACCCCAGGCGCTTTTTCACGGTTTGAAAGGACTCTTGCCAGCGGGCCACGGGCTCCCGGGCCTCAGGCTGATACTCTGCCAGGGTCTCCCACCGGCATTTCAGCTTCAGGGTGAGGCGGCCTTTCTTTTCCTTGAGGTGCAGCTTGGCCTCCACCTCCCCAGGCACCGTCCAGGTATTACCTTCCACCTGCATCTGCCCCTGCCTGAGCCCCCGGGCCAGGTCCTCCAGATAATCAGCCAGTTTCTGACGGCTCAACGTATGTTCAGCTTTTTCTTCCATTATTCAATCCCTCTGGCAAATTGGCATTTTGAAGGGAGCGCGAAGTACCTGAGGCCCCTGCCCTCACCTTCAGTTCCCCCCTCTCCTCCCTTTAACCGGGAGAACAGGCATCTTGCCTGTTCTTGCACAGGCTGGAAGCCTGTGCTCCCGCTTTATGCAAGGGGTTGGGGAAGGGAGCAAAGTTCCGCGACCCCTGGCCCCCTTTCCCAAAAATCTCTTGGTAATAATCTAAAATTCCCTCTTTCCAGGGTGCCTGTCAAGGGCCGAAAAAAAGCCCGGCTTGGTCAGCCGGGCGTGACCTGACTTCTGCACCTGCCCCCGAGAACAGCCGCCCCTGGGGCCCCGCCAGAGGCCGCCAGGATGATATGGCGCTCCCGGGGAAAGACTATGTTTTCAACGGGTCGGTGAAAAAGATGAAATTTCTCTCATCGCTCCGGGCCACCTCCACGGTCCGGACCCTCTCCTCCCCCTCCTTGGTGGTATAGCGGATGCTGAACTGGTACAGGAAACTCGAGTCCTGAATGAGAGGCTTGATGGTGCATTCTTCGATATGGTAGGCCTGGTCTTTCAGGTACCCCTCGAAAACCAGGAGATTGTGGATGAGCTCGCCATAGACATTGTCCGGCATGCCGGCATAGCGCCGGGGATATTCCCGGCTGGCCTCGGCCACGTCCGAGATGGGCAACTCCTCCAGCAGGGACCTGAGATTCAGGTACCCCGTGAAGGTCCCCCCGGACCAGACAGTGGCCCCATTCTTATGTTTCTCCACGAAGGCTGCTCTCCGCTCCTGGTCCACCATCATTCTCACCTCCGGGCAGATTGCAAACGTGACTATATTATCCACATTTCTCCCCTTTTTCAAAGAAAAAACGCCCGGTTGCCCCCTCAACCCTCAGAAAACCAACAAAAAAGCCGGTCCACCGACCCCAGGTCTGCCGGAAAATCAGGGCGCCGGAGGCCCTCTAAATCGAGCAGGATCCTTCCCTGTCCACCGGCACACCTAGTGTCATGTCCCGTGACTACCCTTTATTGATCCAGACCTCGAAACTCCCCCTCCCCTGGTGGGAGGGGGGTGGGGGGAGGGGGACTGATTGAGGTTACATTAAACGGTACCGCCTTTCTTGTTGCCATCCCCACCCTCACTCCAAGGGGAAGGGCAATATAAGGTCTGGACAGGGCAATATTTTGGTAATTTACTTGGGACGCTACACTAAAGGCCATGTATCTCTTTAACCCGCGGCACCACCCCCTCGGTGAAGGTAATTAGCGGCACAATTTTCACGTAGTTGAAAGACGCTACTCCCGATTCGATGCAAAATTGCTCGATGAGGTGCGGGTCCTCGGCGTCCACAATCCAGAGGAAAGTGTGCTCAATGGCGGAATGGTATTGTCCCAGAATCTTTTTGATTTTATATTTGCGAGCAACGGTGGTGATGTCAGAGGCGGCGAAAGCCACCACCCGCTCCGCATTCTCCCGATTATTGAGCGGACACGCTTCCACCGTATGACTGCCATATACTCCGTAAAGTGCCATGCTCTCCTCCTCTGGTTTATCGTGCTGTTCGGATGCAGGGGGTCTTTTTTGCAATTCCCTTTGTTTTCCCCCCGAGAACCGAAAACAGAAAGCAGAAGACTATTTTTTTATAACATAGGCCCCTAAACTCCCCAGTCAACCACTCCCCCTTGTGAATTTGCACCCTTTCCAAAAACCAAAAGCCCGGCTATCTCAACCGGGCTCATTGAATTTATTTGGTTATTCCAAATATCAATATTTGCCTCATTTTAATATAAGAGGCTAATTATTATTTGAAATAAATTTTTTAGCCTCAGTTTTACCAGTTTCTGTTAATTGCCACGCAGATTTGGGCCCTTTTAATCCAGGAACTCGTTCCAGGAGACCTTCATCTCTTAATTTATAAAATTCCACTTTAACAAGATTTTCAGACTTTATCCCTGTAATTTCTCTTGCTTGAGCATTAGTTATCATATCATTTTTTAACAGAAAGCTCAGAATAGCTTCTGTAGGTGATGCTAAAGGAATGTGAGGCAATATAACTTTAACGTAGTTACCTTCCTCAAGTATTTAAGGTTCTTTGAGTCCCCACTCTTTCATTTTCTGAAAGGTTGTGTTTAAACCTTCTCCGAGATCTTTATTGGGAGCTTCCTTATAACGATTTAATGTCCTTACAACTTTGGAATTCCTTGCATATCTGGCTTCCAAAATATTTTCCACAGTTACATATCCAGGAAGCCTTCCAGGACTTAGAACTTCTATCCTATTATTGTATATCAAAACTTGTACGTCATCAGAAATAGAATAATCTCTATGGATGAGCGCATTTACAATAACTTCCCATATCGCCTCGGGAGGATATTCTAAAGTTTTAAGGCCATCTGGTGTCCAAACACTAACCGATGACATTATTTGTTTGACGTTATTTATGGTATCATGAATTAGAGGATAAAGTGCGCCTTCAACTGTAACCTGTTCAGCCAAATGATCACGCTCAGGATCATCCTCTTTTGTTTCATATCGTGTAATTTTCACCGCACACTTACGAGGCATGACGTAACTTGGGTAAGGGTGAAAAAGTAACGCAGCTGCGACTCTAGACTCCCACGTTTTATAATCAAAAAGATTTTGATTTATGCAAAACTCCAAGGGGTCAGTTTTAGGAGAATAATCCTTTAAAAAGGAAATTAACTCTGCAGACTCCGAAATCTGTTCTGTTGGGATATCTTTTAAGATTTGATCCTCAAAAGAGCTAGCACCTTTTGCAAAAGAAAGTTCCAATATTTTTTGTGGATCTTTTATGGGGAGCGATTGAGCTCCATGTCTTTGATACACTGTACCATCACTAGTTCTATGAATGTATGAACTTTTCTCTATCATGACCCTTAAAACATACCCAGGTTTGGTATCGCATTTAATAATTTCATATTTACAGTCTAAGGTTGGTGTCATTTGATAAATTGCCTGAAGGTGGCTATTCAAATGTTCAATATGAGTTGAGCCTTCCCATCGCTTTTCATAGTCTGGCTCCTCCTTATCATCTGAGATTCCTATAACAAATTCACCACCATCTGCATTTGCGAATGCCACTGCGACTTTCTGTACCTTCTTACCTTTTATTAATGTAGACTTCCTTTCAAAAAAATGTGATTCATCTCTTTTTGATAAATCGTTTGCCTCTTCTTCTGTCAATGTCCTTATATTCAAAATACATCCTCCATACTAACCCGCTCTCATAAACTGGGCTTGCGCCGGGAAAACTAACTCCGGCGGCGTCCTATTTTCCCCTGTAGGGTGTGCTTTGCGCACCACATATTGGTGGCACAGGCTTTCCAGCCTGTGCACCCACGCAGTATCATCGGCGTGGCCGGGCAAAACTCACGAGTTCTCAGATGAGATCGGATGTGGCCCCGGCGCCATGGCCAATGGCAATTTCATTCAGGTTGCATCTTCCAGGCATTTTAATACTTGCTTGACGATTTTGGGATGCAACATCTTCCCGGGATGGAAAGGAAGAACAATTCTCCTGCCTTCCTTGAAATAAATTCTATGACTCCCTTTGCTCCTTATCAGAGCAAATCCGGCCTTTAGCAACATCGCTTCCGCTTCTTGAGCCGTCAGCCGCGGCAGCTTAACCAAGCCGGACCTCTAGCGAAGTGGTCAAAATCTCCTTGCTGAGCGAAGCCTTGATCTCCTCCTCTGACAGCGTTTCCAGGTAAAGTTCAATGGCTTCCTTGATGTTAGCCATAACTTCTTCAAAACTATCCCCCTGGGTCTGGCAGCCCTCCAGTTCAGGGCAGTAAGCGTAATACCCCAAGTCGTCCTTTTCAATAACAATACCGACTTTATACGTCATAGATACGTTCCTTTGGCGATCTCATGGTCTCAGCTAACCCATGATCTCTACCTTCTTACATCTTTCTCATGTTCACAGGTTACCAAATTTCCAAAGGGACCCCAAAGAAAAAAGCCCGGACTCAGCAAGTCCGGGCTTCGGGTAAATTAACTCCGGCGGCGTCCTCTGCTCACGAACTCATTTCACCGGGTGCCGGAGAAAAGTGTCTCACCTCTCGGGCGATCTTCTCTTCCAGTTCGTCCCTGGCCACATCAAGATCATAATCCGTCTGCAAGCCCAGCCAGAATTCTGCCGAAGTGCCGAAATAGCGGCTTAATCTCAAAGCCGTATCCGCCGTGATGCTGCGTTTGCCATGGACGATCTCGTTGATGCGCCTCGGCGACACCCCGAGGTCCCGTCCCAGACGATTCTGACTGATGCCCAGGGGTTTCATAAATTCTTCCCAGAGTATTTCTCCGGGATGCACCGGGGGTAATTTCTTGGACGCCATATCTTCTCCTCAATGGTAGTCCACAATCTCTACTGCAAAGACCTCACCCTTTCTCCACATAAAACAAATACGCCATTGATCATTGATCCTGATGCTGTATTGCCCTTCCCGGTCTCCTTTCAGGACTTCCAACCGGTTGCCCGGAGGAATTCTCAAATCTTCAAGCGTTGTTGCCCGGTTGAGCATCCGCAGCTTGCGCAGGGCGAGGCGCTGTATGTCCTGGGGTAATTTTCTGGAAGGCTCACGGTAAAAGAGCTTTTCGGCTTCCTTGTCCTTGAACCCCTTGATCATGAATTAAATATATAGCGCCGAGCGTTATAGGTCAACAAATAATAAAAAAGCCCGCCTCCATCAAGAGGCGGGCTTCGGTTAAAATTAACTCCGGCGGCGTCCTACTTTCCCACGCCTAAGCGCAGTATCATCGGCGTTGCCGGGCTTAACTACCGAGTTCGGGATGGGATCGGGTGTGGCCCCGGCGCCATGGCCACCGGAAATCTTGTGTCAGGGTTTCTATTAAACCTTATTTAGAAACAACCTTTGCGGTTCTTGGCGCCTGAATGGCGCCCCGGGGTTGGCTTTAAGCTTTAAGCAGTAAGCTTTAAGCTTTTGGGCTTTAAGCTTACAGCTTATAGCTTATGGCTTACAGCCTTTTACAGCCAAGTGCATTTAAAGAGAGAGTCCTTCCGAAGTTTCCGAAGACAAGGGGAAAATGGTCAAGCCGCCCGGCCGATTAGTACCAGTCAGCTTCACACATTACTGCGCTTCGACCTCTGGCCTATCAACCTCGTGGTCTACAAGGGGCCTTTGGGGACTTACGTCCGGGAGATCTTATCTTGGGGTCGGCTTCCCGCTTAGATGCTTTCAGCGGTTATCCGGGCCGAACATAGCTACCCGGCGCTGCGCCTGGCGGCACAACCGGAACACTAGAGGTTCGTCCATCCCGGTCCTCTCGTACTAGGGACAGCTCCCCGCAAATCTCCTACGCCCGCAACAGATAGGGACCAAACTGTCTCACGACGTTTTAAACCCAGCTCACGTACCGCTTTAATTGGCGAACAGCCAAACCCTTGGGACCTTCTTCAGCCCCAGGATGCGATGAGCCGACATCGAGGTGCCAAACCTTCCCGTCGATGTGAACTCTTGGGGAAGATCAGCCTGTTATCCCCGGCGTACCTTTTATCCGATGAGCGATGGCCCTTCCATTCAGAACCACCGGATCACTAAGGCCTGCTTTCGCACCTGCTCGACTTGTTGGTCTCGCAGTCAAGCTCCCTTATGCCTTTACACTCAACGGCTGGTTTCCAATCAGCCTGAGGGAACCTTCGCGCGCCTCCGTTACCTTTTAGGAGGCGACCGCCCCAGTCAAACTACCCACCAGGCAGTGTCCCCGACCCGGATCACGGGCCTAGGTTAGAACTCTAGAATAATCAGGGTGGTATTTCAAGGTTGGCTCCCCCCGAACTAGCGTCCGGGGTTCATCGCCTCCCACCTATCCTACACAAACTAGTCCAAAGTTCAATGCCAAGTTGTAGTAAAGGTGCACGGGGTCTTTCCGTCTTGTTGCGGGTACACGGCATCTTCACCGCGATTTCAATTTCACCGAGTCCCTGGTCGAGACAGCGGGCCAGTCGTTACGCCATTCGTGCAGGTCGGAACTTACCCGACAAGGAATTTCGCTACCTTAGGACCGTTATAGTTACGGCCGCCGTTTACCGGCGCTTCGGTTCAGAGCTTCTCCGGGCGAACCCAGATGACCCCTCCCCTTAACGTTCCGGCACCGGGCAGGCGTCAGACCCTATACGTCGCCTTGCGGCTTAGCAGAGTCCTGTGTTTTTAGTAAACAGTCGCCAGCCCCATTTCTCTGCAACCCCCGCCAGCTCCAAAAGCAAGTTTTTTCACCAGCAGAGGCCCACCTTCTCCCGAAGTTACGGTGGTATTTTGCCGAGTTCCTTAACCAGGGTTATCTCGCGCGCCTTAGGATTCTCTCCCCGCCTACCTGTGTTGGTTTGCGGTACGATCACCTGATGAACTACCTAGAGGCTTTTCTTGGCAGTGTGGGATCAACCAGTTTGCGGGGCATAAGCCCCTCCTCATCACTTCTCGGGGTTGATAAAGCGCCGGATTTGCCTGGCGCTTCCCCCTACCAGCTTGAACCGGGACGTCCATCACCCGGATGGCCTACCCTCCTGCGTCCCCCCTTCGGTCACTGCGCATCAGGTGGTACGGGAATATCAACCCGTTTTCCATCACCTACGCCTTTCGGCCTCAGCTTAGGGATCGACTAACCCTGGGAAGACGAACTTTACCCAGGAAACCTTAGGCTTACGGCGAAGGGGATTCTCACCCCTTTTATCGCTACTCATGTCAGCATAAGCACTTGTCGCTCCTCCAGCACTCCTTCCGGTGTACCTTCACAGGTGACGACAACGCTCCCCTACCGCTCGAAGGCTTGACCTTCGAACCCGCAGCTTCGGTATTAGGCTTGAGCCCCGTTACATTTTCGGCGCAGATCCACTCGACCAGTGAGCTATTACGCATTCTTTAAAGGGTGGCTGCTTCTAAGCCAACCTCCTGGCTGTCTGGGCAAATCCACATCCTTTCCCACTTAGCCTAAATTTGGGGACCTTAGCTGGCGGTCTGGGATGTTTCCCTCTCGTCCACGGACCTTATCACCCGTAGACTGACTCCCGCGCTAAAGACCACGGCATTCGGAGTTTGATTGGGTTTGGTAATCCTGTGGGACCCCTAGTCCATTCAGTGCTCTACCTCCGTGGCTCATCACGCGAGGCTATACCTCAATATATTTCGGGGAGAACCAGCTATCACCAGGTTTGATTAGCCTTTCACTCCTATCCACAGCTCATCCGATAACTTTTCAACGTTAACCGGTTCGGGCCTCCATTGGGTGTTAACCCAACTTCACCCTGGCCATGGATAGATCACCTGGCTTCGGGTCTACTCCTGGCGACTAGTGCGCCCTATTCAGACTCGCTTTCGCTCCGGCTCCGCCTCACGGCTTAACCTCGCCACCAAGAGTAAGTCGCTGACTCATTATGCAAAAGGCACGCAGTCAGACGGTGAGCCGAAGACTCACATCGTCCTTCCACAGCTTGTAAGCGATCGGTTTCAGGTTCTATTTCACTCCGCTCCCGCGGTTCTTTTCACCTTTCCCTCACGGTACTCGTTCACTATCGGTCGTTGAGGAGTATTTAGCCTTGGATGATGGTCCACCCGGCTTCCCACAGGATTCCACGTGCCCCGTGGTACTCGGGTACCGGTCCCAGAAAGCCATGTTCCTTTCGTCTACAGGACTGTCACCTTCTCTGGTGGGTCGTTCCAGACCCTTCAACTAAAAACACGGTTGGTAACTTTCCGAGAGGGCGGCAACCCTCTCCAGACCGGCCCCACAACCCCGCCATCGCAACGCTTGCCGGCTTACACGACCACGGTTTGGGCTCTTCCCATTTCGCTCGCCGCTACTCTGGGAATCTCGGTTGTTTTCTCTTCCTGGGGGTACTGAGATGTTTCACTTCCCCCCGTTCGCCTCGTACACCTATGGATTCAGTGCACGATGACCGGGCATTACCCCGGCTGGGTTGCCCCATTCGGACATCTCCGGATCACAGCCTGTTTAGCGGCTCCCCGAAGCTTATCGCAGCTAGCCACGTCCTTCTTCGCCTCTCAACGCCTAGGCATCCACCGATCGCCCTTAGTAGCTTGACCATAAGCCCCTTGTCTTGGGGAACTCCTAAGGACATCTCTCTTCTCTGATTCACTTGTCAAAGAGCAATTGGGGTCTTACTAACCCCCGAAGCTATCAGCTGCCTCTAGCCTTGCTTTTGCTTAAAGCTCACAGCTCATAGCTTAAAGCTTCCTGGTGGAGGTGAACGGATTCGAACCGATGACCTCCTGCGTGCAAAGCAGGCGCTCTTCCATCTGAGCTACACCCCCTGATAGTCGTGGTGGGCCTAGTTGGAATCGAACCAACGACCTCACGCTTATCAGGCGTGCGCTCTGACCGGAACTGAGCTATAGGCCCCCTCTTGAGAAAGAAAATCAGTCTAAACGAGTCTTAGACTGAAGGCAATAAACTCTCAATCGGCCTGCTTTGAGACCTTGCTCTCTCAAAACTAAATAGTGAGCTCGCGTGCGGCTATTACTTGTGTGTAAGGTTTACACCTTAGAAAGGAGGTGATCCAGCCGCAGGTTCCCCTACGGCTACCTTGTTACGACTTCACCCCAATCACCGACCATACCTTAGGCGCCTCCCTCCCCGAAGGGTTGGGCCAGCGACTTCTGGTACCACCGGCTTTCGTGGTGTGACGGGCGGTGTGTACAAGGCCCGGGAACGTATTCACCGCGGCATGCTGATCCGCGATTACTAGCGATTCCACCTTCATGGAGTCGAGTTGCAGACTCCAATCCGAACTGAGGACGGCTTTTTGGGATTGGCTCCCCCTCGCGGGTTCGCGACCCTTTGTACCGCCCATTGTAGCACGTGTGTAGCCCTGGGCATAAAGGCCATGAGGACTTGACGTCGTCCCCACCTTCCTCCGGTTTATCACCGGCAGTCTCTCTAAAGTGCCCAACTGAATGCTGGCAACTAGAGACAAGGGTTGCGCTCGTTGCGGGACTTAACCCAACATCTCACGACACGAGCTGACGACAGCCATGCAGCACCTGTCTTGGAGTTCCGGCATGCCGGCACCCCCCTGTTTCCAGGAGGTTCCCCAGATGTCAAGCCCAGGTAAGGTTCTTCGCGTTGCGTCGAATTAAACCACATGCTCCACCGCTTGTGCGGGCCCCCGTCAATTCCTTTGAGTTTTAACCTTGCGGCCGTACTCCCCAGGCGGGGCGCTTAATGCGTTAACTGCGGCACGGAGGGATTAAAAACCCCCCACACCTAGCGCCCATCGTTTACGGCGTGGACTACCAGGGTATCTAATCCTGTTTGCTCCCCACGCTTTCGCGTCTCAGCGTCAGTTTCGGTCCAGGAAGCCGCCTTCGCCACCGGTGTTCCTCCGGATATCTACGAATTTCACCTCTACACCCGGAATTCCGCTTCCCTCTCCCGAACTCAAGTCGATCAGTTTCAAGTGCCCTTCCAGGGTTGAGCCCTGGGCTTTCACACCTGACTTAACCGGCCGCCTACACGCTCTTTACGCCCAATAATTCCGAATAACGCTCGCACCCTCCGTCTTACCGCGGCTGCTGGCACGGAGTTAGCCGGTGCTTCCTTCGGTGGTACCGTCATACCTCTCACCTATTCAATGAGAAGCTATTCTTCCCACCTGACAGGGCTTTACGACCCGAAAGCCTTCTTCACCCACGCGGCATCGCTGCGTCAGGGTTTCCCCCATTGCGCAATATTCCTCACTGCTGCCTCCCGTAGGAGTCTGGACCGTGTTCCAGTTCCAGTGTGGCTGGTCGTCCTCTCAGACCAGCTACCCATCGCTGCCTTGGTAGGCCGTTACCCTACCAACAAGCTAATGGGACGCGGGCTCATCTCCACCCGGCAGCTTTCATGAAGAGGCCACCTTTGCCGACAGTCCCGCAGGACCGCCGGGTTATGCGGTATTAGCACACCTTTCGATGTGTTATCCCCCAGACAGAGGTAGATTACCCACGCGTTACTCACCCGTGCGCCGCTGTACTCCCACCCCGAAGGGCGGTTTCTCGCTCGACTTGCATGTGTTAGGCATGCCGCCAGCGTTAATTCTGAGCCAGGATCAAACTCTCCAATTGAATCGAGAATCTTTCCCGCACGCAGGCTCACTATTTAGTTTTCAAAGAGCAAACTTCCCTCAAAGAGCGAATTGCTCTTGCCTTATATTGTAACTATTTAATTTTGACTGTCAAGAGGATTTTTTTTCACCAATGCCCCACATCCTCGAACAGCAAAAGGCTTTATAACCCATACCCCCAACCCTGTCAACACCCCCCGAAAAAAAGTTTCGAGTGTTGCAAAAAAGTCTCGGAGCTCCCGTAGGGCGGGCGTCCCGGCCGCCTTCCCTGGAAGTAATGCACCCTATGAGCGGTCAGCAGTCAGCAGCCAGTTTCGAGTTTCCTGTAGGGTGGGCTCTGCCCACCAAACCCAGAACCCTCTTTTGTCATCCTGAGCGCCGCGCAAAATCTCGCCTTTCAGCAGTCAGCAGTTAGCAGTCAGTTTTGAGTTTCGAGATTTCCTGCGTGATGCCTGGGCCTTAAGCTTTATGTAGGGGCACGGCTTGCCGTGCCCATGCCCGACCCGAGATACTAAGCTCTTCACCTGAAACCTAAAACCTAAACCGAACCCCAGAACCCAGCACCCAGCACCCAGCACCCAAACAAAAATTCCCCCCTTTTCTCAAGGGAGGCTAGGGGGGATTTTAAAATGTAGGGTGCGTCTCACGCACCACAAAAGCTTGGACGGGCCTCCCCTCCCCTCTTCCTCCCTTCTCCTGAACGATAAAAATCCCTATTCCCATAAACCCTACCCCCACAACAACCCCGGTGGCACAGGCGTCCCGCCTGTGCTTTTTTCCAAGTAAATTCTTTTCATTTTATTCTTGCTATTTAATATAAAATAATAGTAAATAGTATTAAATAGTATAGAGAGGTAGAAAATAGTGATCGAGTGGATGAATGTGGATGAGGCTTCAAAGTACCTGGATATAAGCACTAGCAATCTATATTCCCTAGCTCAGCAGGGACGGATACCCGGACACAGAGTGGGGAAAATGTGGCGCTTCAGTAGGTCTGAGCTTGATGCTTGGATCAGGTCAAATCGTCCAGTTGCCGAGTTTTTTACTTCAATTGAAGCGCAAATCGAGGAAAACCTGTATTTGCGTAACCCCCAGCGAGAAGGGTATACGGCTGCTCTGGATTTTTTTGAACGCGGCGGGACAAAGGCTATAGAGCAGCTTCCAGTTGGATGTGGGAAGTCAGGCCTTATTGCTATTCTTCCCTTTGGCATCGCAAAGGGGAGGGTTCTTGTTATCGCTCCGAATCTCACAATTTTGAGAGAACTTAGAAAGGTTTTGGATATCACTAACAAACGATTTTGTTTTTGGCACAAGTGCAGGGTGCTATCCCCTGAGGCAATGACTGCCGGCCCCTATATAGCCATCATAGATGGGAAAGACGCAAACATTCATGACTGCGACCGTTCCCATATAGTTCTAACGAACATACAGCAACTGGCAAGCAGGGCCGAACGATGGCTTCCTTCTTTTCCGGATAATTATTTTGACTTAATCCTTGTTGATGAGGGTCATCATAGCGCTGCCCCGAGTTGGAAAAAAGTTTTTGAGAGGTTTCCAAACGCCAAAGTAGTAAACCTTACAGCCACACCTTTTCGAAGCGATAACAAGGACATCGAAGGAGAAATAATTTACCGATATTCTTTTAAACGGGCGATGATAAAAGGATATATTAAAAAGCTCCAGGCAATTTATGTTGCCCCTGAAGAAATCTATTTCACATTTGAAGGTGACGAATACCATCATACTCTTGAGGAGGTTCTGCAATTAAAAGAGGAGGAATGGTTTAGCAGAGGAGTTGCTCTGTCCCCAGAATGTAATCGTCATATTGTAGAAGCTAGCCTTGATAAACTTGAGAAGCTCCGTCAATCTGGGACTCATCACCAAATAATTGCTGTGGCAATGTCAGTTAATCACGCTAAGTCAATACGGTCATTGTATGCCGAGAGGGGATATGAAGCTGCTGAAATCTACAGTCAGATGAAATCAGAGAAACAAGCAGAAGTACTACAAAAACTAAAATCAGGAATTCTTGATTGCATAGTGCAAGTCCAAATGCTTGGAGAAGGGTTTGATCACCCGCAATTAAGTGTTGCAGCTACCTTTAGACCATTCCGGACCCTTTCCCCTTATATCCAGTTCATCGGTCGGACTATGCGGGTTATTGTCCAGAATGATCCCCGTCATCCCGACAATTATGGATATATCGTTACCCATGTGGGAATGAACCTTGACCGACAACTCGAAGATTTCCGTGATATGGAGAGAGAGGATAGGGCCTTTTTTGAGGAACTTTTGTCAGGAGCCGAACCTGAACCGCCTATTGATGTCCTCGAAGGCAAGGCAAGGATGAAACTTAGGTCTGATATGGTTGTGCATCGGGAGCTTGTCTCGGAATTATTTGAGGAGGATTTTCTGGATACTGATGACTCCTTGCTCATGGATGAGCTCAAGGCGCATGCTGAATCATTGGGATTTGACCCAGACCTTATTGAGGATTCTCTAAGAAAGGGAGGGGCAGAGAAACGCAGGACCATTACCGCCGGACAACCTTTCCCTGTATTACCTCAAATACAAAGAAGGGAGGCAAGGAAGCGCCTGAAAGAAGAAGTAAACAGGACAGCAAAATTACTGCTCAATCGTCTGGGGCTTGATTTTGGTGGCTTTCAAATTGCCTTCAAGCTGGCCCCGGGGGTAACTGGCAACAATTTTGTCGCGGCTGTGCAATTAGTTAACCACGGAATTAACAAAGCTCTGGGAATCACTTCGGGACAGCGCGGTAGATTAAAAACGGAGGATTATGAAAAAGCCATGGGACACCTTGAAGAAATTCTAAATTCATTAACACGTCGGTTTAAACAAAAGGAGAACTGAAAAATGGCTAAACGAGGGAAGACACCTTCTTTAGTGGGAGGTGGCGCAGGTGCCAGCAAGTTTGTTGAAGCCAAAAAAAAGAGAACTTGCAGCAGAGGAGAGTGCCAAATTAAGATGGGCGAGAAATGCATAGAGGTCAACGTTCCTGGCACAATGGGGAAGAAAACATATTGTTGCGATTGTTTCGAGGAAATCTTGGAACAAAGCCAAGGCGATCTTGATAAGTTAAAAAATGAATTAGAGCAAGTTAAAAAGGGATAACTTCATCTCGTTCCCAAGCTCTTGCTTGGGAACGCCCCTTTGCTGCCCAGGTCCCCCTTGGCCTGATTAATTCACAAACTCTTGTTCTTTTGTAGTGGCGCTCCCGCGAGTGTGCCCGGCTGGGAGGACATCTGGGTCCGCCCCTGCGCCCGTTTCAGCCAGGCATTTTGCACCCTTGTTCCCATGGTAAGGCAAATGCCGGGCGCCTGTCAAATTCCTTCACGATTCCAACCCTTTCCCGTTTCCCGTTCCCCGGGAGCCCAGGCTTCCAGCCTGTGCCGGAACAGGGTGGGCATCGCCCACCATGGCCCCTAATCCCCTCTCCCTTGAGGGAGAGGGCTAGGGTGAGGGTGAAAAAATCCCCTTGATCAAGAGGTCCTGGTCCTTCTGAACGCCTCTTTATCGCCATTCTGAGCCCAGCGACGCATCCCGCGTTTACCAGGAATTATCCACTGACTGCTGACTGCTGTATTTCCCCCGCCAACCGTATCGCCTGTACTGGCCTTTCCTCCCCTCCACTGCTACTTTTTCCCTCAAGCGGCCCCATGCCGCCATCGCTTTCACTTGTTCCCAAGTTGTACTTGGGAACGACAATGAGTGCCAAGCTAAGCTTGGCCGGTAAAAGCGTTCCCAAGCTCAGCTTGGGAACGAGGTTAGTATTACACAGGATAAGATTGGTTTTAATTCTCCTGGGATTGTCTTATGTTCCCTGCTTGTTGTATTTTGCTTTGGCCCGCTTGATAACGTTAACCTCTTTTTTCTGGGCGTCCCTGATACTGCTAAATTGCTCGATGTGGACCTTTGCTCCTGGAATTTTTTCTAGATGTTCCGAGATTCTCTCCCGAACCCGTCCCTTTTGAGCCACGCCCACATAATTCATCTTCCCCGACTCAGTCTTTATCCGATAAAGCACCGGCTTGTTATTGGGAAGTTGATTAACGCCCTGCTTGTTGTATTTTACTGTCTTTCTGCCCATTATCTTTCTCCTGCGATATGAGCGATTTACGAGTTGACTGCCGTTAGGCCGCCTCCAAGTCTCTAATATCGTTTTGGAAATCATATCCTCGGCCTTTGAACTTCAACCCTTCGGCCTCAAATTCCTTTTGATATTTCTCGTCGAGCTCAGGGTAGGGGCCGCCTGGGTATTGAACGGTCCTCGAATTTTCGCTCTCGATGTAGCTCTTCAGGACCTCATTGATCATCGTCTGGTAATTACCGCCCCCAGCCTCATTCACTCGCTGCCAAAACCATTTTAATATTTTGGTATCTAGGCGGATGGTAATCCGCGTCTTTTTGGGGTCTTTGGGAGGAATAACCAGTTTTGCCTCACTGAAATCGTATTCTTTGCGCATATTCCTTTCCTTCCTTGTTGCTTTCCGGGCTGATATCAGCCTTATCTTGTTCCCCCGATAGGTATAAGCCACAACCAAAAGCCTTCCCAAGCTGTCCAGACCGAGCGCCATGAATCTTTGTTCGCCCTCTGCATCAGGGTCTTCCCTGGTTAAATGCGGGCTATCGAAGACCCCCACCGCATCGGCAAAGTCAATTCCATGAACCCTTTTATTCTCTTGTGCCTTAGCCGGGTCCCATTCAAATTCCACAAATAAAATTGTATGTACAATTTATCGGTTTGTCAAATAGAAGATATTAAGATTTATCAAATTTAATCATATAGTTAAAAATAAATCCCCAAGATATCAGGCTTCGCAACAAAGGTCTGTAGTAATCATCCCAAAGTAATTCTAAGGTTTTTCTCACCGAAGACTGAATACTGCCTGCTGTCTGCTGACTGCTGACTGCTGTCTGCTGACTGCTGACTACTGACTGCTGACTGCTGACTGCTGCCTGCTGTCTGCTGACTGCTGACTGCTGACTGCTGACTGCTGCCTGCTGTCTGCTGACTGCTGACTACTGACTGCTGCCTGCTGACTGCTGACCGCTGAGTGCTGTAATTCCCCCGCCAGTTGTATCGTCTGTACTGGCCTTTCCTCCCCTCCCCTGCTACGGTTTCCCCTAAACGGCCCTCTGCCGCCATCCTGCTTTGGAGTGCCGCCGCATGTCGAACCGCTGTACCATCTGTACCCATGACTCCCGTGAGGAGATCGACCGGGCCCTGTTGGCTGGGGTCCCTTACCGCACCCTGGCCGCCCGGTACGCCTTAAGCCCCTCATCCCTCTGCCGCCACACCCGCCACCTGGCCCGCTATCTGGAAGCCATGCAGCACCACGAAGACCGGACCTTCCAGCGGGCCATCCTCGACAAGCTCGACCTCCTCGAGACCCGCCTCGACCGCATGTTCCACAAAGCCACCGAAACCCATTCCCTCCGCATCGCCCTGGACTGCGTCCGGGAGTATCTCCGGGTCATTGCCCTCCAGGAGAAATTTCGTGTCCGCCTGCCCGACTGACCTGAATTTTTTGTTCCGCAACAAAAGCGGTCTCCTGCGGAAATCTTCTGGAATGTTACGGGTTTTTCCCGAAAACCGTGCGGTAACAAGCGGCACTGTTGCGGTACCATCCGACCCACCGTTCCCCCTTTTTCCCCGGATCCCCTACCCTCTTTTCACCTCTCCGGTTCGCCCACCCGCCTGCACTGCCGCACCCGTGCCTTTACTCAGCCAAGCCACTACACCTCCAGGCGGTGGCCGGCGCGGCTCGCGGCCAGGAGACCGTAAAGACCCGCTAGGGTCACCCCGGTGACCGGGCCCCGCTGGACCAGCCAGGCCAAAAAGTCCCGGAGCTTGGCCACCAGATGGTCCACCGCCGCGGCGTCGGGAAAGTCGGGGTTCCCCCCGGGGAGAAGTTCCGAGGAGTGGAGGAAGAGGGTGAGGACCCGGCCGCCCCGGCGCCGGTGCAGGTTGGCGGCCAGGCGCATGGAAAACTGGGGAAACCAGGCCGGATGGATGCCGGCGGCGCCGACAAACCGGAACCGGGACAGCAAGGCCTCGCCCCATGTCCCGGAAAACAGGCCGGCCAGGCGGTGCAGAGCCTTGGCCGATCTGGCCCAGACCGGCACCATGGTGACCGGCGCCTCCAGCACCTCCACCCCCGGTGACGCCGGCAAATCCAGCCAGAAGGGGTCCGCGGGGGCCAAAAAGTTTTGGGGCCCTTCCCCTTTAAAGGTCAACGGCACCATGCTGCTGTCCACCCTCAGGCCAAAGCGGGGCAGGAGTTCCAGGAGGCCGGTTGACCAGTCGAAGCGGCCCATGCGGAAGGAACGGGGGGGCTCCGGAAACGTCTCGGTAAGACAAGCCACCAGGGACCCCAATTTGGCCTCAACCAGGGTCAGGGGCAGCCTGGAGGTGGGGATGGGCTCCGGATGGGGCAAGTCCTCAAAAGGGGGGGTGTTCCAGGGATGGAGATGGACCCCGATCTCCGCGCCGTGCTCCCTTTGCCAGTGAGACAACACTTCCTGGGCGGCCGGGTCCCGGGCCACCGGGTAGGTCGTAAGGAGCGTCAGGGGGAAGCCGAACTCCCGGGGAATGAACTCCAAACGCCGAAGCTCGGCCACGTTGGCCACCCCATGGGGTGTGCGCAGATAGCTCCCGGAAAAGAGGCCTTCCTCTTCGACATCTATGGTAATGACCAGATACAGGGGGTCGCTCAAGAATTAAACTCCCAGGGTCCTGTTCATTAGCTTAATCCCGTCCCAGCCATGTCACCAGGCCACCCGGCCCCGCTCCTGGATGAACTCCCCCACTGAGGCATAGACCTCCTGGTTCCCCAAAAACTCACCCTTGCTAATGGCCTGCCGGAAATCTTCCAGGTGGGTTTCAAACTCAGCCATGAAACCCGGCCCCGGCGGAAAGCTAATGAGCCCTTTGCCATACCCCAGCTTTTCCAGATAAAAAACATTCAGGAATTGCTCGAACGCGCCCTGAAACGGTATGGACAGGACCGGTTTGCCGTAGTACAAGGCCTCGGAGGTGAGGGTGTGGCTGCCGGCGCAGATGACGTAGCGGCAGGAAGCCAGGTCATCGAGAAACCCGTCCTCGGAGTTTTCCTTGAACGTGAGGTTGCCGTCCCGGCGATGCTGATGAAAGCCGTACACCACCACCGGATGAGGCAGGCTCTGTAAAAAGGCAAAAAAACCCGGAAACGGGGAGATGCTCTGATAGACCAGGACGTGGCCCCCTTCCCGGGGCTGCCGGGCCAGCACACTCTCCCGCAGCAGGGGGGGCGCCAGTCGGCCCCGGACTCCGGGCTTCAGAGGAGGACGGAAGAAGGAGATGACCAGGTAGTGGCTGGCCTGACTGAACAGGAGATTTATCACCAGGGAAAGTTGCCAGTACGGCAGGCGGTGCTGCCAGGGCACCGGATGATGGCAAAAGGTGATGATGTGTTGGTGATCCACAGACAGGCACGGGAGCCCCACCTGCTGGCAGGCCCGGGCCACCAGGTAGTCGTAGTCGCTCAGGGCCACATCAGGCTGAAAATCCTCAATCAGCTTTCTGACCTGGCAGAGCCGGGCGCTTTGGGTCGGAAGCTGGCGGAGGGTGTGGAGCACCGTGGGCAGGGTGGCCACCCGGTGATTTTTATACACCGTAAGCGGCCCGGGGATTTCCACCACCGGGTACTCGGGCTTGAGGACCGCGGTCCCCCGGTCGTGGGTGACAAAGAGAAAATCGTGCTCGGCAAAATGGCGAGCGATGGTGAGGGCCCTCATAGCATGCCCATGCAGGGTGCCGTGGACGCCATAGAGGATTCTGGCCATGGCCCAAGCATAGACCAGGGAAGCTCAAGAGACAATGGGAAAATGGAGATAGAGCGTCGCTGTTCTCAGCCGATCAGCCGGTTTCCAGGGGAAAAGGGTAATCCTTTAAAATGTGAAACAACTCCTCCTCCCGGCCGCCAAAGAAGTGATCAGTCCCGGACACCACCCTTATGTCCACCGCAGGCTGGCGGGTGCGGAACAGGTTCTCCAGGTCGGCCAGGGGACAGAGGTCGTCTTGATCCCCGGCCACAATAAGGCTGAGCCCTGGTGTCTCGGGGAGGAAGGTCAGATCCATGAAAGCGATGGGCGGGGAGATGAACACTGCGCCTGCTGCGTCCAGGCCATCGACGAGGGCCCGGGCCGCGACTGACGCACCGAAGGAATAGCCCACCAGGAAGCAGGGCCCCGGCACCCGGGATTTGAGGAAAGCCACTGCCGCGGCCACGTCCTCCACTTCCGCCAGGCCACCGCCATAACTACCGGTGCTGGCGCCCACTCCCCGGAAGTTGAAGCGCAGAGTGGACCACCCCCGGTCCCCAAAGGCCCGAACTGCGGTCCAGACCACATTGTTGTTCATGCTCCCCCCATACAGGGGATGGGGATGGGTGATGACCGCCCCAGCATCAATAGTGCCGGGGCTGAACCTGGCTTCGAGACTGATCTCTCCTGCCTTCAGGTCAAGCCGTTCTTCCACTTTTCACCTGTATCTGTCCGGTTCTGGTGGCCTCAAAATACAGATCAGCGCACCCAAGGCGTGACGACTTGCTTGGCAAGATTGATGGGAATGGCAAACCCGATGCCCTGTCCGGTGGACAGGATCATGTTATTGATGCCGACGACGTGGCCATTGAGGTCAAGGAGCGGCCCGCCGCTATTTCCCGGGTTGATGGAGGCGTCGGTCTGAATGTAATACCCTGAGCTGTTTCGTCCTAAACCCCGGCGGCCCATGGCGCTGATCACCCCCACGGTGACGGTCTGCTCCAGGCCAAAGGGACTGCCGATGGCGATGGCCCACTGACCCACCCGGACCTGGTTCGAGTCCCCCAGGGTTGCTGATCTGAGGCCCTGGGCCGTAATCTTCACCAGGGCAATGTCTAACCTGGGGTTACTTCCCACCAGCCGACCCCTGATTTCACGACCGTCGCTGAGACGCACCAGAATTTGCTGGGCTCCTCCCACCACGTGGAAGTTGGTGAGAATGTAACCCCGGGAGTCGATGATAATACCAGACCCCTGTCCCACCTGGGGTCTCCGTATGGTCCGAGGGACATAATCCCGAAAAACCCCCTCATATGGCGTTCCCCGGAAAAAATCGTCTGCGCTAGGAACTCGGTAAGTGACCACCGTGATGGCCTTGAGGC
Organism: uncultured delta proteobacterium; assembly: GCA_963709285.1. Classification (GTDB taxonomy): domain Bacteria; phylum Desulfobacterota; class Desulfobaccia; order Desulfobaccales; family 0-14-0-80-60-11; genus JBGSLA01. The sequence goes on along the minus strand of CAVPVR010000004.1, from coordinate 243,210 downwards.
TCACCACCGAGGGCTTTACCCGCTCCGCTACTCGGATGAAGTCTTGCTGGAGGCCCAGAGCGGTGGCTCCATAAGCGGGGGATGTCACTCCCGACCCTATAGTTGTTAAGACGATCAGGCACCAGCCCACCAGGGCAATGGAGGACAGGTAACGTTTCATGGCGGCAACCTCCATCTCAGTAAACCAATTCCATCTGGTAAGAGTGTAACACCTTCCCTACCCGAGAAGAAGTGGCGTGGTCTCAATAAGTGGCGGTGGGCCGATGACCACTAAAACCTCCCCGGGAATGAGGCTCTCCGCCAGGGCCATAAAAGCTAACCCCCGGGAAGTTTCCCGATTACCCTCCCTGGTGACTGCCTGCAAGCCAGCATCCCCGCCGATGGCCAGGCAGACGGCCGGATCCCCAGAATTTTTTCTGGTCCAGAAGACCTGGACATCACAGAGGTCACCGCTCATGGTCACCCCGATGATGGTCTCCGTGTCGCCATCGGGATACTCCAGATCCAGGGCCGGCCCCCGCCAGATGGGAGAAAGTACCACCAGGCGTTGTTTGGGTAAACCATCCGGTAGATTGTCCCCTGATTTCACTTCATATTCCACTAAATACTTCAGCATAGTAATTATATAACAGTTCGGGCGGCCGAAACCGGCAGACATTATCCATTCCCTTGAGAGCCGCTGCCCAGGAGCACCTTCAGCACCCCTTTCTGCTGAGCAAACTCCAGGGCCGTCACACCCTGGGACAGGGGGAAAACCCGGCTGATGAGGGGCCGGGGATCGAGCCAGCCCCGCTCCAGGAGTCGCAGGGCCGCCGGTAAAGGCCCACAGCGGGAGCCTACCAGCCGTACCTCGGGCACCACCAGCAGAGCCGGGTCCAGGGGAAGGTGGCCGGCAAAGGTGCTCTTCAAAACCACCGTCCCTTGGGGCCGGACTCGGGCCAAGGCCAGGGCCAGGCCGCCTGGAGAACCGCTGGCCTCCATCACCAGGTCGAACTCACCCTGCGACAGTTCCTCCTCTAAACAGGTCCTGACCCCGTAAGGCTCGGCCAGGCAAAGCTGCTCCCGGTAGTGCCCCACCAGATGGGTCTCCAGGCCCCTGAGGGCCAGGGTAAAGGAGGTAAGGAGGCCTAGAGTGCCGTCCCCCACCACCAGGACCCGCTGTCCAGAGGTTGCCGGGGCCGCTTCGGAGACCGCCAGGGCTGCAGCCAGAGGTTCAGTGAAAACTGCGGCTTCGTCCACCAGTCCCGGGGACACCGGGTGAAGGTTCGCTTCGGGCAGGGTGAGGTACTCGGCAAAAGCACCATCTTTCCCCAGCAAACCCAGAACCCGGCGCTCCTGGCAATGCCGGGCCAGGCCCCGGCGGCAGCGGTGGCAAACCCCGCATGAAATATTGATCTCTCCCACCACCCGTTGACCCTTAAGAGAGGACTCAGGGGGTCCTACAACCTCGCCCACGAACTCATGGCCGGGAATACCGCGGAAATGGTGATACCCCCGCAGCACTTGCAGATCGGTGCCGCAGATCCCCGCCAGGCGCAGCCGCACCAGGGCCTCCCCGGGGCCTGGCTGGGGTGGGGGAACTTCTCTCAGGGCTAAATTACCATTAAAGTAGAGGGCTTGCATGTATGCGACTCACGGCTGCTTCTTGAAGCACCTCCAGGGTCTGAGAAACAGTGGCCTCCCAACTCAAGTGAGCCACCGCCTCCCGGGTGGCCTGGCCCACCCCTGGGTCCCGGTTCCTGTCCAGCCAATCTTTTAAAGCCTTAGCCCAGACCGATATTTCATCAGGCTGAGCCATAATCTCCCCGTTTTCTCCGGGGGTGATGAATTCAGCAGCGCCGTTCGCCGCGGTGGTCAGCACCGGGCAGCCGCACCCCAGGGCCTCCAGCACCACGTTGCTGCACGGGTCGTAGAGGGTGGGCAGGGCCAAGAGAGTGGCAACCTGGTAAAAAGGGGCCACCTCGGCTTGTAGGCCCCAGAACCTGACCCGTTTGGCCACCCCCAGTTTTTGAGCCAGGGTCTGATAGCCCCCCACCCTGCCCTTTCCCACCACCCAGAGTTGCTGACCCTCATCCTTTAGACGACTAAAGGCCTCAAGAAGATAAGCCAGACCTTTGCGGGCAAAGCCGGAGCCCGCAAAGAGCATGATCCCCCCCTCCTTTGGGGCTCCCCACCGCTGTCGTAGATTTCCGCGTTCGGTCTCGGCCAGCGGGCGGAACACCCGGTGGTCCAGGCCGTTGTAAACCACCCTGACCATGCCCGGGTCAACCCCATAGTGGCGGATGATTTCTTCTTGCACTTGTCGGGAGTTGGCAATGACCCGCTTGAGTTCCGGATGCGTAAAGAGCTGCTTTTCCATCCACAGCATGACCCGATGAAACGGGCTGAGATCTTGGATAAGCCTTTTTCCGGGAGACAGGTACGGGGCCCGGCGGGCCAGCCACTCCCGGTGGCAGCCGTCCCCGGCCCGGTAAACCTGGGGGCCTAAAGTGCGCTCCAGGCTGAAGACCACCTCCACCTGGGCCTGGGACAACAACCGGCGGGTGTTGAGAGCATAGCTCAGAAGGCGCCCGGTTTTGCCACCCCAGACCGGCACCGGCACAAATTCCACCTGCGGCCCCAGGGCTTGAGCACCATCAGAGCCCGCGCCAGCCCCATAGACTGTAACCCGGTGCCCGGCTGCCACCAGACCCCGGGCCAGGTTTTTCAGGGTGGCCTCCGCCCCACCGGGGCCGCTCACCCGCTGCCTCAGGAGGGCAATGTGCATCTGATCTAATGGTTCGGGTGGGGGCAAGAACCGCGCTCACCCAGCCCTGCCCGCAAAAAGCTTTCCACCTGGTCCACCACTTCCTCCGGGCTCAGTTCGGTGAGGCAACGGCTGACCTTGCTCCCGTCACAGCCATCCAGGCCGCAGGGAACACAGTCCAGATCCTTCTGAATCACCAGGTGGCCCTCCCCCCAGGGGCCCCAATTAAAAGCCCCGGAGGGACCGAAAAGAGCAACCGCCGGGGTGTTCACCGCCGCGGCCAAGTGCATGGGGGCGCTGTCAGCCCCAAAAAAGAAGCGGGCCTTGGCGATGAGGGCCCCCAGTTCCTTCAGGGTCAAGCTGTCCGGCCAGGTTTATGGGTGTCTGGCGGCATTCTGTAAGAATTTCCTGGATCAGCTCCTGTTCGTGCGGCGCCCGGGAGGCAGTGAGGACCACCGGCAACCCCCCGGCTTCCTGAAGATACTCGATGACCCGGGCGTAGCCTGCCGCGGTCCAGCACTTGAAGCGCCAGCCGGCCCCGGGGTGCAACACCACGAAGTCCCGAGGCCTCAGGCCCAGGGCCTGCAGCCTTTTGGCCACCCGAGCCTCCACCTGCTCATCCCAGAAGAACTGCAGCCGGGGATGCCGGGGCTCCACTCCCAGAGCCCGCACCGCCTCCAGATTCTGCTCCACCATGTGCATTTTGACCGGTGGGCGGGGTAACAGCCGGGTGAACACCCCCTGACGCTGCCAGTAAGGTTGATTGGGGCGTTCGAAACCCACCCGCTCCGGGGCCCGGGTGGCCAGGGTGAAGAACGAACCCCGGTCGCCGCCGGAAAGCTCCAGCACCAAGTCGAAGTTGGTTTGCCAGAGGTTCTGGAGCAGGCGCCAGGACTGGCTCCAGGTTTCCTGGCGACGGTCCGCCACCAGAAGCTTATCCAGAAGGGGGTGGCCGGCCACCATCTCCTCGGCGGCCCGGGGGACCAGATAGGTTACTCGGGCCTGAGGCCAGGCCTCCTTTAAAGCCGCCAGCACCGGCGTGCTCACCAGAACGTCGCCGGGCTGCTTCAGTTTGATGACCAGGATGTTCTTATAGCTCATTATTCAGGGAACGCCGAGGACCCAAGGCTACCCCTCGTTTTGACGATCTGATGAAGTCGAGGAGATGGGTCACTTCCGGAGTCAGAGGGACATCCGCCTCCACCCGTCCCAGGTCCCGGGAGAGGTTGCCTCGTCGCGCGAACAACAGCCGATAGGCCTGGCGCAGAGGCGTAATTTGGCTGCGGGTGAACCCCGCCCGCTGGAGGCCCACCAGGTTGACCCCGCGCACCGTATGGACCCCATCCACAATGCTGTAAGGGGGCACGTCCCGGGAGGTGCGGGCGCCGCCCCGCATCATGGACAGGGCGCCCACCCGGCAGAACTGGTGGACCACGCAGTTGCCGGAGATGAAGGCCCGGTCCGCCACCTCCACATAGCCCCCCACCAGGGCGCCGTTGACCACGATGACGTGATTTCCCACCTGGGAGTTGTGGGCCAGGTGGCTCAGGGCCATGAGAAAGTTGTGGTTTCCCACCCGGGTGGCGCTCCCCGGTTTGGTGCCCCGGTGGATGGTGGCGTACTCCCGGATGATGTTGTGGTCGCCGATGATAGTGTAGCTCTCCTCCCCCTTAAGGCGTAGTCCTGGGGGTCATAGCCGATGACCGCCCCAAAACCGATGAGGTTCCCCTCCCCCATGGTGGTATGAGGGCCGATATAGGCATGGGCCAGGATGCGGGTGCCGGCCCCGATCTTGCTTGGCCCCTCGATGATGACCCCCGGTCCCACCTCCACGTCGGGGGCCAGTTCCGCGTCAGCGGCGATCTTGGCGGTGGGGTCAATGGACATGGTTGCCCTTTTGGAGGAACTCCCTCAGGTAATAATATTTGAGAAAATTATAAAGGCTGGAGAGCAGGGCCAGGGTGTACCCGAGCCGCCCTTCCAGAAACCCCAGACGCAGCACGTAGAGCTTGAGGAAGTGGCTCAAGGGGCGCCAGAACAGCTCTCCAGTCTGCGGCCGTCTGCCCTCCTTGAGCATCTCCTGGGCGGCCAGGCGGGCGTAGCGGTCCTGGCGGGCGATATAGTCGCTCACCGAGGTATAGCTGTAATGGTCCAGAGCGGTCTGCAAAACCCCCACCGGGCCGTTCACTACTACTTCTTCGTGCACCGCCCGCTCCCGAAAGCGGCCTTGTCCCCGGCGAAACAGGCGCAAGGTATAGTCCGGGTACCACCCCAGGCGCTTGATCCAGCGGTCGCCGAAATAGTTCTTCCGGGGCACCCGGTAACCGGCAAACTGTCCATCTCCCTTGACCACCGAGAGAATTTCATCCCGCAGGGCTGCAGAAACCCGCTCGTCGGTGTCCAGGCTGAAGACCCATGCCATACGGGCCTGGTCCAGGGCATAGTTCTTGGCGGCCCCAAACCCCGGCCAGTCAATGGTGAACACGCGGTCAGTGAATCCCCGGGCCAACTCCAGGGTGCGATCCCGGCTGCCGGAGTCCACGAGGACGATTTCATCCGCCCAACTCACCGTCTCCAGACAAGGGACGATATTGTCCTCCTGGTTCAAGGCGATGATGATGACGGAGACTTGGGACATATTGAAACTTTTGAGGTTGTTTTTTGAGAAAGGGCTAGTACCTGAGGCCCCTGGCCCCCTCTCCCAACATCCTTCTTTACTTCCCTCACGGCAACGGCTTAGCCTCGTCGATGAGCATGATGGGAATGTCATCCTTGATTTCGTAAAGGAGGCGGCACTTGTCACAGATGAGGCCGTCGCCCGCCTCGTTCAGATAAATATCCCCCTTGCACTTGGGACAGGCCAGAATTTCCAAGAGCTCTTTACTGATGGCCATGGTCACCTCGCGTTTAAAAAATATAACAATAAGTTCATTAATTGATTAGATTCTTTGTTTTATAAAATCCTTAAAATATTTTGCCCGGACCTCAGCTTCGACATTAATTTTATCGAAAACTGCAACTTGACCAAATTGTTTCAATTTTGATATTTCCATATTTATAATCTCTTCATTATCGCCATGATATTTGTATTTCAAAACAAAAAAGTACATATTATATTTTTCATATAATTTGTTTAATAAATCTTTTGTCTTCATTAAAGGATTATCAAAGTATAAACATAAAGTAGTTATTATATACGGCCGTAAATAAGGATTAAGGCTTTCTATAAAATCATAAAAGCTATTTGGAATATCACAATTTGACATTCGTCGAATATAAAATTCATGCGATTTAATTGTTATTCTTCTGATGTATCTGTTATTATTAGTTAATTTTCTTAAAGTCATTGATTTGCCCCAATTTCTATTGCCAACAAGAATAAATGCGTTTCCTTTTTTCATATCAAGTACCTCCAACTATTTGGATTTGTTCATTACCTATTTGCTATTTAATTTAAAATTGCGGTTGCTATGGAGCAAATTCAGTTCAACACCACCCTTGGAATATAATCATGATATAAGTTAATTCAGCCATTTAAAAGAATTTTCTCCACCGCCGCCTGGGCGGCTGACACCGGCAGGTCCATGAGGCAGCGGGGCTCCGGACATTGGCGGCGAAAGCACGGGCTGCAGTCCAGAGCCAAACGCACCACCTCGTGCCCTTCACCGAAGGGGCCGGTGCGCCAGGGCGCGGTGGGGCCGAACAGAGCGGCCACCGGGGTCCCCAAAGCCGCGGCCAGATGCATGGGGCCGGTGTCAGTGGTCACGGCTAAGTGGGCTTTCTGGAGCAAAGCCGCCAACTCCGACAAAGAAGTGCACCCCGCCAGATTCGAGAGCGGCAAGTCGGTTTGGTCAACAATCTCCTGGGCTGACTTACGATCCCCTGGGCTGCCGGTGATGACCACCTGGAAACCCTTCTCTCGGGCCAGCCACTCGGCCAGACGGGCCCAATGGGCTGTTGGCCAGAGCTTGGTCGGCCAGCGGGCTCCAGGGTGCATTATCACCAGGGGCGGCTCGATTTCCGAGGATATCAAGTTGCCCAAATCTCCTGTCATTTTAAGGCCAAGGCGGAAGCGGGGCGGCCCCGCCGGCGCGCCTGAAATGCCGGGCCACGTTGAGGTAACGCCAGACCGCATGAGCTTCCGGGTCAAAAGGCGCCAGTCGCTCCGTCAGGGCCAGATAACTCAACTCCCGGGTGCGGTCATAGCCCAGCTTTCTAGCGCTTCGGGCCAGGGCCACCCAGACCGCGCTTTTCAAGAGCCCCTGGAGGTCGATGACCAGGTCGAAAGGCTCCGCCCGGAGGCGGCGGGCCACCTGCCAGACCGCCTGCAGGTCGCCCGTGCTCTTGTTGGTCGCCAGACGTATCCGGGGGACGGGCCAAACTTCGTCTAAAGCCGGGTGTCCGACCAGCACCGGGGCGTGGGCCTCTTCCACCAGCCAGGTGATATGCCCCTGGGGATAGAGTGATCTCAAAGCCTCCAGGGTGGGGAGGCTGTGGATGACGTCCCCCAGGGAACTGAGTTTTATCAAGAGGATACGAGGCTCAGAAAAACCCAAGTCGCTGTACTTTCTTTGAGATGATCTCATCGCCGCCGAGGGCGGCGCCGCTACATGTTCAGCTCTTCATAGGTTCGGTTAACCCCTTATGGGGCTCATTATGGGCCGGAAAGTCTGGCCAACTGCATGAATTTCCGGCTTTCCACTGCGGATCGGGGGTAAGGGCGCGTAGGGGCGGGTTTCAAACCCGCCCTTCTAGTCCCCATTCATCTCAACGACGTTTCTTCCCAAAAATCTTATCATGGTTGCTCCAGCCAACCACGGGCCGCTTCAGCCACCTCGACCACGGTGATTTCCGTTAGGCAGGGATAGCCGAGAGCACAGGTGCGCTCCAGGCAGGGGCTGCAAGGCAGATGGTGGTGAATAATGGTGGCCCGCTTGGTGAAGGGGCCGGTGGCCACGGGGTCCGTGGAGCCGAAAATGGCCACCACAGGCACCTGCAGGGCGGCCGCGGCATGCATCAGCCCTGAGTCGTTGGTGATCAGCACCTGCAGTTGACTGAGCACCATCAGGGCCTGGCGCAGGGTGGTTTTTCCCGCCAGATTGAGGAACTTTCCCCGGCCCTGGCGCTGCACCTCAAGGGCTGCCTCCCGGTCTCCCGGACCTCCCAGGAGAACGACGCTGGTATGTAACTCCCTTTGCAGGAGATCCCCCACCGCGGCGAAGCGCTCATACGGCCAGCGTTTGGCCGGGCCGTAGGTAGCCCCCGGGGCCAGGCCTATCCAGGGGCCTTTGGGGTTCTGTCCGTTTGCGCTTAATAGCATTCTTCCTTCTGCAGTTTCCGCTGCCGAAAGGCGAAGGCGAGGCGGGGAAAAATCCTGGACCGGGCCAAAAGCCTGGAGCAGCCCCAGGTAGTAGAAGACCTGGTGGAGCCCTTTGAGGCGCTGCCTTCCATGGAGAACCGTTGTGAGCAGGGGAGCGCGACCGTTGGCCGCATAACCCAGGCGCTGGGGAGTCCGGGTGAGCCACAACCCCAGGGCGGCCTCGAAAGAGTTGGGCAAAGCCAGGGCCAGGTCGAACTTCCCCCGAAGGCCCCACAGGAGGCGCCATTTCTCTTTGCCGGCCGGATAGGTTAAGACGTCCGTCACTCCTGGCTGCCCGGAAAAGAGCGGGGCCCCCCGGGGTGCGGCCAGAACGGTTACCTGGGCCGCGGGCCACAGGCGGCTCAAACCCGCCAGCACCGGCAGACTCATGACCGCGTCCCCCACCCAGTTGGGGGCCCTCACCATAATCCGGTGGACATTATGAGGCTTACTCGCAGACTTCCCTGACCTGACCAGCTTCTGGAAACGGCGGCGCACTGGGGGAGGCACAGGCCGGGTGACCTGCAGCTCGGAGTCCCGGGGACCAGGCAAGGGTGGCCCCGGGTAGGCCAGGTTTTCCCCCAGGGCTGCGGAGAGGCACTGCCGAAAGCCATCCTCCGGTTCCACCCGGGCCGCCACCTCCAGGACCCAGAGGGGCACATCTCCCCGCCATTCTTCCCCCAAGCGGGCCCAATCCTTGGTGGTGGTGATGAGGGCCTGAGCGCCCAGGTTGTGGGCCTCTCGGACCAAATCAGCGAGGTCTTCCGGGGCGAAAGCATAATGGTCGGGGAAAGCCCGGAAACCCCGAAGGTCCGCGCCCAGGGCCACTAAAGTTTTCTCGAACACCCGGGGCCGGGCCAACCCGGCAAAAGCCAGGGCAGGCAGGCCGCGCAGGGATTCCGGAGGATGTTCTTCGCCTCCTGGAAAACGCCGGACCGAAGCGGACTCGATGGCTGCGGTGAAAATATCCAGGTGGGGAAAGGTGCGCCGCAAATCCCTGAGGCGATCCCGGTGGCGCTTCTGGTCATACCGGGTGAGAATGAGGACGTCCGCCTCCCGCAGGGTGTTCAGGGGTTCCCTCAGAGGTCCGGCGGGAAGCAGTCGGCCGTTGCCGAAGGGCCGGTCGGCATCCAGAAGCACCAGGTCCAGGTCCCGGGCCAACTGGAAGTGCTGGAAGCCGTCGTCCAACAGAAAAATATCGGGACGGTGGTCCCGCCAGGCGGCCATCCCGGTGGCATACCGGCAAGGTCCGGTGTAAACCAGGACCCCGGGGAGGCTCCGGGCCAGCCAAAAGGCTTCCTCGCCAACCTCCGGAGGCTTGTGGTGTAGGCGCTCCCCGTCCGACAAGCAGGTGACCTCCGTTCGCCGCCCGCCGTAACCCCGGCTGAGGATGGCCACCCGCTTTTGTTGACCCTGAAAAAACCGGGTCAGATATGCGGTTAACGGAGTCTTTCCCGTGCCCCCCACGACAAGGTTGCCCACGCTCACCACCGGGGCGGGGAGGTGTTTAGTGGGGAGCCAACCCTGCTGATAAAGCCCCCTTCTCGCCCTGGCCCCCACCTGGTACAGGGGGGAGACAACCTGCAAGAGCCCGTGAACCAGGCCACCTCCACCGGGCGCCCACTGGTCGATCCCCTGAAAAAATCGCAAGTATTGGTGCTCACCCGGAAACATTAATAAAAATTGTGACAGAATTTCAATGGATTTGCCCGCACAGCCACTCGGCGATCTTTTTTCCGGCCAAGCGGTGAGCCTGCTGATTCCAGTGACCGAACCCGAGAGTGCCGCCGAACCCGAGGGTGCCCTTGAAACCGTGCAAATAGACCTGGTGAGTCTTGACGTATTCCTGGAAAGCCGGCGCCAGTCGCAAGATGGGAATTCCTTCACGACGGCAAAAACTCTCAAGCCGGCGGTCCGGATAGAACAGGTCTTGGACCCCCAGCTTTTGGACAAATTTAGTTCGAACCGAGGGATCAGGATTAACCTGCATGGGATTGGTGAGCACCACGAGGAAAAATTTTGCTCCCCGTTGGGCGGTTTCCTGGCGCATTAACAGCAGCAGATCTTCCGTGATTCTCCAGGCTTCTTCCCAAACTGCCTCAGTGGGCTCAAGATATATGGCTTCCAAATTATTGGCTGCCGACCCGGACCTGGCCGCAGCCGATTTCTCCCGTTTTTCTGCGGCCCACCACTGCTCACCTACCACCTTCTGCCATTGTCCCACCACCTGGAAAGTCCTTGAGTTATATTTGAGCCACTTATGTAATTGCCCCCACCAAGAATTATTTACCCGGGTTTCGGTCTGCTGGGTTTCCAACCACTTTTCCTTGGTGCGCCGATCGTCCAGCACCAACTGGCCGTCCTGGTAATGGTAGTAGGGCAGAAACTCATACAGATCCCCCCATTGCCGCGCCAAGGCCTTGGAATTTTCGGCCACGTCGTTGGAGCTGTAAAAAGCCAGCAGGACAACTTCGGGGGCATACTTCCAGACCCGGTGGCGCAGGGCCAACAATTCCCGGGTGGTGCCGAAACCTGATTGCCCGAAATTGATTACCTCAACCTGTCGACCGCGCAAGTTGCCACAACCCTGGAGGTCCTTTTCCATGACCGCCCAGAAGGCCTCTTCCCGGTTCACCTGCATGGCCTCCGTGTAAGAATCCCCCAGAACCGCAATCCTCAGGGTGTTCGGCGGCGGACTGAGGGAGTGCTCCCGGTCGCGCAAACCATCAGAGTTAATGCTGACATAGCCACCCCCCTCCTGGAGAAAATACCCCCTGCTTCCTGGGCGTAATTTCGTCGCCAAGATGGGATCGGGATCCCAGAAGATGGGATACTCAATCCCCCCTAACCACAAACCCACTTCCAGGAGCATGACGGCAAAGACCAGGCTTGCCAGCACCAATAAGGCGTTTGTCAACCAACGCTTCATAGACTAAAGTTTGCCAGCCTCAGGGGGACGAAAACTCCTGTTGTTCCCGGAAAAGCCAACCAAATGCACACTTGTGGCTCGCCCGAAAACATTAAAAAAATTGTTCCAGAATTCAGTTGACTTCCCCGCACAGCCACTGGGCCATCATTTCCCCGGCCAGACGGTGGCCGTTTTGATTCCAGTGACCGCCGCCGAGATTGTCTTTGAAGCCATGTAAAAAGACCTGATGCTTGGTGGCGTATTCCTGGAAGGCCGGGGCCAGGAGCAAAATGGGAATGCCCTCCCGTTGGCAGAATTCTTCCAGCCGACGGTCCGGGTAGAGCAAGTCCTGAACCCCAAGCTGTTCGGCAAAGCCTTTCCGGGTCTCAGGGTCAGGATGAACCTGGATGCCATCGGTGAGCACCACCACGAAAAACCTGGCCCCCTTTGTCAGCGATTTCATCGCGCATCATCAGCAGCACAGCTTCGGTGATTTTCCAGGCATCTTGCCAGACCGACCCGGTGGGCTGGCAATAAATATTGTCAGAAATCCCAGCTTCCGACCCCTGGTGGGCCGCAGCCGATTGCCCTTGCTGGTGAAGCTGCGACCACCAGGCCCGGGCCAGCTTTTTGCCTTGTCGCACCACCTGAAAAACTCTGAAGGTATCCTGCCGCCAGCGTTTAAATTCTCCCCCCCAGGTCTTGCTTTGCTGTTCTTTCAGCCACCTTTCCCGGGTGTGCCTGTCGTTCAGGACCAACTTCCCTTCCTGGTAGCTGAAATACGGATTATAATCCCACTGCATCAAGGCCTGGGAATTGTCGGTGACATCGTTGCCGGTGAAAAAAGCCAGCACGACAACTTCGGGGGCATACTTCCAGACCCGGTGCCGCAGGGCCAACAATTCCTGGGAGGTGCCGAAACCTGACTGCCCGAAATTAATCACCTCCACCTGCCTACCATGCAGATTGCCACAGCCCTGCAAGTCCTTTTCCATAACCGCCCAGAAGGCCTCTTCCCGGTTCACCTGCATGGCTTCCGTGAAAGAATCCCCCAGAACCGCAATTCTCAGGGTGTTCGGCGGCGGACTGAGGGAGTGCTCCCGGTCTCGCAAGCCGTCAGAGTTAATTCTGACGTAGCCGCCTCCCTCCTTGAGGAAATACCCCTTGATCCCTGGTCGCAGCTTACTCCCCACGACGGGGTCGTACTCATAAAAATCGGGATACTCGATCCCGAGAAGACGCAGTCCCGCCTCACAGAGAACGAGGGCAACGACTATGCTGGTCACTACTAACAGCGTTCTGGTCAACCAACGTTTCATGTATGACGATTTGATTATTTATGGTTCGGAGCTCAGGCAGTAATCGGATACTACAGTTCATCTTTCTCGGGAGGCCGAAAACAATAGTCGCTACCCTCTTGGCCATTGGAAAGACTTATTTCTTCAGGTAACCAGAGAGGATCACATGCTTTCCCCTGAGACAACTTTTTCTTCGGTTCCGGGAAATCTAGCTCATCCTCCTTACCCTCTTCCCAGGCGAACTGCAGGTCATAGAGGCGCTTGTACAGGCCGTCCACCCGGAGGAGCTCCTCGTGGGTGCCCGTTTCCACAATGTGGCCGCCGTCCATCACCACCAGGCGGTCGGCGTGGCGCACCGTGGAGAGTCGGTGGGCGATGACCAGAGTGGTGCGCCCCTCGATAAGACGGTCCAGGGCCTGCTGCACCTCCCGTTCGGACTCGGAATCCAGAGACGAGGTCGCTTCGTCCAGGATGAGAATGGGGGGGTCCTTGAGGAGGGCCCGGGCGATGGCCAGACGCTGGCGCTCGCCCCCGGAAAGGCGAATACCCTGCTCGCCGATGACGGTGTCCAGCCCCTGGGGCAGGGCCATGACGAAGTCATAGGCGTGGGCGGCCCTGAGGGCCTGGATGATCTCCTCTGCCGTCGCCTCCAGGCGGCCGTAGGCCACATTATAGCGCACGGTCTCATTAAACAGGATGGTCTGCTGGGTCACCACCCCGGTCTGGGCCCGGAGCGACGCCAGGCTCACCTCCCGGAGGTCAACCCCGTCAATGAGGATGGCGCCCGAGGTCACGTCGTAAAAACGGGGCAGCAGGTTCAAGAGAGTGGTCTTGCCAGCGCCGGAAGGACCCACCAGGGCCAGCATCTCCCCTTTTCTCACCGTAAAGTCGATATCCCGGAGAACCGAGTCGCCGCCGTAGGAGAAAGAAACTCCCTGGTACACGATATCCCGGGAGAGGGGGTCCAGAACCCGGGCCCCAGGGTGATCCACAATACCCGGCTCCAGATCGAGCACGGCAAAAACCCGCTGGGCCGCAGCCAGCCCTTCCTGGATGGAATTTTGGGCGTTACTCAGGCCCCGGATAGGGGCGTAGAGCATCAACAGAGCCGCCAGGAAGGAAAAGAAGGTGCCCGGGGTGGTAGTGCCCTGGATGACGTGGTAGCCGCCGTAAGAGATGATGACCGCCATGCCCAGGGCTCCCAACAGTTCCATGATGGGTGAAGAGAGCCCCCGGGTGACGCGCAGCTTCATCTGCACCAGGCGGAAGTGTTCGTTAGCCGCGGCGAAACGCTCTGCCTCGAAGTCTTCCCGGGCAAAGGCTTTCACAATGCGCTGGCCGGTGAAATTTTCCTGGAGCCGCAAATTCAGTTGAGCCACTGACTGTTGGCTTTCTTTGGCCAGGCGTCGCAAACGCCGCCCAAAGCGCACAATAAGGTAAGCAGCCGGGGGAAAGATCAGGATGGCGATGAGGGCCAGCTGCCAATCCTGGTAAAAAATTACCACGGTCAGACCCACCAGGGTGAAGCTGTCCTTGAAAAAGCTGGTCACCACCTTGGTAACCGAGTCCTGGAGCAGGAGGACGTCATAAACTACCCGGCTCATCAGCACCCCGGTGGCCTCCCGGTCGAAAAAGGCGTGGGGCTGCCGCTGCAGGTGGCGGAACAGCTCATCCCGCATGAGCGTAACCAGGCGCAGGCCGATGTAATGCATCTGGTAGGTGTGGAAAAACGACAGGCCCCCCTTAACGGCGTAGAGGACTACCAGCAACGGGGGGAGGATGTAGAGCATCTTGAGGTTCTTGTCGAAAAAGACGTCGTCCAGGAACGGCTTCACCAGATAAGCCAACAGCGCGGTGATGCCGGACACCACCAGCATGGCGGCGGCGGCCACCAGAAACCGGCGCCAATAAAGCTTGACGTAATTGAGCAGCCGCAGATATAGACGCAGATCAGTTTTTTTCATGGGCTCTATGAGATTTTCTCTAATGATAATGACTATATTGTATCACCTGGAAATTTTCCAGCTAAATCCCTGAGGCAAACACAGGGCTCGGAAGGACTCCTTGACAAAGTCGCACCAATTAGGTTATGAATGATTATTCCGGGGATGAACCCCGGATGATGTGCCTTTGACTATATAAGCCACGAAGGCTTGGCCCCAGAAGGGGCCCGGTGTCGTGGCTTTTCTTTTTTGGCCCTGAGGTTGCTTATGCACATAGCTGACGGGGTTCTGCCTCTCTCAAGCCTGGCCGCCGGGTGGGCCGGGACTGTGGTGGTCACCGGGCTCACTCTACGAAAAGCCCCCTTTCAAGACCTTTCCAAAGCCGCGGTGATGACGGCCGGCTTCTTTGTGGCCTCCCTGATTCATGTCCCCCTGGGTCCCACCAGCGTTCACCTGACCCTGAACGGCTTGCTGGGGATTGTCCTGGGACCCCTGGCCTTTCCCGCCATCTTGGTGGGTCTGTTCTTGCAGGCCCTCCTCTTTCAGCATGGAGGGCTCCTCAGTGTGGGGGCCAACGCTCTTATGCTGGGACTTCCTGCCCTACTGGCTGCGATGGTGTTTCATCTCCAGAACCTGTTCCCCCGGCGCCACCTGGCGGCCTTGTTCGCCTTCCTGGCCGGGGCTTTGGCTATCGCCGGTTCCGGGATCATCCTGGCCTGGTGGCTGACCACTGCCGGCCGAGAGTTCTGGGCGGTTGCCCGCCTGGCCCTGATGGCTCACCTGCCCCTCATGCCCCTGGAGGGCCTGGTCTGCGCCGGAGCCGCGGTTTTTTTAGAGAAAGTCAAACCAGACATCCTCTACCGGCCATCCCTGGGGAAAACCCGTCTCCGGCAGGTGGGTTTGCTGGCCCTGATGCTGTTTTTAGTTGCCCCCTCTCCGGCCCAAGCGCATAAGCTGTTGCTGAATGCCGCCCCTCAGGCGGACGGCACCCTGGCGGTGCAGGCTTTTTTCCCGGATGGCGCCCCCGCCCAGGAAGCTCCGGTAACGGTGACCCCAGAGGACGGTTCCTCCCCTGTAACCGGCCAGACCGATAACCAGGGAAACGCCACTTTTACCCACGTAAAGCCGGGGGCTTACCGGGTCGAGGTGGGGGACCCCCTGGGCCACCGGGTGGAAAAGCGGGTGGTCATCCCGGGAAAGGGCGCTCCAGCATCTCAGGGAGCCGCTTCTCGAGAGGCGCCTCCGGTATCTTTACCGACTCCGGTGACGCCGGCGGCTTCTCCGGCGCCAGCGGCACAGTCCCCGGCGCCGTCACCACCCGCTGGTGAACCCATCCCCTGGACCAACGTGTTGGCCGGGTTGGGATTTATCTTCGGGGTCACTTCCTTCGTTATGGTCTTGAAACTTCGGGCCGATATTCGCCGCCATGCATCCAGACATTGACCGCTTCGCGCATCTGGACTCGCCTTTCCACCGCTTGGACCCCCGGTGGAAAATTGCCGCGTTTGCCGGGTTCCTGGTGGCCACCGCCATGGTACGGGGGCTGTTGGGGGCCTCTTTGGCGTTGTCTCTGGCGGTGCTCTGGCTGCTGGTCAGCGGCATCCCCCTGGGCTTTGCGCTGCGCCGCCTTCGGACCGTGCTTCTTTTTCTCCTGCCCTTCTTGATTATTCTGCCCTTGACGCACCCGGACGGCTGGGAAGCCGGCCTCAGGCAAGGCGGCATCATGGTCATCAAGGGACTGGCCATGGTGCTCACCGTTTTTCCCATGTTTGCCACCACACCGTTCCATGTCTCCATGAAGGCCCTGGCTCGCCTCCGGGTGCCGGAGCGCCTGGTGGCCATGATTCTCTTTGCTTACCGCTATCTCTTCGTTTTTGCTGAGGAGGTGCGCCTCCTGCAGCAGGCCGCCCGGGCCCGGGGCTTTCATCCCAAAACTGACGTGCGGACCCTGAAAACCTTGGGAAACCTGGTGGGGCTCCTGGTGGTGCGGGCTTTCGAGCGTACCCAGCGGATTTACCAGGCCATGTTGGCCCGGGGCTTCAGGGAAAAGTTTGGCACTTTGTCTGAGTTCTCCTGGGGTTGGGGAGACGCGGTGAAAAGCGGGGTTATTCTGCTTGCAGCTCTGGGACTGGTGGGGGTGGACCGGCTATGGACCTAGCCCTGCACATTGACGGCCTCACCTTTTCCTACAGCAATGGCACCCCGGCTCTGGCCAACCTGAGCCTGAAGGTGCGGCCGGGGGAAACGGTGGTCTTTATCGGCCCGAACGGCGCCGGGAAAACCACTCTTTTCCTTTACATCCTGGGCCTTTTAGGCCGGACTCCCCAAGAGGTGAGGGTCTTTGACCAGCCCCTGGAGACCAAGCAGGCGGTGGAGGCGGTCAGGGGCCGGGTGGGGCTGGTTTTTCAGAATCCCGACGACCAGCTTTTCTGCACCACGGTCTTTGACGATGTGGCCTTTGGGCCCATCAACCAGGGACTGGAAGCAGCAGTAGTGAAAGAACGGGTCACCCAGGCCCTGACTGCGGTGGGCTTGCCAGGCTTCGAACATCGGGTGCCCCACCACCTGAGTGGCGGGGAAAAGCGCCGGGTGGCCCTGGCCACTATCTACGCCATGGAGCCGGAGATCATGCTCCTGGATGAGCCCACCAGCAGCCTGGACCCCCGGGGTCGGCAGGAAGTGCTCCACCTGCTGAAAGCCTTTGGCGGCACCAAGCTCATCGCCACCCACGACTTCGAATTAGCCCTGGAGGTGGCCGACCGGGTGGTGCTGTTGGCCAACGGGGTCGTCCTGGCCAATGGCCACCCCCTCGAGGTTCTCACCGACGAGGCCTTGCTGCAGTCCGGCGGCCTGGAGCTCCCCCTGGTGATGCGCTACTTCCTGGCCCTGCAAGGGCGTCAGGAGACTTAATAACTTAAGTTTCACACCCCCCAAGCAGGCTCAGGGAGAAAGAATTGCTGGAAAAAATTATTCCCCCCTTTTTTAAAGGGGGGTTAGGGGGGATTTTTTTATCCCCTTGAAAATTCACCATAATCCCCTTTTCAAGGGGGACTTTATGGGAATATCTAATCCTCCACGCGTATGGCCCCTGGTCCGGAGGCGGTAACCGCGCCGATGATCGCCGCGGCGGCCACTCCCCGGTCGTGCAGGCAGGCCAGCAGGTCCTCAGCCTGGTTTCCCGCCACCGAAATAAGTAACCCACCGTTGGTCTGAGCGTCGGCCAGCAGGTCAAGGGCCACGGCGTCGAGGCCCGGCGCAACTTTCAGGCTTTTCTTGCAGAAATTGCGGTTGGCAAAAGTACCCGCGGGCACCAGCCCCATAGCGGCGTACTCCCGAGCGGCCTGGAGCACCGGCACTTTGGAGGCATACAGGGTCAGTTCCACGCCGCTTGCCACGGCCACTTCCAGGGCGTGGCCCAACAGGCCGAAGCCGGTGATGTCAGTAAGTGCATGCACCGCAAAGCCTTCCAGGCACTCCGCGGCCAGGCGATTGAGCGCGGTCATGACCGCCACCACCTGGGCTTCGGCTTCAGGCGAGGCGACCCGCCCCTTGATGGCGGTGGCGATGATGCCCGTCCCCAGGGGCTTGGTGAGAATGAGGCGGTCCCCCGGTCTGGCCCCGGCGTTGGTCAGGACCCGCTGGGGATGGACCACGCCGGTCACCGAGAGACCGTACTTGAGTTCGGTGTCGTCCACGCTGTGCCCCCCTACCAGGAGGGCCCCGGCCTCGTGGATCTTGTCCAGCCCCCCGGCCAGGATGGCCTTGAGAACTTCTTTGGGGACGGTCTTGGCCGGGTAGCAGACGATGTTGAGCGCGGTGAGGGGCCGCCCGCCCATGGCGTAGACGTCGCTCAAGGAGTTGGCCGCGGCGATTTGCCCAAAGGTATACGGGTCATTGACGATGGGGGTGAAAAAATCCAACGTCTGGATGAGGGCGATCTCCTCCGTCAGGATGTAGACCCCGGCATCATCCGCAGTCTCCAGCCCCACTAAAAGATTTGGGTCGGACCTGACAGCCAGGCCCGCCAGGATTTCCTCCAGGAGCCCGGGAGGAACCTTGGCGGCTCAACCCGCAGCCCGCACCTGTTCCATCAGGGGTGGCATTTTGGCGTCATTCATGCTCTCGCATCCTTCATTCCGGGGTGGTGCAATATACTACTACTTCATTGCATAAGTCCGCTTTATCTGGAGCGGTTTTTTCTATTCCCCCCTTTTTTAAAGGGGGGTCAGGGGGGATTATTATAACCGCTTGAAAATCCCCCTAAATCCCCCTTTTTCAAAGGGGGACTTTCGAAACCCGAATTTATGGTGAGACGATAAACTACTAACGCTGATTTCTGCAACCAAGTGATAGTCTTTAGCTGACAGCTCTGTCAAGGTTCTGCTGAAACGCCCGCGGCGGAGTCCTCCAGGTCCTGGAGGAGCCTGTCCAGGTCCAGGCCATACTTGGCCGCGGCCTCTGCCAGGGTGTCGAACAGGGCATGGCACAGAAGGCAGCCCTGGGCCTCCCCTTCATAGCGCCGGAACACCGCTTCCGTCTGCCGGTGTTGATGCAAGACTTCTATGAGAGTCATCTCCGGCGTGATGAGACCTTCTTCTGCAGACATGCCCTGCTCTCCTTTAGGTAAAAGAAATCACCTTATTAGCCAGTTGCATGTGAGTAACGATGTCCAGCATGTTGGTGGTTTCGCCCACCTGTTTCTGCTCCAGCAAGTGGAAGTGGTTGAGGCAGGTGCCGCACACCAGCACCATGACGCCTTCATGTGCCAATTCCTGAATGCTGGCCAGGACTTCAGAACCCGCCACCGCGAGTTTGACTCCTGCGTTTAATAATACCAGACACCACAACTCCCGGCCCATCTCCTTCAAGGTGCCCAGCAAACTGGCGATCAGCTTTTTCCCGAGATCATCATCGCCGGTGCCCAGTCTGTCGGTGCCCACGAGCACCAGGATTTGGCGGGGCGCAGTTTCTTCCCAGGTGTCCTCTCCGCTCATTTCAACGCGTCCCTGCTCCTTGGTCCCGGTGACCGCAAAGTCACCGCCGCGGGCGGCCGCTCGCACCTCGTAGCCGGAGCGCTCCAGGAAGCGGCTGACATTTTCCCGGGCCGCGTCGTTATCCACCAGCACGGTAAGCTGCAGCACGCCTCCCTGATCCACAATCTCCTTGGTCTTCAGCACCGGGTGAGGGCAGGCCTGACCCCGGCAGTCCAGTTCCCGGTTTTTCATTACCTTACTCCTTCCGATACCTTTGGGGAATATCTTCCTGTTTCAGTCGCTCAGGCTCAGACGGCCTGGCGGTTATTGGTGTTCATGCCATAGAGCGCCGCGCCGAGGGCGCCCACCAGGTCCGGTTGCTTCGGCACCACCAGAGGCATTCCTAAACTTTCCTCCAAAAGGGCGCGAATACAAGGATTGTGGGCCACCCCTCCGGCGAACAGCACCGGCGGCGTGACCCCTACCCGGCGGAGCATGGAGACCAGGCGCTGCACGATGGCCAGATGCAGTCCCATGGCGATGTTGGCCCCGCTTTCCCCCCGGGCCATAAGCGAGGTAGCTTCACTTTCAGCAAAAACCGTGCACATGCTGCTAATCTGAATTTTTTTGTCCGCCTGCAGGGCAAAGCTACCAAAGGAGTCAAGGGGCACCTGCAGCGCCGTGGCCATAAACTCCAGGAATTTGCCGGTCCCGGCGGCGCAACGGTCGTTCATTTCAAACTTGGCCACTTTCCCCTCCGGCGAGAGCGCAATGGCCTTGGTGTCCTGACCGCCGATGTCCAAGACGGTGCGGGTTTCGGGCTCCAGGCGCCGGGCTCCCAGGGTATAGGCCTGAATTTCCGTGATGGTGGTGACCCGTTTATCCTTGAAGTTATCGGCCATGAGTTTGCGGCCGTACCCGGTGGCCACAATCTCTTCCGCTTCCACCTGGCCCAGCAGGCGGCGGATTTGGGCCAAAGGGTCAAAGGTGGTGGCTGTCAGGTCCCAGTGCACCACTTGCCCCCTTTCCAATACCACCAGTTCAATGGAGCGGGAGCCGATGTCTACCCCGGCAACGAGTTCAGGTTTTCCCATGGTTCCTAATGGCTTCAGGCGCTGCAAAAAAATTCCTCCACGCCATGGTCAGAGTCGGCGGCCCTTCTTACTGGACCATCTCCACAAAGGCCTCCACCCTGGTTTTAAGCTGTTCCACGTCCTCCATGCTATAGTCCGTCTCGATGGAAAGCATGGGAATATTTGCGGCTTCCAGGGCCTGGCCCACCTTGAAGGCCTCGATGGCGTAAGGCTGGCAGAAGTTCAGGCCGTAGTGGATGACCCCATTCACTTTGAGGTCTCGAGCCATATCCGCGATATGCTCCAGGCGTTCTTTATTGGGGGTGAAGGTGGCACAGTCGATCTGCATATAGCGGTTCGCAATGGCCTCCAGCATCTCTTCCAGGGTCTCGCCGGACTCGTCCACCAGGTCCCGGGTATTGCGGGTGCCGATGCAGGACTCCTCTCCCACGATGACTGCGCCGGAAGACTCGATGAGGTAAGGGAGCTTCCAGTTGGGCACCGCCATGGGACAGCCGGACAACATGAACCGGGGGATATGGTTGGACACGATCCCCTCCCCTTTGTCAATCCTGGCTTCCAGCTCATCACAGAGTTCCCCGATTTTGGCGGTGAAGCGGGCCGGGTCGTCATAAAAGCTGATCTGGTTGATGAGAAGCACGTCCCGACCGGAAATGGGGGTGGGCGCCGCGGCCCGGAGCCGGTTCAGGCGCTGTAACACCCGGCGCCGGTCGTTGAGGAGGCGGATGGCGTCCTTGAGTTTGGCCGCAGTGATCTCTTTTCCGGTAACTTCCTCGATCTTTTGCCAGAAACGCCGGATCTCCGCTTTCCACAGGTCCAGGTCGCAGGCCTGCTTCATCTGGGGAATTTCCATGACGTACACCGGGGCGTAGTCTGCGAAAATCTCGTAAGCCTTTTTCTTGCCGTCGCAGGTCGTCTCCCCCACCACCAGGTCGCAGGACTCGATGTAAGGGCACAGCCGGGACAGCTTGAAGCCCACAAAGGACTTGATCAGGGCGCAGGTGTTCCGGGGCAGGATTTTTTCAGCCGCGTCCTTGCCGATTTCGGCCCCGGCGCACAGTCCCACCTGAATGGCATCGGCCGCCAGGGTGATCTCTTCCGGCACGAAGACGCAGAAGGTGCCGATAATTTTTCTCCCCTGGGCCCTGGCATCTTGAAGTTCCTGGATACGCAGGCCGTGCACCTCGGAAAGGACAAAGTCCAGGTATTCCATTCCCTGGAGCCGGCCTTCCTGGGTCAGATAAATGTCTCCATAAAACTTCCCTAAAACCTGAAGCAACCCCTCATGGGCCTCGATATCCAGATTCAGTTTTTCCCACATAGCCTCATATGACGCGGACATGCTATTCCTCCCTGGTTTTCTGCAGACTTTGTTGTTAAGCACCAAACGACAGACAACTGGTAAAGCGGCCTGTTCCCGGCCGGCTAAGACAAAGCCATCGGGGGCAAGCCAGGACTGAGAAGCCCCATGCTGGTACCACCCGGGTTGATAGACCGCAAGGAGGAACGTTGGCGGGAAATGCTCGAAAAGCTTACCGAGGACTCAGTGGGGGGAAATTACCTGATGATCAGGAGATCAGAAGCCGATCCCAGGCCGTCCGCCACGCCCCTCGGGGCCAACCGGGTGTGGAGAGCCTTGCCAAGGCTCTCTCAAGGCCTGGGCTTCAGGACTTGTGTCGCACGAAGAGCACAGACAGCCGCACCTGGAATCACCTCCTTTACAAAATTTTTTCTCATTATATCCTAGGGACTTTGAAAATCAAAAACTTTTGGATTTCGGTCAGGAAATCGGCTTTTACCAGCACCGAATCCTCCAGGCCCCGATTGACAGCAGCCCGAGGCTGAGGTAAATGCTACACAACTTTCCTCCAAGGAAGCAACCATGATCGTTTTGATGTTCTTGTTGCTCTGCCTGGGGCTCTGGCCCGGGGGACAGGTGGCCTATTCGCTACCGTCAGCGCCCCCACAGTCCCCGGCCCCGGCGGCGGCCCCGGTCCCGGCCGCCCCGGAAGTTCGCTTTCCGTATTTCACCTTCCCGGATAACCTGACGTTGTGTGGGGAGCCGGTGCCTCTGAAGGAGCGGGCCGTTTGGGAGGCCCTGGACCGGGAGTTCACCATCGTGGTCTGGAGCCGGGCCCAGACCACCATGTGGCTCAAGCGGGCCCACCGCTACTTTCCGGAAGTGGAGCGCAAACTCACGGCCAGGCAGCTACCCCTGGACCTGAAGTATGTGGTCCTGGTGGAAAGCGACCTGCGCCAGGAGGCCCGGTCCCACGCCGGGGCCATGGGGCCCTGGCAATTCATGGGGCCCACGGCCCAACGGTTTCAGCTCAAAATCACCCCGGCGGTGGATGAACGCCTGGATTTCGGTGCTGCTACTGACGCCGCCCTGGACTATCTGAAGATACTGCACCGGCAATTGGGCAGCTGGGCCCTGGCCCTGGCCGCTTACAACTGCGGGGAAGGCCGAGTGCAGAAGGAAATGGCGGCTCAAAAGGTAAATAATTACTATCACCTGGCCCTCCCTGATGAGACGGAGCGCTATATTTTCCGCACTCTGGCGGCCAAGGTCGTTCTCGAGTCCCCCGGCACCTATGGCTTTCACCTTCCACCCGAGGGCCTGTATGACCCTCTGGAATATGATCAGGCTGAGGCCATCCTGACTCAGGAGATCATGGTCCGCAGTCTGGCTGCGGCCTGCGGCACATACTACAAGGCCTTCAAGGATCTCAACCCCTGGATTAAAGGATCTTCTCTGCCCCCGGGGACGTATCACTTCAAACTCCCCAAAGGGTCAGCTAACCGTTTTGCCGAAGCCCAACGCTTCGGCAACCTGGAGCCGAAAGTTGAAAGCCCGGAGCCGTCCAAGCCCAAAAAATAACTTCTACAAAGAGAAAATAATGTCCCATCCTGGTAAGGAATCTGTCTCCCTGTTAGTGAATGGAGCCTGGGTGCTGACCATGAACCAGGAGGACGAGGTCTTCGCTCCCGGCGCCGTGGCCCTCCGGGATGCTCACCTCGTGGCCGTGGGGCCCCAGGAGGAACTCACCGGCCGCTTCACCGCCGAACGTGTCTTAGATTACCCCCAGGGCCTTATCCTCCCCGGCCTCATCAACGCCCATACCCACGCGGCCATGGCCCTCTTTCGGGGGTTGGCCGATGACCTGCCCCTGGAGGATTGGCTCAATTCTCACATCTTCCCGGCGGAGCGCCATCTGGATTACGACTTCGTATACTGGGGCACCCGGCTGGCGGTGGCGGAAATGCTGCTCTCCGGCACCACCACTTTCTGCGACATGTATCTCTTTACCGACGCCGTAGCCCAGGCCGCAGTGGACACTGGCATCCGGGCGGTGGTGGGCGAGGTGCTCTATGACTTCCCTTCCCCCAATTACGGCTCTCCCGAAAACGGCCTCACGTTTACCGAGGAGCTCTGCCGGGCTTACCAGGGCCATCCCCGGGTGCGGGTGGCCGTCCAGCCCCACGCGGTGTACACCTGTTCCCCTGACCTCCTGGAGAAAAGCATGGCCGTGGCGGACCGCTATGCGACCCGCTGGATCATCCACCTGGCCGAGACCGCCAGGGAGGTGGCCGACTGCCTGGAGCATTACGGCGCCACCCCGGTAGGCCACCTCCATCGCCTGGGACTCCTCAAGGGAAACACGGTGGCTGACCATGCCGTGGCCCTGACTGACAGGGACATGGACCTTTTGGCGGCCTCCGGCGCCGGGGTGGCCCACTGCCCCGAGTCCAACATGAAGCTGGCCAGCGGCATCGCCCCGGTCACCGACCTCGTGGCCCGGGGGGTGCCTGTCGGCCTGGGGACGGACGGCTGCGCCTCCAATAACAATCTCGACATGCTCTCGGAATTGGACACTGCGGCCAAACTGGCCAAGGTGCGCGGTCTCGACCCCACGGCGCTGCCGGCCCGGGAGGCCCTGGCCCTGGCCACCCGACAGGGGGCGCGGGTGTTGGGATTGGAGGAGGAAGTGGGCCGTTTGGCCCCGGGCCTGAAGGCCGACCTGGTGGTCATCGACCTGGACCAGCCCCACCTCACCCCGATGTACGATCCTTTCTCACATTTGGTGTACGCCGCCACGGGGGCCGACGTCCAGACCGTGGTGGTGGACGGCCGGGTTCTGGTGGAGGACCGGCAGCTTCTGGCCTTGGACCTGGCAGAGACCCTGGGCCGGGCCCGGGAACTGGCCCGCCGGGTGCGGGGGGGCGGTTAGCACTCAGTAGCGGCCAGTAGTCAGCAACTGGCCACTTCTGGTCACTGGCTACTGGTCACTGGTTACTGGTTACTGGCCACTGGACATCAGCTCCGGGCGATGAGGAAAACCCCGAAGCAGGTAACGAGAATTCCCACGAAGCGGGTCACGGTCACATGCTCACCGAAAAGATGCCAGGCCAGGACCGCGGTGAAGACATAACCCAGGCTGATCATGGGGTAAGCATAGCTCACCTCCGCCTTGGCCAGGACAATGAGCCAGACCATGAAACCCATCCCATAACAGATGACCCCCAGGATAATGTAGGGGCTGGTTGCGGCCCGCAGAAAGACTGAAGCAAGGGTGGGCAGGGACAAGGAAAAATTCCCTATCTTCGACATGCCGAATTTCAAAGAGAGCTGGCCCGCCACGTTGAGGACCACATCTACGAAAATAAGACTCAGTACCAGATAATTGAGCATCGCATCAGTTCCTTGCACAATGGTTTGGTGAAGTATAACGGATGATTTTGGAAAAAGTTCAGGAGAGATGCAAGAAAAATTTCTCAAGCCAGCCGGTTCAAGGGTTATTCGGATCCGCCACCTGACCCGCCGGACCATGTTGGCGAGCCCAGAATACCTGTTTGTTCCGGGAAAATTCTGCCCCCTGGCCCCTGACGGCTAGCCCCAAAGACTGAGTCTGACGCCCTTTCCGGGGAATTTTCTCTGAGGCATATATTTTGCTATTTCAATGGCCAGGAGGTCTCCATGATCGCTTTGATTCCCGGACTTGCGGCCACCATGGCTTATCTCCGGCCTCAACCATCTGCACCACCAGCCCCTCAGGAAGGGTTTTCCCACCTCCTGGCTGCTGCGGCCCCCAGCGGCCAGCGCTCGGCACCGTCTGAGCCACTCCCCCCCTCGCGCTATGTGGTGCAGCCGGGAGACAACCTCACGTGCATCGCTAAAAAGCTCGGCTACGATGACCCCCTGGTCCTGGCTCGAGCCAACAAGCTCAAAGATCCCAATTTGCTGCAGGTCGGCCAGGTCCTCACTCTCCCGGAAAATACCCCGACCCCCCCCAGCCCTGTTGTAACCAAATTAGCCAAACCTGCGGTCAAAGCTCCGGCGGCCCGTCCTGCTGCCGCCACCGCGGTCAACCGTCCCCCGGGGCGCAAACTGGTGGTGGCCTCCTGGTACGGCTCCCAGCATCATGGCAAATTAATGGCCAACGGCAAGCCCTTCAACATGTACGCCGACACTGTGGCTCATAAAAAACTGCCCCTGGGCACCCCTCTCACCCTCACCAATCCAAGAAACGGCGCCTCGGTGCAGGTGCAGGTGACGGACCGGGGTCCATACATCCCCGGACGGAACCTGGATCTTTCCTACGGCGCCGCCCGCAAGTTGGGAGTAGTGCAGACGGGCGTGGCCAAATTGTGGATGGAGGCGGGCTAAGGCCAGGTAATGGTGGCTAGTGTCGGGTCCTGTAAGTACCTTTCATTAATCCAGGACCTCGAAACTCCCCCTCC
Source organism: uncultured delta proteobacterium (assembly GCA_963709285.1). GTDB lineage: Bacteria > Desulfobacterota > Desulfobaccia > Desulfobaccales > 0-14-0-80-60-11 > JBGSLA01. The sequence goes on along the minus strand of CAVPVR010000004.1, from coordinate 217,147 downwards.
CCCGGCGGGAGGGGGTTGGGGGGAGGGGGGAATAAGCCGCCATAATTACTTATAATTTTATTCACCCCCACCCAACCCTCCCCCATCAAGGGGGAGGGAAGCTATTCCCCTCTCAGAATCCCATATTTTTCAAGGTCTTTCTGAAACCCCATATTAGGAGCGGCAGCCGCCCCTGGCCTCTTTCTCATACTTATTGTCTTATTGTCTGGCAAACAGAAAGTTATATTACCAAGTTGCGCTCAATCAGGTAACATTAAGAAAATTTCAGGTTCAATTTTTCCTTAGGTCAGTGGCACAGGCGTCTCGCCTGTGCAGGCGCAGGCTAAAGCCTGCGGCTACAAAAAATACCTTCATGATTGCAACTCCGTATGAGAAGTTGGATGAGTATCAGAACGGCTTATTCAGGAACTTCCACCCGGGAGCGGAATTCGGCCACCGCCTGGGGGATGAGCCGCCGAATGGCGGTCCCCTGATCAATGGGACCCATCTTCTGGAAGGACTCGTAATCCGGATGGCTGGGAGCCAGGCGGGGCACTTCCCGGGTGAAGGCTGACCCCTGGCGCCAGGCCTCCTGGACCAGGGCAATGAGGGGCGCCTCTTCCCCGGGCACATCCTCCACCCACCCCAACCGGCGCATGACCTCGAAGCGCACCCGGTCCATGAGGGCAAAAGCAGCATCCATGATGCGGAGCTTGATGGGCGTCTCCAAGTCGTCCAGGCGAAAGCGCAACGCTCCCCCCAGACCCTTGGCCCCCATTACCAGGTCAAAAAAGACGTAAAGATTCTCCTCCCCCGGGGTGGCCAGGTAAAGGAGCGTCTCCGAGGCGAGGTCCTCAAGACGCGTGTCCGGCCCGAACTGATCCTGAAAACGCTGCAGCCAGGTGCGAAAGCCCTTGTCCGCCGCCAGCTTGCGTTTGAATCTGTCCAGGTCGACGACTTCCGCCACGTCTCCCCTACCCGTGTCGATTATGGGAGTGGGCTGCATTCAGCAGCGCCTGGACAATGTAGTGGATGCCGGAGAAGGCGGTGACCCCCCCGGTTAGCCAAAACAAGGCTTCCAGGAAGGCCGGGGATATGTTCCAGGACTGGGCCAGCAGTACCAGGAGCACCGTGGAGACCTGAGTCGTGGTGGAAAGCTTTCCCGCCAGGCTGGGCTTCACAATGACCGGAAAGTGCGCCAGTTTGAAAAGCATCACTCCCAGGACTAAAACTACATCCCTGCTAATGACAATTACTGCCAGCCAAGGGGGTATGAGGTGATAAATGCTCAGAGTGACGAAGCTGGAGGACATGAGGAGCTTGTCCGCCAGGGGATCGAGAAAGGCTCCCAGGGGGGATTTCTGCCCCCAGCGACGGGCGATGAGGCCGTCCGCCATGTCCGAGACTCCCGCCAGGACAAATATCCAGAACGCCTGCGGATAACGCTCCTGGATGAGAAAAATAATGAAAAGAGGGGTCAGGAGGATGCGGGTCAGGGTGATCAGGTTGGGGATGGTGAGGCGCGCGTTGGAGTCGAGGGATGAAGCCATCTTAATTCATTACCCTAACACAAATACCTGTGAAACCAAAGACCAAGATATCAGCCTCGCTCTGCGTCATGGTCAGCTTGAAAAAAGTCACTGAGTTTGGCCAGCATTTCAACTTTCTGAGAGGGATGAAACCAGCGCACCTCGGGGTCGGCCCGGAACCAGGTGAGCTGCCGCTTGGCATAACGCCGGGTATCCTTCTTAACCAGGTCGATGGCCTCCTCCAGGGAAAGCCGACCCTCTAGCAAAGCCACCAGAGAGCGATATCCCAGGGCCTGCAGGGGCTTAATCTCCGGGGCATAGCGGCTGAGCAACTGCTGCACTTCCTCGAGCCACCCCTCGGAAAGCATGGCCTCCACCCGGGCCTCGATGCGCTGGTAGAGCTCTTCCCGGGGGAGGTCCAACCCCAGCTTCAGAGTTTCATAGGGACGATCCTGAAAACGGTGGGCGGCGTGCAGTTCACTGAGGGGGCGGCCGGTGGCCTCCACTACTTCCAGGGCCCGCAGGATGCGGTAGGTATCCCCGGGGGGCAGACGCCGGGCGGTGGCCGGGTCCAAGGAGGCCAGGCGGGCCCACAGGGTTGGGAGGCCCTGGGTGGCCAGCTCCCGGGCGAGGCGCCCCCGCACCTCGTGGACCGCCTCCTCCTGGTGGAAGAGTCCGGACAACAAGGCCTTGATATAGAGGCCGGTGCCTCCCACCACGAGGGGGGATACCCTCCGGCGGTGCAGCTCAGCAATGACCGCCCGACCCTCCTGGGCATAGCGGGCCGCATCGTAAGGTTCATCGGGGTTGGCCACATCCACCAGGTGGTGCCTCACCCGGGCCCGCTCCATCGGCGTGGGTTTGGCCGTGCCGATATTCAGCTCCCGGTACACCTGCATGGAGTCGGCATTGACAATTTCTGCGTCCAGGGCCTCGGCCAGGTCCAGGGCCACGGCTGTCTTGCCCACCGCGGTGGGGCCCACCAGAACCGCGACTCGGGGTGCAGCCAAGGTTACCCCCGGGGGCGCCGAAAGCCCTGGCGAATATCGGCGTAAGGCACCAGACGCCACAGGGGCCGGCCGTGGGGACAGTGGGAGGAGACCGTGAGGCCGTCCAATTGGCCGAGGAGCGCGGTCATTTCCTCCGGCGCCAGTTGTTGCCCCGCCCGGACGGCCCCGTGGCAGGCCAAGACGGTCCTGACCTGCTCCTGCACCGCCTGGGGGGAAGCCTGGCTTTTCACCGGGGCCAGGTTTTCCACCAGGTCCAGCACCAACGCCTCCAGGTCCGCCTGGGCCAGCCAGGCGGGTACTGCCGTCACCAGGAAGCTGGCGCCGCCGAAGGGCTCGAGGAGCAACCCACAGTGGGCCAGGAGTTCCAGGTTCTCCCCCACCCAGTCGGCCTGGGCCGGGCTCACCTCCACCACCTGGGGAAAAAGCAGGGACTGGCGAGGCGTGCCATCTGTCGAGACCTCCAAGGTCTCGTAGAGCACCCGTTCGTGCGCCGCGTGCTGGTCGATGAGCACCAGGCCCTCGGGGCTCTGGGCCAGGATATAGGTGTTCTGCAACTGCCCGATGAGGTGCAGGTCCTGGAAGCGAAACCCGGGAGACTTTGGCTGAACGTCAATTTGTGGGGAGGGGGTCACCGGGGCCGGAACGAAGGGCGCCGACCATCCCGGCGAGGGAGCGTCCACGGGCTGGGCTGCCCCCGGATCCTGGGCCAGGGCCAGGGACCCCGGCTGCCAGGTCACCCGGTAATGGGGGCTCTCCCCATTGAGGGAGCCAAGCCCCTGGCGCAGGGCCCCGAGGAGCAGGGCATAGACCTTGCCCGGATCCCGGAAGCGGACCTCCGCCTTGGCGGGGTGCACATTCACGTCCACCTGCTCCGGCGGGAGCGTCAAGGATACCACCACCACGGGATGACGGCCCCGGGGCAAGAGCCCCTGGTAGGCGGCCTTCACCGTGGCGCCCAGAATCCGGTCCTGGACCACCCGGCGGTTCACCAGGAGTACCTGGAAGCGGCTGCTGGCCACGGTATAGTCCGGTATGGAGACCGCCCCGGCTACAGCCCAGGGTCCCCCCTCCTGAGCAAAGGGCAGAAGATGTGCGGCCACTTCGGCGCCATAAACTGAGGCCACCCGCTCCACCAGGGTTTGGGCGACCGGGGCGGCCAGCAGGGTCTTTTTGCCGGCCGTCAGGCGGAAATGCACCTCGGGGTAGCCCAGGGCCAGGTGCCGCATGGTCTCCAGGATGTGGGCCTGCTCCGCCTGCCGGCTCTTTAAGAACTTGCGCCGCACGGGAGTGTTAAAAAACAATTCCTCCACGGTGACCTGGGTGCCGTCCGGCGCCGCGGCCACCTGGGATTCCCTGACCTCTCCCGCTTCGGCCAGTATCCGAAAGCCGCCTGAGGTCCCCGGCGTCCGAGTCAAGAGTTCCAGGCGGCTCACCTGGGCGATGCTGGGGAGGGCCTCCCCCCGAAAACCCAGGGTGCTGATGCACAGGAGGTCCTCTTCCTGGCGAATTTTGCTGGTGGCGTGGCGCAACAGGGCCAGGGGGGCTTCTTCCGGGGTCATGCCCCAGCCATCGTCCACCACCCGGAGGCGGCGGCGTCCCCCCTCCTCGAGATCCACACTGATGTGGCGGGCCCCGGCGTCCAGGGCGTTTTCCACCAGTTCCTTCACCACCGCCGCCGGACGGGTAACCACTTCTCCGGCGGCGATCTGGGCGGCGGTCTGCGGGTCTAAGACCTGGATGCGCCCCATCTCTTCCCCTTGCCCTCACCGGCGCCTTGGTTTATGATACTGTTCAAGGAGGGCTGCGATCCGGTTCTTCTTCAAAGTCCCCGCCGGTCATTTGATGGCCTTCTTCTGATCGGCGGGGTTTTTTAACTATGGGCTCTGAGCTTTGAGCCGCAGATTGTTTGCAAAAAATAAAGTAAGTCGTAATTAAATTGTAGCTCATTGCTCATCGCTCACAGCTTCATCATACCAGAAAAACGCCGTATCAGGGAGGCCCCGCCGTGGTGCGCGACAAAGCAGGAGCCGCCCCTCCCCCGGGAGGAGCTGGTACTCAAAGTGGCCAAGGAGATCGTGGTGAAGTTCATCGAAGTGGGACGCCTCACCCCCACCACCTTTCCCGACACCTTCAAGATGGTCATCGACACTGTGCGCCAGTCTCTGAAGGATTAGCAGTCAGTCGTCAGCAATATCTACCCATTGATCATACTGATTACTAACTGCTGAATGCTGACTGCTGGCTGCCACTAAAAACTATGGCTCGGAGCGACCGACGACAGGACAACGAGTTAAGACCCCTGGAGATTACCACCGGGTACCTGGATTTTGCCGAGGGCTCGGCCCTGGTCACCTGGGGGCGCACCCGGGTGCTCTGCGCCGCCTCCGTCCTGGAAGAAGTGCCCCCCTTCCGCCGCTACTCCGGGGAGGGCTGGGTCACCGCGGAATACGCCATGCTGCCCCGGTCCACCGACAGCCGCCAGCCCCGGGAAGGTCTGGCCGGCCGGCCCCGGGGGCGCTCCCAGGAAATCCAGCGCCTCATCGGCCGCTCTCTTCGGGCCGTGGTGGACCTGAAGGCCCTGGGTGAGCGCACCGTCGTCCTGGACTGCGACGTCCTGCAGGCGGACGGCGGCACCCGGTCCGCGGCCATCACCGGGGCCTTCGTGGCCCTGTGCCTGGCCCTGGAGCCCCTGCGCCAGCGGGAACTCATTGACACTCTGCCGGTCCGGGACCAGGTGGCCGCCGTGAGTGTGGGCCTGGTGGGTGGCAAGCTCCTCCTTGACCTGGACTACCAGGAGGACTCCGAGGCCCAGGTGGACGCCAATTTCGTGGCCACCGGGCGGGGTGAGCTGGTGGAAGTGCAGGCCACCGGGGAGGGGGGTCCCTTTCCCCGAAGCCTTGCTCCCGGACATGCTGGACCTGGCCCTGAAGGGCCTCCAAGACATCTGCCGCAAGCAGGAAGAAGTCCTCGGCCCATGGCTCCCCTTACCCTGGTGATGGCCACCCGCAACCCCGGCAAGGTGCGGGAGATGGCGGAACTCCTCCAGGACCTGGGGGTGAAGCTCCTGAGCCTGGCCGATTTTCCCGCACTCCCCGACATCCCCGAAGCAGGGGCCACCTTTGCGGAAAACGCCGCGGCCAAAGCCAGGGAAGTGGCCCGTCTCACCGGGCTCCCGGCCCTGGCGGACGACTCGGGCCTGGAAGTGGAGGCCCTGGATGGCAGGCCGGGGGTGTTCTCGGCCCGCTACGCCCAGGACCGCACCCCCGGGCGCAACCCCACGGACGAGGACAACTGGCGCAAGCTCCTGGACGAACTCCGGGACGTGCCCCGGGAGAAGCGCCAGGCCCGCTTTGTCTGCGAGATCGCCCTGGTGTGGCCGGACGGCCGCCGGCTCACCACCCGGGGGGAGCTTCAGGGGTTGATCGCGCTGGAACCGAAAGGAACCCAGGGCTTCGGCTATGACCCGGTCTTCTGGGTGCCGGAGTATCGAGGCCATGGTGGCCGAACTGGATTTAACCGTGAAAAACCGGATCAGCCATCGGGGCCGGGCCTTGCAGGCGTTGAAAAGGCTCCTGGCCGTCAGGAAGGCAGAATTTTTCGCGGCCTCGCCCCGATAATCCTTGCACATCCGTCCAACACTGCGTAATTTTAGGGAAAACTAACACCAAACCACCGTATCGGGACGTAGCGCAGCCTGGTTAGCGCGCCTGCCTTGGGAGCAGGAGGTCGGCGGTTCAAATCCGCCCGTCCCGACCAGTAGTTTCTCACCGGTGGACGGCATGGCTTACGGATGAAAAAAACGTGGCGGCCTGGAGCAGGACCGCCACGTTTTTTAATACTGAACTTGATTTTCTCTTTAAACTTTTCCTGCCCTTTTACTTACCCACCACCACCGGCATCCCCATCATGGGCCAGATGAGAAAGCAGAAAATCCCCAAAACCACCATCAGCACGACATTGGGAATCCAGCCGTAACCGAAAAACTCACCGGTGGTGAACTGCTTGCTCTCATAAGCGATGGCGTTGGGCGCGGCGCCGATGAGCAGAATGAAAGGCATGCCGGCCGTTACCAGAGAAGCAAAGAGAATCACGTGAGGGGCCACTCCCAGGTATTTGGCGACGACCAAGGAGACCGGCAGGGAGATGGCGATGGCCGCCACGTTCATGATGAAATTGGTCATCAACAGCACAAAAAAAGCGATGGCCAGCACAAAGACCAGCCAGTAGGCTCCGAGGAACATGGTGAGCCAGTGCACCGCCATCCATTCCGCGGCCCCGGTTTGCCAGAGGCAGAAGCCGATACTCATGGCCCCGCCGAACAAGAGGATAATGTTCCAGGGAATGGCTTCCAGGTCCTCGATGGTCAGGGTTTTGGTGAGAAAGAAGGCCAGGGTGGCGATCAAGACAATGCCGGCCCGGCTGAAGGGCTTGTCCACCACGCCCCACTTGGGCAAGAAGGAGTTGAGCATGAACAGGCAAACGATCAGGGCCACGATGCCGATAACAAAGTACTCCGGGCGGGTCATGGGGCCGAGTTCTTTACTGAGGGCCCGGGCTTTTTCCCGCAGACCTTCAATGCGGGGACGTTCGGGCCGAAACAGGAGCATGATGATGAGCCAGAGCAGGAAAACCATGAGCCAGCCAATGGGAAACATGTACCAGGCAAGCTCGAAGAAGCCCACATCATACCCATCGGGATAGACAACGCCGGAGATGGTCAGCCCTTTGGTGAACTCTTTGAACATGCCCGCGGCGGCCACGCCCCGGGCGGCGCCCAGGTAGGTGACGATGGACCCGGCCCCGGCCACCCAGGCCATGCCGATGAACAGGCCTTTGCCGAACCTGGTGGGTTCGTCACTGTCGGTGTACAGGGCGTTAATAGCCAAAAGCAGGGGAAAGATGGCGGCCGCCACCGCGGTGTGCGCCATGAGGTGGGTCATGGCCGCGGTGACCAGGAAGGCGCCCAAATAGATCATGCTGGTGCGCTCCCCCACCACTTGCAGCATTTTGTAGGCCATGCGCTTGGTCAGGCCCACCCGGGTGAAGGCAAAGCCGATGACCACGGAGCCGAAGATGAACCAGACTGAAGGGTCCAGGAAGTCGCCCAGGGCCTCCTTGCCCGAACGGATGAGAAACATCGTCTGGAACACCCCGATGGCGATGGCAGTGGCGCCGATGGGCATGACCTCGAAGACCCACCAGATACCGGCCATGAGAAACAGGCCCACGGAGAGCTTGCCGGTCCAGGAGAGTTTGAAAACCTTGCCGTTGGGATCCACGGCATCAGGCAAACCCGGGTAAAAATAGAAGAAGGTAAATATGCCCAAGCCCAAGAAAATAAAAAAGATGCGCTTCCAATCAATGACTTTTACGGGAGGAGCGAGAACAATTGCATCAGGCATCTCCGGCAGGCCGGCGCCCGCGGCCCCGACTCCTTTAGGTTTGTCCATGTTGTCCACCATGTTCACCTTCTCCTCAACGTTCCAGCACCTGGGTAGTCAGCTCCTTGAAAATATCCACCAGGCGGGCGATGCCTGCCACCTTGTTGTCCTCCATGACCGGGATGATCCAGGTATCGGTCTGGAGCATGGTAAAAGCCGCTTTGACAATGGAGTCGGTTACTTTAATGGTGGCCCGGATGGGGGCCATCACTTCGCGCACCGGCTTTTTGGCTTCTTCTTTACAGCGGCGAGTGAAAAGGTCCTTCCAGAGAGTGCCCATGGTCAGGTCTACGGCTTCCGGCCCCATGAAATGTGGCGTTTCCTTGCTCTTCAAAAAGCGGGGTTCAATGCCCCGGAGCATCTCCCTGATGCCTAGATAACCCAGCAACTGGTATTTTTCATCGAAGACCAGAACCAGATAAGGCAAGACTTTTTTCGCCGGGTCGGCGGCCGCCGCCTTGATCATGGCAATGGCCTCCCTGACGCTGAACCAGTAGGGAATATGAGGATAATCCGTGAGCGGGATCATAAGATCTTTGACCAGGCGCTCGGTATGCATCGGTTCTTTCCTCTATAGTTTATTTTTCTTACGGCAACTCAGGGGTGGTTTTCTCGATGATTACCTGGGAAACCTCCAGGAATAAATCCGTGAGCCGCACCATGCCCACCACGCGCTGGTCATCCATGACCGGCATCATGCCGACATTTTCTTTAACCATGAGAAAAAGAGCTTTAACCAGAGAATCATCAGCTTTAACGGAGGCCTTAATGGGACCCATGACCTCACCCACCGGTCTTTCCGCCTGCTTTTTCATGCCCGGGCCAAACAGGTCACCCATGACGATGGCGAGGGCAGGGTCAACCTTGACCAACTCGCTTTCCTTCAGAAAGGCTGGTTCCAACCCTTTTAAGATGTCCCGCAAGGTCAAGATGCCGACGATCTGGTATTTTTCATTAAAAACCAGTACGGTGCGCGGCTCGAAAACACCGGCATACTTGATGGCCGACTCCCGCACCAAAGACACCGCCTGGCGCAGAGTGAACCAATGAGGGATGTGGGGATAGTCCTGTAAAGGAATCATGATTTCCCGCACCTTTTTTTTGTAAGGCATGGGAGGCTCCTAACTTTGCTAAATTTTTCACAAATTAATTATCTTTTTTATGCCAGCACCTGGAAAAAGTCAAGTCAAAATAAGAAGTATAACAGAGATATTTTCTTTGACAGGGGAAATGACAATGTGTAATCATTCACAAGATGAAGTCTGGTTATCAGTTGAATGCTCAGGAGCACACCAGATATGTCCCGTCAATTTAGGTATCTTATTGTAATTACTATAATCTTTGCCTCTTTTATCCTTAGTTTATCCGCCTTTGCCGCCCAGCCCCCCCAGAAAGATCGCCTTTCACTTGCCGGCAAAATGAAAAACCCCCAGGGCGGGGGCGTCAAGGAAGTGGAAATCGAGGTCCTGGTCAATGGCCAGGCGGTCAAACCGGAAGGGGAGGAAGAGCACCTGGCCACTGGCTCCCAGGGCAGTTTTTTTGGCGACTTCATCCTGCCGGCCGGCACTCTGGCCGGGGCCAAAGTTGAAGTCAAGGCTCACAAACCTAGCTGGCATGAGTTGGCTCCCACCCCGGTGGAGGTTTTTGCGGCGGGCACCGATGAGGAAGGCCGCCAGTGGTTCAAGGCCTCCCAGAATTTTAATCTGAAACGGAAAATCACCCCCGCCTTCTGGATCGCCACCGGCATTCTCCTTTTGGTTTATGTCATTATCGCCCTGGAGTGGATGCACCGCACCCTGGCGGCCCTGTTGGGCGCGGCCCTCATCATGTTTATCTCTTACACCGCCGGAACCTTTGATAAGGGCTACTTTATCCTTTCCTTCAAGGACGCCATCCACGCCATGGATATGAACGTCATCTTTCTCCTCATGGGGATGATGATCATTGTCGGGGTCCTGAAAAAAACCGGCATGTTCCAATGGCTGGCCTATAAATCCTATGCCATCGCCCGGGGCAATGTTTTTATCCTGGCCTGTATCTTGATGGTGGTGACCGCGGTGGCTTCGGCTTTCCTGGATAACGTCACCACCATGCTCCTGATGATTCCGGTCACCATTGAGATCGCCGTGACCCTGAACGTCAATCCCATCGCGCTTCTTGATCCCGGAGGTCTTTGCCTCCAATGTGGGCGGCACCGCCACCCTGATCGGCGACCCCCCTAACATCTTGATCGGCTCTTACGCCAAGCTCTCCTTTGTCGATTTTGTCATGAATCTGACCGTCATTGTCATCATCTGCATGATGGTGACCCTGATTTATTATGTGTATTGGTACAAGAAGGCCTACCTCCAGGCTGAGGCCAAAGATGTGGACCGCACCATCGAGTTTTTAAGGCAAGAATACAAGATCACGAACAAAAAATTGTTGTTTCTTTGCCTTGGTTTCCTGTCTTTCACCATTTTCTTGTTTATCATTCATGGAGTGCTGCACATGGAGCCCTCCATCGCCGCCCTGACCGGAGCCATGCTGCTGCTGGCCGTCTCCCGGGGGGATATCGTGGAGATGCTGGAGCATGAGGTGGAATGGCCCACCCTGGTCTTTTTTATGGCCCTGTTCATCGTGGTGGCGGGCGCCGAAGAAACCGGCTTGATTCAGGCGATCGCCGAATGGGTGGCCAATCTGTCCCGGGGCAACCTGGTGGTGGCGGTGCTGCTGGTTCTGTGGGTCTCGGCCCTGGCCTCAGCCGCCATAGACAATATTCCCTTTACGGCCACCATGCTGCCCATTATCGCCTTTTTAAACACCACTATTCCCGGAGCGGAAAACGGGGTGCTGTGGTGGGCCCTGGCCCTGGGCGCCTGTTTCGGCGGCAACGGCACCATGATCGGGGCCTCGGCCAACGTGGTCACCGTGGGGCTGGCTGAAAAAGCCGGCTACCATATTTCTTTTCTCTATTACATGAAGGCGTGTTTTGTCCCCATGCTCATTACCGTTGGCCTAGCCTCCGTTTATCTCTTGCTCTTTTTCTAAAAGAAAAAAGACAGACTTAGTCATCCAAGGGGCCTCATGTCCGACTTGACAGTATTGGCCACCGAAATTACAATGACGACAGCACGTTACCTGCCCCAAAAAAGGAGATTAACATGAAAGTCAGGGTGCTCCTGGTGGACGATGAAGAACAGTTTGTGGAAACTCTGGCCATGCGCCTGGAGGCCAGGGACTTTGCCGTGGCCACTGCTTTCAGCGGCGACCAGGCTTTGGACTATTTGAAAGGAAACGAGGCGGACGTGGTGGTCCTGGACGTCCTCATGCCCGGGTTGAGCGGCATAGACACGTTGGGGATGATGAAGAAAATCCGGCCCCTCACCGAGGTCATCATGCTCACCGGTCATGCCACGGTGGAAACGGCCATTGAAGGGATGAAGCTGGGCGCCTTTGATTACCTGATGAAACCCACCGAGATCGACGAATTGGTGGCAAAAATTACCAAGGCGAGGCAGCGGAAAGCCGAGCAGGAAGAACGCATCCAGAAGGCCACCATTGATAGGATTGCCCAGACCCGGGGTTTTTAGAAATTTGCCGCGACTTCTCTCATAGTCTTAAGTTATAGCCTTCGTTGATGAACTCCTGATAATAATGGTCCACCATGGCGTCCGAAAACATCACCATATCCATCTGCTTGCTGACCATCATCAGCCGACCTAAAATGTCCAGTTTCTCCTCCAAAATGGCGAGATCATAGCCGTCAGCCCGGGCGGTCAAGGAGTCCTGCTTGAGGTCCACCCGGAAATCAACATGATCAAGCACCTTGGCCAGGAAACGTACCCGCCGGGCCCGGCGTTCCAAAGCCGCGCCCCCGCCATAAAAAGTCAGGCTGACATAGCTGTCTTCCGCCCCTCCCAGATATGACTCAATGGTGGCAAAATGGAACCCCAGGCGGTTGGCCAGGTTCATATATTCTTCGGCAATAATGGCATAGTTTTTTTCCTGCAAGCGTTGGTGAATATTCTCGCCGGCGCCGGTGCCCAGCACCACTGACATGAGTCCCTTGAAATCCACCGGCTTGGGCCCCTTCCAGCCTACAGCGTGCACTCCCCGCCAGTAGGCGGCCATCGGCCGAGAGCTGATATCCTCGGGCTTGACCTCCACCCGGTTGAGAGCTTCAGGCTTAAGCCCTCCGCCCAGATCAATGAGATAGAGCTCCACCGGGATGGTGCTGACCAGGCGCCGGGCCAAGGTATCCTGGGAAACATTCGAGATGTGGAACATCTCGGTCATGGCCTTTTCATGGGCGAAACGGGTGATGTCGTGGATGGTGGTGCAGTATTCGGGACGGAAATTATCGGCCCGGGGGTCCAGGAGGGTCAAGGGGGTAATGTGCTTGAGGACACCCTCCAGGACTCTCCAGGTGCGGCTCTGTCTTACCGGCGCCTCTCTGGGACTGGCTTTCAGGAGTTCTTCCTGCCGGCCCTCATAGATATTACCGTAAAGGGCGTCAACGGTCACTTCGGCCCCGGACTCCAGGACCTGAGTGGCGCCTTTGGCGCCGAAGATGGCAGGTGTCTCGGCTTCTCTGAGGACAGTGGCCAGGTGGCTGGTGACGCTGCCTACTTCACAGACCATGGCCGCCACCCGTTCTGCTACCACCCCATATTCAGGCAGAGCCCGCTTGGTCACCAACACCGCCCCTTCCGGCACTTCCTGCAGCCCTTCGTCCTGCAGCAGGTGGACCTTCCCGGCCGCAGCCCCTCGGGAAGCAATGGCCCCCTGGTCAAAAAGAACCTTGGCCTCCTTGATAATGGGCGGCAGGCTTTCCACTTTAGCCGCTGGTCTCAGGCGCAGCGGCCGGGCTTGGAGCAAGTAAAAGTTACCGGCTGTGTCCAGGGCCCATTCGATGTCCTGGGGCTGGCCAAAGGATTCCTCCACTTTGGCCCCCAGGGTGGCCAGTTCTATGACCTCAGGTTCAGTGAGACACAAACCCCCCAGCTCAGAGGGGATGGCGGCCTCAGCGATGCCGCCTTCCGGCGCGGGAACGTGCATGCGCTCTTTCTCCCCGGCTTGCTGGGTCACCACCTGGCTTTCTTCCACCCGGTAAATATCTGGCTCCACCTGGCCCCCCACCGCCAAAGAGCCCAACCCACATACAGCATTGACGATGGTGGCCCGGTGACCCTGCTGGGGATCGGCGGTGTACAGGACCCCCGCGGCTTTAGGCTCCACCATCTTCATAACCGCCACTCCCATGGCCAGCTCCTGATAAGAGAAGCCTTTGGTGTGGCAATAAACTAACGCCCGGGGGGTGAATTGGCTGGCCACCACCTCTTTATACCGTTGTTCCACCGCAGACAAAGGAACATTGAGGATCGTGTCAAACTGGCCGGCAAAACTGAAATAGCTGTCCTCCTGAAGGGCAGAGCTTCTCACCGCCACCCGGTCAGTTCCCAGATTCTCCAGATGCTGGTGCAGGAGTTCTGAAAGCTCGGCAGGGAGGGAGGACAAGAGGATACGCTCCCGGATGGCGGCGCCGGCCTGGTTGAGGGCTTCCAGTTCTTTTAAGTTAAGGCGGGCAATGGACTGTTGAATAAACTCCTCCAGAGCTGACTGTTCAAAGAACAACTTCTGGGCCGAGACGCTGATGGCAAAACCCGGCGGGACCGGCAAGCCCATACGGAGCAAATCTCCGAGTTTTTCGGCTTTTCCTCCAAAAAACCAGCCTTCCTTCACTTCCTGGAGGGGAAGAATCAACGGTCCGGGCTTAAACTGAGGCTCGGCCACCTCCTGGGCAATCTTCCCGAGCACTTCCCGGAGGGCTGTATTCAGAGGAGCATACCGGCCCTGGGACATGGCCTCCAGGGCATTCACCAAGGCCCGGGCTTCTGCTTCCACCTGGCCCACAGCCGACCTCACGTAACTCATGTCAAACATGAAGTCTTTCTGCATTTTGTCTTGCAGGTCAGCCAGGACGGCAAGAATAGCATTGTTGGCGGCCAGCAGGCGCTTATACTGGTGGTAGCGTTCCACCAACTCAGGCGGCGGCTCGGGGGGCGGGACGGGATGCGCTCGGGTGAGCCTTCTTTTAAACCATTCCTTCAGTTTATTTACTGTTTGCATGGGCGCCTCAAACCGGGTTAATAAAAGTAAACTATGGATTATTATCCATTAAGTTCAGGGACCTGTCAAAGAAGAGTCTCAGGCTTTTTATTGTCATGGTGATTTGATTGACAGCTAGTGAACTTATGCTATATAATTAAGACTACTACTCAGAATTATTAATAATATCAAACACTTGTTAAGCTTCTCACAAATTCCATCCCTGAAAACGGCAAAAGACTGTCCCCTATGAAATTCCTCCCTCCCCAGGCTCCTCCAGGGGGCCAGATACAGCCTGAGGCGGGGCAGGGGCCGCGGAGAACGTATTGCCGAAGAGATAGGAGTGAAGGCGGCACATGGTTAGCTGGCTGAGAAAAAAACTGACGGGTTTTTTCGGGAGTCTGAGAGAATTTCCCGATTATGCCGAATCACCGGAGCGGTATAAGGGTCTCAGAAGGAATATCGTCATCCTGATGTTGGTGGTGACCATCCTGCCTCTGGTCCTCATGGGCCTGATTAACCACTATCTCTATCGCCAGACCATGCACGATGAGATTGTTCAACCTGCGAAAATATTGGTGAATAAAACCAAGCATTCTTTTGAGCTCAATTTGAGGGAACGGCTGTCAGCCGTGAGTTTTATCGCCTCTTCCCACACCTGTGCCGAATTGGCTGATACTAATAATTTGAGCCGCATTTTCTCAGTTATGAAAAAAGAATTCGAAGGGGTCGTTGACCTGGGATTTCTTGACCCAAAAGGGGTGCAGGTCAGCTATAATGGTCCCTACAAACTTCAGGGCAAGGATTATTCTGAACAGGACTGGTATAAAGAGGCGCGAGTCCGGGGCCGCTATATCAGTGATGTGTTCCTGGGATACCGCAAGCTCCCCCACCTGGTCATGGCCGTGGAGCGCAGTGTCATCGGAGCTTGTCTCGGATGTGTGCTGCGGGCCACTATTGATACGAACCGCTTCATGGAACTTATCGCCTCCATGGGGCTGGACCCGGCCAGCGATGCTTTTCTGTTAAACAAGAATGGGGTCCTGCAGACACCCTCGAAATTTTACGGTAAGGTCCTGGAAACCTTTCCCATGCCCTTGCCTCCTTTGAGCTATGAGCCCAACGTCCTGGAAATGCAAGATCCCAAAGGCCGGGATGTCATGGTCACCTATGCTTATTTCGACGAATTTTATCCGTTTATCCTCATGATGGTCAAACCCCGCAGCCAGGTGATGCGGGCCTGGTACACCTTAAAAACGGAAGCGTTCTTCGTTTTTGCCATTGGGGTGATCATCATTTTCCTGGTAATTTTCAAGCTGACTGATAAGCTGGTGAAACGCCTAAAGGAATCCGACGAAAGGAGAGAGGTGGCCTATCGCGAAATGCAGGAGTCCGGCAAGCTTGCTTCCATCGGCCGGTTGGCCGCCGGGGTGGCCCATGAGATCAACAACCCCTTAGCCATTATTAATGAAAAAGCTGGTCTTATTAAGGACCTGACGGAACTGACGCCCGATTGTCCCCAAAGAGCCAAGCTGCTTTCCCTCACCGGCCCCATTTTGCAATCCGTGGATCGCTGTCGAACCATCACCCAGCGGCTGCTGGGATTCGCCCGCCGGATGGACGTTTCCGTAGAACTGCTCAATTTAAATGAGGTCATTGAGGAAGTTTTGGGATTCTTGGAAAAAGAAGCCCTGCATCGCAATATTGACCTGCAACTGAATCTGGTCGAGGACTTGCCGAGAATCTCTTCCGATCGGGGGCAGTTGCAACAGGTATTTTTGAATATTTTAAATAATGCCTTCGACGCCGTGGGGGATGGCGGCCAGGTCGCCATAACCAGCTTTGAGGTGGATGTCGACACGGTGGGCGTCTCCATTCAGGACAACGGCCAGGGCATGACCCAGGAAACTATGACCCACCTGTTCGAACCGTTTTTTACCACCAAAAAAGGCTACGGCACCGGGCTGGGTCTCTCCATCACCTATGGCATAGTCAAGAAACTGGGGGGAGATATCAGGGTTAAAAGTCAATTAGGGGAGGGTACCACCTTTACGGTGTTCCTGCCCAAAAGGGCTCTGGCAGGGGAATAATATGGGAAAAATGCGGGTGCTCCTGGTGGATGACGAAGTGGAGTTTGTCTCAGCCCTGGCTGAACGATTAAACTTGAGAGGATTTGAGGCTCAGACCGCCACCTCTGGAGAGGAAGCTTTGTGGAAAATTGACGCCTCTCCTCCGGACCTGGTGCTGCTGGATGTGTTGATGCCCGGCATGAGTGGCCTGGAGGTGCTGAAGCGCATTAAAAAAGACCATCCTCAGGTCCAGGTGATTCTTCTCACCGGGCGCGGCACTTGGGAGGGCATCCAGGGCAGTCGTGAAGGTGCGTTTGATTGTCTCATGAAGCCCCTCCAAATCGAAGAACTGATGCAAGTCATGACCGATGCTGTTGAAGGCAACCGGCAAAATCCGCCGCGGGAAGGAGAATAGGCCTTGCGGAACCTCGAGATGGCTTTTTTGGGGAAAATTGCTGCCAGTATGACCCATGAGATTAAAAATACCTATGCCATTATCCTGGAGTCCTCGGGTTTGCTCTCTGATCTGCTTACTTTTCATCAGGAAGGCTCCTTTCCCCATAAGGAGAAGTTCCACAAGGTGTTGGGCACTATCAACGACCAAGTCAACCGGGGGGTAGTCATCGCCACCCGGCTCAACCAGTTCGCCCACAGCATGGACGAACCCCGGGCCCTGGTGAAGGTTGCCGACCTCCTGGAACTGGCCGTCTCCCTCATGCAGCGCCTGGCCCGCCGCCGAGGCATTGAACTCAAGGCCGTGGCGCCTGACCGGGATGTATCCTTGACGAGCGATCCCTTTCGCCTCCAACTGATTCTGGCTTCGGTCATCGAACAACTGGCCGATGCCCTGGAATCCGGAGGCAAAATTATGCTGCAAGCACCGCCCGCGCCCCAGGGGGTGACGATCCTCCTGGAGACTCAGGGGACCTATAAGCCTGGCTGGGAAGAGTCCACCAAAAATCTCTTTGCCTCCCTGAAAGATTTTCTCCAAGCATTAGGTGCTGAGCTGGCCATCTCCTCTCCTCCAGCGTTAGAGGGAGTTATGCTGACCATCAAAACCTCCGGACCATAACCAGAATCCTTCACCGGGATGGCCGCCCACCGGATAAACATGCCGTCAGCATGTAAAGAGGGAGAATCAAGGGCACAAGGTCAACTTTCTGAAAGGCTTGGTCTCCGAACAAACCTGATATCTTTTTCCTTGTCTAAAGCGTAATTTAATGCCAAAATTATGTGAAAAATTGGACAATCTAGTACTGAAGACCAAACCGGCTCCAAAGAGACGTAATCAAGGAGAACTCAGATGAGTAAATTCAAAGTTCTTTTAGTGGACGACGAAGAAGAATTCGTCAAGACCCTGGGAGAGCGGCTGGAAATGCGGGGTATCGGACCCGACACCGCCTTTACCGGAGAGCAGGCCTTACAAAGGATTGCCGAAGAAGAGCCGGACATCATGGTCCTGGACATTAAGATGCCGGGTATTGATGGGATGGAAGTGCTCCGGCGGGTGCGGAAGGCTTATCCCCGTATCCAGGTGATTATGCTCACGGCCCACGGCACTGATAAAGATGAGGAAGAGGCCAAGCGGCTCGGCGCGTTTGCGTATTTAAGTAAACCAGCCGATCTCGAGGTCCTGACCAAGACCATCAAAGCTGCTTCCAGGAGATTGGAGGCCCTGTCCATGGCCGCGGCCTTCGCCGAAGCCGGAGATCCCGAAACTGCTAAAAAGATTTTGGAAGAAGCCAAAAAACCGATGTTAAAATAAGAACGACTGCGAATTTTCTGTTCAGGCTCCGGCAAGCAAAGCCTGGCAAGTAGCAGAAAGATTGAACCCTCTCCTTGGTGAATTACCCTCCCGGCCGCCATCAAGATAAAGTAGTCATCTTGATGGTGGCCCAATTTTTATGGACTTCAAGCTTATAACAGGCGCCCCTACCCTTTCCTGCTCTCCACCCGATTTACCCACCTCGCCTCGCCTCAAGCTATCGCCATAAAAGTTAGGTTTGTTTCGAAAAAAGAAAAAAAAGGGGAGAATAAAGGTTATGCTTCCCCATTCTCCCCTAAAGTTCCAGCTTCTTATGTCAGGTTTTCGTTTTTAAGCAGCTTTCTTGCTTACTTTCCACTGCTTAATAACTTTATAGCCAAAAGTGTCGCACGCGGTCGCGCAACATCCACAGTTAATGCACTTGTCGGTGTCCAGAATTACTGACCCTGGCTCATCATGGATGGCGCGCACCGCGCAGACGTGCATGGCATAGCAGTCCTTGCAATTGTGGGGGCAAATGACGTTCAGCATAATCTTGCTCCTTTTGGTTTGGTCAAACCAGAATCCTTCGGCGTCAGGCCGGATTTATCCCAGAATTTTATCCACTTCCGCCCGGTCTGAATCCATGATGTAAGGAATACCGGAGATTTCTGCGGCTTCCCGGGTCAGGGCCACCAGGTCATTGCGGTCGATATATTTTAGGGCGAACTTCCGGGCGCCGGCCATGAGTTGCTGTAACCCCTGCTTCAGGCGGTCGATGTAGGAATACATGCCGATGGCGCCGGCCGGCAGCTTGGCGAAGTCTTTCCCGTATTTCTCTTTGAGTTGGGCTCCCACGGCAAAAAGCGTTTCGTAACCCTCCACCAGGTCGCGGCCTTCCAACTCCAACTTCTGGGCCATTAAATTGCCGTGGGTCTTGCCCACCATGGCGGCGGTCATGATGGCCCGCCCCAGACATACGGCCTTGACATACGGGGCGGCCAGGGCGATGGCTTTGAAGATGTGGTCTTCCATGGACATACCGCCGGCAATGGCGATGGGGGGAATGTAGGCCCCTTTGGCCTTGAGGCGCTCGCACATCTGGTAGGTGAGGCACTCCAGATGCACCGTGGGGATGCCCCATTCATTCATCATGCGCCAGGGGCTCATGCCGGTGCCGCCGCCGGCGCCGTCGATGGTGAGCATGTCGATTTTGGCGTCGGAGCAAAACTTGAGGGCCCGGGCCAGGTCCGCCGGCCGGTAAGCGCCGGTTTTCAGAGTGACATACTTGGCTCCCAGCTTGCGCAGGCGCTCCACCTCTTTATGAAAACCCTCCTCGGTCACCATGCCCAGCCGAGAATGACGCTCAAACTCGCTGATGCCGCCCATCTTGAAGGCTTCCTGGGCCGAAGGTTCCCGGGGGTCGGGCAGCACGATGTAATCCCGCTCCTTGAGTTGCAGGGCCCGTTCCAGGGTCTTGAGCTTGACTTCGCCGCCGATGTCCTTGGCCCCCTGACCCCACTTGAGTTCCAGGATCTCCACGCCGTGCTTGTCGATGACGTACTCCATGGCCCCCAGGCGGGTGTCTTCCACGTTGGCCTGGACGATAATGCCGCCGGTGCCGTCGTACCACTGTTTGTAATTATTGATGCGGCGATCCATCTCGGGGGACTTCACCACCCGACCGTTTTTAACCTCCAATTGGGGGTCCATGCCGCAGACGTTCTCGCCTATGATGATGATGATCCCGGAGATGGCTGCACCCACCGCCATTTCATCCCAGTTGATGCGGGCAATGTCGGTGGACCCCACCGCACCGGTAAATACCGGGAAGGCCATTTTGATGCTGCCGTCAGCTCCCAATTCCGTGGTGCAATCAACCGTCGGAAAAGTTGCTTTATCAGGGTCGGCCTCCGCGCCGACGGCGCCGACGCAGGTGCCCTGGATATTGAAATAAGAGAAATCCGCGGGATAGTCTTTTTCCGCTCCTGCGGTGATTTTGCCAAAGGGTTGGGGATAAATCACCTCCCGGCCTTTCAGGGCGGAACGGCCGATTTCGCAAGGCCCCTCACAGCCATCCAGACAGGTGACGCAGATCCCCGAAATGGGGGCCGGGTCCACCCGGGTGCTGCTGATGGTGGCGGCGCTGCGGTTTGGCTTGCTCAGTGACATTTACCTTCCTCCTTCTCTGGTTAGGTGCCTATTTCTTCAGGAGCGCCCGGCTATCATTTTAGCGCCCCTTTGTTTAAACGGCCTTTTGATAAGATTGTGCAAATTAGTACTTTTATGTCAACTCGCTGCCCTTGTCAATAACCTTTTGCAATCCTGTGAAAAAATATGTGCTCCTCTCACCAATAACCCCAGGGTTCAGAAGCACTTTCTTCGGGGGGAGGGGGTCAGGTCCGCACCGAGGTTACCAGGCTTGGGGGCCTGGGCCGGGAAATCACGGCGAGCCTGGTGAGGGGATTTATTTCCTGGATAAATCCGTCAATTGAGGGTATGACCATAACGTGTTGGCCTAAATGACGAGCACCCGCGGCAAGATGCCGCGGCCGCCCAACCAGGCACACCCCCTCAGGCAATTTATCCCCCAAGGAGGCCGCTATGCAGTGCCGTAATATCGACGACGTCTTTCAGGTGGTCAAGGACCGGCAGGTCAGCTTCATTCAGCTCTGGTTTACCGATGTTTTGGGGATGTTGAAGAGCTTCTCCATTCGCCCCTCGGAGTTGGAAGAGGCCATGACCGAGGGCATGGGCTTCGACGGCTCCTCCATCGAAGGCTTCGCCCGTATTGAAGAAAGCGACATGATCGCCCGGCCCGACCCCACCACCTTTCAACTCCTCCCCTGGCGGCCCCAGGACCAGCCGGTGGGCCGCATGTTTTGTGACATCCTGGAGCCGGATGGCTCCCCCTACAACGGCGACCCCCGCTATGTCCTGAAGCGCATCCTGGCCCGGGCGAAGGACAAAGGCTTCACCTTTTCCGTGGGTCCGGAGTTGGAGTACTTCTATTTCGCCAACAACAGCGAGCCCATCATCCTGGACCGGGGCGGCTATTTTGACACCACCCCCCTGGACCGGGGGAATGCCTACCGCCGGGACACCATTCTGTCCCTGGAACAAATGGGCATCCGGGTGGAGTACAGCCATCACGAAGTGGCCCACTCCCAGCACGAAATCGACCTCCGGTATGACGAGGGCCTGAAGATGGCCGACAAGGTCATGACTTACAAGATGGCCGTCAAGGAAATCGCCCGGTTGAACGGGGTCTACGCCACCTTCATGCCCAAGCCGGTTTTGGGCATCAACGGCAGCGGCATGCACACCCACCAGTCCCTGTTTCAGGAGAAGAAAAACGCCTTCTACGACGCCGGCGACCCCTACCATCTGTCCTCCCTGGCCAAGGGCTATATCGCCGGACTTTTAGCCCACGCCCGGGAGATCACCGCGGTGTGCAACCAGTGGGTGAACTCCTACAAGCGCTTGGTGCCGGGGTATGAGGCGCCGGTCTATATCTCCTGGGCCCGGCGCAACCGCTCCACCATGATCCGGGTGCCCATGTACAAGCCCGGCAAAGAGGAGGCCACCCGCATCGAGTACCGGGCCCCCGACCCGGCCTGCAACCCCTACCTGGCCTTTGCCGTGATGCTGGCCGCGGGGCTCAAGGGCGCCGAAAACAACTACCCCCTGCCGGACCCGGTGGAGGAGGACATCTACCATATGTCCCCGGCGGAGCGGGAGCGCCAGGGCATTCAGGACCTGCCGGGGAGCCTCTTCGAAGCGGTGCAGGCCATGGAGAAAAGTGAGGTGGTGCGGGAGGCCCTGGGGGACCATATCTTCTTTAAATTCATTGAAAACAAGAAAATCGAGTGGGACAACTACCGCATCCACATCAGCG
Organism: uncultured delta proteobacterium; assembly: GCA_963709285.1. GTDB lineage: Bacteria > Desulfobacterota > Desulfobaccia > Desulfobaccales > 0-14-0-80-60-11 > JBGSLA01. The sequence goes on along the minus strand of CAVPVR010000004.1, from coordinate 195,387 downwards.
CCTACGAAATCGACCGCTACCTGCCGATTTTGTGAGCCTTCCCTCTCCCTGGAGGGAGAAGGCCAGAGCGAGGATGGAAAAAATTCCCCCTTTTTCTAAAGGGGGGTCAGGGGGGATTATTAACAGGGCCAGGATAAGGAGACCCCCTTCCTGATAAATCCTCACACCCTTGAAGGAAGGGGTCATGGTTAGACATGTAGGGTGGGCACTGCCCACCATCTCAAAAAAACCCCTCTCCCTTGAGGGAGGGGGCCAGGGTGAGGGTGAAAAATTCCCCTTGGCACAAGAAGTCCTGGTCATCCTGGACGCCTCTTTATTGTCATTCTGAGCGCCGCGCCGCATCTCGCCTTTACCAGGAATCGTCCACTGACTGCTGACTGCTTCCCCAAAGGGGGTCAGGGGGATTTTCCCGTGGCTTTTCACCTTTACTCCTCTATTCCCTCTTTTCCTTGCCCTATCCCTTGAATAATTGGTAATATTCTCTTGTGATCTCCGTAAATCTCAAGCCCACTCACCAGGCCGTCAAAGCCTACTACGAGGAACTGCAGACCCTCAGGAACCTTGATTTTTATGCCGAGGGCGCGGTCTCCCCGGCCTTTGCCGCCCTTTTGCGGCATTGCGGCAAGCAGGGCAAACTCACCCTGGTGGAAAAATATGGCCTCACAAGGTCCGGCCGCCGCCCTCTCCAGGTGGACGGCGCCCTTCTCGATCCCTTCAAACTGCCCCACGGTTATTGGGAAGCTAAGGATACCAAAGACGACCTCCTAAAAGAGATAAAAAAGAAATTAGATAAAGGCTACCCTAAAGACAACATCCTCTTCCAGGCCCCCCAACGCGCCGTCCTCTATCAGCGCGGCCTTGAAGTCTTTAGTGCCGACATTTCCCGGCCCGAGCCCCTGGTCGAAGTCCTCAAAGCCTTTTTCGCCTACCGGCCCCCGGAGTTTGAGGATTGGCAAAAAGCCGTCCAGGAGTTCAAGGATAAGCTCCCCGACCTGGCCCAGGGCCTTTTGAAACACCTCCGCCGGGAACTTGACTCCAACCCCGCCTTCACCCAAGCCTTTGCAGACTTCGCCGCCCTCTGCCGCCAGGCCCTGAATCCCAACCTCGCCACCGCCGCGGTAGAGGAAATGATCGTTCAGCACCTGCTCACTGAGCGCCTTTTCCGCAAGGTCTTTAACAACCCCGAATTTCGGGAGCGGAACATCATTGCCAAAGAAATCGAAAAGGTTATCACCGCCCTCACCTCCCAGCACTTCAGCCGGGACGAGTTTTTAAAATCCCTGGACCGCTTCTATATCGCCATCGAAGCCGCCGCCGCCCTTATGGAAGACTATTCCCAGAAGCAGACCTTCCTGAACACCGTCTACGAGCGTTTTTTCCAGGGCTTTTCCGTCAAGGTGGCCGACACCCATGGCATCGTTTACACCCCCCAGCCCATCGTCAATTTCATGGTGCGCTCGGTGGAGGAAATTTTGCAACGGGAATTCGGGCGCTCTCTGGGGGATGAAGGCGTCCACATCCTGGACCCCTTTGTGGGCACCGGCAATTTCCTCCTCCGGATCATGCGGGAAATCCCCAAGCATAAGTTGGAGCCCAAATACGCCCGTGAACTCCACGCCAACGAAGTCATGCTCCTCCCTTACTACATCGCCTCCATGAACCTCGAGCATGAGTACTACGATCTCACCGGCCACTATCAACCTTTCGAAGGCCTTTGCCTGGTGGACACCTTTGAGTTGGCCGAGGCCAAACAGCCCTCCCTTTTCACCCAAGAAAACCTTGAACGCGTTGAGCGCCAGAAAAAGACCCCCATTTTCGTCATAATTGGCAATCCGCCCTATAATGCCAAGCAAGTGAACGAAAACGATAACAATAAGAACCGCAAATACCCGGTGATTGATGGCCGTGTCTCGGAAACCTACGCCAAAGATTCCCAGGCCACTAATAAAATCGCCCTATCCGACGTTTACGTCAAAGCCTTTCGCTGGGCTTCTGACCGCATCATCAAAAATAATGAAGGCATCGTGGCCTTTGTCAGCAACCACAGCTTTATTGATCAAATAGCCTTTGACGGCATGCGCCAACACCTCGCTCAAGATTTCGACGAAATTTATGTTATGGACTTGGGCGGCAACGTTCGGAAAAATCCTAAACTTTCCGGCTCCACCCACAACGTCTTTGGTATCCAGGTGGGCGTGAGCATTACCTTTTTAGTGCGGAAAAAGCATTACAACCAGCGCCAAGCCCGCATCCACTGCGTCACCTTGGACAAATACTGGCGTAAAGAGGAAAAGTACGATTTCTTGGACAAGAAAATTTCCCTAGAAAAAGTGGCCTGGCAGGAACTCACCCCCGATAAAAAGTACACCTGGCTTACTTCAGATTTAGAGGATGATTTTGAAACCTTCCTTCCCATGGGAACGAAAAAGGCCAGGGCAGGGAAAGAAAAGGCAATTTTTCAAAATTATGGACGTGGAGTGGCGACATGCCGGGATGCTTGGACTTATAATTTCTCAAAAAACTTAGTTTCTAAAAATATACAACGCCTTATTGAAACTTATAATGAACATTTACATAAGTGGATTGTGCTTAAAGATAAGCCTAATATTGATGATTTCGTAATTTATGATGAGAAAAAGATTAGCTGGACAAGAGGACTCAAGCAGTATCTTGAAAGAGCAGTAACCATTGACTTTTCAGAAGAAAAAATCAGACAAGCTATTTATCGACCTTTTGTCAAAGAATTTCTTTATTTTGCTTATTATATTAATGAATTTAGATATCAAACCCCCTATACATTTCCTAATAGGCATTCAGAAGAAGAAAATAGAGTAATTTGTGTTAATTGCACTGAAAGACCTTTTAGTTGCTTCATGGTTAATTTTATTCCTGATCTTCATCTTTGTGGCGGTTTTGGAACTTCTACCCAATCTTTCCCTTACTATCTCTACACAGAAGACGGCTCCCAGCGCACCGAAAACCTCACCGACTGGGCCTTGGAGCAATTCCGCACCCATTATGCCGACAACGCCCTCAGCAAGTGGGACATCTTTCATTATATCTATGCCCTCCTGCACCACCCCGCCTACCGGGAGAAATACGCCGCCAATTTGAAACGGGAACTGCCCCGCCTCCCCTTCGCCCCGGACTTCCGGGCCTTCGCCCAGGCCGGCGCCCAACTCGCCGACCTCCACGTCAACTATGAATCGCAGACCCCCTACCCCCTGACCTTCATCGAAACCCCGGGCCAACCCCTCAACTGGCGGGTGGAGAAAATGAAGCTCGCCCAAGACAAGCGCTCTCTCAAGTATAACGACTACCTCACCCTCGACGGCATTCCCCCGGAAGTCTATGACTATAAGCTGGGCAACCGCTCCGCCCTCGAGTGGGTCATTGACCAGTACCGGGTGAAAACCGATAAACGCTCCGGCATCGAAAGCGACCCAAACCGGGCCGACGACCCCCAATACATCGTCCGCCTCCTCGGCCAGGTCATCACCGTCAGCCGAGAAACCTTGAAAATCATCCAAAACTTGCCATCACTAGAATAAAACCCGGCTGCCATCAAAAAGCTTTTTGTAGCCCCAGGCTTTGGCCTGCGTAGGAAATGCCATACAGCAAGAGCGCAGCCTGAAGACTGCGGCTACTTTTTCAAATGCCCAGGCAAACCCTCGCCGCCGGTCACCCTTTTCTCCTTTTCCCCGCTCGCCCCTTTCCAGAGCCCCCTGGGAAAAATCATCCCCTGGCAATTCAGAAGTTTTTCTCACCCAAAACCGAAAACCGCCTTTTCCCCCGCTCCCGTTCAATGGGAAAGACTTCTCTTACCAACTGACTGCTAACTGCTGACTGCTAACTGCTGACCGCTGACCGCTGACTGCTGACCACTGACTGCTGCATTTCCCTCGCCAGTTGTATCGCCTGTACTGGCCTTTCCTCCCCTCCCCTGCTACCGTTTCCCCTAAACGGCCCTCTGCCGCCAAACCCGCCACTTGGCTCACTATCTAAAAGCCATGCAGCAACAAGAAGACCGGACCTTCCCGCGGGCCAGCCTCGACAAGCTCGACCTCCTCAAGACCTGCCTCCACCGCCTATTCCACCAAGCCCAGAAACCCATGCCCTCCGCCTCGCCCTGGACTACGTCAGGGAGTACCTCCGGGCCATTGCCCTCCAGGAAAGATTTCGTGTCCGCCTGCCCGACTGACCTGAATTTTTTTGTTCCGCAACAAAAGCGGTCCCCTGCGGAAATCTTCTGGAATGTTAAGGGTTTTTCCCGAAAACCGTGCGGTAACAAGCGGCACTGTTGCGGTACAATCCGACCCACCGTCCCGCTTTGTTCCCCCGGATCCCCTTCCCCCGTTCGCCCCCCAAAACCAAAGGCAGGGATGACCAGGGCCTCCACGAGACCCAGGGCCGTCCCTGCCTTGAGCGGACCGGATGCTTTTTACTGATCCAGGGATGCCAAATAGGTACTGAGGGAGCTGATATCCTGGGAAGTTTCAAGTTCATTCCCGGATCTGAGGTCATGGATGGCCACCCGCACGGGTTCATCCAAGGTGGTGGGAAAGCCGTCGCCGCTGGCGTCATTGACGGCGATATAGGCGCGCTTCCCCTTGTATTTGATCCATTTCGTATATGAACCTTTCCCGGCGCAACTGGCCGAGAAATTGAAGCCATGACTGCTCATTACCTCGTCGATACTCATCGTTCGTTACCTCGCATGCCTTCGGGACCTCACCCCCAGCTTTTCTCAGAAATTTCTCAGGCGGTTAGCGTTCCCGCCATACCGGTTTTCTCTTCTCCAAAAAGGCCTTCACCCCTTCCTCCGCATCTTCCGTGCTGCACAGGGCCGCGAAACGCTCGCTCAGCATGTCCAGAGCCTGGTGGTAAGGGACATCTTCCATGCCATAGATGCCGGCTTTGCCGATCTGCACGGCCAGGGGGCTTTTCGCCGCTAGTTTGGTGGCCATTTCCAGGGTGGCTTCCTCCAGCTTATCACTGGGCACCACCTGGTTGACCAGTCCCAACCTCTGCGCCTCGGCGGCCGAGATAATCTCCCCCAGGAGCACCATTTCCAGAGCCTTTTTACGGCCGACATTCCGGACCAGCGGCGCCGCCGGTCCCAGACAGATGAGGCCGACATTGATGGCCGTGGTCCCGAATTTGGCATCCTCCGCGGCCACTGTCAGGTCACAGGCAAAGGACAGGCCGGCGCCGTTGGCCAGGGCATAGCCTTTGACCGAGGCGATCACCGGCTTTTTCATGCTGGCAATGGTGTGATTGTGCTCATCCATCAAGCGGATAAATTCACGGTATTCTTTGTTGGTTTTCCCCTTGAATTCATCAAGGGAAATACCCGTGGAGAAATGTTTGCCATTGGCGTCGATCACTACCACCCTGATCTCGGGGTCCTTCTCCATTTCCCAGAGGGCATCGTTGAGCTCCCGGGCAAAGGGTACGTTGAAGGTGTTCATCGCCTGCGGGCGATTCAGAGTAATGATGCCGATTTGCTCTCGTTTTTCCACCAGGACATTGGCATTGTTCATAATCTACTCTCCCTTAATATTTTTCAGCTGATTTCCTCATCCGTCAGGTAGCAGGCCGGATCAGGCGCCCAGAGGTCGCCGGTGAGGGCTTCGGCCCGGACCCGGAAGTTGCCGGCGCAGGCGCTGAGCCAGCGGCACCCGGCACAGCGTCCGGTGACGTATTGTTTTTTGTCCTTGAGTTTGGCCAGCAACGGGTTCGACAGATCCATCCAGATGTCGCTGAAGGGCCGCTCCCTGACATTCCCGAAAGAAAGATGCCGCCAGAACTGATCAGCGTGCACCTGCCCGTCCCAACTGACGCAGCCGATGCCCCGACCGGAGTTGTTCCCTTCGTTCATCTGGAGGAGCTCCAGCACCTCCGCGGCCCGAGTCTGATTTTCATTTAGTAGTTTCAGATAGATATATGGTCCGTCGGCGTGGTTGTCCACCGTCAGGACCTCTACCGGCTGGCCTCGCTTGAACAGACGCTGGGTGCGCTCACAGATGAGATCGACCGTATCCCGGGTCTCGGCGTGGCTCAGGGCCTGGTCTAAAAGTTCGCTCCCCCGTCCGGTATAAACCAGGTGGTAGAAGCAGATGCGGGGAATGTGGTGTGCTTCCACCAGATCGAAGATGGCCGGTACTTCCTGGAAGTTGGCCCGGTTCAAGGTAAAGCGCAGGCCCACCTTGAGGCCCACTTCCTGGCAGCGGCGCACCCCGGCCATGGCCGCGGCAAAAGAGCCCTTTTTGCCCCGGAAGCGGTCGTGGGTGGGTTCAATACCGTCCAGGCTGATGCCCACGTAGGAGAGGCCCAGGTCCTTGAGGCGCAGAGCCACCTCCCGGGTGATGAGAGTGCCGTTGGTGGAAATCACCGCCCGCATGCCCGAGACCACGGTGTGGGACACCAGCTCAAAGAGGTCCGGGCGCATCAGGGGCTCGCCCCCGGAGAACAGCACCACCGGCACGCCGAAGGTTTTCAGGTCATCGAGGAGGGCCAGGCCTTCGGCGTGGGTCAGCTCATCCGGGGCGGCGGCGGCGTCGGCCTGGGCGTAGCAGTGGACGCACTTGAGGTTGCAGCGGCGGGTGACGTTCCACACCACCACCGGCTTTTTGTCCGCGGAGAATTGCAGGAGATGGGACGGCAGTTCTTTGGAGTGGCGCCGATAGCGCAGCACGTCCCCGGGTTCCACCGCACCGCAGTATAATTTGGAAACACCGACCATACTATTACTCAGAGCAGGTAAAAGGTTAAGTCAAGGGGAGGGCCGAGGTCCCACAAGTTCCACACCCTCCCCTTGAGCTCACCTCCCTACCCCAAATATTGGTAGCACGGGCATCTTGCCCGTGCCTGGACGGGCTGGAAGCCCATCCTACCGTACATATGCAAGGGGTTGGGGGAGGGGGTGTGGGGGAGGGGCCTGTGGTCCCTGGCCTTCTCCCCCACGATTCATCACGTAACCCTGCCTCAATCACGGAACAGAGTTTTCTGGTAGTAATCCCGGATCACCTGGTTCAGGTAGGCGTCCAGGTCTTCAATGGCCTCTTTGGTGAGCAGGAAATTGTCCTGGGAAGTGCGGTCCCGCACCAGCTTCAGGGCGTGCTCCAGGTCTTTGGCCAGATTTTGGCAGACGCTCAGGGCCGGCACCTCTCGGTTCAGGGCTTCCTGCAAGATCTGGTCTACGGCCTCGGAGTCGAAATGGAGGGTCAGATTGTGCTCGTCCTGGAAGCGTTCTTCGAAATGCCGCACTTGCTGGTACAGGAGTTTCATGGCATCGAATGCAGCTTTCAAGTCGCCGTCAAAATGGAGATAGAGGTTCACCAGCATCTCCACCCGAGTCTCGGTGAGAGGAAGCTCGTATTGATTGAGTAATTCCTGCTCCCGGCGCCAGATGGCCTCCCGTAAAACTTCCTGTTCCTTGAGGCTGGCTTGCCGGAAACGCTCATGTCTGGCCGGATCGTCCGGATGTTCCAGGAGCCGGTCCAGTTCCTCCTGGGCCTGGGTCACTATCTCTGAGGTTACTACGAGTTCGCGGATATCCGTCGAGGGCAGCCGCTTTTCAAACTGGATCAGCACCCGTTCAATGACGCTCACCAGACCCCGGGCCCCGGTCTTTTCCTGGGCCGCCCGCTTGGCCAAGAGGTCTAGAGCTTCGTCCTCGAACTTGATGTCGATGTCGTAGGCCGCAAAATCCCGCCTCTTGCTGGTGATAATGGGGTTGTTGGGATTGATGAGAATCTCATAGAGGTCGTCCCCGGTCAGTTCATGTAACACCGCGATGACCGGCAGCCGGCCCACGAATTCCGATTCGAAGCCGTAGTTGATAAGATCCTCGGCCGTCACTTTTTCGACAAGCTGCCGCTCTTCCTGCTTGGTGGTCACGGTGGCCCCGAAGCCGATCTCTTGCTTGCTCAGGCGCTCCTTGACAATTTTCTCCAGACCGTTGAAGGCGCCGCTGACAATGAACAGTATGTGCCGGGTGTTGAGGGTGCGCTTTTCCTTTTTGCCGGTGCGGCGGTACTGCTCAATGGCCTGAATTTGGGAAACCGGGTCGTGGGACACCTTGAGGTCCACTTCCGTCTCTTCCATGGGCTTGAGGAGAGCCCGCTGCACCCCCGTACGGGAGACGTCCGGTCCCCAGAGGCTTCCGGCAGAGGCGATCTTGTCGATTTCATCGATGTAGATGATGCCGTACTGGGCCATCTCCAGATCGTCGTCCGCGGCGTATACCAGGTCCCGCACCAGGTCCTCAACGTCCCCGCCGACGTAGCCCGTCTCGCTGAACTTGGTGGCATCCCCCTTGACGAAGGGAACCCCGAGCTTGTTGGCGATGAGCTTGATGAGATAGGTCTTCCCCACCCCCGTGGGACCGATGAGGATGATGTTGTTCTTGATGGCCCCTACCCCGGGTTCCGGTTCCCGCCCTTTCTCCTGGTAGTGGCGGATGCGGTTGAAGTGAGTGCAGATCTTGGTGGCCAGGATGCTCTTGGCGTCTTCCTGCTTGATGACGTATTCGTTGAGAAAGGCTTCCAGTTCCTCCGGCTTCAAATCAAAATTGATTTGGCCGAGCTTGCCCCCTTTGTCTTCCTTGCCTGCCTCCGCTTCCGGTTTGGCCACCCAATACGGGGAAATCACCTTGATGCGGCTGCCGTATTTTTTGGTGAGGTAGTCGCTGAGCTCTTTTTCCAGCTCTTTCTGGTCAGGTATCTTTTTCATATCTTTGTTTTTCTGCTCGGCTTCTAGAAAATTAATAATGCCCTAATAATTATAGCCATGATACCCCGGTCCCGCAAGGCGGGCCGAATTTCCAGCCCCTTGACGATTTTCTCATACTTGTTTATTTTTGGGGTGAAAAACTATCTGGCTTTGCTATTCCCGGCCAGAGCACAAACTATATTACTAACAGATGACGCTGATGTCTCAAAAGATTTGTTGGCAGGTTTTGCTGAATTAGGCCCATGAGCGCTTCCTTTCTCGACAAGCTGGCCCAGGCCCGGCCCGACCCCGGCGGTGGGGCGGCGGCCGCCTATGGCGCCGGAGTGGGGTTAGCCCTGCTGACCAAGGTCATCCGGTTGGAAAAAGCCCGCCCCTATAACGATGAATCCCACGTCAAGTTCTGGACGGAGAAGTTGGCGGAAACGCGCCGGCTCGCCCGGATTTTCCATCGCCTGCGCCAGGCGGACGTGGAGGCCTATCTGACCATGTCCCAGGCCTTATCTGTCCGGCAAGAGGGTTCGAACCTGCAACGGGCCGTGGAGGAGGCCACCCGCTGCCCCTGGCAGATCATGGAACAGGCCTTGGTAGCCCTGGATTTGGTGGCCCATACGGCAGTTCACTGCCGGCACCACCTGCTCTCCGACCTTTTGGTGGCCACCGAGCTCTTGGGTGGAGCTCTTCAGGGAGCTTTCCACATCGCGGCGGCCAACCTCCCTCTGATCAAGACAACCACCAGGCGGAAGGAATGGGTCGCCCGGCTCTCCCAAGCCTCACACCAGGGACTGGAAGCCACCCTCCGGGTGCGCAGCCAGCTTTTGGCCAAGGCCCACGCCGCGCTTAATTCCGGATGATCATCGCCGCAGACAACCTCACCGGGGCCAACCCAGTGGTGGCCCAGGCTCTGCGGGACCTCGACCCCAAGCCTCTTCAGGACTTGGCCCGGCGCTGCGCGGCAGCCGGGGCCCGGATGTTGGATCTCAATCCCGGTTACCTCGCCAAGCGCCACGAAGACCGCATGGCCTTTCTGGTTGAGGCGGTCCAGGAGGAGACCAGCCTGCCCCTCATCCTGGACAGCCCCAATCCCCGGGTGCTGGCCCAAGGGCTGGCCGTTTGCCGGGCTAAACCCATCCTCAACGCGGTCACCCTGGAGCAGAATAAACTTCAGGAAATTTTGCCCCTGGCGGTGACGCATCAGACTCAGGTGGTGCTCCTGTTGCTGGACGAGAAGTCCCATCCGCCACCGTCTCTGGAAGGCAAGGTGGGCCTGGCCATGGAACTCAGGGAACGGGCCCTGGCCGCCGGCCTCACTGACCAGCAACTTATTTTCGATCCGGTGCTGCCCAACCTGCGGTGGCCGGATGCCTGGCCCCAGACCGGGGCGGCGCTCAGAATCGTGCGCTACCTGGCCTCAGGCGCTCTCTTGGGAAACCCGGTCCGCACCATGATGGGCCTTTCCAACCTGCGCAGCGGCTTGCGGGGATTCTACCCTGTCCAACTGGAGATTACGGTTCTCGCCCTGCTGGCGGGCGCGGGACTCAGCCTGGCCCTGGCCGACATCCTGGACCCGACCCTTAAGGACCAGGCGCAGTTGGTGACGCAGATCATAGGGCCGACGTGAGACCCTCAGCGTTTTGCTGATGCTTGCTATTAGCACTCATTCCCGCTCTAGTGTCGAGCTCCGTAAATAATATGGTTTTTTTCTAAGAGCAAATTTACAGAAAAAATGGCCAATTTCCCCCCTTTTTTAAAGGGGGGTCAGGGGGGATTATGTAAGGCTTTGATAATCCCCCTAAATCCCCCTTTAGGAAAGGGGGACTTTCAAAGCTCCACCATGGAGTCACCCTGATAATTTGCCTTATAATTTATGGAACACAACACTAGGGGACCGCAAGCCCCTGGCACGGCCAGCCAAGCTCCCGAGGAATGCCTTCCTGAAACCAAAATGATGCCGTATAATAGGATACCCAAAAAGTGAAAAGGAGGAAGTATTCTCATGGCTGACAGGATAAAGATAAAAAAAGGAACATGGGTCGCTATCTTTACGTTCGGTTGCTTGTTTTCCGGTGTTCTCGCTTTCTTCCCGCTGGCGGTGAAAGCGGAGACGCAAGTTTATCAGGATCCCAAAGGCTTTTTTTCCTTCGCACCACCCTCGGGGTGGGTGGCAAAGGTGTACCCTCACGACCGCCATACCCGGTTGCGGTTCAGCTCTCCCGATGGCAAAGGGTCCATAGTCATGTGGGCGCGGCCGGCCAACGCCAGAGAAGCGACCTTTGAGAAATTTCTGGCCGAGAAAAGGCAGCTTTTCGAGAAGATGAAAAAGGGAAAGCCACACCTGAATGCGGTCATGACGGAAACCACCTTTTGCGGCCATCGGTGTATTAAAATTGAGGCGAGACAGCCCGGCAAGCTGGTGCAAAACACCTTCCTCTATCTTGACCAAGGCCTCCACTTTCACGTCGGGTATAGCGCGGCCAACCAACAAGACTTTGAGGTGAACAAGGAACGCGCCTTAACGGCGCTGTGCACCATAAAGCCCATGAAACGCTGAGACCTGGCGCCTTCCAGACGGGAGGAATCCTTAGGATACGGGCCTTTTTCTGGTATAATTAACTTAGATATTTGCACCTTTAGTCGAAAAGCAATCTATCCGTTTTCGAAGGAGCAGTCATCAACCGGCCGCTTGGTAATCTTACCGGCTTGAAACACCAGCAGAGCCGGCGGTTGGAGCGCCTCTACCGCCGCAAAGTGCCCCCTCGCGAACTGGTCACCCCGGAATTGGCCCGGCAGCTTGCCGAAATCTCCCGGGAGGTGCGCCGCCAGGTGGGGGTCCTGGTGAACCGGACCGGAGTCGTAACCCACGTCATCGTGGGGGACGCCAAGGGCCTCCTCATACCCTTCCTCCCCCGGGAGCGAGGCGCCCGGGGCCGCCTCAAGGGCCTGCGCCTGATTCACACCCACCTGGACAACAGCCCCCTGAGCCAGGACGACCTCATGGATCTGGCCCTCTTGCGCCTGGACGCCATGGTGGTCCTGGCCGTGACTCCCCAAGGACTGCCGGGGGCCGTGCATCTGGCCCACCTCCTGCCCCAGGAGGAAAATGGCCGCAACTGGGCCCTGATCACCGCGGACCACCTGGCCCAGCTCGACCTCAATTTTGCTCACCTGGTGGAGTCCCTGGAAGCGGAACTGGCCCACAAAGAAGACGGCCGGGGACCCTCGGGCCGGGAACGGGCCATCCTGGTGGGCGTTTCCGCCCGCAACCGGGTGGAGGCCGAGGACTCCATGGCCGAACTCACGGAACTGGCCAACTCCGCCGGCCTGGAGGTGGCTGCCACGGTCATCCAGCACCGCTCCCGGGTAGACCCCCGTTTGCTCATGGGCAAGGGCAGGCTCAGCGAACTGGTCATCCAGGCCCTGCAGCTCGACTCTGACCTCCTGGTCTTCGACGCCGAACTCACCCCGGCCCAGGTGCGCTCCATTACCGATTTTACGGAACTTCGGGTCATTGACCGCACTCAGCTCATCCTGGACCTCTTCGCCCAGCGGGCCCGGAGCCGGGAGGGCAAGCTCCAGGTGGAGATGGCCCAGGTGAAGTACCTCCTGCCGCGCCTCAGGGGCCGGGATGACGCCCTTTCACGTCTCACCGGCGGCATCGGCGGCCGGGGCCCCGGGGAGACCAAACTCGAGATCGACCGCCGGCGTCTCCAGGAGCGCCTCCACCGTCTCAACCGGGATTTGGAGAAAGTGCGGGCCGAACGCAAGGTCAGGCGGGAAGGACGCAAGCGCCATCACATCCCCATCCTGTCCATCATCGGCTACACCAACGCCGGCAAGTCCACCCTGTTCAATACCCTGACCCACGCCAGCGGTGCTGGCCGAAGACCGCCTCTTTGCCACCCTCGACCCCACCACCCGCCGTCTGCGCTTCCCCCGGGAACGGGAGGTGATCATCACCGACACGGTGGGCTTCATCCGGGACCTCCCCAAAAACCTCCTGGAGGCCTTCAAAGCCACGCTGGAAGAACTGGAAGAGGCTGACCTCCTCATCCACGTCATCGACCTGAGCAACCCCCGCTTTCCGGAGCAGATGGAGGCCGTGGATCGACATCCTGGCCTCCCTGGAGTTGACGGACAAGCCCGTGCTGAAGGTGTTCAACAAGATGGACCTGACGCCCCCCGAGCTGGCGGCCTTGCAGGTCCGCATTCACCAGGGCGTGGCCATCTCGGCCCTCGACGACAAGTCTCTGCCATCCCTCATTGCCCGTCTGGAGGAAAGAGTGGAGGAATTGGTGGCATCACCAGGGGTGGAGTTACCTGCCTTGAGACAGGCGTCGGAGAGTGTGGGAGTGGATTGAAAAGGGCGTGTCGAACGACAGGTCAGGGATAGAGGCGCAGGGTTCCCGAGGCGCCCACCGGGTCACAGACCAACCAGATTTCCTCAAACGCGTGGTGGCGAGGAATGATAATGTCGCTGCGGTATTGTTCAAAATCACCCTTCTCCCAGAACGGATAGGCGTTCCGGATAACCAACCAGGTCTTATCGCCGTAATGGTGCTTCGCCTTATATTCTAAAATCCTGTTGAGTTCGTTGGGAAGCCGGTGATTTATGGGAACGGGCGGCTCTGGGTGCCGTTTGCTTCCCCCCAAGTCCTCCTCGCTGTTCACCTTGCCAAGCACCATCTTCGCATCGTGATTGTTGCCGCATAGGTGGGTCACCTCGATGCCGACTTGCTCGCCGTTCAGCAGGCAATAGGTGTCCGGATTGGGTGGTTCGGAGAATTCTTTAAAAATTAACCACCGGTGGTGATTCTTCCGCTGATCCCGGATGAAATACAGGACCGCATAAAATTCCAGCCGCCTTTTTTCATCGAGCTTTTTAATATTCATTGGACTCCCGATTCAGTCAAAGGTCTCCTCTGTCTGCAACTTTTGGTTGGTCATACAAGTGGCATGTCTTCAGGCCTGCCAGAGAACATGGTGCACCTGTGGCGGTTGACCAGCGTTCATCAGGACCCAGCCGCAGCCCCGCGGGCCCACACCCGGGCGCAGTTGCCGGGGGGTTCCCTCGAGGGCCCAGGGTAAAGGCCAGGAGGTGGCCGGTAGGGCCAGGCTTCTCATTCCGCGGTAAGGAGATTTCTTTCTCCCTCCCCCTTGATGGGGGATGGTAGGGGTGGGGGTGAATTGGGAAAGGTTATATCTAAGCCATGGGTGCGTTTCCCCCTCCCCCCAGCCCCCTCCCACCAGGGGAGGGGGAGTTTTTCCAGGAGTTGCCAATCCCTTGGCAAAGATACCACCCGGTTGGTGGACATGGCCGTGGAGGCACAGGACCTGGGGAAAATGAGAGAGTCGGTTTATCAGGGGTCCGCTGTCCACCGTCCACTGGCCCCAGGGGCGGAAGATGGGGGTCAGGGGGGCGTGGGAAAGGATGAGCAACGGTCTGTCCAAATCAAGCCCGGACAGGACTTTGGCCAGCCAGCGGTGCTGAGTCTCTCCCAGGGCGAAGGCCGGGCCCTCCGGGGTTTCCTGCCAACTTGTGTCCAGTCCCAGAAGATTGATCCCTTCGAAGCCGTAAACAAAGCGGCCATTGCTGAAAAGTTCCCAGCCGGCCTCACCTTTTTGGGGGCGGCCGTCTCCTTCACCTCTCACCGCCAGCAGTGGCATGGGGAGGTCTGAGAGGATCTCCTCACCCAGGGCCAGGGCCCCGGGGTCCCCATTGTGGGCCAGGTCCCCGGCGAAGAATACCAGGTTTGGAGTTGGCTTGAGGAATCGAATCTCCGCCACCGCCCGGGCCAAGGCACGGGCTTCGGGGCGGTTGTAGTCGCTATCTTGCAGATGCGCGTCGGCCAGGAAGGCAAGGGATATTGCCGGGTTCCTCGCCATCGCCGAGACCGGCCATAAACAGCGGCTGGCGGCCCAACCCGCTGCTAAGCCCAGACCCAGGTTCCAGATAAATTCCCGACGCTTCATTAGATAAGTACCCTTCAGTTAACCCTGGGTCCCCGACCAGGGGAGACAGTGATTATGGGAAAAGCGTCAGCTTCTGTGGAGCACGGGCTGGAAGCCCGTGCTCACGTGTATGGGGTTGGGAGTGGGTGTGGGGGCTGCGCTCACTGGCCCTCCCCCACAACATTCTCATAACATTCCCTTGGTGGACGGCGCGCCTGGGGCCCGGGGTTCGGGTTGAGTGGCGATATCCAGGGCCCGGCCCATGGCCTTGAAGGTGGCCTCCATGATGTGATGGGTGTTGTCCCCGTAAGGCACCTCAATATGGATGGTCATGCCGCCGTGGGTGGCCACGGCCCGCCAGAACTCCTTTACCAGTTGGGGGTCCAGGGCGGCAGACACGGGGGCGAAGCGCACATCGAAATGGAGAAAAGGCCGGTTCGAGAGGTCCACCGTGGCCTGGGCCAGGGCCTCGTCCATGGGCACCCGGGCCGAGCCGAAGCGGCGCACCCCAGGCCGGGCCGCCAGGGCCTCCCGGAAGGCCTGTCCCAAACAGATGCCAATGTCCTCCACGGTGTGGTGCTGGTCCACCTCCAGGTCCCCCACCGCCTTGATGGTCAGATCGAAGTAGCCATGGGCCGCAAAAAGATGCAGCATGTGGTCCAGGAAGGGTATGCCGGTGGCGAGGTCAACCTGGCCGGCGCCGTCCAGGTTCAATTCAACCTCGATGTCAGTTTCCCTGGTCTTCCGGGTTACCCGGGCCTGGCGTTTCATGGGCGAGTCTCTTTTAGGTGGTTTTGCGGCCATTATATAACACTTCGAGGAATCGGCAAAATGGGAATGTAAGTCGTTGTTTCATGGTGAGGAATGAAGCCGGGGGAAAATTTCCCGTATGTCACCATGACTTCTTTGTGTTAGAATATTTAATTGGTAGGGGTTCAGGGCGGGGAAGAATCATTTCCCGAGTTTTGCGGGCCTCCAGCACCTTTCCCAAAGGCGCCGCAGTCAAACCTGCCCGAATTTCCTCTCCCATAAATCTACTCCAAGGCGCCTGGAATATTTCATGTCTTTCTATAAATTAGGATTTTTCCGCAAATTCGGTTGGCTGCTCCTGCCTTTGGTACTTCTTAATCTCCCGGGGGCGGCCGGTATCTCCCCCGCACAGGCTCAACCTCGGGCTGACATTCCCGAAACCCTCCATGATTTCGGCCAGGTGCGGGAGGACATGATCTTGAGCCACACCTTTATCATCAAGAATTCTGGTGATCGGGATCTGAAGATCCTGGAGGTTGACCCAGACTGCGCCTGCACCGTGGCGAAATACGACCGGGTCATTCCCCCCGGGGGAGAGGGTCGAATCAATCTGGAAATACAGCCTTTTTCGGTGGTTCACTCTTTCAAGAAAAAGAACTCCGTCAGGTTCAATGACCCGCAGCGGCCCATGGTAAATCTGGTTTTGCGCGGGGAGTCTCAACGGAGCATCGAGATCAAACCCAGCCATGTCGTCCGTTTCCGGGGCGCTGCCCGGGAAAATCTCACGGCCCAGGTGCGGTTCATTTCCAACCTGCCGTTCCCCTGGGAAATCACCAAGTTTCAAAATTCTATTCCCGACAAAATTGACGTGACTCTCAGGACGGAAAAGCCGGGTAAGATCTATGTCATTGAGGTAAAAAACAAGTATCTGGGGCAAGGGCATTACGTGGGCAAAATCGAGTTGTTCACCAACGCGATACACAAACCCAAAATAATCATGCGGGTGATTGCCGACCTCTATCCAGAATCGTCGGTGAACCCGTGAAGCAATAGTTCATTGAGAAGGTGGTTGACGGTCTCCCGGGCCAACTGGCGCAGGAGCAGAATCTTTTCCTGGGGAGCCGCCGACCCCGGGGCCAGAGGGGAGCTCATATTGATTTGATCCCGGAAGGCAAAGAGCACTTGTTCCCCCCGGGTGATGGCCCCGGAAAGAGCAATGGTGGCATGCAGTCTGCCGGTTAAAAACCGGAAGCGGGCGCCTTTGACAGAGAGGTGGTGGATGGTCCCGGACAGGCGGCAGGTCTTCTTCCCGGAGCTTGTCCTGAGGCCCTGGGCCCGCCAGGCCCGAACCAGTTCTTCTCGGAAAAGCTCGAGGAACTCCTCCGCTGGCACCTCGCGGGCGGCTGTTACCGTGAAGGCGTTGAAGGCATAGGTCGCGTCAACCGGTTTGAAATCCGGGGCGAAATAGGATTCCTTGACATAACGGCCCGGCTGGAAGGCCAGGCCAGCCGGGGTAGCAGGCAGGAGCCGGGAGCCACAGGCCCCCAGGGCGGTTAGGGCTGCCAGGATGCAGGAGATCAAGTAAAACAAACGGCACATGGCCATCTCCATACCACATCCATCGGCGTGATACCAAAGAATTTGATGTAAGGAATCGGAAAGGAGAGCTTATGTCATCGGAGAAAAAAATCACTCTTTCAGTTATCAAAGCGGATGTCGGCGGTTGGGTGGGGCACAGCACCTCGCATCCGGACATGCTGGCTCTGGCGCAAAAACACCTGGACAAAGCCGTAAAAAAGGGCTTTCTGGTGGACGGTCAGGCGCTCAACGTCGGTGATGACGTAGAACTGATCATGACTCACTACCGGGGCGTGGACAACTCGGAGATTCACCAGTTCGCCTGGGACACCTTTCTGGACCTCACCGAACTGGCCAAACGTATGAAGCTTTACGGAGCCGGCCAGGATATGCTGGCCGATGCCTTTTCGGGCAACGTCAAGGGCATGGGGCCCGGGGTGGCGGAAATGAGCTTCGTGGAGCGCAAGAGCGAGCCGGTCATTATTTTTATGGCCGACAAAACCTCTCCCGGGGCCTGGAACCTGCCGCTCTTTAAAATTTTCGGCGACCCCTTCAATACCCCCGGCCTGGTCATCGATCCCTCCATGCACCGGGGCTTCCGCTTCCGGGTCCTGGACGTGTTTGAAGATAAGGAATGGGTGCTCTCCTGTCCGGAGGACATGTACGACCTCCTGGTCCTCATCGGCGCTTCGGGCAGATATCTCATCGAGAGCATCTTCCGCAAGAAGGACAACGAGATTGCCTCGGTGGCTTCCTCCCAAAAACTCGGCCTCATTGCCGGGCGCTACGTGGGCAAGGACGACCCGGTGCTGGTGGTGCGCTGCCAGTCCGGTTTCCCGGCGGTGGGCGAGGTGCTGGAGCCCTTTGCTTTTCCGCACCTGGTGGAAGGCTGGATGCGGGGTTCCCACCACGGCCCCCTGATGCCGGTCTCCTTTGCCGACGCTAGGCCCATCCGCTTCGACGGGCCGCCCCGGGTCATTGCCGCCGGGTATCAGCTCTGTGAAGGAAAACTCATCGGCCCGGTGGACCTGTTCTCGGATGTGGCCTATGATGAGGCCCGGAAAGAAGCCAGCAAGATTGCCACCTACATGCGGCGCCACGGCCCCTTCGAGCCCCACCGCCTGGGCCTCCACGAAATGGAGTACACCACCCTGCCCCAGGTCATGGCCTTTATCTTCGAAAAGTCGGCCATCCCTCGGCGCTCCGACCTGGAGGACGAACTCCAGAAGATGTACCCGCACCTCAAGGAGCTCAGGGTGGTGGACCCTGGGATCAAGGATATTGATGCAGTTCAGAAGACCATCGCCCGGGAGGCGGCCCACTATGTGGAGGAGATCGCCTGGGACGGCGTCAAGATCGGGCTTTCCTGTGGCCAGACCCTGTATTATGTCGTCTCTTATCTGGAACCGGAGCGGCTCAGCAACCCGCACATCTATCCATTGTCTCTGACCCGCATCTTCGTCATGCCGGGGCTGACCAGTAACGCCCTGGTGGGCATGATGAGCACCAAGTACCCGGACGCCATGGCCTATAATCTGCCCTCCATGCCCGTTACCTCCCGGAAGGAATACGAAACGCAGATCAAGGCCAATCCCGAACTCCAGAAGATTTATCAGGACATTTGGGACGTGGACATCATGCTCCTGGCTATCGGACATCTGGCGGTGGACAAGCCGGGCTTTATGGCCCTGGCCCAGCAGGAATTGAACCTGAGCGCCGAGCAGTTGGCCGCCAAAGGCGTGGTGGCGGAGATCAACCATACGCCCATCAATGCTCAAGGAGAACCTTTGCTCGACAAGAAAGACAAGGAACTGACTGCTCTGACCAACCGCATTATCGGTGTCATGGCGCCGGAACTGAGAGAGAAGGCAGCTGAAGAAGGTAAGTATGTGATCGCCGTGGCCGGGGGTCTCGAGAAAACTGAGGCTATCCGGGCCTGCCTCAAGGGGCGCTTCTTCAATGTCCTCATTACCGACGCCTATGTCGCCGAGGCCCTGGTGCGGGAGTAAGGGTAAATGTTTACCCGGCTGGACAGTCTCAGGATGGCGCCTGACGTGTAGCACGGGATGGTAGTCTTTCGAAAAATCATCCAGTGGAGCGCCATCCTGTTAATTTTTATTATCGCAGGCTCTCTGGGCTATGTCTGGATCGAGGGATGGGACTTTTTCGACTCCTTGTGGATGACGGTCATCACCCTCACCACCGTGGGCTACGAAGAGGTGAGGCCCCTGTCCCCGGTCGGACGGGCCTACAGCATGGTGCTCATGCTTTCCGGGATCGGGGTCTTGTTCTACATCATCACCGGGCTGGCCCGGGATGGTGGTGGAAGGGGAGATCCATCGAGCCCTGGGGAAGCGCAAGTTGCTGAAGCACATTCAAAAAGCTCCAAAAGCACTACATCATCTGTGGGTTCGGCCGCATCGGCGAAATCATCGCCCGGCAGCTCAAAGAGCGGCGTATACCCTTTGTGATTATCGAGAACAAGTTCGGAGCTGATCACGGTGCCTGGAAGAATCAGGATACTACTTCATGGTGGGGGACGCCACCAAGGAAGAGGTCCTGGAGGAGGCCGGCATCGAGCGGGCCAAGGGGCTGATCGCGGTGGTCTCCTCCGACGCCAACAACGTTTTCATCACCCTGACCGCCGCGCAGTCTCAACCCCAAAATCTTCATTGTGGCCCGGGCCGCCGAGCCGGGCTCCGAACAGAAACTCCTGCGGGCCGGCGCTGACCGGGTGGAGTCTCCCTATGAATTGGGCGGACGCAAGATGGCCCAGGCCATTCTGCGCCCCAACGTGGTCACCTTTCTTGAGTTGGCCATGAAAGAGGACGTGGACCTGAGTATGGAAGAGATCCCGGTGGCCCCCACGTCCTCTCTGGTAGGCAAGGCCCTCAAAGATTCAGGTATCCGCCAAAAGCTGAATACTATCATCGTTTCCATCAAGCGGGCCGACGGGGACATGATCTTCAATCCCAGCCCCGGAACGCAGATTGACGCCGGGGATACCCTGATCGCCCTGGGAGTGCGTCGGCATCTGGAAGTTCTGGAAAAGATGGCCCAGATGCCCAAGAATTCACATTAATCTCAGCATAATCGTTAGACCAGCATTTCGCAAGTTGTACAAGGGAGGCTGCCATGGCACCAGGAACCATCGGCCGCGGCGTCAGCATCACCTTTTACGGCCACGCCGCCTTCAAACTGACCGGCCAGGGTGTGACGGTGGTCATCGACCCCTGGCTCACCAACCCGCTCCTTAATACCCCCGTCTCCGAAGTGGGGCCAGTGGACGTTATTCTTGTCACCCACGGCCATGCCGACCATATAGGTGAAACGGTGCCCCTGGCCCAGACTACCGGGGCCCAGGTGGTGGCTATCCATGAGCTTTCCCAGATCCTGGCCCAGGCCGGGGCGCCTGAGGTCATCGGCATGAATAAAGGGGGCACCGTGGCCCTCAACGGCCTCACGGTCACCATGACCACCGCGGTGCACTCCTCCACCACCGAGGTGGAGGGGCAGATGGTGTCCGCCGGGGATCCGGGAGGATTCGTGGTCACCTTCCCTAATGGATTTACTGTTTACCACGCCGGGGACACCGCGGTGTTCAAGGACATGGAGCTCATTCAAGAACTTTACCATCCCGAGGTGGCCCTGCTGCCCATCGGCAGCCACTACGTCATGGACCCCAAAGAAGCAGCCCTGGCCTGCCGGATGCTGAAACCCCGCTTCGTCATTCCCATGCACTACGGCACCTTCCCGGTGCTCACCGGCACCCCGGAAGAACTGCAAAACCTTCTCAAAGACCAACCAGAAATCCAGGTGCTCCCCCTGAAACCGGGGGAGACGGTGGATTAGCCTGAATTGAGGGGAGGGTTCAGGGAGTGAGACTCCCCCAACCATCATCTCCAAGGAGAACACATGCGGCGGCGGAAGGTGTGGCAGGCGTATCCGGAGCGGCTGGACCTGGTGCAGCAGGTGAGTGCCCGCCACGGCCTGCCGCCTCTCATCGCCCGGCTTTTGCTGAACCGGGGGCTGTCGGCCCCGGAGGAGATCCTGGCCTTCCTGGAGCCCAACCTGGAGCGCCTGGCATCCCCTTTCGGCCTCCCCGACCTGGAGGCGGCCGCAGCCCGCCTGGCCCAGGCAGTCCGGCAGCGGGAGCCCCTGGTGGTGTATGGGGACTATGACGCTGACGGCCTCACCGCGGCTTGTCTCCTTACCCAGTTTTTCCAGGAACTGGGTCTTTCCTGTTTCACTTACATCCCGGACCGCCTGGAGGAGGGTTACGGCCTCAACCAGCCGGCCCTGCGGGAGTTAGCGTCCAAAGCCCGGCTGCTGGTGACAGTGGACTGCGGGGTGAGCGACGCTGCTGAAGTGGCCTGGGCCCGGGACCAGGGGATGGATGTCATAATTACGGACCATCACGAACTGCCTCCGGAACTGCCCCCCGCCCTGGCGGTGGTGAACCCCAAACGGGGCGGCGAGGACTACCCTTTTAGGATGCTGGCCGGAGTGGGAGTGGCTTTGCTCCTGGCCCTGGGGGTCAGAGCCCGGCTCCGTGAGGAAGGCTGGTTCAAGAACCACCCGGAGCCCAATCTTCGGAACTGTTTAGACTTGGTGGCCCTGGGCACCGCGGCTGATGTGGTCCCGGTGCGGGGGGAGAACCGCATCCTGGTGCACCAGGGGCTCAAGGTCCTGGAGGAGACCCGGCGCCCTGGGTTGCTGGCCTTGAAGGAAGCGGTGGGTTTGAACGGTAAGACGGTCACCTTCCGGGACCTGTGCTTCCGCCTGGCCCCCCGCCTCAACGCCGCCGGGCGCCTGGGCCAGGCCCAAGGGGCTCTCCATTTGCTCCTGGCCACTGATCTGGGACAGGCCCGGAGTCAGGCCAGAATCCTGAATGAGTTCAACCGTCGGCGCCAGGCCCTGGAAGGAGAGGTCTTGCGCCAGGCCCTGGGCTTGATCCGCCAGCAGGGACTGGACCAGCGGCCGGTCATGGTCCTGGGCCGGGAAAACTGGCACCCCGGGGTCCTGGGTATCGCTGCGGCCCGCCTGGCCGAGGAGTTTCACCGCCCCGTGGCCTTGGTGAGCTTGAAAGACGGCCTGGGCAAAGGCTCGGCCCGCTCCATTGAAGGCTACCACCTCTTTGAGGGACTGCAAGCTTGCCGGCAGCATCTCGTGAAGTTTGGCGGTCATGAGGCGGCCGCCGGTTTTTCTGTCACCGAGGAAAACCTGGCGGCCCTGCAGGAAGCTTTAGCAGAGGCTTTTGAGGCTCAGGTGGGGGATGTCAGTCTGCGACCCACCCTCAAGGTGGACGCCGCGGTGGGTTTGTCTGACCTGGACCAGGGTTTCTATAAGCACCTGAAACGCCTGCGCCCCTTTGGCCCGGGGAATCCCGAGCCGGTTTTTGTGTGCCAGGCCGTGGAATGCCTCACTTCCCGGGTGGTGGGAGAGCGCCATTTGAAGGTGCAACTTTCCCAAGCTGAGGTAGTGATGGACGCCATCGCCTTTGACCAGGCTCGGCATCACCCTCTCTCCGGCCCCTTGGAGGTGGCGTTCAGCACCCGCTTCTCCTCGTTTATGGGCCAGATCACCCCGGAACTCAGGCTGCTTGATTGGGCCCGCCCCGGGAAATAAGCTACGTCTGTTCCGAAAAGTTCAAAGTTCAAGGTTCAAAGTTCAAAGTGTAGGGTGCGCTCTGCGCACCAAGATAGCGGGTGGGACGCCCGCCTTACCAACCTTTTCATTATTTCAGGGTTAGCCAACGGCTCATGAACAATTGCTTGGGAAAGTTCATTCGCCTCCTTCTCCCCCCAACACACCCAAAACCGGTAGGACGGGCTTCCAGCCCATCCAGACACGGACAAGATGCCCTTGCTACCATCGACCTGTTAGGAATAATAGGATATCTGGTGTAGGACAACCGCCCCCGCTGTCCCAGCACAGGTTGAAAACCTGCGCCACCAGTCCGTCAGAACAGCCTAATCACATAACTTATTAATATTACAAATTATTTTCTGTAGAAAACTAAGAACCGAAAACCGAAAACGGTATGTTTGCCTACCCCAGGGGCAAGAACCGGTTGCCAGGGAGATTTGTCCTTGCCCGAGGTTTCTTTGTGTGATAGAGGAGAATAATTCAGGGATAGAAGCTCCAAGGAGGGATTATGGCTGGGGGTATAAATAAGGTGATTCTAGTCGGCAATCTGGGGGCTGACCCCGAAATCCGTTACACAGCAACTGGCACAGCCGTAGCCCGATTTAATATGGCAACTTCTGAAACTTTTACAGATCGAGAAGGGAACCGCCAGGAACGAACCGAGTGGCACCGGGTGGTGGCCTGGCGCAAACTTGCTGAAATTTGCGGACAATACCTCTCCAAGGGCAGACAGGTTTATATTGAAGGCCGTTTGCGTACCTCCTCGTATGAAAAAGACGGGATAAAACGATACACCACCGAGATAGAAGCCCGAGAGATGCTTATGCTGGGGGGACCGGGTGACCGGACCGACAGCCGTGGAGGTGAAGCCCCCTTCTCGCCACCGGAGGGGGGTGTGCCCGAGGACGATATTCCCTTTTAACCAGGCCAGGGCTTCCCACTTCTGAGGCACGGGCCACCAACCCATGAAAAGCCGAGCCGCCCTGCGGCAAAAAATCCGCACCCTGCTGGAGGAGGGAAATTTTTCAGAACTGGTGGCGTTGGCCGGCCGGGAGAACCATGTGACGGCGGTTCTCCTGCAATTTCTTTACGACCCCCACGACCCCCTGCACTGGCGAGCCCTGGAGGGTTTAGGCTACGTGGCCCATGGCCATCCCCAGCAGGTGCAGAAAATCATCGGCCGGCTCCTCTGGCTCCTCAATGAAGACTCCGGCAGCTTCGGCTGGGGGGCGGCTGCAGCCCTGGGGGAAATCGGGCGGCATGAGCTCTCGGTGGTGTCCGATATCATCCCCATGTTTTGCGGTTTCCTGGAAGAACCTTTTTCCCGGGCTCCCATGCTTTGGGGCATCGGCCGCCTGGCCGAAGTGCACCCGGGGGAACTCGATGAGGTGAGACCCTTCATCCTTCCCTGCCTGGGAGACGATGACCCCCAAGTCCGGGGCCTTAGCGCCTGGGCCCTGGGAAGGCTGGCGGTTCATGAAGCCAGGGGCCAGTTGGAACAATTGCTGGATGATGAACGCCTGGTGGAAATTTACGATCAAGGGGAACTGCGCCACACTACCGTGGCCCAGATGGCCCGGGAAGCCTTGGCTGTCCTGGAATGAGCTTGCCATTTCCCCTCGTGAGAGATACATATAATGAACAGTACCACGCCTAATCACGCACAAGGAAGGAATGGACATGTTTGGTTGGTTGATTGTAGGTTTAGCCGCTGGGATTTTTATAGGCTACAAGTACCCCGAGCAGGTGACTAAGGCCGTTGACCAAGGCAAAAAAGCCTTTAACGATCTCAAGGACAAGGTCACCAAGAAAGAAACACCGCCGCCTTCTTCCGAATAAGTAGCCCTCTCCCTAAAGGAAATGTGGCCGCTCTCAGGATGTAAGGGCAATCACCGCGGCTTGGCGGCCCGTGACCCGGTCCCGACGGTAGGAAAAAAACTCCTGCGCCCGGCAGCGGGTGCACAGACCTGCCACCTCAATGTTTTCAGGCTTGATTCCTGCAGCCGTAAGCTGGTCGAAGCTCAGTTGCCAGAGGTCGAAGTAACCCGGGCGTACCTGGTATTCCCACAACTCAGGGGGAAATTCGCGCCGGTAATGGCGGAACTCGGCGCAACACGGGCCCAGCCCCGGCCCGATGGCGGCGTGGACTGCCTCGGGGTGGGAACCGAAGTGAAGGGTGAGACGGTTGACGGTCTCAAAAAGGACGCCCTGGACCTGTCCCCGCCAGCCGCAGTGAGCGTTGGCCACCACCTGGTGCTCCGGGTCATAGAAGAGAACCGCTTGGCAATCCGCCTGCTTGATGATCAGGCCCAGGCCGGGCTGGGCGGTGATGAGGATGTCCACTTCGGGGAGTTCCCCGGCAGGGACAGGGTAGCCCCCCCTGATGACGGCCTCTTTGCGGCCATGCACCTGGGTGGCGCTGATGAGCTCCCCCAGCTCAAGCGTTTGCTGCACCCGGCGCCGATTTTCCTTTACCCGAGGGGGCAGGTCTCCCACGGCCAGGCTGACGTTGAGGCTGTGGTAGGGCCCGCTGCTTACCCCGCCCTGCCGGGTGAAAATGCCGTGCACCAACCCGGAAAAAGTCGCCAACCGAGGGAAGCGATACCACCTGACCCCGTTGCCATCCACCAGTTCCATATTTGAGATGTCGTGGTCCTGACCATGAGATTATTCTTGGCCGCCTGCTTGGCCAAGTCCAGGCCACTGTATCACGTTTCAGGACGGAAGCGCTGATGACCGGAAAAAAAATTCTCATCGTCCAGCACATGGACTGGGAAGGGCCCGGAGGCCACTTGCTGGCGGCTTTGGCCGACGCCCAGGTCGCTTTTGAGGTGGCCGAGGTTTGGCATAACCCCCTGCCGCCCCTGGACCCCTTTGCCGGTCTTATTGTCCTGGGGGGCTCTCCCAACGTGGACGAGGAGGAGGAGTTTCCGTACCTCAAACCCCTCAAGGCGATGATCAAGGAAGTTGTGGCTTCCGGCCGGGCTTACCTGGGGTTTTGTCTGGGACACCAGATCCTGGCTCACATGTTGGGATGCCGGGTGGGCCCCATGTCCCGGAAATCCGTGGGCTTCATCACCGGCCATCTCACCCCCAGGGGCCAGGCTCACCCTGTCTTCCAGGGCCTGCCGGCCGAACTGCGGCTCTTTAAATGGCACGGCCAGGGGGTGTTCATGCCGGTCCCTCATGGGCTAAGTATTCTTGCCACCTCCCCCGCCACCCCGGTAGAGGCCCTGGGAATTATCGGCAATCCCCGGGTTGTGGGCTTGCAGTTCGACAACCACGCCAAGGCCCAGGACGCCGCGAAATGGCTGGCCCATGATCGGGAGTGGGCCCTGTCCGGCACCGATGTGGACCCCGAAGCTTTCCTCTCCCAGGCCCCGGCGGAGGAAGTCGCTATGGGAGAAACGTTCCGCCGCCTCTTAGGCAATTTCTTCCGAATCACCGGGCTGGCCTGAGTCCTGCCCCAGCCCTGGTTTCTGCCGAAAATCAGACTTCCCCCCCGATCCCGGGAGCAGCAGCCTGCTCTCGTCTTGCCTTTTTTTCCGCAGGCATGGTTCCCCTGATGAAGCATCTTCCATGAGCAATAAAACATATTGCAGAAAGGTGGCATCAAATTTGAATAGTACATGAAGAAAAATCTCTGGGGGGTGAACACCATGAAACGCAATAAGCGAACTACGGTCATAGCCCATGAGGACTTGGCGCCCTTAACGGAACACATTCTCGCCAAGATGGGGAAGGAAGGCCTGGCTATTCGTAAGCGCCTCAAGACTTTTTACCGGACCCGGACCTTGAGCCCGGACACCACCTTTGACCAGTCTTTGGAGTCCCCAGGGTGCGAGGTAGCGCCCAATTGAGAGAGTAATCCCGGGTCGGCAGAAAATTCCACCTTTGTGGGAAAGTTTCGCCTGCCAAGTGTGGGTGGATGAGGGAAAAGTCTAGACTTTCGGCAAGGGGAAGAGAGATACTGTCAACTTACTAACGCCCCTCGAAAAAACTGCCGGTCCCCTGCACTTTGTTCCAATGGCAGGCCCTGTTAGCTGACAGGGCTTGAACCACCCGGGCACTGCCGTCACCTTCAGTTCAGGGACACGGGGTTTTTATTGACGTCAACCCGGCCTGCCAGTATATTGTCAGCCAGGTTATTTTCAGGAGAATATCATGACCTGGCTCACCCTGGCTCTCATTTTCGTCTCCCTGGCTTTGGGCTGCGGGGAAAGAGTGCTTACCCAATGGCCTCGGAAAACCATCTTTTCCACATATTTCCGTGAGCAGGAAGTGAAGCTGGGAATGAGCCGGGAGGAAGTGGAGGGAGTTATGGGTCCTCCCCAGGTCCGGGAAGAGGGGGACTATCGGGGGGGACACTTCCTGCTGTATTTTTACCGCACCCATAACATGGATTACGAAGAGAGCGGCACCGTGCGGGGTGGCTTCACTCCCCTCATCTTCCAGAACAATCGTCTGGTGGGCAAAGGAAGAAGGGATTACCTCAAAGCAGTGGACCGGTCCTGGTCGGAGCACTTCGCACCTCCGGCGCCTGCCCCAACCCAGACCATTTACCAGAGACGGACTTGGTAATACCAAGTTCACGTTGGAATGCAACAAACAACTTCTGTAAAATAATGATAATTTTAATTCTTTCAACCGAAAACTGAAAACCGAAAACAGTATAAGAGAGTGCCGAGCAAAAAACCGGGATGATGAGTCCCGGTTTTTTACTCAGCGAGGGAAGCGAGTCCTTCGACCTGGCATCACGCAGGCGCCCGGCTCACATGGCGGCAGAACCAGGCGTAGGTTTCTTTGAGGCCGGCTTCGAGAGATGTTTGGGCTCGCCAGCCCATTTGGGTCAGGCGGCTAATATCCAGGAGCTTGCGCGGAGTGCCATCCGGATAGCTGGGATCAAAGGTTAAGTGGCCCTGAAAGCCCACCACCCGGGCCACCAAGTGGGCCAACTCGGCGATGCTCAAGTCCTGGCCCACCCCCACGTTGATGATAGCGGCTTCGTCATAGTGTTCCATGAGAAATAGGCAGGCATCCGCCAGGTCCTCCACATAGAGAAACTCCCGCCGGGGTGTGCCGGTGCCCCAGATGGTCACTTCCCCGGCACCCTGGGTTTTGGCTTCGTGAACGCGGCGCAGGAGCCCTGGAATGACGTGGGAGTCCAGGGGGTCAAAGTTGTCTCCCGGACCATAGAGGTTGGTGGGCATGGCCGCATGGAAGGCGGCGCCATACTGCCGCCGGTATGCCTGGCACATGGTGATCCCGGCGATTTTGGCCACCGCATACGGTTCGTTGGTGGGCTCCAGCTTGCCGCTCAAAAGATGCTCCTCTTTCATGGGCTGGGGGCAAAACTTGGGATAAATACAGGAACTTCCCAGAAATAAAAGCTTTTTCACCCCGTGCAAGTAGGCCTGGTGGAGCACGTTGGTTTGGATCATCAAGTTATCGTAAATGAATTCCGCGGGATAGGTGTCATTGGCCCTGATACCTCCTACCCGGGCGGCAGCCAGAAAAACGTAGTCTGGCTGCGCCTCGTCAAAAAAGGTCTTCACCGCGGTTTGTTCCCTGAGATCCAGGTCGCGGGAAGTACGGCCAATGAGGTGCCGGAAGCCCCCGCTTTTGAGGCGTCGCCAGATGGCGCTTCCCACCAGGCCCTGATGCCCGGCCACGTAAATCTTGGCATCTTTGTTCATGGGTCCCACCATACTGAAGTTCTTCCCTTCATCATTAAATCTGCTCAATAGGCGTTCTTGTCCGAGACCGTCTTCCAGACGGTTTGCATGATGAGCTTCATATCCAGCCACAGGGACCAGCGGCGCAGATACTCCAGATCAAACGCCAGCCTTTGCTCCATCTTCTCCATGGTTTCCGTCTCCCCCCGGAAGCCGTTGACTTGGGCCAGTCCGGTGATCCCGGGCCGGACCTTATGGCGCAGCATGTAGCGGGGCAGGCGCTGCCGGTAAAACTCGTTGTGGGCCACGGCGTGGGGACGGGGGCCCACCATGGACATATGGCCATGTAGGACATTGAACAATTGGGGCAGTTCATCCAGGCTGGTGCGTCTGAGAAACTTCCCAAAGGGCGTCACCCGGGAATCATCCCTGGTGGCCTGGGAAATATCCGGCCCATCCTCACACACCAACATGGTGCGAAATTTGAAGATCTTGATCTCCTCACCGTCCAGGCCGTAGCGCCGTTGTTTAAAGAATACGGGACCCGGGGAAGTGAGTTTAACTCCTAAAGCAATAGCCAGCAGCAGGGGGGCGGTGCACACCAGCAGTAAACTGGCCAGGACCAGATCCAAGACCCGCTTCACCATGGCGTTCACCCCGTAAAAAGGGGTTTCCCACAGTGAGATGAGGGGGATGCCACGCAAGTCGATGAGACTGGATTGGAACAGGGAATAAATGAACACGTCAGGGGCGAAATAGACCGAGGCGGTGGTGTCCTGAAGCTTTTCGATGATTTCCCGGAGCCGGGCCTGGGCTCGTAAGGGGAGGGCCAGATACACCATGTTCACCTGGTGGTTCTGGACAAAAGCCACCATATCATTCAAATCTCCCAAAACCGGGTGGTCGTAATGCTCTCCCATCGGGGTGATCTTTTTCCCCACCTGCTGGTCGTCGAAGAAACCCAAAAAGCGGATCCCCAGCCAGGGCAGGTCTGAAATACTTTTAGCCAGGTGCTGGCCCAGGACCCCGGCTCCGGCGATCACAGCGGTGCGGAAGTTCCGTCCCTGGGCCCGCGAAGAATCCCAGGCTTTTGAAAACCAAAAGGCGCATGCCCATGAGGGCCAGGGGGGTGAGGAAAAACCAGGGCAGGAGCACCCCCCGGGAAAAATACGTCGAAGTCTTGGTGACAAAGCCCAGCGCCAGCAGCATAACCACCACAATGCCCCAGGCTACAGAAACCCGCCGCCCCAGTCGCAGGAAATCCACTCCCCGCCAGGGGCGGTAGAGTTGAGCCGCGTTAAAACTCAGGAGGGTGAGAAAAAAAGCCAGGGCGGCCAGGACCTGGTAAGTACTCTTAAAAGGAACGCCGTAAAGCAGAGTCAGGACGGCCAGTAAAAGGACTACCACCAGGCCGTCCAACAGCCACTGAACCAGGGAAATGAGCCACTGGTAATGGGTGAAAATTCCTTGCCGGGAGAAAGGCATTAGTTTTCCCTATGATTGAGGCCGAAGGTTTGCTGAAAAGCCCTTTGGCTCGAATAGTTTTCTTCCATAATATCTCTTAATTATTTTTCTGATTTGTTTACGCCCGATCACTCCTGAATCATAACCTTACCGGATAATGGTCCACTTTTGTAGCAAACACTTTTTGGAACTATTATTCAGACCTTGTTAAAAAGGCCAGGAGTAATTTGCCCAGATTCTCTGGAATGACTAGGAATTGCTTTTTTACCATGAGATAAAGGTCTGTAGGGCCACCTCGTGGCACAATACCAAGTATAAATTGCAAAATTAACAAAAAATTCCAGACTATAAAAGCTAAACAAATAGGAATAATAATTTTAATAGATATCTTTTTTTGTAATTCATGTAACAGAGCCGCAAAGCCAAACATAAAAGCTGGTACTAAATTGACAAAAAAGCGCTGCCCAAATCCCCGAGTACCATGCCAATGCTCCCAGGAGCCGATAATTCCTAATTGGATAAGAAAACTCATGACAAGAAAGAAAAAAAGGAGTTTGTCCTTTTTGAATAAATAAATAAAACCGAAAGCGGCAAATAATAGCACCGGATGCCAGATGAATATGCCGCGATTGTCAGAAAACATAACGTGAAATATCCAGGGAAACCCGAAGTAGAAGGTTCCTGCCCCAGAAATATAAGAATATGGATGACTTAGTAAAATCAAGTCGCCAAAAGTGGATTTCCAAACAAGCAATTGCGGGAAAAAGGCAAAACACCAAGAGACAGAAAAAATTACCGTAGCGAGACTTCCTTGCCGCCACGTGAGTGTGCTGCGTAAGCTCTGGTACCCTATAAGTAAAATGACCAGTACTGCCAGACCGGCATTTTGGTTTCTCACCAAAGCAGCGAGGCCGCTGGCTGCGCCTAATAAAGCATACGGTAACAGGCGGAAAGGTGTTTTTCGGGTAGCCAACCAGGCCCATAAGACAAGGGTGTAAGCAAACATGTCATTTGCATGGGACATCATGGGATGGGCGAACATATAGAAAACAAGGGGAGAGGCCAGCCAGATAGTAATGACACTGACTGTTGCAATCATTGATGAATAATAATTCTCAATAATATTGTATATGATTAATAAACCCAGGGTGCCATATATGGCTGTGCCACAGGCAACGGCCAGACGGTATGGCAAAGAATAGCCGTCTGCAATGATAGGCCAACCAAAAAAGTTAACAGTAAGTACAAATATATGTGCTACGATAAAAAAAGGCATCCAAAGTATTGAGCAACCAACTGGCCAAGGTTGCGCCGGGTTACCCGTGGGAGTTTTAATAATAAAAGTGTTCATGTCGTAACTTTGCAATTCATCCTGAATGTTCAAATTTCCATTAATAATTAAAGACCTCACCCAGGAATAATATCCCACGGAGTCATATCTCTGGAGATGTGGTCGGAGGAGAGCCACAGCAAGCACCAGAGAGAGTAGGATAATGATTTTTTTCCCCTGATCAAAGGCCATGGACTCCATAAGATTGTGCAAATACTCTGCTGACCGTTAGTTAATTACTCATCCCTCTACCCGGAGTTGAAAGCGATGGCCCAGGTCTCGGCTTGCCTCTGTGAGATTTTTCTGAACCGCCTCTGTCGCCGCGGGGTTGGTGGCCTTCGCCGGACTGGAATTGTTCCCAGCGGTCCGCCACGAACCGCGTAAATTCCTCCTCAAAACGTGACTGCGCAAAACGCACGGCGTTGGCTCGGCAGGCCTGGGGCTCGAGGTCTTCTCGGTGCTTTTCAAACCACTCCAAGGCTTCGAGGAGCGACGGCACGGTTTGTTCCCGGAAAAAAATCCCGGTGGTCACCGGTTGTGGCCTAACCCCGGCAAACACGCCCTGGACGGTCTCCAGGGAACCGCCGGCCCCATAGGCAATAACCGGGGTGCCGGCGGCCTGGGCCTCTACCGCCACGATGCCAAATTCTTCCTGGGCGGCAAAGATGAAGGCCTGGGCCCGGCGCACCAGATCAACGACTACCTGGTTCGGCTGGTGGCCTAAAACCTCAACTTTACCCCGGGCCTGGGCTTTAATCTTGGGTAACTCCGGGCCCTCTCCCACCACCACCAGTTTTTTCCCCGCCTGGGCGCAGGCGGCGGCAATCAGGTCCACCTTCTTGTAAGGCACTAGGCGGGACACCGTCACGAAAAAGCTCTCCTTTTTTTCCTGCAGAGGAAATCGGGCCACGTCAACCGGGGGATAAATTACCGTGCTCTCCCGCCCGTAAAATCGCCGGAGGCGCCGTCCGGTATAGCGGGAGTTGGCGATGAAATAATCCACCCGGGGGGAGCTCGTTACATCCCAGAGGCGGAAATAGTGGAAGACCGCCTGGGCCAGCGCACCTTTAAGAACCCCCCGCAGGCCGGTATGCTCCAAGTAATCTCTGGTCAGGTCCCAGGCATATCGTGCGGGTGAATGGCAATAACACAGGTGGAGCTGCTCCCCGTGGGTGAGGACCCCCTTGGCGATGGCTGCCGAAGACGAAATTACCAGTTCGGCCGCCGACACGTCCAGACTTTCCACCGCCAGGGGCATAAGGGGAAGATAGAGCCTTCGCTGGGTGCGGCTGAAGGGCATCTTTTGCAGGAAGGAAGTGGTAACTGGAGTTCCCCTGAGGAAGTGGCGTTCCTGGTCAGCCAGGAAATCCACCAGGGTGAAGACCCTTTGTGCCGGGACACACCTCAGGATGGACTCGAGAACCCGTTCTGAGCCTGCGTAGGTATAAAGCCAGTCATGAACGACAAAGGTTTTCATGCGCCAGTTTCATCTTTGCATATTACTAGCAAATACACTCTTCACCCTTCAAACTCTCTCCTTCTTGGCCGCGAGTTTGCGGACCGTCTCGGGGAGCCTGGCAGTAAGGGGCAGAAAAAATAGCAGGAAAAACAAGCCAATAAGCATTTGGATAAGGGTGGAGGCGGCAAAGTTGAACTCCTGCTCGATTCCCATGGCCACCGGCACCCCAAAAAGGGTTAGCAGTATGCAACTGGAGAGCGGGTTTCCTCTTTTTTGCCAGCTATCCAAAAGGCCTACCAGGAGACCGTAGAACGCGGCTCCTATAATAATTAGGATGATACCGTTAATTTGGTAGAGGTCAGCGCACATGCTCGGGGAGATGTTGGCTTCCGGGCGCCTGACGAGACCCCTTTCCCCCATGGCCCAGATGGTGGTGGAGAATTTTCGGCCCCGGTGGGTGTGGGCCTCTTTTTCGATGACGGCCCGAGGAATCACTCGCCGGATCAGTTCGGTGAAAACATTGAGCTGGGTATAGGGAAAAACTGATGGCACAAAGTGCACAGTCAGAGCCAACGAATCAAAGCCATGGAACCGTTTACTGAGGCGCACCCAGGGAGCGTTCTCAGGCTCTTCCTGCCAGCCAAGAGCCTCATTGCTGAGGGTGGTCTCCGGGCTACCATACAGGTTCTCTCTTATCCTGGCCCGTCGGTAGTCATTTACTATAGTGGCTATCATCAGAAGGGCCACCATGGCCAAAGAGAAGGTCGCCAAAGACATCCAGCGCCGGGTTTTCAGGGCCGGAATTAGGATGCACAAGGCGACCGCAAAAATATTGGTCCTAAAAGGGGAGAAAAAATAGATAAGTATGCCTGGTATGAGGTAAAAAAATCTTCGCAGGCCCATGGCTTGACCTTGAAAGTACCCAAACCATTCAATGGTTGCCCCAATCACAAAAAAGCCTCCCAGGATGGCCAGGGGAGTGCCTAAAGCCCGGGGAATGAATCCCCGCCCGCTCAGGATGATCAGGCAACAGCAGCAGCAAACCAGCAGGTCCAGGATCAGAGCGTTTTCCGGTGAAGCCAGGAGATCCAGTTTCCCCAGGAGCATGGGGCGCGGGGGAGACAGGTGCGTTATGAGGAAATATCCAGCAGCGAAGGCCAACCAATACAGGGTCAGGGCAATCCAGGTCCAGGTAAAAGTTGCGGCCGGAAGCTTCCACAGGGGAAATTGGCTGGTCCGGAAGAATTCTGGGTCATACCAAACGGCAGGGAATCTCAGGAAAAAAGTTATTCCCACAATGATCCAGGCCAGTCCGAAAAGCGACAGAGGAATGGCTCTCCAGCTCCAGACGTGGGGTCTGGCGGGGTCCCTGGTGAGAATGACTGAAACCGCCCACAAGCAAAAAGCGACCCCAAAGGCCAAATATGTGGTGGCAGTCATTTCAAGATCCATGGCCCTGGCCTTCAGCCCCCTTTTACCTTTTTAAGAAGATAACATAAAGGTATCGTCTGAGCTCCCAAGGAAGCTGCTTTTTGTAGAAATTACCTAAGGAAAGCCTGGACCAGAGAAGCAGCGTGCCCCTCTGGAGCGAAACGTCTCACTGCGGTCTTTCGGCCAGCGTCTCCCATCTTCTCCCTGAGAGATGGCGCTCGCAGCAGGTTAAGAATCGCCGCCCCCAGTTCCTCTGCGTTGCCCATTTCATAGAGTAAGCCGTTGGTCCCATGGCGGACAAACTCCGGAACGCCCCCAGCCGCCGGACCCACCACCGCCCGGCCGCAGGCCATGGCCTCGAGCAGCGTGCGCCCGAACCCTTCCGGATAAAGGGAGGCGTTTATGATGACGTCCATGGCTCGATACCAGGGGGGCATATCACTTTGGAAACCGGTGATAATTGTGCAGTCCGACAATCCACGAGCCGTCACGCTGGCCACCAATTCTCTACCGAAGCCCTGGTCCCCGATGCTGTCATACATTTCGCCCCCGATGAAAAAGAAACCCGTTTCAGGAAATTCATTCAGAACCTGGGGGGCCGCCTGAAGAAGCAGTGAGTGACCCTTCAGACGGGCATAAGCTGCCACCAGTCCCACCTGATGGCTGAAGGATCCAAAGGCTTCCACTGGCGCTCTGGGACCCTCTGGAGAGAATTCCTCACCGTCCACGGCATTGTAGACCACGGTCACTTTTTCGGGTTGTCTCATCCTTTCCTTGAGGCTCCGGGCCGTAGCCCAGGAATTGGCGATAATGGCGTGAGGGCCCCAATCGGCCAGGGACCCCACATAGCGGCCTTCCCAAAAGTCCCGCACATGCCAGACGATCCGCCCTTTGACCCAGGGCCGGAGCAAGGCCCCCAGGATGTGACTCTTGATACCGTTGGTGTAGATGATCTCGGGGGCCAGTTCGTTCAGTTTTCGTTGCATGTTGAGTGCATACCCAGCTCCCTGGAAGAAGCCCTTCAGGGACCACCGGGGGGAAAGGCTGCCCTTCTGACGAGAAAAGCGGAGGAGAGCCAGGGGCATAGGCAGCACCTCCCAAGGCACCCCCAATTTTGTCAAGGCCTGCCCCAGGGGTCCCTCTCGGGGAATCAGTACTCTGGCGTCCACCAGATTACCCTGGGCCACTTTGAGGAAGGTCAAGAGGCTTCGTTCCGCCCCGCCTAATTCCGCCGCCGGTGAGAGCACCACCACCCGCATCAGGGCGTCTTTCCTGCGCCTGCGTCTGCGGTTCCTGCTTCCCCCAGGAGAGCTGCCACCGCCGCGACAATCTGCCCGGGGGACAGGGACGCCAGACAACGGGCTTCCTCCCGGCACTCAGCCCGCTCCTTGATCCCCCGGTGGTTGAGACATTCACACCGGCAGCGATCAAAAGCTGACAGGGCTGTATACCGTCCAGAAAGGCCCCTGGGGTCTGTGGAGAATATTTCCGTGGGCCCATAGAGAGCCACCACCGGCAGGGGGGTTGACAGGGCCACGTGCAAAAGGCCCCCGTCGATGGTCAACACCGCGTTGCAATCCCCCAACACCGCAGCGCTAGACGCCAGGGTAAGCTCCCCGCTCAGATCCAGCCCCCGGGGTCCCAGGACGGCCCTCAGGGGCCCATGGCAGGCGCGGGAGTGGCTGTCTCCCAGGAGCACCGCCGAGTTGACCACGTTCTGGTTTAGGAGTTCCGCCAATGCCTGGGACAGGCCGAGAAGCGGGTACTGCCGCTGGGGGATGTGAGGTTGAGCCACCGCGTTTACGGCCAAAATTGGACGGGGAAGCTGTTCCAGCCTCATTCTGGCACTGGCCAGGGACCTTTCCTCCCAGAGAGGCGGAGCGAAAAAGAGTAATAAGGACTCCGGCCCTGTCAGGCCCAAAAGCTGACAAAAAGCCAGGGCATCCTGGCGCCCCACGTCCCGTTGATTAGGGTCATAGGGTTCCCCCTGGCGCCAGAGAAGCCCGTTGAGACGCATGGCCCATGACCACTGGGGGACCCAGCCCCGACGGTCCGTGACCCCTGACAGAGCCGCCACCACTCCCGCACAGTGGGATACCAGGGTGGAGACCAGGCTATCCGGAGGATGACGGCGGAGGTCTCGGATAAGGGGCAGGAATCTGGTTACCCGACGTCCGTTAAAGTCAATGGGCACCTGCCGTTCCACCGGGGCCTGCCCGGCCATCACCTGATCGGCCTCCCGTCCCCGAGCGACATAGAGGGTCACCGAGACATTAGGATCGGTTTGGTTAAGCTGCTTGAGACCCGGGGTGAGACGCAGGGTGTCTCCGATTCCCGCTGGGGCAATCACCGCCAGGTGGCGGAGGGGCCGGCTGGGATCCAATTCACGAAAGCAGTCCGCCACGCTGACGGGGTGGGACTCGGTTTCACCCCGGTCCAGGAGGGCCCGGGCCCACAACTCCAGGATCAAGAGCTGATACAGGCGGCGGCCGTGACGGGCCTGCCCGGCGAGTTGTTCATCCAGCAGCCGGCGGACCTCCTGAGTCTTGGTCCAGCCCCGTTCCTTGGTCCGGGGGTCTAAGAGCACATCCTGGGCCAAAGGCCGCCAATCGCACTGCAGCCAGTCATCGATGGGCAGAGAACAGGGCTTTTTGAGAGGCCAAGAAAGACCCTTTGGCAACAGTCCCTGCATGGCCTCATCCCAGAACCCCATCATGCCATCGAATCTGAAACGGCCGTTCAGAAGCCAGGAAAGAAACAGTAAGGTCACGTCTGGGTCCAGAAAGGGAGCCCGCACCTCAACGGAGGCCGCCATGGACATTTGGTCCAGCCTCAAAAGAAGGGGCTCCGTCCATGGAGAAAAGTCCCGAGGGAGGGAGCCCAGGTAGGCGGATGGGCTGTCCTGGTTCACGAGCCCTGGGGGCAGCCAACGCCAGAGAACCTGTCTTACCTGGGAGGGCAGAAGGCGGCCAAGAGCCCGGGACGAGGACTGCACCTGATCTTGGACATACTCCGTGAGCAGTTCGTTCGAACCTTCCCCAGTGAAGAGCACGGCGACCTCCTCCTGGGCTCGGCGGCAGATGAGATACATGGCCAGGGCCAAGGGGTTAGCGGTGGGCTCGTCCATCTTAGAAGCCAACAACGGCAACAGCCGTCCACAGCGAGAATTTATCAGAATAACGTGGGGCGGGGCCCCGAGGCTCAGGGCGGACTGCCGGATGAGTTCGCTCTCAGTCAGGTTGGTGTTTCCAAAGCAGGCTGCGTAAGTGCGCACGGGCTCTGACAACAATCGTGTCATGAGGGACAGGAGGACGCCGGAGTTCAACCCTCCAGAGAGAAGCAGACCCACGGGGACACCGGCCGGCAATTGTCGGGGCACCCCGTCTATCAGGCGCTCCTGTAAAATCCCTGCCGCCTCCTTGGGGGACATCTCGGTCCACCCGGCGATTTTTTCAGAAATATTCCAGTAGCGCTTTTCCGTAAGCCGGCCCTCTTCCCAGACCAAGAGGCATCCGGGCCTGACCTTGCGGTAGCCTTGAATGAGGCAGCGATCTGGAGGGGGGAAACCTCGGTCTAAGTAATACTCGAGCCCACTGGGGTCGATCTCCCGGGGCCGGTCATGGGCAACTAGAGTTTTCAACTCTGAAGAGAAAGAAAGGCCCTGCCGCTCGTCAAACCGGTAATACAGCGGCTTTTGGCCTAAAGGGTCCCGGGCCAGGACCAGTCGGCCGTTTTCCCGGCCGTCCCAGAGGGCCAAGGCGAACCTACCCCGGAGGCGCTCCACTACACCTCCCCCCCACACCTGGTACCCTCGGAGGATCACCTCGGAGTTGGTGCGGGTGCGGCAACGCTCCCCTGCTAATTCCAGCTCCCGCCGCAGCTCCGGAAAATTGTAAATTTCCCCGTGGTGGGCCAGGGCCAAGGGCTCCTCTGGGTGTTCCAGGGGCAGGTGGCCTGTGGCACTGAGGTCCTGGAGGGCCAGGCGGGAAGAGCCCAGAACGGCCCCTACCCTACCGGATGCACTCACATACCTTGCCTCGCCCTGATCGTCCGGCCCACGATGGGCCAAGTGCTCGAGGCGTATCAGCAGAGGGGTAAGCTCCCGAAAGCCTATCCAGCCTGTAATGCCACTCATGAAGATTTTTCTTCAGTCAGGTTACCTGCCAGGATCTACCTGGAGTGTATTTGGTTGCCTTGGTGCCATATGCAAAGCTTTTTCAAACAGGCCAATAGTATTGGCGGCGATCTTCTTGTCGGTGAAATATTTCTTGACCCTTTTTATTCCTCTCTTCTTTAACTTATTCCTAAGATCATAATTTTCATAAAGCAACAGTAATTTCTCTTTTAAATCTAGAGGATTCTTTTCTTGAAACACAAGTCCTGCATCCCCGATAGTTAAAGGAATCTGTCCGCTGGATGATCCCACTACAGGGATGCCGCAAGCCATGGCTTCAATGAGAACGTGGCCAAATTGCTCTTTAACAGGTAGAGTTTGTTTTCGAAGGGAGCACCAGCACATCAAAATCTCGCAAAATATTGGGTACTTCGTCATGGGGCACGGCTTGGTAAAAACTCACTCGATCTGCAATCCCATATTGTTTTGCCAATTTCTTATAATTCTTCAGAAGGGGACCTGCGCCCACTAAAACAAGACGCCACCTTATGGGGCGGTCTAAAAGGCTGACCGCCAGAAGCAAGGTGCCCACGTCTTTCTGCTTGGCAAAACGGCCCAAGAAACCGATAACAAACTCTTTCGATACCGATATGTCTTCCTCTGGGGAACTGTCAGTCGGATAGAACAAATCTTCACTCACACCCAGGTGCGGGGTAATAAAAATTGGCTTGGTATATCCTTGGCTCCGCATCACTGCGGTTACTTCCCAACTGCCTGCTACCATGAAGGTGGACCGGTGGAAACAGATGCTGCGGATGGGGCTGAGGAGCCGATATTTTAGGTCGCGGCGTCTGATATTTTCCCAACTATGGAACACTATAGGGATATTTTTCGCCCACAAAGCTGCTTGCCAGGAGACTAGACAAATCGGTTCCTGCTCACAATAAATTAAGTGTGGCTGAAATTCTTTGATAATCTTGCCTAAACCTGGAA
Source organism: uncultured delta proteobacterium (assembly GCA_963709285.1). GTDB lineage: Bacteria > Desulfobacterota > Desulfobaccia > Desulfobaccales > 0-14-0-80-60-11 > JBGSLA01. The sequence continues at coordinate 156,262 of CAVPVR010000004.1, read as the reverse complement.
TAAGATAAAGGACATGGTGTTGACCGAACCACACATCCACGAAAAGCGTTCGGCAGAAATGTTTTCCTGGAAACCTGACATTGTCTGTTACCGCAAGTTGATTGCGCCACTTTTCGGGAGTAACCAACAATAATTCAAAGCGGTGATCCTCGGTCACATATTTAAATTTCTGCCGGTTAACAAGTGTCGTATAGGTGTGGCCGATAAATAATACTCTTTTGATACTCATAATTGGGCGGTCAAGTCTTAAAATTGCCATTCTGTTCAGCAATAATAGAGAACATTTTCTCCAAGCGATGTTGAAATGTATGTTCCCTATGAGCCCGAGCGTAACCTGCTTGGGCGATCTGCTCCCGTTCCCGGGGGCGGTTCAGGTAATACGGCACCAACTCCTGTAATTCTTTAAGGGTGTTAAAAGGAACTAGTCTCTTTTCCAGGCACGAAGTAGTCCGCCAGTACCGGTGAGTCGTCCACCATCTGGAAGCCGCCGCAACCACAAGCATCAAAGACTCGTTGGTTTAAGCCCTAAGATTTCCGCATAATGCATATTGTTCAGCACAATGGCGGCGCCTCTGAAAGCCTTGGCTTTTTCCAACTCTCCTACATATTTTCCTTGAAAACAGTTTCTCAAAGGGGTCTGGACATAGGGTTTTACGGGCAGGCCCCAGATCTTAATATTATACTTTAGAAGCCCCTCAAATATCTTGGTCCGATAGTAATACATGGAGCCGGCGATGGTAATATCACAACCGTAAATTTCCTTTTCTTGGGGAGAAAGTTCAATCCTCTGGTGCCATTTGGGATAGCAGCCCAAAGGCAGGAGATGGGCGTTCAATTCCAACTTTTCCCGGCAAAAATCGACGATAAACTTATCTTTAAAAAAGAGAAAATCCCAGGGTGCGGCAAAGATATACTGGCGGCCAAAATTTGTGAGGGCATCGGGACACCAAACAGCCATAACGGGGTTTGGGTCTGGTTTTTGTTTCATCTTTTCCACCAGAGGCGTAGGGATATCCCACATGGTGGAAAGAACTAAGGCCGGTTTAAAGCTGGCAATTTCCTCAATGCCAGTCCTCCACTGATAGTCTTCAAGTTGAGGCCATACCTTGGTTAAGGCGATCTCCATAGGTTTTATCTGGAGAAAGTTTCTCGTATATAGTGAATCAGGCAAGTGCCCTGACAATAAACTTTTTTCGGGATTGACGCTGATGACTTCATGGCCCATATCCAGGAGCGTATGAATAATACATTTGGCCAGGGAATCTGTGGAGATGGGGCCGACCACCGCGATACGCATACAATAACCTCATTAAGAAGGAAAAATATGGCGATGATAACATGTCGGTGATAGATCGCCCGACAACCTCACTGAAACTCAAAGATCTGATAAACCTGCTGGCAGCTTAAATTTTGCTTTATTTCCTGTCATATCTTGTAAACGTCTGCTTTCGATTTGCTGGTAATTTAACTTAATTTCATATGCTATTTGAAAGAGATATTTAATAAAGTGGATATCGTTAGTAATAATTCTCTTTAATAATTCTTTAAAAAAATAATAAAATATTGATAAAAAACGGGGGACAGCTTCGCGGAATGGGTCTTTTAAAATATAAATAAAATGTGAGCGTACCATGTAATATTCCTTCCATTTGGCAGATGTTTGCTGGTCATGCCAGAAATAAGCCCTGGGGCAAAAAACATTTTGGAACCCATAGAACCTCATTCTTCGGCATAGATCGGTCTCCTCGAAAAAAGCAAAATAAAATTTGTCGAATAACCCAACTACTTCCAGGGCATCTAGTTGTATAAGCATGGCCGCGCCTAAAACTTCTTGGACTTTATAGAACGGCAATAATAATTCCTTTAGAGATACTAAGTCAGAAACGCCGACCTGCACAGATAGCCATCTGGCAAAAACTTCATGCAATTGATCCGAACCGTATCTGTATTGAACCGGAACAAGAATGGCGAAGTGCTTGTCGATTCTGGCTACTTTTACAAGTTCAGATAGACAGTTAGCATCAAAAGTAGTGTCCTGGTTAACCAAAAAAACATAATCTGCACCTCTTTCAAAAGCATAATCTATTCCTAAGTTGATGCCAGCAGCGAATCCAATGTTAGTCTCATTGACGATGAGTTCTACTTGAGGAATAAAATTTATTGATTATATTGATACTATCATCTTTAGAAGCATTATCTATCACTAATATTCTAAAATTTGGGTATTTATTTCTTAATAAAGATTGAAGGCAATCAACAACCCATTCTGCTCCATTAAAAACAAGAACTATAATATAAATGAACGGAAATTCTTTTGATTTCATTGCTCAGTAAATAATGATGTAAGTGATTTATTTTCCAAAGTTAAACAATTTTTAACAAATGGGCAATAGATTCTGCGTATACTTCACAGGAGTAATATTCCTTATGCCGTTTCATTCCATTTGCCGCACAAGTCCGTCGTAATGTTTCATTCTCACTCATCCGCAGAATTAGCCGAGCCAAAGCGGCAGAGTCCCCCTCCGGAAAGATCAGGCCACCTTGGTCCACTGCCTCAGGAATGGCGCCACTATCAGAACCAATAACCGGCACTCCACAAGCCATGGCTTCAGCCAGCACGGCCCCAAACTGCTCGACGATTTCAGGGGTGGTGATGGATGGCAGGACGACCACATCGAAGAGAGGATAGGTGGCCAGCAGTTTCTCTTTGGAGAGCAACCCGGCATAATAGGCCCGTCCCTGTAACTCTGGCCGTTTCAGCCACTCCTCCAGTTCCTGACGCTGAGGCCCGATACCAGCGAGCACCACCTTGAATCGCTCGGGTAGGCGTTGCACTGCCTTCAGGAGCACTTTCCACCCTTTCTGTTCGGTTAGACGCCCAGCGAAGCCAATGATAAACGTCTCATTTTGAGACCAAGGCAAATCAATTCCCTGGGCGGCGCTTTCCTCCGGGCCAAACGTGGGCAAATAGTTGACCACTACCGGTACCTGCTCCGGCAAGCCGATGCGCCTGGCGCACTCCAGGGCCTTGGTTGCACAGGCTGCCACGCCATCTCAGACGGGGCCACAACAGGAGCTGTTTTATTCGGCCCCGACTCACAAAGGGCCATCTTGAAGATATCACAGGGCGAGGACCCTGAAGGTGGTTCGCGGCAAAGTAAGCGATGATACGGGGGTGCCGATTGAAGCGGTAATGCCAGAGAAATTGTAGAGGCAGGCCTTCGGTGATCTCTACATGAAGCCAAATATAATCTGGACTTATCTTCCCCAAGAGATGTTTTAATTCATGAGGATTGAATCCATGTTGGACTGCATGAGAAGAATTGCCTGAAAGGGCATAAAAGGAAATATATTTATCTAACTCATGTTCTCCATCGAATTTTGAGGAAAGATATACAGGAGATATAGTATGTTCTTTGGGATAAATGACATGAGACTCAATATTGTATTTTTTAGAAAGCAAATAAACAACTTTTTTAAATGGACTGTATAAGGCTAAATCGCTACAAACCAATAACTTTCTCATACTCCAGAAGCCCATTTAAATTTCCTGCCCATGGGATGGTTAAGGATCTAAGCCTTACTTGATCGCGAAAATCAGCGTCAGATAGTTAAAAGCTTCCTCCAAAAGCAGGAGTGGGTAAAGTCCCCCTTGAAAAAGGGGGGTTTAGGGGGATTTCAAGAGGTTATTTCAAATCCCCCCTAACCCCCCTTTGACGAAAAGGGGGGAATAAAACCGGCTCCTAAATAATTCCGCGAACTTAGGCAATTAAGTATTAGCATACTTCTGGAGGCTAATTTTCTTCGTGCTTACTTTCTCCAGAGGCATCATCCGAGACTTTAGACTGATTCACTGGTCACGTTTGCCGGTTCGACTCTGATAAGCCTGGTGAAATTTTCTATCATGACCTGTGCATTGAACTCTGCATAAAAAGCCCTCAAGGCCGCTTTACTATAGGACTCACGAAGTGCCACATTGCGGACCAAAAGGCTAAGGGCGGCAGCAATATCTTGATGGTCCAGACTGTGGATACCCAGGCCCAGGCCCCAGTCCCGTATTATCCGGCTGGCCCCGGCATGCTCCGGTCCATGATACAGCACTGGCCGCCCCGCCGCCAGGTAGGTGGTGAGCTTGGTGGGAAAGGAAAATTCAGCATGGCGCCGTCTGCTGGGCATAAACCAATAGGGCAGATAGCAAAAGTCCACCATGGCCAACCGGCGGAGCATCTCCCTTTGGGGGAGCCACCCCTGACGGGTCACTGCTACCCCGGGATGCGGATAGGGAAAGCGCTCGCTGCCAAAAATCTGGATTTTAATGGGTGGGAGCTGGCCTTCAGTGTTGATCTGGGCACAGGCTGCCAGAAAGCTCCGCCACGCGTCTTCTCCATAAACACTCCCGGCAAAGCCCACAATGATGGCGTCTCGATGAATGGGTTTTTTCGGGGAAGCCACCGCAGATTCTACCAGGTCGTGCCCGTAGCGTAAAATTTGGCTCTTGAGTCCGTACTCATGGTTATAGACCTCTTGCATGGCTTCACTGACTACGCTCACCCGCTGGGCTACCCTGAGAGCTTCCCGGAAACGCACCAGAAGAAGTCGCCGGGAGAGAAAGTCATAACCGCCGTCCGCCAGCCAGCCCTCCGGATCATCCCAAATAGTGCCCACCAGGGGCACACCCAGGCCCTGGGCCACCCTGGTGGCCAGGAGCAGTGACTCTCCCTGGAACTCGGCCCACACCAACTCCACGCGGTGCCGCCGCCCGAAGGCCACCGCCTGCCTCACCCGCCAGGGGGACAGCAGGAAAAAACCCAGGGCCCGCATTACGGGGAGGTAAAATCTGGCCCCCCTAAGGCGGGGTTCGGGTGTCAGGCGGGACACCAGATAAGGCACGCCGTTGAGGGAGGCCGGCATGTGCTCGGGGTTGGCTTCCCACTCCGGCGGTTTCAGGCTGACGCAAACGTAACGGTCCCGGGGATAGCGCCGGAGGATTTCGTCCTGGACTACTCCGCCCCCGTGCCGGGTTCCCGGGAGCGAGGTGCTCAGAACCAGGAGTTTGGGGAACGTGCTCATCTCTCGAACCTGGCCTTCACTTTTTCCCACCAGGTTCCGAGCAATCCTTTCCGCCTGAGGTAAGCTGTTACAGTGAGTCGCGCCGTCCAGAAAAGGCTGTTGATTAGGCTTCTAACCTTGGCGAATTTTCCCCGGATTCGAGGAAAAACACCTGTTGTCGGACAATTTGAATACGCTAAAGACACCATGGGAAGATAAGCTTCCGCAAAACTCGCTGGTTCTTTCAAGGCCACCAGCCATTCCTGATCGTGGGGCTCGTAAATTACTCGAAAGGCTTTCTTCTCTGAAACATCCTCGTATTTCGACCAAGCCCATTTCTTTAAGAAAAATTCATAGTTGACTTTGCTGTATTTACCAGCGGTCACTTCGGAGATTGTCGCCCAGGAAGCATCTGTAGAAGGGGCTACGTAATTGAATATCCCATGGAGAGCTATGCTTTTAACAGTGATTCCTTGCCTGGCGAGTCGAAAAATATAGTCGTAATCCTCGTACCCTATGCCCGATAATCTCTCATCAAACCAGCCGACTTGCCTGACGATTTTTTTATTTATGACAAAGTGACTCCATGAGCGATTGATGATAAAAATGTTGGGAGGCGAGCTCAGTTTTTCAAGATTGTGTCTTATTTCCGTGTTTACCATCAAATCATCGTTGAGAATGAGGATGTTCTCCCTCATGGCCATTAAAATAAGCCAATTCCAGCTCCTTGCCAGCGGTTGGTGAGTCACATTTGTTAAGTATCTGACATTAGGATATTTAGTCAGGAAGGATGTTACATTTTGTAAGAAGTGTATCTGTTTTTCTTGATTATGGTGGCCATTCAAGAAGACTATAATATCGTAATCTGGAAATATAGAATATAATTTTTTTATTAGAGGCTTAAAATAATCTTCGAATCTAGCCAAATACGTTACAACTCCAATAGATAAAGATTTTTCGGTAATCTTATTCATGGCAAATGATTATTTTAATTTATATGTAATAACTGAAGGAGCATAATTTGTCCGATAATGATAACCCGTTTTGAATGGGTCTGCATCTGTAACTTCAAAAGTAATTGCATCATACCAAAAATCTAAATTAATTATCCCAGCAACGCCCATAATAAAAGATAATGAATAATTTCCCTCTGTTAAAGGAATCGGCCCGATTATGAAAGAAGTCTCCTTACAATCACCGGGGACGTCACCGTCAGGAAACGTATGAGTCCCCCCGAAAGCAACTCGATTTCCGTGGGAGATTTCATTCAGATACCATTCCACGTAATGTGTTTGGTGGGAAGCGCGGCCCTCCATACCGATAGTCAAATGCAAACTATCACCGTATTTAAAAACTGAGGCCGGGTTTCCCTGAACATCGGTCAGAGATACCCAAGAAAACCACTTCTGAGATTTTGGCGGGTCCCGGCGCTCCACCCGGGCGGCCCGTTGACCGTCAGAGTCCAGGAAGGAAGCTTCATACTGGGTCACCACTTCCTGGACTTCACCAGTGGCCATGACCCGCCCCTGGTCCAACCACACTGCGCTTCGGCAGAGAGTGCGGATGCTGTTCATGTCGTGGCTGACGAAGAGCACCGTGCGGCCTGCCTGGGTTACGTCCTGCATCTTCCCCAGGCACTTTTTGCGGAAGCCCAGGTCCCCCACGGCCAGGACCTCGTCCACCAGGAGTATGTCCGTGTCCAGGTGGGCGGCGATGGCAAAAGCCAAGCGCGTGCCCATGCCCGTGGAGTAGCGCTTCAGGGGCGTGTCCAGGAAAGGCTCGATTTCGGCGAAGGCGACGATTTCCTCAAACTTGGCCTGGATCTCCCGGCGGCTCATCCCCAGGATGGCGCCGTTCATAAAAATGTTCTCCCGGCCAGTAAGTTCATGGTGGAAGCCGGTACCCACCTCCAGGAGCGAGCCCACCCGACCCCGGAGTTTCACCCGCCCTTCCGTGGGCTCGGTAATGCGGGAGAGCACCTTGAGGAGGGTGGTCTTGCCGGCCCCGTTTCTGCCGATGATCCCCAGGATTTCCCCATGGGGGACTTCCAGGAACACATCTTTCAAAGCCCAGATGGTGTCTGAACCAGGGGGCAAGGGTCCTTCCCGGGAAGATCGCTTCGTCCCCTGGAAAGGGGCTTTCAGGGCATCGGTGATAATATCCCTGAGAGTGCGATAGGAGCCCTGGTTAGTCCCCAGGCGGTAACGCTTGCCCAGTTGCTCAATGGAGATGGCGATGGGATCGGAGATGGTCATGTCCTAAAGTTTCATAACAATCTGAAGAGATCAGGTCTTCAGATCAGGTCGGCAAAGGTTTTCTCCATCCGACGAAAGTAAAAGATTCCCCCCACCAACAGGGCCAGGCTTACCAGGGCGGACGCGAAAATCATCGGCCCTGGGGCCTGGGGGACGCCCAACAAGATCCAGCGGAAGCCTTCCACCACGCCGGCCATGGGATTGATACCATACAGAGTGCGCCAGGGTTCGGGCAACAGACTGCTGGGGTAAGCGATGGGGGTGGCAAAAAGCCAGAACTGAGTGAGGAAAGGCACGGTGTAGCGCACATCCCGGTACTCTACGTTCAGGGCGGCTAGCCACAGACCGACGCTCAGGGCGGTCACCAGGATGAGGAGCAGCAAAGGCAGCAGCCAGAGAATTCCCCAGCCCGGCCAGAATCCATAGAACAACATCATGCCCAACAGCACCCCAAAAGCCAGGAAGAAGTCCACGCCCCCGGAGAGCACGCTGGAGAGGGGGATGACCAGGCGGGGGAAATATACTTTTTGAATGAGATTGGCGTTACCCACCAGGCTGTTGGCCGACTGATTCAGACTGTAGGCGAAGAAGGTCCAGGGCACCAGCGCCGCAAAACTGAAAAGGGGATAAGGTATACCGTCAGAGGGCACCCCGGCCAGCTTGCCGAAAAACAGACTGAAAACCACCATGGTGAAAAAGGGTTGAATGATGGCCCAGGCAGCCCCGAGGAGGGTCTGCTTATAGCGGACCTTGATGTCCCGCCAGGTAAGGAAATACAGGAGCTCTCTGTATTCCCAGAGGTCCCGAAGACTTAATGACACCAGCCCCCGAGACGGTTCCAGAGTGATTACCGGCTTTGGTTCCATAACGCCCGCGTCGCCCCTCACAATTGCCCGGTCAGTTGCCGTGCTTGACGAATGGTCCACATCCAGTGCGCCACGAGTCCTATCGTTAGATGTGGCCTCACGTTCAGCCAATATTTCTTTTTATCAGAAAAATGGCAGGGAACACAAGACTTTACCCTGAACCTGGTTGCCGGCCCACTACTTCCTGGTTCCTTTTGGGTTAACGAATTTTTTGAATTGCGGCTCCAAGGCCAGGGCTTTGTCCAGATGTGTCTGGGCCCGTTTGCTGAGGTCCGGCGGGATATACCCGGGATAAAGCAAGTCAGTCCAGGCCAAGGCCTGTCCCAGGCGCAGGTGCAGCACCGCTTTCTCGGGAAAAAGAACCACTGCCGCGGCCAGTTCCCGCAGTCCTTGGGGCAGGTGGCGCCTGGGGGCCAGCCGGTAATGGCGCAGGAGAAAATCCCCCAACTGAAAGTGATAACGCCAACGGGCCGGGGCCTGGAAAATAGCCTGCCGCAGCAGATTCTCGATTACTTGAGCCTTCTGGCGGTCAGAGGCGTCAATGGGTTCCAGGGCTCGGGCCAAGCCGGCATAATACCCGGCGTTACGGGGATATAGAGCCAGGGCCCGGGAATAGTCTGCCGCCTTCAGGATCCTGGGAATGCCGGTGGAGTTGATTCCCAGGGGAGCGGCCCGTTCAGCCTGCCAGAAAAACCAGGCTTGTCCCATATAACTCAACTGTAGCAAAACCAGTGCCACACAAAGCCAAGGGGCCAGTCGGTTCCCGGCAGGACGCCAGGTGGCATAGTCAAAGTGCTCCCCGGCCCGGTGATGATGCAGGGTGAGGAAGGTAAGGGCTGCAATGGCGGCATAGGTGAGGCTGTAGGCAGGGATGCGAAAGGGAAATTCCACCAAGGCGTGGCAGGCTCCCGCCGTTAGGGCCGCCAGGCCCCCTAATCCCAGCCCTCGAGCCCAGCCGTCCCGGCGTCGGCGCCACAGCTTGATCAGGTGGAAGTTAAACAGGAACCAGCCGCCACCCACCAGGAGAAACCCTAGAAGACCCGTCTCGGCCAGGAGTTGCGCCCAGTCGTTGTGGGCATAAAATAATCTGGTTCTGCCCAGGGTCACCGGGAGGAAGCTATAGGAGAGGTCGTCAAAGGCGCCGAGCCCGGCTCCCATCAGGGGGAAATCCCGAAAAAGGCCCAGGGAGCCCCAGAAAGCATAGTATCTGCCCCGGTCGCTGAGGTCCAGGAATCTGGCCAACACCCAAGCGCCCCCCAGCCACAAGCAGTACAAGATAACCCCCACCAGGAAAAGGGCCAGCAGGAGAAAGGGCCAGCGGACCGGGCGCTGGCTCCCCCAGAGTAGACCCATGAGGGCCAGGCCCACTCCCAGGGCAAGAATAGCCCCTCGGGAGGCGGCGAAGAAAAAGGCCACCAGGAGCACGAGAAGCGGTAGGAAAAAGAAAAGATGACGAATAAGCGGCTCCAGCTGTTCGGCTTGTGACCAGAACTGGAGCCAGCCCCGGCCCCGACGATTCTCCTTGGAGGGCCCAGCGCTTTCTTGTCGGGCCAAGAACAGGCCAAATCCCAGGAGAACAGCCATGCCCAGGTAGCCTGCGGCATGGTTGCTATTGATAAAGGTCCCGCAGAAGCGCCCCTGATAGAAGGGATTTTCCCAGCCCCAGATGAGGTGACTACGGAAATGCCAGAGTCCGTAAAGGGCTTCAAAGAGGGCCACAGCCAGGAGCAGAAATGCCAGGGCCTCGATCTGCCGCCGGGAGTTCACGGTGAACACTAACAGGAAAAACAACATCACCGCGGGCCAGGCCAGAAGGATTTCCTGGACCGTGGCGTTGCTATTCAGGGAAAGGGGAATCAGGGGGCCCAGGCCGTAGCCGTTTCCCAGGGACCTGATCTGAATGGCCCGGGGTGAGAGCCAACCCACCACCTCTGCGGGGAGGGGAATAAGCTGGAACAGCACCAAAAGGGAGGCCGCCAGCACCACGCCCCAGAGGGGAGGCCGGGGCAGGGTAAGAGAGGCATCCCGGGCGAAGATGGACGCCAGGGCCACCCCCATCAGGAGGATGAGGCTCAGAAAAGAGAGGGTGAGGCCTGCGATGGCGTAAGCCCAGGGATGAGCTGCACCGTAGGCCAGGGGCGCAAAGATGAGGACACCGCTGCACCCGGCCAGGACCAGGTGCCGAGGCCCCACAGCCTTATAAAGAGAAAATTGGGTGCGCTCCTTCCAGTTCGCCGCCGCTTTCATGAAGCTCTGCCACCATTCTTGCTGTTGTTATCATCGTCGGAAAACTCGCAGCAAGCAACAGCGAAGACTGTTTTGGCATTGAAAGACAGAAAACCGGGGAGGGAAAAAAATTCAGAGGCATGGTCAGGTGGATTGAGCGAGAACAGTTTTGAGCTTGACCAAGATCAGGAAGAGCCCCTGGGGGAGAGGCCAGGTAACGGCTAGGATCAGGCTCAGGACGCGGCCCCAGCCGGCGTCGATCCTGATCTCCCGCCCTCGGCGCCCCCGCACTGTCGTCACCCGCCCCAACACGTGCTCCGGGGCCACTTCTTCCCAGGCCCGCCAGGAAAAGGCATCCCCCTTGCTGAGCAGGCGCAAAATCCCGCCCTCCCGTCGCTTCCCCACCAGACGATGAGCCACCAGCAGCTCCCCGACCCGGTAGATAATTACGTCTCCCAAGCGCAACCGCTCTGGCTTTACTGCCTCCACCCGGAGGAAACCGCCGCTCCGGATCAAGGGAACCATGCTCTCTCCGCGGGTGTCCAGCTGAACCTCGTAGCCCTCCTTAAGGACGTCCTGGGCAACTTCAAGAAAGGTGGGTACCCGGGAACTCACGCCACCCCCTGAATAAAGTCGATGACACTGGGCTCAGGGAGAAAATTCAATTCATAACAAGGGACTTCCGCGACTATTTGGGAGATAAAGTCTAAGACGAAGGCCATGCCGTCTTGGTCATGAAAAGGGGGAAAACAGCAGACCAGGAGACGGGTAGCGGCTTCCATGCGCCCCACCGGCCGCACGGAGTCCCGAGAGGCCTTGTTAAGAAAGAAAATCTTTTTCAAAGGGGCGCTTTCCGGCGAGCCAATGTTGGCGTCACCATGCCAGGGGGTGCCATACATCTGGAAGGCGCCGTTCTTCCGGCGGATAATAATGCGATCATCGCTCAGGAGCTTAGCCCCTGTGGGCTGCCACAACCTGGTAAGGGTGCTTTTCCCGGCCTGGGAGGGACCCACAAACAGCAGTCCCTGACCTTCATGCACAACTCCCCCGGCATGCACATTCAACCCTCCCCCCTTTACTAGGTAATGGACCAGGATTACTTCATCCAAGGGAAATTCAAAAGGGTTGAGCCTAATCTGCGCTCCTATCTCCTCCCTTCCCGGGCTGTTTAGTCTTCTACAGTAAACCTCACCGGTGCGAAAAGAGGGATCGAGGATGGCCACCCGATAGGGCAATGGCCCGAATAAAGGACTGGAAAGGGTTAGATAAAACTGTTGCCGGTGGCGAAAGAGTCGCCACAGTCCCGTGGAGTCGAAAAAAAGCTGCCATTCCGGCATGGGGGGTGGATCACCAGAGAAAAAATGCAACAGGATACTGCCATTCTCTGCGGCGACCTGAAAGGGCAAGTAAGAGGGCTGAAGTTCAAAAATTACCGCTTCATGGGCGGCATGGGCTACCAGAATAATATCGGCAACTTGAATCTGAATTTTTTCTCCCATGTAACATTACCGAGACTTCTGGTGCACGACTTGAACCGCGGTGGCCTTCCCATACAACTCTTAAGAATTAGCGGGTCTAGAACCTGCTTCACAACCACCCAGGCCAGGCGGACGCTTGCAACATCGGTTGAGTACCTCCGAGGGTTGCAGGGGCACTCTCTGGATTTCAGGCTTTCTATACGGAGCTTTTACACCTGTACCTTGGTTTTTCTGGGGCATCGGTAACCTCCTGTACAAATACAATGTCAGTCTTCTTGGGTTCCTGCGGCTCAAGGGGCCTTAGAGGAAAAATGAGAGCCAATATCATCTATTTTAATTCCCAGGTCTTTTGCCCGCAAGTGGGCCACCTGGCAAAGATAAGCCACCGGCGTGACCAGATCATCCCCCTCCAAGTGACTCCATCCCGGGCACTGGTCACACACGATCAAGAGTTTGCACCGGTGGCAAGGGGAATCATGGTCCGGCTGCATCTGCAGCAAGGAGGGGAGGAATTGGTTCCAGCCCTCCTGGAAGGAGCCCCTGACGAGGTTAAAAGGAAACTTGCGGACCATCATGCAAATATGCATGTTGCCGTAGGCATCCACGTGGCAGCCATTGAGACCGGCTCCGCAGGGGAACAGGCCTTCATCTGCCGGCAAGCCAGGAAAGTCCGCCCCGAGTCTTTGCCAATAGCGGGAAGCTTCTTCATCCTGGAGATCGAGACGCACCACTTCTTCCGGCGGCAAGCGTAGGTTCAACAGTTCTTTCCCACCGTCCAGGCGGGCATTGAGCAGGGGATCATAACGAAACGGCAACCCCAGACTCTCGGCCCAGACTTTCAAGTCCCCAAGTTCGTGGACGTTGAGGTTCATGGCCATGGTTTTGAGCCTTATCGGCAGACCTCGCGCCATCATAATATCGATACCTTGCAGGCAGCGCTGATATGATCCCGGGACACGGGTGACCGCCTCGAAGGTCTCCGGGGTGTTACCGTAAACGGTAACTTCCACCATGAAAGGGGGCCAGTCCAGAAGGAAGTCCGCCAGTTCCGGGGTGATGAGGGTGGCATTGGTGAAGATGGTAACGATCATTCCCAGGGTTTTGGCATGGGTATAAAGTTCGCAGAAATCATGGCGGAGTAAGGGTTCGCCCCCGGTAAAGAGAATCCAAAGAGCTCCCGCCTCAGCCATTTCGTCCAGGAGGGTCCGCCATTGCCTGGTAGTCAGTTCCTGGACCAGTGCCTCCTGGTCGCCGGCAGGTCGGTTAATATAGCAGTGAGCGCAATTCAGATTGCAGCGTTCGGTGAGTTCCAGGCTCATTACCACGGGCAGGCGCTTTTCCAGGCCCTTCTCATGCACCCTGGTGCTAAAATCCATGTAGGGGATTTCCGGGATATGAGGGCACTGCATTCTAAGTTTCCCTGATTGCGTCGATTTCTTTGAGTTGTTCAATAAATTCCTGCAAGTCCTGTTCCAATTCCTGGGAACTAACCTCGAATTCTTCTAAGAGCCGGTCCCGAACCTCGGCTACGGTGCGCTTGCCGTCAAGAAGTTCCCAGATGCGGTTGGCCACCGGGTTGAGCACAAAAATATATTGCAGGTCCGCCACTTGATGGCGGATGGGCACCAGCAGACATTCATCGGCAATGCGCCGATAAACGAAGGTGGGATCTTGGGAAAACCGTTGGGTCAGAAAGTTACCAGACATCATATACTGAGCCTTCCTGGTGGAGGCCGCTGATACCACCGGAAAAGTCTTCTACAGTAGATAATCGTTAAGATTTACTGTACCGTTAAAAATCATGGAAGGCAAGCCCCCATCCAAGTCTTTTTTCCGGTATTTCCTGTACCTTAGGATTCCCCATGGCCCTACTTGACCCTCAGCCGGCGCGGCCTGATCTCCTGGAAACCTGTGTGTCCTTCCTCTTCCCCGGCGCCCCGGAGGACCGCCAAGCCCAGGCCTGGCGATGGCTGGAGGAGGGGGATGCCGCCTGTCTTGAGTTCCTTTGGCAGGAAGTCTTATTTCCCCATATCTATTTCCTGCTTGTCCAGCAGGGTCGCCAACAAGCAGTGTCACGCCCCGTGCTTGAGAAGCTCAGGCACGAGTATTTGTGCGCCCTCCAACAAGTTGTCACCCAGGAGGCGGAAGCCGCCCAGGTTGTCGGAGAGTTGGCAACGGCCGGCCTCGAGGTCACCCTCCTGAAAGGGGCCGACTTGCGGCTGCGGGTCTATCCGGATCCGGCCACTAGGCCCATGACCGACCTGGACCTTTTAGTGGCTCCCCATAACCTGGCCCGCACCCGGGTTGTGCTGGAAAGCCTTGGTTATCGCGTCATCGAGGCCCACGTCGCTCAGCGTTCCGGTTTTCGGGAGCGTTTCGCCCCAGCCGACATCTATGAGCCCCCTCCCGGCCTCACCCTCAAGGTGGACCTCCACTGGGGATTGTGGCATCAATACAGCTTCTATGGCCTTCCCCCGGCGCCCATCCAGGCCCAGGCCCTCCGAGCCCAGCTCCAGGAGGTGCCGGTCAAGGTGTTGTCCCCGGAACATCTTCTGATTCATCTGTGTCTGCACGCCTACTGGGATTTCGTCTTGGTGCGGCAACTCGTGGATATTGCCTTAACGGCCGCCACTCTCCCGGTGGATTGGTCCCGGCTCCAGGTTGAGGCCTCCCGCTGGGGCTGTCAGGCTCCCTTGTACCAGGTGCTGAGCCTAGTTCAGCGGTTGTCGCCGGAGGTGGTCCCTACTGTGGTCCTGGCGAACCTGGCCGGCCACCAGGACCCTTGGGCTGAAAAGCTGATACATACCGAAACCCCCGGCCCTTTGACCTATTATTTTGCCACCCTCTACCGTCAACCCCTGGGTGACTGGCTCCCCTTTCTGTTTGCCAAGCTCTGGCCGGACCGGGAGTACCTTTTGGCCAAGTTCGGTTCCGCCAGCCGCGGGCGTTACCTGTGGCAGTTTGTCCGGAAGTTCAAGGAACGCGGTTCCGGGCTTGATTGAAGGTTATCTTAGGGCGTGCCGATAACAAACCCAGGAGGATGATAACCGTGAGCCTGCTGATTTTTGTCCTGGGGATGATGGCGGGAACCCTGGTGGGGGTGCTGGTGATGTCGCTGCTGGCCTTGGCCGGCCGCGGCCCGGAGTGAGAAAGTCTTCTGCCGGTGGCCTGCTGCCGCCTGGGCAGGGCCGGTGATCATCAGAAAAACGGCAGGCGGGTGCCAGCTAAAGAACCTACCGGCGAGAAATAGCGCCAAAAAGGGCCCTGAGGCCCTCTTTTTTCTGTCTTTATGAAGGGTTGGGCATATTTTCCCCCAGCCCATTTTTTTTATTGGCGGGGACGACGAGACTCGAACTCGCGACCTCCGGCGTGACAGGCCGGCGTTCTAACCAAGCTGAACTACGCCCCCGGTTTTCAGTTCAAAGTTTAAAGTTCAAGGTTCAAGGTTAAACTGCCTCAGTTCCTGAAAACCCCAAAAACTTTGAACTTCGAACCTTGAACTTTGAACTATTTTTTTGGTAGGCGGAACAGGATTCGAACCTGTGACCCCCGGCTTGTAAGGCCGATGCTCTCCCAGCTGAGCTATCCGCCCCCTGGCCACTTAATCTTCCCCAATGAGGGGCCTTGCTGTCAAGGGGAAAAGCCTGTCTTATCCTGGAAAAGCAACAAGGGTGAGCCTGTTGTGGCTCACCCTGTCTTGTTCTTAAATTCTTGGCGGGGACGACGAGACTCGAACTCGCGACCTCCGGCGTGACAGGCCGGCGTTCTAACCAATCTGAACTACGCCCCCGTATTTCAGTTCAAAGTTCAAAGTTCAAGGTTCAAAGTTAACAGCCCAATATCCCCAGCTATATTTTTATAGTTCTTTGTTCAACGTCATGGACACCATCAAAGGTTGGTCTGACCATAAACTTTGAACTTTTAACCTTGAACTATCGTTAATGTGACTGGAGCGTGGGCGGCCGCTCCTCTTCCGGCACATAGGCCGGATCGGTGGTGACGAGCGGGGGCTTCGCTTTAAACAGGCTTTCCGGGTCGTCCACCGAGAGGGCCTGCTTCAAGACCTCATCCATGTGATCCACCGGTATCAGATCCACCACCTTGAGGATGCGGGCCGGAATCTCCTTGATGTCCTTTTCGTTTTCCCTGGGGATGATCACCGTCTTGATCTGGTGCCGGTGCGCCGCGATGATCTTCTCCTTGAGGCCACCGATGGGCAGCACCCGCCCCCTCAGAGTGATCTCCCCGGTCATGGCCACATCCCGCTTGACCGGAATCTTGATGAGGGCCGAGATGATACTGGTGCCGATGGTGATGCCGGCGGAGGGCCCGTCCTTGGGGATGGCCCCCTCAGGAACATGCACGTGGATGTCGATCGTGCGGTAAAATTCCACCGGCAGCCCCAGGGTATCGGCCTTGGAGCGCACGTAGGAGAGAGCCGCTTGGGCCGACTCCTGCATAACTTCGCCCAGCTTGCCGGTGATGAGGAGCTTGCCTTTGCCGGGGACCACCACCACTTCCGTCTGGAGGAGTTCGCCCCCGAACTCAGTCCAGGCCAGGCCGTTGGTGAGACCCACCTCGTCCTTTTCTTCCGTCCTGCCGTAGCGGTACTTGGGCACTCCCAGAAACTTGCCGATGGACTGACTGCCGACGCTGACTTTGTGGTCCTTGCCCTTCTCGGCCACTTCCCGAGCCACCTTGCGGCAGACCGAGGCGATTTCCCGCTCCAGGTTTCTGACCCCCGCCTCCCGGGTGTAGAGACGGATGATGGTGAGGATGGAATTTTCCGAAAACTGGATGTTGTCCTTACTCAACCCGTTGGCCTGAGCTCTGTTTGGGGGTGAGAAAGTGCTCGGCAATCTGGAGCTTCTCCACTTCGGTGTAGCCCGGCAGCCGGATGATTTCCATGCGGTCCTGCAAGGGCAACGGAATGGAATACAAATTGTTGGCCGTGGTGATGAACATAACCTCGGAGAGATCGTAATCGCAGTCGAGATAATGGTCGTTAAAGGCGAAATTCTGCTCCGGGTCCAGGACCTCCAGGAGGGCTGCAGAGGGGTCGCCCCGAAAATCCGTGCTCATCTTGTCCACTTCATCCAGGCAAAAGACCGGGTTATTGGTCTTGGCCTTTCTGAGGGACTGGATGATCTTCCCAGGCAGAGCCCCGATATAGGTGCGCCGGTGGCCCCGGATCTCGGCTTCGTCCCGCACCCCACCCAGGGACAGACGCACGAAATTTCGCCCCAGGGCCCGGGCCACGGATTTGGCCAGGGAGGTTTTGCCCACCCCCGGCGGGCCCACCAGGCACAAGATGGGGCCCTTCATCTTTTTTACCAGGCTTTGAACCGCCAGGTATTCCAGGATACGCTCTTTGGGCTTTTCCAGGCCGTAGTGGTCTTCTTCCAGGATACGCTCGGCCTCAGTCGATGTCGTGGTTGTCCTTGGTTTTGTCATTCCAGGGGAGAGCCAGGAGCCAGTCGATGTAGTTGCGGGAGACCGTGGCCTCAGCGCTCATGGGGCTCATGAGCTTGAGCTTTTTCAGTTCGTGTTTCACTTTGCCGGCGGCCTCGGCGCTCATGCGCTTTTTCCGGAGGCGCCGCTCCAGTTCCTGGATTTCCCCCTTGAGGTCCTCCTTGTCCCCCATCTCCTTCTGGATGGCCCGCATCTGCTCGTTGAGATAGTACTCCCGCTGGGTCTTTTCCATCTGCTTCTTGACCCGATTTTTGATGCGGTTTTCAATGGAGAGGACCTCGTTTTCCTGGTTGATGATGGTGAGTGCCATCTCCAGGCGTCTCACCGGGTCCAGGAGTCTCCAGCAGCGCTTGCTTATCCTCGCTTTTGACGGCCAGGTGGCCGGCTATGGTGTCCGCCAGGCGGGAGGGCTCGTCGAGGCCCGCCACCGTCTGTAAGGCCTCCTGGGATACCTTCTTGTTCAGCTTTGTATAGGTCTCAAAAGAAGCGACCACCGAACGACGCAAGGCCTCGAGTTCGGGAGTGGGCTCCCAGGCCTCCAGAAGTTCCTCCACCTCCACTTGGAAAAAATAAGGATTGGCCATGAATTGGAGGATCTTGGCGCGAAACTTGCCCTCCACCAGAACCTTGACGGTGCCGTCCGGCAGGCGCAGCATCTGCAGGATGCTAGCCAGGGTTCCCACCCGGTGGATTTCAGCCTCCTTGGGCTCGTCCCGGCGGGCGTCCTTTTGGGTGCACAGCAGGACGTATTTCTCCTGGCCCATGGCATGCTCCAGCGCGGCAATGGACTTTTCCCGGCCAATGAACAGAGGCACCACCATGGTAGGAAAGACCACAATATCCCGCAGGGGCAGCAGCGGCACCGTGTGGTGCCTCCTTTCCCCTTCCTCTCCACCTTTGGTGCGGTTCAAGCGAAAAATCATTTTTCCACCACCATACCCGGCTGTTCCCAGGTCGCTTCCTCAGAAACCCCATACGTATAGATAGGCGCCTCGTGCTTCAGGATGAAGTCTTCGTTGATGAGGCATTCCTGGACATTATTCAATGAGGGGAGTCTCGTACATGAGATCGAGCATGGCCGCCTCCAGGATGGCCCGAAGACCCCGGGCCCCAGACTTGCGCTTCAGGGCTTCCTGGGCCACGGCGACTAAGGCGTCCTCGGTGAACTTTAAGATTACCCGGTCCATTTCCATGAGTTTCTGGAATTGCTTCACCAGGGCATTCCGGGGTTCGGTGAGAATCTTCACCAGGGCCGCTTCATCCAGTTCATCCAGGGTGGCAATGACCGGAAGGCGCCCCACGAATTCGGGAATGAGCCCGAACTTTAAAAGGTCCTGGGGCTGCACCTGAGCCAAGATTTCTCCCAGGGGCCGCTCTTTTTTGCTCTTGATGTCCGCCCCGAACCCCATGGATTTTTTGCCGATGCGGGCCCCGATAATGTCATCCAACCCGTTGAAGGCCCCCCCGCAGATGAACAGGATGTTGGTGGTATCCACCTTGATAAACTCCTGCTGGGGGTGTTTGCGGCCGCCCTTGGGGGGGACCGAGGCCATGGTGCCCTCGATGATTTTCAGGAGCGCCTGCTGCACTCCCTCCCCGGAGACATCCCGGGTGATGGAGGGGCTGTCGCTTTTCCGGGCGATCTTGTCCACTTCGTCAATATAGACGATGCCCCGGCAGGCCTTCTCCACGTCGTAATCCGCCACCTGGAGGAGGTTCAGGATAATGTTTTCCACGTCCTCTCCCACGTAGCCCGCTTCGGTCAGAGTGGTGGCGTCGGCGATGGTGAAAGGCACATTCAGGATCTTGGCCAGGGTCTGGGCCAGGAGGGTCTTCCCCGAACCGGTGGGGCCGACGAGCAAAATATTGCTCTTCTGAAGCTCCACCCCGTCCAGTTCCACCCGGCTGCTGATGCGTTTATAGTGATTGTAAACCGCCACGGACAGGATCATTTTGGCCCGCTCCTGCCCGATGACGTATTCGTCGATTTGGGTTTTGATGCCGGCCGGCTCCGGTATGGCCAACCGGGTCTGCTTGGCCTCTTCTTTCTCGTATTCTTCGGCAATGATGTCGTTACACAGTTCGATGCACTCATCACAAATATAAACCCCAGGGCCGGCGATGAGTTTTTTCACTTCGCTCTGGCTCTTGCCACAAAACGAACACAACAGGTCGGTACCTTTGTCAGCACCGCGCTTGCTCATATAGTTAGGCCTCCCCAAACCCGGTGGGGAATTTCTCCCCTGGGCCTGGTTTTGTCTGAACGATTTTCGTTATTATATCGGCACCGGGCACCACTTCCATAATCCCGATGGCCAGTTTTGACTGCAAACTTCATACCGGCTGAGTCAAGGCCCGGTGGATGATGACCTGGTCCACCAGACCGTAGTCTTTGGCCTCTTCACCGGACATGTAATAGTCCCTGTCGGTGTCCACTTGGATCCGTTCCAGGGGCTGGCCGGTGTGGTTGGCCAAGATCTCGTTCAACTCCTCTCTGAGGCGCAGGATCTCCCGGGCCTGGATGTCCACGTCGCTGGCCTGCCCGGTGAAGCTGCCCATCAGCTGGTGAATGAGAATACGGGAGTGAGGCAGCGCAAACCGCTTGCCTTTATCCCCCGCCGCCAGGAGCAAGGCCCCCATGCTGGCGGCCTGGCCCATACAGTAGGTGGCCACCGGGCTCCTGATGTACTGCATGGTGTCGTAAATAGCCAGGCCGGCGGTCACCAATCCCCCGGGGGAATTGATATAAAAGTGGATCTCTTTTTCCGAGTCCTCAGCCTCCAGGAAAAGCATCTGGGCGATAACCAGGTTGGCGATCTCGTCGGTCACCCCGGTGCCCAGGAAGATGATGCGGTCTCTCAGCAGCCGGGAGTAGATATCATAGGCTCGTTCGCCTCGGCTACTCTGCTCCACTACAATGGGAATCAACATGTTATGCGGTCTCCTGATCCGGGGACCCGGCTCCCGGGACGTGGTGCGCAGAGTCCAAAATGAGCTGCATCACCTTTTCGTCCCTGAGTTGCCTGTTCAGGCCCTCCATCAGGTTGTTTTCCTCGTAAAACTGGCGCACCTGGGGGGCCGTGCGTCCGCTCCGTTCAGCTACCCTGGCTATCCCTTGTTCTAGCTCCCCCTCACCCAAAGAAACGTTCTCCTGAGCGGCAATCTTATCAAAGATGAGCCGCACCCTGACCCGTCGCTCCGCATTAGGCTTGACGTTTTCCAGCATTCTCTCCACGTCCATCCCCTCCAGGTTCAACCCCTGGCTTTGCATGAACTGGAACTGGTCCCGAAGAATGCTTTCCTGTTCCTGGCGGATGAGAGATGGCGGCGCTTCGAAGGCGTGGGTGGCAATGAGCTGATCTAGCGCTTGCTCCTCCAACCTCCCTTGACGCTCCCTCTCCCTACTCTTTATAATATCGTCTCGCACGGCCTGACGCAAGTCGGACATGGTTTGAAAGTTGCCTCCGAGGCTCTGGGCAAAAGCGTCATCCAGTTCGGGGACCGCCTTCTCCTTCACTTCGTGCATCTTCACCTGAAACTCGATCACCTTGCCGGCCAGCAGGGGGTTGAAAAAGTCATTGGGGAGATCCACCGCAAAACGAGTTTCCGCCCCCGGAGTCACGCCGACCAGATTTCTTTCAAAGTCAAGGTTGAACTTGCCGGTCCCCAGCTCCAGGTAAATGTTTTCCGCCTTGCCTTCGGCGAGAGCTTCCCCGGCGAAGTAGCCTTGGTAATCCAGGACAACAAAGTCCCCTTCCTGAGCGCCCCGGGGTTCTTTGAGGGGCGAGAGCAGGGCGTTGCTCTGGGCTATCTCCTGCAGACGTGACTCAACCTGGTCTTCGGTGAACTCCACCCCCGGGTCCTCCAGGGTCAGGCCCTGGTAATTTTCCGCAGAAAACTCAGGAGGTATCTCGACTTCCACCAGGTACCGGAAATCCTCACCGGAGACCACAGGGGGGAGGGGCTCCGGCCAGTTCAGTCCCACGGCCTCCAGGGACTTATCCCGCAGGGCCTCCTCCAGGGAACGGCGCACCAGGTTGTCGGAAACCTCCTCCTGCACCTGCTTTTTGTAATACATCTCCAAAACCGATCGGGGGACTTTTCCCGGACGGAAGCCCTTTACCTTGGCCCGCTTACCCAAGTCCTTATAGGCCCGGTTCAATTCCGCGGTAACCTCGGCGGACGGCACCACAATCTGCAGTTTGCGCTTGATGTCGCTGAGACTTTCCATCTGAACGTTGGTGTTGGGTTCCATCATTGCTTGTTGTACTCTTTTCCGTTTCCTTTCTATAATATAGAAAACCTAAAAAGTTACGGTAATAATGGTGCGAGAGGGGGGACTCGAACCCCCACGGTTATCCCGCTGGATCCTAAGTCCAGTGCGTCTGCCAGATTCCGCCACTCTCGCAATCATGGAAAGATTTATTAAATGTAGTAAGTCTCTTAGGGCAAGTCAAGGTAAAGTGAGGCCAGATAAGGCAATTTGTCCGCCAACCATTGTCGTCGGGAAAAAACAGTGTTATTTTTCTTAAAGTGATATGAAATTGTCATGATCGGTTTTGAGCCCGAACATTTGGGAGGAAACAGTGACGGAAACACCGGAAAAAAATGAACTTGAACTGCTCAGAGAGCGCCTCACCGTGTCGCCCCGCCTGGTCTGGGACCACGTGGACGAAGCCGAACGCCAGGCTATCATGGCCTATGCCGAGCGCTACAAAAAGTTTTTGGACGCAGCCAAGACCGAGCGGGAGGCGGTGAAAGAAATAGAAAGCCAGGCCAGGGCCCGGGGCTTCGTGCCCTTGGCCGGGTCAGCCCCCGAAGCCCCATGGTTTTACAACTATAAGGGCAAGACCATCGCCCTGGGGGTATCGGGGCGCCGGCCTCTGACCGACGGCCTGCGCCTTATCGGGGCCCACGTTGACTCCCCCCGACTGGACCTGAAGCAATACCCCCTCTACGAAGAAACCGACCTGGTGTTCCTCAAGACCCACTACTATGGTGGCATCAAGAAGTACCAGTGGCTGGCGCGGCCCCTGGCCCTGCACGGGGTGGTCCTCAAGGCCGACGGCTCCCTGGTGGAGTTCCGGGTGGGAGAGGAGCCGGGTGACCCCGTTTTCACGGTGCTGGATCTCCTGCCCCATCTGGCCCGCAAGGTCCAGATGGACAAGAAGGTCACCGAGGCCTTCGAGGGGGAGAAGCTCAATGTGCTCGTAGGGTCTCTCCCCATCGGGGACAAGGACACCAAGGAGCGCTTCAAGCTCTCTTTGTTGAAATATCTTGAGGACACTTACGGCCTCACCGAGGAGGACCTGGTGTCCGCCGAACTAGAAGTGGTGCCCGCGGGCCCTGCCCGGGACGTGGGCTGGGACCGCTCCCTGGTGGCGGCCTACGGGCACGACGACCGCTCCTGTGCCTACCCTGCCCTGGAGTCCATCCTGGAAGTCAAGGACCCCGAGCACGCCTGCATCGCCCTGTTCTACGACAAGGAGGAAATCGGGAGCGACGGCAACACTTCAGCCAAGAGCTGTCTGCTCGAGGACATCGTGGAACTCTTCCTGGAACGGGAAGGCCAAAGCCCCTTGGCCCGGCGCCGGGTGCTGATGAACTCTTTGGCCATCTCCGGGGACGTCACCGGGGCCCTGGACCCGGACTGGCCCGAGGTCCACGAAAAGCGGAACGCCGCCCGCCTGGGCTACGGCGTCTCGCTGACCAAATTCACCGGCCATGGCGGCAAGTACAGCGCCAATGACGCCCACGCCGAATACATCGCCTGGCTCCGGAAAATTTTCAACGAAGCCGGAGTCATCTGGCAGGCCACCCATCTGGGCAAGGTGGACGAAGGCGGGGGCGGCACCATCGCCAAGTACCTGGCGGTGCACGGCATGGAGATCATCGACTCCGGGCCTCCGGTCCTGTCCATGCACTCCCCCTTTGAGGTGGCCTCCAAGGCCGACCTGTACATGGTTCTCAAGGCCTACAAGACCTTTTTCACCGCCCCCGGGAGGTAAAAACGGTTTTCGGTTTTCGGTTTTCGGGTTATATTCTAAAGATTGAGGAAATTGAAAGCGGGACTCAAGGTCAATCGTCCCTCCCCTAAAGTTAAGCTCACAAACCAGCAGTTGGTTGCTGTTATGAAAAAATTCTTCACCCGCTTCAAAACCATGGAACCCGACCCCACCAACGCCTCCTGGGGAAATGTGGCCAGCTTTTACAGCTTGCTGCTTTTCCTCATCGCCATCCCCTTTGTCCTTATCGTGGCCCTGGTGTGGCTCACCGGCATCCTCGGGTTCAATGCCTATATCTTCGCGGGCTTTGCGGTGCTTCTGCTCATCGCCATCTGGCGCGTTTATAGAGGCTGGGGCCGCTTTAAACAGCGGCTGGCGGCCCAGGGGAGCGAGGTCCAGGACCTTATGCGGGAGGCGGCCAAGACCGGCAGTAACATGGAGGTCTCGGTGATGAGTGGCCTCTTCACGGTGCGCTACCATGGCCGGGGCGGCCTGCTTCCCGAGGCCTTGCCCCCGGGTCGGCCCGCACCCCTGGCCCTGGAAGGGCCGTTTCTGGAAGCGGAGGCCACCGAGGTTCCCCCGCCTCTGCCCCCCGAGCGTATCCGGGAGGAGTTGTCTGAGTTCCTGCGTTTACGGGAGGAGGGCATCATTACCTCGGAGGAATTTGACCGCCTCAAGACCAGCCTCCTCCAGCGTATCCCGGCTTGA
This sequence comes from uncultured delta proteobacterium, assembly GCA_963709285.1. Classification (GTDB taxonomy): domain Bacteria; phylum Desulfobacterota; class Desulfobaccia; order Desulfobaccales; family 0-14-0-80-60-11; genus JBGSLA01. The sequence goes on along the minus strand of CAVPVR010000004.1, from coordinate 132,203 downwards.
GGGGAGGTCGGCCTGTTTGGGCCGATTGCTTGAGTACCTGATTACTAGAAAACCAAAGGGGCGACGTTGGCGTCGCCCCTTTTTCATGGAATTTTGGGTGCGTCTGACGCACTCAGACGAGGTTACCCTTCCACCTCCACCTCTTCCGGACTCAACTTCCCCGTCCCCAGAGCAAATACCGGTCCGGCGCTGAGGGCTGTGCCATCCCAGAAGTCCTTGCGGAGCTTGTAGTAATCATGCAGCCGCCCCAGGCCTTGCGCCAGGCGCCGGAGGGCCTCGTCCTCCAACCCGTTGATACAGTCTTGCAAGAAGACCACGTACGCGGCAGGTAAGTACACCCCTTCCTTCCCCAGGCTGCCCCTGAAATCCATACGGTACTGGCCGTCTTGGTGCTGAAAATAGGAAGCTTGGTAGCTCCGGCTGGGCGGCTCAGAGGGCTCCTCCTGCTGCAGGGTTAACTCCCCCATGGGCAGATGGGGCCGGTTCGGCGGTCCTTCCTCGGTTAACACCAAGTCCGCCACCTGGGAGAGGAAGGTCATGAGTTCATTGGCCACCCGGGTTTCGTTGAGTTCGGCCAACTCATAAAGGATGCGGGCATACAAAAAGATGGCCAGGGAGACGGTGTCGCGTTCCTGCTCCACATTGTTCTGCCAGTCCACGGAGGTGCGGGCGGCCTTATTGGGATAAAAGTCCACCTGGACGGTGGCCCTGAGGCGCCCCCGGTCCCGCCGCAGCCGTTCCCATAATTCCTGTAATTGCTTGATCATAAAAAATTTGTGTTTGATTGCTTGATTGTACTCAAATTTGGGTAATTAATGTCTTGTGTAACTGAATTATCAAATTTGGTAAAGGGGGAGAAGTGTACACCTTGGAAGCGCTGAAAAATTTCCGGGTTGCCTCACCTCAATTACTCGCCGCCTTGCCCGCGACCTGGGGCCCTTCCACCACCACCAGTTGGAAGCCGGATTGGGCCTCGGCCAGGTTATCGGGCACCCCGAAGAACACTGCGGTGAAGGGCTGCTTCTCCCCGGGCTGCAGCACCTTTTTCTGAGAGCGGCCTCCAGGCCTGGACAGCCAGTCTTTGATCTCACTCGGGTCCAGGCTCTTCAATTCTGCGTTGGTTATGGTAGTGCCGGTATACACGAGTTCTGCTCTCAGGGGCCGGTGCTGGGCGTCCGTGAGGGTAATTTTGAGGCGGATGGGGCCCCGGGGGGTCTTGCCTTTATTGATCACTTCCCCCTGAATGACCAGAAGCTGCCCCCCCTTGGCATTCACCAGACCCTGATAGTGGGCTTGAGCCCAATCCACAGGCAGTTCCCTCAGGTCTGGAGGTGGAACCGGGGGCGGCGGCGGCGTTACCACTGTGGGAGCCGGGGATGAGGCGTCGGCTTTCGGGGCTGGCTGCCCCTGGTGCCGCCATTTCCCCTTCAGGCCCTGGATGACGTCTGCGAGGGGCTTTAGCGGAGCTGGAGGTTTTCCCTGCCAGGCCCACCACCCCAGGCCCCCCAGAATCCCGACCACCAGGAAAAGGATGGGTAGCCACAACCAGAGCCGTGACTTATCAGGAGTTACAGGGGTCTCCACCTGAGTCGCCGCTGCAGGTGTCACTGGCGTCTCCTCGGAGGCCACCTCCAGATCAGGAGGTGGAGGAGTCTCCCCTTGAGTTACCTCCGTTGGCGCCGCCGGCCTCTCCTCGGGCGCCTCAACCGGATCAGGTGCCGATACAGGTTCAGCTGGCTCTGTAGCTCCAGGGGGTTCTTCGGGGACTTCCTGTTCGGGAGGGGTCTCCTGCGGTTCTTCTCCCGGAGGCTCCCAATCCGGACCCACCCATTGCCCTTCCCGGGTTATCCGAAAAACGTGACGGCACCGGGAGCAGCGAACCTTGGCAGTGGCGCCTGAAATGCGGCTTTCCTCCAGGGAAAACCTGGTGCCGCACTCTGGACACGCTACCACCATACTTGTAACCACCTGAAATTAATTAATAAAAATACTATTCTGTATGTTACCTCACCTGGCGCCCAGAAGTAAAGTCAATTCTTCCATTCTGTTTGCTAACCATCAATCAATTTTTCTGTAATACTATAACAACAGGTTTTTTTTGAGCTTTGACGTTTGCAGGGGTTTTAGGAAAACGACTGGTAAGATACAGGAGAACGACTGGTAAGGATAAAGTAAAATTATTATAATTAATTGTATTAGTTAGGACAAACGCCTCAAGCTTTTCCTGGACCAGGGCTCGTCATCAGGATTTTCCCAGGAGCTGGCCAGCACCCGGACCTGAGGTATTTTCGGGTTTACAGCCCCGCAGAGATATTTTATAAATTGATGTTGAGGTGTAACAATAAGCTTATGCGTGAACGATCCGCCAAAGTGCTGCCCCAGGGGATGCCGGATTGCCTCAAGAAACGGCGTCTTTTGAACGAAAAAGCATTAGACCCGGAACTCTGTCGGAATTATGGGGAGAAGTATCTGGCCCTGGGCTTTTGGGAAGATGCCCTGGAATTCTTTTTGCTAGGAAACTGCCAGCCCGGTCTGGACCAAATCAAGGCCCAGGCGCTGGAAACCGGCGATGCTTATCTCATGACCCGGCTGGGGCCCCAACCTCCGGAGATCTGGCGACAGGTGGCGGATCAGGCTCTGAAACTGGGAAAAAACCACTTTGCCCGGCGGGCCCTGGAGATGGCCGGAGACCAGGAGCAAGCCGAGGAGCTGGCCAGCCGTCTTCAAGTTGACGGTCCCTGAAGCGAAACCTATGACCACACGGGAATCTTATCGCATACTCGGGGTGACCTCAAAGTCGGGGTGGGAGGAGATCCGCCGCCGCTTCCGGGTCCTGGTCCAGAAGCATCATCCGGACCGTAACCCCGACAACCCCAAGGCTGCGGCCCAGTTCCGCCGGGTGGTGGAAGCCTACGAAACCGTGTGGGCCCACCGAGCCCGAACTCCCCAGAGCGAGAAGCGTTACTACCGCAGCCGCCGATCCACCAAGCAGGAGTTTTTCGAAGAAGTTTTGGGCATCAATCCCAGGACGGACATCCTGGCCCGGTCCATGGGCCCCGATTTTCGCTACGATCTCAGGGTCCCCTTCGTGGATGCCATCGTGGGCCTGAACACCACCATTATGGTGCCCCGTCTGGTATCTTGTTCGTTCTGCAACGGTAACGGCAAAGTGCCGACGGGAAAAGTCCAGAATTGTCCGGACTGTCGGGGCCAGGGTCGACCCGTCAAAGGTCCGGGTCTGTTCCGGAGCGGTCCGGCCTGCCGGCGCTGCCGGGGGAAGGGGTTGATCCAAGATCAGTCCTGTCCTGCCTGTATTGGTGAAGGACACCACCAGCAGTTCCGGCAATACGACCTCCACATCCCGGCCGGCATCGAGGACGGGGCGCGCCTCCGGTTTTTGGGCGAAGGCGGGGAAAGCTTTCCGGGCGGTCCCCCTGGTAACCTGGAAGTGGTTATTTCAGTGGAACCCCACGAATTTTTCACCCGAAAAGGGCGGGACCTGCACTGCCAATTTAAAGTTTCCTTTGCCCAGGCGGCCCTGGGTGGAGAGGTAAAGGTGCCCACCTTGCAGGGTTACGCGACTCTGAACCTGCCCCGGGGCACCCAGAACGGCTGCATCTTCCGCTTTCCGGCGGCCGGCGCGCCTGGCGGCTCTCAGGCTCCGCCGGGGGACCAGATCGTCGAGGTGGTGGTCACCACTCCTGAGCATCTCAGCCTGGCCCAACTGGACATCCTGGAACAACTGGCCCGGGTGGGGAAAATCGAGATGATTCGAGCGGCCCATGAGTGAATTTACCCATTTGGACGATGCCGGACAATTGCGTATGGTGGAGGTAGGAGACAAACCCGTGACTGTTCGCCAAGCCACCGCCGCCTGCCGTATTCTGGTGGGGCCCAAGGTTTTTCCGCGTCTTTTGGCCGCGGATCTCCCCAAAGGGGACGTCTGGGCGGCGGCGCGGCTTGCCGGTATCATGGCGGCCAAGAACACGGCTCAGCTCATTCCGCTGTGCCATACTTTGCCCCTCACCGGGGTGGATATCACCTTCATCCCCGAGCCCGAGGCTCAGGCGGTGGCTATCCGGGCCGAAGTGCGCACCCAGGCTCGCACCGGCGTGGAAATGGAAGCTCTGGTGGCTGCCAGTGTGGCAGCCCTGACCATTTATGACATGTGTAAAGCCGTGGACCGGGGTATGGTCATTCAGGACCTGGTCCTGGTGGAAAAAAGCGGCGGCGCCAGCGGGGATTATCACCGCCCGGCCGTCCTGGACTTCGCTCAAGAGAACCGGTAATGAACCCTGAACGCATCGAGTACTTCCGCAACCTTCTACAGGAGCGCATCAATGAGCTCCTGGGCGAGGCCGACAAGACCCGTAACGTCATGACCGGGTCTGGGGCCTCTGCTTTTCCGGACCCCACTGACCGGGCCGCTTTGGAAACCGACCGCAACTTCGTCTTGCGTATCCGGGACCGGGAGCGCAAGCTCATCCTCAAGATCAGGGAAGCCCTGGAACGCATGGACGCCGGCACCTACGGCGTCTGCGAACTTTGCGGGTGCGATATTTCTGAAAAGCGCCTTCTGGCCCGGCCGGTGACCACCATGTGCATAGCCTGCAAGTCCCGCATGGAGGACCTGGAAAGGGTCCGGGGGGCATAACCTGGGTTGGGAAGACTTCTGGATGACGAGATCCTGGTGAGCTAAAAACTGCGCCACCCCCGATGCAGGAAAGAGGCGGCTCAGGCTCGGTCTGGTCAGGCAAGAGAATCAGCCCCCCGCTTCTTGTCCGGTGGTCCCGGAACCTCCCCCCATTACCTCAACTTCAAAGGCCATTCCCCCTGTCTTCCCTTATGACCTTGCCCGCTGACCTGAAGGAACTTACCCTGGCAGAGCTGGAAGAGCTCGTCACCGACTGGGGTCAGCCGCGTTTCCGGGCTCGGCAAATCCTCAAGTGGGTGTATAAAGGCGTCCAGGATTTCGAAGAAATGACCGACATCAGCCGGGCCTTTCGGGAGGAACTGGACACCTGGGCCCGCCTGAGCGGTCTGAGGCTGACGGCCCGGCAAGTCTCCCAAGACGGCACCCAGAAGTTCCGCTGGCTCCTGGAAGACGGCGCCAGCATCGAATCAGTCCTCATTCCGGAGGAAGGCCACAGCACCCTCTGTCTTTCCAGCCAGGTGGGCTGCGCGCTGGGCTGCCGCTTTTGCCTCACCGCCCGCCAGGGGCTGACCCGGAACCTCAGCGTGGCGGAAATGATCAATCAGGTGCTCCTGGTGCGGCCACATGTCCCTGGCGCCAAGCCCCTCACTAACCTGGTATTCATGGGTATGGGGGAACCTCTGGCTAACTTCGCCGCCTTGGTTCGGGCTATCACCATAATCCAGGCCCCCTGGGGGCTTAATTTCTCCGTCCGGCGGGTAACCGTCTCCACGGTGGGACTGCCCCCGTTCATTCCCCGCCTGGGGGAGGAGGTCCGGGTCAATCTGACCGTGTCCCTGAACGCGGTGGACGACGCCACCCGCAGCAGTATCATGCCCATCAACCGGCGCTATCCTCTCAAAGAGGTCCTGGACGCCTGCCGGTCATTTCCCCTGCCCCGCCATCGCCGCATCACCTTCGCTTACGTGCTCCTGGCCGGGGTCAACGACGACCCCGCCATGGCCCGGGAACTGGTGCGCCTCCTCCACGGCTTTCGGGCCAAGGTCAACCTCATCCCGTTTAATCCTCAGTCGGGGTTGCCGTTTGCCGCGCCCGACCCGGCCCGGGTGCTGACGTTCCAGGAAATTATCCGCCAGGCCCACTATCCGGTGTTCATCCGGGAGTCCCGGGGCCAGGACATCGCCGCCGCCTGCGGCCAACTGGCGGGCGACTGGGAATAATCTCCTCAAAGGGGATTTATACCAGGTCTCAGTCTCAAGGATAAAAATTGTAGCCGCAGGCTTGAGCCTGCGCTGGGGCACGGCAAGCCGTTACCTTATGCCGGTTGACCTTCAACCTGGGCGGACACACGGGTCCACCCCACGATAGAGCGGCAGGCGCCGCGGTCCCTCTGAGAAAAAATTTTCACGCACTCTACCCCTGCCCGCAACCTAATGATATAATTCCGTGTCTTTCTTTCGTCGGGGACAAGATACCCGCCCTTCAGGTTCAAAGAAGCGAGGGGACAGTATGGCAATGCACGGTAGAGGCGAAACCATCACAGTGGAAAAGGACGGGAAATTTACTATCCCCGATATTCCCATTGTGCTTTTTATTGAGGGGGACGGCACCGGGCCGGACATCTGGCGAGCCACCCAGCCGGTTCTGGACGCTGCCGTGACCAAGGCCTACGGCGGGGCGCGCTGGATTGCCTGGCAGGAGATTCTAGCCGGGGAAAAAGCCTTTCAAGAAACAGAGGACTACCTTCCCGAGAATACCCTGGCGGCCCTCCGGGAATACCGGGTGGCCCTTAAAGGCCCCCTGACCACCCCCATCGGCGGGGGCTTCAGGTCGTTGAACGTCACCCTGCGCCAGGTGCTGGACCTCTATGCTTGCATCCGCCCGGTGCGCTATTACACCGGGGTGCCCAGTCCCTTAAAAGAGCCGGAAAAGATTAACATGGTGGTCTTTCGGGAAAACACCGAAGACGTCTACGCCGGCTTGGAGTGGCAGGCTCACAGCCCGGAGGCCCGCCGCCTCATCGACTTTTTGAACCAGCAACTGGGCTGCCAGCTGGAGTTGGGCGCCGCCATCGGCATCAAGCCCATGACGGCCCGCGGCAGCAAACGCCTCATCCGCATGGCCCTGAAATACGCCCTGGACCGTGACTATGCCAGCGTTACCCTGATGCACAAGGGTAACATCATGAAATACACCGAGGGAGCCTTCCAGAACTGGGGTTACGAGGTCGCGCTGGAGGAGTTCGAGGGGAGGGCGATCTCCGAGGCTGAGTTGGAGAGCCGCTATAACTGGCAAACACCCCCCGGCAAGGTGGTGATCAAGGACCGCCTGGCCGACAACCTTTTTCAGCAAGTTCTCCTGCGGCCCTCGGAGTACCATGTCATCGCCACCCCGAATCTCAACGGCGACTATATCTCGGACGCCCTGGCGGCCCAGGTGGGGGGCCTGGGGATGGCCCCCGGGGCCAACATCGGAGACGACTGCGCCATCTTTGAGGCCACCCACGGCAGCGCCCCCAAGTACGCCGGCCTGGACCGGGTGAATCCGAGCTCCCTCATACTCTCCGGGGCCATGCTCCTGGAATTTCTGGGGTGGACCGAGGCCGCCAATCTTATCCACCAGGCCCTGCCCCGGGTGCTGGCTGCGGGCGTCGCCACCTATGACCTGGCCCGTTTGCTCCCTGGCACCGAGGAAATTACCTGCTCCGCCTTCGGCCAGAAGCTGGTGGAGCACATGGGATGAAAACCCCAAAAAGAGGGCAAGATTCTCGCTTTTCTCCCTCTTCCCTGCAATTATTTCCTTAAAAAACCTTCAGCCGTAGCTTCGATGAGGCCCCTGCCCCTCAGGCGGGCCAGGTGCTTGGTGAGCATCTGGGCCTCGATGTGGTCGTAAACGAAGATTGGCTCCCTGGGCCGCCGATAAATGAGGCGGTGCTCCACTAACTCCTCCAGGCTGTGGGGCTCCTTGAGCACCTCCAGTATCTGCTGATCCCGCTCCTCTATGACCCCCAGAAAATAGTCAAACCCGGCCTGGGCCTCCTCCCAGGTAAAGAGTCCTTGTTCGTGAGCAGTGAGGTAGGTGCTAGCCTGGGTTTCCTTTAACTCCATCAGGGTCACGGAGTAAGCTTCCAGGTTTGAGGCTGCATCTCCGTACCAGGGCCCGAAAGGGGTCAAATCCACGTCAGCCAGGAAGATGAGGTCCTGCTCCGGGAAAGCGAAGCAGCTATGGCCGGGCGTGTGTCCCGGCGCGGCGATGACTTCGAGGACGATCTCCCCGTTGGCCAAGCGGTCCCCGGCTTGGAACGGGATAAGATTGGTGAAGGGCTGAAAGTGGAAGTCCCGCTCCAGGGTTTCCTGCAGGTATTCCTGGAACAGAGGATCATCCACCCCCGTCAGGGAGAAAATGCCCGCCAAAGAGGTGAAGGCCTCCACTTCCTGAATGGGCACGTGAAACGCGGCCTGGGGAAAAAGATAGGCGTATTTCAGGTGGTCTTCGTGGAAATGGCTGAGGAAGACCCGGGGCACCTTCCCGGTGCGGGCCAAATGCCCGAGAAAGCCCTTGTCCGAGGCCGGGTCCACCACCCAGGTCTCCTTCCCGGAGAGAATCAGGGAGTGACAGTAAGGGTATCGTCCCCCCTTCTTACCGGGCAGGAGGCTGATGGGCCCGAAATAAAGAAGGCTTTCCGGGGGCGGGGCAGGGGTAAAGGTCTTGGCCATGGCCCCACCGGGTCAACTGGTGTCCTTGGGGGCCGGCAGGTTAGTCGCCATCTTTTCTGACGTAGAGCACCTCGTGGTGAATACCCAGTTCTTTCTCGGCGGCCTCAATGGCCTCCGGTGAGAGGTTCTTCACGCGGAGGTAAATATCCCGGTAACCCTCTTGGGTCGAGGTGTAGGAAGTGAGCAGGCTTACGAAGCGGGCGCCCCGGTCCCGAAGCAGGTCCACCACCTCTTTGATCAGGCCCGGGCGGTCCTCCAGGCGCAGGGCGAATTGCACGCCCCCCTGGAGAATGCCGGTGATGTGCATGAAGGCCCGGAAAACGTCGGACTGGGTCAGGATGCCCACCACGTCTCCCTGGTCGGTCACCACAGGCAGCCCGGAGATGGTGTTCTCCAGCATGATCTGGGCCGCGTGCTCCACGGTGTCATCCGGGGAAACGGTGACCGGGTCCCGGGTCATAATGTCCTTCACCTGCAATTCGGCTAGCAGATAATACAGTTCGTGCACGTCCAGGGTGGTGGCTTTGGAGGGCGAGGCCTCTTTCAGGTCCCGGTCGGAGACGATGCCCACCAATCGCCCCTCCTGGAGCACCGGCAGGCGGCGAAAGCGGTTCTGCTTCATCAGGTGGATGGCCTTCATCATGGAGGTGTCGTCGGTGATGGTGATGGGGTCTTTGCTCATCCAGTCTTTGACCAGCATGCCAGCCTCCGTTTTCAGTGGTTATCCGGGAAAAGCTAAACCCCGGCAGTGTATGGGTCGGGATGGTGGGCGTTACCCCCCGGTCTGGATAAATCAGATACGCGGCTCTTCCCCTCGGGCTAAACGTATGAGGTTCTCCCGGTGGCGCACCAGGACCAGGCCGGAGAGTATGCCGGCCAGGAAGAGATAGGCCTTGGAGTCACAAAAGAGCCCCACCGCCAGGGGCAAAAGCCAGGCGCAGATCACTGACCCCACCGAGAAGATGCGCACTCGATAAAGGGTCAAACCAAACACCACGAGAAGATTCAAGGCGGCCAAGGGGCAGAGCACCGCCACCACCCCGAAGGCGGTGGCCACCGCCTTACCTCCCCGAAAGTTGAGAAAAAGCGGGAAAACATGACCCAGGACGGCAGCCAGGCCCACGGCAGCCACGGCACTGTCGTGCCACACTCCCAGGGGAGTCAGCCAATAAACCGCCAGAAACACCGGCAGGGCGCCTTTCAGGGTGTCTCCCAGAAAGGTCAAGACCCCGGCGTTGGGCCCCAGCAGGCGGAAAAGGTTTGCTGCCCCCACATTGCCACTGCCGGCCTGACGGGGGTCAGGCCCCCCCAGAAGCCGGGCTACCATCAGTCCCGTTGGCATGGACCCCAGAAGGTAGGCGAGTCCAACTAACCCTAAAAAATATTCCATTGCAGGCGGTCCCGGTGGGGAGGGCAAAGCAGTTCAAGGCCCAGTTCTTGCCGGCCATTTTAAAGAAAATTAACGAAAAAGCCGATAAAAAAGTTGCGGCAGGGTGCATGCCGCAGGGAGCCATAGGATGTTTATCCCATGAAAGTGGAAGTAAACCTGACCCTGGTGAAAGACCAAAACGCCGCTGATGCCAACCCCCGGAAGCCCCCCCGGGTCGCCCGGGAAGGCTCCCCGCCGGCAGTGGTGCGGTTGCTTTCCCAGGAAAACCGGCAAGCCCGTCGTCTGGATCCCTCCTCCCTCACTGACGCCCGCACTCTCCTTCTGGATATGACTCGGCATCTGGCGAGGACTCCAGAAGAGGTTCTGTCCGAAGTCCACCTTCTGGAGTCCCACTGTCTCGTCCGTCTGCCGTAACCTCAGCCTAACGACACTTTGGATTATCTGCCGTTAATTGCCAGGGCAAGGTTGCCTCGCCTGGAAAGGGGGAACCGCCCGTACGAACTTACCGATAGTTCTCAGCCAGCGGCTCGTAGTAGGCCTTGGGGTGCTGGCAAGAGGGGCAGGGATCCGGGGGATGATGCCCCCAGACCACGTAGCCGCAATTGCGGCAGTGCCATTTCAAGGGATCGGTGCGCTTAAACAAGGTGCCGTTCTTGACATGCTCCAAGAGGGCCAAGAAACGTTCCTCATGGAATTTCTCCACCTTGGCGATTTCCCGGAAAGAAATGGCCACCTGCCGGAAGCCTTCCTCATCGGCCACCTTGGCGAAATCCTGGTACATGCTGGTCCACTCGTAATGTTCTCCTTGCGCCGCGGCCTCTAAATTGCTGGCCGTGTCCCCCAGGTGAAAGGGGTAGGCCGCAGCGATTTCCACCTCGCCGCTTCCCCCTTCGGTAAGGTGCTTAAAAAACACTTCGGCATGTTCTTTCTCGTTGTCAGCAGTTTCGAGAAATATCGCCGCGATGAATTCATAGCCGGCCTTCCTGGCGGCGCTGGCGTAGTAAGTGTAACGGTTCCGGGCCTGGGCTTCCCCGGCGAAGGCGGTGAGGAGGATTTTTTCAGTCTTACTTCCTTTCAGGTCCATACACGTCTCCTTTGGGCAGAGTGATGTCGGAAAAGGCGGAAGGGACAGGTGTCAAACCCGCCCCAAAATATTTTGAATCCTTTCATAAATGTGGTTATCTAACTGCCAAAGTCAAGTGGGTTTCCATGAAACCTCTTAGGCCATTTATCTTAGTCCAAGCTGGCAAGTTTGCAAGGTAAGATTGTTCTCGGCATTCAGCCTGACCAACGAGGATGAAATGAAAAGACCCTGCAATGAAGGTATTGAAAGGGGAGAGATCGCCTGCCTGACCCAAAAGGGGAAGGAAGGTCGGCTCTGACATATATTTTAGGATGCTAATCGACTTATTTCATTGAATTTAAACATAAATCTCCCTATAATATGGCCCGAGCAATAGAGGGATCTACTTAATATACTTGCCTGGTGTGCACCACGCGCTGTCAAGTTTGTCCAAGAGTTACATGGAGTAAGATGCGAAGATTACTCATTCTTATTGTATTGGCCGTTGCCATTTATGGACTCATCCAAACCAATGATGTTTCCATATTTGACCGTTCGGGGACGAATCATGGCAGCGAGCAACTATTAGAACATGCCTTTAAGAACCAAAAGAGTAATTTCCAGGTTGAAGGCGAAGGCGAGGTAATCAAGATTCTTCCAGATGATCTCAAAGGTAGGAGACACCAGCGGTTTATCATTAGGCTTAATTCCGGACAAACGCTATTGATCTCTCATAATATCGACTTGGCCCCAAGAATCAGTAAGCTTCGCAAAGGGGACTCGATAGCTTTCTCCGGGGAGTATGAATGGAACCACAAAGGGGGCGTCATACACTGGACTCACCATGATCCTGCAGGCCGCCATATGGGTGGATGGATCAAGCACCAGGGTAAGAAATATCAGTAACCATAACAGCTTGTTGCAGGGGATGCCTGTCCGCTGCTCTTAACCCGGATGAATGGTCTGTCCCGGTCCCTTCCCTTTCCTATTGCTCCCAGACGATTTTGCCACAATCCTTCAAATCATACCCTCCCAGGGCCGCGGCGGCGGTCTGGAATTCCGGGGAGCGCATGATCGCCAGCAATTCCTGGAAGCGGGGGTCATCAAAGGTGCTCTCCGGCACCACCAGGTCATAGCGCTCCGGAGTGAGGGGGATAAAGTCCAGCCCCAGGGCCCGGGCCGCGGCCAAAATTCCCAGACCCACGTCCGCGGTGCCGGACTTGACGTTGGCGGCCACGGCCATGTGGGTGTATTCTTCCCGGTCATAGCCCTGGATGGTGGCCGGGTCGAGTCCCTCTTTCTTAAGGAGGTAATCCAGCAAAAGCCTGGTGCCAGCGCCCCGCTGTCGGTTGATGAAGCGCACCCCCGGCCGGGTGAGGTCCTTAATTGTGCGAATATTGTGGGGATTATCCGGCAACACCATAAAACCCTGCTGCCGCCAGGCCAGATTGATGAGTTTCAAGGGCAGGCCGGCCAGGTGTTTCTGGATATAGGGGACGTTGTAGGAGTTGGTCTCCGGGTCGTAGAGGTGGGAGCCCCCCAGGTGGGCCCGGCCCTGGCGCAGGGCCATCAGGCCCCCCAGGCTGCCCACGTGTCCCGGAGGACAGACGCAGCCGGGGGTCCCGGCGCCGGAGCAGGGTGGCCAGAAGGTCCAGGGTGTTGTCGTGGCTCCCCAGGACCACCAGGGTCCCCTCGATGTCATCCGGGGGGACCAGAAGTTCCGCAGTCACCGGCCGGTCCTCCTCCAGGCCCTCGCTCAAGGCCGGGACTTTTAACAAACCATCGGCCCGCACCAGGGAGGTGATGGTGCCCGCGCCCCGGGGCAACGGCGTGGCCACGATCCTGTCACCCACCCGCCCGAGGGTTACCCGGATGAATTCGGTAAGCCCCGGCTTGGAGGGCAGATTCTGGGAAGGGTGCACCGTGAGAGTAGGACGGGGAGCCAGGCGCCGGCCCGCCAGCCCGGCAATTAAGGGGCGCGGCGAACTCCTCGAAGGAGAGCACCGCGGACACCGGATAGCCCGGGTTGCCGATGACCGGCTTCCCCGCCACCACCCCCAGGAGAGTGGGCTTGCCCGGCATCATGGCCACCCCGTGCACCAGCACCTCCCCCAGGGCCGCCACCGCCTGGTAGGTGTAATCTTCGCTCCCGGCGGAAGAGCCGGCGTTGATCAGCACCAGATCCCCGGCTGCCACCGCCTGCTCTCAGGCTCTCGGTGAGGGCGGCGGGGTCGTCGGGCACGATGGGCCAGACTTCCGGCACCCCTCCGGCCTCTTCCACCAGCCCGGCCAGAATGACGGAATTGAACTCCACCAACAGTTCCGGGGGCGGCTCAGGCCCGAGAGCACTTCACCGGTACCAGTTCGGAACCGGTGGGGATGATAATAACCCGGGGCCGCCGACGCACCAGAACCCGGGTCACCCCCGCGGCCAGCATGGCCCCCTGGGCCCAGGGGGTGATCTCCACCCCTTCGGGCAGCACCATTTCCCCCGACACCAGGTCCTCCCCCACCCGGCGCACATTGTGCCAGGGGAAAACCGGGGCTTCCACCGTAATGGGGTCGGCCTCCGGGTCCGGGACATTCTCCACCATGATCACCGCATCCGTGCCCGGCCGGCATGAGGTGGCCGGTGTTGATGGGGAAGGCCTCCTGTCCCAGGGTCAACTGCCTGGGGCTTTCCGGCCGGGCCCCGTAGGTGCTGGCCGCGGCCACGGCAAACCCGTCCATGGCCGCCTGGTGGACCGCGGGCGATGACCAGCGGGCCCACACCGGCGCAGCCGTCACCCGGCCCCGGGCCCACACTGTGGAGACCTCTTCCGGAGTCAGCATGCTTTTCAGGTCGAATCGGGAGAGAAACAGATCCCGGGCCTCTTCCGGAGACTTCATATGCAAATAGATGCGCCGCTTCATCATCAGCCCTTAAAAATGATGCAACTGGTGGTTTCCAAGATTTTACTTGAAGATAACGGGGAACGGGGAACAAAATCCCACTTTCCCATGGTCAGTATGCTTTTCCCACAACATTGAGGCCCTTCCCAATAGCAGGGACGCCTTTCTTGTGCTTTCTGGCAGGAGAGCTGTGACCTTGGTAAGGTGCACCAGGGTAAAACAGAGACAAGTCGGGAGGACAAGCTATGGCAACGGGCCAAGGAATGGTCAAAGCGGCGTTGGAACATCTGGGAGAACAATACATTCTGGGGGCCGTAGCGCCAAAGAACGACCCAGCCTGGGATGGTCCCTGGGACTGTGCGGAATTCGTCTCCTGGTGCGTTTACCAAACTGCCAGGATTCTGTACGGCTGTTATGATAACCAGGCCAATCCGGCCACCGCGGACGCCTATACCGGTTTCTGGGGCAGGGATGCCAGGAGAATCGGCAAGCAAATCAGCGTGGCGGCCGCGGCCAAAATTGCCGGGGCCGCGGTCCTGCGCCTGGGTCTCAAAATAGGGCACATTGTGATTTCCGATGGCCGGGGTGGCACCGTGGAGGCCCATTCCTCCAAAACCGGGGTCATTCGCCACACCTTGAGCGGCCGCCGTTGGGACATGGGCATTCTCGTTCCCGGCGTCAGCTACGAGGAGACTGGCGGGAACAATTCAGTCACTCCCCCCGCGGTGATTTACCGTTTGACCTCACCCTTGATGCGTGGAGAAAAAATAAAAGACATTCAGCGAAAATTAGGACTGGCCGGTTTTGACCCCAGGGGGGTGGACGGCATCTTTGGTGCCAAAACCTTTGCGGCAGTCTTGGGATTCCAAAAAGCGCAGGGTCTGGTGCCTGATGGTGAAGTGGGACCCCAAACCGCCAAGGCCTTGGGTTTGTCCCTCAGATAAAGCAACACCTTTCAATAAGCGAGCCTTATCCGGAAAACAGGTGCACGGTTACCGGGTCGTCCCTAAACAAGCCTTCCACGCCCAGGGGTATGACCACCAGGCCGTCACTTTTCACCAGGGGAGAAAGGAGCCCCGAAGGACCCAGTACCGGATCGGCCCACAGGGTGTCTTTATCCGGCCGGAGGCGCACCCTGACGAAGTCTTCCCGTCCGCTGGCTCCGGCCAGGTTACGTGAGAGCCGGGCCTGGGCAGTGCCGCCCCAGGGTGGCGCCGCCTCGGTCCAGCCGGCCAGGCGGTTCAGCAAAGGACGCCCCAGGACATGCATGACAATGGCTGCGGAGGCCGGATGACCCGGGAGCCCCAGGAGGGGCTTTCCCCCGATATCCGCCAAAATGGTGGGTTTCCCCGGACGGATGGCCACGCCATGCACCAGGACCTCGGCGCCGGGGAGGTCCTGAATAGCCTTAAGGGTCAGATCCCGGGCTCCCACGGAACTGCCCCCCGAGATGAGGACGAGGTCAGCCGTCTCCAGACTCTCAGACAGAACGGTATTCAAGGTTAGCTGATCGTCAGGCACAATGCCTCTCAACCAGGGTATGCCGCCACTTGCCGTCACCTGGGCGGCCACCAGAAAGGCGTTGGCGTCCCGCACTCGTCCAGGGGGCGGTTTCTTGGTGATGGGCACAATCTCGTCCCCGCTCGAGAGCAAGGCCACCTGGGGCTTCTGATGGACCCTGATCCGGGAGGACCCTAAAGCGGCGAGCAGACCAATATCCTGAGGCCGCAGGCGCCTGCCTACCGGGAACAGCAGTTCTTTGGCTCTGACGTCCTCTCCCGGGTTCAGCACGTTTTCTCCGGGGGCCACCGGACGTCGCACTTCCAGGGTTCTCTTCGGCATCTCATTGGTGTACTCCACCATAACCACGGCGGTGGCGCCCTTGGGGAGCATCCCCCCGGTGGCGATGCGCCAGGCTTCCCCCGGCCCCACAACTCCCGCGGGCGCCTTCCCCATGGGTACTTCTCCCCGAATTTCCAAATACTGAGGCAAACCGGGCGTGGCCCCGAAGGTGTCCCCGGCCCGGACGGCATAGCCGTCCATGGAGGAGCGGAGGAAAGTGGGCACGTCTTCCCGGGCAGGAATGGCCTTGGCCACCACCCGGCCCCCGGCGTCCCCTAGATCAACGTCCTCCACCCCCACCGCCGGGAAACGGGGATAGAGGTCCAGGACTTCCTGGCGGGTTCGGAGACGGAAAAATTCTAGAGCCATCCGTTCATGGTAAGATTTCTCTATTTTTTTCACTACGAAGTTGTTGGGTGAAGTTATAAAATAATATCTCTGAAGGAATCGAAGTGTCTGCAAACCAGAGTTCATCTATGTCTCGGGGAAGGCCTTGGGGATAGGCCTCTCTGATTGCTTTAAGTATTATAATTTCATTCATTAATGCAATGTCGTCACTTTCAACAAGAATAATTGTGGTAAAATCAAGTTTTTTATATTTTGCAAGTTTCTTTATCTTTTTCTTCTCTTCAAACTGCTGGTGGATTCTTAGAGGAAGAGAGTTGTCTTCGGGTGCAGAACGGGAAAAGAAGACTCCCGTTTGCCTATCACTTTCTTTAGTCACACAAAGTTTAAAAGGTATTCCTGGAATATCAAGGAGATGTCTTCCATCAGGCAAAAAAGAAGATTTTTCTAAAATCCAGGCCAATAATGTTTTTCTTATGGTCAACCAGTCTTGACCTCTTGCAACAGCACCATATTCAAGGAGTATATTCAACCTATAGGGTATCCTATCCGGAAGTTCTGCCTCAAGTCCCCCCACAGCCTGCATGAACCAGTCTGAATCACGTCTCTGATGTGGCAAAGTATCAATGCTGGTGTGTTCTATCGCTAATTTTCCCGCGATGGCATCAATTTCAGAAGAACCTCGATTTTCCTTATCAGGCCATTGGTCAACATGGAGTCCCGCATACCAGTTATCACGAAGGTATGCAACAAATGCTTCAATAACTTCGCAATCTTTCATGGAACTAAGAAATGAGAATATTAAGGCATTCCTTACTCATAGCCTCTGCACAGGCTGGAAGCCTGTGCTACCGAATATTATATGGGGTTGGGGGATGGGGTCTGGGGAAGGGGGCAGGGGTCTGCGACCCCTGGCCCCCTTCCCCACGTTCTTCATTCAAACCCTTGAAAAAATCCGGGCATCCACTGCAAAGAGGCCCTTTTCATACAGAAGCAGAGGGTTTAGTTCCACCTGGTCCAGTTCCGGGTGACGCTGGGCGAAGTTCGCCAGGGCCTGCATGGCGGCCTTGAGAGCTGCCAGGTCCCGCTTGGGCTGGCCCCGAAAGCCCGTGAGCAGAGGATAGCCCCTGATGCCCTTGATGAGATTTTCCAGTTCCTCCTCTGTGGCGGGGAGAATCAGGAAGGCCACGTCCTGGTAAATCTCCGTGTAGATGCCGCCCAGGCCGAACATGAGGGTCGGGCCGTACTGGGGATCGGTAAGGGTGCCCAGGATGACCTCCAGGCCGCCCAGTTTGGCCATGGGAGAGACGGTGACCCCGTCCACCTCGAGTTTCCGGTCATGGAGGCGGGTGGTGGCCAGGATGTCCTGGAAAGCGGTGCGCACGGCCTCGTCGTTGGCGACATTCAGGAGTACTCCACCGACGTCGCTTTTGTGGGGGATGTCGGGGGAAGCCACCTTAAGGGCCACCGGATAACCGAACTGCCGAGCCAGGGCCACGGCTTCTTCCGGCGTGGTGGCCAGGGGCGCGGAGGCCACCGGGATGCCCGCCTGGACCAGCAATTCTGCAGCCTCCTGTCCCGGGAGGAGCCGTAACCCCGGGGTGGATGGCACCGCTGGCGCCAGGCCCTCGGGCTGGGGCTGAAGCGCGAAGCGGAAAAACTGGGCCAACGCAGCCACACCCCGCTCCGGGGTGGGAAACACCGGGATGCCGGCCTTATAAAGCTTTTGCCGCTCCTCTTGCTCCACCTCGGCGCCGCCCAGGAAGACCACCAGTTCCGGAGCCCCGGGGTTCACTACCTGGGAGGCTCCAGGAATTGGGTCCCCGAAAATGACCACCTGATAATCGTATTCGCTTTGGGCTTCGTCTATGACCTTGCGGTAAAGGCTGGCGTCGCTGATGGCGTCCCCGGTCAAGTCCACCGGGTTGGCTACCACGCAGTGGGCCGGGATCATGCCCTTGAGCCGTTCTTGCAGGGCCGGGCTGGGTTCGGGGGTGGCCAGACCCATTTTCTCCGCCTCGTCGATGGCCAGGATGGCCGCGCCCCCGGAGCTCGTGGTGATCATCAGGTTCCGCCCCTTGGGCGGCGTGAGATAGGCCAGGGCCTTGGCAAAGTCAAAGAGTTCCTCCAAGGTGTCGGCCCGGTACACCCGGTGTTTGCGGAAGAGGGCCTGGTAGATGGCGTCCACCCCGGCCAGGGACTTGGTGTGGGACTCCGCGGCCTGGCTCCCCCGCTTGGTGCGCCCGGCTTTGAGGATGACCAGTGGTTTGTCGCACTCGTGGAGCGCGTCCAGGAAATAAGTGGGCCGCTTCACCCCCTCGAGGTAGAGCGCGATGACCTGGGTGTGGGGGTCGGCGTTGAAGTACTGGATGACTTCGGCCTCGTCCACGTCCACCCGGTTCCCCAGGGAGACGAAGGCGGAGACCCCGAGTCCTTCCGCCGCGGCCAGGTCCAGAAACGCCGCGCCCACCGTGCCGCTCTGGGAGGCGAAGGCGATTTTCCCCTGGGTGGTGATCAGGGGCCAGGAGGCGCACATGTGATGGTGGGGCATGTTGACGCCCTGGCAGTTGGGGCCCACCACCTTGAGGCCGGTGCGCCGGATCACCTGGGCCATCTCCTCTTGCAGGCGCTCCCCCTCCTCCCCGGTTTCGGCGAAGCCCCCGGTGATGACGATGGCCCCTTTGACCCCCTTGTCGGCGCACTGCTCCAGGGTCGGGGTGACGATCTTGGCGGGGATGACCACCACGGCCAGCTCCGGGGGCTCGGGGGTGTCGGCGATGGACTTGTACACCTTGAGGCCCAGGATTTCGTCGGCCTTGGGGTTGACGGGGTAAAGGGGCCCGGCAAAGCCGCCGTTTTTGAGGTTGGCCAGGATGTCGTGCCCGAGCTTGCCGGGCGCGGTGGAGGCGCCGATGACGGCCACGCTCTTGGGCTGAAAGATGGGGTTCAGG
The DNA here is from genome assembly GCA_963709285.1 of uncultured delta proteobacterium. Taxonomy (GTDB): domain Bacteria; phylum Desulfobacterota; class Desulfobaccia; order Desulfobaccales; family 0-14-0-80-60-11; genus JBGSLA01. The sequence continues at coordinate 113,350 of CAVPVR010000004.1, read as the reverse complement.
CTGGTTACGTCTTCCATGGAAGCCTCCTCGAGGTGGGGGTGGGGCCTTAAGATAGTCCGGAAATAATACATAATAGCACAGGGGATGAAGGGGGGAAAAGGGGAAAAGGTGGGGAAATTAAGGGCGTTTCATTAAAACCTGGCAGAGAGGCCAGCCTGCTTGCAGATTTCGTTGGCAGTAATTCTGGTCCATCACTCAAATTTATCATGTGGACTAGTTTTCGGGGAGCAGGTCAATACCACCCTGGCCAAATGTTAAGTTTCTTCTTCAACCGCCTCCGACTTTTCCTCTGCTGGTGAGGTTAGAATTTTGCCCTGCCAACTTTTCATTTTTTCGTCGTTCTTCTCTTTTCGGGCCAGCTCTTTGGCGCGCTGTTGCTAGTCCTAACGGGTCCGTGGCAAGTTCAACCTCTCTAAGGGTCAAGGTGCCTGAACTCCGGGATCCAGAGACCGCCGGAGTTCAGGCTATCAGGCTTTGTGGCCTAAATTTTTACTACGTTTTGGGCGTTGGGACCCTTAGGACCCTGGGTTACTTCAAATTCCACTTCCTGTTCTTCTGCCAGGGAGCGAAAGCCGTCGCCTTGAATGGCGCTGTGATGCACAAACACATCCGGACCGCTTTCCCGAGTGATAAAGCCAAAGCCCTTAGAATCATTAAACCATTTTACCGTACCAGTTTCCTTCATGGTGAAACCTCCTGCAGATGCTGCAAAGATATTCCCGCCAAAAAAGCAGGGCGCACAGCAGTCAGGCAAAAAAAAATCGGCCGGGAATTAGCACCCCCGTCCGATTCCTATCCAGGACTTGTGGCCCTGTTTTCATTCTGACATGCTAAACTTGAATGTATTTTACAAGAGAATTATTCATTGTCAAGCTAAGTTATAATCCGCCCATCTATTGACTTTGGTCTGGCCTACAATTCCTTTGGTGTTAATTTTTAATAATACTCAAATCCACCATGTCAATTCAGAACGGCGCCCAGGAACTTTGCCAAAAAGGTCTCGGCTTCCGGGAGGTAAAGAGGTGAAATGGACCAGGAAGGCAGGTGGGGATTCGGAGAGGTGAGACACCACTTTGCCGTAAAGGTCGTCGGTAATTTCGTGGTCGTCGGGGTCGTACAGAGAAATCCGCAGGTTCGCCAGCGGGGAGGGCAGGACCTCAGAGTGAATTTCGACCATATTATGGGCTATTTTGGTGATGGCGCCCCCATGCCCCAGCTCTCCGGTATGTTTCCAATCCACCACGGTAAACTGGACGGGGAGTCACTTGCTTGAGTTCTATCCACGTAATCTCTTTTTTCGGGGGCAGAAAGAGCTGAAAATCTCCGCCGATACCTCCCACTTCATGGATGGTCAGCGGTTTTTTCACCCCTTTGGGCATAACCTTCATGGCGCTGTCTATCCGCAAGATATCGCCACATTCGTCTAAGGTGCTTTCTGAAATAAAGATTTGGCCGCCCACCGTATAGGATTCAATGCGGGCCGTAAGGTTGACCGGCGCGGCCCACCACGGCATACTTGATTCTCTTCTGAGAACCGATGTTGCCCACCACCACCTCGCCGGTGTTGATGCCGACACCTAAAGCTACCTCGGGGTACCCGGCCCGGCGATTCCGTTCATTGACCGAGGTCATGGCCAATTGCATTTCCACGGCGCACGCCACGGCTCGCCGCGGGTCGTCGGGGCGCAGGATGGGAGCCCCAAAGATCACCAGGATGGCGTCGCCGATGAATTCGTCGATGGTGCCCTGGTACTTCTGGATGATTTCTGTCATGGTCTCCAGATAGATATTGAGCATCGCCACCACATCCTCAGCGGGCAGACGCTCACTTAAGGAGGTGAAGCCGCGCAGATCCGCCATGAGAATGGTAGCACGCCGTTTTTCACCCCCTATTTTCAGTCCACCCTTCTCCAGAATCGTGTCGACGATTTCATCCGAGAGGTAGCTGCCGAAGGTCTGGCGAATAAACCGGTTGCGCAGTTCCAGGGCGGTGTTGAGTTCATGCAATTTTCGCTGTTGCTCTACTTTTATATCCCGCAGCCGCTTTTTTTCCAGGAAGGCCCCCACTCGATTTCGCAGCAGCACCGGGTTGAAAGGCTTGGGCAAATAATCTTCCGCCCCCAGTTCAATGCAGCGGACCACGCTGTCCATTTCGTCCAAGGCGGAAATCATGATGACCGGCAGGTCCCGCCAGGTTTCGGAATTCTTCAGGTGTTGGAGCACCTCGTAACCGGTCAGCCCCGGCATCGTGATATCGAGGAGCACCAGGTCGAAAGCGCCGGTGGCGATCATCTCCAGGGCCTGCCGGCCATTGTGCGCCACCTGCACCGCATGCCCTTGACGCTCCAGATAACGGGACAGTAGGTCGCGGTTTATGCCATTATCATCCACCACCAGTATAGAACCGCTTTCATAACCGGTTACGGCAGCGCTATCCTGAGCCAGTCCCCGGAGACTAATCATGACACTGTCGATAAGAGATAGCCGCTCCGAATCTTCCGCGCCGGATTTCTTCAGACCGGCATCGATTTTGGAAAAATCGATAATTTCGTTGATGTAAGAGAGGACGTATTCAGCGGCAGATTGAATCTTCTTCAGATCAGCGATAATGTCTAGCCGCCCTTGCTCGGCGGCGTTCTCAAGCAGGGTCTCGCTGACACCGATGACATCGTTTATCGGCATGCGCACCTTATAGTGCAGGTTGGCGATCAGGGATGCCAGATTAAAGACGACATCGCCAGAGGCAAATTTGTTGGTGTCCAGGAGGTCGTTGATTATCTCCAGGAGTTGATGGCCGGCAGAGTGAATCAGGTTAAGGTTGGAGATGAAATCCGCCTGACCTAAATCATCGGCGTCTCCCAGCAGCAGTTCACTATAACCGATGATCGCGTTCAGGGGCGTCCGCAATTCATGGCGCAGATGGGCCCACAGGGCTTGCGGGGTTTGTCCGGGATCGGATTCGGTGGTGGACATGGTTCGGCTAACTCGTCTCTTTGCCTAACAAGGTTGGCATTTTTTCCGCAGACGGCTACAGTCTCAGGAAAGATAGCTTGCCAAGGCTTTCATGGCCTTCACAATATCATCCATCGCCTCGTGCATTCCCTCGCTATAAGGCCTGCTCTTTGATGGTCCTTCCTTCCCGATCTTGTCCTGAACCTCAGACTTGAGTTTTTTCAAGCTTTGAGCCTGTTGTTCAAGTTGAGCTCGTTGCTCTTCTTCCAGGTATTCGATGATCTCGGGATCAATTTGCTGAAGGAGATCATCGGCCTCAGCCAGTATCTGTTCGATGTCTTCGTATTTGAAAGTCTTTTGCATGACCGATGCACCTCCTTGTCGATGCCCGCACTCCTCTTAAAGACGCCCAAGGAGGAACAGGATGAGAACTATTATCAGGATCGTCCCGACGATGCCAGTCGGAGCTTAGCCCCAGCCCTTGCTATGGGGCCAGGTAGGGAGGGCGCCGACGAGAAAGAGGATGAGTAGGATAATTAAAATAGTGCCTAAAATGGTATTTCTCCTCTGTGGTTTGTTTTTAGCCTCAATTATGCGGCAGCCTTGGGGAAAACCCCGATTCCCCAACAAGCACAATCTTTTTGGGGTATTTTAGGGCAATACCCAGGTTATTCCTTAGTAGCGTTCGCGCTGGCGCTCTCTGAGATCTTGGCGCTCTTGGCGATTTCGCTCTTGGCGCTTGCGGTTGGTCTCTTGGCGCTCATACCGCTGGTCTCGACCTCTGGTGCTGAACCAAGACAACTACTTCCCCACTCGGATCGAGGAGAGTTCACCAATGAGCCCAAAAACGCTCAGGAGCCACAAGACCACGACAATGATGACGACAGCATTCAAGATCGCCTTAATGGAGCCCGCCATGGGGATGTATGTGTTGATGAGGTAGAGAACAACACCAACTACGATCAAGACCACCAGCACGTGGATTAAAGGCATGATCTACTCCTTCTTTTGCTTGGCTAACAGAAAAGAACGCCACTCTTTTCATTTTGGAGATTGGGCCTGCGATGAGGCGGCAGGGCAACCGACATAAACTTGCCCTTTTTACTTGCCGTCAATACCTTCCCTTCCATGGCCCCAAGACCTGAATGCCATGAAAGTTGCACGTAAAATAATCACCAAGAAGAGTATGTCAAGGTTTTAAGGCTGGATAATGGGGGAGTCTATCATCAGGTTCCGAAAACTGATAACTATCTTTAATCCTGCGTTCTCCGGCCCATGACAACCACCAGGGTTCTGCCTGGCTCCGTCCAATCATACAACCATTGGATATAGGGCTCCTCCACGTGAACGCAGCCATGGGTGGCGAAAAATCTTCTCTTCGGCGGCGACGGCACTTCTCCGCCGTGAATTGCTGCTCTCCCGGTATAATCGAAAAATATGGAGTAAGGCATGGGAGTTTGATATTTTTTCGAATAATAGTCTTCATCTTTTACTTGCACCACATAAATGCCCGGTTCGGTGGTAGTTTCAGCGTCGCCGGTCAGCACCGGAAACTCCTTAACCTTTTTCCACCTTTCATAAGCTGTGCCCGTTTGCTTGAGTTGATCAATCCAAATGACTTTGTCATACTCCTGGAAGATGTCTGCCGCAAGAGTTGGAGATAAAAGAATATTAGTTAATAATGCTACCGAAAATAACAAAAGATATTTTTTCATGCGCTTTGATTCCATTAGATTAAGTTTAAACGATGCAGCCTCCTACTAACTTAATAATTTTCCGAAACAATTTCAAGACCGGAGTTCACCTGGAGGTACCTGACCCTTAACCTCGAATCATACCACCCAGAATTATCAGTTGAGCTTAACTTCTTCGATGGCATAAAAAGTATATTACCTTATGACCAGAAACGTTAGTCAATTTTTTGGAATAAAACTCTCGCAAAGGATTGAAAGAAAATTCATATACTCCTGGTCGGGCGATTGACCTGATTGACTTATGGGCCGACCGGGAACAGGAATTTGACAAGATGAAAAGATGCTTTGCAGTCAAGCTCACCAGGAGCTTTTATTGAAAAGGTAATGGGGGTAAGTGTCCTCGGACCCTTCCTTGATAATCCCACTTCCTTGTGGCAATGTGAATAAAGTCATAATTTTTAATTCACATTGCCACAAATCAGCAGGAAACTTCTACCTGACCCGGTCCATTCTGCCATTGGCTTTTTTAACCGGGATTGCCCCGCAAAATATTCAGCTAACCGATCTAATAGAAGACGCGTTTCTTCAGCTTCTTCGAAGGGGGGGGCTCCTCCACCGGCTTGGGTTTGACAACCTCTGGCTGCGGGGCAGGCGGCGGCGGCGGGGGCGCCACGACGGGGGCGGGCGCCGGGGGCCGTGGTCCCGGACATGTACAACCCGCAGTCCAAACCATTACTATGAGCAAACACGCCAGGAGCATAATTGTTTTCTTCATTATGATAACCTCCGGTTAGAAGTGGTAAGCCAGACGACCCAGGACCATGAACTGGTCTAGTTGTGAGGCAACATCGACATTCGCGGGGGACGAGTAGCTCGGCCCAAAGACATGACGGTAACGGAAGGACGGCCCGATGGACAGATGTGGCCACATGAAAAATTCCAGACCAACCTCAGCAACAACCCCAAGGTCGGTAGCGGTCTTGCTACCGCCGCCAAAATTAGAGAAGCTAGAAGTTGTCCAGACGATGGCCGGGCCAGCCATGAGGAATGGGACCAGCCGTCCAGCGGTAAACTTTTCACTTCCCCAGAGCGGGTATTGGACCCTGCCCAGGAAGGCTAAAGCAAACTGGTTTCCACCAAGATCCGGGTGATTGAATTGGTTCCATTGGAAGTCCAGAGCCACGCCGAAATACCTTTCCCATTCTTGTCTGTATGGCATGCAGAAGTTATAGCCGACAATGGCGCCAGCTGAAAACCCGGGGTCAGTCTTGAGGTTGCGGGTAATCCGTTGGCCCGGAAGCACGGTCGTAGTCGTGGTTGCCGGAATCCCGAATTGCGGGTTCCCGGGTGTGGTAGTCGTAAATACGGTCGGAGGCGTGAAGGTCGAGAACGAGTTTGAGTTAGGAGTAAATACTCCACCTAGTTGAACACCAACCCACCATTGTCCATGGTGTACATTGTCGTCCTGGCTTGATGCGGCGGCGAGGGTCGGCAACAACAAAATGCAGCAAAGCAATGCCAATCGTTTAACCATGGGTCTTCTCCTTTCGGTTATTTGGTTATTTTCCCCAACCTCTGCCTATAAGATGCCCCATTTCTGCTAGTCGAACACAAATATAGCATAATTTTTTAGGCATTTGTCAAGCAATTAATCATCAAGTTACCTGCCCCTCAGGCATTTATATAAGTTTGTCAATATATTCATTGTTAATTGTTAATATTTGTTTAATTATATATCTTTATATTAATTATTATATATTTTTTATATTTATATATTGACTTTTAAGAATTTATATTTCTTAATATGGGTATTATGATGGAAAATGACGAAGTGCTAACCACACAGGAAGCGGCGGAGTTTTTAAAGCTGACGCCCTTCACGGTGCGGGATTATGCCAGGCGGGGAATTCTGCCGTCCCGCAAGTTGGGCAAGGGGTGGCGGTTCTATAAGCCTGACTTGCTGGCCTGGTTAAGGGACTATGAGGCTCCACCTTGAGGGGGGAAAGCTATGAGGAATTGCACATGGCAGAGGACAATTCCTGGGGGAAATACCTGTTAAGGTCAAACGGGGTGTGCCGGATAATTTTGGGCGCTCATAATTAACCTTGGCGAGGCAGGCTATGTTCCAGGTTTTGTTATCTGAGATGAACTTATTTGACGTGAATATGTGGCTTATTCTGATAGCCAGTGTCGTTCTTTTCCTCGGGGCCACACAGATTGGCTTTTTCCTCGGGCGCCGGGCTTATCAGTCAGGCGTCGACGAAGACGAACATAAAAGATCCCAGATATCCACGATTCAAGTAGCTATTCTTGGGCTGCTGGCGCTGCTTCTCGGGTTTACTTTTGCCATGCTGAAATGAGTGGCGGGACCTGGCAACCATCGCACGAAGGCACCTTAAATATAATAGCTGAGGTGACGCTGGCAAAGAAACCGTAAGGAAAACCCTGGAGACGGTAAGTGGCGAAGTAATGAAGAAGGAGGAGGTATCTATGCGCAAGCGCATTATCGGTCATGGCCCTGGTGAGGTCGCAGCCGCCGAGCCCGGCTGGATGGACCTTGAACACTTGGCCCAGGTCGAAATCACGTCCGAAGATGTCGACTACCCGATTGAATCGGCACTGATTCCGGGTACGGGCCTGGGTTGGCGGGCCGCACAGCCAGGGGAGCAAACGATTCGCCTCCTTTTTGATGAGCCGCTGAGGCTGAGACGGGTCCATTTAGTGTTCCATGAAGATGAGCAGGAACGTACGCAAGAGTTCGTTCTACGGTGGTCATTAGACGGCGGTCAGTCGTACCGGGAGATTGTGCGCCAACAGTATACCTTCAGTCCGCCGGGGGCGACACGTGAGGTCGAAGACTACGAGGTCGATCTCGACGGTGTAACGACGCTCGAATTGAGGATTGTTCCGGACATCAGCGGTGGCAGCCCCCGGGCCTCGCTAGCCCAACTGCGCATTGCCTAGCTATCAGACTGACCTTGGCCATTAGTGCAAGGGGGGGGCCAGCCTGACAGATCGCTGCAACCCACGGCGCCGGATCAAAGGAGAGGTGAGATGGACGAACAGGAAGCCAAAAAGGAAATAGCTCAAGCAAAAGAGGAACTTCTGGAAGCGAAAGCCCAACTAAAAGAATTAAGCGCTAAATTAATGAAACTCTCGGACGTGATGGAAAAAATAGAAGCAGCGCAGAGGCGACTGGAAAAAGTAGAAGAAAAACTCTTTCTTGGTGAATTTACCAAAAAATCGTTTTTCCACCGCATCGATAATGGAAAAGATTAGAAGGGCTCGAAAGCAGCGCAACCCTGGGCCAGGCATTCACTATCATTAATCCCGAATAGCGCCGGAGGAAGAGGGTTCCAGGGGGTCTTCCGATAGCTTGCCCGGGAGTGCCGCATCTAGCAGGGATGGCGTTGCAGGCACCTCAATCTGCCGCTCCTTGATGATGGCCGTGGCCTTTTCCCGCACCACCCTCCTCATGTTGAAGAGATCCTCCCCCATGGCGCAAGTCGAGATGTACTCTACAAATCTGGTGGGGTTCTGCCTTAACATCCCGATCATCTGGGTCCAGAACTGGCGTCGGTATGACGTGCGGACCCCTTGCCACCAGATAATTTTGAAAAAAGCCTTGATTTCGATTAATATCCTGCGCCAAGTCATTCCCTGGTCGGGGCCGGGGTTCTTTGGCAAGGGGCCCCCTGCGGCGACCGCCTGGGCCCGGCCAGCCGGACGCATGGCCAGATGATAGCGGTAGGCCCTCGCCAGATAACGGGAAGGTTCGTACAGATCGTCCCAGGCATCGACGTATTCCTGCATGATCTCGGCTTCCGGCCGATCCGGCTCGTAGTTCAAGGCTGAGAAGGTCCCCAGGTCATCTCCCACATCCTGGCGCAGCCGGCCTTCTCTTTCCAGTCGATGCCACAGTCTGGTATGCGGTGCGGCCTGCAGGACCCCAAGCATGGCCATCGGGTATGTCAGTCTGTTCCATGAAGGCGCAGATCCGCTCGCCAGCCCCTTTCGTTTCCCCGTCCAGGCCGATGATGAAACTGCCTATGACCGCCATGCCATTGTGCTTGATGTTGTGGAGCGATTCGACGAGAGGATTCTTGATGTTGTGATATTTGTGGCTGGTTTGCAGCACCTTCTCATCCGGGGACTCGATCCCGATAAAGACTTTATCCAGGTTGGCCGCGGTCATGAGGTCGATCATCTCCAGATCCTGCCCCAGATTCACCGATGCCTGGGTCATGAAGCTGAAGGGTTCACCCCGACTCCTTAACCAGGGGGTGAGTTCTTGCAGGAGGGCCTGGGCGTGCTTCTTACTGCCGATGAAGTTGTCATCGCAGATGAACACGGAACCCCTGGCCCCGAGCCGGTAGAGGGTCTCCAGTTCTGCCATGACCTGCTTCGGGGTCTTGTAACGGGGTATGCGTCCGAAAAGGTTCACCACATCGCAAAATTCGCAGTCAAACGGGCATCCCCGGGAAGTCTGAATCGTAACGGCGGCGTAATCGTTCAGCCGCAACAGATCAAACCGCGGGATCGGCGAGGTCAGTCAGGTCCGGCTTTTCGTCGTTTTCGATGATCCCGGTCTTTCCGTGTCTCATCGCCTCCAGCAGCAAAGGAATCGTATTTTCGCCCTCGCCCCGCACCACAAAATCACAACCGGCCTCCAGAACGGCCTCAGGGAGTGAAGTGGGGTGGGGTCCCCCGGCTACGACGGTTTTCCCACGGAGCTTGGCTTCTCTCACCAAGGCCAACAAGCCCTCCCTCTGAATGTACATGGCCGATATCAAGATCAGATCGGCCCACTGCCAATCTTGCTCGGTCAGGCTTCTGGTGTTGAGATCGGCCAGACGCAGTTCCCATTCAGCGGGCAGTAAGGCGGCCACCGTAACCAAACCCAACGGTGGATTAACAGTTTTGTTACCCCGGAGCCGGCAAGATTTCTGGAAACTCCAAAAGGAAAGGGGAAATTCGGGACAAACCAACAAAGCCCGCAAAGTTTTAAAACTCCTCACTGACCGATAGTCGCGACAACCAGGCGATGGCTGCTTTGACTTAGGTGATTTGAACTATTTTTCGAACTTCGCAACCATCCTCCTTGCGAAAGTAACCCCACTGGTGAGCAGCATGATATCACAAAACTTTCCCAAAACCTCTCTCCACGGTTTTAGACGCCAGAGAAAATTAGTCCAGATCTGATCTGCAGCCTAAGAACCCAGAATAGCACCGACTGATCATGATGAGATAGAAAGGCCAGGAGAAATGAACCTGTCACTTTGCATGGAAGCATCGACTCTGCTCTCAACCCTATTATCTGGTGGAACGGGTATTTTGCTATCTTAAGAGATAAGCTATGATAGCGAATAGTTTGCCACTTTCACCACTTATCCCTTTACCCTAAAAAATAACAAATATTATCAGCGTATCTGAACCACTACCTGCGATTGAGGACGTTTCGATTGGGCCGAAAAACCCTTTTTATATCCCTCCATAAGTCGAGGGGAGTGGTAAATATTTTCTCTTTCCTGGATTGCCCCCGCTCTCTGGCCTCCCTCTACTGGTTGACTGTTTCAAACCACCCTCCGTCCGACTCAATAAGGTACCAATCGGGTGGCCCCATGGAGGTTTCCCAATCTGAGGTTTTGTAGTCTTGGGGGTAGGTGTTAATGGTGGCGCATCCCATAAGAGAAAAAGTTATGCAAGTTGCTAGAATCATATATAGCAATGACTTCATAATTATGGCCATTTTCAAGTAATATATTGGACCGGCCTGGCACCAGCTTACTGGTCATCAGGCTGTCCGTTTATTAAACGGTAAATCTTTTTACGTCCGAATCAAGGGGTCAGCCAGGGCCCTGCTTTTTTCTTCAAATCCCATTTCACTTGCCAGTATCGATAGATCTCAAGGAGTTGTTTCAGGGATAATGCCCCTTCTCAGGCACCAGAAAAAAAGGGGTGCCTGGGCGCCCCTTACAGCTAGTTATCCAGTTACTTGAGGATTCTCCTAAACCTTCTCGACATTCACAGCCTGCAAGCCCTTGGGACCTTCGGTCACCTCAAACTCCACTTCATCATTCTCTTGGAGCGTGCGAAAGCCTGTTCCCTCGAGGTTGGAATAGTGCACAAAGACGTCTGGACCTTCTTCCTGCTGAATGAAGCCGTAACCTTTGGCTTCGTTGAACCACTTGACTCTGCCGGTGAAGCGCATAACTCCTCCTGCTGCCTGATTATTCCTTCCTCTGGCGGCTTCCCGCGGGGTGCAGGCCAAAAAAAAGGGGTGGCCTTGAGGCCCTCCCGTTCTTCCTTTTGTCTGTTGCTGTTGCCCCAACCACTGGTATTGCGCCTGCTGAAAGGATGCCCATCCTTAGCACAGGGATTTTCCCAAGTCAAGAAATTTCCCTGTGCAGAAAGGCCGGAAAGGTAATTTTTTTGATAACTTGCCTTAACCGTTCCCTAACAACAGGCGCAGATGGTCTTCCACACAGTCCGCCAGGACCGTGAGGTTGTACCCCCCCTCGAGGACACTAATGAGGCGGCCGTCGGCGCTTTCCTGGGCAAGCTGCAAGAGCATTTCCCCCATTTTCTGATACGCGGCCCGGGTCAGGGTCTGATGGGCCATGGGGTCATCTTCGTGAGCATCAAAACCCGCAGAAATGAGAACGAATTGCGGGGCAAATTCCCGGAGGCGGGGGAGGCCCTCCTCCTCCAGGACCTTAAGATAGGCGTCATCGCCGCTCCCGGCGGCCATGGGGATATTCAGGGTGAAACCCTTGCCTTTGCCCTTGCCCTGCTCTTTGTGGAACCCGGTGCCGGGAAAGCAGGAGAACGGGTCTTCATGGAGAGAGAGAAAAAACACCCGGGGGTCTGTTTCGAAGAGGTGCTGCGTGCCGTTTCCGTGATGTACGTCCCAGTCGACGATGGCCACCCGTTCCAGGCCGTAATTTTCCAGGAGATATTTAGCGCCCAGGGCGATGTTGTTGAAGAAACAAAAGCCCAGGGCCCTGTTCCGTTCGGCGTGGTGGCCCGGGGGCCGCACCGCACAAAAGGCATTCTGCACCGTGCCGCTCATGACATTTTCGATGGCCGCAAACACCCCACCCACCGCCAGTAGGGCGATGTCGTAAGATTCAGAGCAGATGCCGCAGTCGGGAACCCCCAAAATCGTGTATCCCTTCTGGCAGGCGGTCTGAAACCGTTTGACGTAATCCGGGTCGTGGAGACGCTCGATCCAGGGGACCGGGGCCTGGTAGGGGCGAATGAGAATCAATTCCTCCTGGAGGCCGGTGTCGTGGAGGCGCTGCATAATGGCCTCCAGGCGGGCGGGGCGCTCCGGGTGCCATTCCCCGGGGCGATGCCGCAGGTATTGTTCGTCATAGACCAGTCCAGTGTTACGCCGCATGAAATTCAACCTCCGCTTCCACTCTCACTTCCGCCGCCCGCCTGGACAGCCGCGCTCACATTATAAAAAATTGGGGAAGGTGTAAAGAAGAAACTGAGTGGGCGCGCTCAGGGCTTGATGAATCAGGTCCCTACAAGGGGGTTAGGAGGGGAGTTTGAGGGAGGAGCAGGGGATTTGCCTCCCCCGGCCCCTCCCCTCAAATTAACCTAGTGCTTACTTCAACCGCGCCTCAACGGCGTCCCATTTGAGGTTTTTCATGAACGCGGCGATATAGTCCGCCCGTTTCAAACCGTAGTCCACCATGAAGGCGTGTTCGAAAACATCCAGGACGAGGAGCGGGTTGCAACCGGCGGGATGCCCCACATCGTGCTCGTTAATCCACTGGTTGATGAGCAGGCCGCTTTCGGTGTCCTGGTAGCAGATAACCCAACCGATACCCCGCATGGTGGCGGTGGCCTGGAAGTCGGCGGCACAGGCCTCGAAAGAACCGAACTGGGCCATCACCTTTTGGGCCAACTTGGGGGCCTTGGCAGGGTCGCCGTCGCCGCCCAGGTTCTCGAAATAGTATTCATGCAGCCGCATGCCGTTGAACTCCCAGCCCAGGCGCCGCTTCAGCTCGGCAAACTCCGGAGTGGCCTGTTTGCCATCCTTGAGCATGGCGTTCAAGGTCTCTATGACTTTATTGGTGTTGGCAACATAGCCCTGATACAGGGTGAAGTGGTTCTTGAGGAGGGTGTCGCTGAAACCAGCCATTCCCAGCAGATGAGAATAATCTTTTGCAGTGTAGCTCATGCACGCTCCTTTCCGGCTTTTATGGCCAGAAACAAATTTTCTAAAACATAGTGCTCGTTCCCGGATAATCAAGGGTGACGGAAAAAAATATCCCCTGGGACAGAAGGCCGGAGCGCAGCAGCTTTTTTTGGGGTGGAGTATGGGATAAAATAGATTATCCTGTAGCTTCCAGGTCTTCCCGGTCCAGGAGCCCTTGGGCCACCAGGGCCTCCTCAAGTTCGTCCAGGGCCTGCTTGAACGCGGGATAGAGGCCTACCGCCAGGGATACTCCTTTGCGGGTGGGGACCCACTCTCCGTCTTGTTCTCCCGGGACGTGGACCCGGATGTCCACGAGACGGCGGCCTTTGAATTCCGAGAGCGACAGAAAAATGGTCTCACGGGCGTTTTTCGGTAGTTTGCTGATGACGTCAGACATGCAATCTCCCCCTTGGCGGCCGGCAGTTAAGGGCCAGCCTCGGCAAAAGACTTCGCCTATCTTGGGGATTTTGTCAAGCCTTTTGGGATTGCGGGAGGGGGCCAGGGACTGCATTCACCCGACCCGACCCTCAAAATTTCCTAGACGAAAGAAGCCGTTATGCAGCTTTATAATACGTTAGGTCGGCATAAAGAAAAATTTGAGACCGTATCACCCGGTAAGGTGGGTCTCTATGCCTGCGGGGTCACGGTATATGACGACTGCCACCTGGGGCACGCCCGGTCCTCAGTGTTTTTCGAGGTCCTGGTGCGGTATCTGCGCCGCCGGGGCTTTGACGTTACCTGGGTGCGCAACTACACCGACATCGATGACAAGATCCTGAAGCGGGCCCAGGAGCAGGGGGTGGCCTGGGACGAGATTGCGGCGCGGTACATCGCCTCCTTTGAGGAGGACATGGCGGCCCTGGGGATCCCGCCGGCGCAAATCGAGCCCAAGGCCACGGACCACATCCCCGAGATGCTGGAGATCATCCGGCGCCTGGAAGAAAAGGGCTTCGCCTACCAGGGTGGGCCCCACGGCGACGTCTATTTCCGGGTCCGGCGTTTTCCCGACTACGGCAAGCTCTCGGGTCAGAGCCTGGAGGATTTGGAGGCCGGGGCCCGGATCGAGGTGGACTCAGCCAAAGAAGACCCCCTGGACTTTGTCCTCTGGAAGGCCAGCAAGGCCGGCGAGCCCGCCTGGCCCAGCCCCTGGGGGCCGGGTCGCCCGGGCTGGCACATCGAGTGCTCGGCCATGAGTATGAAGTATCTGGGGGAGACCCTGGACATCCACGGGGGCGGCCGGGACCTGGTCTTTCCCCACCACGAAAACGAGCTGGCCCAGTCCGAGGCAGCCAACGGCGCTACCTTCGCCCGCTACTGGGTGCACCACGGGCTGCTGACCATCGACCAGGAGAAAATGAGCAAGTCCCTGGGGAATTTTTTCACCATCAAGGAAGTGCTTGGCCAAATTTCCGGCGGAGGTGGTGCGCTTCTTTTTGATCAACTCCCACTACCGCAGCCCCCTGGACTTTTCGGACGTGGCCCTGGCCGAAGCCGAGACCGCGCTCGCTGCGCCTCTATGCGCCCCTGGCCAAGATCCAAGAAATCCTGAAGCAGCATCCCGCCCCCGGCAACCCGCCGCCCCGGGATTTTTGTCCAGCCAGCCTCTCCCCCGAGGAAATGGAGCGCCTGTGGTCGTTGCCCCCGCGCTTCGACGAGGCCCTGGACGACGACGTCAACAGCGCCCAGGGACTCGGGTATCTCTTCGACGCGGTGCGCCTCACCAACCGCCTGCTGGAAAACCCCGAGAGCGACCCGGCTTATCTCGCCTTCCTGGCTCATCTACAGCACGACCTGACCTCCCTGGGCCAGGTGCTCAATCTCCTGCAGGCCGATCCGGCCGAGACCCTGGCCACCCTGCGCCAGAAGCCCTGAGAGCTTCCCATCAGCCCCGAGGAAATTGACGAACTCATCGCCCAGCGCACCGAGGCCCGGAAAAACAAGGACTTCGCCACCGCAGATCAAGATTCGGAATGAGCTGACCGACATGGGAATTTCGCTGGAGGATACGCCCCAGGGGACGGTGTGGCGAATAAAATAAGATGAGATTGTTGGAAATAGTTTTTGGGAGAGGGGGCCAGGGGTCGCGGACACCTGCCTCCTCTCCCAAGCCCTCTCCCCCAACCCCTTAACATATGATGAATAAATCGAGGCATTCGCCTCGATTTTCAAGATTTTCTTCCTCGTTCCCAAGCTGTGCTTGGGAACGCCAAGAGCGCCAAGCTCAGCTTGGGAAAATATTTAGGTCCCCAAGCGGGAGCTTGGGAACCAGAATGAACAGAATAAAACGGCAGGAGCAAGGAAAAGGAATCCATGCGATATCTGACATTGGGGAGAACGGGGCTCATGGTCTCGGAGGTAGGCTTCGGCGGCATTCCCATCATCCGGCTGTCTATGGAAGAGGCCGTGGCGGTGCTGCGCCGGGCCTTGGAGCGGGGGGTCACCCTCTTCGATACCGCCAATCTCTACATGGACAGCGAAGACAAATTCGGCGTGGCCCTGGCGGGCGAGCGGCACCGGTTGGTGCTGGCCACCAAGAGCATTAAAAGGGACCGGGCCGGGGTGGAGGCCGACATCCACCAGAGTCTCACGAAAATGCGCACCGATTACCTGGACCTCTTCCAGTTCCACCAGCTCTCCCAGGAAGACGATCTCACCGCCATTACCGGCCCCCAGGGGGCCCTGGAAGGGGTGGCCCGGGCCCAGGAAGCCGGCAAGATTCGCCATCTTGGGGTGACTTCCCATAGTCTGGAGATGGCGGTGCGCCTGGTAAAAACCGGCCTGTTCAGCACCATCCAGTTTCCCTTCAATTTCGTCGAGGAGGCCGCGGCCGAGGAGCTTTTCCCCCTGGCCCGGGAGCAGAATCTGGGGATTCTGGCCATGAAGCCCTTTTGCGGGGGGCTGGTGGACCGGGCAAAGGTGGCCTTCGCCTACCTGCGCCAGTTTCCGGACATCATTCCCCTCCCCGGCTGGGACACGGTGGCCGGGGTGGATGAGGTGCTGGACCTTTATGAACAGGAGAACGTGGTCACTGCGGAGGACCGGGCCGCATGGCGTCCGCTACCGCGAGGAGCTGGGGGACAACTTCTGCCGGCGCTGCGAATACTGCCAGCCCTGTCCCCAGGGCGTCAAGGTCACCCCGGCCATGCTCTACGGCATTGTGGCCCACCGCATGGGACCGGAGCAGGCCGCCAAGTTTGCCGCCCCGATCATGGAAACCGTGAAGGAGTGCATAGAATGCCGGGAGTGCGTAGAGCGTTGCCCCTATGGCCTCCCCATCCCGGAGACCATCCACCACCACCTGGCCCTGTTCGAAGAGCATTGTCAGGCGGCCCAGCCTAACAAAATTAAGACGGTCGCGAAAGAATCTTGAGAGGCGGGCCGGGGGACCAGGGGCCCGGTGGGACAGGCGTTTCGCTTGCGTTTCCCTCCCTCCCGTTGACCGGGAGAACAGGCATCTTGCCTGTTTTTTCACAGGCTGGAAGCCTGTGCTCCCGCTTAATGTAAGGGGTTGGGGAGGGGTTGAAAGAGAGGGGCCAGGGGTCCGCCACCCCCGGCCCCCTTTCCTAAGAATCTAGGTGCAACCATATTAGATTGAACCCTTAATAATTCTCTGAGAAAAAATCTTACTCTGCGTAAATCTTTGCTGATAAGCGTCTCAGATAATTTCCTTCCTAACCAAATTTTTGCTTTCTTTTTTTCCGGAAACGCAGTATATAGATTGTATCAATGGTTCATTGCTACAGCCGGGTGATATCGGCACATTTCCCTGCTCAGCGATCCGAAACTCTACGCTCAGTGACAGCTGGTAACCGTTGGCAATATCCTCTAGTTGCGTTGTCGTTGGCTGCTAACCAGAAACTGACACAGGAAACCTGACCCTCCCCTAGAGCCCGGCTTTACAGGTTAATCATCACCACCTGTCCCCCAGGAGGTGGATCATGCCTGTTATCCTGATGGAAGCCCCCCGAGACATGGGCATCGGCCTCCGAACCGCCTTGTATAACGATTTACCCCAGATCATGGAGATCGAGGGCTTGGCCTTCGGCGGCCAGTGGGATTATTACCAGTTCAAGGCCTCCCTGGACGACGTTTTTCTGGTGGCCTTGGACGCGGCCACCGCCGATATCGTTGGTTTCCTGGTGGCCTGTTGCTGCAAGATCGCCCGGCGAGGCATCATCCTGCGGGTCGCCGTCCACCCGGACTATCAGGGCCGGGGCATCGCCACCCAACTCCTCCGGCAATCATTTCAGGAGCTGAAAAAGAAAGACCTGGATGAAGTGGAGCTGGACGTGGATATCCTCAAGGCCGGGGCCAGGCGACTCTATGAAAAGATGGGTTTCAGGGTCGTGGAAATCTTTTCACCGGACTTCGAAGAAGATGACAGTTTCTTCATTATGAGAAGAAACCTGGATCCCTGAAGAATCGTGGCGGCGAGGTAGTTTCTCACCTCGCAAAGATTAGTGAAACAAGACGGCTTCCCGGGGGGCCGTTCGGCCTTTATCAGGGGCGGGGTTCAAACCCGCCCCTCCTTTTTTCTGGAGGTAGCAGCCTCCGGACACTCCGGCAAGTTCCTCAGCCCTCCTCAAATTTGATAAAATATTAGTTGGCGGGGGAGGGGGCTAAGGATCACAGACCCTTACCCCCTCCCCTGCACCCCCTCCCCCAATCCCTTAAGGGAGGTAATTCAAGCTTTTCCCAGAGCCGTGGCCAGAGGCCCCGGCTCTGGGAATCCCCTTAAAGGGTTGGGTGGGGGTGTGGGGGGAGGGCAGGGAGCCGCGCTCCCTGGCCCTCCCCCCACAACAAATACCCCGATCAAGCCGATAAGAATCAGTAATGGTTGACGCCTTCAAGCTGGTTACGGACTTTACTCCCAAGGGCGACCAGCCCCAGGCCATCGAGAAGCTGACCCAGGGGGTCACGGCCGGGTCACCCCCATCAGGTGCTCCTGGGGGTCACGGGCTCCGGCAAGACCTTCACCGTGGCCAACGTCATCGCCCAGGTGAACCTGCCCACCCTGGTCCTGGCCCCCAACAAGACCCTGGCGGCCCAGCTCTACGGTGAATTCAAGGAATTTTTCCCGGACAACGCGGTGGAGTATTTCGTCTCCTACTACGACTACTATCAGCCCGAAGCCTACATCCCCCAGGCCGACCTCTATATTGAGAAAGATGCCTCCATCAACGAAGCCATCGACCGCATGCGCCATTCCGCCACCCGTTCGCTCTTGGAGCGCCAGGACGTCATCATCGTGGCCTCCGTGTCCTGCATCTATGGCCTGGGGTCGCCGGAGGCCTACCACGGCATGCTCCTCTATCTCGAGGCGGGCATGGAGAAGGACCGCCGGGAGGTGCTCAGCAAGCTGGTGGAGATTCTTTATGAGCGCAACGACCTGGATTTCCACCGGGGCACCTTCCGGGTGCGGGGGGATCGGGTGGAAATCTTCCCGGCCTACGAGGAAGACCGGGCCATCCGGGTGGAATTTTTCGGAGATGAGGTGGAGGCCATCAAGGAGATCGACCCGCTGCGGGGCAAGACCCTGCGGACGCTCCCCAGGGTGACCATCTACCCGGCCAGCCATTACGTCACCCCGGAGCTGGTGCGGCGCCAGGCCCTGGCCGCCATTGAGATGGAAATGCGGGAGCGGGTGGCCTGGTTCGAAAACCAGGGGAAGCTCATCGAGGCCCAGCGCATCGGGGAGCGCACCCTCTTTGACCTGGAGATGATGCGGGAGCTGGGCTTCTGCCACGGCATTGAGAACTACTCCCGGCACCTCACCGGCCGGGCCCCCGGGGAACCGCCCCCTACCCTGCTGGACTACCTGCCCAGAAAATCCTTGATGGTCATTGACGAAAGCCACATTGCGGTGCCCCAACTCCGGGGCATGTATCGGGGGGACCGCTCCCGGAAAGAGACCCTGGTGGAGTACGGCTTCCGCCTGCCCTCGGCCCTGGACAACCGGCCCCTGCGGTTTGACGAATTCAGCGACCGGGTCTCCCAGGTGCTCTATGTCTCGGCCACCCCGGGACCCTACGAACTGGAGCAGGCCGAAGGCCGGGTGGTGGAGCAGATTGTCAGGCCCACCGGCCTCATGGATCCCCGGATCACGGTAAAGCCCGCCACCCACCAGGTGGACGATCTGCTGGGGGAAGTCCGGGCGCGGGTGGACCGGAGGGAACGGGTCCTGGTCACCACCCTCACCAAGCGCATGGCCGAGGACCTGACCGAATACTACCAGGACCTGGGCCTGAAGGTGCGCTACCTCCACTCGGACATCACCACCCTGGAACGCATGGAGATCATCCGGGATCTGCGCCTGGGGGTCTTCGACGTTCTCATCGGCATCAACCTCCTGCGGGAGGGCCTGGATCTCCCCGAGGTCTCCCTGGTGGCCATCCTGGACGCGGACAAGGAGGGTTTTCTGCGGAGCGAGCGCAGCCTCATCCAGACCTGCGGCCGGGCGGCCCGGAACCTCCAGGGAGAGGTGCTGTTTTATGCCGACCGTCTCACGCCTTCCATGCAGGCGGCCCTTGACGAAACCAACCGGCGACGGCTTCTCCAGGAGGACTATAATCGGGCCCACGGCATCACTCCGGAGACCATCAAGAGCTCCATCAAGGACCTCCTGGCCTCGGTGTACGAGGCCGACTACGTCACGGTGCCCCTGGCCGCCGAGGAGCAGGCCCCGTACCTGGTGGAGAACCTCCCGGCCCAGATTTCCCGTCTCAAGAAAGAAATGAAAGCCGCGGCCAAGAAGCTGGAGTTCGAACGGGCCGCCCTGCTCCGGGACCGTATCAAAGAATTGGAAAACGCCGGCCTGAAGTATGGCGGGAAGGTAGCCTGATCACCGTCTGCTGGGGTCAATGATTCAGATAGGCGCGGCCAGCGAACTGCACAACTCTGTCCGGAAAATAAATCCCTTATCGTTAGAGCCTCTTGCAAAGTTCATCCCGCCTGTCATTCTGAGAGAGCGAAGCGACCAAAGAATCTCAATAATTAAGGGAAAGTACGAGATCCCTCGCTTTGCTCAGGATGACAAAAAGGCTTTTTGCAAGAGGCTTGTTATTTGGGAAAATTCTTCTTATCCTTTAATTCAACATACTTTGTAATCGCACGAAAAAGTGTATCCACCAGTTTTTGCTGATATTTGCTATTAGAGAGCTGCAATTCGTCAATTCTACTTTTTATAATACCGCATTCAAATAATACTGCCGGCATAGTGGAATTTTTTAACACGACCAACTGGTTATATTTATAGATACCTCTGGTTCTATCAATCAGATCTTTGTCTCCACCGGTAAACTTTTCGGCATGATGCAAGGTGGGGCAAAAACCGGTACGCAACATCTCGGAACCGAGGACCACGGCGAATATGAGGCTGTGGACCGGACTACCGTTTTTCTCCGAGTAAAAGATGGAGTATCCCGTGAATTTATCGCAATGGGCCATAATTTTTTCCTGGTAAATCCAGTAAGACAGGTCCTTGGGCTCCACGGAATCATGATGTATCGAGATCAGCAGGTCCGCGCCCCGGCGATTGGCAATGGTCGCCCGGGTGGAAAGAGAGATGTTCGCTCCTGACTCATTGATGATAAACGAACCCTTAAACCTCTTGTCTTGCTTGAGTTTCTTCTGCAGTCGGGTGCCGATATTTTTATTGAAGAGATATTCAGGCACGCCTCTGGCGCTGATGGCGCCTGGACTCTTGGGGGTATGGCCGATATCGATGGCGATTTTAAAACCACTGGCCTGACACTCACCGCCTAGCGTGGTCCCCAATAATAAAAAAGAGAGACCATAGATCATCAAGTAATAAATCATGGTGGACATTTTCCTTTTTACCTGCAATCTCGAAGTTCTCGGTCATCTTCTGGTCCGACCAGTTCCCCTCCACAGACTACCGGTACACTATAAAGGATTTGTTCCAGAGGTTGGCAAAAAGATTGTCTTGGCAAAGGTGCTGGGGAACAAGGCCGGGAAGATTCTGATTAAGAGTAAGCGACCTAACTATCAAGCGAGCAGGGGTATCTCCCGGCTTCCTTACAACTGGGGCACGAGAGGAAAAAGTCGGGGGCCTCAACGGGGGCGAGCCGTATGTTCAGCCAGGGGGCAGGTGAGGTTTAGATATTGTTTTTAACCGACGGCGATTCGCTACTGTCCAGGTTGAGGAATTCCTTGAGGAGTTCTTCCTGGCGGGAGGTGAGGTTGGTGGGGGTTATGAGGGAGACTTCCACCAGGAGGTCGCCCCGTTTTCTATTTTTGAGGTCCGGGAGGCCCTCGCCGGTGAGGCTGAAGACCGCGCCGGACTGGGTGCCGGGGGGAATTTTACAAGGCGCATCACCGTTTAAGGTGGGGACGGTGATCTCCCATCCCAGGGCCGCCTCCACAAAAGAGAGCTCGGTCTGGTAAAGAAGGTCCCGGCCCCGGCGGCTGAGGACAGGGTGAGGCGTCACCTGCACGTCGATGTAAAGGTCTCCGGGGGGCCCACCGAAGCGCCCGGCCTCCCCTTCCCCCCGGAGGCGCAGCCTGGTGCCGCTGTCCACCCCGGGAGGGATACGCACCTGCATGTGGCGGTCTTCCCGGGTCATGCCGCTACCGCCGCAAGTTTCACACGGATGAGGGATGAAACTCCCGGCGCCCCGGCAGACCGGGCAGGTGGTGAAGACCCGGAGCAGCCCCCGGCTCTGGCTAACCTGGCCCCGGCCGCCGCAGGTGGAACAGGTCTGGGGCTGGGTGCCCGGCTCCATGCCTTCCCCCTCACACCGCTGGCAGAGAACCCGGCGCTCCACTTGGATCTCCTTTTCCACCCCCTGCAGCACTTCTTCCAGGGTGAGGGTGACCACGTGGCGCAGGTTCACCCCGGATTGGGTCCGAGTGGCCCGGCCCCGGCGGCGCCCGAAGCCAAAAAAGTCCTCGAAGATGTCCCCGAAACTGCTGAAGATGTCCTCAAAGCCGCCAAAGCCGCCCAGATCGAAGCCGTTCAGCCCGGCAGGGCCGTAAAGGTCGTAAAGTTTGCGCTTTTCCGGGTCGGCTAAGACCTGGTAAGCCTCAGAGACCTTTTTAAATTCATCCTCGGCGATCCTATCTCCAGGATTGCGGTCGGGGTGATACTTGAGGGCGAGTTGCCGGTAAGCGCTCTTTATTTCTTCCGGGGTGGCCTGAGCACTGACTCCCAGCAGGTCATAATAATCCACCATGTATTCTCCCCCAAGCCTTCTCGGGTACTAGTTCGGCACGCTGCCAATTCAAGTTAATAGTTATCATCAACCCGGACCTTGTCAAGCCAAGCCCGCGGTGGATTGGACAAAGAATTTATTGAGTCGGCAGGAGGGCGGTGAGACGGGACCTCAGATCAGGGGAGAGATCATGCAAGCTCACCACCTTGGTGCGGCTGGCAGCCCCGGAGGTGAGGTGCACGGCCTGGCGGGGCACTTTGAGGGATCGGGCCAGGAATTCCAGAAGTTCCTCGTTGGCCCGGCCTTTCTCCGGCGGCGCGGCCACCTTGACCTTGAGACGGTCGCCGTGCAGGCCCGCGACCGCGGTTTTTTTAGCCCCCGGCACCACGTGGAGCTTCACAAGATAGCCCTGGCAGGTGGGTTGAAAAAACTCGGCCACGGCCGCGCTTCACCCATACCCCCCCTGGATGAGCTGGGTAGCATAGCTCATGAGGGTGCCCACCAGGAACACTTTCAGGAAAATGATCGCGGCCAAGACCACTAGGGGTGAAAGATCAAGACCGCCATACACCATGGGCACCCGGCGCCGGAGATAGGAGAGGACAGGCTCCGTGACATTGTAGAGGAACCGGACAATGGGGTTGTAAGGGTCCGGATTGACCCAGGAGATCACGGCCCGGGCGATAATCAGCCACATATATATTTCCAGGCCCCAATAGAGCACCTCGGCCGCTGCTCTCAGAAAATAACCTAACGCGATCATAACGTTACCTTTCCGGAAAAATCATGTAACTATAGGTTGCTTGTCGTAAGGTTGTCAAGCCTTTCCCGGCCACTGCGGCAAAGATTGCGACTTTCTGTGCGCAGTTGCGCACCTGGGAGCCATTCCTTACAATCATATCAATTGCCTGCCAGGTTTGGCATGCCTTTCGGGCTGCGACCGCCAGCGCCTCCTTCTCCAAGACGGAGCCGGGGTGGCAAAGGAGATGGGGGATGCTTAACTTGTGGAGAGGTCAAGGATTAAAGGCTTATCTCTAACAAGCCTAATTTTATTATGCGACTTGGACAATTCGACACCTTCGCCGCGCTGCGCCACCGCAATTTCCGGCTGTTCTACAACGGCCAGGCCATTTCTCTTCTGGGCTCCTGGATGCAGGCGGTGGCCCTCAGCTGGCTGGTTCTGGTCCTCACTGACTCTGCCTTTTATCTGGGACTGGTAAGCGCCCTGCAAACCCTCCCCATTCTGATTTTCTCCTTCCTGGGTGGGGTGGTGGCGGACCAGGCCCGGAAGCACCGGCTGCTGTACGTCACCCAGGCGGGCATGATGGCGGTGGCCTTGGTTTTAGGGTTTCTAGTGGCCTCAGACCTGGCGACCATCTGGGTTCTTTGTGTTCTGGTCTTCCTGGCCGGCACGGCCCTGGCCTTTGACATCCCCATCCGCCAGGCCTTTATCATGGACCTGGTGGGGAAGGCTGACCTTCCCAACGCCATTGCCTTGAACTCCACCATGTTCAACGGCACCCGGGTGATAGGACCGGCGCTGGCGGGGGTCCTCATCGCCCAGGTGGGCCTGGCCAACTGCTTTTTCCTGAACGCCTTGAGTTTCCTGGCGGTGCTCCTGGCTTTGTTTTGGTTGAAGCTCCCGCCACCCGAGGAAATTTCACGAGTCTCGGTGAGGGAGGCCCTGGGGGAGCTCAAGGATTTTGTCAAGGAGCACCAGGAACTGAAGCTGATCTTGGTCCTGATGACTGCGGTCTCCATCCTGGGCCACTCCTACCACGTCCTGGTGCCCATTCTGGCCCGGGACGTGCTAGGCGCCGGTCCCCAGGGCTTCGGGCTCCTCATGGCGGTGAGCGGTCTGGGGGCCTTTCTGGGAGGCCTGGCCCTGGCCCGGCGCTTGACCCGGCGTCCGCCCATGCCTTCCTTCCTGGGAGGTCTGGCCATCTTCCTGGTGGGGCTGCTGGCCCTGTCCCTCTGCCGGAATTATTATCTGGCCCTGGGGGCCATGGCCCTCATAGGCTTCGGCATGGTGACCCAGCTTTCCACGGGGAACAGCCTACTGCAGCTGAATGTCCCGCACCAAATGCGGGGCCGTATTATGAGCCTCTTCAGCCTGATCATCATAGGCTCGGTGCCTTTTGGCAGCATGCTTTACGGCACCGTGGCCACTTTCCTGGGCCCCAGCCTGGCCTTGACTCTGGGGAGCCTGGCAGCCGCCTCCGTTTCCGGGTTCATCTTCCTGCGCTACCCGAGCTTGCGACATCTGAACTTCAAGGAACTGGAGACGCCCCCGGCTACACCCCTGCCTCCCCGAGTGACGCCACCGCTGGGCTAGCAACAAACCTAAAGAATGAGGTTGGTTATGGTTAACCAACAGGACACCCATTGTCCCCCTTACCCCTTAGGCGAGAGGAGGGGAGATTGCCTTCCTGCCAACCTTGCCACCCTGCCAAAAAATCTTGTTAAATTTAGTTAATTCTTGATATACTTCCTAGGTTAAATTAAATTCACACGCGGTGCGAGGGCGGGCTGGTGCCTCCGGGTGGTTCCGCCAGTTGCGGCGCGGCGGCACAACCAGGAGGAATTATGTCATTTGTCACCATGAAGGAACTGCTGGAGGCCGGGGTTCACTTCGGCCACCAGACCCGCCGTTGGAACCCCAAGATGGAGCCCTACATCTTTGGGGCCAGAAACGGTATCCACATCATTGACCTGCAGAAAACCGTCCAGTTTTTCAAGATCGCTTACAACTACGTGGTGGAAACGGTGGCTGACGGCGGCATCGTCCTGTTCGTGGGCACCAAGAAACAGGCCATGGACGCCATCGCCGAGGAGGCGGACCGCTGTGGCATGTATTATGTCAACCACCGCTGGCTGGGGGGCATGCTCACCAATTATACCACCATTAGCCGTTCCATTGATCGTCTGCTTAACTTCGAGGCCATGAAAGAAGACGACAGCCTCAAGCGCTTCCCCAAGAAGGAAGTGCTCCTGATGGAAAAGAAAGCCAACAAGCTGGAACGGGCTTTGGGAGGCATCAAGACCATGGGGCGCCTCCCTGACATAGTCTACGTGGTGGATCCGCGCAAAGAGTCCATCGCGGTGAAGGAAGCCCGCAAGATGCAGATTCCCCTTTTGGCCATCGTGGACTCGAACTGCGATCCCACTGAGATTGATTATCCTATTCCGGGAAATGACGACGCCATCCGGGCCATCCGGCTGCTTACCTCCCGCGTGGCCAATGCCTGCGTCGATGGGGCCAAGCTCAGGGAAGAGCGCCTGGTAGCACTGGCGGACAAGGAAATGGCCGAGGAAGCTGCGGAAGCAGAAGCCTTGGACGCCGCTCCGGTAATCGAGCCTGGAGAGGGAGAAGCCCCTTCAGAGCCGGAAGTGCAAGAACCCGCGTAAGTGCGGCGCCCCACAGCCCGCGGGCTATTTTGAATCCTGCATCACCTTCAACCGGGCTAATTTTGACCTGAAACCTTGGCAGCAGTGCTGCAAGGAGGACACAACTTTGGAAATCACCGCCGCACTGGTAAAACAGTTGCGTGACAAGACCAACTGCGGTTTTATGGATTGCAAAAAAGCCCTGCAGGAGACCCAGGGCGACCTTGAGTCCGCAGTTACCTATTTGCGCCAGAAAGGCATTGCCGTAGCCACCAAACGGGCCGAACGGGCCACCAGTGAAGGGGCTGTGTGGTCCCACCTGGGGCCGAACTCCAATACGGGGGTGCTTTTAGAAGTTAACTGCGAGTCCGACTTCGTGGCCAAAACCGACTCCTTCCTGGCCTTCGGCGACGCTCTGGCGGCTCAGATCGCCCAAACCGCGCCGGCGGACCTGGAGGCGCTGCTGGTCCAACCCTGGCAGGGGCAAGCCGGTCTGCCGGTGCAAGAATATCTGAATGAACTCATCGGGCAGATCGGTGAGAATATCCGCATCCGGCGCTTTAGCCGTTTTGCGAACGGTGGTCCCGTGGCCACTTACATCCATTTCGGTGGAAAAATCGGGGTGCTCCTGGAACTGTCTGCGAGCTCAAATTCTTCCGAGCTGCAAACCCTGGCTAAAGACTTGGCCATGCAGGTGGCCGCCACCAGCCCTCTATCTGTAACCCCGGAGGGGCTGGACCCGGAGGTCGTGGCCCATGAAAAAGCTATCTATGAGACCCAGGCCAAGGAGTCCGGCAAACCCGAAAACATCATTGAGCGCATGGTGAGTGGCCGTTTGGAAAAGTACTTCAAGGAAGTCTGTCTGCTGGGGCAGCCCTTTGTGAAAAACTCTGAGATCACCGTGGCCCAGCTTCTCAAGGAGGCGGGAGCGTCAAGCGGCGGCGAGGTGGGCGTGGCCCGCTTCGTGCGCTACCAGGTGGGCGCCTGAGGATTTCGTGAAATCCGACGAGCCCAAGTACCGCCGGGTCCTCCTCAAAGTAAGCGGCGAGACCCTGGCTGGAGAGAAAAAGTTCGGCCTCTGCCCGGAAACCCTAAAAGTCATCGCCCGGGAGATCAGAGGGCCCCTGGCTCTTAACGTGGCAATGGGCATTGTGGTGGGCGGGGGCAATATCTTTCGGGGCCTGGCGGCTGCCGCCATGGGCTTGGAACGAGCCGTGGCCGATTATATGGGCATGCTGGCCACGGTCATTAACGCCCTGGCCCTCCAGGATGTCTTAGAGAAGGAGGGCATCCCCACCCGGGTCCTGAGCGCCATCGCCATGCACGAAGTGGCGGAGCCCTATATCCGTCGCCGGGCTATGCGCCATCTGGAGAAAGGGCGGGTAATTATCTTCGCCGCGGGAACGGGCAGTCCTTACTTTACCACGGACACCGCGGCGGCTCTTAGGGCGTCGGAAATCGGGGCTCAGGCCATCCTCAAGGGCACCAAGGTGGCAGGCATCTACGACCGGGACCCGGCCCTGGACCGGGAAGCCCGCATGATCCGCCGCCTCACCTATTTTGAAGTCTTGGAGAAATCTCTAAAGGTCATGGACTCGACTGCGGTCACCATGTCCATGGAACAGAACATTCCCATTATTGTTTTCAAGCTCCTGGAACCGGGTAACATGCTGAAGGTAGTCCTGGGCCAGGAGGTGGGCACGCTGGTGGAGTCCCCATGAAAGAGAAGATTCTGGAAGACATGAAACGCAAGATGAATAAGGTCCTGGAGGTAATGGCCCAGGATCTTTCCCGGGTACGCACCGGCCGGGCTTCAGTGGCTCTTTTGGAAGGCATCAAGGTGGAGGCTTACGACACCTCCATGCCCCTTTCTCAGGTAGCCTCCCTGGCTGCTCCGGAGCCCCGCCTTCTCACCGTTCAGCCCTGGGACCCCACCCTGTTGACAGACATAGAAAAGGCTATTTTGAAATCCGACCTGGGCCTCACCCCCGCCAACGATGGCAAACTCATTCGGCTTCCCATCCCGGTCCTCACTACAGAACGGCGCAAAGAGTTGGTGAAGGTGGTGAAGAAGATGGGGGAGGAGTCCAAGGTAGCTCTGCGCAATGTGCGCCGGGAAGGCAATGACCGCTTCAAAGACCTGAAAAAGGACAAACAGATCTCCGAAGACGAAGCCCACCGGGCCCAGGATGAGGTCCAGAAGATCACCGACGATTTCATCAAGAAGGTGGACGTCCAGGCCTCTGAAAAAGAAAAGGAGATCATGGCGTTTTAATGAGTGCCGCCAGCGACCTTCCCCAAGCCGCCGCCCATCTGGACCCCAGCCGTCTGCCCCGTCACGTGGCCATCATTATGGACGGCAACGGCCGTTGGGCTAAGCGCCAGGGTTTGCGCCGGGTGCAAGGCCATGTGACCGGAACCGAATCGGTGCGGATTATAGTCCGCCTGGCCCGGCGGTTGGGGATCGAGTACCTCACCCTTTACACCTTTTCTGAAGAAAACTGGCAACGTCCGACCATGGAGATTCGGGCCCTCATGAACCTCCTCCTCCGCTTTCTGCGCCAGGAACTGGAGGAAATGCGGAAAAATAACATCGCCTTACGGGCCATTGGGGACCTCCGGCGCCTGCCGGAAAACGTCCAGAGGGAATTAGCCAGGACCGGGGAGGCCACCCGGGAAGGGGCCCGGATGACCCTCTTATTGGCCCTGAGCTATGGCAGCCGCAGCGAAATCGTCCTGGCGGCCCAATCGCTGGCAGAAGAAATCCTGGCCGGGCGCCTCAGGCCGGCAGACATTGACCTGGAAAGCTTTGCCAGCCGCCTCCACACCGCCGGCATTCCCGATCCGGACCTCCTCATCCGCACCAGCGGCGAGTACCGCCTGAGCAACTTTCTGCTGTGGCAGTCAGCCTACACCGAACTGTACTTCACCGACACCCTCTGGCCTGACTTCCGGGAAGATGAATTTATCAAGGCCCTGCTGGAATATCAGCAACGAGACCGCCGTTTCGGCCTCACCCAGGAGCAGGTCCAGGGCCTGGCTTCCAACACGGCCCGCCATTGAGCCCCGCGAGTACCGGGAAATCTCCTTTATAGTAAAACCATAAAAAATCCCCGGGCTTTTCCCCCAGGGGGCTGGATCAGAGGAAGCAGGATAAACGCAAGAAGTTTGACTAATTTTTTTGGCTGGATTAGTATTACTAAGTAACAACTATTTTTAAGCAAGAGGTGCCAGGTTGAGAACTACAAAATTAATCACTATCTCCATTTTTCCGGAACTCCTCAAGGAAGCGGAACGGATCGCCAAGGAGGAGAACCGCACCCGGAGCGAACTTATCCGCGAGGCGCTCCGGCGCTACATTTCTGAAAGGGAGTGGCGGCGCTTGCAGCGCTACGGCATCAGTAAGGCCAAAAAGCTTCGTTTAAAGGAAAAGGACGTGGAGCGACTGGTGGACGAATACCGCAGCGAAAATACCAATGCTTAAGGTCGTCCTGGATACCAATGTAATAGTCTCGGCCCTCAATTTTGCCGGCAAGCCAGCGGAGGTTTTTGATCTGGCTATCGCCGGGGAGATAGCCAATATCACCTCCGACCAGATTATCACCGAGGTCAAACATATCCTGATCCGCAAATTCTCCTGGGAAGCCGAAGAGGCCGAACATGCAGGGGCCCTGCTACAATTCATTTCTGAGATGGTCAATCCCAAGAGGCAACTCAACGTCGTTTCCCACGAGCCGGACAACCGCATCCTGGAATGCGCCATGGAGAGCCAGGCCGACTTTATCATCTCGGGCGACCATCACCTTGCCGACTTGGGGGCTTTTCAGGGAGTGAGGATTGTCAATCCAGCCGCATTCCTCAATCTCATTGAGGGGGAATAAGGCTTAGATTTTCCTGCCTTTGAGACTCAAGCGCCTTGATGATATGACCAAAGAGGCCAGCACCCCCAGAGACATGATCAGGAGAAAACCATCTGTTATATAGTCAAAGAAATTGTGGGAGGGTAACAACCTCAGGTTAAAGGCGGCAATGTAGGCAATGAAAATAAAGGATAATGGAAGCCAGCGCCAGATTATAATTACGGTAAGAAGAGCCATGATAATAAACCAAATGGAAAAATTGTAACCGAGAGCGTACATATCATAGGGAATCAAGCCAAGGGAGGAAGAAAATAAAGCCAGGGAGAGCACCACATTCCAGAGACAAAATATACGTAGCTGATTATCTGACAAAAGTGACCGGCTCACGAATTGCGGCCACAGCAAAACAAAGACTAGAGCAAGGCTGCCAATGGAATAGTTAGGATTGATAGAAAGGAAATACTCGGCCAGAGATAAGCCGGTAAACGGCACGAAGGAGATGAAGGCAGAAATTACCAGGACAATAAGCTTGTGTAATCCTTCTTTGGGTCGACCCAAATTGGTCCATGAGCTAACGGCATAGATTATCAAAGTAATAAGAATGAATGGGAAAATGAATTGAAAATACTCTTTAATAATCATAAGCTTTGAGCTCTTTTAGCCAGGCTTCATTAAATATTACATGCTTGATCCGTTTTCTTTCGTAAGAATACGTCAAATGATAGTATTGTCGGCTCCCGGTGAGAGAGGGGTAGGAGTATTCTTTTTCGGGATTATCTTCCAGGACTTTTAAGGTCTTCCAGGTCAGGCCCCCATCCCGGGAGATGACCAGGGTGAGATTACTGCGGTCCTGGAAAGCGCGGTTGATCACTCCCAGGATGGCGCCGTCGGTGAGACGGACCATGTCAAAGCCGGAGTTGGGATTGGGGAGGGAAGTAGCGGTCAAATCTGACCAGGTCTGGCCTACGTTACTGCTCTCGGCCCTCAAGATAAAGTCTTTCCCCTGCCCTGCGGCGTTCCGGAAAAAAGCCGCCAGGTTATTGGCGCCCCGTGGAATGATGGCCGGCTGCATGGCTTTGCCGGCGTGGGTCATTCTCCGTATCTCATAATAAAGACTTGCCTTTTCCGGGCGGAAGAGCACCACCTGGGAAAACTTGTGAAGAAACTCATGATAGACCGGCAGGAGATAGGCACCCTGGCTAAGGCTGAGGCCTTTATTTTTGACGTTGTTGGTCAGATTGAAAAAAGGGGACAAAATCAGCTTTTGACTGGTGCTCCAGGTTTCTCCTCCATCTTTTGACTTTATGTAATTCAGCGAGGTGGTTGACCAGCCGCCCAGCATGGAGGAGTAAAAGAGCCAGAGCCCTCCCCTTCTGTCATTAATGACTACCGCATTGCCGACCTTTCTCACCCAACGCCGCAGTTCCTGTGAACTCTGGCTTGGATCCATCAATATCTGCGGGGCAGTCCATTTTCCGGTGTCTTCATGAAAAAAAGCCGAAAAAATGGCCACATCCTGGGCCCCTTCCTGGGAGCCGGCATACCAGGTACAGATTAATTTGTTTTGTCCGGCCACCGCGATGGAGGAAACGTGGCACACCACACCCGGTTTTTCCTGATTAACAAAATTTTCTGCAAAATATGGCGTCTCATTAGTACTGGCTTTTTTATGAGGATAGGTAATTATTTCAAGGTCATACCAATTATCTTGGGGATCAGAAAAATATGTTTGATAGAAGGGAATGAAGTATAGGAAAACAACTAGAAATACCGACAACAATTTTGCTCTGCGGGGATTTTTCGCCACGTTGTTTCCCGCCGTCACTCTCTCACTATTCTAATTTTCGGCACTGCTGACTTGGGCGGCCTTGCTTGTTGCTGATTTGCCAGCCAATCTTGCAAGGCCTGCGCCACCTTGTTGGGCAAGCGTCCCGTCGTGCGCAATTCTTCCACACTTGCTTTCTGCAGATCCTCCAGGCTGGCGAAGTGCTGCAACAAGAGTTTCTGGCGCACCGGACCCAAGCCCGGCACTTGGCTCAGGGCTGAAGCCACCAACTCCTGCCGGGCCCGGCGGCGGTGGTAGGTGATGGCGAAGCGGTGGGCTTCGTCCCGAAGTTTCAGCAGCAAAAGCCAGCCCGGGGAGGAGAACGGCAGCATCTTGGGATTTTTGCGCCCGGGTAAAAAAAGCCGGTCCGGGACCTCCCGGCCGGCCGGTTGCCGCGGCTTGGCCAGCCCCACCACGGGCAGGTCCACCAGCCCCAACTCCTTCAGGGTCTCCAGCACTACTCCCAGTTGGCCTTTGCCCCCGTCCACCACCAGGAGGTCGGGGAGAACCTGCCCTTTTTTGCCATAATGCCGCCGCACCACCTCCCGGAGCATGGCATAGTCGTCCTGTCCGGCCACCTCCCTGATGCGAAAGCGGCGGTACCCGGATTTGTCGGGCTTCCCCCCGGTAAAGGCCACCAGGGCCCCCACCGCTTGCCGGCCCTGCAAAGTGGAAATATCCAGGCATTCCAGGCGCTGGGGAGTCCGGGGAAGCTTCAGCCTCTCCTGAAGGTCCGTCAGGGGATCAACGGCCCGGGGCAAGCTCTGCTGGCGATGCAACGCCGCCCAGGCGTTCTCTTGGGCCAAAGTCAGGAGGCGGCGGCGCTCGCTGCGCGACTTCAGGGGAGTGGCCGGAGACCCAGACGATTTTCCCTGGAGAGGCTTCTGGCCCTTTCCTCCATTCTTCCCCGCCACCAGACGCACAGGCTTGCCTTTCTGGTCACTCAACACTTCGGCCAGCACCTTGCGGTCGGGGATGTCCCAGGGGAGCAGGACCTCGTCCGGCAGGGGCCGTCCCTCGGTATAATACTGCTTGAGGAAGTCCCCCAGGAGGTCGCCGCCAGCCGGAATCTCCGGAAAGTAATATTCCTGGCTGCCGGTAACCAGCCCGGCCCGCACCAGGAACAGCAAGATTAGGGCCTCATCCCCCTCCCGGGCCACCCCGACCACATCCTGATCCCTGGAAGTGGGGCGGGCCATGGACTGGCGCTCCAGGGTGGCGCGAATGGCCTGGAGCCGGTCGCGCAACAAGGCGGCCCGTTCAAAGTCCAGGTTGGCCGCGGCCTGGTCCATCTCCTCCTTGAGAGTCCTTAGCAGGTTCCGGCCCTTGCCCCGGAGGAACTGCACGGCCTGCTGCACCACCTGGTGGTAAGCCTCCTCTGTCACCCCCCCGGAGCAGGGCGCCAGGCACCGGCCCATCTGGCCTTCCAGGCAGGGACGGGTGCGGGGGGCGAAATTGCGTTCCTTACAGGTCCTGAGGCCAAAGACCTGCTTCATGGCCTTGAGGGTCTCCCGGACCGCAGCGCTAGAGGTATAAGGACCGAAATACAAGGCTCCGTCCCGGGCAAAACGCCGCACAAAGCGCAGAGCCGGAAAGGTTTCCTTGAGATTGAGGCGCAGGCAGAGGAAATTCTTATCGTCCCGGAGCCTCACATTGAAACGGGGGGCGTGCTCCTTGATGAGGGTGCGTTCCAGGATGAGGGCCTCCCGGGCCTGGGAGGTGAGGACAAAATCTACTTTGACTGCCTTTTTCAGCATCAAGGCAGTTTTGGCGTCATGCTTTTCCGGCGTCTTCAGGTAAGAGGCGAGACGGTTTCTGAGGTTCACCGCCTTCCCCACATACAGCACCCGCTCCCCGGCATCCTTGAACAAATAAACCCCCACTGCCCTGGGCGCCCGGGGCAAGGCAGCAGCTAACTCCGGAAAAATTTTCTCTTCCTTTACTTTCACCCGTCCCATACTTACTTTTTACCTTAACAATCCACCCTCCCCTGTCAAGGAGGAGGTTGGCATGTATGTGGGGGAGGGGGCCAAGGGTCACAGACCCTTCCCCCTCCCCCACACCCCCTCCCCCAATCCCTTATATTAAACGGGAGCACAGGCTTCCAGCCTGTGCAGGAACAGGCAGGATGCCTGTTCTCCCGAGTCATAGGGAGGTGGGAGGGGAGCCTGAGGGGATGGTGGGGGATCTGCGATCCCCCAGTCCTCACCTCACCATCAATATCTCAAGGAGGCTGTGATGGCTTTGCCGCAGCGGGTTCTGGGAAGCACTAGGGCCAGCGTCACCATGTTGGGGTTGGGGGGCGAAGGGGTGCTCCGCACCTTTGGTTACGAACGGGAGGCCCAGGCCGTTATCGAAGCCGCTTTAGAGGCCGGCATCACTTATTTTGAAACCGCCCGGGCTTATTCCGGCAGTGAGGCTTATCTGGGGAAAAGCCTCAACGGGCACCGGGACCGGATTTTCCTCACCAGCAAATCCCACGGCCGCACCCGGGACGAAGCCGAGGAGCACCTGGCCATTACCCTCCGAAACCTTAACACCGATCACCTGGACCTGTGGCAGGTGCACGACGTGCGCACCAAGCGCGACCTCGAAGAACTTACCGCACCCGGCGGAGCCCTGGAAGTCTTTCGCTGGGCCAAGGAGGAGGGTTACGCCCGCTTCATCGGGGTCACCGGCCACCACGACCCGGACATCCTGCGGCAAGCCCTGAAGCTTTACGATTTCGACACGGTGCTGCTCCCCGTCAACCCGGCGGAACCACGGGCCCAGAGCTTTTTGCCCCTGGCCCGGGAGGCCCTGGACCAGGGCCTGGGGGTCATCGGCATGAAAGTGCTGGCCCGGGGTCTGGTAAGCCAACTCGACCTGGCTCCCATCAAAGATTACGTCCAGTATGCCTTGAGCCAGCCGGTGAGCCTGGTGGTCATCGGCTGCGACACCCCGGACCACGTTCAGGAGGTGGCGGCGGCGGCCCGGGACTTCACCCCCATGTCTGCCGAAAGCCAACGGCAACTGGAGGAAGCCGTCATCCCCTTCGCCCGGGGGCTGATGTATTACAAGCCCTGACCGTTTATCGACAAGCTAACTGTAAACGCTGATGTTCCAGCAACACCGGAAATGGCCGTGGCGGTAAGCAATGAATTCCTGGAATACGTGGTGGATCAATTGTCAACCTGGGGTGAGGTGCGGGCCAAGCGCATGTTTGGTGGCGCGGGGCTCTTCCATCAAGGGAAAATGTTTGGCCTCATTGCCGATGATGTGGCCTACTTAAAGGTTGGCGAGTCGAATCGAGACGATTTCGACAAGGCCGGTTCCAAGCCTTTTCAGCCGTACAAGAACAAAAGAACTACTATGTCATATTGTGAAATACCCAGCGAGGTGCTGGAAGATCGGGACGAACTCGCCCGGTGGGCCGAAAAAGCCTTCTTGGTGGCCAGCATACCCTAACCTAAAATAACTTCAGGGAGGAGACGAGATGCTCAAAGAATTCAAAGAATTCGCCATGCGGGGCAGCGTGGTGGACATGGCCGTGGGCATTGTCATCGGCGCAGCTTTCGGGACTATTGTCAAGTCCTTCGTGGACGACGTGCTCATGCCGCCCATCGGCCTGCTCCTGGGAAATGTGGACTTTTCCAATTTATTCCTCACCTTGAAGGAAGGCGCCAAAGCCGCGGGCCCATACGCCTCTCTGGCCGCGGCCAAGGCCGCCGGGGCCGTTACCCTCAACCTGGGGCTCTTCATCAACACCATCATCAGCTTTCTCATCGTGGCCTTTGCCGTGTTCCTGGTGATAAAGGGCATCAATAGAATGAAACAGGAGGAGGCCCCCCCGCCCCCTGACACCAAAGAGTGCCCCTTCTGTTTCACCACCATCCCCATTCAGGCCAGCCGTTGCCCCCATTGCACCTCCCAGTTGGAACAGGTGGCGGCAACAACTTCCTGAAGGAGTTCAGAACACAAAAAAGGGGCCGATCCTGCGAGAATCGGCCTCCCCGGTTATCCTTTTCCCCGTGGCGCGCCGGTCAACCCGCGAACAACGGCGTCTTCAACACGGGGCCGCCCGCAGCCTCAGGCTTTCTCCTCTTCCACCTTACCCTTATGTTTGGTAGCGCACATGGGACAGGTGACGTCAATCTCTTTTTCATCTCCGATGAACTTTTCCCTAAGTTTCTCCGGGCCCAAAAAGGTGATGTCGCCACAGGCGCACGCAGGGCATTCCGCCCGAACCCGATATTTTTTCTTGGACATGGCTCCTCCTCGGTGAACATGAAATCTGCCAGAAAGTATATCTCATTTTTGCCGGTATGGAAAAAAACTTCCCGGTGCAGGAAGGAAAGCCAGGCAACGCTTTTCGGCGAAAATCCTTTGACTTTCAGTTCTGCAAACGATATCGTGCGGCGGTGGTGAAGGTAATTTTTCACTTCGCCGACACTGCGGAGGACACATGCGGAGCAGAGGTATTCGAAGTCTCATTCTGGCTTCCTTCCTGGCCTTATTAGTTATTATTCCCAGGGCGTCACAAGCCGCGGAGTTTGACATACCTGATTGCCGCTTTAATGTCGGGCTGCGCCTGGCTTATGGCCACCACCTGAAAAGTCCACCGGTGCGGCTATACACCCTCCTGCCCCGCTGGGGGGTCTTCCTGATCCATCCTCATGTGTCGTCGCTGCCCGGACGGTTGGGGATCTCTTTCGAGTTGGAGGGCATTCTCAGTGTGGCCGAGGCTGACAACACCGGCTGGGAAATCGGCATCACTCCCCTCATAAAGTTCACCCTGCCCCTAACCCGCGGGCTGCACCTATTTCTCGAGGGCGGCGTCGGGATCATCGGAGAGAACTTTGACAGCCCCGCCATTCCCCACGCCTTCAACTTCGCCTCCCAGGTGGGAGCCGGGGTGGACCTTGCCCTCACTCAGCAGTTAGGCCTGACCCTGGCCTACCGCTACCGCCATTCCTCCAACGCCGGGCTTTACAAAGAAAATCCTGCCTTTAACGTGCAATTCTTTCAGGCTGGTCTGATCTATTTTTACTGATTCCCCCGAGAAAAATTCGTAACTTCTCCCCAAAAATTTTCTTGACAAAACAGTAATAATTATTATATAATATTTATTAAATATGGACGCTTTCATTGAAAAATTGCGGTCCCGACGTATTTCTGTGACGCCGCAGCGGTTGGCGGTTTTATCGATCCTGGAGTCCCGCCGGGATCATCCCACCGCTGAGCAGATTTACCACGAAGTTCGCCGGGGGCTGCCAGCCATTTCCTTTAACACCGTGTACAAGACTCTGGAGGTGTTCTGCCAGAAAGGTCTGGTCATCAAGGTCAACCCCCTGCACGAGGTGGCCCGGTACGATGTCGAGACCGATCATCATGCCCACCTTATTTGCCGGAAGTGTCACTTCATCGTGGACCTCCACGACGAGGTGGCGCCGGCTCCTACGCTCCCTGAGGAAGCCCAGGCCGGCTTCCGTTTGGAACGGCACTCGCTCATCTTTTGGGGACTTTGTCCCCAATGTCAAAAAAACTAGACAAATCCAAGGAGGACTTTATCAACATGCCTACGGAAACAGGACAGACTTATCTGTGCAAAGTTTGCGGCAACAAGGTCAAGGTCTTAGAAGCCGGCGGTGGCCAGCTGGTTTGTTGCGGCGTGCCCATGAAACTTCAGGATGCTTAAGGGAGGGACAATCATGGATAAAACAACCAAAGATCTGATGGACGCCTTTGCCGGTGAATCCCAGGCCAACCGGAAATACCTGGCTTTTGCAGCCAAGGCCGATCAGGAAGGCTACCCCCAGGTGGCCCGGCTTTTCCGGGCGGCGGCGGAAGCTGAAACCATCCATGCCCACAGCCATCTTCGGGCCTTGAAAGGCATCAAATCAACCAAAGAGAATCTCCAAGAGGCGATTGACGGGGAGGCCCATGAATTTAAAGAGATGTACCCCGGCATGATCGCCGCGGCCAAGGACTCCGGCAATAAAGACGCGCAACGCTCCTTTAACTTTGCCAACGAAGTGGAAAAAATCCACCATGCGCTTTACGAAAAAGCCTTGAAGACCATGGAAGAAAAGAAGCTGGTGGATATGTACGTCTGCCCCGTCTGCGGCTATACCGTGGAGGAAGCCCCCCCGGAAAACTGCCCGGTGTGCGGCGCCAAGGGTAAGACCTTCAAGAAAATCGATTGAGATTGTTGGAAAAGATTATTGGGAGAGGGGGCCAGGGGTCGCGGACCCCTGCCCCCTCTCCCAAACCCTCTCCCCCAACCCCTTAACATAAGGGTCCATGACCCTTATCCCCCTCCCCCACCGTCATCTTCTTCCCGCAGCTTCTGCAGGGCCCGCTCGGCGGCTTGTTGTTCGGCCTGTTTTTTGGAAGATCCTTCCCCTCGGGCCAAGGCCGTTTCACCGAGGCGTAATTCTACCTGAAAACGGCGGGCGTGGCTGGGGCCGCTTTCTTCCAGGAGATGGTAGGTGGGGGAGAGTCTGTAGTGGGCCTGGGTGAGTTCCTGCAGCGCGGTTTTGGGGTCCTGCATGGTGAGGGGGCCCTGTTGCGCCAGGATGGGGGCGAACCAGCGGCTGACCAGGCGCTGGGCCTTTTTTAAGCCACCGTCCAGGTAGGCGGCTGCCAGGACCGCCTCCAGGGCGTCGGCCAGGAGCGATGGTTTTTCATGACCAGCCTGGCGCTGCTCCCCCCGGCCTAAAAGCAGGCAGGCTCCCAGGTCAAGGCGGCGGGCCACCTCGGCCAGTTGGCGGGCGTTCACCAGGGCCGCCCGGCGCCGGGTGAGTTCACCCTCGGAGGCCTCAGGGAAGGTCTCCACCAGAAGATGGCTCACCGTGACCGTCAGGACCGCGTCCCCCAGAAACTCCAACTGCTCGTTGGACGGCCCGGCCTCAGGATGCTCGAAGGTGTAGGAACTGTGGTGCAAGGCCCGGTCCAGGAGGCTGAGTTCCTTGAACCGACAGCCCAGGCGCCGGGCCAGGGCCTGCAAGTCTTTCTCACGCTCGGGGGTCAAGGGAAGTGGCGAAAGAGAGTCTGAATCACGTGCTTTCACCAGAGGCAACCTCGCCAAGGAACATTGAGGGGAAGCATGGCATGAAGCCAGGGAAAATGCAAGATGGACACGGAGGGCTCGGAGGACTCCAAAAAATTAACAAAAACGAATATTTGGACCGATATCTAGAAAAATTCTTATTGCAATTTAAATTCAATAAACGTAAATATAAGAAGATGAAGTCGGAAGTAGAGATTTTCCGGGACTATATTCGTGAGCGGGGTCTCAGGCGTACGCCGGAGCGGGAGGTCATTCTTCGGGAAGTCTTTGCGGTACATGAGCATTTTGACGTGGAGGAGCTTTACCTGCGCCTCCGGCAGAAAGGGATCAAGGTGTCCAAGGCCTCCATCTACCGGGCCTTGCGCCTATTTCTGGACTGCGGCTTGGTCCGGGAAGTGGATTACACTGACGGCCACTGGCATTACGAGCAGATTTATGGTCATGGAGACCACAACCATTTGCGCTGCCTGGGCTGCGGAGAAATCATCGAGTTCAAAACGCCGGACCTGATGCGGCTGGAAGAACAATTGTCCCGGAAATACGGCTACAACATCATCAGTCACCAATGGGAAGTAAAAGGTTACTGCCGGGGCTGTCAGACCGGACAGACCGGCAGGACCGACAACGGGTAAAACACATGACCAACGATATCAACCAGTCCGAAACACCCCTGTCCGCCGTCCCCTCCGGCCAGCGGGTTCGCATCACCAGCTACGCCGGGGGGCGCATGCTGCGGTCCCGCCTCGCCTCCCTGGGCCTCAATCTGGGCCGGGAGGTCAATATCATCCAGAACAACCGGGGTCTGATTATCGTAGGGGTGAACGGCGGGCGCGTGGCCCTGGGCCGGGGCGTAAGCCAGAAAATTCTTACTGTCCCGGTGAAAGTCTGATTTCCACTTGATGAGCACACTTCCTTGAAAACCC
Organism: uncultured delta proteobacterium; assembly: GCA_963709285.1. Classification (GTDB taxonomy): domain Bacteria; phylum Desulfobacterota; class Desulfobaccia; order Desulfobaccales; family 0-14-0-80-60-11; genus JBGSLA01. The sequence continues at coordinate 74,273 of CAVPVR010000004.1, read as the reverse complement.
CCAAGTCGTCCCGCTCCCCTGAGCCGGACCCAACTCCCCTCACCGCCCTGGAAGGAGTGGTGGAGCGCCTCACTTTTGCGGACTCGGAAACCCACTACGCGGTGGTGCGCCTTAAGGTGAAGGGCCGCCGGGAGCCGGTCACCGTGGTGGGCCCTCTGGCCGGGACCCGGGAAGGGGAGGAACTGCAGCTCAAGGGGCGCTACGAGGTGCACCCCAAGTGGGGTGAGCAGTTTAAAGTCACCTGGTGGTATGCAGTGCTCCCCGCCACGGAGGCCGGCATCCAGCGCTACCTCGCCTCGGGGCTCGTCAAGGGCATCGGCCCGGAGTTGGCCAAGCGCCTGGTGAACCACTTCGGCCCGGACGTCCTGAAGATCATCGACCACACCCCGAAACGCCTCAAGGAAGTGGCGGGCATCGGTGAGAAACGCATCCAGCAGATCACCCGGGACTGGCAGGAGCACAAGGGGGCCCGGGAGTTCCTGGTGGGTTTGCAGGGCCTGGGCCTGAGCCTGGGTTTCGCCACCAAAATTTACAGACATTACGGGGACCAGGCCCTGGAGGTGGCCACGGCCAACCCCTATCAGTTGGCCCTGGATATCCAGGGGCTGGGCTTCACCACCGCCGACCGTCTGGCCGCCCGCCTTAACCTCGATCCCCTCACCCCGGCCCGCCTGGCCGCCGGGCTGTTGCACGTTCTGGAGGCCATGGCCGGGGCAGGTCACGTCTACTCCCCCGAAGAGTTGCTTTTGCAGGAAGCCGGGGAACTCCTCCAGGTGCCCCGGGGTCCTCTGAAAAAAGCCCTGGAGGTCCTGGCCCGGGAGGGGCGGGTGGTCCTGCAGGACCTGCCGGAAGGCCGGGGCGTGTACCGCAAACCGGCCTGGGTAGCGGAAACCGGGATCGCCCGGGACCTGGGACGCCTTAAGACCACCCCGGCGCTGCCGGCGCCCCTGCATCTGGATGACCTGATCAGCCAGGTTCAGAAGGAACGCGGCCTGGAACTTTCTGAGGAGCAGGCCGGGGCGGTGGCCCAGGCCTTGCGGGAAAAGGTGACCATTATCACCGGGGGCCCGGGCACCGGCAAGACCACCATTGTAAGCTGTATCCTGGACCTTTACCACCACCTGGGGGCGCGGGTGCTCCTCATGGCGCCCACCGGCCGGGCCGCCAAGCGCTTGAGCGAAACCACGGGAGCCGAGGCCGCCACCATCCACCGGGCCCTGGAGTTCTCCCCCCAGACCGGGGGGTTCCGGCGAAATGCAGCCGAGCCCCTCCGGGCCGATGCCATCGTGGTGGACGAAATGTCCATGGTGGACACCTTTCTCATGTACCACCTCCTGAGGGCAGTGCCCCATGCAGCCCGCCTGGTCATGGTGGGGGACGTGCACCAGCTTCCTGCAGTGGGGCCGGGAAACGTCTTGAAGGACCTGATGGACTCCGGGGTGGTGCCGGTGTCCCGCCTCACCCAGATTTACCGCCAAGCCAAGCAGAGCCTCATCGTGGTGAACGCCCACCGGGTCAACCAGGGGGCCTTTCCGGTGCTAGCCCGTTTTGAGGACGAAAAGGATTTTGTGTTTATTGCGCGTCAGGATCCCGGGGCCATCAAGGGCAGCCTGATGAACCTGGTGACCCGGGAGCTTCCCGGGCGCTATGGTTTTGACCCCGTCAAAGACATCCAGGTCATCTCCCCCATGCACCGGGGCGCGGTGGGCGTCCAGACCCTGAATCACGAGCTGCAGCAGCGCCTCAACGGCAGGGCTCCCCGCTTCACCTTCGGGGCCCGGGTCTTCCGGCGGGGGGACAAGGTGATGCAGCTCAAGAACAACTATTACAAAGAGGTCTTTAACGGCGACATCGGCCAGGTGGCGGGTTTCATCCCGGACACCGGCCAACTCATGGTGGAGTTCGACGGACGCAAAGTCTACTATGACTCCGGGGAAGGGGACGAAATCACCCTGGCTTATGCAGTGACCGTGCACAAGGCCCAGGGGAGTGAATTTCCGGGGGTCATAATTATTCTCACCACCCATCACTACCTGCTGTTGCAGCGCAATCTCCTTTATACCGCCCTCACCCGGGGCCGCCGTCTGGTGGTGCTTCTTGGCACCAAACGGGCCTTAGCCATGGCCATAAAAAACGACCAGCCGGTGAGGCGCTATACTGATCTAACCGCCAAACTGCGCCAGGCCAGCCGATAAAACTGGTCACGGCGAGGGCCAGAGACCTCAGGCCCCTGGCCTTCCCCCCAGCCCCTTCCCAATATATTTAGGTGGCATGAGGCAGGGCACTGCTAACCTCTCCGCTTTCTCCGTTTCAGGCAAGTCCCGAGCCCCTTCTCAGGGAAAAGTGCTTGACATTTGAGCCTCTCATAAGCACAATCAGAATAAATCTTGGGGGATACGGTAATAATGGACCTGTTCGCTGAGTTGGATCAGAAATTGGAAGTAATTCTTAGCCAATACGAGAGTTATAAGCAGGCCAATGCCGAGCTTAAAGAAGCCCTGGCGGCTAGAGAACAAACCCTAACGGCCACGGAAAGAGCCCTCAAGGAGGCCGAAGCCGCCTTGGAACAAATAACCCGGGAAAAGGAAATGGTGCGTCAACGGATCGACAAGATCCTGAACAGGCTCAAAATCCTCGATCTGGGAGAAGCGACCTAAGCATTGGAACGAGAGCCCTCAGAAAGTGACAGTGGAAATTCTGGGACGGTCATTGACGCTGACTAGCGCCATGCTCCCGGATAAACTCCAATCGGTGGCCCAGATGGTGGACGAGCAGTTGCGGGAGTTGCAGCGGGCTTTTCCCACCAGTTCACTGGCCGACCTGGCTATTTTGGCTGCGTTAAACCTGGCTTGTGAATACCTCGAAAACCAGGACAACTATCACGAACTCCAAGAGACATATCAGCAGCTACAGACCGCGATCGAAGAGCGCTCACGGCAACTGCTGCAGAAACTGGAGGTGCACGACGTAGCAGCGCCCTCGAGGCCGTAATGCTTGGGGCCCGGGGGAGAAGAGAAGAATTATCAAAAGCTTTGTGGCTTGTTATAATTGGGGACGGCATTAGGCGAGCACGGCAAGGGAAGTGGATTCACTCCGGGGAGAACCCGGTTCGATATACCAAATCCAGATGGTCCGAGATAGTTGGCCATGGGAACTCACAGAAGGATTGATGCAAAAGAGGAGGAAATTTTAACGAGCGCCGAAGAAACTGAGAGCTTCGGCTCACGTATTGCTGTATCAGGCTTTTGAGAGAAATTTACCAACTCATTCCAAAGCCTTATCTTCCACGCCCTTCGCCCCCTTAGCAGTCACTGCCCCGATACTCGCCCCTTGCCCAACCGTTATTCCAACTGTCCTGACCGGGCTTGAGGATTTACACCGGCCCTGGTGAGGCAATTACCCAACACGAGGGGAACCCCCCATGAATATATTATTGTATGCCATCGCACTCGCCGTTTTGACGACGGGGCTTGGGTTCCTGGTAGGCTTCTTCTACCGCAAGTACCTCATGGACTCTCATATCGAGTCTCTGGAGGTTTTGGGGAAGAAAATCCTGGACGAAGCCCGCAAAGAAGCGGAGAACATCAAAAAGGAATCCCGGCTGCAGGCCAAAGACCACCTTTACCAGCTGAAGCAGGACTTTGAAAAAGAGAACGTGGAGCGCCGTCAGGAATTCGTCTTGCTGGAACGACGGTTTCTGCAGAAAGAGGAAAATCTGGAAAAGAAAGCGGCCCTCCTGGATGAGCGGGAAGCCGAAAGCAACAAAAAGACAAAGCAGTTGGCCCAGTTGGAAAAAAACCTGGGGGAGAAAGAGGAGCTCTATCAGCAGTTGCTGGCCGAGCAGAACACCCGTCTGGAACAACTCGCCGGCTTGACCGCTCAGGAAGCCAAAGACATCCTGCTCAGGACCATGGAACGGGAAGTGCGCACCGAGGCCGCCCGCATGGTGAAACGCATTGATACCGAAGCCCGGGAAACTGCGTCCCGCAAGGCCCGGGAGATTACCGCACTGGCCATCAAGCGTTACGCCAGCGACCACGTAGCAGAGCAGACCGTCAGCGTGTTGCCCCTCCCCAACGAAGAGATGAAGGGGCGTATCATCGGCCGGGAAGGGCGCAACATCCGGGCTTTGGAGGCGGCCACCGGGGTGGACATTATTATTGATGACACCCCCGAAGCCGTAATCCTGTCCGCTTTCAATCCCATTCGCCGGGAAGTGGCCCGCATGAGTCTGGAACGTCTTATCTCCGATGGCCGCATCCACCCGGGCCGCATTGAGGAAATCGTAGCCAAAGTCACCCAGGAAATGGATGAGAAGATTCGGGCTGCAGGCGAGGAAGCTGCCTTCGACTCCGGGGTTCATAGCCTTCATCCTGAAATTATCAAATTGTTGGGTAAGCTCAAATACCGCACCAGCTATGCCCAGAACGTCCTGCAGCACTCCCTGGAGGTTTGTTACCTCTGTGGCATCTTGGCGGCCGAGTTGGGGCTCAATGAAAAGCACGCTCGGCGGGCGGGTCTCCTCCACGATATCGGCAAGGCTGTAGATCATGAAGCTGAGGGGGTACACGCTCTCATCGGCGCCGATTTGGCCAAGCGCTATGGCGAATCAAGCAAGGTAGTGCACGCCATTGCGGCCCACCACGAAGACGTGCCCATGGAGAGCATCATAGCTATTCTGGTGCAGGCCGCGGACACCCTCTCCGGAGCCCGGCCCGGGGCCCGGCGGGAGATGCTGGAGACTTACATCAAGCGCCTGGAGGACCTGGAAAAGATTGCCCGCTCTTTCAACGGCATCAGCAAGTCTTACGCCATTCAGGCGGGCCGGGAGATCCGCCTTATCGTGGAGAGCGACAAGGTGAACGACGAGGAGGCCGCTCTTCTATCCCGTGATGTGGCTAAGAAAATCGAGCAGGAGCTCACCTATCCGGGTCAGGTCAAGGTCATGGTCATCCGCGAGACCCGGGCGGTGGAGTTCGCCCGCTGATGAACGTCCTCTTCCTGGGTGACATCGTGGGCTCCCCAGGGCGACGGGCGGTGGAGGAGCTGCTGTATCGTCTGGTGGACCGCTACCTCATTGACCTGGTAGTGGGCAACGCCGAGAACGCCTCCGGCGGCATTGGCATCACCCCACCGGTGGCGGACCAGCTTCTCAATATGGGTATCGATCTGTTAACCAGTGGCAACCACATTTGGAAGCACAAGGATATCCTCCCTTATCTCGAAGACACTGACCGGCTGCTCAGACCCGCTAACTATCCGCCAGACACCCCGGGACGAGGTTATTCTGTCCTCGAAACCGCCATAGGGGAGAAGGCCGCAGTGATTAATCTGGAGGGCCGGGTTTTCATGAATCCCCTGGAGTGTCCCTTCCGCACCGTGGACCAGGTCCTCTCCTTGGTCCCCCCGGAGGTCAAGGTTATTCTGGTGGACATGCACGCCGAGGCCACCAGTGAAAAGCTGGCCATGGGATGGTACCTGGATGGCCGGGTAAGCGCCGTGGTGGGCACCCATACCCACGTGCAAACCGCAGACGAGCGGGTGCTGCCCCAGGGCACCGCTTACATTACCGACGTGGGCATGACCGGGCCCATCAACTCTGTCATCGGCATGAAAACCGAAGTCATCCTGGAGCGCTTCCTGACGCAGCGGCCTCAATCCTTCAAGGTGGCCTCCCAGAATATTCAGCTTCAAGGGGTAGTACTCAAACTCGATGACCAGAGGCGCTGCCAAGAAATTTTTAGGCTCCAGGAGGGGCTCAAGAACTAAGGGTAAAGGAAAGAGGAGCTGCCGACCGATCGCCGCTTACCGAAAGTGATCCGCCGGACTGGCTTGTATGATTATGGATTTAGCAAAGCTGAAAAACTCCTGTCGAAAAAGGATCAGGAGTCTCTACAATTTTTTTGTCGATCTGAAAAAGCCCAGAGCCCTTCTCACCACGGACCTCCCGGCCCTCAATGAGATCAAGCAGCACAGTCTGAGACGCACGGCCATTAACGAGCACCTGGAAACCCTCTTTCTGGAATCCCTGACCCTGAAGCCCCGCCTGATTGTGGAGCTGGGGGTGGCCCGGGGGGAGAGTACCCGGGTATTTGCGCAAGTGGCCCAGCTTTGTGGGGCCAAACTAATAAGTGTTGATCTAAACGATTGCTCCCGGGCCCTTGATTGGCAAGAGTGGCTCTTCATCCAGAAGGACGACCTGGAATTCGCCCGGGAATTTGAGGCCTGGTGCCGGGAAAGGGAGATCAATCCAGTGATTGATGTGCTCTTCATCGACACCAGCCACTATGCCGACCACACCCTCGAAGAAATCCGGGCTTATTTCCCCTTTTTGGCCGACCACGCCAAGGTTTTTTTTCATGACACCAACCTGGACACCTATATTTTCCGCAAGGATGGCAGCCTGGACCTGGGCTGGGACAACGACCGGGGGGTGATTCAGGCCCTGGAGGTCCATTTCAATAAAAAGTTCAACGAAAAAGAAGAGTTCATCGACTTTGTCACCCCCTGGCTGATAAAACATTACCCCCATTGCAGCGGCCTGACTGTTCTGGAAAAACTCTCCCACCTCTTGCCAGGGGCTGCTTCAGGAAGACCTGCATGAAGTCGCACGGGGGAACTTACAGCGCTGGCGGTACACGCCCCAATGACCTCTGACCGCCTTCCCAACATTATCCTGGTGGTCATGGACACCGCCGCAGCCAGGCGCTGTTCCGTATATGGCCACACCCGGGAAACCACGCCTGGTCTCGAGCGCATCGCCCAGGACGGGGTTCTCTACCATTCATGTTTCGCCACCTCTCCCTGGACCATACCCTCCCACCTCTCCTTGTTTTCCGGGTTGTACCCCTCGGAGCTCGGCAACGAGGCAGATTGCAACCAGCTCCCGGAGGTGTTCCACACCCTGCCCGAGGTGCTCAACCAGATGGGCTATTACACGGTGGGCATCTCCTGCAACGGCTTGGTGGGCCACCAGCGGGGCTTCGACGTCTTTTACGAAATGGACACCCCCTTTTTTTCCGAGGGCTACCACCGGGACAAGATCGACACAAAATTCATCAAGAAAGTTACCGACCAGGAACTTGGACGGTTGTGGTACCATTTAAAATATATTGTTCAAAAAAAGCGCTACCTTTTTCCTCTCCAAAATATATTGGAAAGACTTTACAAAAAATATTGCGTAGATCTTTACTATAAAACTTCCGGAGCCACGGAACGTAGCTTCAAGATAGCCAAGCAGTTAATTAAAAAATATCAAGGGAAACAACCCTTATTCCTGTTCTTGAATCTGATGGAGACTCATTGGAAATACAATCCGCCTATTTCTTATAATAACATCATCGACATTTCCATCCGAGAACGACTGGAGCTTTATCAATACGACCACCAGGATTTCTACATTCAAGCGCTTTCCTCCGAGACAATGGAAAAGATTTATCTGCTCTATGAGCAGGGGTTGTATCTATCTGGACCAGAAGTTGTTCGATTTCTACCGATCCCTCGAAGTCCAGGGAGTGAAGGACCGCACCCTCCTGGTGGTCACCTCCGACCACGGGGAGTCCCTTGGAGAGCATGGCCTCTGGGGCCACCTTTTCGGCCTGTACAATGAAACTCTGCAGATTCCTCTGGTGGTGAAGTACCCGGCGGGTCTGGCCGCCCCGGGGGAGTCCCACCGGCTGGCGCAATTGAATGATTTGTTTGCCACCATCCTGGAGGTGGTGGAAGCGCCCCTGCCCCTACCGGAGAGTTCCCGGTCCCTCCTGTCCGCCAGCCGGGAACACGTTTTTGCTGAGCATTACCGGAATATCGGCCTTGAAGCCATTCAGAAACGGGTGCCAGACTATCAGCCCCAGCCCTTCATGCAGCCCTGCCGCTGCATCATTGATAAAGACTTCTTCAAGTTGATCGAGTGGGCCGACGGTCGCCTGGAGCTCTATGATTTGAACCGTGATTTCGAGGAAGACCGCAATCTCAGCAGTGTTCCTGACCTGGCATCCCGGGCCGAGGCCCTCAAAGGGGTCTTGACCGAAAAATTGGGGCCTTTTGGTGAAAATGTTTAAGCTTCAAAGAAAGTTTTGCCGATGATAAGGTAAGTTCCGAATGACTCAAAGGAGATTGTCATGGAGTTGCAGACCCTGGAAGATAAAGTGAAAAAAAGTCAGGCCGTGTTGAAGGAAGCCCTGGACCGCTTTGCCGGTCACATCGCCCTGGCCTGGACCGGGGGCAAAGACTCCACCACCACCCTGTACCTCCTGAAGGACCTGTACGGCGGCCAGGTGCCCATTCCGGTGCTCAACATCGACACCTCGGTGAAGTTCAAAGAGATCTACGAGTTTCGGGACCGGGTGGCCGCGGCATGGGGACTCAACCTGATCATCGAGCGCAACGACGAAGCCTTGCAAGAAATAGAAATCGCCGCCGACAAGGAAGAGTGCTGTTTTCGGCTCAAGGCGGAAGTCATCGCCCGGGCCATGACCAAATATGGGTGGCAGGCTCTGATCACCGGCATGCGCTGGGACGAGCACCCGGACCGGGCCAAGGACGAGTACTTCGTATGGTACGAAAATCCGCCCCATCACCGGGTGCAGCCTGTCCTCCACTTCAGCGAGTTGGATATCTGGTCTTACATTCGCAGCCAGAACGTCCCTTTCTGCAACCTCTACCAGCGGGGCTACCGTAGCCTGGGCTGCGAACCCTGCACCAAAACAGGAGCGGCCGGCCGGGCCGAACGGGCCGGCCGGGACCAGAACAAAGAAGAAATCATGAAACGCCTCCGGGCCATGGGATATTTTTAGGTTTTCGGGGGGAGGGCCAGGGACCTGAGGTCCCTGCCCTCCCCCCAAGCCCCCCTCCCAACCCGCATAAGGGGCTGGCAAGGCGGGGCATAACGCCCCGACTTGCCAGCCATTTCTCTTAAACTTTAAGGGGTTGGGGGAGGGAGTTTGAGGGAGGGGGCAGGGGTCCGCGACCCCTGGCCCCCTCCCTCAACCTGACTTTTCCCCGTCCCGCCGTCTTTTCCCTGGTTTTACGTTGATTTCCTTTTGACCTCCTGCCGCTTTTGTTTATAGTGAAGGGGTTTAGACCCACACGGACTTCGAGAAAGGTCCTCTATGAAAATCCACGAATATCAGGGCAAAGAACTGCTGCAGAAATTCAAGGTGCCTGTGCCCCCCGGGGGTGTGGCTGAAACCCCCGCCGAGGCCCGGCAGGTGGCCGAGACCCTGGAAAAGGGACCCTTTGTGGTTAAGGCCCAGATACACGCCGGCGGCCGGGGCAAGGGAGGCGGCATTAAACCGGCGGCCACCCCGTTGGAAGTGGAGGAAGTTGCTGCTCAGATCATCGGCATGACGCTGGTCACTCCCCAGACCGGCCCCGAGGGGCGGCTGGTGCAGAAGGTGCTGGTGGAGCAGGCCCAGGACATCATCCGGGAATATTACCTGGGTATCGTGTTAGACCGGAGCCTGGCCCGGCCGGTCATCATGGTAAGCTCTGCCGGGGGCATGGAGATCGAAGAGGTGGCGGCCCGGACCCCGGAGTTGATCATCAAGGAGGCAGTAGACCCGGCAGTGGGGCTGCTCCCCTTCCAGACCCGCAATCTGGCCTTCGGGGCGGGCCTCCCCCCTGAGCAGCTCCGGGCGGCCTCCGGTTTTATCACCAACCTGTACAACATGTTTGTCAATCTGGACTGCTCCCTGGCGGAGATCAATCCCCTGGTGCTCACCGGCTCAGGGGAACTGTTAGCCCTGGACGCCAAGATCAACCTGGACGACAATGCCCTTTTCCGGCACCAGGACCTGGCCGTCCTGGACGACCCGGAGGAAATTGATCCTTTAGAGCACGAGGCCCGGAAGCACAATCTGAATTATATCCGCTTGAGCGGCAACATCGGCGCCATGGTGAACGGCGCCGGGTTGGCCATGGCCACTATGGACTTAATCAAGGCCGCGGGGGCCGAACCCGCCAACTTCCTGGATGTGGGGGGCGGGGCCTCAGCCGAGATGGTGGCCAACGGCTTCCGCATCATCCTCTCCGACTCCCGGGTCAAGGGCGTCCTCATTAATATTTTTGGGGGCATACTGCGCTGCGACCGCCTGGCCGAGGGGGTCATCCAGGCCGTCAAGGAAGTCCAGGTGAAGGTGCCCATCATTATTCGCCTGGAGGGCACCAATGTGGAGGAAGGGCGCCGGCTGTTGAATGAGTCCGGCCTGACCTTCACCGTGGCTCAGGACATGCAGGATGCAGCCCGGAAAGTGGCGGCCCTGGTTCACTAAAGGGCTGTTAAACGGGGAGCCGGAAGGCTGAATCCCCGGGTTCCGTAATTCCGGCCCCAACTGGCCGGGCGGGCTCAACAATCCCCTCCGGTTCAGACCAAGGCTTACGGCAGGATGAGAGTTTACCCGGCATCAGCAGCGTTCCTGGTTTTCTTATACTCCCTGTTGACCTTCCTGACCCTTGGTGGTTTGGCTGTTTTTGTGCTGGGGGTTACCGGCACCCCTGTTAACCCGGCTGTGTGGTTGTTGCCTGTCGGGCTGGTCATTCTTGCCTGGGCCTGGTCGGTCTACCTGAAAATACCCTTTAAGATTTACTTCCAGGACGATCATACGCTGGAGTTCAAAAGTTTTTTCCGGGTTGTCACCCTTTCCCCTCAGGACATAGTGACCATCCGGGGGAGGTCTTGGATGCCGGGCTTTCTGCAGGTCACGCATTCCCGGGGGCAGTTGTTGCTGACGACGCAGATGAGAGGCATACAGGAACTAATCGCTCTCATTAAAGAGGAAAATCCCACCGTCCAAGTGTCAGGTTGCTGAGTGGAGAATTGTCCGCCAGAGGCCGCCCCCACGCGCCGGTTCAGGAGAAACAGGCATGAAAAAGTGGGTACTAGCAGGGATGGGCCTGAGCCTTTTGTTAATGGCCCTTCCCCAAGCAGGTTTGGGGCAGGAAAAGGCCCGGGGACCTTCAAGTGTTGATGCCAAGACCATGGAAACGATCCAGGGCATGGTGGTGGACGCCCCGGTGCTCAAGCGGGGCGGCCTCCCTCATATGGAGTACCTCACCCTGAAGACGACCGACCGGGGAAAGCTTGACGTGATGCTGGGACCCAGTTGGTATCTTGCTCAGCAAGACTGGAAGATCTCGGCCCTGGATCGCCTGGAGATAACGGGAATCCGAATCAAATACAAGAACAGACCCATACTGATGGCCCAAAACGTAAAAAAAGGCAAGAAAGTCATGGAGTTTCGGGATACATCGGGAAGGCCCCTGTGGTCCCTTCCCTGGAAAGAAGCACAATAACATAAGATACTGCTAAGGAGTTGGATATGAAAAAGGTGTTGGTTCTCATCAGTGCGTTTTTACTCATCGGCGCTTTCGCAACCGGGGCCCTGGCCCAACCTCAGGGCAAATGCCCCGTCTCCGAAGGCTGGCCCATGGGGCGGATGTACGACCCCAAGACGGTGGAGAAGCTGGACGGTAAAATTGCCTCCCTGGAAAAAGTCACCGCCGGCAGGATGGATATCCCGGCCCGGGTCCTCCTGAAGCTGAAGACTGCTAAAGAAACCGTGACTATCTACCTGGGGCCGGAATGGTACCTGGAGAAGCAAAAGGTGAAACTCTCCCCCGGGGATTATATCCAGGTGCGGGGGTCCCGAATCATGATGGACGACAAGCCGGTGATCCTACCCAATGAAGTCACCAAAGGCAGTCAGATCGTGCAATTTTGGGATGATCAGGGCAGTCCTCGTTGGCGGGGCCAAGGCCCGAGAGCCAAGCAGAAGTAGATATCCCCCTGGTATCATCAGGGGGGAGGTCGGGGGTTGGGGTGTTAAAAATTTTCAAGAGAGCGTGCCTCCAGAATTTTGCCACCCTCCCCCAACCCCCCTCCCATCAAGGGAGGGGGCTTTTCGGAAACCCGTTTTCCCCGACCGTTCGAGGCGTGGTTCAGGTAAATTTGAAGCAAATTTTCGGAGTTAGAGAATAATCAGAAAAGCAAATGCAGTAAAACATAGTCCGGCATTTTCTGGTGATGGGTTTGCCCCGGGACCGGAGAAGCAGAAGCCGGGCCTTTCGAAGCCAATGAACAGTAGATCTTAACCATGTCCCCCAAGTCCAGAAAAACCGGGACCCGGACCACGGCGTTCGGGTCACCGGGGCGGGTGAACCACGATTCCCGAAGTTTTTACGGGAAGAAGCTCTATGCCGGACTCCCTCAGGAGTTGCAGGTCCCATACCAGGAAAATCCCCTCCCCGATGCCGCGGTCAACCATATTTTCTGCCGCTCCTCTGAGGACATGGCGGAGCTCCCGGAGGCCAGCGTGCACCTCATGGTGACCTCGCCCCCCTACAACGTGGGCAAAGACTACGACGAGGACTTCACCCTGGAGGAGTACCTGGACTTTTTGAAGCGGGTATGGCGGGAGGTGCACCGGGTCCTGGTGCCGGGGGGGCGGGCCTGCGTCAACGTGGCCAACCTGGGGCGCAAGCCCTATATTCCCCTGCACGCCTATATCGTCCGGGACCTGGTGGACCTGGGCTTTCTCATGCGGGGGGAGATCATCTGGGACAAGGGGGCCAGCGCCGCGGCCTCCACCGCCTGGGGAAGCTGGCGGTCGCCGGCCAACCCGACGCTCAGGGATACCCACGAATACATCCTGGTTTTTTCCAAGGAGAATTTCTCCCGGAAAAAACCCGCCGACAGAGAGAGCACCATTTCCCGGGAGGAATTTCTGGACTTCACCAAAAGTGTGTGGACCTTCCCGGCGGAATCGGCTAAAAAAGTGGGACACCCGGCCCCCTTTCCGGTGGAGTTGCCTTACCGCTTGATGCAACTCTATACTTTCTCCGGAGAGGTAATATTGGACCCCTTCATGGGGAGCGGCCAGACGGCCGTGGCGGCCCTTAAGGCGGGGCGGCACTACGTGGGCTACGATATTGACGAAAACTATGTCAGGTTGGCAGACCGGCGCATCCGGGCCTGTCTGGCTGAATCCGGACAACATACTCTGTTTTCAGATAAAAACCAGGTCAGGGAAGGACAACAATGAGCGTTTTGGTAAACAGCGACACCCGCGTGGTGGTCCAGGGGATCACCGGCAAAGAAGGCTCCTTTCACGCCCGGGCCTGTCGGGACTATGGCACCAAGGTGGTGGCCGGGGTCACGCCGGGGAAGGGCGGCCAGAAGATGGACGACATCCCGGTGTTCAACACCGTGGCCCAGGCGGTGGCCGAGGCAGGGGCCAACACCGCCCTCATCTTCGTGCCCCCGGCCTTCGCGGCCGATGCCATCCTCGAGGCCGCGGCGGCCGGCATCAAGGTCATCGTCTGCATCACCGAGGGCATCCCCACCCTGGAGATGGTCCGGGTGATGCGGTCCCTGAAGGAGACGGACATCCGCCTCATCGGCCCCAACTGCCCGGGCATCATCTCCCCGGGTCAGGCCAAGGTGGGCATCATGCCGGGGCACATTCATAAGCCAGGCCCCATGGGGCTGGTGTCGAGGAGCGGCACCCTGACCTATGAAGCGGTGTACCAGTTGACCCTGCTCGGCATCGGCCAGTCCACCTGCGTGGGCATCGGCGGTGACCCCATCATCGGCACCGACTTCATTGACATGCTGCAACTCTTCTCTGCCGACCCCCAGACCGAGGGGGTAGTCCTCATCGGGGAAATCGGCGGCACTGCCGAAGAAGAGGCCGCGGCCTTTATCCAGGCCAATTTCCAAAAACCCGTGGTGGCCTTCATCGCCGGGCAAACCGCACCGCCGGGGAAACGCATGGGCCACGCCGGGGCCATCATCTCCGGAGGCAGCGGCAAGGCCACCGATAAAATTGCGGCCCTCGAAGCCACGGGCGTCACCGTGGCTAAAACCATCGCCGACCTGGGCGAGGTGGTAAAACAAGTGATGAGGTATTGAATTTGTGGGGGGAGGGCCAGGGAATTGAGGGCGGGTTTGAAACCCGCCCCTACATGACCCACCCTCAAACCTCCCTGCCAACCCCTTGTAGGGGCTTGATTCATCAAGCCCTGAGGGACGCAACTAAATACTGCGCCCCTACGGGATTGGGGGAGGGGTGTAAGGGTCTGTCGACCCTTAGCCCCCTCCCCCGCCAACCAATTACCATGAAACTCTTATTGCATATCTGTTGCGGGCCTTGTGCCGTGTATCCGGTAAAGGTCATGGAGGCGGCGGGCCATCAGGTGGAGGGGTATTTTGACAATCCCAACATCCACCCCCATCAGGAGTTTCTCCGGCGGTTAAAAGCGTTGGAGGATTATGCCGCTCAGATGAGCCTGCCGGTAATCTGGAACAAAGAATACGATATTGAGGAATTTTTCCGGCTGGTGGCTTTCCGGGAGCGGGAGCGCTGTCGCTTTTGCTATCAACTGCGTCTGGGCCGGGCGGCCCAGGCGGCGAGGGCCCGGGGTTTTGAGGCGTTTACCTCCACCCTGCTGTACAGCCGCCACCAGCAACACGACCTCATCCAGGAGGTGGCCCGGCAAGCTGCGGCAGAGGCAGGAGTGGACTTTTATTATGAAGACTTCCGGCGGGGCTGGTCCGAGGGGGTGGCCCAGAGTAAAGCCATGGGCCTCTATCGCCAGTCCTACTGCGGCTGTATCTTTAGTGAACGGGAGCGCGCCTCACGGCCTCGGAAGCGAACTCGCCAGAAGTGAGGGGCAGCAGCGGCTGTGAGACCCCGGGCGGCACCATCGCCGTAGGTCACCAGGATGCCCGATCAATTAGCCCTGAGTAATCGTCCGGAAAACCTCAAACCACTCCAGGAATTTTTACGGAATTGGGGACGGCAGCGGGGTCTGACCAAAGGCCGGATAAAGGGCCTGGAAAAAGCCGCGTCAGCTATTTTCCGGTTTATCATCACCAGGGTTTATCCACCGGGACTACCAGGTTCCCTGGCCGTGACGCTGGAAGAAAAGGGGGCCCGATTGCGGCTGGTCTTCGAAGACGACGGCCCGCCTTTCGACGCCGCCACCCTGGACGCCCTCTCCCCGAATGCCCCCCCTTCTCCCTCCGGTGTCGATCTTTCCCGGCTCCAGGAGTGGAGTGAAAGCGTGGTCTACTACCGCACACCAGACCAGAAGAACCGGCTGGTGACCTTTTATACACGGTAGCCCCCGGTTATGCCTTATCTCCCCTGATATTGCTTGGCCTTGCGGAACGCTTCCTCGGCTTCACTCGTACGGTTCTGGGATTTCAGAAAATTCCCTAAATGGAAATAGCCCTCGGCGAAGTCCGGCTTGAGGCTGACCGCCTTGCGCAAGGCTTCCTCGGCTTCCCGAGGTTTCCCGGCCAGGTCCAGAGCTGAACCTAACAGGCTGTAAGCTTCGGCCGACTGGGGGTTCACTCCCAGGGCCCTGCGGTAGGATTCGGCGGCGGCAGCATATTTGCCTTCGCCCGCCAGGAAATTTCCAGCCTTCAGATATTCTCTGAAGGCCGCTTCGGTTTTTTGCTTCACCACATCAGCAGTTCCGGCCAGGATCGGGATGGAGCCCGCCACCGTCACCGCCAGGATAATGATACCCACCATCAGTAAACGCCTCATGAGCCACTCCTTCGCTGAGCTGCAGGATTCAGGAAAAAACCATCCGGTATCGTTTGGTCCGGTAAATCACGACAATGGTCCGACGGCAGCCAGGTACAGGGCCACTTCCTCATGACCATCGACCCCCACCAGGTTTTCCACTTCGTCATCAAAAAAAGCCCCCACCGGGCAGCAGCCCAGACCCAGGGCGGTGGCGGCCAGCATCAGGTTCTGGCAGATGTGGCCTGCGTCCAGGAATATATAACGGATGGCCCGCTCCCGGTATTTCCACATGGCCCGGTTGAGGATGCCGGTCCAGATGAAATTCACCGAGGCCTCCCCCATAAAACGTTGGCCCAGGCCGGCCTGCACCAGGGCCTGGCGGGTGTCCATTTCTTTCAGCAGTTCCAGAGAGAAATCCGGCAGGTTCAGGTGCCAGATGCCCGGCTCCATCTCCTCCACCTTATGAACTGCCAGGTAGGTTTCCACCGGATAGAGGGCCCCGGCAGAGGGCGCCGTGCGCAGGAGGTAGTTGCGGCTGGCCAGGGTGACACCCTGGGTGGCCCACACCAGGACGGCCAGTTCCTCCTGGGTGAGGTAGCGGTCCTGATACTGGCGCAACGAGCGCCGCTGTTTCAGAGTTTCCCAGAGGTCAGCAGACGTTGGCTCCTTTTGGGGACGGATGGGAAGACGGGTTGTGGCCTCCGTATATTCCTTAAAGGGCGCCCCCCGGGGGTAGGAGAGGCGAGGTTCTCCCAGACCCTCCCGGGTATAGCGGGTCTCCTTGAGATAACGGCGGCCGATGGCGCCGGTTAATTCCCTGCTCATGAATGCCCCCGTTCCCGATCCTCCCGGCGCTGGCGGTTGCGATCGAAAATAATTTTCAAGCCCTTGAGAGTCAGGTAGTCATCCACCAGGTCAATGCTTTGGGTTTCCGAGGCGATCAAGCAGGCCAGGCCCCCGGTGGCGATGACCTTGGGATTGTCGCCCAGAGCCGTCTTTGATGCGGTCCGACAATGCCATCCACCAGCCCGGCGTAGCCCAAGATGATGCCGGCGTTCATGCTGCTGATGGTGTCCTTGGCAATGATGCTCTTGGGTTTGGCAAAGATTTCCACCCGGGGAAGCTTGGAGGCTTTCATGAAGAGCGCCTCACAGGAGATCATCACCCCGGGGGCGATGAGACCCCCCAGATACTCTCCCTGGCGGGAAATAACGTCGAAGGTGGTGGCGGTGCCGAAGTCCACCACGATAACACTGGCGTGGACCTGGTCATAGGCGGCCACCGCGTTGACGATGCGATCGGCCCCCACTTCCCGGGGATTGTCGTAGTGGATGGGCATGCCGGTTTTGATCCCCGGCCCCACCCAGAAGGGGCTTGACCTGGAGATAGCGCTGGGCAAAGTCCTCCAGGGTGTTGATCATGGGCGGCACCACGCAGGAGATGATGAGGTCCGTGACCGGCGGCAATCTTCAAGTCCTGGGAAGCAAAAAGGTTGCTCAGGAGAATGCCCAACTCGTCAACGGTCACTTCTTTTTCGGTACGGATCCGCCAGTGGCTGAGGAGCTGCTCTCCCTGGTAGACGCCGATCACCGTGTTGGTGTTGCCCACATCCATGACGATCAGCATGGACCGACCTCCCCCGAGTTCAAACAGGTATCCAAAGTCTGAACCAGTTCCTGGGCCACCTCATTGATTTCGGCTTGTTTTCCCCTTCCACCATGACCCGGAGCAAGGGCTCCGTCCCGGAGAATCGCACCAGCAAACGGCCCCACCCTTGCAGGCGTTTCTCCGCCGCCTGGATGGCCTTTTGGGCCTGGGGCACGGTCTTGACCAGATCCCGTTTTTCCTTGACCCTGAGGTTCAAGAGCACCTGGGGATAGACCTCCACGATAGCGGGCCAGCTCCGCCAGCGGCTTTTGCTCCCGGAGCATAACTGCCAGGAGGCGCAAGGCCGTCAGTATGCCGTCTCCGGTGGTGCTGTGGTTCAGGAACACCAGGTGGCCGGACTGCTCGCCGCCGAGGTTGTATCCTCCCTTGAGCATGGCCTCCAAGACATAGCGGTCCCCCACCTGGGTGCGCACCAGCTTCAGTCCCGTGTTTTTTGAGGGCCACTTCCAAGCCCAAATTGGACATGACTGTGGCCACCACGGTTTTCCGCTTCAGGGTCTGCCGCCGCTGCATGTCCAAGGCGCAGATGGCCAGGATGTGGTCGCCGTCCACTACCCGGCCGGTGTGGTCCACCAGGATGCACCGGTCGCCATCGCCGTCAAAGGCGATGCCCAGATCGGCCTGGTGCCGGGCCACCAGTCGAGCCATGCCCTCGGGGTGAGTGGCGCCGCATAAACGGTTAATGTTTTTGCCGTTGGGCCGCACCCCGATGGAAATGACCTCGGCCCCTAATTCCCCCAAAACCTCAGGGGCCACCCGGTAGGTAGCGCCATGGGCGCAATCCATCACGATCTTGAGGCCGTCCAGTTCCAGGTCCTTGGGGAAGGTGCTCTTGAGATAGGAAATGTAGCGGCCCCGGGCATCGTCGATGCGAAAGGCCTGGCCGATTTCAGTGGCTGTGGGCCGGGTCTCCTCCATCTCTGGTTGGGCTAGCAGCCGCTCGATATGGGCCTCGATTTCATCTGGAAGTTTGAAGCCGTCTCCCTTGAAGAACTTGATGCCGTTGTCCTGATAAGGGTTGTGAGAGGCGGAAATGACCACCCCGGCGTCGGCCCGCATGGAATGAGTGATATAGGCGATACCCGGGGTGGGCAGGGGGCCTAGCAGCAGGACATCCACCCCCATGGAGCAGATGCCGGCGGTGATGGCATATTCCAGCAAGTAACCGGACAGACGGGTGTCCTTCCCCACCACAATGCGGTGACGTCCGGGGCCGTACTTGATGACATGGGCCAGGGCCCGCCCCAATTGCAGGGCCACCTCGGCGGTCATGGGATAGATATTGGCCACTCCCCGCACGCCGTCAGTGCCGAAAAGTTTGCGTGTTTGTGTCATAGCGTTAAGATCCTCCCGGGTGGGAGGATGGCGCCGTCGAGCAGGACAGAGTCCTTTCCCAGAGGCTATTTCTCCTGAAAACGCGTATTTAAGGGTTACGCCAAAACATTATCATAGTTTGCCGGAAAGGGAACGGGGAATCCGCTTCAGGCCTCGCTAGCCTGCCAGGAAATGCATTGAGCCGGGCACTGGTCGATGGCATCCTGGATGCGGTCCTCCGGAGCACCGAAGGGATTAACTACCTCCGAATGGCCCAGATTTTCATTGAGATGAAACACCTCAGGACATACCGCCTCGCAGTTGCCACAAGCAATGCAGGCGTCAGTATCGATGACGGGAGTTCTTTGGGTCATGTCAGTCCTCCGCCCAAGTGATGCAGTTCACCGGGCAAGCTTCCATGGCTTCTTCGATCTTATCGGCATCGGCGCCATTAGGGTTCATTACCAGAGCGAAGCCCAGCGACTCGTTCATGGTAAAAACCTCGGGACAAATCTCCTCACAGGCCACACAACCGATGCAAGCCTCCTCATCAATCACCGGCACTCTCTCAGTCACCTTGCTCTCCTGTAGGGATTTATGCAGGGGAAGGCGCGGTGGTCCTTGGCCCCCTCCAAAATATAGTCACCTGATGGCGGGTTTGTCCAGTTCGGCCCCGGGAGAAACGGCTGAGGATGGGAGATTTTTTATAGGCCAGGGTCTGCCAATCCTCCCGGGCGCCGGTGACTCCGCCTCCCGGTTCTCCTGCTATTATGAGATAGCGGAGGGTAGAGCAGGTGAAAAGCGGCGCCAGGGATTGTCCCGGCGGCGGCCAGGCATAGAGCACCATCTCAGGCCGGAATCGAGCAACTTCCTGGAATACGTCCCCCAGCGTCACCGACGGGTGGACCGGAAGCTGGGAGGCAAATTCCCCTTCTCCCTGGTCAACTGACTTGAAAGTGAGTCCTGCCGCCAAGGTCAGGGGGGCCAGGGCGGCCGTGAGATAGCCTCGCCCGGCCCCGGCCTCCAGGAGCCGCCGCACTCTAGCCAGCCTGAGCCAGCGCACCAAGCGCCCCGGCCACTCCCGGGAGGGAAAGAAGTAGACCCCGGTGGCCTGGGAGAGGGCCGCCAGCCAACCCTCCGAGTCCGGTGTTTGTTTCAGGAGCCTGTGCCATTCAATCTCGGGAAGCAGGTGGTCCAGAGGCCCGTCCCCGGGCTGAGGCAAACGGATGAGGGTTTGGGCCCAAGCCTCGAAACGGCGTTGCTGACGGGAGTATTGTGAGGGTTGGTAAAAGTCAGGGGGGCCTTCGAAAGGTTCTATTCCTTGATAGTTATTCATGCGCCGTGGAATCCAGGACCGTGAGGTTTACTCCCGTTATCCGCACCTTTCCTTTCGGGGGAAAAGAGGGAATGAAAGAGATGAGAACCTATGGCAAAACCTCTGATTCTGTCATCCTGAACGAAGTGAAGGATCCCAACCCATTGAAAATGCAAGATGCTTCGCTACGCTCAGCATGACATTTTTGGAAAACTGGAGCTTTTGCAAGAGCTTCCAGTGTCATGTCCCGGTTTTCTTTTTCAAAAGGTTTCTGGGTTCAACTCCCCCTCCCGAGGTGGGAGGGGGTTGGGAGGAGGGGGAATTTCTTTTGTCTAACCTATATAAATTGCTAATATTTTTATCACCCCCACCCTAACCCTCGCCCATCGAGGGGGAGGGAAGATATCCCCTTCCGGCAGCAAATAATTATTTAAGGTATTTCTGAAACGCGATGACTAGTCTCGTGAGCCCGATCCCAAAGCTTCACTTCGCCATCTCTCCAATTACCTTGGCAATGGCGGCGAAATCCTGGTCGCCCAGGTTGCGACTGACGCCCAAGCGATAGAGGTGCAGCAGCACATGGGCCAGGGGCGCCGGCGCTCCCGTCTCAAAGGCGGTGTCTACGATGAACTTGAGGTCCTTGGTCATGTGCTTCAGGGGAAACTGGGCCGGAAAGTCATTCTCCCGCAACATGGGCGATTTCCCTTGGTAAAGGCCAGAGGAGAGGGGGCCTGAGAAGACCACATCGAAAATGGTCTCCAGTTCCAGGCCCCCTTTTTGCCCGTAGTGCACCGCTTCTGAAAAACCAGCCATCATGAGTCCCAGAAGCAGATTGATGGTCATCTTCATCATGGAGCCCTGCCCCACGTCGCCACAATAAATAACCTTTTTCCCCATGGTCGAAAGCACCGGTTCCACCTCCGCCACCTGGGCCGGATCTCCCCCCGCCAGGATGATAAGGGTGCCCTCCTCGGCGGGCTTTTTGGTGCCGGAGACGGGAGCATCCACGAACTTGACAGCGGTAGGGGCCAGACGTTGGTGGAGTTCCCGGGTGAAACGAGGAGAGACAGAACTCATGTTAATGAGGGTTTTCTTGTCATTCAGGGCTGAGGCGGCACCCCCTTCACCCCAGAGAAGATTATCAATGGCCTCGGGACCGGTGACCATGAAGATGATTACGTCGGTGGCCTGGGCCAGGGAATGAGGATTCGAGGCCACTCCCACCCCTTGCTCTGCGAAGGTTTCTACTTTGGCTGAAGTGCGGTTAAAGACCATGAGGGGAAAACCAGCCTTATGGACATTGGCCGCCATGGGCGATCCCATGATGCCCAGACCCATGAAGCCAACTTTGGTATTCATTGTCGGACCTCCTGATTGACGTTCCCGGTGGGAAAAATCAGATAATGATTAGTTCAACTATATCCTTGCCTCAGAAAAAATGAAGATCAGGGGTTTCCCTGGCACCCAAAAGTGATTAACAGAATACCATTGACTCCGGGAAAAAAGCAAAGCCGGCTCCCGAGGGAAGAAAATTTTCAGATTTTATATGGAGGATAGCGATGGCGCATCTCAATATCGGCGATCCAGCCCCCAACTTCACCCTGGCCGATCAGGAAGGCAATACCGTGAAGGTTTCAGACTTTAAGGGAAAGAAACTTCTCCTGTACTTTTACCCCAAGGCGGACACCCCTGGGCTGCACCAAACAAGCCTGCCAGATACGGGATGCCCGAACCGAACTGGCGGAATTGGGAGTGGCGGCGGTGGGCATCAGCCCTGACAAACCTGGCGCCCAAAAGAAGTTTGACGGGAAATACGGCTTGGGATTCCCCCTGTTGTCCGATTCGGACCATGCGGCGGCCCAAGCTTACGGTGCTTGGGGCGAAAAAGTTATGTACGGGAAGAAGTCGCAGGGAATAATCCGTTCATCGTTTCTTATTGACGAAAACGGTAAGATTTTGGGCGCGTGGTACAAGGTTAAACCGGAGAACACCGTTCCCCTGGCCCAGGAGGCCCTGGCGTCTCGGTAAAAAGGTGAGGGAAAACACAGGGAAGCACTGCTTCCAGCTCCCACATCCCCTCCTAATCCAAATAAACGCCTGGGGAGGGCAAGGCCGCCAGTCCACTCTTCCCGGCGTAAAAATCAAGAAAAAGAAGCCAGGTGGCAACACCTGGCGTTTCTTTTTTCAAAATTGTATACCCGAAGAAATATTTAGTATTTGAAATATTTCACTGTTACTTAGTGTCCCTTGCACCTCAGTATTACCTTGACGGTTTTGCCCAACACTAAGAGGTCCAGCCAGAACGAGGCGTTTTCCAAGTAATAGAGGTCAAAGCGGAACTTGCGCAGCTGGGCTTCCAGGGTGCTGGGATAACTGTTGTTTACCTGATCCCAGCCGGTGAGGCCGGGTTTGGCGAGGAACCTGATGCCGTAATGGGGCTCTTTTTCTGCCAAGATGGCCGCGAAATGCTGCCGTATGGGTCGAACTCCCACGAAACTCATCTCCCCCCGCCAGACATTGTAAATTTGCGGCAGTTCATCCAGGCGGGTTTGGCGGAGAAATCTTCCCACCCGGGTGACGCGGGGGTCGTTGTCGGTAGCCCATTGGGGGGCGTCTTTCTCCGCTCCCACCACCATGGTGCGCAGTTTGTAGCAGGGAAAGGGGATACCATTTCGTCCCAGGCGCTCTTGTACGAAAAATACCGGCCCCTGGCTACTGAGCTTGGTGGCTAAGGCCGCGAGGCCCACCAGGACCACCGCCAGGGGTGCAGAAAGGAGGACGAGCAGGATATCCAGGAGGCGTTTCAAGCGAGAGCTTAAGTAGGGTAACGTCTCTCGGAAGGGAGTGGCCCCTGCCGCCGGTAGGCCAAGGTGATGGCCCTCAGGGGTGCCTGGCCAAATGCCGGCGTAAAAAGCAGCCTCACGGCAGTCCCGGCCCTGGGATAGTTCGGTCCGAAATGCGTGTTCTGTCATGGTCTCAGTTCCTCAAGATGTGGTGATAGACATCCCAGGTCTCCCTGACCATCCGCCCCAGGTCGAATTGTTGGCGCATCTGATTCTGGACCGCCGCGCTTTGGTTTCCATTACCGTTGCCGTTGCCAATAGCCAGGTCCTGAAGTTTTTCCCGCAGGGCCGAGGTAAGGGCCCGCACATCCTTGGGGGGAACCAGGGTGGCCTGGACTCCCGGAATTTCCCGAACCCCGTAAACCTCGAAACCCACCACCGGCACCCCGGTGACTGCGGCTTCGATCACCGCGCCCGGCACTCCCTCAAAAGGCATGGAGGTGAGTAAATAAAGGTCAAGGGCGGCAAAGTAGCGGGCCGGGTCCTGTACCCAGCCGGTAAAAATAATGTCGCCTTCCAGGCCCCGGCGCCGCACTTGTTTTATCAGGTGCTCCTTATAGCCTTTCTCCGAGGGGGTCTTGGCATCCCCCACTATCATGAGCTTGAGGTTGGGAAAGGTTTCCTTGAGCGCGCCAAACACCTCCACCGCGTAATCATGCCCCTTCCAGGGCACCAGGCGGGAGACATTTCCCAACACAATGTCCTGTTCTTTTAAGCCCAAGGCCTGCCGGTGGGCCCGCCGCTCCTTCCGGGAAAGCCCGGCCACCGCCAGAAAGGGTGACAGGTCTTTGCCATAGTAGATGACCTGACCCCTGGTCGGCGAACAAACCCCGGCCCGGCAATAAGCCTCCTGGAGTTCCCGGCCCACGAAAATAAAGGCATCCGTGGCCCGGCCGGCCAGGCGCTCCAGGTCGCGAAAAAAGATCCTTCTGGCCCAGAACTGGGTGGGGGCAAAGGTGGCTCCATAAACTGAATGGACCACCCGCGGGACCCCCGCCAAATGTGCAGCCAGCCGCCCGATGACCCCCGCCTTGGCCAAATGGGTATGCACCACATCGTATTGGCGGGTGCGAAACAGGCGATACAGGTCAATCAGGGCCTGAATTTCCTGGAAGGGCCGCACGTACTTTCTAAGGCTCGGCACCTGGAGGACCCCGAAGCCTTGAGCCCGCGTCTCGGCCATGAGTTGGGGGGAGGCGTTGCGTCCCACGATGAGGTCTACCTGCCAGCCCCGACACTGTTGATCTGCCGCCAGGGCCGTCACCCAGCCCGTGGCATTGGTGGCGTAGAGTGTTGTCACCACATGGGCAATTTTCATCGCCACGCTTCCTCCTGAGGGGTGTTGTCACCCGGTGAACCCGGACGTCTGAATGGCAGCCGGTCTGTCATGGTTCCCCCGGTCTTCTGAACAGCCGGTCGTTTTATCTAAAAGCTCGCCGATCTGCAGCCGCACGGCTTCCAGTTCGGCCATGGACACTGGAAAAGGATTTCCGGGGAGATTCTCGGTGAAGCGCCGGACCTGGGCCAGGACGGCCACCTGCTGCTCTCGCGGGACCAAACCCCGGCGGCAGGCCTGGTCCAGGAGCAGGAGATATTGGAAATCCTGGAACCCTCGCCGCAGGGCCTCCAGACGGGTGGTGGGGACGGGAAGACCCGTCTGGGGGTGAGGATAGTAAAAGGCGCCCCGGCGGAAAAAGTCCTGGGGGCCGGGGGGAGTGGTCCAGGGGTCATGGGGCCAGTAGTTCACCCCCCACAGGAGATACCCTGAGAATTGATAGCGATAGAGCAGCCAGCCGATAAGTCGTGGGTGTGCAAGCGGGCGGCCGATACCATGGAGGCGGTTGGCGTACAGCCAGGCCTCCTGTCCCTGGCGCCGGGCCTGTTCTTTTTCCTCCTCTCGGTAATGAGCGGCTTGATGGGCCCAGATGTCAATGACCTTGGCAAACTCAGGAGGGGGCCGCCAACCGGCGCTCAAGGTCTGCACCCCGGGCGCCAAGGCTTTGGCCAGGGTAAAGGCCTGGACCACAGCCTCGTAGTGTTCCGGCTGGGGTTCGTCCACCAGATAGTTCAGGGCCCGGTTTTCCCAGCCGTGACGGTGAAGATATTCCCCATAAAGGGGATAAAAAACCCGGGCTTGCTGGGGAAAAGTGCTTTCCTGAGGGTTGACCGACTTCCAGCCCTTGAGCCTGGGAATCTGGAAGAATTTGAATTTCAGGTCATTGAGGGCATATTCGAGAAGCTCATGATAGGGGGCAATATCCTCTATTCTCTGCCCGGCAAGTACTTGGTTGAGGGGGAGGGGATGGGAGCCTCCCAGGGCATTAACCTTGTACTCCCTTAGGCTCTGATAAAATTTCTTGATAATCCGGACCTCCGCCGGGGGGCAGCCTTCAGCAGATCGAGACCGGATTCTTTGCTGGTGCCAGAAACCCCCGAAGACGGTAATGGGCAGGTCATCAGGGAGGGCGAACCGGTAAACCTTGAGCTCCACCGGGAGCCGGACAGTTCGCCGTCGGTCCGTAAATATGAGATTCAGAGAATGTGGTCCAGGGGTGCAACTCGGGGCAATTTTGAGGGAAACCCACAGTAGTAAAGGACCAGAAGAAAATTCCGGATTGTCTTTTCCCAGGGGGAGCAAAGCATCAGGGGGAAACTCGACCGCCGAGCCGGGAGGAACCGCCACCACCCGGAAAAACTTCCATGATAGGCCGTTGGTCGGGCCCTCCACCCTGGCCTCGAGCACGGAAGAAGCGCCTTCCAGCGAAACCGGTAAGAACAGGTGCTCGTTTCTGGCCCCGGCCAGGATGATTTTCCCGGTTGTCTGGACCCCCTCCGTCAATCGCAGGTTGACTGCCGCAGGGCTCCAGGCCTCAGTCCGGGATTGGACCATATCCCCCCAGCCTGTCAGACAAAAGACAGCACCCAGTCCCACTATCATGAAGATTCTCAAAGACCGCTTCACCCGCATATCTCTCCAAGTCAGCGCTTGGGTTCAATGGCCCGAAAGGTCACCCGGAGGGGGGCCCGGGCGCCTTGGCGCACCGTCATGCCGTGCACTGCCAAGGGAAACAGCACAAAAGAAAACATGGTACGGTGGCGCATGGCTGAGCCGGTATTGGCCTGCAGGACGCTGCTGGTGGTAACCCCTACAATTACAAAGGTCAGAAGGGCCAGAGCGAGTCTCCGGTTGTGGCGGTAGAGGGCCCTGATCCCCTTCAGGAAAAAAACGCCCATGAGCATCAGCCAGGTTGAGTCCAATATCCCCAAGGCCTGCTTGGGGGAAGTCACTTGCCAGGGCAACGGGGAGAACAAGAAGTAAAAGGTGGCAAGGGGCATGGTTTTTATCACATCCAGGTAAGAAGAGTACTTGACTCCCTTCAGGTAGGCTGACCCCGCATCTTCGGAAATACGCAGGCGCTGGTTCATGTTCTCGACATTGGCGAACTGCGTGGCCTCCCGCTCCAGTTGTGAGTGGGCCGTGTAATATTTGCCAAACATGAAAAAGGTGGCGCTGCCGAGAACCACCACGAAGACAATGAAACTCACCTTGACCGTGCGATAGAGCCGTCCGCGCCGGGAAGTTGCCAGGGGATTAACCATCCAGTAAACAAAGAGGGCCAGTGCTCCCAAGATCAACAGGGGAGGCCGCAAGAGCGCCATATAAAGGAGACTGCCCAGAGCCGCAACCCAAAAACACAGGCATGAGCCCGCGCCTTCCCGGCCCGGCAATTCAGAAAGCACGCGAAAAAACATGGTGATGCCAAAGGCGATCATCATGTCCCGGTTCAGGGTGGTGCCCAGAACCCAGCCATAGGGGTAGAGGGCCATAAAAAGGGCGGTGTGATCGGCTAGGCGTCGGTTGAACCACAAGGCGGCCAGACGGTGAAGATTAAGGATGACCCCCAGCCCCAGGACTGTATTCAAGAGCTGTCCCAGGAGCTCGGAAGTGCCGAAGGTGTAGTAAAGTAGTCCCACGGGGAGGGTGTAAGCCGCATGGGGTTTCAGGACGTAAGGGAGATTCCCCCAAAAATCAGCTCTCAAAAGAGCGGCGATGTGGGCGCTTATGGCCTGGTATTTGTCAGTGTCATAGACGGCCAGATCGTAGCGGAGATACCACTTGACGGCGATGAGGACTAGACAGACACAGAAATAGCCAAGCAGGATGTAGGCGAGTGCGTCGTCCCGCCGTTTAAGACGGCAAAGCAGAAGAGCTGCGATGATGGCGGCGAAGGCCAGGCAACTTAACCATGACATTAGAAATGCATCCATGTCTGTCCGTCCTTCTTCAGAAAAAAACTTGGAAAGGGCCCAACCTTTTATCAGGCGGCCGGTTGCACGGCCAAATCAAGGTACAATGACTCCAGTTGCGCCACGATCCTGTTGATGTTGAACTCCTGCTGGATGCGGGCTCGGGCGGCTTTACCGCGGCAGGCCCGTTCGGCGAGCGGCCAAGTCAGTGCTTCTTCCAGGGCCCGGGACAAATCGATGGCATTCCCCGGTTGGACCACCAAGCCGGTTTCCCCCACGATCAGTGCCGAATCTCCCACATCGGTGACCACACACGGCACCCCGCAGGCCATGGCTTCGCCGATGGCGTTGGCAAAGCCTTCCCCAAAAGCCGAGGAAGAGACATGGAAATCCAAAGCTGCCAACAGCCGGGGGGGGTCGCCGCGCTCCCCCAGGAGTCGGAGTCGTCGGGGATTGACTGGGTTGGCCGCCAAGAGCTGCGCCAGGGCTGGATTATTGCAAGTGAGGCCTTTTCCCGCCAAAAGAAAGTGGGTATCCGGATGCCTTTCCTGAACAAGTCGGGCCGCCCTCAAAAACGTCCCATGGTCCTTCTGGGGGTCAAAGCGGGCCAACATGCCCACCAGACGGGCCTCGGGAGGAAGCCCCAACTCTTGCCGCACTTCCCGGTAGCTGGGGGGGTGGGGCCGGAAGCGGGTGAGTTCAAAGCCGTTGGGCACCACCTGCATGCGCGCCACGTCATAACCCCGAAGACCGTGGGCCTTGACTCCGGCATAAGAGTTGACCAGAATGCGTTTCACCCCCCGAGACAGGCGGGCGCACAAACTCACGGTGAGGTCGGTGGTGCCTCGGTACCGGCTAAAATCCATGCGGGATTGGCGCAAGTTCCATAAGACGGCGGGGACCCGGGCCCACTTGCCGGCCAGGTAACCCAGGAGGTCGGCGTGGTAGAGATATGTCTGGAGAATGTCGGGCTTGAAGCGGCGGATCAGGCGCACCAACCGGTAGCCGGCCAGGGGATTGATGCTGCCTGGACGCATTCCCAGGTCAAGGACCGGTATCTTTTGCCTCTTAATGAGTTGCCCGATCTTCCCCGCCGGCACCAGGGAGACCACCAGGGAGGTAATCTTCTCGGGATGGAACCGGGTTACCGTCTTATACAGATGCATTTGAGCCCCGCCCACATGCAGGCTCGTGATTAAATGCAAGATTCGCAGAGGTCTTTTTCCCAGGGCCAAGGTGCTTCTCCGGAGACCGCGTCAATTTTAGGACACCAAAGGTATCCACAACTCCCGAGTTATAGTGATGTCAAACCCTTTGCTTTTTACGTCGAACTTTGCTGGAAAAAACTTTAGGGGAAATACGCAATTTCAGAGAATTTCTTTGTTTGAGGTGAAGTTTTCCGGAAACCTTCTTCCGGCCGCATCTCTTGACCCTAAAGTGCGTCTTGAGACGAGAAACATCAGGAGGGGGGATCGGCACAGATCAACTGAAGGTAAGGAGGTTAATTCCTCTCAAGGGGAGCGAATCTACTCGATGGCAGGCGTTTTCTCAATCACCACCCAAAAGTTGGGGGAAAACCGTCAGATCTTTGCGGTTCAGGTGATCCAGGGCCAGGGCCGCCAGGTTGTTGAGAGCCGAGAGCAGAAGCAGGAAAGGCAGGACCAGGGAAAAACACACCCTGAGGAACACATGCCGTCGGCCCTGTCGGGCCAGTCCGGAAAACAGCCAGTTGTGGAACATCTGCACCAGGAGGGTGCCGATGCCCCCCTGGCCCCTCAGCTGACGGACTCTAAGGCTGTTGCCTTCAAACAAATTTTTGATCCCATATGGAGAAAAGCGAAAATAATCGTTGGGTTCCATGTGCAGATTGTAAAAAAAGGGGACGGAAATAAGACCCACCCCGCCGGGCTTGAGGACCCGCCCCATCTCCCGGACTACCGTCTCGGGCCGGTCGACGTGCTCCAGCACCTGGGAGCAGAGCACTCCGTCGAAGCTTTGGTCGGCAAAAGGAAGGGTCCGGGCGTCTCCGTAAACTCCGGGGCGGGCTTTGAGGTCACAACTTGTCAGCGTAGGGGGATACTCCAGGCCAATATAGTCAACGCTCTCGGAAAGGAAGGGCCGATAGGGCTGGTTGCCGCAACCCAGGTCCAAGACCCTGCCTCTGAGTTTGGCCCCGTCCCGGGTGATATCACGGCGGGCGTAAAAAGAAGGCAGGAACTGGAAATGCAGGAGGTTGGCGGCAAGCTCCCGGCCGCACACCCAGCCATAGATGTTGTAGAAATTACCGAGTTTTTTCTGCACATCTCCTCCCGGAATGGACCTGGGTCACCCACTCGGACAGGACCAACAGGCGCCACAGGTCTTCGCTCAGGTCTTGCTGCCCCTGGACAAAACGCCGGGCCAAACCGGCCATGGCCTCTGAATCGCAGAGGCCGGCAAGGGGGCCGGAGCGGTCCAGCAGGCGCTCTGAAATCACCTTACCCAGGTTTCCGGTAAACCACGTTCTGAGAGGCATCTGGAAGCCGGATTTGCGCCGGTGGACAAATTCGGGGCCCAGGTCCGGCAGGAGCGCCTGCTTGATGAGAATCTTCTGTTCACCATTTCTCATCTTCAGGTGTTTCGGCAAGCGAGCCGCCAATTCCACCACCTTGTGGTCGAGGAGCGGGCAGCGGAGTTCCAGGCCAACGGACATGGAAGCCCGGTCCGCCTTTACCAAAATGTCCTCGGGAAGGTAGGTGTGGAAATCAACATACTGCAAGCGACTCACGTAGTCCTGGGGGCCTTTTTCCCAACACTGATCAAAAAAGCCATGCACCGTGCCGTTCTGCCCCACTTCCCGGCGGAGGTCAGGATTCAGGAGAGTCAACCTGGAATCCCTGGCCATGAGGGCCCGGTAGAGATTATGCGGGGACTGTGCGGCCCGGGTGACAATACCCTTGCCCCGCCAGGACCGGGGCCAGAGCCGACCCAAGGCTTGCAAGGCCAGAGGCCGCAGCGCCCGGGGGAGGGGGCCGCAGAGCTGGTGCAGCCGCTGGGCGTAACGGTAGCGAGTGTAGCCTGCCAGGAGCTCGTCGCCGCCGTCGCCACTCAGAGCCACAGTGACCCGGCGCCGGGCCATCTCAGACACCACCAGGGTGGGGAGCGCCGAGGAGTCCCCAAAGGGCTCGTCAAAGTGCCGCACCAGGCGGGGCAGCAAGGCCAGAGCGTCAGGGCGCACGATTTCTTCATGGTGCTCCGTGTCATAACGCCGGGCCACCTTTCGGGCCCAGGGGAGCTCGCTGGCCTCAGCTTCCGGAAAGCCGATGGCGAATGTCCGCACCGGGCCGGCAGAAAGCCGCCGCATCTGGCGAATGATCAGGGTGGAGTCAAGTCCGCCGGAGGCAAAGGCCCCCAGGGGGACGTCGCTGATCATGCGGAGACGCACCGCCTCAGCCAACTCGGCCCCAAATTCCTCCTGGCATTCCCTGGAGGTTGATACCGGGTCCACCTCCGGGAGGTCCCAATAGCGTTTGAGGACCACGTGGTGGGGTCTTTCCAAGGAAATCCGGGCGAAGTGGGCCGGGGGCAGCTTGGCGATGCCCCGATAGATGGTGTTCGGAGCCGGGATATAGCCATAGGCCAGATACTGGGCCAAAGCCACGGCGTCCAGCTCCCGGGGGACCCGGGGGTCAGCCAGAATGGCCTTCAATTCAGAAGCGAACGTCAGGCCATCGGTGGGCGCCCGGTAATATAAAGGCTTTTTTCCCAGGCGGTCCCGGGCCAGGAACAACCGCTTCTCCCTAAGGTCCAGGACCGCAAAGGCGAACATCCCCCGCAGGCGCGCCAGGCAATCCTCACCCCAGCGCACGTAGGCCATGAGCAGGACTTCCGTGTCAGAATGGTCGGTGCGAAACCTGACCCCCTGCATTTCAAGCTCCCGGCGAAGCTCGGCAAAGTTGTAAATTTCACCGTTAAAGACAATCCAATAGCGCCCCGACGGATCAGACATGGGCTGGGCCGCCTGGGTGGAAAGGTCCAACACGGCCAGGCGGCGGTGTCCCAGGAAAATGTCCCAATCCAGCCTCGGGGGATGCTTTGAAGTAGCCTGGTCCGGGCTGAGAAAATACTCTCCAGAGCGGCTGTACGCCCAGAGATACCCGGCGCTATCCGGGCCCCGGTGGGCCAGGGTGTCTGGTTTGCTCCCGGCAGAGATCAAGATCGAGGGGTGGGCCACCCGTAATTTTGCCAAAAATGCCGCACATGGCCATCCACCTCCGGGCCTGTGTCAGGTCAAGCGGCCTGCTGGTCAGGTTGGGCCAGCATGGCAGCAGTAGCCTCATGAAAGCCGGTCTCGGCTTTCAGGGCCTCCAAGAGATGCCGATAATTCTCCAGGGCCTCCGGGGTAAGGTTGGGCGCTAAATCCCGCTCCTCGACCAGGCTCTCCCTGAGGTCATAGACTTCCAGGCCGCCGTTCCTTTTGCCGATGAGTTTCAGGCCTCCGTCAGTCATCACCGTGAAGATGGGGGGAGAATAGATCTCACCCTGGCACTGACCAAACTTCTGCTTAGCAGACAGATACACCTGCCACATCTCCGGATAGACGCATTGGGCGATGGCCAGCTCCCGTTGCCGAGATCCCAGGAGGGAATTGGAGGTCTGGGGGCGAGGCAGGGGACTGTCCACCAGATCCAGGATCGTGGCATAGAGGTCATTCAGGGACACCAGGCGCCGGTCCACACCAGGCAAGGTCAGGCCCCGGGGAAAGCGGATGATCAGGGGGACCCAGAGGAG
Organism: uncultured delta proteobacterium; assembly: GCA_963709285.1. Classification (GTDB taxonomy): domain Bacteria; phylum Desulfobacterota; class Desulfobaccia; order Desulfobaccales; family 0-14-0-80-60-11; genus JBGSLA01. The sequence continues at coordinate 42,579 of CAVPVR010000004.1, read as the reverse complement.
TTCATTATAAAGAGATAAGATGTGGGTATAGTGACCCCTCTCCCCAAAGTGTTCCCCATGGTCGCTGGTGATGATGACGACGGTATCCTCAAAAAATGAAGCACTCTGGAACAGTTCCCACAAACGACCGATAACGGCATCCAGATAGCGGATTTCATCATCATAGAGATTGCCATATTTAGAGACCAAGTTGGCCAACGCGGGGGACTCAGTTTGGTGATAAAATTTTTGGGGGCTGGCGGTGGCCCGATCATGCCAGAGGGAAAAATGCCGCCACCTCAGCGGGGGGCAATAGTTTTGGTGGGCCTGGAGAATATTCACGAACAGAAAAAACGGGGAGTCCGCCGAGGCTTGGCGCTGCACTAGTTCTTGGATTAACGCCTCGGTTTTCCTGGTGTAGGGGGTGGCATTGTCGATGGGACGCGGCCACAGCCATTTCGCCACCTGCTTGCTGACCATCTCACCGGACGCTTTGCTCACCTCAGCTACCCGGCCGGTCTCCCAAAGATAGTGGAGCAGGATATTCAAGGCGGATTTGGAACTTACGGCTTTCTTTAACCGGGCGGCAAGATTGCCCTCGCCTGCAGCCTCCTGGTGGCCAAAACCCTCAAGCCCCGCCAGGATGCGGGAACGGTCCTGGAAACCGAGGTCATGGAACTCGTCAAAATCCGGACAAAGTCCCGAGGCCGGACTTACCAAACTATTCGTGGAAATACCACAGGTGCGATACCCTGAGGCTTTTAAGATCGGCACAAGGTGCGGCAGATTGTCCCGGAGCAGATAGCTGTTTTCAAAAGCACCATGCTGGCTGGGATAAAGGCCGGTGAACATGGAGGCGTGGGAGGGGACCGTCCAGCAAGCAGGAGCAAAACACCGGGTGTACACGGAACATTCCTGGGCAATCTTCTCCAGGTTCGGCGTGGTGGGTCGGTGGTAGCCATACAGGGACAGGTGTTTGGCGCCCACCGTATCCAAGACCATAAGGATGATATTGGGCAGTTTTTTGCTCACCGGATGACCTCCCAGCGGGTTTCAAGTTGAATATCAGCAAACTCCTGGTAAAGGGTTCTAGTAATCAGGGCCAGGTAAACGATGCCCCCCAAACCCACGGCGGCCCAGGTTCCCAGGTAGGGCCGGGCCAGCCAGAACAGGGCAAACCCCAAAATCCCACAAACATTGGCCCAACCCACCCCGGTGGCGAAGACCTTGAGGCCCAAACGCCGCCATACTTCCAGGCTCATAAGAATGTTCACGGCCACCAGCCAGAGCCCTTTGGCCAGGGCCAAGCCGTTGAGGCCGAAGAAGGCGGCCCCGGTGACCATCAAGGGAAGGCCAAGGGCTCCACCCACCGCGAGGGTCTTCGTGAGGGTGAGTTGGTTACCGGTCATGGCTAACAGAAACCCCACGGAACCACAGGCAACATTGACCAGTTGGGCCAAAACCAGAACCTGCAGGGCCCACCGGGCTTCCCCGAAGCCCGCACCGAAAAAACCCAGGATATCTGAGGCCAGAGCAAAAAGAATAAACGCCAGAGGGAGAGCCGCATAGTACATCCATCGGGTACTGGCCTGGGCCAGCACCTCAAGCTCCGGCAAGCGTCCCCCCTGGTGCAGTTGGGCAAACAGAGGGGGGACGACGGCGTTTACCGCCATTAAGGGCAGGCCGACCAGGAGGGCGGAACGGCCGGCGGCCTCGTAATAGGCCACCTCCTTGGGCCCGGTAAATACTCCCAACACCAGGCTGTCCACGGCGCCAAAGACCAGCATGAGGAGGACGCTCAGATACAGGGGCCAACTGTAGCGGAAGAGTTCGCCGAGGGGGGCGCAGTTGGCAGTCCCCCACTGCTTTCTCAGGTACGGCAACAAGGTGGTTACTAAAAACCCGAGACCCAGGGCCCCGCTTACCAGATAAGCCAGCCCCAGAGCTGCCGGGGAGCCCCAAGCAGCCTGACCACTCCAGGCCAAGAAACCCACCAGCGCCAGGAGACTTACGGGGGTGAGGAGGTCTTGCTGGGCCACCACCCAGCGGACACCTCCCAGGGAACGCAGGGTTTCGCCGCACAAAGCAGCCGCGGCCGTCACCGGCAAGGCCAGAGCCACCAACCATAAAACCTCTGGCAAAGCCGGGGCATGAAAAATCTGGACCAGCCAATCCCTGGCCAGATACAACCCCACCGCGGCACTGCCACTCAGGCAAAGCACCAGGGAGAGGCTCTGCCCAAACAGAACTCTGATGCTTCCATCCTGCCCGGCTGCCTGTAAACTGGCCCCAAAACGCAGTATACCAGTGTCCAGGCCCAGGCGGCAGACCACCGACAAGGTCGTGACGAGATAGACCGCCAACGTATAAGTGCCCAGGCCTTGGGCTCCCCAAAAGCGGGCCATGGCCAGAGTCGTGAGATAGCTTAGGGGAAGAGAAAGTACCTTAATTCCCAAAGCCAGCATGGAATCAGCCGCTAAGCGTTGTCGGATGGAGGTAGTGGAATTCATCAGGTCAGATTCTGTTTTAGTGACAAAGAAAACCTGGCCGGTTCCTCTGCGGCAAAAGGTTAGGCTTTTCTTCCAGCCTAGAGCACTCCCATCTGGTTTTCATTTACCAGACGCAGGCGCCGGGGCCCTTGGCGCCGCAGGCCATCTTTCTGCTGCGCCGGGACCGGAGTGCCCAGGATATTGTTGCCCAACAAGAAGTGCTTGATTTCTTTCACTGTCATGGGAGGATCCATGCTCGAAATGTACTGTCGGTGAAGAGAGGCCCGCTCCACACGGCCTTTATAGCTGTATTGAATCTTCCCATAGAAGCTCTGATGGAAGGGCAGGATCACGAACATATTTTCGGTTTCTAAAGCCCGATCCATTTCCTCAACGGTAAGAAGTTCTTCGTAGAGCTTTTCTCCTGACCGGACGCCCATAAACCGGATGGGAATCTTCTTAGGAACAAAGCCGTATGCCGGCGCCAGCAGTTCAATCATGGCCTGGGCCAAATCCGGGATGCGCATTACCGGCATCTTGGTGACAAAAACCTCGCCGCCGCAGGAAATGACGCAGGCCTCCAGTACCAACTTCACCGCCTCCTGTAAGGTCATAAAAAAACGAGTCATATTAGGGTCGGTAATGGTTATCGGACCACCCCGACGGATTTGCTCGGCAAAGATGGGAATCACTGAGCCCCGGGAGCCCATGACGTTACCGAAGCGCACGCTCGAGAAGTTTCGCCCGGAGCTTTGGTTAATGATATTGGCGGCAGTGATAAGGCGCTCTCCCATCAGTTTGGTGGTGCCCATGACGTTAGTGGGGTTTACCGCTTTATCGGAACTGGTGAACAGGACTCTTTCCACCCCCTGGCGGATGGCCGCCTGGATGACGTTTTTCACCCCCAGGATATTGGTTTGGACCGCATCGAAAGGATTGTATTCTGACAGTCCCACGTGCTTGAGGGCTGCGGCGTGGAAGACGACGTCCACTCCAGCAAAAACGTTTTCCAGTTTCCGGGTGTCCCGCACATCCCCCAAGTGAACAGAAAGGCTAGGGGTTTCCCGGTAATGTTCTCCCAGGAAAAAGAGTTCGGTCTCGTTGTTATCCATGGCCCGGATTTCGGCCGGATGCATGGTGAGAAGTTGCCGGACCAATTCCTGCCCCACCGAGCCGGCGGCCCCAGTTATTAAAACCACTTTGTTAAAGAAGAAGTCATACATGCTGGTGTCCTTTGTCCTCAGTCAAGGTACTGGGTGGACTCGCGTCGCCTACCCCCTAGTTTAGCGGTGCCGATGAGATATTCTCTCGGTGCTCAATCTCCGCCGAGATGACCTGGTTGCCGGCGTAGTAACTATCGTAGTATTTCTGGTGGTAGTATTCATACCGCCGCAGATCCCTGGTGCCGACCTGGTTCAGGATCATACCCAGCATCCTGGCATTGACCTGGAGGAAGAGCTGACGGGCCAGTCGTCCGGCTTCCCGGGAGGTGGACTGGTGCTTGGCCACCAGCAGCACCCCGTCCGCCTGGACGGCCACTACTCTGGCATCGGCGAACCCCAGGGTGGGGGGAGTGTCGATAATCAGATGATCAAAGTCCTGGCGGAGGTTCTGCAAAAGATTCTTGTAAGCCTGGGAATTCAGGAGCTCAGCGGGGCTGGGAGGCACCGGGCCGGCCGGGAGTAAAACCAAATTATCCACTTCAGTGGGCTTGAGGATTTCAGCCAAGGTGATGCTCCCAGTGAGGTAACTGGTGAGACCCGGGGAGTTTTCCACCCGAAAAACCTGGTGAAGCCGTGGTCTCCTTAAATCACAATCCAGAATAACTACCCGACGGCCGTCCTGGGCCAGTGCGGTGGCCAGGTTTACGGCGATGGTGGACTTCCCCTCCCGGGGATGGGGACTGGTAACCACGATGACTTCGGGAGGGCCCCCAGAAACGGAAAGCATGAGGGAAGTGCGCAGGTGCCGAATGGCCTCAGACATCACCGACCGGGGGTGCTTCACCATCATTAAGTCTAAATCCCCCAGGGGTATGGTCTGGCCGTTTTGGCTTTTTACCCAGGTCAGTAAGGTTTTGATAGAACCAGATATCTCGCCATTTTTTTCCTTGCCGGGACCACTGAGGCAGAGGGGTACCACCCCCAGGGAAGGAAGTTGCACAAAACGCTCGACGTCCTCGGTGGTCTTAATGGAGTTGTCCAGATATTCGACGAGAAAGGCCAGGCCCACCCCCAGAAACAAGCCCGTTACTCCTGAAAGGACTATAAACATGAGGGGTTTGGGTAAATAGGGCTCATAAGGCGCCTCGGTGGGATCAATGACTGCCACGTTGCCGGCCATCATGGTGCTGGCCACGGTGGTCTCTTGCATGCGCTCCAGGAGCGCTTTATACAGCTTTTCTGTGGTCTGGGCGTCTCGCTTCAGGATCTGGAAGTCCACCAGGTGGTGTTGCAGCTTAGCCAACCGGCTTTTTTGTTTGGTAAAAGCCTGGGTCAAGAGGTTTTCAGCTTTGACCGCCGCCCCATAGTCGGCCTTGATGCTCTGTTGGAGGCGTCGCACCTCCCCCTGTAAGCGTCCTCGAAGTTCCGCCAGTCTGGCCTGCTCTTCCTGCATCTGGGGGTGTCCCGGGCGAAACGTGCGGTTCAGGCCGGAGACCTTGGCGGTCTGGGCCACCAGTTCTTGACGCAGGTTCATGATCAGGGGGTTGTTGGTCACCAGAGGAGCATTGGGACCCTTCTCCTTGATTTGTTGGTACTGAGCCTCTTTGGCCATGCGCTCAGATTGGGCCTTGGTCAAGAGAGCGCTCAGCTCAATATACTTTTGGATGATGACATTGTCCTTGTCTTCCAAGGCGTAAAAGTCGTGCTTCTGCCCAAATTCGAACAGCTTTTTCTGGGAAGTCTGGAGCTTGTCAGCCATCTGCTGCAACTGCTTCCCCAGCCACTCTTTCACCAACGTGAAAGACTGGGTGCGGCTGTCGATAACCAGCTGCATATACTCCCGGGCGAGGGAGTCGGTGACCTTCTTGGATAGATCCCGGTCTGGGGACTTGAAGGCCACCTCCACTAGGTATGTGTCCTTCACCGGGGTCACCACCAGTTTCCTCAGGAAAAGGTCGATCATCTCACCCTGGAGTTTCTCCGGGGACGCCTCAGGGTCCTGGGCTGCCAGCGCCTTGAATTCCGGAGTGTCCTGGAGCTTCAGGGCCTCGATGACCCGGGCCGCCACCCCCCGACTGGTGAGAATCTTGTATTGGGTTTCCTGAAACTTGCTGATATCCTGATTTCCCTTGAGGAAAGAGAGGGTATCGGCATCGCTGATCTGAGGCCCCTGGTTGTCCTGGGTGATTTGCAGCACCGTGGTGGCTTTGTAAATGGGGGTCATGATGAGGATAGCCAGCACTGTGAGGGCGATCACTCCCAGGAAGGTGGTTAAGACCCACCATTTCCGTTTCAACAGGATGTGGTAATAATCCCGGGGCTGGATACGCCCCTCCGGCTCCAGATCGTAATAATCAAACTCCCGGTCCGCTACTGGTCCAGGGGAAACCGCCAGCACCGGTGCTCTACTATCCTTTTCCATGGTTGCATTCCTCTTTTAAACGTTTTGCCTCAGAAGGTTTCAAGGGCGCCACCGCAAGAGTTGCTGTAGGGAAAAACTCACGGTACGGCACTTCCTGTACTCTGACTCCTACCTGCAGAAAAACCATTTTCCTTCAGAGATAGAAAAACCCTGATGGTGACCATCAGGGGACCAGACCATTGACGCCGCTTAACGAGCTTCCGGGCATGAGTTGCTTGAAGACAAACAAGCTTTTCTTGAAGGAACCGACGTTGACCACCACCACATCGTTGTCCTTGAGAGGCACATCCGCTTCTTGCCGCCTCAAGACCTTGTCCAGGTGAGCAGTGATCATAATGGGTTTCCGGTTGCCATCCAGGCGCATGATATCCACCCGGTTGGTAGCCAGCACCGGGTCCACCCCACCGGCCATGGCCAGGGCCTGGCTCAAGGAAAGATCGTCTTTGACCGCCACACTGCCGGGACGCTTCACTCCGCCCAGGACGTAGGCGTTTCCGGCAAAGGGTACGTGGATAACATCCCCGTGGCGTATGGAAATATTGAGTTCGGGAGCCCCTTCTCCCAGCAGACGCTGTAAGTCTATAACCAGAGTCTCGGCCTGGGGGGCGTTTTGCTGGCGAATGACATGCACCATATCGCCGGCTTTGGCGGTACTCCCCTTGTCCTGGAGACCTCCCGCCAGGGCCAGCATCTCCAGCAGTGTCCGAGGGCCGATCATTTCATAGGAACCGGGTTTGTCCACCGCCCCGGTCACCGACACTCGCTGGTGTCGATATTCTTTAACGGAAACCGTCACCTGCGGGTTCCGGAGGTAGTTGGCGTCATAGACCTCCCTCAACCGCTGTTCGATGGATTTGGGGGAGAGTCCCGCCACCTTGACCACCCCCACCAGGGGCAGAGTGACCTCTCCTTGGCCATTCACCCGCACCTCTCGGTTCAAATTGTCCTGCCCGAAAATCTGGATATCCAGCAGATCCTCGGGGCCCACTTGATAATCCGTAAATTTGGCTAAAGCCGTCCGGCTGGCCTGAGCCAGGAGACGCTGCCGGTTCTCGGGTTGCCTTTTGTGCCTCTCCACCTGGGCCAGCATTTGCTCCGGCTGAAGCTGAACCTGGGCGCCGCCGCAGCCGAGGGCCAACCCTGCGAGGGCTGCCATGAGAAGTATCTTTGCCAACGATGTTGCTTTCATGTTTCTGAACCTCCCTCTTCCCTTAAGCCCACTGGGCCGAAGTATCGTTCTGCCCTCCTGACGGAACCTGAGGAGGAGGACGGGGGATCTGGTATCCGCTAAAAACCTCAAGAGGGAACAACAAGCTTTGCAAAACGCAGGTGGGAATACCTAACGAGCAGGACACCGACCCATGACCTCCATCCTTTGGTCCCTGGAATCGGCACCCCGTTGAAGGAACTTTAAAAAGAATTGTGAAAAAATTGAAAAAATTTTAAGTTTTCTTAACTGATTTAAAATATGAAAGGTTTTGAGGCACTCTCCCAAAGGCCAAGCTCGCTGCCTGGTGACCGCGAGCTTGGAATCTTCTTTCCTTTGCCGTAAGTTTATGGTAAAGACACTTTTGAGTTAACTGCAGACTGAATCAGGAAATATGACATATTGCAGCCACTGTGACCTGGTGCATGGGGAGGATCACCGGTTCTGTCAGGTCTGCGGGCAGCTTTTGAAGCGATCCCACACCGGGGTTCGCCCCTGCGCCCGCTGCGGGGCCCATACTCTTCCAGGGCAAAAATTCTGCACCGATTGCGGCTTGCCTCTTCGGGTGCTGCCTGCCGGTCGGGAGGAAGAAGCAGCGCCCCGGTCCCCCCTGTTTTACCCCCGTAGTCCTGAGACTCGCACTCCCCGGAGGCAGCGACGTCCCCTGATGGCCCTCTTCGTCATCGTGTTGCTCCTGGTGGTCGGCTTGATGCTTTTTTGGGCTGGGAAAAAGGCGGCGACTTACCTGGCCAGAACCTGGTCCGGACCGTCCCAGGAAGTCCCGGTGACCAGACCCCCGGACAGCCTGAAACCGGAGGTGGAAAGGCTGGCGGAAAGGATTCGGTCCGCCCACCTCAACAAAGACATCCACAAGTGGCTGGGTTGTTATACTTCCAACTACCCAAAGTTGGGGCAGTTGGAGAACTCTATCCTCGAGTTGTGGAAAAACCACGATATCAAAGAAGTGTCTTACCGGATCAGTGATGTTCAACGCCAGGGGGAGCGCCAGGCCAGTGCCGTAGTAGTGTGGAGCTTCCAAATTTACGATCACCAAAATCGTGATTATCAGCTATTACGGCAAAGTTACCGGATCACTCTGGAGAAGGCCAACGGCGATTGGAAAATCCAGGATAGTAAAGAGGAGAACGAGCCCAAAGCGTAAGGTTCGGCTTGTCTTGATTTCAGGATGATTGGGCCCCGCTCTCTTGGCGGGAAAAATTGAGAAAATCCTTAACGATCGCCCGGTGCGGGCGGTCATATGAGTGAAACAAAACATTACGGGGAAATTGGCGGTGAAGAGAGTGCACGGCATTTGGGGCAGATGGCATCGGCTTCTCGGGGTGGCACTGGCTTTGGTATGCCTGTCCTGTCAGCCCACGATGCCTCCTTCGCCCCCCCCTGGGCCACCCCCACCCCCACCCCAGGTAACCCCTGAAAAGCCTGCACACCCTACTTTTTTTGTCAGGGTGGGGCGTCTGAACCTGAGGGCCGGACCCGGAATGGACTTTCCCAAGATCGGCCTGCTGGAATGGAACGAAGAGTTGGAAAAAGTGGGGGAAGCCGAGGACTGGTATCAGGTCAGGGTAAAACGGAACGGCACTCTCGGTTGGGTGTCCTCCCGCTATCTCTCCAGCACGCGGGTAACCGTTCCCCCTGAAACCGGACCCGAAGCGCCAATGACGCCGACCCCGGAGGAAACCCCGCCCGGTGCGGCCAAACGGCCCACACCTGCCAAGCCCGAAACCGTAGTCCCTCGGGCTCCCAAACCGGCGGAAGCCGCCGAGCCCCCGGCCCCCCAACCTTCGGAGGAACCGGCCCCGGCCCCCTCACCAGAGCCGGAAGCGGTGCCAGAAAAGCCAGCCCCCAAAATAGAGGAGCCTCCAGCTCCACCGGCCCCGGCGCCACCCGAGGAAAAGCCCAAGAGCATCCGCATCATGTGAGGGGCGCCCACCCAGGCCGCTTCGGCAAGCATCCCTTTAGAAGACCAGGGGCGGGCTATTACCCCGCCCTTTTTGACGCCTGAGAACCAGGCTTTCTCAGTCACACCAGCCAAGAACAGCTGACGGCGACGGTTTGCTGTTCCCGATTAATTAACTTTTCTAAAGGATTGCATAAAACGCCTGTTCTGTTCTTCATTTGCATCAGTAGAAATTCCGAAAGAAAGGCCTCATTTACATGGACGCGAAAGTCTCCAATGTAACAGTCATCCTTGTCGCCATAGCTTCATTTATTATCGTGGTTGCCGGAATGCGTGCCGCGGCAACCATCGTTAATCCCTTCCTGTTATCTATTTTTCTCGCCATACTCTTTTCCCCACCACTTTTTTGGCTGCAGCGACAAGGTGTCCCTAAGGCGCTGGCAATTTCCTCCATTATCTTGGTCCTCCTGGTGGTGGTGTTCCTTCTCGTAGTGTTTGTGGGGAGATCCGTGCAGAGTTTTTCGCAGCAGCTCCCGGCATATCAGGAGCGCCTCTCGGCAATAATGGCCTCATCGCTTAACTGGCTGGACGGTTTGGGATTGGATCTGTCGAGCTCTTCCTTGACTGATTTTTTTAGCCCGGGAAAAGCCATGAGAATGGCTGCCAATTTGTTGACTGGCTTAACGGGATTATTTACGAACATGTTTTTTATCTTGCTCACCGTCATTTTCATTTTATTAGAGGCTTCGGGTTTTCCTCAGAAAATTCAGGCGGCTTTTCCTGATCCAGATAAAACTGTGGGCCCTTTCAGGACTTTTATGGAGAGTGTGAATCGGTATTTGGCCATAAAAACGCTCTTTAGCTTAGCCACAGGGATCACCATATGGCTTTGGCTGGCGTTTCTTGGGGTCGACTTCGCACCGACGTGGGGGATGGTGGCTTTTTTCTTGAACTTCGTACCCAATATAGGTTCGATCATCGCCGCGGTTCCTGCTATTCTATTGGCGTTGATACAGCTGGGGGTACCATCCGCATTGTTAGCTTGCCTGGGATATGCCGTAGTGAACATCCTTTTCGGCAACATCCTGGAACCCAGATTCATGGGGCGCGGCTTAGGATTGTCTACGCTGGTGGTATTTATCTCCCTGATTTTTTGGGGATGGGTTCTGGGCACCATTGGGATGGTGCTTTCCGTGCCGCTTACCATGATTGTGAAAATCGCCCTTGCCAGTGATGAAGATACGCGGTGGATTGCCATCATGTTGGAATAGGTGCCGATACCAAAGATTATATGACCGAACCTATATAACTATAATGCGGCTGTCATCATGGACAAAAATATGATTCTCGTTTCTGAAAAATTATTTGTGGGCTTATTGTGATGATTTATACAACAAATAGTGGCAAGTCCTTCGATACCGAGAGGGATTTTACGGCTGCCGAACGCCATATCCTCCAAAAATTGTTTATCTGGAAGGAGCTGGCTTCCAGCCCTGCGGAATTCAGGAAAAAGAAAGAAGAGGCCTTGCGCACCGGCTGGAACAATTCCGGCCCCATCCCGGAAAGCCCTGCCATGAAAAGCATCACCAAAGATCTTGAAGACCAGGTCAGCCTTCAATAACCCGTGAGGAAACCACCATGTCCATGACGTATTACTTCATTAGCGATCTGCACATCGGGGGCGACGAAGCTCTCGAGGTTTGCGATTACGAGGAGGAGCTGATCGAGTTCCTGGGAAACCTCGCGGCGCAGGAAAAGAACGCCGAACTCCTGATTATTGGCGATATCTTCGGCATGTGGGAATTCACCGAAATCAAGGGTCCGGAGAAGCTCCAGACCCTGATGCACCAGTTCCCCAGGATTTTCGAAGCCTTCCGGAATACGGGGGCGGCGGTGAAGATCACCATGCTGCCCGGCAATCACGACTATGAAATCGCCTGCTACCCCGAGTTCGTCGAGATGCTGAAACCCTACAACATCCACCTGGAGCGGACCCCGTCGGTCACCCGGGAGATTAACGGCAAGAGGATGTGGATCGAGCACGGCAACCAGTACGATGCCTACAATTACATGCCCGACTTCGGCAATCCCTACGCCCAGCCGGTCGGTTATTTCATTACCAGCAGTATGGTCAGCACCGCCGGTAAACATTCGCAATTCGGCAGATACAATTGGTTGAAGGACATCCAGTCGGTCTATCCCACCGAACAGGTGCCGTATTGGGTCCTGTCGAATTACTTCTACCATGAAATGAGTCCGCTGCTACGCTGGCTCTTGCTCCCATTTCTGCTGCTGTCCGGGTTGACGACCTTCGTCCTGGTCGGGGCCGCGCTTGAGTGGCTCGGCATCACCACCAGCAATTACTTCCTCAACAACCGCGTGTTTGCTCACCTGGGCATCCTCGGAAGCCTGGTGCAACTGATCCTCATCGTCAACACGGTGGTCTTTGTCATTTTTGCCGCCCTTTCCGTGCCGCTCTACTTTATCTGGCGGGATGTCAGGGCGACCCTGCAACGGTTTCGGATTGTTTTGGACCCCTCCGATCTGAGTAGTGAAAAGGAACAAAAGTACCTGGACGCGGCCCAAGCAGTTTTCGACCATGATCCCCATACCATAATCTTCATTTATGGCCACACCCATATGCCCTCGTTGCGACGCCTCGGCCATCGGACGGTGATCAACACCGGCACCTGGCTGAAGCGGCTCCAGGATGTACACCCCCACATCGGCTTCTTACCCGAAATCTATGTCCCTTTCTACTGTCTGAATTATTTCAAGATCAGCGAGGCGGACGGCAAAATCGCCATTGATTACCACAAGATTGATAAGGAGCAACCCCGAGAATTGAGCCTTTTGCAGCGTCTACTGATAACCAAAAAACGTGGCAAGGCGCAGGACCCCATTCCTGAGCAAACCTTACTTGAGATCTGAGGAGAGAGGTTAGGGTATCGGTTGAGGAAAAGCCAGGGCAATACAGTTTTCGGTTTTCAGTTTTCGGTTAAAAAAGGCATACTTATAGAGAGTTATATAGCGAGCTGGTATTATGTGAAAGTAAAACTGGTTTAAGTCTCCCTGATAATATCGGGATGAGGATGGAGGTGGGGCATGCTGGTCATATTAAGTGACATTCATCTCACGGACGGCACCTCGGGAACCACCATCGTGCCCCGGGCCTTTAAAAAGTTTGGGAACATCTTAAGCGACATCATCGGGGATCCCCAGCAAGCAAAAATTAAAAAGATTCAAATCGTCCTGCTGGGAGACATCTTTGACGTCATTCGCTCCAGCCTCTGGCTCCGAAAGGAGAATCAACACCCCACCCGTCCCATCCGCCCCTGGTCCGACCCCGATGAAGTGGATGCCACAGGCTGGAAGGTGCGGGACTATACGGAACAGATCGTCAAGACCATAATCAACCACCCCAACAATATTGAGGCTATGGGGTACCTGCGGCAGTGTCAGAGCGAATGGGCCGCCAAGGGTGTCAAGGTTGATTTCACCTACCTGATGGGCAACCATGACTGGCTCATCAACCGCTACGACACCACGAGGTTGGATATCGCCAATTTCTTGGGAGTGCCCCATCCCCAGTGGTACTCCGACAACCCCTTCAATGAAATTATGCTGTTTGAGGATTACGGGGTCCTGGCCCGCCATGGCGACTACTATGACCGTTTCAACCACGAAGGCGACCGCAACACCTCTTCCTTAGGAGACGCTATCGTCATCGACCTGGTGAACCGGTTTCCCGAAGAAGCGAGAATCCGGCTGGGTCTGGACGCAGAAGACCAGCTGTACCAGGCCCTGAAAGAGATTGACAATGTCCGGCCCGTTTTGAATGTGCCCGCCTGGGTTCAGGGCATCTGCAATTACTACCCCGGGGTGGAAGCCAAGATTCATAAAATTTGGAACGATTTGGTGGACAACTTTTGTGCGTTGGAATTTGTGAAGCAGCACGACCATTGGGGCCCTGACTTTCTGGACTTCCTGGAGATGGCCCTGCGTCTCACCTCCAATTTTTCCTTTGCCCGGCTCCAAAAGATTCTGGGAAACTGGGTGGTCCGGGGACTCTATCAAAAACAGGATGCTTACCATAGGTTCGCCTTCAATGAGTGGGCCCTCAAGAAAAACGAGGCTCGCTACGTGGTCTATGGCCACACCCATAAGGCTGAACAAATTCCCCTTGATACCATAGCCCTGCCTGCCCCCTTGGCAGGGACGCTGGAAAAAGTCTATTTCAATTCAGGCACCTGGCGGAAGGTCTTCGAGCTTACCACCTTTGATGCAGAAAATTGTGAATTCATCGGTTGGCACGTGATGACCTTCCTGGTCTTCTATCTCGGAGAGGAACGGGAACCAGACCGACACTACGAGATGTGGTCGGCGTCCTTGGGATACGACCGCTGACCACTGGGCCGAATCCGGCAGAAGATTCAGGCCACCGGAGGATTCTCAAGGTATCTGGTGAGGTATTGAGGAAACGACCATAGGTCGTGTCCCGTAATCACCGTGTATAAATTTAGGACCTCGAAACTCCTCACCCCTTTGGTGGAAGGGGTTTGGGGGGAGGGGGAACACGGCATCGTCATTACAAAGTCATTCCACCCCCACCCAACCCTCCCCCATCAAGGGGGAGGGAAAAGCCCACACATTTAGGCAAAGTATATCTGGGACGCAACTATAGGAGGTTCCCATGAGCAGCTTACAAGGTCTGGGGCTTGAGTTTGAGGAAACCATGTCGGGCTGGATCGGCCTCGGGGAAAAAGATTTTTTGGCAGGGAGAATTGCCGGTCAACAGGAAAACACCCCGCTCCGTTTCGACTGCAAAATTATTATTGATGATCTGGATCGTTTTATTCATCTCTCAGACCACCGGGCCCGTCTGGAAGGTACGGTGACCTTCACCCCCCTGGGCGGTCCTTTTGCCCTGGAAGATGGTTCCTTTAACCTTTTTTCCGTTGACCCAGCCACCGGCATGCGCCTGATGACCTATGCCTTTCGGTTTACGGCACACAACGGCAAGAAATACTGGTTATACGGGGAAAAGCACCTCAAGGACGACCCCGGCTTCGACCTGATGGAGGATATGACCACGCTCTTTACCACCATCTACGATGGTCCGGATGAACGCGCCCCCATTTACGGCGCCGGCCAGCTTTTCTTCGATCTCAAAGACGTGCCTGCGTTCATGGCTTCCGTGAAAGTCACCGGCACCAGGTGGTGGCAATTATACAAAAGGATACAGGCCAAGTCTGCCTTCATGAGTTTCGCCTGGGGCAAGGTCAGGGAAGAATACCTCCGGGATGTCAATCCCCTCTATGATACCGAATATGAAAACCTGGTTCTCTCAGGCCGGGTGGCGGCAGACGGCGCGGAACAAGATTTCTTTTTGGTTTCGGGCATCCATGACAAGGATTTCCCCTGGGGGGACGGGGAGATCTTCTGGGATGTGCTGCTGGTCATCGGTGACCAAGCCACCGGCTACAGGAAATACTGCCTGACCGACAGGATCATCGAAGGGCTGGAACTGAACGTCTCGGAAGGGACTTACCGCTACCAGGGTCCCCTCTTTGAGGTGACCGAAGGCTTTGCCACTCGCTTCTCGCACATAAAAAAGCGGAAACCATATCTCAGGGAATGCCAGGCGGACTTCACCATAAACTTCAGCGCTGAGCCCTACGCCATCACTCCCTTTCCCTTTGTCATCGCCAACCACGTCTTGGCTAACCTGGCGTCAGGATTGAAATGGGTCCTGCGCAATATCCTGCCCTCCGAGCACTTGCTGGGGATTTTTATTACCCCGCACACGGTGACGGTCACAAGGGGCAATTTAACGATAACCCAAGAGGGTCAGACCACGGCTTACCACATCGTGCCGGAGAGAACCTTCGGGGAAGCCGAAAGGTCGACCTTCAAAAACATCAAGGAACCCACGTTGCTCTATGGCTACATCTGCGCGGTAAGGCCAGGGGCCCAAACCGCGCGGGTGCAAATCCACAGCAACTCTTTGCGCAACGAGCGCCAACGGCTGGTGAAAGACCAGGTGGACGCCTTGCTGGGCGCGGTGGTGTCCCGGGTCGGCGTCGAAAGAATTGCTGATGGCAGGCGGTAAGCTAACCGTCCTGGATCTTGGCCCCAAAGGTGACCTTGCCGAGCACAAACCGCCTCTTTTTGTCAAGCTGGGGGAGCCGATCCTGGAAGTCAATAACGATCATTTTCCCACTGCTGTTTTTCAGCGGCGGATCATCGCCGTCCAAGACCCCTCCGGGGAGACCTGCCTGGCCCTGGAAGAGGACATGGATTTAATGAGGCTGGAAGCGGAAAACTCCACGAAAGAGGTTACCGTGGCAGCCATTAAGGAGGCCGACAAGTTTAACGCCCTGGATGAGGTCCTGGAAAGCACCAGGTTTTTTCATCTCATCAACAACGCCTGCCAAGTCTCAGGAAAAACCAAGCAGGACTTTGCCATTATCATCAAGCCCAATTTCATGTTTGCCTACAACAAGATCGATCAAACTACGTTTACCGATCCGGAGTTGGTCGGTCATTTGGTGAGGGCGCTGCGAGATCGGGCCGGCTTTACCAATATTACGGTAGTCGAGGCCCAAAGCACCTATGGGGAGTATTTTGACAACCGGAGGGTGCGCGAGGTGGCCGACTACCTGGGCTACATCATGGACGGCAGCGCCGGCTACCAGGTGGTGGATCTCACCGAGGACCCCTATGAGGAGCATTACCTGGGTCCCCATCTCGGTCAGCATCGCGTCCCCCTGATCTGGAAGAACGCCGACTTTCGCATCTCCTTTGCCAAGAACAAGACCCACGCCTATTCCTATTACACCCTCACGCTAAAAAACATTTACGGGGCTCTGCCTTTAGCGGACAAGTTCTCCGAATATCACACCGGCAGAGGCATCTATCACACCACCATGGAATATCTCCGGGCCTATCCCGTCCAGTACGGCCTCATTGACGCCCATCTGAGCGCGGATGGCCCCTTTGGGATTTTTGCCGACCCGGAACCCAATGTTACCGAAACCATCATCGGCGGTGAGGATCTGGTGGCCGTGGACTGGGTGGGCGCCACGAAAATGGGGCTTGATCCGAAAATCAGCGAATATATGGAGCTGGCCGTCAAAGCTTTCGGGAAACCCGAAATCACCCTCATCGGCGACCGGAATCCTTACAGGCCCTGGCTCAATGTTCCTGCGGTTTTAAGCCTCTTTACCCACTATGGGCTCGACGCCAACGACTATTTCGGCAACCTGCTCTACATGGCGGGGGCCTACATGGACGAGAGCCATTTTACCCACAAATCCAAATCTACTTTTATGAAGGCAGCCCGCAAGGTCATCAAGCCGCTCCAGAAAGCAATATTCTTGCAGACGGGCGGCGAGCAAACCGAGGCCACCAGGTTGGTGAGCAAATTCTTGACCTGGCTCGGGAGCCAGTAAAAGTTTTTCCGCCCGATATCGGCTGAAGGGCAGGCGTTTGTCTGGGAACACAAAAAAGGGGCCTTGATGGCCCCTTACTTTCTGAATTTTTTTAACCTTAATTGGTGGAGGCGGCGGGAGTCGAACCCGCGTCCTATTCACTTTTTATCTCCAAAATTTAATACCTTAGCTTTGATATTTTTAGCCTCAGGGACACTTTGGGGACACATCTCTTCTCCCCAGACCTCCTTCAAGGAGTCGGCCTTCATTTTGGCATACCGCCTGGTAGACTCCTCCCGCCGATGGCCCATGAAGTCTCCTACCTTACGCTGACTCACCCCCCGATTAATGGCCTGGCTGGCAAAACTGTGGCGGGTGCCTTCATAAAGGGTCGCCTTGATGCCAGCAGCGGCAGCAGCCTGGCGCCACACCTCTTCCACCCGCCGGGAGCTCAGAACCCGACCATAACGGTTGGTGAAGACATATCCGGAAAGATGCCTGGGCAGCTTCAGAATAGCCTTTTTGACCTGGGGGTGGAGGGGCAAATAACGCACTTCTCGCTCCTTGGTGAAGGGCCGATAGTGTCCCCGGTCGAAACTGGCGGCAATTGTCAGCAGGCCATTTTTCAGGTCAATATTCTCCCAGCGCATGGCCCTGGCTTCACCCGGGCGACAACCTTGCCTCATCAGGAAAAGATAATATGTCCGATAAACCTGCTCCTTCACCTTGGCTAGGACGGCCATCTGTTCTTCCGGCCAAAGGAAACGGGTAACAGGTTCGGACAAAGGAATTCGGGGAAACCGCAGCGGAGCCAAGATGTCCTTGCGACGGTAGGCGTCCTGGAAGAGCTTTCTGAGCACACCCATGATGTTGTAGATGGTCTTGCTGGACAGGTGTGCCGGCAACTGAGCTTTGAAGTCATCCAGATGGGCCTCTCTGATATCGCGAATGCTGAGACTGCCGAAGAAAGGGAGAAAGTAGCGGCTGCAGTAAGCCTTGATCTCATTAAAGTAAGAATGGCTCAGCAGCTGGCGCCGTACCTCTCCCCCCCGCCTCTCCACCCAGGCCTGGCAATAATTCTCAAATCGAAGGCCCTTGACCTCATGGCTGATGTAGTGCCGGGGATCAAACTTACCGAGATCAATCTCATGACGAATATGGTTGAGGAGCCGTTCCGCCCTGGCCCAGGAGTCCAGCGGAAAACCATCCTGGCCGGAATAAATCTTCAGGCGACCGGCAGACTTTGAGTACAGCCTGAGGAAGTACCGCCGGGGCACAGTAGCACAGGCAGGACAGGTCAGAGGTTTTCCCTGGAAGCTGCCTCCGCACTTCGGGCACTTTTCCTTAGTAAGAATCGAACCCTTCATGCACAGGCTTTTATCATGGGCTGGGGAGGTATTCAAGAAGATATCCCTTAGGTCTTTTCCTTCAAGCGCCGCAATAATTTCCATTTGTAATGTGATGAGCTACAATATGTACTCATAGCCATTTCAATAAGACGGCGTGGTAAATGGGATGGCATGATCTTCTTAACTGAATTGACCTTGCGGCTGTCTTCTGGTAGGGTTGGCATTAAACGAAATATAATGCCAATTGGCAATTTGTCAAGGGCTAAATATGCCATACGGCAATTTTCACGACATCTCTAAACGCATTCGACAGATCCGGGGGAAATTAAAGCAGGTGGAATTTGCCAAGATCCTCGGTATTCCTCCCCCAAATCTCTCCAAATACGAGTCGGGCCGGCAGCCGCCAGCCGACGTCTTGCAGAAAATCGCCGACTACGGCGGGGTCACGGTGAAGTGGCTTCTGACCGGCAAGGAAGAGAAAAAGGACAAGGACCAGCCACGCCCTCCGGAGCACCCATCCAACATCCCACCGCCTGAGACCCCCGTTGAGATTCAGGAGTTCCTTTTCACCGAGGTCCTGCGGGCGCTGGAAGACTATATGGAAAAATATCGGACCCCCTTTGAGCTGGGGTTCCGGGCCCGCCTCTTGGTCGCCCTTTACAACCACTGCGCCCGGACTCTCGAACCTCCAAGCGAGTACCTGGTCGAATCATTCGTCCTCTATTTTTCTTAATTCTGAACGAAGAGATCCCGTTCACCCCCCCACCTAGACAAAGGGCGCCCTAATGTCCAGTTTGGCAGGGGGGAAGGCCCCTGGCGGCGGGGTTTTGGGGCCGTTGCGGCCGGGTTTGGGGGACTCAAGCTGGACAAAAGTAGGCGAGGTCTAGCATGCTGCCGATGAAGGCGGGCCTGCCGGGTAAGGCCCTGCGCCTGGTGCCTTACCTCAGCCCGGAGGAGATTAAACGGCTGTGCGGGGGTTGCCAAGGACGGCACCGGGAGCGGGACGCCCTGCTCATCCTGGTCCTCTTCCAGACGGGCCTCAGGATCTCCGAGGCTTTGTCTCTGACCGTGGCTCAGTTGAACCGGCAGCCGGGGACTTTGGAGATCAGGGGCAAGGGCGGCAAGGTAAGGCTGGTGGCCTGTCCGGCCCCCCTGGCGCACCGCCTCAAGAGTTACGCCTTCGACCGGGGCCTGGGCTTAACCCATCGGATCTTCCCGGTGGGCAGGAAACGGGCCTGGCAGATCGTCAAACAGGCGGCCGCCACGGCCGGCCTGACTACGCCGGTTTACCCCCACCTCCTGCGCCACTCGGACGCCATCGAGCGCCTGCGCCAGACCATGAACCCCCGGGCCCTGCAGCTGCATTTGGGGCATGCCAGCCCGCTTATGACCATGCGGTACCTCTCCACCCTGACGGCCGAGGAGGCCCTGCGCATCAACCAGGCCGTCCGTTTCGAGGACTGAAGCCGGCCGCTTCCCTCCCTCCTCCTCCCGGCGGGGTACTCCCCTATGCCCTGCCGCCAGTATTTCTCCCTCGACTCCGAACACCACCTCCTCGACAACGGCATCATCACCTCGGCCAGGGACACCTTCAACGCCTGTGAGATCGCCTACGTCAACAACGCCAAGTACGCCTTCGACAACTCCAGATATGGGCAGCCCCACCCCTCCTCCTTCTTCACCGTAAGTTCCCTCAAGATGAAAGCCAACGACGCCATCCGGGAAGACTACTGCAGATATTTCCACTCTAGAGAGAGAAACTGTGAAGGGCCGGCCTGGGCCAACCGCTACGCCCTGGGCTACCTCTTCAAACACCTGAAAGACCTCTACTCCGGGGAGCTGGTCATCACCGGGGAGCCGGCTCTCAAGCCCTACGACATAGTCTTCCTCTACGACGCCTACAACGACATGGCGGGGCCTTTAGAGGTGGAACAGGTCACCCATATTTTTTCCCAGGAGACGGGGTTTGAAAAGCCTGATCCGGAGGCCGGAGACCTTTTACAGAAAGGGGCATGTGCCCTTCGCTTTCCCTTTTTCCCACCCATTTTGCAGGTTTTCTGAACAGCGTGAAAAGCCCGTGTTCTCTATGTTTTTCCGGCATGAAACACGGGATTTTGTTTTTTTATAAAGGAAACCTGAATTTTTTCCTCCCCTTCAGCACCCCAGCCGGTCCCTTCTAAACCAGCCAGGCAGGAAACGCCCCTAGCCCCCGGATCGACCAGGTACCCCCACAAAAAATTATCTCCCCCCACCCCCCAAAGCCCCAAAGGTCTCCCTCGCCTACGGTGAGCGGTCCTCTCAGCCCTCCGGGCCGAGAGCTCTCCCTCGACGCAGCCCCCTCCCGTCCCGAACCGCCCAGAACACCCCCGGGGGCCAGCCGGCCGCGGCGGCCCCGTCCTCTCCCTGCCAAGCCGCCCTGGTCAGGGTTTTGGGGAGGCGGTGATGGGGCCGGTTGTGCCGGAGCCCCATCCAACTCTCTGAGCTCGAAGGAGAACGAGGTATGAAGACGAGGTTACAGATGGTCCAGTTCGGGGTGGCGGGGCTCTCGGACATCCGCACCCTGTTGACCAGGTGGCGGGCGGTGCTGGCCGGGCTGGCGGAGGCGGCCGGGCCCTCCCTGGTTATGCAGACCTACCGCCAGGTGGGGGTGGAGGTGGAGCACCGGCGCCCGGGAGAAGAGGTGCTCTTGACCTTCCTGGCCCCCCCGGAGGTCTTGAGGAGGTTCCAGGCGGACCTCAGGGCCCAGGGGCTGGCCGTCCAGGAAGACCAACTCATCCCCGGCTTCCTCACCACCTGCCGCCTGCTCCAGGGACCGAAACACTAAACCCTTGGCGGTGTCCGGGGGGAGTCTTTCAAGGGGCTCTCCCCGGGCGCTTGTTCATGACTAGGGGCTAGGGCCTGGAAGATTTTTCCCCCTTTCCCGACATAACAGGGGCGTTGACGGGGCAGAGAGGGGCGATCGGGGGGGGAGGAAAGGGTCAGGGGAGGGTCGGGCGATAATCGGCCCGCTAGGGGAGAGGAAGGGTGCCTGGCTGTCTGGGGGGTGGTCCCTCCTAATCCTGGTGGCCAGAAAGGTACGAGGGCGGCTAGCGGATAGTTATCAGAGCCGAATTATCTTAGGAAGCAATGTTGATAGAGAGCAGATATCCGCAGAAAAGCCAGTCGGGGATGGCAAATAACGGGTCCAGATTCCCCGACAGGTCCTCCATGTAGACATATAGCTTGTCTCCCTGCTTAAGTTTCGGGAGATCGTAGACCTCTCGTTCGCCGGGGTACAAGTAGCCGGTTATTTTCGAAACTTATTCCGTCGTTGGAGACCCTAGCCCACTGGTTACCATGGTGAGCACAAAGCTAAGACAAGTGAAAACTACCCTGGCGTTTATCCGGGGAAAACGCTGCCATCTTTGCAGAACCTGAAAAAATTAGATTTCCATATTTTTGATAATTTTCATTGAGCTTTTGCGGACTCGAGCATCTTCTTTACCATCTCGGCGCAGTCCTTCTCCTTGTCTATCCACTTGATGGCGGAACCTTTGGCGGACTGCGTCTTGCCGCGAATTTTCTCCATGGTGTTGGCTATGAGCTTATCAGCCTGCTCTGTGGAAAGCACCCCCATGTCTTTGGCCGTCTCAACAGTCAAGCATACACCAGCCTGAGACCCATAAATGAGCCCGGTGGCCGCCCCAGCGCCAGCAAAAATCCCGCTCACCAAGTTGGCTCCCACAAACAAGCCCACCACGAAACACACGATGGAAATAACGGCAACAACCCATCCTTTCATATCTTATAGCCTCCATAGATAAGCAGTTTGACTAGGTTTTCCCATAAACTAATGATGCCAATATAATTTGGCAAGGCTAAATGATTTTTTTTCCTTGCTCTCGAGATAATTATGAAGACCTCCTCTTGACGGGCATTTCCCAAGCGCTTAGCTTATGCCAAAATTTTCAACCGGAGAAAGATTATGGGAATCTTGGCCTGGATTGTTATGGGATTGTTAGCCGGGGTCTTGGCTCGTTTCCTCATGCCCGGAACACAAGCGATGGGCATAATTGGCACCATACTCCTCGGCATCGTTGGGGCGGTGGTGGGCGGTTTCATCGGCATCCAAATGGGTTGGGGTGACGTTCACGGCTTCGACCTGCGGAGCCTCGGGTTGGCCATCGGCGGCGGGGTCCTGGTGCTGTTTATTGTGGGGCTTTTTCGAAAGGGCTCATAAAGGGCGGCAAATCAAACCCCTTCCTAATGTCCACGGGCACAAAGTCGGAGTTTAAAAGCCCACTTGGTTTCTGGCCTTGGTAGTGGGCGATGCCACGACAGGTGACTGGCGATACCTGATCACCAAGGACCGGCGGGTCTTGCCCCAAACTTTGCCGAACGTAGGGAAAAGCAAATGAAAATTTACTGGTCATCCGCATCAATTCCTGAATTGGCCGAGCTGCCTAAAAACGAGCGGCGGCGCTTGTGGCGGGTGTGTTACTGGCAAGCCTTGAAAGGATCGTGGTCGCCGTGGGCTGCTCTGATAACCATTGCCGCTTTCTCGAGCTGGGGAAGTCTGCTCCAAGAGTCTTGGGGTCGTATCATAGGCAGTGCCCTGGGTATTTTCATGCAAACCATAGAACTGGTTTCCTGGCCGTGGCATTCACTGCTCCCTATACCCCTTTAGGCAGGCAGCAAATTTGGGTTTTGAAGGGGGGGTCGGGGGCGGACTTAAAAATCAATTGGTTCAATATTTTTTTATCACCACAAGGAGGAAAAGTTCATGTTAAAAAGGTCCCTCGTAATTGTTGGGCTAGCCGTACTCTCGCTGACCCTGATTTTTAGCTGCGGCAAACCGGAAGAGCCCGCCAAAGCTCAGAAACCCTCGGCTGAAGAGAAGGCCGCCGCGGAAAAGAAAGCCGCGGAGCAAAAAAAGGCCGCAGAAGCAAAGGAAGCTGCCGAGGAAAAGGCTGCACAGGAAAAGAAAGCCGCGGAAGAGAAGAAGGCTGCCGAGCAGAAGAAGGCCGAAGAGGAAAAGAAGGCAGCAGAGGCGAAGAAAGCCGCCGCTGAAAAGGCCGCCAAGGAAAAGAAAGCTGTAGAAGAAAAGAAGGCCACCACGCACAAAAAAGATGCGAAAAAGAAAAAGCCTGTCAATCTGAGCGACCTGAAAGGTATGAGAGCCAGCAGTCTGGATGCGGAGATGAAGGCACGCGGTTTCGTAAACAAGGGCGGCTTCCAAAGAGCTGGTGCAGCCTACTCCACCTGGTGGAATGCCACCACTGAGCAGTGCGTTTTCGTGACCACCAAGCAGGGGCGGGTCCACGATGTGAGGGCCACGTACGAAGGCGACTGCCGGTAGACAGAAGGGTAAGGGTTTGCCGTGGCCGGGGAGTGAGGACTCTAAAATCATTTCTTACTCCTTTGGCCAAGACTGCCACATAATCTCGGTTAGGATGAGGAACCCCAAGACGGCATTTTCGTTAAATCACTGTAAGGTCGAGGAGATATTTACATGAAGAAGAATAACTTGGTCATTGGACTTGTGACCGCCGCCTGGGTTGCCTTGCTGGTGCTGAACCTTCAGGCAACGGAAGAAATCCGCCAGGTCCCCGTTCATTTCAAGAAAGGCGCCTCCCAGGCCAGCATCAAGGGCCACATCAAGGGTAGGGAGACCATCGACTATGTCCTCCGCGCAAAGGCGGGGCAGACGATGACCGTGAACCTCAAGACGAGCCACACGGGGGCTTATTTCAACATACTGCCGCCGGGCAGCGACAACGAAGCCATCTTCGTCGGGCAGGTCGCAGGACCGAAATTCGAGGGCAAATTGCCGAAAGACGGCGATTACAAGATCCGCGTCTACTTGGTTCACGCGGCAGCGAGGCGTAACGAATCGGCGAAATATACGCTCACGGTAAAGATAACCGGTGGCGCGGCTGCTGGCCCGGTGATCGGTGGCGCGGCGGGTGCCGGCCCGGGGGCGGCGTTCGACCGCAAGCTGAAGCTGCTGGGGATCACGTTCCACGTCAGCAGTCCCAACACAGCCAGCGGGAATAAAGTAAGGATAGCCCCAGCGGGCCTGCAGGCTGACAATAAACCTATCAGCCGCCCGGTCGACGGCATCGTCATCGGCGCCGAGGTGGCTGACCTCAATGCTGACCAATCGCCCGAGATCTACATTTACGTGCGCCAACCGGGCCCGCAAGCGCGTGGCTCGCTGGTGGCTTATAGCGCCAACCGCAAGAAGTCCCTCAGTGAGATCTACCTGCCGCCGCTGGCCGACAACAAGGCTGCGACTGCCGGTTACAGCGGCCACGATGAAATGGCGGTGGTCGAGGGGGTGTTAGCTCGCCGCTTCCCGATCTCCGGCAAGGGTGGCAATTCATCGTCCCCCAGCGGAAAGACGCGCCAGCTGCAATACAAGCTCGTGGCCGGCGAGGCCGGGTGGGTGCTCAAACTCGACAAAATGGTCGAATTCTGATCCCCCTCTCGTCCACCTCCTTTCTGGGAATATTCCGAGGTGATCTTCGAGCTATAAGGAGAAAGTTTCATGAGAGACTTTATCTCGATCATGGGGATAACCCTGCTTTCATTGACTCTCATTTTGGGCTGCAGCAAACCGGAAGAGCCAGCCAAGGCCCAAAAAACGGCGGCCACGGCCAAGAAAGAGGCAGCCAAGCCGGAACCTGTGGCTAAAGAGCACGGGAAAGAAACACCCGCCAAGGCGGAGCCTAAACTCCAGACATACGATGAACCGAATATGCCCATCAGGGCCCAGTATCCCGACAATATGCAGGTGCAGGGAACGAGCAGCGGCGAGGGGTGCGGCTTTAACTTCACCTTTAAACCTCAGGGCAATACCCTCGACCAAGCCGAGGTCCACATCTTTCTTCCCAGAGGGGCGGCGACCGCAGCGGCGCAAGAACCATTCGTCACCGGCCCCAAGGGGCTCCTGGAAAACAACGGCTGGAAAAAGGAAGGTGAAACCACGGATACCGGTAAGCTCACCGCTCCGTGGGTCAAAAAGGTGATCAGCTTTGCCGATCCTAAGAACAAAGGCATGGGGGGGAAAATATTGTTGGGCGAGGCCAACGGTCAAGCCGTTCAGGTCATTCTCTACTATCCTGCTGACAGAGGCGATGAATTCCTCGCTAATGCCAACCTGATCTTGGAGAAACTTCACTTCAAGAGCGACAAACTGCCGCTTAAGAGGGCTCAATAAATTTCTATTCGGTGGGTCACCTCAGACAGACTGTGGTTGCCTCTGGGTGGCACGCTGGAGGCTCAACCTTGCCACTCAGAGAGCCTCAATAGCTTCATCCCTGGGAGCTTTTTGACCAAAAAGGGGCTGAACTGTGCATAATACCATCCGTTGGATCGCCCTCTCTGCGGCCCTGATCACCCTGACTCTGATGATCTATCTGGCCCGGCCTTGGGGCGATAACTATGCCTACCAGAGCTTCTCAGGGTATGCTTGGCTGCTGGTCTTTGCCGGGTGGGTTATCCTTCCTTATTTTATGGTCCTCTTTCTGGCCAGGAAGGCTTTTGCCTCCCAGGCAAATAACCTTGTGGTGATTATAGGTGCTTTGATCATCTCTTTAGGTGGGGTGGCCTTGTATGTGGACGCAGCGTTGTTACACCCGGACCCTCAAGGAGCGCTGGTTTTTGTAGCTGTTCCCTTCTATCAATGGATTATCCTAGGGGTGCTCATAGGAATTCATTTTCTTCTGAGAAAAAAGCAAACTTCATGACTTCCCCGTTGATCATCCCTGAGTTGGCCAGGGACTTTGAGTCTTGGCAAATTACCTTAAAGATCAGGAGGTAGATATGACTTACAGGTCATTGTTGGTGGCCGGTCTGGCAATGCTTATGGCAATATGCTTCCCGTTGCATGTCTTGTCCGCAGGCACGGGCCCAAAGGCGTCTCCTCAGACAAGCCCCGCACAAGCCATCACAGACTTTGGGGTTTCTGACATTGAAGTGCAGTCCGTTAAAACACTGGACACCAAGAAACTCAACGCTGAGGTGAGCAAGGCCGCCAGCAAAGGCGAAAACTGGTCCAAGGATGCGGTTTTGGTGGCCTTGAAGTTCACCGGCTCAGGGTTGAAGGGGCATACGAAAATCATCGAGGTCCGGACCCCGCCGGAGCAGCGGGACACAGCCACCATCACCGTTAGCGAATCCGGCTACCTGGACGATGCCATCAGCGGTGAAAGGTGGCGGCTGTGGCTCAAACAGGGGGTCAACGGCGCCTGGACCATCCAGCGGGCGCTTTGGGCCCAGTTGTGCACCCGACCCGGGCGCCGTTTCTATTCAGCAGAAAAATGCCCCTGATATGGGCTACATAAACTGAAATTGCGGAAGAGAGCCCCTTTTTAGTCGGCTTATTTCGCTATTCATCATATGCACAAAAAGGGGCAGGATAATATCGGCTATTATTTTTCTGACATAATTGATAACTTGCCAGATGAGATAGTTATCACCGGACCCTCAAAAATTGCAGAGATGATTTGATTATCAAAACAGGGAGGGGTTGCCCCAAAGAGGGGCTATCCGAACCTTTTCAGGCTGGTGCCCTCAATGATGGGCTCAATGTGTTGATAATTTCTGGATATGTAGAATTTTCAGGAGGTTGATAAGTTTCTAATTAGAGCAGATATCCGCACAAAAGGTTGAGTTGTTTCAACTACATGAAAACAACTAATTCACCCGCCAGCAACTTCTTCCTGATGGTGATTTCTTGGCGGGTTCATCTCAAAGATCAGGAGGTCGGTATTCTTCCTCTTCCTCTTTCTTTTCCTTGTCTTCCTGCTCGACCGGATGAAGATGCTTTTCTGGAGGGGGAGCTGCGGTGGAGGGGAACGGTTGGTCTACGCTGCGCAGATGCAGGTCCCGTTGGGGGAAGGGGATGGTGATCCCGGTTTAACAAAGATGGTTAAAAAGGCTTGACAAAAGAAACCCACATAGAAGCAGCTAGCAACACCTATGAAAGCCTATTAACCGAAGAGTATATTCATCAGATTGCGCAATAAGTTGGAATGGCAGAGGTAGTTGAGCTTCAATATTTCCCCCTCTTTTATCTTGGGAGTATACTCTAACACAAGCCGAACGAGGCTGCGTGTCAAGATTCCTAAAGATCTTTCTCCAAGAAAATCGTGTCCTATCTGGCAGTTAGACTCCGATCCACTGGATAATCTCCTCCCAACATCTTAACAGAAATAACCCCAAGAAATTTTCTTATAAACATATAATAAAAAATCTTAACTAAGGTAAGGTTTTTACTTGACAAACTCAGAAATAGTATGGTATTAAAATATTCCTATTTTTGTTATTCTCCCTGTTCCCAAAGCTCTAACGCCTGCTCACCTATTGGCTGTCTTAATCACGTGGCACCCGGGGTGGTAAGCACCAGAAGCAGATTTCGGCAGCCTGGCGGCGCTTTGCCACCATGGAGCCGGAGGAGCAGCCCTTTGCTCATCCCTACTTCTGGGCCCCATTTACCTTCACCGGTGCCTGAGGGGTATTTTTTATGATTTTAATGAATGCCCCAACCGTTATCTTCTCAGCCCTTTTCCCAAAGGAGGGAGTTACCCTAACCTTTCGACTTGTTCTGAGAGGTTACCATGCCCCAAGATAAACAGTTTATGAAAGCTTTGCTAGCCTTTCTCAATGCGCCAACCGCAGCCGAGGCCAGGCAAGTGATAGAGTCCCGGCGGGAATTGTTGCTCTTTGAGGTCGCAAATCAAGTTTTCACCCATCTAATAGAACAATACCAAGGGGACCAGGAAAAAATCAGATTCCTCCAAGACAGTCAAGATCTTCTGGCCCGCTGTCGCCGGGAGGGAATCGACGCTGTTTTTGCTAAGTTCTCTGCAGTTGAAGACCTGGTGGCCTTGCTCACGGAACTGCAAGGGCTCTCCCGTTCACGCGACATACCCCGCCGGGTCCAGGTCTGCAGGGCGGCCCTGGACCTGGTGGATCGAGAGTCCAGGCTGGACCTGTGGGCGGCCTTGCAGCATGAGCTGGCCAACAGCCTGGCCCAAGATCTTATAGGAAACCGGGCCGCCAACCAGGAGCAGGCCATCCACCGCTACCAGCAGGCCCTAAAGGTCTTCACCCGGGAGGCCTTCCCGGTAGACTGGGCCATGACCCAGAACAACCTGGGGAACGCCTTTGGTGACCGCATCACCGGGGAACGGGCCGCCAACCAGGAACAGGCCATCCACCATTATCAGCAGGCCCTAAAGGTCTTCACCTGGAAGGCCTTCCCGGAGCAGTGGGCCAGGACCCAGAACAACTTGGGGCTCGCCTTTAGCGACCGCATTGCCGGGGAGCGGGCTGCCAACCAGGAGCAGGCCATCCAGCACCTTCAGCAGGCCCTGGAGGTCAGAACCCGAAAGGCCTTCCCGATAGACTGGGCCAGGACCCAGCACAACCTGGGGAGCGCCTTTAGCGACCGCATTGCCGGGGAGCGGGCTGCCAACCAGGAGCAGGCCATCCACTGCTACCAGCAGGCCCTAAAGGTCTTCACCCGGGAGGCCTTCCCGGCAGATTGGGCTGCAACCATGAATAACTTGGGGAACGCTCTTGGCAAGCGCATTGCCGGGGAGCGGGTCGCTAACATGGAGCAGGCCATCCAGCACTACCGGCAGGCTTTAGACGTCTGTACCCGGGAGGACTTCTCGGTAGACTGGGCCAGGACCCAGAACAACCTGGGGAACGCCTTTCGTGAGCGCATTGCCGGGGAACGGGCTGCCAACCTGGAGCAGGCCATCCAGCACCTTCAGCAGGCCCTTGAGGTCTACACCCGGGAGGCCTTCCCGGAGCAGTGGGCTGATACCCAAAACAACCTGGGGGCCGCCTATAGCGACCGCATTGCCGGGGAGCGGGCCGCCAACCTGGAGCAGGCCATCCGCCACTATCAGCAGGCTCTGGAGGTCTTCACCCGGGAGGCCTTCCCGGAACGGTGGGCAATGACCCAGAACAACCTGGGGAAGGCCTTTGGCCAGTGCCCTGCCCCCATTGGACTTGCCCCTTTTTTAGACCATTTAGAGTGAGAAAGTTTCGCTTTTTCAGCCTTAAGGGGTCAAAGTATATTCTGCCTGCGCACCCGGAGGATAGGGCCCTGCTGGAGAGCAACCCGAGCGCTGTGATGGGGAGGCAGCCGGATGGGCAGGGGACATACCCTGCCCGTTCTTTTCCTGTCCATCCGGAGCTTCCAAAAGTGATAAACTCCGGGGGTTCGGGGGCAGAGCCCCCGAGAGGTATTCCACCGGCGACTGATAGCCCAAGCTGCTGTAGGGCCGTTGCTCGTTGTAGTGGCCGCGCCAAGCTTCGATCTTCTCTTTAGCATCCTCCAGGCTCAAAAACCAGTGCTCGTTCAAGCACTCCTGCCGAAACCGGCTGTTGAACGATTCGATGAAGGCGTTGTCCGTGGGCTTGCCTGGCCGGAAAAAATCCAGGACCACGCCATGAGCATAAGCCCACAGGTCAACTTCTTTGAAGATGAACTCCGGTCCATTGCGGTAAGGATCCGTAAGGCGAACTAGGCTCATTGTCTCAAGGAAGCCAAGCTGATCTTCGCGGCCGATAGCCGGAAAGAAGCCGTCAAACGCTTTAAAGCATGGCTGGCCAGGTGGCAGGTGGAATAGGAGAGAGCCGTCAGGTGCATGGGAAAGGACCTCTTTAACTGCCTCCATTATTTTGCCTTTGACCCGGCTCTCTGGAAGTCTATCAGGACAACCAACATTCTGGAGCGGGCCTTCCGGGAGGTGCGCTGGCGCACCCGGCCCATGAACAACTTCTTCACCAACGAGGCCAGCTCCGACCGCATCATGTATGGCATCACCGAGATGCTTAACAAAAACTGGAGGGGTAAAACCCTGAAACAAATTTCCACAATTTAATGGACATCACCACCGATCCAGAGAGGAGCACCTTTCATAAATTAGCTTTTTCAACAGTCACTGCCAAACTCCGTAATTATCGGTGGAGTAGGAACATTTGCAGATATGGTTTGAATATCAGATCTGGATAAGGAAGGAGAAGGTTCTGGTGCCCAATACTCTTATGATCCTTCTTATTCAATAATCATATGTCCACTTTGCTTTCCAAGTCTTTAATCAGGTATTTTTAACCTTCGTTAATGCGCCGGCGTAACACTCCAGAAGTTTTAAACACTATCACCTTTCGAGCGGACAGGATTAGGCTCTCTTTGGTTTGTGGGTTCCTCCCCCGCCGAACATTTTTATGCCGTACCGAGAATTTTCCGAACCCACTGATGAGGAGATCTTCTCCCTGGGAAAGGGTGCCCTTCATTATCTTGAAAAGCCGTTCAACAATCTGTCGAGACTCCTGCCTGCTCCAGCCCAATTGATTCTGGAGAAGGATGATCAACTTTTCCTTGGTGAGGGCCATATTCCACCTCTATTTATATAGTTGGTCATACTGGAGCGGAGTGCTAATCGAGGTTCAGTTGGCTTTGGGCGCTAACGACAGCCAT
Organism: uncultured delta proteobacterium; assembly: GCA_963709285.1. GTDB lineage: Bacteria > Desulfobacterota > Desulfobaccia > Desulfobaccales > 0-14-0-80-60-11 > JBGSLA01. The sequence continues at coordinate 12,138 of CAVPVR010000004.1, read as the reverse complement.
CTATGGCCAGAGAATATATCAGATTAAGTAAGAAATCATGATTAAACTGGGAGACCTTCACAGGCTGGTACCTTCGATGGTGTGTTTGTGGTATCGATATGGGGAGATTAGCAAAAATTTTCAGCCGCTTGATAATTTTCACATAGAAGCAATAACCTTGCCTCCGAATAAGGGCCCAATCAATCCTTAAATGGGTATTGGAATCTGCAGTTCAGGTGCCATATATCCACTTTCTTGATTTTCATGTGAGGCCCCTGGTTCTAAATCGAGCATCTGGCCGAATTTCTTCCATTGATACCATTGAGCCGGAGTGGCCTGAATGGAAGCCTCCAACACCTCGAGACAGGCTTTTCCCGCTGCTTGGTTTTCCGAGGGATTGCCCAGCACCGGGATGAGATTCAGGGTATAGTTTTTTTTACCGTGTCTCTGCATAAGGGCGGTGACCAGCGGGGCGCCGGAGCGTTTCCGCAAGATATCCAGAGTGCGGTCCCCTTTGAGAGGGCAGTTCAAAAAGGTGACATTGTGACTCTCCGACGGACGCCATTCGTCGAATTCATCACACTCGGTGATCAGGATGCGGCCGCTCTTCAGAGCCTTAACCGCGGTCAGGAAGATGTTGCCCTCATCAGAATCCAGCAACTGCAGGCCCACAGATTCAGCCCGGCGTTGTAAGGATTCCCTGAGGCGGTTGGTTTGAAAACGGCAGATCATGGTAATCGGGTATCCCCGCACCGCCAAAACCCCGGGCAGGAACTCCACCGCCCCGTAGTGCCCAGTCACCAGGATGAGCCCCCGGCCTTGGGCCAAAATCTCTTGCAGTTCCTCCTCGCCGTTCAGTTTGATACGGGTTCTTAAAAATTTCACCAGCCTGGGGAAATTGGAGTAAGCCACGAAGAGTTTTTCGTGGTAATGATCGATGATGCCCTGAAAGGCATCCTTCATGAGGGTTTTCAAAAAGTGCGGCTCCAGGTCCCCGCCAAAGATGTGTCTGATGGTGGTCTGAATCAGCGCTTTTTCCTGCCGTTTAAAATAATAATAAATTTTTCCAATCTGGGTCAGATACCATCTTGAGACCCAGAAAGGTAGGAATCGGAATAGAAAGACGTTCAGATTGGCTTGACAGAATTTGCTCAGGTTGAGGGAGAATTTCCATGGAAAAGTGATACCTGGCAGCATGATCACGACCTCCTTTAAGCAAATCGAATATATCTCGGAAACCCCGATTCACCCGATTTAGAGGAATTCAGGGATAAGCGCGAAGCTATGGCAGAGAGGGGGTGCGAAATCAGATTTCCAGGGAGGTGAGGCCTTCCCACTTATCACCTCATTCTTTAGGCAAAGACTATTTTTTTTGGGAACTTCTATTTTTCCCAGACCCCGGCCAACTTGGCGGTTCAAGGATAAGATAAAATATTAAGGTATATTCTTGCTTAAATTATATATTTATCTTATTTAATAAGAAAATGTCTGATACCACAATAGGTAATTTTTGTCAACGAAAACTTTATGTTAAAATTTTATCCAAAAATGTTAAGATATTTTTTTTAAAAAAATAAAAATATGAATGATAACAATAAGATATAAATTCATGTTATAAAAAAATGGCCTTACATCTTCTTGGATGAGCTCCAGCCTGACTCACCATGCAGGTAAGGGTGGCACATGACCCTTGCCAAAGAAAAGTTGACCATTCAGTTACAGACCCAACTAAGTATGAGTAAACGGGAAGCTCAACAGATGGTGAGTCGTCTCTTCTAGATGATGAAGGACACCCCGGCTCGGGGAGAAGATCTCATCATCAGTGGGTTCGGAAAATTCTCGGTACGGCAAAAGAAGGCGCAGCGGGGGAGGAAGCCCCAAACCAAAGAAAATATGATCCTGACCGCTCAAATAGTTTTGGTGTTTAAGACTTCTGTAGTATTGCGCAAGCGCATCAACGAAGGTTTTAAAATGCCTGATTAAAGACCTGGGAAATAAGGGGGCAGCCAATTATGGAAGGAGGCCGATCATAACATTCTTAAGGGTTAGCCTGGCACAAAAAATGCAAAAATCTGGATAACGAGTATATGAACCCAAATTAAGATATCCCCCCTTAAGGAAAGTTCATATGCCATCTACATACTCAACATCATACTCCTTACCCATATTTTTGGGACTGGCCGGGGTCGACCTCACCCGGCCAGTTTTTTTTAGGGGGTGAAGACCCTTTTTCTCCTGCAAGCACCTAGAGATTTTTTTCCCATATTTTAGTTTCCCAGTTAAAAATTACTTTCTGCTAAGAAAATTCTTTCTTGCAGATAAGATTTTCTCTTAGATAAGAAAATAAATGCCTGGACATCATTACTTTCCATTTTGGAGAAGCTGCGGCGGTTACCAATATTTCGATTGGTCCAAACGGCCCAGAACTTTTAATTAGACTATAAAGGTAATTTCTCAGGGTTTAGGAATGTTTCTCATGTAAAGCAATAAACTTCATTGACGAGCACAAGGCTCAGGAAGGGGAGTGAGAACTCAGTCTTCCAAAGTGGTAAGGCCTTCCCGGATGGCATACTTGGTGAGTTCAGCGACGCTCCTGATGTCCAGCTTGTGTATGATCTGCTGGCGGTGGGTATCAACTGTCTTGACGCTGATGTGCAGGAGCTCGGCAATTTGGTTGGTTTGTTTGCCCTCGGCTATAAGCTGCAGTACCTCCCGTTCCCGGGCGGTAAGCCCACGGTGAGGGGCTTTTATGGAACCGCCAGGGCTAATTGTCCCTGGCCCAAAAGCAGGTCTCGGCCCAGAGCCACTCGAACATCCGATATTGGAGAAAGCATAATGTCTTCTTCGAGTTTTGCCCCGGGGAAAAACTTCTGGGACAGAGCCTGAGCCACCCGCTTTGCTTCCGGCCGGTAAGCGATGACTGTCTCCTGGAGGCCAAAATCAATGTGGTTGCCGATGTCCACCACGGTAAAGCCCTCGAGGAATAGACGGCTTCTCCATTCTCGAGCCTGGTGGTAGAAACCGGTGCCGTTTTTCAGTTCAATGCGCACCTGATTGAGTTCTTGGGCGGTAAGATAAATAGGTGGATTGGCCGTGGGGGGAGTCGCTTCTGCCTTAATAACTTTTTCCGAGGGTTCCGTCGCCACCGTAAACGAGCCAGAAAAAGGGTCAAACCCACTCACAGCATAAGTTGCAAGATGCACGCGGATTATACCCAGGTCGGCCAGCCGGTCCCGGCCTAAGGACACCCGAATGTCCGCCACCTGGGAAACTTTGCCCCCTTCCTTGAGTTTTGCTCCCGGGAAATACTTCTCGGACAGAACCTGAGCCACCCGCTTTGCCTCAGGCCGGTAAGAGATGATTGTCTCCTCGAGACCAAAGTCTATGTGGTTGCCGATGCCCACCACGGTAAAACCCTCGAGGAGCAGGAGGCTTCTTAATTCCCTGGCGCGGTCATGGATGCCGTTGCCGTTTTGCAGTTCAATCTGCGTTCCATGCAGTTCCAGGGCCGTCAACTTCGGGGTTTTGATTACCGTATTCTTTTGGCCCCTGGATATCGTTGCAGGTGCAGCAGATGGTTCCTTTTGGGCGTGGGCCGAGGCCCCGGCTTTTCCTGGTGGAGCGGGAACTGACTTGGACAAGGACGGTTCCGCGGGAGAAGAAGAGGGTAAGTCATGGCTGCCAGGTGTGTTTGTAACTGTGTCCGCTCGTGAAGAAAGGGGAGGGGAGGGAGTTGCTTTCGCCTGAAGGGGCGGTTGGTGTTGTTCATCCCCCGGGAGTTGCGAAAGGGGGCCTTGACGCCCTGGGACCACTGATGGTGAAGATGCTGCAGAATTGTCGGCAGCAGCAGCTTGCTGTTCGGCAGAAGGTGGAACCGAGCCCGCCAAACTGGGCGGCACTTCCTTGCCCAGGGCGGCCATCGCCTTTCCCAGGCGCTGCCGGGCTTCGGCATCGTTCAAGGCCTCCCGCCACATGGCCAAGGCCTCAGTTTCCCGCCCCTGGCGAACCAGCACCAGGCCCAGGTTGTTCCGGGCCGTCTGGTTTTCCGGCTGACGGGCCAGGACCTTCCGGAAGCAGGACTCGGCTTGGCCCAAGCGGCCTTGGAGGTACAGCGAATAGCAGCGGTTGTTTTCTAAAGCCGGATGGTGACCGGCCCGGGACAAGGCCTCTTCGTAAAGCTCCTGGGCCCGGTCGAAGTGTCCCAATTCTTCGTAGCACTGAATGAGGATATCCAGGAGTTCCAGGTTTTCCGGTTCCTGGAGATGCGCCTCCTCCAGTTCCTTCACCGCCAGTTCTACCCTTCCGGACTTTTTGAGATAAGCGGCGTTTTGCACCAGCCGATCTGTGTTTGTAGCCGGACGAATCTGCTGGGAAAACTTGCGCGGCGAGCTGCCCTGCGGCTTGCATCCCGGCAGGAGCGCCAACAGCACCACCAGGCCCATAAGTAGCGGGACTGGCAGCACCTGGGTAACGACATAGTTTAGGCTCAAAGAGCCCGCAGCATTTTCTTTACGGTCCATTTCCTCCCCCCCTGCCTTCTCCGTCATTCTCAAGAAGATGTTTCAAGTCTCGAGAGACCAGAGACGGCGATATCAAAGACCGCCCTTGAGCTGCGCCAGGGTTAAAATAATTGAGAGTGTTAACAAAAGATATATTATGTGGTAGAATGCCTCCTGAAACCATCCAGGAGGTGACCCCATGGAACTTTCGTGCAAGAGATGTGGCAGCACCTCGTTTGTCAAGCACGGGTTTGTGCGCGGGCTCCAGCGTTACCGCTGCAAAACCTGCGGCCTTAACTTTACCGATACACCCAAGCGCGGCCGCTCGGAGGCGACCAAGGCCTTGGCGGTCCTGCTTTACAGCTTCGGAAAGGCCAGCTTTAGGTGGTTGGGGAAACTGTTTGGCGTCTCCGCCGTAAGCACCTACAAGTGGGTGCGCCAGGCAGCCGAGGCGTTGCCGGAGCCGGAAGTCCGGGAAGAGATCCGGGAGATGGAACTGGATGAGTTGTGGCATTTTCTTCAGGCAAAAAAAACAAGCGTTGGCTTTGGAAAGCCTATGATCGTGACCTCCGGCGTTGTGTCCCCTGGGTGGTGGGTGGCCGTGATAATGTTACCCTTAGGCAACTCTGGGAACGTATCGCTCGCCCCGGATGCACTTACTACACCGATGCTTGGTCCGTCTACCATGAGGTGATACCTCCCGGACAGCATGTGGTGGACAAAGCGGGAACCCAACTCTTGGAAATTGACAACGCCAATACGCGCCATAGAGTAGCTCGCTTTACCCGAAGGACCAAAGTGGTCTCCAGGTCTGAAAAAATGATAGACCTGACCATGCGCTTATGGGCCTATTTCGAGCAAGAACAAAATTTCGCCGAGTATTCAGAAAATGTTCTTATGTATCTTAGGATAACACTCTCAAATAATTTTACCTCCAGAGAGCCGACCCTAACCAACAGCATCTCTGGCGGCATGGTTCGCAAGACCTCCTTGGGGCACCCCTCATTGGGCGACGCCGGCGCCAGTGAGCGACGGCAAGAGGCCGCCCTTAGTTTCGGGCTTGAAGCTTTTGTTGTATTTGTCGTAGGCGTTGACCGCGGCCTCGGGGGTTTGTCCCCGGCTCACCTCCGCCTTTTGGCCGGCTTCAGGGTTGACCAGTTGGGCGGCCAGGTTGTGGGTCACCGAGCGCCCGTAGTCTCGCTGGGTATGATGGCCGCAGCAGCCCAGGAGGCCCGCCAGGAGCCAAGCCGCCAGTCCCAGGGCCAGGCCCCACCTTGTCATCCATCCTGTGGTGCGTTGCATCTCAGGCCTCCTTTACTTCACCGGCTGGCGCCCAAAGTCCTGGGGCACATTCGCCGGCGGCGCAGGGTTCCTCTTTTTCCTCTTGCCCTTGCCCTCCAGGCAGCCCAGCAGGTAAAACTCCACCTCGTTGGGCTCCACGTAGACGTCGGTGGGCAGCCGCGCCACCCCCTGGGCCATGGGCTTTACCAGGTGGGGGGTCACCAGCACCACCAACTCGGTTTCCGACTTCTGAAATTCGCTGGAGCGGAACAGGGTCCCCAGGATGGGGATGGACCCCAGCAGCGGAAACTTGGTGATGATGTTGCGGTGGTTATCGGACAAGAGCCCCGCCAGGGCGAAGGTCTGCCCGTCTTTGACTTCCACGTGGGTGGCCAGGCGCCGCACCCTCAGGGCCGGCACCAAAAAGCTGGCGATCTGGACCGCCTGGGTGAAGTCCAGCTCCGAGACTTCCGGGGCCACCTTCATGGCCATCATGTCGTTGTCCAGCACCGTGGGGGTGAAGTTCAGCCCCACCCCGAATTTTTTGTACTCAATGGTGATGGTCTGGAACTGCTGGGGCACGGGAATGGGAAACTCGCCGCCGGCCAAGAAGCTGGCCTCCTGGCCGCTGGTGGTCACCAGATTGGGCTCCGCCAGCACCCGCCCCAGGCCCTGCTGCTTCAAGGCGTCAAAAAACATGGTCCACAGAAACGTCCCGGTGCGCCAGCCGGCGATGGCGTTGACATTCTGGCTGATGAGGTATTGAAACGAGGTGCCCAGGAAATTGCGGGTGAATTGCTCCACGGAGGTGAGGTTGTTCAAAAAGCTCACCCCAAAGTTGCGGCCGGATTGGTCGAAGATGTTGAAGTTGACCCCGATGCGCCGGCCCACGGTGCGGTTGATCTCGGCCAGGCGCACCTCGCACATCACCTGCTGCACCCCGCCGATGTTGAGCAGGTTGATGACCCGTTCCTTTTTGCCGCCCACATAAGAGGCCGCCAGACTCATGGCGGTCTGCTGGGCCACGGGTCCGGAGACCTCGCCGCTGAGCACCACGGACTCATCCGCGGCCATCACCCCGATTTTCTCTTTGGGGAGCACCTGGGCCAGGTTTTCCTTGAGTTGGCTGACGTCGGCCTCCACCGTCACCCGGGCCGAGGAGAACCGGCCGCGGCCCCAGACGCTCAGGTTGGTGGTGCCGGGGGCCAGCCCGTTGATGTAGACCTCCCGGGGGCTGGTGAGGATGATGTCCGCCACCTCCGGGTTGGCCACGGAAATACGGGTGATGGCAAAGGGCAGCCGCAAGACCTTGGACTGCCCGGCCCGCAACCGCAAACTCTGGGTGATCTCCTGGTCCCGTATCTGCCCCAACGGATCCGCCGCCCACACCGGACCGGTCAGGAAACCTGAGACCACCAGCGCCAAGAGGCCGGCCAAGAGTACACCCACAGTACCCCCGCTGGCTGAGGCACCTTGAGATTTTCTTTTTACACTCATGATTACCTCCTCCCTAAAGTCCCATTTATTATGGACATAAAGGTTGAGGCCTCCCAGTGTGTGCCAATTCGCCTCACGCCGAAGAGGCTTCTAAAGTTTGGAAAGGATATGCACATAAAGGATTTTGATGAGCTTACTTCCTTCTTCAGTCATCCAGTTCTGGGCCAACTCAGCAATTATTTGTTTTGTAGAGGTAAGGGTTACCCCTACGCTCCCCATTCGCCGATATGCTATCTTATCATCGAGCTTAGTAGAGGAGCCGCAGGCATCCACAACTACTTGCACCTCATATCCCTCTCTTACTGCCCGCATGGCAGGAAAAACAATCGAAACCTCAGTGGGAATACCAGCCATTATAAGCTTCTTTTTCCCAGTCGCCTGTACTACGTTTGCAACGCTTGGATCATCCATGCAATCAACTACACCCACGCGTTTTATGCGCCCTGCGAATTCCTCAGGAAGAACTTCTTGAAGCTCTTTCATCATTTTTCCCTGACCCTGCTCTTCCATACTAGTCGTAAGTATTATTGGCATTTCCACGGCTTTGGCTGACTTTGCGAGGACCAAGGTATTGCGCTTAATTTCTTCACGAGGCAATGAGTGGACCCCAAAAATCGTATCAACCTGATAATCGATCAAAAGCAATGCGGAATTCTTCGGAGAAAATAATTCGTACACCATAATTAGTTCCTATGAATGCTTGATTAAATCAAATGATATAAAATATTTTCTAATATTATAAATTAAAATTATAAATCTTTAATGCAGGTTCCTCTTTTTTGCTTGTTCTTTCTTTGCTTGTAAAGTATTAGTTAGCAGTTCAAATAAATCTTCTTTTGATAAACAATAAATGTTCATATTTTTATTATCTATTATTTTTTTATCAACACTTTTCACTCCATATTTTTGATCGCATAAAACACTTTTATTATTTATATGTTTTGGCAATTTATTGTCTGTTGACCAGGAGAAAAAATTACCAATATTTTTTATAATATTATTTATAATGCCCTCAGATTTTATATTTTTATCAACCTGATCAATATAATATTTTGTATTTATTATTGATTCAATTAAATATTCAAATCCTTCATATGTTCTCCAAAATATATGATGCTCTTCTTTAAATTTAACAAGATCTTTTTCACTCATAATATTTATATTTAACGATCTTATAATACTGTCAATATTAACAGATAAATAGTCATCTATAAATATAAATATATCTTTAATTTTATCATAACACTTTAATACATTTTTAGTGTAATTAAAATTTGCTGAACCTAATAAAAAGCCTTTATTTTCTACATAATATATATTTGTATTTATAGGATCTGTAAAATATATCTTTGCTCCTTTTTTCTGTAAATATTCTAAGGAATAGGGATCAATATTACCTGGCTGAGGATAACAATAAATGTTTACATTATAGACATCTAATAATATATTAGATATAGTTTCATCTAAATAATTTATTAAAATAACTCTTTTTAGATGCCGAGTCTGATAAGAAAATAATTTCTCTACTTTTTGTTTTATTAAAAGATTGTCATACAGAATAGTATAAGACATGGAATCATCTCCCCCAAAATAACAAAGAATCGCAGAACAAAAACACCTTTCGAATCACTATTCGGGTAAAGATAATTATTAGTTGATCTTGTTATGCAGAAAAGGTCACCTTAGGGCACTGAGCAAGCATAACTAATAATACATAAGCTTAGAAAAGGCTCATCAAAAACCTTAGATAAGGCCAGGAATTTTCTGATATCATAAAAAAAAATAATTGTCAACAAAAACATTGGGTTAAAAATTTTGTTAATTTATACAATAAATTGTAATTAAGTAGCTGAAATAATAAATAAAAATTAGATAAGCTGAAACTGTATTAAGATAATCATTGTCTTGCTCGAATAGTCAATGCTCATTGATTGATGCCGAACATCTTGTTTTCAGCAAGATTTTCTGCTAAGGATATAAGGGAATCTCTGATGGCTTATTTTTTCCCCTTAAGAGTAGCCTTGAAATGGTTTTTACCGAATAGAACCATTTTTAAACAAATCCAAATCCTGGGACAATGCTGTCCGGTTAGCTGATCAAAAAAGGTCCAAATCCTTGGAATCTGTTAGAATGAGTTTGGCAAATAACTCATTGAACAGACAGGAGAAATCGGACTAAGGCCCATGTAACACAATCTTTCATCAGATGATTAAATTTATTCCGAGACATCATTTGGCCAAGCTGGAAGAAGAGCACGGCACCGGACGGAAGATCCTGATCTTTCACCCGTTGGCACCAACTGGTGCATTTGCTCTTCATGCAACTCACTTCCCGGGACAGCCTGCGGGACGGAGTATCAAGCCTGAAATACCGATTCAAGAGCCTTTATCATCTGGGGGTGAAGCCGGTGGCCCGCTCCATCTTTGCCGATGCCAATAACCAGCGGCCCGCCTCCTTCTTTGAAGCCCTGTTTGGCCTGATATACCGGCGCTGCCAGCCCCTGGCCCCCAAGCACAAGTTCAAGTTCAAAAACAAGCTCTACAGCCTGGACGCCACGGTAGTGAGCCTGTGTCTCACGCTCTTTCCTTGGGCCTCTTTCCGGCGCACCAAAGCCGGCATCAAGCTGCATACCCTCTTGGATCATGACGGCTATCTGCCGGCCTTTGTCGCCATCACCCCGGCCGGAGAGCATGAGGTCAAGAAGGCCCGCACCCTGAACCTTCCCAAGGGTTCCATCGTGGTGGAGGACCTGGGCTACACCGACTACGCCTGGTATGGCCAGCTCACCGCCCAGAAAATCTTTTTTGTCACCCGCCAGAAGCGCAATGCCGGCTACGAGGTGCTGGAGTGCCGGAAAGTCAATAAAACTCAAGGCTCGCTCTCTGACCAGACCATCCGGCTCACGGGCGCCAAAGCCCAGGAATGCCCCTTTCCCTTGCGACGCATCGCTTATCGGGACGCCGCCACCGGAAAGTGCTACGTCTTTCTCACCAACCATTTCAAGCTGGCGGCCAAGACCATCGCCGACATCTACAAAGGAACGCTGGCAGATCGAGATCTTCTTCCGCTTCATCAAGCAGAACCTGAAGATCAAGGCCTTCATCGGCAACTCGGAGAACGCCGTGCTGACGCAAATCTACGCGGCGCTGATCGTTTATCTCTTGCTTTGTTATCTCAAGTTCCTGTGTAACTTGAGCGTTACTTTGCAAAACCTCAGGCGTATATTACAACTCAATCTCTTTCGAACCTGCACCGTCAGGGAGCTCTTTGAACCGCCAGATTCGATGAAAAATAATGTCGTATCTATCCTAAACCAGTTAACCTTAGCTCTGGCTTAGCCGGACAGAAATGATAAAGGGATGTAGATATGGCCATTAAGGTTCTGATTGTGAGCTCCAATCCTATCCTTTGTGAAGGACTCAGCGCCATGCTGGACCGGGAGGACGACATGGAGGTGGTTTCAGAGGCTTATAGTGGGGTGCAGGCCCTTCAAAAGGTAAGGAAGTCTAACATAGATGTGGTTCTCATGGACGCCACCTTGTCTGATATGAATGGCGTCGAGGCCACCAGTCACATCAAGCAGACTCAGCCGCAGGTTAAACTGCTCGCCCTGTCTATTTTTGATCATTCCGAATATGCTTTGAATATGCTCAGGGCAGGAGCTTCGGGCTGCCTGATTAAAGATTTCACCATCAAAGAAATACTCGAAGCAATTCGCCAAGTTATTTCTCACAAAGCATTCTTATGCTCTACAGCTACCCAGCTCTTGATCAAGCAGTATCAGCAATGGTCCGATCCTCAAAAGGATTCAAGGCTTACGGCCAGAGAGAAAGATGTCTTAAAGCTCCTTTCCAATGGAAAGACCAACGCCAAAATCGCGGAAATTCTTGGAATCAGCATCAAGACAGTAGAAGCTCACCGTCGAAGCATAATATCAAAATTAAAAATAAAGACCGTGGCTGAACTTACAAGATTCGCAATCCGAGAGGGTCTTGTTTCATAAGTATTATTTTAGACATTTACCAATTAACTTAATACTATATATTATAATAGACTTTTCTTAAGATATTCAGAGAGTTGCAGATCTGGTAGTTATATCGAATAAAGGCCATTAATGAAGGGCGTGAGGACAAACAAGGAGAAGAATTATGAGTATCCGTATCATAATTGCTGATGATCACCAGATTGTGCGCCAGGGCCTGAAGACCCTTTTAGAAAAGGAGCCTGACATGAAGGTGGTGGCCGAAGCGGAGGACGGGCGCAGAACTGTGACTCTGGTAAGAGAGCTTAGCCCTCACGTTGTTGTCATAGACGTCAAGATGCCGGACATGAGCGGCATCGAGGCCACCCAGCAGATTCTCTCCGAGTTGCCGGATGTCAAGGTAATTGCTCTCTCCATGTTTGCTGATCGCCGCTTCGTCATGAATATGCTCAAGGCCGGGGCTAAAGGTTACCTCCTCAAAGACTGCGCCTTCGAGGAATTGGCCCAGGCCATCCGTCTAGTCATGTCCAACAAGACCTACCTGAGCCACGGGGTAGCCGAGATCGTGGTCAAAAACTATGTTAACCAAGTCACCAGTTCCAGCCAATCCGTCTTTTCCGTGCTCACAGCCCGGGAACGAGAGGTGGTGCAGCTTATGGCCGAGGGCAAGCGCACCAGCCAGATTGCTGAACTGCTGCAAATCAGCGTCAAGACGGTGGATACCCACCGGCAACAACTCATGCGCAAGCTGGACATCAGGAGCGTCGCTGAACTCACCAAGTATGCCATCCGGGAAGGCCTTACCACTTTGGAAGAATGAGTTCTCACTCCCCCCTTCCTGAGCCTTGTGCTCGTCAATGAAGTCCGAGGAAACAAGGTTCTGGTAATTTAGCAGATCAC
>CAVPVR010000003.1:0-832137 GCA_963709285.1 uncultured delta proteobacterium | reverse complement strand
AACTCCCACCGCTCGTGGCGGGGACTACAAGCAGGTGAAAAGAGGCGGAAATGCTGGATGAGCATACCTTTCGGGTGACCTACCCCAAACCCCTTGCCCCCGGCCCTGGGGAGTTGGACTCTGGCTATTCTGCCTAAGCATCTTCTGGAGGGCCAGGACATTACCAAATCCCCCTGGCCCGCCATCCCGTCGGCACCGGGCCCTACACATTCCGGGACTGGCGGGCGGGCGACAAGATTATCCTATCCTACAACCCGGACTACTTTGACGGGCGTCCTTATTTAAACGGCTACATTTACCTGGTAAAGCCTGACCTGGCCACCATGTTCCTAAGCTGAAAGCCGGCAACCTCGACCGCATGGGACTGACACCCCTGCAGTACGAACGCCAGACTGCGTATGCCAAGTTTCAGCGGCGCTTTAACAAGTATAAGTATGTGTCCTTCTCTTACACCTATCTGGGCTATAACCTGGAGGACCGGCGTTTTGCCGACCGGCGGGTGCGCCAGGCCCTGACTCACGCCATTAACAAAAAGGAAATTGTCGGAAGGGGTCCTTCTCGGCCTGGGACAGGAGGCCACCGGACCCTACAAGCCCGGGACCTGGTTTTACAACCCCGACGTGCCCCGCTTTCCCTATAACCCGGAGAAGGCCAAGGCCCTCCTGGCTGAAGCGGGGTGGCGCCCCAACGCCGAGGGCATCCTGGAAAAGGACGGCAAGCCCTTCGATTTCACCATCCTCACCAACCAGGGGAACGACATTAGGGTGCGCACCGGCGAGATCATCCAGCGGCGCCTTCAGGAGGTGGGCATCGTGGTGAAGCTCCGCACCGTGGAGTGGGCGGCTTTCATTAAGGAGTTCATCAACAAGGGACGCTTCGAAGCGGTGCTCCTGGGGTGGACCACGGGCCAGGATCCGGACCTTTACGACATCTGGCACTCCTCCAAAACCAAGCAGGGGGAGCTGAACTTCATCCACTACAACAACCCCGAAGTGGACCGCTTGCTCATGGAAGGGCGCCACACCTTTGACCGGGAAAAGCGCCAGAGCCTACTTCCGCCTCCAGGAGATCATCGCCCAGGACCAGCCCTACACCTTTCTGTTCGTGCCGGATGCCCTCCCGGCCATTTCCAAGCGCTTCCGGGGCATAAAGCCGGCCCCGGCAGGTATCGATTACAACTTTCCCAAGTGGTACGTGCCCAAAGGGGAGCAAAAATACACCATATCGCCCTACTAGGCACAGTTGAATTGAGGGGATCATACTTCCCTTTGTTCACCCTGAAGGCTCCTCCCCATCCCCCTTCCGAACATCCCCCTGGCCTCCTACAGTGAAAGGGTCGCACCCCTTAAAACTTTTTAAGGCGAGTTCAACAAAGGGCGGGACTTTGAGGCTGGGGCCACCACCCCTGAAGCCCCCTCTCCCTGGAAGGTCAGGTTTTCAGCTCAAGCTCGTCTATCAGGCGTTCGGCGAAAGCCAGGATGAAGTCCCGCTGCTGGCGGGTGGCGTAGTCGATGCAGGAACACCGCATGGTGTTGCGGCTGCGGATGAGGAATTGGAAGCGAAGAAAGTCGTCCCCCAACTCGATGGCAAAGCGAAAAGGCTGGCACTCCTAGTCCTTGAACTGATCCAGGCCCAGAGATCATCTTGCAGGTCCACCCACCAGACGTCCTGGAGGCCGGAGGCCTGGGCGTGCTCGCCCAGTTAGTCCCAGATGCGATGAAGTCAGAGCGGCTGATTTCGTCAACAAATACTGGCGCATTACATCTCCTTTGAGGGGAGGGTTGGGGGAACATGGCTTCCCGTTTCTCTCTTACATTACCCTAATTACGACAGGCTTGCCGCGCGAGGGATGGGAAGGTCTTTCCACCGCCGGGGTGGTCCGGGTGGGTTGCGGAAAAAGCTCATCAGTTTCCATAATTTCCTTGGGCATGTCCCCGGAGACCGGTAGGCCCAGGGCTTTGGCCACTTCCATGGTGATGGGGAAGTCATGGGATCCAGCGGCCTTCGGTGAGAATGTTGGCCAGTTCCGCGGCTTTTTCGGCAGGAAATTTCCAGGACCTTCTGCCGAAAGAGGGGCTGCAGGGCTATAGATAATGAGGAAAATCCAGAAGAAATCCAGAGGGCTCATCACTCTTCCTCAAGGGCGAAATGGGTGACAGGGCGGCGTCCGCCACGGCGAAGCCCCACACGAGCCAAATAGCAGGCCAAAAGGGATCTAAAACAGCGGTCGTGCGAAATCGCACCAGAGCAAGACCTTGACCAGTTTTTAGCATTGAGGGCCTCGAGGGTAGACGACCGTCATGTATTCCTGGGAAAAGAGCACCATGACCCCACCACAGGACCACCAGCCCAACAGAAGATTGGTCCCAACAGAACCAGGATGATGCCCTTTTTGCGGTCCTGGTTATAGAGCTGACCTCAACCCGGGAAAAACAAAAGCCGAGAGGAAAAAAGCCTTGACCCTTGCCGCATGTCTCATCTTATCCGAAGGCCCTGACCCGGTCAAGACCGGAAAAATCCTGGCCGGACACGGAAGGCAGTCTCTAGCCATTCGACCTTCGGGTTCCGGTTGCTTCTTTAGAGGGAGGGGATATGATAAATAAAAAATGTTTTCGGAGGCCGCTGGATGAATTATAAAGAGACCCTCAACCTGCCCCGCACCGATTTTCCCATGAAAGCCGATCTGCCCCGGCGGGAGCCGTTGTTTCTGAAACGCTGGGCCGAGATGGACCTGTACGGCCAGATCAGGGCGCAAAGTCAGGGGCGCCCCAAGTTTGTCCTGCACGACGGCCCGCCCTATGCCAACGGGCACATTCACCTGGGGCACGCCTTAAATAAGATTCTCAAAGACATCATCGTCAAGTCCCGCCAGATGACGGGCTTGACAGCCCCTACGTGCCGGGCTGGGACTGCCACGGCCTGCCCATCGAGCACCAGGTGGACAAGGAAATGAAGGCCAAGGGCGGTGCGCCTGTCCCAGGTGGAGGTCCGCCAGCGCTGCCGGGCCTATGCCGAAAAGTTCATCGACATCCAGCGCCAGGAATTCAAGCGCCTGGGGGTGCTGGGCAACTGGGACCACCCCTACCTCACCATGCGCAACGCCTATGTGGCTGAAATCCTGGAGGAATACGGCCAGTTTTATTTCAGCGGCGCCATTCACCGGAGCAAAAAGCCCATCCACTGGTGCGCCACCTGCCGCACCGCCCTGGCCGAAGCCGAGGTGGAATACGAGGACCACCGCACCCCGTCCATTTTTGTGAAATTTCCGCTGGTAAGGCCGCCCGAAGCAGCTGCCGGAGTTGGGCACTGACAGAAAAAGTCTCCCTGGTCATCTGGACCACCACCCCCTGGACCCTGCCGGCCAACCTGGCCATCGCGGTGCACCGGACCTGGAGTATGTCGGCGCTGGACGGTGGACGGGGAAGTCCTGGTGGTGGCCGCGGAACTGGCCCGAGGGCTTGCTGGCGCTTTGGGGGCTTCAGGGACAAGAAATTCTCCGGGTCAAGGGTCGCGCGCCTGGAGGGCGCCGTCTGCCGCCACCCCTGGATGGACCGGGACTCCCAGGTCATCCTGGCCAACTACGTCACCCTGGAGGCGGGCACCGGGCTGGTGCACATCGCCCCGGGGCACGGCCAGGAAGACTATGACAGCGGCCGCGTAAATACGGCCTTAGCCCTATCTCGCCGGTGGACGACGACGGCCAGCTTCACCCGGAAGTCCCGGAATTTGCCGGGCAAAGGTGTGGGAGGCCAACGCCGGCATCATCGAGCTCCTGCGGCAGCGGGGCAGGCTCCTCTCCGGCGGAAGAGACCAGCCACAGCTACCCCCACTGCTGGCGCTGCAAGGAGCCCATCATCTTTCGGGCCACGGAGCAGTGGTTCATCTCCATGGAGGACAACGACCTGAGGGAAAAGGCCCTGGAGGCCATCGACCGGGTGGCCTGGATCCCCCGCTGGGGCCGGGAGCGCATCTACCAGATGGTGGAGCAGCGTCCCGACTGGTGCATCTCCCGGCAGCGGGCCTGGGGCGTGCCCATCGTGGCCTTTCACTGCCAGGACTGCAGCGAAGTGCTCCTGACCCCGGAGATTCTTGAAGGCATCATCCCGCGGGTGCGCAGGAAGGGGCGGATTTCTGGTTTGCCAGCCCGGCCGAGGAACTCCTGCCTCCGGGGACCGCGTGCCCCGGTGCGGGGCAGACGCTTTTACCAAGGAGACAGACATTCTGGATGTCTGGTTCGACTCCGGGGTGAGCTTCGCCGCGGTGGTGGAACCCGACCCCGAGCTGGGCCTGCCGGTGGACCTCTATCTGGAGGGCTCGGATCAGCACCGGGGCTGGTTTCACAGCAGTTTGCTGGCTGCGGTGGGCACCCGGGGGGAAGCGCCTTACAGGGGCGTGCTGACCCATGGTTTCGTGGTGGACGGGGATGGACGCAAGATGTCCAAGTCCCTGGGAAACGTCATCGCCCCCCAGGAAGTCATGGACAAGTACGGCGCCGAAATTCTGCGCTTGTGGGTGACCGCGGAGGACTACCGGGACGATGTGCGGCTGTCTGGCAATATCCTGAAGCAGTTGGGCGACGCCTATCGGCGTTTTCGCAACACCGCCCGCTTTATGCTGGGAAACCTGTATGACTTTGATCCGGAAAAGGACCTGGTCCCTCTGCAGGACCGGGAGGAACTGGACCGCGTAGCCCTTTCCTGGCTGGCCCAGCTCACCGAGCGGGTGAAACGGGCCTACCGGGATTATGAATTCCACCTGGTGTTTCACCGCTTGCACCAGTTTTGCGCAGTGGAAATGTCCGCCCTTTATCTGGACATCTTGAAAGACCGCCTCTACATTTCCCAGGCTAATTCCCCGGACCGCCGCAGCGCCCAGAGCACCCTCTATGAACTCCTGGTTGACCTCACCCGGCTCATGGCCCCTATCCTCTCCTTCACTGCCGAAGAGGTGTGGGATCACCTGCCCAGAACCCACCAGGAGGAAAGCGTGCATCTGGCCAGTTTTCCGGAGCCTCCTCCGGGGTTTCCCGATGAGGCCCTGCTGGCCAAGTATGAGTTTCTCCTGAAAGTCCGGGATGAAATCAACCGGGGGCTGGAAGAGGCCAGGAGGGGCAAGGTGCTGGCCACGGCCCAAGAGGCCCGGGTGGCGCTGGGGTCCGCGGATACCAATCTCCTGGAGAGGTTACAGCAAAGCGCCGCAGATCTGAAAATTCTGACCCAGGTGGCGGAACTTACCATCACCAACCAGCAAGCCTCCCTGAGCCAACCACTTGCGGCCCAGGAGATTCCCGGACTTCTGGTGCAGGTGGACAAGGCAGTGGGGGAGAAATGCGTGCGCTGCTGGTTTACCTTACCCAGCGTGGGCCAGGACAGCCAACACCCCCAAATCTGTCACCGCTGCCGTCAGGTCCTGGAGGGTTAGGTGCATGCCCCGAAAATTTGCCATTTTTTTGTCGATCCTGGTGGCGGGGGTGGTCCTCGACCAAATCACCAAGTTGCTGGTGGTACGGGCAGTTGACCCTGGGAGACCAGATTCCAGTCATTGAAGGCTTTTTTAACTTAGTGCTCGTCTATAACCGGGGGGCGGCCTTTGGGCTTTTTGCCAACCTGTCTCTGGAATTCGCCTGGGTGTTTTTCATTATCACCACCTCCCTGGTGTTGGGGGTGGTGGCTTTTCTGTGGTGGCGTTTGCCGAGTGACCAAACCTTGGCGGCGGTGGGTCTCACCCTGATTTTCACCGGCGCCGTAGGGAACCTCATCGACCGGGTGCGTCTGGGAGAGGTTATTGATTTCCTGGACTTCCACCTGGGCCGTTATCATTGGCCGGCCTTTAATGTGGCGGACAGTCTGGTCTGTCTCGGCGCCGGCGTTCTCCTGTGGTTTATTTTTCAAGAGGAAAAAAGCCAAGATGTATCCGATCCTGTATAAACTCGGGCCGATAAATCTTTATGCCTATGGCTTTTTCCTGGCCTTGGGTTTTCTGTCCGCTATCCTGGTGGGGGGACTGGAAGCCCGCCGCCTGGGACTACCGGTGGGACGCTTTTATGATCTGTGCTTTTATATCATCCTTGCGGCGCTTATCGGCTCCCGTTTGCTCTTTGTTATCGTGGACCCCGGCCCGTTTATCCAGAACCCCTTAAAAATCTTCGCCCTGTGGGAGGGAGGGCTGGTTTTTCATGGCGGGCTCATACTGGCGTTGGTCACCGCGTTTTTCTTCATGCGCCGCTACGACATGCCCTGGCGGACCACGCTTGACGCCCTGGCGGTGGGCATGCCCCTGGGCTTGGCTTTCGGACGGCTGGGGTGCTTCATGGCGGGGTGCTGCTTCGGCAAACCCACCGACCTCCCCTGGGCCGTGGTATTCACCCACCCGGACAGCCTCTGCCCTATCCGGGAACCTCTCCACCCGGCCCAGCTTTACGAGTCACTTCTGTCCCTGGGAATATTTGGGGTGGTTCTCTGGCTGAGAAAACGCAAACGCTTCGAGGGCCAGGTGTTCTTCACTTATCTTTTTCTGGCGGGATTGGTCAGGTTTGTCGTAGAATTTTTCCGCGCTCCCACCTCTTTAGATCCGCGAGGGCCGGAAATTTTCCTGAACATGCCAGCCACCCAGGTGTTGGCTCTTGTGTTTGCCATACTCTGCGGCGCGATCTTGTGGTGGGGGTGGCGGAGAAGCCTGCACACCCAGGCACGGGACGGGACATGCATCTGAAACGCTGGCTCACCGCCCTGGTACTCATACCCCTGATTATCCTGGTGCTCCTGAAAGG
The DNA here is from genome assembly GCA_963709285.1 of uncultured delta proteobacterium. Lineage (GTDB taxonomy): Bacteria > Desulfobacterota > Desulfobaccia > Desulfobaccales > 0-14-0-80-60-11 > JBGSLA01. The sequence continues at coordinate 825,368 of CAVPVR010000003.1, read as the reverse complement.
GAGGCGGTTGGGTTTCGTGCTGACCCTGCTTCTCATCAACGGGCTGGCCCAGTGGGAATTTTTGGGCTTCTTTCAGCATACCGTGGATCAGGCTCGGAAGGTCAAGGTCGTCGCTTTAGGATCCTTGTTGATCTTGAGCTTCTGCACGACCGCAAGTCCTCTGGGTCGTGCAGTACCCATTTTGGTCCTCGTGGGTTGCCTGTTTGCCTTGTTCCTTTTTTATCTGCTGAGCTACGATCACATTCAGGAGCTGGGCTGGGACCTGGCCATCAATACTTTGGGACTTCTTTACATACCATTGCTCCTGGGGCATTTCGTCTGGCTCAGGTATATGACCCAGGGCGAGTGGTGGATTTTGTGGCTCCTGTTCGTTATCTGTTGCGGGGACACCGCGGCTTATTACACCGGCAAAGCCATCGGCCAGCGAAAATTCTATCCCCAGGTAAGTCCCGGCAAGACCTGGGCCGGGACTTATGGGGGGCTGGCGACCAACCTGGTGGTAGGAGTTTTATTAGGACGCTGGTTTCTGCCAAGCGAGAAGTTCTTCAGCCTGGCCTTACTGGCCGTGGTGCTGGGGTGCATCGGCCTGTTGGGCGATCTCTTTGAGTCCATGCTGAAGCGCCAGGCCGAGGTGAAGGACGCCAGCTCCCTTTTGCCGGGTCATGGCGGCATGCTGGACCGCCTGGATAGCCTCCTGTTCACGGGCCCGGTCTTGGTGTACGCCCGCCTGTTCCTCTTTCAGGCGTAGACCAATAACGAGTGGACCCCCGGAACCAGATAAAGATATTTTTCCGCAAGGAGATAGAAAAAGGGCACTTTCGCCGGTATCAACAGGGGCGAGACAAGCATCCTGCGCAAGGCTCATCAGGTCCACCCATTGGGGCACGGCACCGGTTCATGAGACCTTCACAGTGATTCCCCCTTGACATCAATGATTTCGCCGCCATAATTAAAAGCCAGTGGGGATGTAGCTCAGCTGGAAGAGCGCCTGCTTCGCATGCAGGAGGTCAGGGGTTCAAATCCCCTCATCTCCACCAAAATCAGAAAGGAATTGCAAGGGGTTGGCAATTTTGGATTGTCGGCCCTTTTTGCTTTGAGGCCAATGCTTACCAGTGGGGCAGATAACGCGACGTTTCGCCGATATTGCAGAGATATCGAAGAAAATTCAGGCAACTTAGGTTGGCGGATAATGGCAGTTATCTTGCGTCTGGCCTACTCATTTTTCCGTTCATTGAAACAAAGATCGCCGAAAGTATCCAGGTCATCAGCAGGGACCCAATTATTCTGAGAAACCCAGCATCTGGTCCGGGACATTTGTCAAGGAAAATTTTCACCTTGACTTTTTTCCATTTTTGGGACATTGTGAAATTTAGCTAACTTAAGGTGACTACCAAGGGGAGGGTAATTGGCCTTACTGAGTTAGCTTTGGGGGGGGAGATATGCCAGCAGGTTATCTATGCCTGGTAACCTGGCAACTCCGACTTGCATCCGCTTGGCCGCGGCTGGAAGGAGGAGGGGCGTCGACTAGTTTTCGCTTTTTCCCTTCATTCCCCACATCATTTTTAACACGCCGTTCCCAGGTGTTTCCCCGCCAGCCCTCGCGACTCTCACTTTTTGCCGATAACCAATTCACCCCCCGTTTTTTAGGGGAGTACGGATACTACCATGCCTGCCAAAGCTAAGCGGAGCACGGCACCGGGTCCTCAGGAGGCCCCCGGTCAGACCGGGGTCAGGGCTAGAGGAGTAAAGACAGGTCCGTCCCAAGAACTGAGGGAAGAGCCCAAAAATCCCAAGGCGCAGGTGAAGTTGTGGGACCAATGGGATCAACTGCACGGCCAAAGAATGCACCGCCGCGACAAAAAAACTGGAAAACAAGCACCCATTAGAGCAGAGCCCTACATTGTTTCCATTATCAATCAAAAAGGGGGAACCGGAAAAACCACTACCACGATCAACTTAGGCGCGGCCCTGGCTTATCAGGGATTTCCCACCTTGTTGGTGGACCTGGACCCGCAGGGTCACACCACCATTGGCCTCGGAATTGATCCCGATTCCTTCTTGGAATCAATGGCTGAAGTGATGAGCATACCCAAGAAACCCGTAGCCGACATAACTGTACACACCTATATTCCCAAGCTATATCTCGCTCCGGCCCACATCCACTTGGCGCCCGTAGCAGAACAGATTTACGCCCGCATTTTCCGAGAAGCTATTCTCCATCAAGCCCTCCAGGGGTTGCCCTATGATTTCATTCTTATTGACTGTCCCCCATCTTTAGGAGTTTTAACCATCAACGCGTTGTATGCCTGTGACTTGATTATTATCCCCTGTCAAATTTCCCGTTATTCTCTGGATGGCTTGGCGGATTTGCTCACTACGGTGGAAAATGTCAAGGCACTCAAGCCCCAGGATTTATTCAAAGGTGATCTTTTTCGTATTCTTCTGACTATGTATGATCGACGCAACCGAGTCACCAACCACTATGTTTTGGAGGAAATCAAGCCCTATTGGAAAAAGACTTTTCAGACCATCATCATGAAGAATGAAGCATTGAACCAGGCCCAGATCGCTCAAAAAGCTGTCTTTGATTTTGATCCGGACAGCAGCGGTTCCACGGATTACCAAAGTCTGGCCGTGGAGTTTCTGCAATCGTACCACCGCAGAACAGGGGTTCCGGTGGAAGAAAGGTTGTTGACCACATCCGTCATAGCGAATCTGAGCTTTGAAACCGAGCTGATCAATCCCTAGGCACTGCCACCTAGAGGCAAGGAAAGCAGGAACCTCCATGGGACTGCCTAACGAAGCGGCAACACGCAAGTTTTCCATAAAAGTGGACTCCCCAGAGCTGGAGCGTATCATCCAGGCTCGCAAAAACTTGGATGACATCAAGGCGCTGGCCAAATATGCAGCTCAATATAAAAAATTGGGCTGGTCTCCGGTGGTTGTGGAAGCTCATAGTGGAACTGATCTAAGGGTGGATTTCGATCAGCCTCAAGCGGTCTGGTTACGGTTGTTAATGGATTTAGCCTTGAAAGCGACCAGGATGTGTTTGGCCATCCGCCTCGAGCCCGACTCGCACCTCGTGGTCCTCAAGGTTACCCCGGCACTTGCCCGGACCCTCTTGGACCGTCTGGGAAATTGGCGGTCTCCCTGTATCGCCCGGGTAGGGGATATCTGGGAACACCATTTCTTGGTCCTACCCCAAACCTGGTGCTTATCTTTAGAGCATCTCACCGGCGACCAAGAGGCTCCCCTCTCGCTCATGGGCCCGGGGCAATTAGTGACGGTTCCGCCATCGCTGGACCCATCCAGTCAGGAAACCTGGCGCTGGCTATATCCACCCTGGGAGCAGCCTCCCGGGCACCCTGTTCCCGAATTGATATTCATTCTTGAGGATTGTGGTTTTATCTCCAGGAGGAGTCTGACGATAGAGGAAGACTTGCCCTCCTGGAAAGAAATCTTCCCTCTCATCTGTCACTCGGATAAGGTGCTGCAAGCCTTACTGGCTCCAGAAGAGACCAGTGTGCTTTATTACCGGAAAATCCTTTATGAGGCCGTGCGGGCAGGCTTCCAAAACCCCGAATTACTTTTGGGTCTGCTGTGGCATGCCCCCCATGGCGAGGCGCGGCTTGCTCCTGAGAACTGGCAACAACTGTGTCAATGGGTGGCAGAGATTCAAAAGCCCTTATCAGCAGAGGCCTCCGGTCCCGAGAGTGGGTCCCTCGATGGGAGACCCGGCTCGTCTGGTCCAACCAGCGCCTCTGCCACACCGAATGGTGAAATCGAGTGTCCACCCATCTCGCCCCTCCCCCGTGAGAGGCCAGAGAGCACGGTCATACCTTCATCTCCAGAAAATCTGATGGATGAATTACAATTTTTAGCAGCCCAAACCCTGGAACTGGAGCAACAACTAGACAAACTGGAAAGCCAGCGGTTATCTTCGGAGTCTGATATCGAAGTCAGCCCTTCCCCCTCCGTTCACGAGGAAGGCACTTCTCTAAACCTCACGCCTCAAGAGAAACCGGGAGAGTTGGAGGAGCTGCGCCAAGCTGTTGAAGGGTTTTTGGCAAAATTACAGGATCTGCCTGATCCAGAATGAATCAGGCTGTGGCATTCTCAACCGGTTAAATTTGTTCCCTCTCAGGAAGAAAATATGGGAAACAGCCAGAACATGAAGCTCTGGAGCATCGGGGGTGGCAAAGGCGGCGTCGGCAAGAGCATCTTCACGATAACTCTGGGAATCACTTTGGCCCGTCTGGGGAATCGAGTGATTCTGGTGGACGGCGACTTGGGGGGAGCAAACCTCAATACCATGATGGGCATTCGCTTTCCTCAAGTCAACCTGGAGGATTTTCTCCTCCGCAAAGTGACTAGTCTGGAAGAAATTGTCCTGCCTACCTCCATCGAGGGAATCAGCCTGATCTGCGGCGCGGATGACATTCTCGGGGCAGCCAACCCCACCTATTCCCAAAAAATGCGGTTTTTCAGAGAACTTGAGGAACTGCCGGCAGACTTTGTGTTAATCGATCTGGGCGCCGGCACCTCGTTTAACACCTTGGATTTATTCAACCATTCGCCTGGAAAGATTGCCATATTCACCGGGCAATCCACGTCGCTGCAAAATGTTTACGGATTTATCAAGTGCGCTCTGTTCCGGAAGATTTCCCGGGAGTTCGCTAAGGAAGACCAGGTGCTGTCACTGGTTTATGATGACAGCGCCACGGTCACTGATGAAATTGCCTCGATAAATGACCTGTTGGCCCAAGTGCGACAGATCTCACCTGAAAAACTGTTCCAACTGGTGGGGATCATCAAACCCTTCCGTCTTTTCTTGGTTCCCAACATGGTTAAAAACGAACAGGACTTGCGATCCCCTGAAATAATTCAATCGGTTTGTGAAGATTTTTTGAATATCAAACCAGAAATATTGGGTCATGTTTTTTATGATCCAGTGGTAGAAGTAGCAATTAATCGTATGTCACCCGCTTTACTACAGGAAAGAACTAATAAAATAGGGAAATGTTTCGAGCAAATTGCCAAAAAGATGATGATATTATCCCGTCTACCACAAAAAACGACGATGGCTGACAGTGAAAATATAAGCAAGAGCGCACTGTTATCAACCTTACCAGGAGCAGTTTGACAAAACTTATTATTATCTTACCAATCACCAAACAATTTGGTTCCCAGAAGAGGAAATTTGTCGGGATTAAACTTTGGAAAGAGGTCACTAAAAACCACATTTAACCGAAGCAGCCAAGGCTTCGCCTAATCTTGGGTAAATCTTTCTAACATCAACCTGCTATGAAGAGGGAGGGGTAACCATGGCGGGCAATTATTTACATGACCTTTTCCAAGGCCAGATGGATTTCATCTTTTTTTTCAAAGGCCTGGCCTTTTTGCTGGTATTGGCGGTTGCGTGTCTTTTTCGCAAAGATGCCTCCCAACGCCTCCCCTGGCGCTGGTTCGGGTTGTTCGCCCTGGCGCAGGGAATAGCAGCCTGGTTATCACTGGTGGCCATGAACTTTGGGCAGCCTTTTTATTTAACCACAACCGGTTATGTTTTAGAATTATTGTCGTGGTTGTTTTTGGCGGAATTCGGCAGGTCAGGGGTAAGTCGCGTCTTGGGCCGGGATTCAGGGTTGTGGCTCATTGCGCTGCTGCTCATGCTCACCGGGCTGGGTGGCCTGAAAGGATGGAACGGCATTGAAGTGGCCAGCCGCTACACCCTGGGCCTGGCAGGGGGACTGTGGGCTGCGGCAGCCCTGTTCTTGGCGGGGCGTCATCTGCCCGCCCGGGAACGAGGGGGCAGTCTCACCGCCGGTGTCAGCCTGGGTCTCTTTGCCTTTAGTGTAGCACTATTTCTCCCCCGTTCCCTGGTCCCTTCGGCTGCCGTCCTCACCCAAGATTCCTTTTTTCAACTCACTGGCATCCCTCTGGAATTCTGCCAGGCACTGTTGGCCTTCGGGATGGCTGCCGGTATTTATAGCTTCCTGCCTTGGCGTCAAAAGGCCACGGAAAGTCAGGACACCCGGTACCGCTCCCGTTTCATGTTCGCCCTGCTGACCACTCTCGCTATCATCTTAGGCCTGGGAAGCGTCCTGACCCTGTATCTGGGGGAATGGGCGCATAAGAGGCACGAAAAGGTCAAAGCTGAGGCGCAAGAGTTTGCTAACATTGTGGTGAGCCGGCTCAATACGGAATTCAAGCGGATGGAAGACGGAGTCACTTCACTGGCCGAGTCGAGTTGGCTGCCAGAAGCGCTGCAAAGATTTGATGATCGAGACCAGGAAGAAATCAATGCCTTATTGGACCGTTACCGGGACACCCTGAACGCGTCGGTAGTCTACCTAATGGATAAAAACGGCAAAACCATAGCGTCCTCCAATCGCAACGCCCCAGACAGTTTTGTGGGCAAAAACTATGGGTTCCGTCCTTATTTCAAACAGGCCATCACAGGAAACATCGGCCGATATTTTGCCCTAGGGGTCACCTCCAAGGTGCCTGGTTACTACGTCAGCCACCCAATTCAGGACCCCAAGCGAAAGAACTTCAAAGCTGCGGCAGTGGTGAAAGTCACCCTGAAGAACATCACTAATGAACTGCAAGCCGCCGGCCAGAAAGGCAATTCCATTATAAGCCTGGCGGATCCCAGGGGCATCGTCTTTTTGTCCAGCCAACCGGACATGATTTTTAAAAGTCTCTGGCCAGTAGCGGAGAAGGACCGTGATGGTTTAAAGCAGCAATACGGCAAGGAGCAATATCCCGCCATCTTCCCGGAAAAAATCGGGGATGGGAGCAAAGTTGAGTATCATGGGCGTAATTATCTGGCGTCCTTTGCCGGCACCATCCACGCGGGCTGGTCAGTATTCTTTTTCCGCCCCATCGAGCTGGTGGGGGCTTACCGCCTGACCGGCATTGCGGTGGCCTGTATCTTGGCGGTTTTGGCGTTGGTCATCCTCGGCAGCAATTTTTATCTCAAGGAATCCACGGTAGCCTCGGCTGGTCGGTTCCGTGCCATGTTCGACGCCGCACCGGAAGCCATCGGTGTCATCGATCCGGAAACCTTTCAGATCGTGGAGGCCAATCGTTCCTTGGCTTCTTGCTTGGGCTATACCCAGAAAGAGCTGCTTACCGTAAAGCTGGACAAGCTGGTAAGCCTGAAGCCCCAGGAGATTCACGACCAGCTTCTCGAGGTTATCCGGGAAGATGAGACAGTCAGAATGGATTGGCGGGCCCGCAAAAAGGATGGCGCCCTAGTAGACCTGGAGGTCATAGGGTCCAGGTTGGACCACCAGGGCAGGGACCAGGTTCTGGTGTTTTGCCGCGAGGCCGAAGCTTTGCCACAGACTCTGACCGCCACCTTCCCGGAGAGAGGCCGTTTCCTACAGAGCCAGGAGCCCGTCGCCCCAAGCGTCCTGGCTGGAGGCAGAAGGGATGAATTTAACGATATACCGCAAGATGTCTGGGCCAATCTTGAGGAAGAACGGCCAGATGATTATGCCGAAAACTTTGATCGAGAAGCTAAAAAACTCATAAAGAGAATTGAAGATGCGATGACCAAGGTGGAAAGATATCGCAGAGGCTCCGGAAACCGTCCAAATTTATAGCAGAGGGCCGAGCCCCCAGAGCTCAAGCACTCTATTCTAGAGGTTTTGCGCCAGCCCCTGGGAGGTGGACGGGTTCACCATCTCCTGGGCTAGGATATGACGAGGGGGACCCCAACGTCGAGAAGGATCTGGAAATTTTTTATCTTTCCAGATCCTTCTCGAGGTTTAGGTTGATGGAAAGGGGGTGAGAGGAATAGCTTTTTGCTTTTCAGGGGACCGGGGTAACAAATTCCTCGCTGGACTTGCTTCCCTGGCGTCAAAGCCTCAAATTACCCATTAAATTGATGTGTTAAATTTTTGGGGACTTCTTTTTGGCCTTTTTAGTTTTTTTCTTACCAGCCGTCTTTTTATTGCCCTTTTTCTTGGTTTTCTTATTGGCCTTTTTCTGAGCCTCAACCTTCTCCGCAGGAGCGGTGGGCGCCAAAGTTTGTGCACCCGGCGGGACAGTTGACGAAGGAATCTCCTCCTTCTGAGCCAAGGCCTTGCCTTGGAGGCCCAGCACGAAGAGGCCGGCAACGATCCAGACTAATGGTTTCCTCATTTCTTTTCCCTCCCATGACTTGTTTTTTGGGTCCCCTCAAGGCGGGGAGCAAAATTCCTTCTTTGTGTCTTTTCAACGCGTCAACCAGCGTCCATCCTTCAGCGTGAGAAGCGCATAGGGGCGGATCCACTTGAGTAGAAAAAAGGTATAGAAGGAATACACCACGCCATAAACGAAATCCATGTCCCGCTCTATGGAGACGTAGTAAAGACAAAGGACAAAGGAAATCACCACCATGAAGGCCATGACCTTCAGTAAAATTATGGGGTTCATGCAAATGGTGACTACCAACAGCGGGATAAAAATTAAGCTCATGGGGAATTCCAGCTCCCGGACAAAGAAGTCGAGAATGGGCAGAAGACGATGCTCCCGCCGGTAGCGGGTGAACATGAACTTGAGCTGGATGTAGGATTCCCGGAAGTTGCTGCGGTCCCACCGGAGAAACATGCGGCACAGGCCGGAGTATGATTCCGGAACCGTGGTGTAGACCACCGCATTGCGCTGGTAGAAGGTGTGGTAGCCTTGGCGCAGCACCAGGTTGGTAAAGGCCCGGTCCTCCCCGATGGTGCAACGGCGGCCCAGGAAGGTTTGCTGGCGCCAATCCTCTAACACAGGCCAAATGGCCTCCCGGCGGTAGGCCGTCAAGGCCCCGGGGGTGCAGAAGACAAAGCCGTACATGGCCTGGGAGGCCCGCAGGAAGTCAAAGGAGAGCACAAACCGCACCCAGAGCATGCGGGTGAGAAGATTGGCGTGCCGGTTGTAAATCTTGACGTTGCCGGCCACGGCCCCGATCTTGGGGTTCTGCACCATGGGGGCCACGATTTGTTTCAGGGTGTCCGGTTGGATGACGCTGTCTGAGTCCACGGTGATAAAATATTCACCCCGGCCCTGGGTGAATCCTGCGTACAAAGCCTCCCGCTTGCCCCGGTTGGCGGGAAAACGGATGGCCTGGATCAAGTTCGGGTAGCGTTGCGCCGCCCTGTCAATGTATTCCCAGGTGTCATCTTTGGAGCCGTCGTCAATGCAAAAAATTTCCAGGCGGTCTGCCGGATAATCAGACGCGACCACGGAGTAGATAGCCTTTTCCACCATGGCCCCCTCATTGTAGGCCGGGATGATCACGGTCACCTTGGGGAGGGAACCACCGGTCAGGGGGTAGGGCCGGTACCGCCACCAGAGCACGGTGCGGATTGTCTGAAACAGCAGGAAAGCCAAAACATATCCGGAGCCTAAAGCCAGGAGAGGGGTATGGTATTTTTTGGTATCAAAAAGGTGCTGGTAACCTTCGAATGACCCCAGTTGGAGCCCGATGGCCAGGGCTATCAGCACCGCCAGCGGGATCAGCACTTTGAGGGCTGTATCTAAGAGTTGGCCCCGGCGGCGCCTCTCGGGCTGCCAGAGGGGACAGGGTACCGTCGTAGTTGAGGTTCGCATGGCGTATTCCCTCGGGTGAATTAGTAATACTTCCGTTTAACTATAATGCTTGGGGAAAAACGGCGAAATTGGGGAATTACGCTTTTTGCACCCGCCAAAAGCGAAAAATCAGGGTCGCAATGGAGGGGCTCGCGGGGGTAAAAGGAGGGGAAGGGAAGAATCAGGGTTCCAGGGAGGTTAATCTTTCCCGGATGGCATATTTGATGAGGTCGGCAAAGCTCTTGAAGTTCATTTTTTCCATAATCTGGCGGCGGTAAGCTTCCACCGTCTTCAGGCTAAGGTGGAGAGTCTCGGCGATTTCCCGGGAAATTTTCCCCTCGGCATACAACTGCAGGATTTCCCGTTCCCTGGGGGTCAACACCGAAAAGGCCGAAGTATCGCCGGTGGCAGACTTGAAGTCATCCACCACCATCTCGGTAATGCCAGGGCTTAAATACACCTGGCGGTTCTGGACGGCGCGGATGGCCTGCACCAATTCCTGCGAGGCGCAATACTTGAGGAGGTAGCCCGAGGCCCCGGCCTGCAACATTCCCCGGACAAAGTGCTTGTCGGCGAGCATGGAAAGGGCAATGACCTTCACCCCAGGAACTTCTTCGACGATTTGGCGGGTAGCCTCGATGCCATTTAATTCCGGCATGGCAATGTCGATAATCACCACGTTGGGCTTTAGTTCCCGGGCCAAACGCACTGTGGTGCGACCGTCTCCCGCTTCTCCTACTACGGTCAAGCCGGCCTTTTCTAAAATCGTCACCAAGCCTTCCCGGAGAATCTGGTGGTCATCAGCTACGAGAATCCGCAAACTCATGATAGTTTATCCACGGGGGGATCGAGGTCCAACGGCACGGAGAGGACGACCTCGGTGCCCCCGCCCGGTTCGGACTTCACCTCCAGGCTGCCGCCCAGGGGCCGCAAGCGCTCATTTATACTGAACAAACCGAACCCCCCACCCTTTCCTTGACGATGGCCGGGAACCAGGGGATTGAACCCTACGCCGTCATCCTCCACCCCGAGGCGCAGGGATTCACCTTGCCGCCACATGGAGATCTTGAGGCTGCGGGCCTGGGCATGCTTGACTACATTTATCAGCAGCTCTTGCACAGCTTGAAAAAGGAGAACTTTCAGGTTTTCATCCAGGGGTTTGGGTTGGCGGTCGCATTCAAAGTAAGTCAGCAACCCGTGCTGCTGGGAGAATTGATCGGTGAGACATTCCAGCGCCGCTTCCAGACCTAATTCATATAATATCGGCGGGCTGATCTTAAATGTCAACGACTGGGTTTCCTTTATGCTCTGCTTCAGCAGTCGGGCAATATAATCCACTTCCCCGGCCAATTCTGACGAACCAGCTTCTCTGAGGGAAGTGCGCAGCTCTTCCAGCTTGATGTGGCTGAGGGCCAGGCTTTGCCCGATCTGGTCGTGGAGATGCACCGCCAGGCGCCGCCGTTCACGCTCCTCGGCCAAAGTGAGCTGGGAAGCCAGGGAGCGGAGGTCGGCCTGGTAGGCAACCAACAGCTCTTCGGCTTTTTTGCGCTGGAGCGCTTCCCGGTTCAACAAGTAAAGCACCAGGAGGAGGATGGAAAAGGTCAGGAAGCCCCCCAGGGCTAGGCCCACCAACCAAAATTTCACCCGCTCTTTTTGTCGGGCCCATCTCGGGTCCAATTGCCGCTTCTCCAATTTCTCCATTTTGCTAAAAATTTTGCGAATGTTGTCTTGGAGCTTGTTTCCCTCCCGGGCAAACTCAGAGTGCTTCCCTTCCTCAAATCCTTTCTCGCGACGAAGAATGATGGCCTTCTCAAACAAAGTCAACCTTTGGACGATAAGCGGCTTGAGGTTGCCTAAGAGCTTGCATTGTTCGGGGTCATCCTCCACAAAGTCATGAATTTCTCTAAATAATTGCTCTATCTCCCGGGTTATTGCCGGATACACTTTTAATTGCTTCTCCTCCCCGGTGATGATGAACCCCCGCACCACGGCTTCGGACTCGGCCAGATTGTTCTGTAAGTCATAAATTAGGGACAAAATAAAGTGGGCGCGAGCGATTCGATCCAGATTTACCCGGAGCTCTTCCTGGTAGGTAAAGAGATAACCGGCAATCAAAAAAAGCAGGCCCATGGCGACCCAGGCCGCGAACAGTTTCTTTCCCATGGTGACTATTATTATACTGGCGAGGGATTAAACACGATACCATATATTCCATTGAGACTTCCTGGCTGATAAATTACTAAGATCGACGCGTATCGCTGGGGTGACAAAATTTGCCGAGATGATTTCCCAGAAGGACTATTATAATTATTTTGGGGTGTTGAGAGATGAAACTAGAAAATAGCTACCGAGAGCGCTCACTGAAGATCCACGGACTGATTTGCGCTAAATGCGGGAGAGAATTCACTCAGAAAAACCGGCACCTATTAACGGTGCACCACAAGGATGGCAATTCCCGTAATAATCCCATGGATGGCTCTAACTGGGAGAACCTCTGCCTTTACTGCCACGAGGATGAGCACAGCCGCAAACTTCTCGGCGATTATCTGACGGAGGAATGATGAGCCATAAGAGAGTAATATAAAATCCTTATAATTTTAAAACTTATGGAGCCACCTTCGGCATGGCCCTGACCGCCTGTTTTACGACCTCCGGTGCCACATAGTCATTCACTTGAGGCATCTGGGTCTCCACCGCCACCCTCAGGGCTTTCAATCCCTGCGCCCCCTGGAGGTCTTGTACATCTAAATTCTCCAGTTCATCCTTTAAATAACCCGAGGCCTGCAGGTAATCGATGTAGTCCAGGTACTCCCGCGCCTCTTGCCTGTGAGAGTAGACAATGGCAATCTTACCCGGCTGTGTCAGTCGCTCTGAGGTGCCTTTAATCATGGCCTTGTCAATGCGCTTCTTCAGAATCTCGTAGCGGATATCATAGGCCCCTTCCACGTTAAAGCGTTTCTCATCCGGGCTAAAACGGATCGTCAGCGGCATATCCTGGACCAAGATGAGATGGGTCGTTTCCAGGGGCACTTTCAACCTTCCCTTGAGCTCTTCGGTGCGCCGGGCGACCCCGCACATGACCATGAGCTGCCACAACCGCAAGTTGCGCAAATACAGAGGATCATAGTTCCCATTTTCCACCAGGGAAGCGCCCATGTAGATGGTGTGCTCCACTCCGTCGGTTTTCATTTTTTCAAAATAGTGAGGGAAAAACCCTTGAGCCGTTTCTTCCTCTTTGTCCAGATAGGTGGCAATGGTGTCATTGATGAGCGTGATACCCTCCTCAAAGTCTTTTCGTTGCCAATAAAGGGTTTTCAGAAATGGATCCAGGGTGTTGCGGTAAGCCTCGATGCTTTCTCTTACCTGGGGACTGAATTCCTGGATGTGGTCGAAAAACGGTTCGACTACCTGCCGGATGAAGTCTAGCCTGGCGACCTCGTCACCTGAACTCAGGCCAATCTCAATTTCTTTCAGGTTCTTATCAATGCGATGGGTGAGGGCAGCCAAAATGGGAAGAGGCCGGTCACTTTGGGCTAGTTGCACAATTTCCCTGGTTATTTTTAGATGTTCAATCAAATCGGACTGGATGGCAGCATTGCGATATTCGCTGGATCCCCTGATATCCGAGGCGCCGTACAGGGGATATACATTTTGAAAAATGATAGGTTCCAGGTCCGAGGACGATTCATCCTGTCTTTGAATAAAATTCAGGGCAGCTTTTTGGAAGCGCCACTCCACCGCTGGGTGGATGGCGGTGCATTCTTCTTTGATGATGGCCTGAACCCGATGGTTCAGTTCTTCCAGGCCTCGATGCAAGGCCATGGATAACAGAGGCAGGACCTCATTGAGTTTCGCGGTATTCAAGGCGTTCAGAGCTCCAGGGTGTACCGACTTGAGATCAAGAGTCCCCACCAGTTTATCCCGGTAATAGAGAGGAGCGATATAGACACTTCTGATACCTTTCTGGATGATATGTTCTTCCAAAGCCGTCTGGTTTGGGTGAGCCATAAGATCTTCGATCACCAAAGGTTCCCCCTTTTCCACGGCCTGCATGAAGATGGAACCTTCGAATTCGCTTCTCTTCTGATGGAGGGAGTCGGCAAAGATGCAGCCTTTGTCGAGCTTGAGCTGAGGGGTGAGAATTAAGACCTCATCTTTTTGGAGGGCAACAAGGCCCATGGTAATCTCTGGCTTTGCCAGGAAGGTTCTCATTTTTTCTTGCAGAAGTTCGAAACCCTCATGGGAAAAGATAGCCTCCTTCTCGATGAGGTCCCGCTCCAGGGATGAGAGAACTTCCTGGTCAGTCACATCCACCGCCCTGAACACCCCAAAACCGTGAAATTCAAAATTTTTTGACGGAATGAGCTCCATCCATACCTGGGGGTCCTTAACATTGGCCAGAAGTCTTTCCTTGTCTTGGCTGGTGAGGGGCTTGAGTTGGCCGATTTTCTTGATTTTAAGAAATTTGGTATCCCAGGACATATTGAAATAGCGATCCAGCCCGGTGTTCGTATCTTTGGCTTTGAGGATCAGGGGATACTCGAATTCAAATTCAATGTCATAAAAGGTGCGCAGGATATGGAGATAGGCCTTCATAGTTCTTCCCCATTCCCATTGTTCGAAGTCGATATTTATCCGAGTGCCAAGTTCTCGACCGTCTAACATAATAAGTCGTTGGAAAGCGGGAGTGGAGAATACACTTTGGAAGTGATAAGGAAGAAAAGCCGCGGAGCAGTCCCGCTCACAGAACGCCGGTGGGAAGACGATGCTCATGAGCATTTCCACCAGTTCGCGATGCTTCTCGAGGATGGAGAGATCCTCGATGGGCTCCAGCAATTCCGGGGCGTTTTGCAATTCCTGACGGATAGTTTTGGCCAGGGCAGCCTTGACAGTCACTCCTTCAGCCAGGAACTGATCCCAAAACTTGATAAGGGGGGCAAGGCTAAAAACAGATTTAAAGGGAAAATTCACCATAGGAACTGGCATACCTATCATCCTCGCACATTAAACTTATCTATAAATTATATAAAATTTTTGTGGGCAGGGGCCAGAGGCCGGTGGCTGGCTCCTTGCCGTTAACCAGGTTCAGCTCGGCGTAAAACAACAAAGTATCTTTGGGGAAAACCTCAACGGGTAAAGAGGGAATCCAATCGCATGAGCAGAGAGATGTCGCCCTCCACCTGAAACTGCCCCTGCATGTATGCCTGGGCGCCGTCCAGCTCCTGCTGCATAATCTTCAGCCACACCTCTGCTGGTGTGTGGATGATCACATCCGGCTTGGCCGCCGGCCCGTCCTGAAAAAACGCCTGCCCCTCGTGGATCTTGAGGTGGCAAGTGAAATTCTCCTGACCGCTCACCACGAATTGATAAACTGCTGACAGTCCCTTGGCAGCTTCCGGGTTGAGAGAAGCGGGCATGTGAACCAAATGCTCCCGTAGTTCGGAGGGGGTCGGCGGGGCTGATGCCGGGGTAGTCTGAACGGTGCTAGAAGCCGATTTTTGCTTCTCCATAAGGTCCTTGAGCCAAGCCTGGTGCATCTCGGGACTGACGCTGGCCGGCGCCCGTTTCTGGCCGACATAGGCCTCAAATCCCTGATAAAGCCCTTGTTGCTCCCAGTGGCGGTGATCGGCTTTCATAAAATCCCGGTGGTCCAAAATGAGGCCTTTCATGAAATGCCAGAAAGCGAGGTCCTGGTCCGTGGCTGGATAGCGCCGCCCTTCTTTCAGGGCCTGGGCCAGATCCCGGGCCAGGTCACGAGCCCTGGCCGCCACGGCCTCCTTCCCCCAGAACTGTCCGGGACAAGCCGATATGGCGGTGAGGGATCCCAGGGGAAAGGCCCCGAAGGTGCGCATCACGGTTCCCAGGTATTGGGCCACGGAGGTTTCTCCCCAGCCGGCGGAGACGGTCACGGCCAGCCCTGGTTTCCAGGCAGCCCGAGGCCGGTGGCCGTATCCCAAGCAACGATCCAGAAAAGTTTTCATCTGCCCGGTGACGTTGAAAAAATACACCGGCGAGGCCAGGATCACGGCATCGGCAGCCAGGGCTTGCTCCACCAGGGTCTTGTGGTCATCCCTGATCCAACAAGCCCCCTTTTCCAGACACAAGGCACAACCGGTGCAATATTCGATGTGATGCCGGTTCAGGAAGAGTTCATCCAGGTCGCACCCATGGGGTGTCAGGCCTTCCCGCAGCATGGCCACCATCTGGGAGGTGTTGCCGAAGCTTTCGTGGGGAGAGCCGTTGATGGCCACTACCTTGTAGGTTTTGGTCATGATGTCATTCTCCCGGGGTTATGAGATTACAGAGGCAAAGATGGGCCCCGCCTTGTTATTCTTGTATCCATGTGCCGCTGATCTGGGTCTTTGGCGCAAATTTGCGGCACGAGGGGCTGGTACGGGCATACTTACCCACTAACCTAATCATGATTCCCATTTGTTCAAGCAGCCTGGTGTTTTGTTTCAGGAATATTGGGCAACATAGTTGTAGGGACGCCCCCGTGGGTGCGCCCCAGTGGTGGGCCGACACCTGGATCGGCCCTCTGATCCCAAGAAGGGAAGATTGAAAGGTGGCGAATGATCCTATAATATGATGGGAAATCCTCTCAGGGGAATTTTCCCTTCGAATTATTTCATCAAGCACGGGAGCGCAGAGCATGCGAGATATGGTGAAGCGGTTTTTCGGTAAAGTCACGAAGGGCAACTTTAAAACCCTCGACCAGAAAGCGGATCATGATGTACGCCTCGCAGTTTGTGCCCTGTTGGTGGAGATGGCGCGTATAGATGAAACGTTTACTGCCACGGAGATGGAAACAATTTTAGCAATTCTCAAAGATAAGTATGGCTTATCCCAAGAACATGCCGAGGTGCTCATAGTAGAAGCCGAGAAGGAATTGGCAGATAGTGTGGACTTATGGCAATTTTCCAACTTGATCAACGAGAATTATTCAGAAGAAGAAAAAATTGAAATCATTGAAACCTTGTGGCGCATCGTCTATGTTGACGGTAAGATGGATCGTTACGAACATTACTTGATGAAAAAGCTCAAGAACTTACTGCGACTCTCCCATGATCAACTGATCGACGCAAAACTAAAAGTACTAAATTCTATTGAATAAGAAATTATTGAGTTTGTGATAAGTTACTACCTATAATAGTTAACCAAAACTCTGTCTGAGTGACAACGGGGTGCACTCAAGGATGGAGTCTTCCCAGCGCAGGTTAAGCTCTCCAGGTCTCCAAAGGCAAGCATTAAAGATATGCCAAAACTTAGGTTGTTCTAAGTCTTGGGACTGATACGCTTGAGTAACTCCCACACCGGCAAAGCGATTAGACCGCCGATGATGCCGCCGAGGTAGCCCGGCATGGGAGTGTTGATGGTGGCCCACCAAATCTGCGAGGCCACGAAACTGGCAGCCAGCATGGCGAGAATGGTGATAAGTAACCTTTTCCAAAATGCCATTTTTTTCTCCTATCCCTTGAGGGGGGCTAGAGTAAGGGGCAGAGTCAAAAGTCTGCCCTCCTGAGCTTCCTGATTATTTTAAATAAAGCTGAAAAAAGTCTCTCATTTTTTTCCGCGCCAGGCGCGATTCGGGAAGGTTCCAATGGTAGGCTTGAAAAACGTGCCACATGCCCTCATAGATATCAAGCCTCACAGGAATGCCGGCCTGATCGAGGGCCTGGTAGAACCGGACCATATTGCTCAGGAAGATCTCCTTGGTGCCCCCCTGGATGAGGGTGGGGGGAAAGCCCTTATTGAAATCGGCGTAGACCGGAGACACATAGGGGTTCTTCTGCTCGGCCGGCGGGGCATAGGCAGCCGCGCAATTTTTCAGGTTATCCGGGTAGTACAGGATCGGGTCGGCAGCCTCGAGCGTCGCGTAGGTGTCCCCCGTTTCGGTGATGTCCGCCCAGGGCGACCAGAGCACCACCGCGGCCGGCATGCCCAGCCCCTGGTCTCGCATCTTCAGGACCGACCCGGCGGCCAGCCCGCCTCCGGCCGAGTCACCATAAATGGCCATGTCTTTCAACCCGTAGCCTTCTTTCTGCAACCCCTGAATAACGGCGATAACCTGGTCGGTGATCTGGTCGAATTTGGCAAAGGGAGCGAGGGTGTAATCCACTGAGATAACTCGCATTCCGGTGTCGTGGGCCACCGGCCCGGCGCTGTTTAAGGTGGACCTGGCGCTGAACATGGTGTAGCCCCCGCCGTGGGTGTAGATGAGGACCTTGCCATTATTCTGCCAGCCCTCGGGTTTGATGTCCAAAACGGGAATCCCACCGAGTGTGCGCTCCTTGATGATCAGCTTATACTGCTTCTCCACTCTCTTGCTGACTGTCCTGAAGTATCTCTCGTTTGCCGCCCAGGCCTTTTTCCAGCCCTGGAGGTTGTTAGGCGCAGGGAGGGCCGCATCCCGGGCAGCCCGAGAGAACTTCCGGAGAGCCGCCTGGCCTTTCTTGGAAATGGTGGTCGGCACGTAAAAATCACTGGCCAGAGCGGGGGCCGCAGTCCCTGCCATGATGAACCAAGCCATGACGGCGGCGATCGTCATCCCTGCGCTCTTGCGGTTGGAAATGAACATAGATTTCACGGTTCTTTCCCCTTGGGGATTTCTTCAGGATACCTCCGTACCTCATACCGCGCTTGAGCTGTTTTGTCTATTTTTCCAGCTTGCTTCTTGCCGGCCCCGAGGTAAATTTATCCCCATCCTACCCATTAAGTCTGCTAAAATCGCAGATATTTGGGCACAATGATGTCCTCTCCCGCACGTGGACCTGAGGTTAAGGAGGGAATATGAAGAGAGTGTTTGTTGCTTTTCTGGCTATCTTAATCCTCGGCGCTTTATCTTTTCCCGTTGCAGCCGCAGCACCTCTTACCGCACCAAAATTGAACAACAATCCCACCTGGGACATCATCGCCACGAACCAAAGGCCGCTGCTCACGTTTTACAATGCTTCCGGGGGCAGTGGGAAGAGAACCTACACCATCCAGATCGATAAATCCCCTACCTTTGACAGCCAAGCTCTCGTTGAATATAAAAAGCTGCCGGAAACCGACCAGTACATTACCAGCAAACTGGTGGAGCAGAAAGACGCCCTGGCTGATAAAAGCAGGTATTTCTGGCGGGTAAGGGCGGTGGATGCTAAGGGTTCTCAAGGGCCCTGGGCTCAGTCCCGGTTTTATCTGGATAGCACCTCCGATGACGCCTTCATGGGTCTAGTGCGGGTCCCTGTTCCGAAAGTGGAAGTGTCCAGCGGCGGGGACCTCAAAAACATCACCGACCTGAGCGACCCCGGTCAGGCCACCTACTGGCGCGCCACTCCTCCAGGAGAACCGAATCCCTGGATAAAATTCGATCTGGGCAAGACCTGGAAAGTTGCCAGGATCTGGATGCTTTCCAACCGGGTCAGTCCGGACGGCTGGCTGACTAACTTTGTCTGGCAAATAAGTAAAGACGGTAAAGCCTGGGAGGATATCCCCGGAGCAAGTATTGACAATAATGACACCTACCGCAACATTATAGAATTTAAGCCTGTGGAGGCTCGTTATTTTCGGTTATTCATCAAGGCATGGTCCGGTTATGCACCCCAGATAAACGCCATCACCCTCTACTCCCCTGGGAAGCCGCCGGTTCCCCAGACCCCGAAACAGGATTATGTTCTGCTCATCGGCAATCAACAGAATGGTTATACTTTTACGGAACTGGCCAGATACATCGAAGGCCTCGATTTTGACCTGAAAACTTTAACGGTGCCTCACTATGAAGCATCCTTAGAGATGGTCAAGGGGCTCAAAAAGAAACCCATCGCCATAATTCTCAGCGGCAGCGATGCCGGTTACCAGAACCTGCCCATGTTTGAATTCAATGGCGAATATGAAATCATTCGTGAAGGCCAGATACCCATACTGGGAATATGTTGCGGTCATCAGATGACGGTGATGGCCTATGGTTATACCTATGTCCGGGCGATGGGCTGGCTGGACATTACCAGTCTCGATCTGGAAGCTTTTAAAAGCATCAGCCCGGTCAGAATTATTAAAAAGGACCCGATTTTTCAGGGAATTCCCAATCCTTTTATCGCTGCCGAAGTACACAGTTGGTCGGTGGCCCATTTGCCGGAGGATTATGAAGTGCTGGCCGTTTCCGACTATGTCCAAGCTCTCAAGAGTACATCCAAATTTCTTTATGGCGAACAGTTCCATGCTGAAATAAATGTACCCTACAACCAAGCCAAGCCTTATTTATATAATTTCCTGAAGATGGCCCTGGCAAAGACCCAGAAAAAGGCCAAGAAATAAAGCGTTTACCCCCCCAGAGAGGTTTTCTATGCCCACCAAAGCTTCCTGGCATCATCCGGTGCTTCCCTGGATTATCTGGGTTATTGGCGCCTCTTATTTCTTTTATGATTATATAAATCAAGTGGTCCCCGGGATCATCGGGCCCTCTTTAATCCAGGTTTTTCATGTGTCTGCCGCAGCCCTGGGAACGCTCTCCGCCTACTACTTCTATTCATACGCGGTCATGCAGATTCCTGTAGGACTGATCGTCGACCATTGGGGCCCGCACCGGCCCTTAGTAATTGCCGCCTTGTTCGCGGCCGGGGGCAACCTTCTCCTGGCTAAAGCCGGCTCTTTTGGTGAGGCTGAAATCTATCGTCTGCTGGTAGGGCTCGGAGCCGCATTTTCCTATGTTTCCGCCCTGAAACTGGTCTCCAACTGGTTCCCGGCCAGCCGTTTTGCTACTATGGCCGGTCTCACCAGCACCCTGGGGATGATTGGCGCTATCGTGGGCTCCGCGCCTTTCGCGGATGTAGTCGCACATGTCGGTTGGCGAGGCAGTCTGGTATCGTTGGGAATTCTCGGCGGGGTGATGGCGGCCCTCATCTTATTAGTGGTCCGGGACCATCCCCGGGATGCGGTGCCCTGGCATGAGCAACCCGGCAACGAGCGGGGCCTGGCCAAGACCTGGAACGACCTGAAACACGTGTTTAGCAAAACTCAGTTCTGGATCATAGGGGTTTACATCACCACCATGAACATCACGTTTACCGCCTTCGGTGCGGTTTGGGGCCCCACCTACCTCCAAAAGCTTTATGGGATTGACAAAGTCAAGGCGGCGGGAGCGGTGTCCATGCTCTTTGTGGGAGGCATTCTAGGCGCCATTTTTTACGGCTCATTGTCGGATCGCCTGCAGCGCCGCAAGTTACCCATGTTAATGGCTTCTCTCAGCGCACTCCTGGTTATGGTAATTCTGTTGTACGGTCCGAAAATCCCGATAACTGGCACCTATGTACTGTTATTTTTACAAGGGTTCTCCTGCAATGGCCTGATTCTGGGGTATTCGGTGGCTCATGACATTCGCCCGGCCGGATCGGCCGGGGCTGCCGAAGGTTTTGCCAATACGGTCTGCGCCGGGGGCACCGCCATCTTCCTGCCCATCATGGGCTGGTTCTCGGCTTTCAGCGCCGGCGGTAAACCTGCCACCGGAGGAGTCGAGGCCCTGTCAGTGGCGGATTACCGCTTCGCTTTGTCTTTCCTTATTGCCGCCCTGGCCGTGGCGGTGCTCATGGCTTTTTTATGTCGGGAAACCCATTGCCAGGAGCTTTATCAGCAGGGAAATTAGGTGACTCGAGGAGGATTTCGGAAGCTTTTATGAGGTTTACATCTGATGTCAGGCGGACTGGCGAACGCGGAACCAAGGTGATCCCCGCCTTCGCCGTGGAGCGCACCCCGCTTCTCAGCTGCCCGCGACCAGGGTGACTCCGAAGGTACACTGGTTGCAGCTCAGTTCGCGGTTTCTCTGGTTTTCTGGTCTTGGCCTCGCTAAGCTATTTCCAACGCCGCATCCACCTGGGCCCCCAGCTGGTCCAGGGTGAAACCTGCCACCATAATGCCCACCTTGGGGCAGGTGGCCATGCAGGAACCGCACCCTTTACAGCTCACCTCGTTCACTTCCACGGTCTTTTTTACGTGCCCTTGAGACATATACTCTATCAAGGTGAGGGCCTGGAAGGAGCAAGCGTCCACACAAAAGGCGCACCCGTCGCAGTTTGCATCAATAACCTGGGAGATGGTGGATTCCAGTTCAATGAAATCCTTGGCCAGGATGGTGGAGGCTCGACCAGCGTTGGCCAGGGCTTCGGCCACAGACTCCTGCAGCGGCATGGGGTAGTGGCAGAGGCCGGCCAAAAAGATACCTTCGGTGGGCGCGTCCACCGGCTTGATCTTGGCGTGGGCCTCAGAGAAGAAGCCCTCGGCGTTCAGCGGAATCTTGTAAAGTTCGGCCAGGGGTGCGTTGTGGTGGGGGATGATGGCGGTGGCCAGGGTCAGGAGGTCCACGGACAGCTCCACCGGCATCTGCAGAATGTGGTCTTTAACGGTGATCTTGATTTTGCCGCTGTCCTCCGTCACTTTGGGGGGATCAGCGAGGTGATAGCGGATAAAAATCACCCCCAGGTCCCGGGCTATTTCATAGAAGATTTCCCGTTCGCCATAAGTGCGCATATCCCGAAACAGGACATAAACGTCCATGTCCGGGTTCATCTCTTTGAGCTTCAAGGCGTTTTCCACGGAATGGCTGCAGCACACCTTGCTACAGTAGGGTCTCTCCGGGTTGCGTGACCCCACACACTGGATGAAAGCCACCGCTTGGGCCTGTTTGAGCCGGTCGCTGTTCTCGGCAATTTCCTGGTCCAGATCCAGGCCGAGCAACACGTTGGGGTTTTCTCCATAGAGGTACTGGCCTTCGGGTCGGTGGGGTTCACCGCCGATGGCAATGACCACGATGCCGTGGTTCACCACCTGGTTCTCGGATAAGGTCGTGGTGAAATTGCCCACCACCCCGCTGACCTCTTCCACCACAGAATTGAAGTGAATGGTGATATGAGGGTGATTGGTCACTTTACTGATCAAGTTTTCCAACCGAGGCCCCACCAAGCCCCCTCTCCAGGTGGAGTGCAGTTTACGGGCGTTGCCCCCCAGGCGCTCTTTTCGTTCGGCCAGGTGTACCTTGAATCCCTGATTCGCCAGATTTAATGCGGCATTCATACCGGTGACCCCGCCCCCCAGCACCAGGGCTGTCTTGTTCACCGGCACGGTGAGATAATCCAGGGACTCCAGCAGCCGGGCCTTGGCCACTGCCATCCGGATCAAGTCCTGGCATTTTTCCGTGGCCGCCTCCGGGTCGCTTCTGGTGCACCCAGGTGCACTGGTTGCGAATATTGGCCATCTCAAAGAGATACTTGTTCAGGCCGGCATTCCTGAGCATGTCCTGGAAAATGGGCTGATGGGTGGAGGGGCTGCAGGCGGCCACGATCACCCGGTTCAGGTTGTGCTCCTTGATCATTTCCCCCATCTGGCTCTGGGCGTCCTGGGAGCAGCTAAAAAGATTTTCCTGCACGTAAGTCCACGTTGGGTATGGTGCGGGTGTATTCCGCAATGGCGGGAACGTCGGCATAACCCCCGATATTGCGCCCGCAGTTGCAGACAAATACTCCCACCCGGGGTTCTTCCGGGGTCACATCCTTTTCCGGCGGGAAGACTTTGCCGGTCACCAGGGTGTCCCGGGCCGAAGCCAGGGCGCTGGCCACCGCCGCCGCGGCGGCGCTCCCCTCCATCACCGTCTGGGGGATGTCCTTGGGGCCGTTGAAAAAGCCGCAGGAATAGACGCCAGGTCGGGAGGTGGCCACCGGTTTGAAACATTCGGTGTCCATGAATTTATTGTGGCTCAGCTTCACTCCCAATTTCCGGGCCAGTTCGATGGTGCGCCCAGAGGTTACGCCACCCACGGACAGCACCACCAGGTTGAAGGTCTCCTCCAGCAACTCTCCCGACTCGGTGACATACCGAACCTTCAGATCCTCACTCTCCGCTACTTGATCGACGCTGTGCACCCGGGAACGGATCAACCGGGCCCCCTGGTCTTTGAGGCGCACACAGTATTTTTCAAAATCCTTACGGGGCGTGCGCATATCCATGTAGAAGAGCGCCATGTCCAACTCCGGGCCGATATGCTCCCGGGCGATAATGGCTTGCTTGAGAGCCGCCATGCAGCAGAAATTGGAGCAATAGGGATGGGCGCCCTCCTGTTCGCTGCGCATGCCAACACAATGAATCCAGGCGATTTTCTCTGGAATTTCCCGGTCCAAGGGGCGCATTACGTGTCCCTTATATGGTCCTGAGGGGCTGAGGATGCGCTCGAATTCGAGAGAGGTCACCACGTTGGGCGATTTGCCGTAAAGGTAGGTGGTGAGCTGGGAGGGGTCAAACACCTGATAGCCGGGGGCCAGGATAACCGCGCCCACTTCCAGCTGTCTGAGACGCAGAATGTCGCCATAATTTACCGCCCCGGCCAGACACACTTTTTCGCATAATCCGCAGCCGAGACAGCTCTCTCGGTCGATGGCGTAGGCCAGGGGGACTGCCTGGGGATACTCGATATAAGTGGCCGTGCGGCGGTCAAGACCGGCGTTGTAATCATTGACCGCACTCACCGGGCACACCTGACGGCAATCACCGCAGGCGGTGCATTTTTCCGGGTCAATATAGCGGGGCTGGTTCTTTAAAACGGCGGAGAAATTTCCTTCCTCCCCGGAGAGGGACTCCAGTTCCGAGCAGGTGATGATCTCAATATTTTCGTGCCGGCCGACCTCGACCAGCTTGGGCGAGATAATTCACATGGCGCAGTCGTTGGTGGGGAAGGTCTTGTCGAGTCGCGCCATGACCCCGCCGATGGTGGGGGCCTGCTCCACCAGGTACACTTGGAATCCTGAGTTTGCCAAATCCAGGGAGGCTTGCATACCGGCAATGCCGCCTCCCACCACGAGGGCTGCGCCGATTTTGTCTTGGGCGTTCATGGCACTCCTCCTTCCGGCAGCCTCATGCTCCACCGAAATGATATCCCGGGGATGCCTCAGGCCCTCAGCCATCCCGGAGCCCGGTTTCAGACGGCCGTGATCCCAAACTTGGGGCTGGTCCCCACATGGCCTTGGTAAGAGGCCAAACCGGTACGCTCCAGATCATTTAACCGGAGAGACACGGTATAAAAGGGTAAGCCGGTTGTGGCGACAATCTCCCGAACCGTTTTGGCCTCCTCTTTCAAGCTTTCAAAAATCAGGGCCCTTTGGTACTCTTCCAGGGCCGAACGCTTAAGCACAGTGTGATAGAGGGCCGGGTCCAACTTCTCGTGGAAGACGTTCTCCTTTTCCGTGAGCTGTCCTTCCATGCCCAGCAACCAGCGCAGGGACAGGGAGTTCAGGGTCCGGTGTGCGGCGGCCAGGGGCAGTTGCAACTGTTCAACCTCGAGAGGACCTAATTTTTCGACGACCCCGGTCAACTCTTTCATGTAATCGGCAAAGCGCAGGCCTTCGCTGGAGCTGACCCAGCGCAAATGCACCCGGTCCTGGCCGATGCCAGCGAAGTCCAGCAGTTCACGCACCAGCTTTATTCTTTGGGCGGCGTAAGCATTACCATCCTGGTAATGGCATTCTCCCGGGTGTCACCCAAAGACCAGCACCCCGTCGAAGCCGCTGCGCAAACTTTCAATAATATGGACCGGATCCACCCGCCCGCTGCACATGGTCAACATGGTGCGGATGCTGGCGGGATACTGGAACCGGGAGACCCCGGCCAGGTCTGCGGCGGCGTATGAACACCAGTTGCATAAAAAGGCTAAAATTCTGGTGGGGAAAACGTCGTTCATGCCCACCTCCCCTCAGAAGCAAAATAACTCAACCCGCCACCGGCATGGATAACGGCCAACACCTGCCGATCGCGGAAGTGCATCACGTCAATGGCATGCTGTGGGCAGCCTGCCGCGCAGATGCCGCAGCCTTTGCAATAAGCCGAGAGATTTTCGGCCCTGAGCCCCTGTCCCGGTACCTGAATCAGATGTACCGCGTGATATGGGCAGGAGAGCTCACAGAGACCGCAGCCGATGCAGAGATTTTGATCAACTGTGGCCACTGTCGGCTCCACTTCCACCTGTTCCTGACTCAGCACCGTGGCCGCCCGGGCCGCGGCCGCTTTGGCCTGGGCCACGGACTCCTCCAGGGGCTTGGGATAATGAGCCAGCCCGGCCAGATAGATTCCGTCCGTCATGACATCCACCGGTCGGAGCTTGGCATGCGCCTCATTAAAGAAGCCTTCGGCGGTGCGAGGCACCTTGAAGATCTCTCCCAAGTCCTCAGTGGGATTGGGCAGTATGGCGCTGGCCAGCGTGAGCAGATCCGGCATCAGCGTCACCGGCAGTCCCAGTATGGGGTCGAAGACAGTTACCTCAAGGCCACCAGCCGCGGTCTTTTTCACCTGGGGTTTCCGGTCCACATCATAACGAATGAAGCAGACACCTTTCTCCCGGGCTTCTTGGTAGAGCAGCTCTTTATCGCCATAGGTGCGCATATCCCGATAGAGGATGAAAACGTCCATCTCCGGGTTCAACTCCTTCAAGGCCAGGGCGCTCTCAATTGAGTGGGTGCAGCACAGGCGGCTGCAATATGGCCGCTCCGGCTCCCGGGAGCCCACGCACTGGATGAAAACCGCCTGCTGGGCATCCAGCACCTGGGGATCCCTCTCGGCAATGGCCTTGTCCAGTTCCAGGGATAGGACCACCTGGGGGTGATCTCCATAGAGGTACTCTGTTGGAGCCAAAGCATGGCCGCCGGTAGCCAATATAACCACCCCGTGTTCAAGCTGGCGCAATCCGCCGGGGTGGGCCACGTTAGACTGGAAATTACCGATGAAACCGGTGGTCTCCTGGACTGTGGCATTGAAAAAAATCTCGATCTTGTCGTGATTGGTCACCCTCTCGATGAGGTTCTGAAGATAGCCGGGATAGGAATAGCCTCGGGCATTGACCATGAGGTTCCGGGCGTTGCCACCCAGGCAATCGGTCTTTTCCACCAGGTAAGTTGGGAACCCCATGCTGGCCAGAGAGAGGGCCGCTTCCATGCCGGCCACACCGCCGCCGACGACCAGGGCGGTCGGGTTCACCGGGAAGACCTGTGGGTGAAGAGGCTCCAGGTTGACGACCCGGGCCACCGCCATGCGCACCATATCCCTGGCTTTTTCCAGAGCTGCTTCGGGTTCCTGCTGATGCACCCAGGAGTCCTGGTTTCGGATATTGGCCATATCCATGAGATAAGGATTGAGGCCGGCCTGGGCCAGGGTCTCCATGAACAGGCGGGCGTGGGTGCGGGGACTGCAGGAAGCCACTACTACCCGGTTCAACTGATGTTCATTGATGGCTTGCTGGACCAAGACCTGGGTATCGGCCGAGCACGTGAAGAGATTCTCCGTGCTCATGACCACCTGGGGGAGGGTCTGGGCATACTCCACCAGAACCGGAACGTCGATCACCCCGGCGATATTGCTGCCGCAGCGGCACACGAAAACCCCCACCCGGGGCTCCTCTTCGGTGACATCCACCTCTGGTGGCCGGATGGACGGCTTGATTTCGCTTCCTTTGGCGGCGGCCAGGAGTTCGGCGGCTGCGGCGGCCGCAGCGGAGGCCTCCATGACTGACTGGGGAATGTCCTTGGGCCCTGAAAAGGCGCCGCAGACAAAAATCCCAGGGTTGTTGGTAGTTACCGGAGTGAAAGGGGAAGTTCTGGCAAAGTGGGTTTCCGGCTCGGTCTCGATCCCCAACGTCCTGGCCAACCAGGCGGTGTCGAAAGGAACCTCCAGTCCCACGGAAAGAACAACCAGGTCAAAGGTTTCCGTGACCACGGCGCCGTCTTCCCGGAGATAACGCAATACGAGGTCCTGGGTGCCGGGTACGGGTTTGAGACTGTGCACTCGAGAGCGCACGAAGCGCACGCCGTGCTCATGCTCGGCCCGCCAGTAGTATTTTTCAAAATCCTTCCCAGGGGTGCGCATGTCCGTGAAAAAGATAGCGGTGTCCAGGGGTTCTTGGCTGTGTTCCTGGGCAATCACCGCTTGCTTGATAGCGTACATGCAACACACCGACGAGCAGTAGGGATTATCGCAGTGGTGGAGATCCCGGGAACCGATACACTGCAACCAGGCGATTTTCTTGGGTTCGGTAAAGTCCGCAGGTCGGAGCAGATGCCCCCTATAAGGTCCTGAAGCTGACAATACTCGTTCAAATTCAAGGCTGGTTAAGACATTGGGGAAGGAAATATAGGAGTAGGCTTCATGCTGGCTAGGGTCAAAAGCTCGAAAACCCGTAGCCAGGATAAGAGCACCCACCAATATTTCGTTTTCCACGTCAGTCTGGGAAAGGTTCACCGCCCCGCTGGGGCAGAACTCCTCACAGAGCTCGGCAAGTACCCTTCATAAAGTGGAGGCAAGTTATCTTTATCAATGGCGTACTTCAACGGAACGGCCTGGGGGTAGAGAACATAGGAGGCTTTCCGGAAACCGAGGCCCAGGTTGAAGGGATCGGGCACCTTGACTTCACATTTTTCGGCACACAGGCCACAAGCAATACACTTTTCGGGGTCAATGTAGCGGGCCCGCCGCTTCAGCTTCACCTGAAATCGGCCCGGCTCCCCGATGAGCCCGGTCACTTCCGTCAAGGTGTGGAGCTGGATATTGCTGTGCCGGCCGACCTCGACCAGCTTGGGAGCCAAAATTCACATAGCGCAGTCGTTGGTGGGAAAGGTCTTATCCAGTTGCGCCATGGTCCCGCCGATGGCGGGTTGTTTTTCCACCAGATGTACGAAATAGCCGGAGTTGGCCAGATCCAAGGCGGCCTGCATTCCGGCGATACCGCCTCCCACTACCATTACCGATCCGAGCACTTGTCCGTCCATAAGGCGCCTCTGTGACTTTTCTCCAGGGTCTAAGACATAAAGGGCCCCGGTGGGCAGCGGCTGATGCCGCCAGCCGCAGCCGGGGCCCCCAGGAGAGCCCTCTTCTTGGGCGTACGGTTTAAGGAAACGTGTTCACAAGTTTCAGGTGGCATAGAGGGGAAAGCCGCCTTTCCGGTCCTGGCACGTGATCCAACTTTCTTGGAGCTGTGCTGTCAAGGTGCGTGTTCTATCTTCTTGAGTCATCCAGGACCGGGCTCATTCCCGGCGGCTTGAGGGGCCGATTACCGAAAGCTTCCCAGACCCCGGCTGCCAGGAAGTCTTAACACCGTATTCTCAGCCTGTCGATGGGGTTAATCCCTCACATTGCTCTTGAGCTTTCTTTTTCTTCCTCATAGACCAATCCAACACTTTAGCCAGGGCTTGGTCGGCAAATGCAGGTTTCTTTTTGTAATCATACTCCTCAAGTTCCATCCCCATGGCATCAGCAAGAATTGCCCTGCCGATGGGAGTGCGTACGGTAACCGTCGTCCATCCCTCCTCTGCGCCGATACCTCCGAAAGAGAGGTCGGCAAATTCCGCTGAATAGTCATCACAGTATTGGCAAGCATGCCTTTTCATGAAGTCCAGTTTATCCAGAGGGATGTAGCGGACTTCTTTGTTCTGTAAATGGATCATCAGTTCTTCTTTGAGATTTATCTTGTAAACGTCTTCCCACTTGAAATCGCCAAGTTTTTCCAGACGCTGGCGCTCCTCCTCACCAAAGAAAAAATTTCCAGTGCAGAAAAGACCCAAATAGTATTTTATTGAATCAGAAGGCACAATCCCGAGGACCTCCATACGCCGCAGCGTATTGATCTGACAGGGAGTGCCCACAAAAGCGACCCTTTTGAGACGCTTCTTGGCAACCTGTTCAAGTTGCATTATGGAGGGGGAATACGTTGAATAAACATCGGAGAACAGTTCCATGCCATGAGAGGTGTCGAAGTGAAACCCGGCAGCTTCAATGATTTCCTCGCGGGATTGCGCCAGCCAGGGCTGGCGTTTAAAAGGACCAACTTTTTTACTGACAATGGCGCCATCGATGCGTCCTTTGTTGAATAAGTGGAGCAATAAGCCGGTTACTACCCCGCCATCTGTGGCCCTGGCGAGAATCTCTTGGTCTTGGGCACGGGCCACAGTTAGTTTGAGCACACGCCCTATGGGAGCACTCCAGGACACCAGGTTTTTGGTTTCTTCGTCAAGTTCATTAATAACTGGACAAATTGAGTAGCACAGTCCACATTCAATACATTTTTCTTTGTCCTTGTAACGGGGCCTGCCGTCAGCATCCAGTTCCAAGGGCTCCATAATTAATGGCCGTACAAAAAGTTACACACCCCCCACAATGATGACAAAGGCCTGGTTCCTGGACCTCTTTTATGAGATTAAAAAAGGTTTTCATAAGTCCTCCCATATACTTGAGATATTCACTCACCTGTTACTCACCCCCTATCATCCGTCGTATATGGTTTTCCTCAACTAAATGCAGTACAGAGAAGGAAACGGGGTCACTGGGTAGCAAGCTGGCTTGCCACCCAGCGCTCCTTGGTTTGTTGTCAGAGACTACAGCAAGCTATAATAAGGGACTCTGTCCTTAAAGATCCTGGAAATGATGCCTTCGCCGGACAGATCTTTGAGACACTCCACGGCTCTTTTCTTATCCACTTCCAGGGTATCCACCACTTCTTCCAATTGCATAACCCGGGCTTCCTGCTTGAGCAGGTTGGTGATACGGGTACGGCAAAACTCTTCGGTAATAACGTCCGTCAGGGTCATATCGTATTCCATGGCGTGACGTTGATCGGTGGGATAGGAAGTCTCCCAGGGGCGACGCAGGCTGGCGCCCAGCACCCACCGTACCCGGGCGTTGTGCAGAGTGTCATAGAGAGCCTGAATCTTCGCCTGGGTCTGTTGATCCCGGTTGATGGGTCCCAGCCGGTCTATCGTGGACACGAAGCAGTCCACGGTCCGGGCAAGTTGCAGGGGATCGTTCAGATCGCCATGGGCCAGGGAGATGCGCTCCCGTTCCAGGCCGCTGAGTTCCAAGAGCTTCTTGATCATCAAGGAGCGGCTCCAGGTATGGTCCAGGCCGTAACTGTGGTGGCAGGTCTCGGGTTTGCAGCCGAGGAGCAAAAGACCATTGGCCCCTTCCAGGAAGGCCCGTCCCATGATAATGGGATCAAGCTCCCCGATGCACCTCATCCTGAGGAGGTAAAACCGGGGATTATACGACAGTCCCTGGAGCCCCGCATGGTCAGCCGCGGCGGCCCCACCCCAGGAACAGGCATACCCCATGACCTCGTTGTCCGCCAATCTCCGGGCCAGAGCCCCGGCCCGGGCTCTCCCGTCGGACCAGAGGTCTGGTTTGCACGTTGAGGGCCAGATGGGGGCAGGAGGCGGCGCAGGTGCCGCCGCCGGTGCAGACCATGGGGTCCACGGTGCGGGGAATACCGCCGCCCGGCCCTTCCACCGGGAGAATGGCGCCGCAGTCGCAGATTTCCTTGCACAACCCACAACCGGTGCAAAGATTGGGATCCACCTAGCAGGTATCGCGGGCCCCATAGAGCTCGCCGGCCTGGGCCTTTTTCACCAGATTGACGAGCACGCGAGCCGCCCGGCGTCCCTGGCGCAAGGTTTCTTGCAGCTCACAGGGCTTCCGGGACGAACCGGCGATGAGCTTTTCACCCAGCCCTACTTCATCGGGCCGCACCATCTGGGGTTCTCTTTCCAGAAACTGACCTTCATAGGTGAACATCCCCAGTATCTTGGCGATCCTGATGGACTCATGGCCAGGATCCCGCACGGGCGAAAGGACCAGCTGATCCCAGGGGAGTTCCTGTTCGATTTGATCATAAAGGTCGTTATAGGTAATGTAACCCGACTGGATGGTGGGCCGCAGGCTCCCATCATAGGGTATCAATTTGATGCCCAATTCCCGGGCCTGGACCCGCTCCGCGGTGCTCAGAGGTATGGTGATCTGGCTATTGAAGAGAATGCAAGCCTGGGATTTGACGTTGTGCAGCCTGATGTTACGGGCCAGATTCCAGGCCCCGCGGAAGGAAAGCTGGTCCCAGGGGCGATTGGTTTCTATATCGTTCACCCAGAAGACCAAGCGGTGCCCCGGGACACCCTTTTACCCAGATCTGCTCCTCCAACTCGGTGTGACACAGGACCCGCACCCCGTCGTGGCCGAAGTCGGGGCCCTGATGCAACATCTCGGCGTCCAGGGCGGCGATGATGGCGCCGACCTTATACGTCGGGGGAAGTTGATCACCGACCGCAGAGAATGTTACGGAGTAGTCACCCCACTGGCCCATGACTTTTTCCACTTCACCCCTGGTGATCGTCTTGATATGGGGACTCTCGTGCACCTCCTGCATGATCTTCCGCAGGCGGCCATGAAAATGGCGCTCGCCCGGATAGCGTTCATGGAGCATGCGGATTTCGTCTTCCGGCTCATCGGTGGCCACCGAGATGATGGTGTCAATGCCGGCCCGCACCAGTTCCAGAGCGGCGGAGTAGGTGGCCAGGCCGCCCCCCACGATCATCACCGGCCCCTTGCATTCAACTTTTTGGGGGGCTATCGTTTGGGTCGCCA
This sequence comes from uncultured delta proteobacterium, assembly GCA_963709285.1. GTDB lineage: Bacteria > Desulfobacterota > Desulfobaccia > Desulfobaccales > 0-14-0-80-60-11 > JBGSLA01. The sequence goes on along the minus strand of CAVPVR010000003.1, from coordinate 793,397 downwards.
TCAGACCGGCCATCTCGGCGGCGATGAGCTTGCTGCCTTTGAGGGCCAGTTCAGCCGGCGGTTCCCCTGCATGGACCAAGGCCACATGGTCCCGGAGATTGACCATATCGATCTGTTCCTCTTCCAGGCCCATCTGCCCGTAGATCTCTTTGGAATTTCTTCAGCATGATCCGGGGCTCGCAGCCGGCCACCAGGACCCGATTCAGCTGGTTTTCTTGAATGGCCTTTTTTACTTCCTCCAATCCGGGAGCCAGACAAGGAAAGGGTATGGTCTCCACGTGGCTAGGGGAGAGCTGTTCACGGATCATCTGCTCCAGGGCCGGGAGGTCCACCTTGGGGGCAATTTTGGGCCCACACTGGCACAGGAAGACCCCGCATCGAGTTCCATTAGCACTTACTTGCGCAGTCATGGAAAACACCTCCCTTAATAATGCGCGAAACCATGGCCGATGCGCAGGGCAATGTCGCCCCGAAACTTATCCAACCTGGTTTGGGCAGCCAGGGTGGGGCACACCGCCACACAGGAGCCACAGCTCACGCACGCCTCATTGGGGACCATGTAAGGAGTGGCCACATGCTTGGTCACCCCCCGGGAGCCGAAAGAGATGGCTTTGGCCCCGACAATCTCTTCACATACCCGAATACAGAGGCCGCAACGCAGACATTCCTCCTCCGGGTCCTCAATAGTGAAGCGGGTGGAAACCACCCCAAACTCCCGTGCCATCTTTTTGAGCTCCGGGGAGTTTGGGCAGGCGGCCAGGAGCATTTCCATGACCCAACGCCGCCCATTTTGGACCCGCTCGGAGTTGGTGAAAATTTCTAGGCCTTCCTGGGGATGGCTAAAGCACGAAGCCACCAATCTCTGGGTGCCATTTTGCCGGGCTTCGACCATACACAGGCGGCAAGCACCCACCGGCTGCAGGGCTTCGTGGAAGCACAAGGTGGGGATGTGGAACCCATAATGCCTGGCGGTGTCCAGAAGAGTCCAACCTTCCCGGGCCTGCACCGGTTGACCGTCTATGGTGAAGTTGATGAAACCTGCTTTGGCCTTGGCGGGTGCACTCACTTTTTTCTTCCCTTTTTCACTCGGTTTTTTCTTGGCTGGTTTACTCATGGGCTCACCCCCTTATTCCACGATCACGGCGTCAATCGGGCACTCGTCATAACACATGCCACAGCGGATACAAAGACTGCTCTCGATGGTGTGCAGCTTCTTTTTCTCCCCGCTGATGCATTGCTGGGGGCAGATCCGGGCACAAACCCGGCAGCCGTTGCAGAGTCTCCGGGTCAATGAAGTAGGTGATCAGGTCTTTGCACACCCCGGCGGGGCACTTCTGGTCCACCAGATGGGCCATCATACTCATCCCGGAAATACTCGATGGTGGTCAGGACCGGGTTGGGAGCGGTGCCGCCCAGGGCGCACAGGGAGAAATCCTTGATGGCCTGGCCTAAACTCTGCAATTCATCGAGGTCGGCAGGTGTTCCCTGGCCCTTGGAGAACCGATCCAGGAACTCCAACATGGCCTTGAGACCAAGACGACAGGGGAGACATTTGCCACAAGACTCTTCCTCCAGGAAACGCAGGAAGTAGCGGGCCACATCCACCACGCAGTCCCGCTGATCCATGACGATCATGCCTCCCGAGCCCATCATGGAACCCACTTTGGTGAGGGAATCGAAGTCCACGGGGGTATCTTTAAGCTCATAAGGGATGATGCCGCCCGAGGGTCCGCCGGTTTGCACGGCCTTGAACCCCTCCTGGCCGGGCACACCGCCGCCGATCTCCTCGACAATTTGGCTCAGGGGAATGCCCATGGGGACCTCCACCAGACCGATGTTGTTCACCTTGCCCACCAGGGAGAAGATCTTGGTGCCCGTGCTGTGAGGGACGCCGATGCCGGCAAACCATTTGGCTCCCTTGTCGATGATCATGGGCACATTGGCCCAGGTCTCCACATTGTTGATAATGGTGGGGCGCCCCCACAGGCCTTTTTCGGCCGGATAGGGAGGTCTTGGTATGGGTTCACCGATGCGGCCTTCCAGGGAAGCGATGAGCGCGGTTTCTTCGCCGCAGACAAAGGCCCCGGCTCCCCGGTTGATCTGGATGTCGAAATCAAAGCCGCTGCCCAGGATGTTTGTGCCCAGCAGTCCCAGGGCTCGGGCTTGTTCGATGGCTATGTTGAGATGTCGGACGGCCACGGGGTATTCCAAGCGGACATAGATGATAGCCCTGGGTGGCGCCCATGGCATAAGCCCCGATGATCATGCCTTCCAGCACGGCGTGGGGGTCGCCTTCCATGATGGTCCGGTCCATGAAGGCGCCCGGGTCACCTTCGTCGCCATTGCCGACGATGTACATGGGTCCCGGATTCTTGCGGAGGTTTTCCGCGGCAATGCGCCACTTGCGCCCGGCTAGGAAAGCCACCGCCGCCCCGGCCTCGGAGACCGGAGGCCTCCACCGCGTCGATAATCTCATCCGGCGTCATCGTGGTCAGGCGCCTTGGCCAGGGCCTCGTACCCTCCCACGGCCATAGTGTCGCCAATATCGGTGGGATCGATCTTGCCGATGTTTTTGAGGACAATTCGCTGTTGGTGCTTGTAAAACGGAATCTCATAATCGTGGACTATGTGCTCCCCGGTCCTGGGTTCCACATAGAGCAGGCGGTCCACAGGTATTGCCGTCAATTAACGTGGTTTGGACAATCTCTTCGACGTCGGTGGGTTTGACCAACTGATAGAAAAGACCTGAGGGCTGGAAGATCACGAGAGGACCCCGAGAGCAAAACCCGTGGCAGCCGGTGATTTTAATATCTGGAACGACCTGAACATCAAGGCCGGCCTTGGCAATCGCTTTGCGCAAGGCATCGGCCACTTTGGGACTGCCATTGGCCAGACAACCTGTGCCGTGGCACACAATGATTACTGGCCGGTTGGGATCACGCTCAGACAGGATTTGCTCTTTGTAACGCTGCCAAGTCTGCTTGAGAACCTAACCTGATGTCCTCTACCTTGAGCGCCGTACTTGCTTGTGCCATAGCCTCATCCTCGCAGGCCGAGCCTTATTTCTCGGCGAGACTTTTTAACAACTTGTTCAGTTTGCGAAAGGTGGTTCTGGGTTGATATTCTTCATCGACCACCACGATCGGGGCCAGAGCACAGGCCCCCACACAGTTGACCGTATCCAGGGTGAACCTCAGGTCCCCCGTGGTGTGCCCCCGACACACATGCAACTCCCTTTCCAGGCTTTCGACAATGCGCGGGCTGCCCTTGAGATGGCAGGCAGTGCCGAGACAGACCTTGATTTCGTGTTCCCCCCGGGGTTCGAGGCTGAACGATTTATAAAAGGTGGCCACCGACCAGGCCCGGGTGCGAGCAACGCCCACATGATCACAGATCAGGTTCAAGTGCTCCGGGGAGATATAATTGTACAGACCTTGGACATCCTGCATCAGACTGATCAGGTAGTGAGGTTCGCCGGGATATTTGTCCAAAATGGTGTCGATATCTGGGGTCGCTACCTTGGGCATCTCCCGCTCCTCTCTGGCTTTTTGCTGGATAAAACAGCAAATTTAGTGCCATCAAGCAACGCATTGAAAATATTAGCTTATTTTGATTTGGTCCTAGTGTTTTAAATAAAATAAATGTTTCATCGTTGGCACAAAATGAAACATATAGAGATATAATAAACTGATATTATTATATTTTTTTAATAATTAAATTATGTTTCATGTTATCTGATACATGAAACACCGTGGGGAAGGGAAGTTAGGAAAGATTATGGGCTCTCATCTTACGCCACAGAGAACTGCGGCTGATGCCTAACAGACGGGCCGCCACTTGTCGGCGTCCCCTGGCCTTCTGGAGAGCTTTTTGGATGGCCTGCCGTTCATCCTCCCAAAGAGAAGGCTTTTGGGGGACCCGGGTAAGAGGGGGTCGGGGCTTTGCGGGAACTTCTTCCATCTCAGGCAGGTGTGCTTTGGTGATGATGTGGCCTTTGACAAAGACAAAGGCGTATTCCAGGACCCGCTCCAACTCCCGGACATTGCCAGGCCAATGATATTGCCCGAAGAGGGTCATGATTTTGGGGTCTATCCCCCGCACATCTTTTTTATACTTGCGGTTCAATTGATTGATAAACGTGTTAACGAGCAGGGGAATATCGTCCAGGCGTTCCCGCAAGGGGGGGAGATACAGAGGTACGGTGCGCAGACGATAATAGAGGTCCTCTCGGAAGCGACCCTGATGCACTTCTTCTTTGAGGTTGCGGCTGGTGGCCACGATGATTCGGGCATCCATGGTAATCGGCTGCGTGCCTCCCACCCGTTCAAAAACCCGTTCCTCCAAAACTCGCAGGAGCTTGACCTGGAGTTCCGGTTTGAATTCACCAATCTCATCCAGAAATAAGGTGCCCCCCCTGGACAGTTCGAAGCGGCCCACCTTACCGGCAATGGCCCCGGTAAACGCAGCTTTGACGTGGCCAAACAGCTCGGATTCCAGCAGCGACTCAGCCAGGGCCGAACAGTTGACCGCCACAAAAGGGCCCTGGGCCCGAGGACTTTGATGATGAAGGGCCTTGGCAAACAACTCCTTGCCGGTCCCGGATTCGCCTTCGATGACCACATTGGCTTCGGAAGCGGCAATATCAGGGAGGAGGCGGAGGAGGTTAGTCAGGGTGGCACTCTGGCCGATTATTTCTATCTCTGGTGGTGGTGAATCCCTTAATTTGACCCCGGTAGGTCGGCCGACCAGGGTAAGTGGCCGGAAAAACTCCACTGCCCCCACCACCGCATCCTTTTTGTCTTTGATAATCGAAGTATTAACCAAGACGTTCAGGCTACGGCCGCCTTTGTTAATCATGCGCACGTCCTGATCGGTGCGGGTAATATGATCTGACAGAGTCGCTTTGAGGGGACAATCGGTTTGACAACGGTCGCTCTTAAAAATATCCCAGCAATACAGCCCTAAAACCTCTTGCCGTTTAAAACCAGTAACCTCCTCGGCACGCCGATTAAATCCGGTGATGCGCCAGCGTTTATTAATAGTGAAGACGGCCTCGGCTAGGTTCTCGAAGAGCGCGTCGAACTCGATTCCCAGGCCATCTGCGGACCACGCGGTCCAAGCCCGGGCGGTGGTATTCTCCCGCAGGGTTAGAATAACCCCGATATTTTTATCCTCCCGGTTATACAAGGGATCTATCGAGTAGTTTAAAAAAATGGTGGAGTCTGGGGTCAGGGCAAATTGGGCTAACAGATTAGAGCTAGAGGTGCCGGCCTGCAGGGCCTCCTGGAATGCCTGTTCCGCTTGCGGGAGATATTTGTCACTAACCAGAAGCTCTAAGGGCAAAATTTGCCCCCGGTTGAGCTTTACTCGAAGGAGTCTTTCGGCTTGCAGGTTGGCTGACAGGAGGCGCTTTTGAGGGGAGAGGATCAGGACCCCGTCCCCTTCTGGCAGGTCTTCAGAATTATCAATATCCGTTAATTGCGCGTCAAGGTCTTCCACGGCCATTTAAGGAAATTCCCAGACGCAACATGTCGTCATTATATAAAAGCGAGGAAATATTCCAGGCTAAAGTTCTGACCTGGCTTCTTCTGAGTTGCGGTCGGAGAAATCGTTTGCCATTAGCATAGCCACGACTTTGGGCTAATTGCACCAGGGCTTTCAGGTTGCTGAGAGACTGGGATTCATTTTCCCTAAAAGCTTGTTCATAGAGAGTACACAAGGCATTTACCCGAGCTATGGAGCAGCGTTTGCAGGTCTGTTGTCTATCCATTCAGGCACCCATTGAGTTTAAAATCGAGTATTTATTTTAATCACGAATCCATTAAATCGCAAGCGTCATTTTTACCAGGTCAGGGAGTAGTAACCTCTCCACTGCTGGGTGCAGAGTGCACCCAGCAGTGCCCTCCCCCGGGATTAACAAGGCGGAAATAATGGAGAAACAATTTGGCACGCTATCTGCTTACATCTCTGGCAAACGATTTGTCAGGTCGTGGCCGGGTTCCCCTCTCGGTTGGGGCCTTTAAGACGCCACGATGCTTTGCCAAGAGGACGTCATGCTTGCCATCCCCGTGTTGCGGTCCCGGGTTGCCCCAGTGCTGAATTGGTGCTCCTGCATTCGCATATTTCCTGATGACCCAGCTTATCAGGGATCAGGGCAAGAGGTCAAAGTGTCTCATTTGGAAGCAAACCAGCGCCTGGAATTGCTCCGGGAAAAGGGGGTGAAAACCCTGATTTGTGGCGCCCTCAGTCCTGATTTGCAGCACTACGCCAGCAAACTGGGAATCAAGATCATGTGCGGCGTGGCGGGCGAGATTGATGAGGTGCGCCGGTCTTACTGGCAAAATCAACTGGATCAACCACAGTTTTGGCTGCCAGGTTGTGGGGGCCAGAGACGGTACCGTTACAGCTTCAGAGGCGGCAAGGGCTGCCCTGGCTTGGCCAGAGGGACAGGCGGCCGCAAGCCAGGCAGGGGCGCTCAGGCAGATGATGCGGTGCCCTGGGCGGGTGACAGCTGTGTCTGCCCTGATTGCGGGTTCAGGCATCGCCATGAGCGGGGGATTCCCTGTTATTTGGTAAGCTGCCCCCGGTGCGGTCAACGACTGGCCAGAGGTTAGAGGGTGCGCAAACCATGATCATCACCATAGCCAGCGGCAAGGGTGGCACCGGTAAGACCACCATCGCCACCAACCTGGCGGTGGCCCTGGATGAGCCGGTGCAGCTCCTGGACTGCGACGTGGAGGAACCCAACGCCCACCTCTTCCTCAACCCTGAGATCCAGGAGAGCCTTACGTTCCAGCTGGAGGTGCCGGAAGTCGACCTCAGCAAATGCACCTTTTGTGGGAAGTGCCAGGAGATTTGCCAGTTTAACGCCATCGCCATCCTGCCTGAGGCGGCCCTCACGTTCCCGGAGTTGTGCCACAGTTGCGGCGGCTGCTTTCTCATCTGCCCGGAAGGGGCCGTCAATTCCCGGACGCGCCCCATCGGCGAGGTGGAGATCGGTTTCCGGGGAAAGGTTCGGTTTGTCCACGGGCGCCTCCGAGTGGGGGAAGCCATGGCGCCGCCCCTTATCCGGCGGGTAAAAGCAGAAGCCCAACCCGACGGCCTGACCATCATCGACGCGCCCCCCGGCACCTCCTGCCCGGTGGTGGCGGCTCTCTGGGGAAGCGATGCCGTGTTGCTGGTCACGGAGCCCACCCCCTTTGGCTTGCACGACCTGGAGCTGGCGGTGGGGGCCGTCAGGCAACTGCAGCTTCCCATGGGCCTGGTGATCAACCGCGCCGACCTGGGGGACCGCCGGGTGCACGACTATGCCGCCCGGGAAAACCTCCCCATTCTGCTGGAAATTCCCTTCGACCGCCAGGTGGCCGGGGCCTATGCTCGGGGCCAACTGCTGGTGGAGGTGCTGCCCCAGTGGCGGGCCATGATGCACGGCCTTCTGGAAAACCTGAAAAAAACCCTTGGTAAACCTGGTTGGACTTGATACTTGCCCCGGCATGGATGATAGTGTGTCTCAGCGAGACCAGATGCCAAGGAGAATTGTCATGAATCTCATCACTTTCCGGCCCATAGGCATTATATCAACTCCCTTTACTGTGCCTGAAGGGACCCCGATCCAGCCGAAGGCCGCCGAAGGCATAGCGGGAACCGTCAAGCTTTTTCCGGAATTCTCTGAAGGTCTTCAGGACTTGAGTGGATTCTCGCACATTTTTCTCATCTACCACTGTCACCTTTGTCAGGGGTTTTCGCTTTGGGTCAAACCTTTTTTGGATGATGAGAAACGGGGGGTCTTCGCCACCCGGGCCCCGGCCCGGCCTAACCCCATCGGCCTCTCCCTGGTGCGGCTCGACGGCATCGAGGCAGACACGCTGCACATTCGGGACGTGGACATGCTGGATGGCACGCCGCTTCTGGATATCAAGCCCTTCGTCCCCGAGTTTGATACCCGGGACCAGACCAGGATTGGCTGGTTAACTGAGAACCTAGAGAAGCTCAAGACGATGAAAGATGACGGCAGATTTCTCCCTGGAAAATAGGTTCAGGTGGATTTGGGCTTTAGCTTTTTTATTTCTCTAATCCCTCGCAGCAGCTCCAGGGGCGAGGCCATATTTCGGGAAAAGACGGATGTCGACAATCAATGAACTGGTGGTTTTAAGCGGCAAAGGCGGCACGGGGAAGACCAGTATCGTGGGGGCCCTGGCGGCCCTGGTTCCTGGAAAAGTGCTGTGCGACGCCGACGTGGACGCCGCGGACCTGCATTTACTCCTCAATCCCCAGGTTCTGGAAAGACACGATTTCTTTGCGGGTCACCAAGCGCTCATTGATCCGGACCAGTGTGTCCAGTGCGGTGAATGTCTGGACTGGTGCCGCTTCGGGGCCATCAGCGACACCTTTGTCATAAATCCCCTCCTCTGTGAAGGGTGCGGGGTCTGCTTTCACCTGTGCCCGGTTCAGGCCGTCCAGTTCCCTGATAACCTCTGTGGCGAGTGGTACATCTCCCGCACCCGTTTCGGGGCCCTGGTGCATGCCCGGTTGGGCATCGCCGAAGAAAATTCCGGCAAATTGGTGACCCTGGTTCGCCGGGAGGCCCGGCGGTTGGCAGAAGAGAAAAACCTTCCCTGGCTCCTCACCGACGGCCCCCCGGGGATCGGCTGCCCGGTGATCTCCTCCCTGGGCGGCGCCAGCGCGGTGCTTCTCGTGGCCGAGCCCACTGTTTCCGGCCAACACGACCTGGAGCGGGTGGCTGCCCTGGCCGACCATTTCAAGCTGCCGGTCTTCGTGATGGTGAATAAAGCCGACCTGCATTGGGAGGCCGCTGAGAAAATTGTGCAGTTCTGCGCCGACCATGGCTATCCTTTCCTGGGACACTTGCCTTTCGACCCGGATTTCACCCGGGCCCAGGTTGAAGGTAAGACCATTATGGAATATGATAATAAGCAATTACATGCACTTCTCACCGAGGTTTGGGAACAATTACAGACGGAGATCGACAATTTGAAGCGAAAAATCCACTGAGTCCCGCTCCCGACAAAGTTCAGGAGCAGGTCTTCCCCAGCCCCGCGTCCAAGTTCTCCCCCCAGACGGAAATCATTCTCAACAGCATCGCTGACGGCGTCTTTACCGTGGATCTGGACTGGCTGGTCACCTCCTTCAACCGGGCGGCGGAAGAGATCACCGGTATTCCAGCCGCTGAGGCCCTGGGCCGCCCTTGCTGTGAGGTTTTCCGGGCCAATGTCTGCGACTCGGCCTGTGTTCTGAGGCACACCATGGAAACGGGCCACCCGGTGGTAAATCAGTCCATTGCCATTCTGCGGGCCGACGGCCAGGAAATTCCCATCAGCATCAGCACCGCCCTGCTCAAAAACGATGCGGGAGAGATCATTGGCGGGGTGGAGACCTTCCGGGACCTGAGCCTGGTGGAGGAACTGCGCAAAGAGATCCAGCGCCGCTACCGCCTGGGAGACATCATCTCCAAGTCCCCCCTGATGCAGAAAATATTCACCCTCCTGCCGGAGGTGGCCCGCACCGACAGCACGGTGCTCATCGAAGGGGAGAGCGGCACCGGCAAAGAACTGGTGGCCCGGGCGCTCCACCACCTGAGCCGCCGGGCCAAGGGCCCCTTTGTGGCGTTGAACTGCGGGGCCCTCCCCGACACCCTCCTGGAATCGGAGCTTTTTGGCCACACCGCCGGCGCCTTCACCGATGCCCGGCGGGACCGCCAGGGCCGCTTCGCCCTGGCGGAGAAGGGCACCCTGTTCCTTGATGAAATCGGCGACATCTCTCCAGCCCTCCAGGTGCGGCTCCTCCGGGTCCTGGAAGAAAAGTCTTACATGCCACTGGGTTCCTCCCGGAGTATCAAGGCGGACGTCCGTATCGTCACCGCCTCCCACAGGGATCTGGCCCAACTGGTGGAAGAGGGGGCCTTCCGCAAAGACCTGTACTACCGCATCAACGTGGTGAAACTCAGACTGCCCCAGCTGGCAGAACGCAAGGAAGACATCCCCTTGCTGGCCGAGCACTTCATTACTCGCTTCAACAAGCTCCAGGATAAAAAAATCCTGGGCCTGAGCTACGAGGCTCTGGCTATATTCATGAACCACGACTGGCCCGGCAACATCCGGGAACTGGAAAACGCCATTGAACACGCCTTTATACTTTGTCCCTCTGGACTGATCCAGCCGCAGCATTTGCCGGAACATCTCCGGCCGGAATATCAAGCCGGGCCGGCTTTTACCGGTCTGACCCTGGAAGAAGTCGAGAAAAGAGCCCTGTGGGAGGCCCTGGAAAGGAACCACTGGCGCCGCCTGGCCACGGCCCGGGAACTGGGCATCGACAAGAACACCCTGCGCCGCAAAATCAAACGCTTTGGGCTTACGCCCCCTGAAAGGGGAGGGGGCTGAGATGATGTGGCCCCATGGCTCCGGCCTTTGACGACCAGGTGGCGGCCTATGACCGCTGGTATGCCACGCCCTTGGGGCAACTGGTGGACCGGATGGAGAAGGAGGCGGTCTTCGCCCTCCTACCGGAGCTCGACGGCCGGCGGGTGCTCGAGGTGGGCTGCGGCACTGGCAACATCTCCCTGGCCCTGGCCCGCCGGGGCGCGCGGTTGGTGGGGTTGGACGTTTCCGGCCCCATGCTGGCGGCCGCGCAGCACAAAGCCCGGCAACAAGGTTTTCCCCTTACCTGGATCAGGGGTCTGGCCGGCTCTCTTCCCTTTGTCAGGGAAAGTTTCGACGGGGTAATATCCATCCTGGCCCTGGATTTCATCCTCGATCGTCCGGGGGCGTTGCGGGAAATGGTGCGGGTGCTGCGTCCCGGCGGGTTTCTGGTGCTGGCCATGCTGAACCGATTCAGCCTGTGGACGCTGAAGCGGATTTTGCGGGCCTGGTTCAAGCCTTCCTTATGGCGGGAGGTCCGGTTCATCACCCCCAGGGGACTGAGGCGTTTGCTCTCTGGCCACCAGGATATCAGGGCAATCCGCCACCGCCGGGCCGTTTTCTTTCCCCCCTATGCCCATCCCCACCTGCTACCTTATTATCTTTATATAGAAAAGCTAGGGCACCAGCTTCAGCTCCCCACCGCGGCTTTCCTGGTGACGGTGGCCCAAAAACGGGCAAGTTAAAATAGCCCCCCACACAAAACAAGGGCAGACTTTTTTGTCTGCCCTTGATGGTGAGATGCAAGTAAAATACTTATCTTATTTCTTTTTCTCGGCCGGCTTCTCCTCTGCCTTTGAGGGCTGTTTGCCAAAAACCTCCGGCGGCTTCTGGGTGCTGCCGGTGGCTGCCGGGAAGTCGACGGCCTTGTAGGCCTTTTTGTTGTGCTTGATCAAGTCGTTGGCCTCTTCCATGAAGTTCACAAACCTCTTTTTGCACTCATAGAAGCCGTGCCACCAGGTATAGTCCGGGGCCATCATCTGGGCGCCCATGCGGGCCCGGCGGCCTTCGTGGTGCCAGAGTTCGTAGTATTCAACTTCCAGTTTTTCATCAAAAAACTTGGTTTGGTCCAGGAGTCCTTTGGCATAGAGCTCATCCAGCTTCTTTTTGGCCGGCTTGAAGTAAACCTCGTTGTACTCCTCCATCACCTTGTCCATCTTGACATAGTGATCATCCACCCAGGTCTTTCCATGGCACTGCATGCAAACCTCTTGCATTTTCGCCCGTTCCACCTTCCAGTCGGTCTTAGCCGGGAAGGGCTTGAACTCACTGGGCCGGATAGTCAGGGGAGCCTGGGATTCCCAGGAGAGGCGTTCAGTAACATCATGGGAGGTCAGGACTTTGCCTGATCCCGACATGTGGCAGGAAGCGCAGGTGGGACCCCGGTAGTCCACCCCCGGCGTCCAGGTGCCCGGCGCCGCATCCCAATTGTACTCCTGCCCGAACGCGTCATAGATGTCGCCGTGTTTGGATTCCTTGTAGATCTCAATCTGGGGATGGTCGGGGCCGAGATGGCATTGGCCGCAGGCTTCCGGCTTGCGGGCATCCATGACCGCGAACCGGTGTCGGGTGTGGCAACTAGAACAACTGCCTAAGCTGCCATCTAAGTTAACCCGGCCAACGCCCACGTTGGGCCAGGTCATGGGGTCGAGCTTGCCGTCCTTGATCTTGAGGACTGTGCCGTGGCAGTAAAAGCAGCCGGTGGCCCGCTCGATCTCGCTGTTCATGCCCTTGTTGAGCCAGGGGTCGATTTTCCAAATGATTTCCATGGTATTGGCATGCTTGCTTTTGTCGTACTGCTTGACTTCATCAGGATGGCAGCGGGAGCAGTCCTTGGGGGTCACCACCGTGGCCACGGGCACCCGGTATTCCGCCTTACCCCAGGGATTGTCGGTGCGTTGATACTGCTTGAAGTGCTCCTGGCTCACATCCGGATCGGAGGGTTCGGCCTGGTGGCAGTCCAGACAGGTGATGTTAGCGCTGGCATGACGGCTCCTGGCCCAATCCACGAAGAGTCCCGGGCTCTCGGTCTTATGGCACTCGATACAGGCCACCGCCTCCTTGGACATGCTGCGCTCGATGCGGAATTCTTTCACCTTGGGCGTGTTTACGGCTTTCTGCTCCTTGGCTGCGTCCCCGGGACTCCCCAAAGCCAGGAGTATTGCCATGCACGTCAGTACTATGAGTTCCTTTTTCACCGCCCGACCCTCCTTATTCTTCAAGAAAAAATCATCAAGCCGTGGTGAAGGCTTACTGAGTTAATTACAGGTTTTATAGTTGTAGTAAGGCACCTCGTTATGCACCAGGTTCCGGTGGCAGTCAAAACAGCTTTTTTCATACCCCGGCCGGGGATATATTACCGTCCGGTGGGCGAGCATGGCCCCCCGGTTGTACGGCAGATAAATGAGGTTACGGTGGCATTTCAAGCAATGGTTATTTTTAATGGACGCGTAAGCTTTTTGCCGGTTTTTCTCATGATCATAGGAGGTCATGGTGAGGTGCACCAAGACATCTTTGGCGCCGTGATAGGTCTTAGCGTAAAAGAAGTCGAAGGTGTCTTGCGGAGCAGGAAGATGGCAGTCCATGCAGTCCGCCACGAAGCCCTGGCTGTTGTTGGTGTGGGTTGAGGTCCTCCAGGTGTTGTAGGCAAATTCGATTTCGTGGCAGGAAGCGCAAAATTGCGGGGTTGAGGTCCGTACCATGGTGTAGTAGGTGAGGCTGAAGAGGGGGAAAGCCACGATAATCCCAAGAACGATATAGAGAATCGGCTTGAGAAGCTTTTTCATGAGAACCCGGAATAGATGCGCTCAGGAGGTTGGGGAAAAACTTCCGGCTATATGCTTAAAAAACTATAGTTCATAATAACAAATAATATCAAGCATATAGCTCAGGGTAATCCACCCTACCGTATCTCCAGAGATAAATCAACTGGTTTTTGGGGTATGGCTGGTTTTTTCCCTGGCTAACCTGAGAGCCTGAAGTTTTTCTTTGCTGCTCCCCTCTTGAAATTAGGTTTAGGGAACAATTTGCTGCCTTTTCGTAATTTAATTGGGTGCATTCTGTTCCCTTATCTTCACCTGCCCCGGCAAAAGACCGCTGTTTGCCTGCTCTTTTCCTGGCACAGAATTTGACTATATACCAAGTGACGCAATTTTCAGAAAGGAGTTGCAGCATGAGTGAGTGTCACAGCCACCAGTGTGGTCATGGGGGAAAAGAAGCCCACCATGGACCTGATGCGGACGAACCCAGGCTCAAAGAGCAGTTGAAGCATATCAAGCACCAGCTTCTGGTGATGAGTGGCAAGGGGGGCGTGGGCAAGACCAGCATTGCCGTGTATCTCGCCCTGGGTTTGGCCCAACGGGGCCACCGGGTTGGACTCCTGGACGTGGACCTGCACGGTCCGGATGTCCCCCGGATGCTGGGCATCAAAGGAATGTTTGAATTCGACCAAGAACATCTTTTGATTCCCCATCAGTATAGTGACCATTTGAAAGTGGTCTCCATTGAGTTTTTGCTCCATGACCGGGACGAAGCGGTGATTTGGCGGGGGCCCTTGAAACACAGCTTCATCCGCCAGGCCATTTCTCAGGTCAACTGGGGCGAGCTGGATTATTTGATTATTGACTCCCCCCCCGGTACCGGGGATGAGCCCCTGAGCGTGGCCCAGACTATTCACGGGGCCCGGGCCGTCATCGTCACCACGCCCCAGGAAGTGTCTCTGGCCGACGTGCGCAAGGCCATTAATTTCTGCCGCAAGGTGAATATGCCCATTCTGGGATTGGTGGAGAACATGAGCGGCCTTATCTGTCCCCGCTGTGGCGAGGAGATTCCCCTGTTCAGCAAGGGCGGCGGGCAAAAGACTGCCGCCTTGATGGATGTGGCCCTCTTGGCCAGTCTGCCCTTTGATCTGAGTGTCGTGCAGGGTGGCGATACCGGCCATCCCAGGCTGGAGTCGCCGGACCAGAGCCCCTTCCTGGGGGCCCTCAGGCGACTGCTGGATGAAGTGGAGCGACGCCTGGATGAGCCAGAAAGGGAAATTTTGTCAGCCCCCAGGGAAGTGCCGTTGGCGGGGGTAATGTCGGAGGTGGTGATGCCGGACAAAACCACATTTAAAGCGGCGGTGCCCCTAACGAACGGGGTGCTGTGCAATCACTTCGGCCATTGTGAGAAGTTTGCCGTGTTACCTGTTCTTGATGGACAAATCGGTGACCCGGAACTCCACACCCCGCCACCCCACGAACCGGGGGTCTTGCCCCGCTGGCTGGGGGATTTGGGCGTTGATCTCATCATCGCCGGGGGGATGGGGCAGCGGGCCCTGGGTCTTTTCGCCGAACAAGGCATCAGGGTGATCACCGGAGCTCCGAACCATGAACCCGTAGCCCTGGTCCAGAACTACCTGGCGGGCGGCCTGACCACCGGACCCAATGTCTGTGACCATTAACCTCATTATAGAACCACTGATTGACCCGAAAGCTTTCGGGGCAATGTAAGGCATTGCACCCCCTTAGCTGAGAAAGGAGGACACTGTGAAAATCGCAGTAAGCGCCAGCGGACCCACCCTGGATGCTGCAGTCGACCCCCGTTTTGGGCGGGCTCCCTATTTACTGATAGTGGACCCGGACACTTTGGAGTTTGAAGCGGTGGCCAACCAGATAAACCTCCAGGCGGCCCAAGGCGCCGGCATCCAGACCGCCGCCCTGGTGGCCCGCTATCAACCAGCGGCAGTTCTCACCGGGAATTGCGGCCCCAAGGCCTTCCAGACCCTACGGGCCGCAGGCATCTCGGTGATTGTCGAGGTAAACGGCCCGGTGCGGCAGGCAGTGGAGCAATTCCAGGCCGGACAGCTAACCCAAGCAACGGGCCCCAACGTGACCAGCCACTGGAAATAAATCTGACGGGGTCTCCTCGGGGCTTGATAGAGAGAATCTAAAATCAATGAAGAACTGGCAGGGTGGCAAGCAACATTGAATGCCAGCTAAAGCCAAGGAGGTAAAGAAATGGCTCCCCCGGAGAAGGAAATGACCATGGAATGCGCCCTTTGTGGCTATACGGGGTCGGGGAAGTTCGTCGGGGATATCTGTCCGCAGTGCAGCATGACTTACTGGCGCTGCAGTAATTGTCGATACACCATCACTGCGGTCAAGCCCCCTGAAGAATGCCCGAGCTGTCACCAGAAATGTGATTTTATCAATATCACCTGTTACACCCCGGAATGCGGCGGGCCTGGCCACATCGACCCTCAGTTGTAAGGATGGTTATTCATCGAACAGGTTGAAGACATGAAAATTACCATCGTCTACGACAATGACGCCTGGGAGCCCGGTCTGCAAGCCGACTGGGGCTTTGCCTGCCTCATTGAAGCAGGGAACGGCAACCGGCTCCTCTTCGACACCGGCGCCAAGGGAGAGATTTTGCTGCAGAACATGGCGGCACTGGGGCTCGATCCCCGGACCATACCGGACATCTTTATCTCCCACTCCCATTGGGACCATACGGGGGGTCTGCCTGCGCTGCTCGAACTGAACCGGGAGGCCGCCGTTTACCTGCCCGGTTCTTGTCCCAAGCCACCGGAAGCCAGGCAGGCAGTCAGCATTTACGGTCCCTGCCAGCTGACGCCGCACTTCTGGTCCACCGGGGAGCTGAACGGCGGGGAACAATCACTGGTGGTGGACACCGGTAAGGGGTTGGCCGTGGTCAGCGGCTGCGCCCACCCGGGCGTGGGAGTCATTTTACGGGTTGCTGCCCACTTTGGCCGGGTTAATGCCTTGGTGGGAGGATTGCATGGGTTTGAGGAGTTTGATCTCCTCCGGGACATGGCTCTAGTCTGTCCCTGCCACTGCACGAAATACAAAGCCGAACTCGAGCAGCTTTATCCGGAATCCTTTATCCCGGGCGGTGCCGGCCAGGTTTTGGAACTTTAAAACGTTGGAGAAGGCCTTACCATCAGCAAAGGAGGTTTTTCTCTCGGACCCTTAAAAGTGACACTGAAACCACCACATTTTTGTCAAATGGTGAGGAAAAATGACTCACCACAAGAGACACACAGGAGGTAATGACAATGCCAGGTTTCGATAGAACCGGACCATTCGGAGCAGGATCGGGCACCGGCTGGGGCCGTGGTCCGTGTGGCGCCGGCCGCCGCCGCGGGGGTGGCCGGGTCTGGGGCCGGGGTTTCGGCCGCAGCGCCGGCGCCGGAAGCTGGGGCCAAGGACGCTTTGCCGGGGGACCCCGCTGGGGTTATGGCCCCAGGCGGTTTGGCCCTTTCGGGTATGGCGGGGCCGCGGGCTATGGAGCCCCACCCGATGAGGCTCGGGCCCTCCAGGACGAAGAGGCTTACTTGAGAAGTCAACTGGAAGCTGTCCAGCAACGTCTCTCAGAACTGGAAGGCTCAGAACCCTGAACTCTCACCCCCTCCTGCCGGCCAAACTGGCAGGAGGGGAATTGCCTGATACGTGGCCTTGAACGTCTTTTTAATTGATTTCCGAACTGCCCCTGTGAGGAACGGAGATGGAAGGCACCCACGAACACAGGCACCTGCATGCTCACGAACACACCCATGAGCACAGCCATGAGCACCAGCATGTGGATGTCGTGCACGCCCATGAACACGCGCACACCCACACGCACGAGCACCTTCATGAACATTCACATGAGCATGGCCATACTGCTGATGTCCACGTGCATGAGCACGAGCATGCCGGGGAGCATGGTCCCCACGACCACGAGCATCCGGCGCATGAAGCAGAGGTGCATGACCATCCTCATTCAAAATAAACAGCTATTTCGCTGGACTGACAGGAGGTGATACCATGCTGAGATATTATGCTGCGAGACCATACGGTCCAGGCCCGGGCTGGGGCCGGGGCCAGGGTTTCGGGTTTGGCAGAGGCGCCGGCCGGGGCTGGTGCTCTTGGCCGCAGCAGCCCTGGTGCCGGGGCTGGGGCGGCTGGGGGCCGCCTCCTTGGGCGTTTGATCCTTATTATGGCCCTGAGCCCTATTATGAGGAGCCGCCTTATGAGTCTCCCCAAGAGGAAATGGCAGCCTTAAAAGAGGAAGAAGCTTATTCTCCTTAGCGAAATCGAGGCCGTTCAAAAACGGTTAGCTGCACTGGAGAAAGAGCCTTAATGCCCTGGGAGACAGGAAGGGCGCATCGGCCGAGAAAGGAGGCGATATGACACCTTCGGAAGATGGATGCGTATCCCCCGCCCGGGGACCGATAACGGCGCCAGAAGCCAAAGAAGGCAAGGCCCAAATTCCAGAGGAGCTACCCAAAATGACAGCCCGAGTGGGCAAACCTGCCCCTGATTTCGAGGCCGCAGCCTATATCGATGGCGGCTTTAAAAACATCAAGCTTTCTGATTATACAGGCAAATGGGTGGTGGTGTGTTTTTATCCAGGTGATTTCACCTTTGTCTGACCTACGGAACTGGCGGCAGTTGCCGCCAAATATAAAGACTTTCAGGCTGCGGGTGTTCTGGTAGGCGTTGGGGGTTGACGAGGTTATCACGGAGAAAAGCACGTCCCACGCATCACCATCGATAAAGGCCACCGGGAAGGGAAGGATATTGTCCGTGTTGTGGTTGGGCATGAGGTTCCTCATCCCAACACCATGGAACATCACATCTCCTGGATTGAGCTTTACGGGGTTAAAAAGGATAACGACCAAGTGATCAACCTGGGACGCGCCGCTTGGGCGCCGGTTTACTCCAATCCCAATGTGCGGTTCCAAATCAACCAGATCGGAGATTTCAAATCTTTTCATGCCCTGGCTTATTGTAATATCCACGGCGTCTGGGGAAGCTCCCTGGAGGTATAAAAAGCAGGCTCGAACCGCCTGCTTCACCCTTCGAGAAAGCTAAGCAGCATTCAGCATCCTGAGGCTGCCAGTTAGATTCAGGGGGAAAAATTGCCAGAGATGACCTTCACCTCTGCCACCATGCCCATTGATTGCCCCAGGCACAGCCCGTGTCTCGACCTGGCTTATACCGATTCCGGGACCGGTGAGGCGCTGATCCTGATCCACGGCCTGGGCGCCAACGCCTGGAGCTGGCGGGAGCAGCTAGAGGAGCTGTCCCAGGCCTACCGGGTCGTTGCCCTGGACTTACGGGGTCATGGAAATTCCGGCCATCGTCCCGAGGAAGCCATCAGTATCAGAGCTTTTGCCGATGATATCATCGCCTTGGCAAAAGGTCTTGGCCTTGAGCGTGCCCATATTTGCGGCAATTCTTTGGGAGGTATGATAGCTCTGGAACTTTGGGTCCGCTGTCCCTCCTTGATGAAATCCCTGATCCTGGCGGATACCACGGCCTTTTTCCCCCCACCGCATATGTTGGCAGAATTTTTGCGCCTCTTTGACCAGATGGACATGGCGGCATGGGCCCAATTTATGGCGCCTCGCCTCTTGCGGCGCGGCGCGCCGGCGGGGCTGCAAGAGGAGGTGGTGCAGGTGATAACCGCCACCACCCGAGCCGTGTACCGGCAGGGCCTGGTGGCCGCGTTCCTGGCGGACTACCGCTGGGCGCTGCCAACCATGGATATTCCCACCCTGATTTTGGTGGGAGAGGAGGACCAAGCCACACCTGTGGGCTATGCCCGCTATCTCGAGAGCCAGATCAGGGGTTCTGAGCTGCGGGTGGTAGCTAATGCCGCACATTTAACGCACCGGGAAAATCCCCCGGAGTTCAACCGGCAGCTTCAAGAGCACCTGGAAAGCTGCGAGAAGAAATGATCCATGAAAAACTGCTAAGGAGGATCGAATATGACAGTATTTATGCACAAAAACGAGGTCCAGGAGGTGGGCAGGGTGGCGGCGCCGGTGGCGGTGGCCGGGGAGGTGGCGGCCGGGGTGGTGGTTTCGGTGGCGGTCCCGGGGGATCCTGTGTCTGTGCGGCCTGCGGGCACCAAGAGCCGCACCAGCGTGGCGTGCCCTGCTTTGACGTGAAATGTCCCAAATGCGGTGGCACCATGACCCGGGAACGCTGAGCCCGGGGGGCTGGAAAAAGCCTCAGCTTTCTGCCACAATGCCACAAACCTATTCCACGAGGTAATAAAGAATGCCAAGGAAAGGGTGGATGGCTTCCTGACCAAACGCCAGGCTGCCTAGCGGGAAAGGTGAGTACTTGAAGGCATGGTGAAAAAACCGGCAAACCCGGATTTGCATGACTGGCCGCACTTCATCATCCAGAGCATGGCTGATGCAGTTATCACCGTCGATGGCAACATGCAACTCACGGATCTCAACAAGGCGGCGGAGAAGCTCACGGGCTTCACCCGGGAGGAGGCCCTGGGTAAGTTTTGCGGCGAAGTGCTCCACAGCAGTATGTGCGGCCGCGGAATGTCCTCTCAAGATGGCCATGAACAACGGCGAGGTGGTGACCCGGGAAGCGGTGTTACACAGCCGCTTGGGCCAGGAGATTGACGTGATGCTTTCCGCCTCGGCCTTGCGGGACGACCAGGGAAACCTCCTGGGCGGCGTGGAAACCTTCAAGGATATCGGCCCTTTTAAAATGCTTGAGAAAGAACGCCGCTATCTGGTGGGCATGTTCGCCCACGATCTGAAATCACCGGTGGTGTCGGTGGGTGGCCTCATAAACCGCCTCCGCCAAGGGCAAAGTGGGAGAACTCACCAAGCCACAGGCCGCCTATATTGAGACCGTCTTCCAGGAAATCCAGCGCCTGGAAAATCTTATTGCCATGTTCCTGGAATACGCCCGGCTGGACCTGCACATCATCACCCCGGTGCCCAGCGCCATCCAGGTGGAGGAAGAATGCCAGGAAGTCATCAACCGGTTGCGCCCCCAGGCAGAGGCCAAAAAAATTGCCCTGGAAACGGACTATCCCCAAGAAATTATCGTCCTCCAGGCTGACTCCCTGTTGTTTCAGCGGGCTCTCGGCAATCTGGTGGGAAACGCCATTAAGTATTCTCCTCCCCAGAGCCGCATCTTGTTATCCGTGAAAGATTTGGGCAACGAGGTGCAATTTGCGGTGCAAGACCAGGGGCCTGGCATTTCCCCGGAGGACCAGGCCCACCTGTTTGAGCTGCTCTATCGTGGCAAAGCAGCAGGCGAGGAGGCCGGCCTGGGGCTGGGCCTGGCCATTGTTAAGCGCATCATCGACGCCCACGGCGGCCGCATCTGGGTAAAGAGTGTGGAAGGCCACGGCGCCACCTTCTTTTTTATCCTGCCGAAACAACTCCAGGGCTGAACATAACCTTATTCAGTGCCTGGGTTACCCAAGAGCGAGAAGGATTTATGGAAAAAGGACAAAAACTGGTCATCGTCGGCATGGGAGGGGTAGGCGGCCCGGCGGCCATGCTCTCCCGCAAGCTCATGCCCGAAGTGGACATTACCGTTATCCGGGAAGAGAACCGCTTCATCGTCCGCTGAGCCCTCCCTCACGTGGTGGCCGGTGTGGCCACCGTAGACTCCATCACCAACCCGGACCGGATGTTTGAGGAGGCTGGGATCAAGGTCGTGTTGGGCAAAGTTGTCCAAGCCGATCCCGGAAAAAAAACCCTGACGCTGGTGGACGGTGCCACCATTCCTTTTGACAAGCTCATTTTGGGCATGGGGGCGCGCCAGATCGTTCCGCCGCTGGAGGGAAGTGATCTCAAAGGTGTGTTCACCCTGAGAAGCGCTGCTGATGCGGTGCAGATTCACAACTATTTCACTGCCGAAAATCCCCGCAATCTGGTGTTCATCGGCGCTGGTTACTCGAATCTCGAAACCGCTTCCTTGCTGGTCAGCGCAACGCCCGATTACTACAAGGCAACGGTGGTTGAACTCATGGAGTATCCTTTGCCGTTGATGTTGGACCGCGACCTGGGCCTTGAGGTTCAGACATACCTGGAAGAAAAAGGCCTGCAGATGAAGATGGGCGACAAGGCAACCAGGATTTTGGGGGCGAACGGCCGGGTGTCCCAGGTTGAACTGGCTTCGGGAGAAAAGCTCCCGGCTGATTTTGTCATGATCGCGGTGGGGGCCGCCCCCGACCTGGAACTGGCGCAACCACTGGGTCTGAAAGTGGGTAAATTCGGCATTCAAGTCAATGAGTTTTTAGAAACCTCCCATCCTGACATCCTGGCCGGGGGCGATTGCGTGGAGAAGCCTCATTTTATCACTAAAAAAGCCACGGCTGGCATGTTGCGTGGTCCCGCGGTCATTCAGGGCCGACTCATGGCCAAGCGTTTGGCCGGTTACGCCATCCCCTTTTCCGGAGTCTTGAATAATTCCGCGGTCAGGCTGTTTGATAAATATTATGCCTCCGTGGGTTTGACTGAAGAGGCGGCCCGCCAGGAGGGGTTTGAACCCCTGGCGGTTTCGGCGGCTTCCCGCAGCAAGCATGGCATGATCCCAGGGGTCAAGCCCTGGAAACTCAAACTGGTGTTCGAATGCCAGACCCAGAAGCTTCTGGGGGGTCAGATTACCAGTGACAGTGAGTCCCCGATAAAAGAAATTGACACCATCAACGCCTTGATTTTGGGGGGCAAAACCATCCCCGACCTGACCCTCTTGATGTGCGCCGGGACGCCGGACTGTTCGTCCGAACCGAGCCTGGAACCCATCTCGATTTGCGCCGAGCAGGCGCTGCAAAAATTACGCGCTTAACCGGAATTGTTTTCGGCTAGACCCTTCTGGAAAGGAGAGTTCTCATGAAAAAAGTGATGATGGTGGGTTGTGGAGCTTATATGGACAGTGGGTACGGCTGCCCGGGAGAATGGCGTTGCCTGAAGGCGGCTACCTTGGGAGAGGGCACCTTTACTGAACCTGTGCAGGTTATGTCCTTTGTAAAGTGCCACTGCCCCGGCCGCAGCCTGGCCGCCAACGTGGGCATGGCCGTGAAACTGGCGGAGATGCAGCCGGAGGCCATTTATCTGAGTTCCTGCATGGCCAAGGCCAAGCCGGAATGTCCTTACAGCAGCGCCGAACAGTTCGCGCAGATTATCCAGGGGAAAACTGGCATTCCGGTGGTTTTAGGCACCCACGAGTATCATTAAAGATCTGAGTGGCGCCAAAGGTAATCAAGGTGGTGCCTTTGGCGCTCTTTTGATCGGTTAATCCGTTTGAATTTCCGGGAAGGAAGGGAAAACCGGTTTTTCCCTCAGTTTGCTATCGGTAAGCCAAACCCAACTTTGACACTGCCCCCCGCCGTGACCCCTTGATTGACTTCACCCACCTTATGACCCTCACCCACAGAAGGCCGCCCGCCATAGGAAGATTCGACTTTTCAAGCTAAATTTGGTCCCAATGATTAAAAAAGGGCCACGGCCTAAAGCCGCAACCCCTTGATTTTCCTGGTAGGCACGTGGGGATTTGAACCCCAGACCCCCACCGCGTCAAGGTGGTGCTCTCCCCCTGAGCTACGTGCCTGTCACTTATTCATTTACCCTTTCAGCCGCCAAGCGTCAAGGTTTTAATGTAACTGTAGGAAAACTTGACAATATCAGGTAGGGCTGGTATGTTCTGGCGGATATTTTGGCATTATCTCAAGGAGCTATGGCATGCTTTTTCAGGACGTATTGATTACCCTGGAGCGCTTCTTTGCGGAGCGGGGCTGCATCGTGGTCCAGCCGTATGACCTGGAGGTGGGGGCTGGCACCTTCAGCCCCCATACCCTGCTCAGGGCCCTGGGGCCGGAGCCCTGGAACGTGGCTTACGTGGAGCCCTCCCGACGGCCGGCCGACGGGCGCTATGGTGAAAATCCCAACCGCCTGCAGCACTATTACCAGTATCAGGTGATCATGAAGCCTTCCCCCAAGGACATCCAGGAGATTTATCTGGACAGCCTGAGGGCTCTGGGGATCGACCCCCTGGATCATGATGTGCGCTTTGTGGAGGACGACTGGGAATCACCCACCTTGGGGGCTTGGGGGCTGGGCTGGGAAGTGTGGCTGGACGGCATGGAAATCACCCAATTCACCTACTTCCAGCAATGCGGCGGCATCGACCTGGACCCCATCAGTGCCGAGCTCACCTACGGCCCGGAGCGCATCGCCATGTATCTCCAGGGAGTGGAAAGCGTCTATGACCTCAAATGGACCGAAGACATCACCTATGGCGACGTTCACCATCGGGGGGAAGTGGAGCATTCCATCTATAACTTCGAGCAGTCCGATGTGAATATGCTCTTCACCCTGTTTGAGATGTACGAGAAGGAAAGCCAACGCATCATTGAGCAGGGGCTGGTGCTGCCGGCCTATGACTATTGCCTGAAGTGCTCCCATACCTTTAATCTGCTGAACGCCCGGGGAGCCATCAGCGTGGCCGAACGGAGCAGCCTCATAGGCCGGGTGAGAAACCTCGCCCGTCTGTGCTCCGAAGCTTACCTGAAACAACGGGAAGAAATGGGCTTCCCCCTGTTGAAAAAATAGTGTTGGGGGGAGGGCTTGGGGAGTGCAAATCCCCCACCCTACCTTCGATAAACTTTACCTCACGAGGACCGCAATGGGCAGCGAGTTTCTGTTGGAGATTGGCACGGAGGAGATTCCGGCTGGGTTCATTCCGCCAGTATTGAAAGAGATGGCGGCGGGATTTCGGAGGAAGCTGGGGCACGAGCGCATCGAGGTGGGAGAGATTTCCACCTGCGGCACTCCCCGGCGGTTGACCTTGGTGGCCAGGGGAGTGGCCGAGATGCAAGCCGAGATTACCCAAGAGGTTGTGGGCCCCCCCAAGGCTGTGGCTTACGACGCGGACGGCAAGCCTACCCAGGCGCTGGTTGGATTTGCCAAGGCCCAGGGTGTGGCGGTGGCAGACCTCAGCGAAGTGGAAACCCCCCGGGGCGTATACCTGGCGGTACGGCGCCAAACCCCCGGCCAGCCCACCCCGGACCGCCTTAAAGAGTTTTTGCCGGAGTTCATCCTGGGCCTGAGTTTCCCCAAGTCCATGCGCTGGGGCTCCCTCAAGGAAACCTTTGCTCGTCCCATCCACTGGATTTTGGCTCGCTTTGCCGGACAGGTGGTGTCCTTCCGCCTGGCGGACGTAGTGAGCGGCGGCGTGACCTTCGGCCACCGCTTTCTGGCTCCGGAACCCCTGGAAGTAACCGACGCCGCTTCTTATCTCACGGCTCTCAAGGCGGCCCATATTATCGCGGACATCACCGAGCGCCGGGCCCTTTTGGAGGAAGAACTGAACCAGGCCGCCGCCCAGGTAGGGGGTGAAGTGGTTTCCAACCCCGGGCTCCTGGAAGAGAACAATTTTCTGGTGGAATTCCCTTCCGTGGTCTGTGGCCACTTTGATGACGAGTTCCTGGCTTTGCCGGATGAAGTGCTCATCACCTCCATGCGGGAACATCAACGTTACTTTTCCTTGCGGGGGAAGGACGGCAAGCTCCTGCCCCACTTCCTGGCGGTGAACAATACCTTGGCCCGGGACCCTGACCTGGTGCGCCAGGGCCATGAACGGGTGCTGCGGGCGCGCTTGAGCGACGCCATGTACTTCTACCAGGTAGACAGCAAAGTCTCTTTGGAGGAGCGGGTGGAGGACCTCAAGGGCGTAGTCTTCCATTCCCTCCTCGGCACTTCCTACGAGAAGATGGAACGCTTTCGGGAGTTGGCCGATTATCTTTGTAAACATATTATCGTTGCAGATGGGGATTTCAGCGCTGTAAACCCTGAAATGGTCCACCGGGCCGCCACCCTCTGTAAAGCGGATATCGTCACTGAGATGGTGGGGGAATTTCCCAGTCTCCAGGGAGCCATGGGGCGGCAGTATGCCAAGCTCTCCGGGGAGGACCCCCAGGTGGCTGAGGCTGTCTTTTCCCACTACCTCCCCCGCCACGCCGACGACCTCCTTCCGGAAGATCCCGTGGGGGCCTTGGTGGGGATGGCCGACCGGCTGGATACCATCTGTGGTATCTTTGGGGTTGGTTTAAGCCCCACCGGCACCGCCGACCCCTACGGGCTGCGCCGCCACGTCCTGGCCGTAATTCGCATTTTACGCCAGCATAAATTGCACCTGGACCTCCCCGAGGCGGTGTTCGCCAGTTTAGAACTCCAGAAGTCAGTCATCTCCCGTTCCCCGGAGGAGGCGGCCCTGGAGATTCTGGACTTTTTTCAGACCCGGCTCCAGCATCTCCTCTTGGCCGAAGGATATGACCACGAAACTGTGGCCGCGGTTCTGGCCAGCGGCGGCCGGGACGTGGTGGAGGCCGCCGACAAGGTGCGCGCCCTGGAAGAAATCCGCCAGAGTCCGGACTTCCCGGCCCTGGCGGTGGCCTTCAAGCGGGTCATCAATATCTCCCTAAAGGCTGAGCCCGGGGAAATGAACGAACTTCTCTTCGAGTACCCGGAAGAGAAGCTGCTCTTCGAGGCGGCTGTTCTCATGGACAGTGAAGTGGAGGCGGCCCTGGCCCGCCGGGATTACCCCGAGGCCTGCCGGGCCCTGGCCAAGCTCAAAGGCCCGGTGGCCGCCTTTTTTGACAAGGTCCTGGTTATGGCTGAGGATCCCCGGATCAAAGAGAACCGTCTCACACTCCTGGCCCGCATCAGCCAGACCTTTCTCAAGATGGCGGATTTTTCAAAAATCACCACCTGAGGCTGGATAAGATCAGAGCGGCTTTCCTGGTAGCCGCAGGCTCAAACCTGTCCCGGCTTTAGCCTGCGGCTACAGTTGTTTCAAAACGCTATTCACGCGATTATGGTAGTGATCAATAATCAAGCTTGAGTGAGTGATCCCAGATATGCGCCGCTGGTTTCGAAAAAAAGACCCAGAGCCTGCTGATCCGGAGAATGAGGCGGTAAGCCCTCGGGAGGGGGCACCTCAGGATACTGCACCCGTTGCGGCTGAGGAGGCTCCTCCGGCCGGGGAAATCCGGGAGCCGGAGACTGATGCCTCCCTGCCCACCGAAGCTGAATCTGCGGAGGGTGCCTCTGACGTCATCCACCCTGAGGCTGATACGGCGGTGGCTGGGCCCCGGCGCGGCTTTTTCCGCCGCATGTTCGGCGACAGAGCAGCCCCTGGAGGTGATGGAGCCTGCCGCTGAGGAGGCCTTGCCGGAAATGGAGTCCCAACCGCTGACTTCTGAGGAGGTCCCCGAGCAGAAGGTGGCCCCGGAGGAAGAGGAACCGGTCATAGAATTGGTGGCGGAGTTAACGGACGAAGAATTGTCTGTCCCAGAGCCCCGGAAGCGCCTTTTCCGTCGGTTCCGGGAGCGTCTGGGTCGCACCCGGAGAAGCTTGGCCGGAAACCTGGAGAGCCTTTTTCTGGGAGATCGGGAGGTGGACGCCGAAGTCCTGGATGAACTTGAAGAAATCCTCATCTCTGCCGATATAGGGGTAGATACCACCTTTCGCCTGGTTGAGGTTATTCGGGACAAGGTGAAGCGCCGGGAGCTGAGGAATGCCGCGCGCCTCAAAGAGGCCCTACGGGAGGAGATGGTGGCACTCCTCACCGGTCCGCCGGCCCCGGCCCGCACCGCTCGCCCCTGGGTGGTGCTCCTGGTGGGGGTGAACGGTGTGGGCAAGACTACTACCATCGCCAAGCTGGCTCATCAAGACCGCAGTCAGGGCCTCAGCCCCCTGCTCATTGCGGCTGACACCTTCCGGGCGGCGGCGGTGGAACAGCTGGAGATTTGGGGGGAGAGGGTCGGCGCCCAAGTAGTCAAGCAAAAAACCGGGGCCGACCCTGCTGCCGTAGTTTTTGACGGGCTGGCCGCGGCCCAGGCCCGAGAGGTGGACACGGTTTACGTGGACACCGCGGGCCGCCTGCATACCAAGGTGAACCTGATGGAGGAGCTCAAGAAAATCCACCGCACTGCGGCTAAAAAGTTGACTGGCGCGCCCCACGAGACCCTGCTGATCCTGGACGCCACCACCGGCCAGAACGCCTTGAACCAGGTCCGCATGTTTGATGAGGCCGTGGGGGTGACGGGCATCATCCTCACCAAGCTGGACGGCACTGCCAAGGGGGGCATGGCCCTGGCTGTGGCCCATGAAACCGGCCTGCCGCTCCGCTTTTTGGGGGTGGGCGAGGGCATGGACGATCTGCAGCCTTTTGATCCCGAGGCCTTTGTGGCCGCTATCCTGGATTGAAACATTGGGTTGGCCGGAACTAGTGGGAAGGATTCAGGGTCAATTCTACGCTCCAGCACTGTTACCACGTTCGGCGGCATTGAGGCTTGATGATGAGAATTAGGGTTCATTCCCATCAGTGGCGCTACTGGGCTCCCCCCATCCTCTGGGCCTTGGCTATTATGGTCATGTCTGGGGACTTCGGTGCCAGTACAAATACCTATCACCTTTTCGAATGGGTTCTCAAAACATTTACCAATCTGACCCCCAAAACCATCGAAGCCATCCACATACGGTTTCGCCAGTCTCTTCATGTGATCAGCTATGGCATTTTGTCGGTCCTCTGGTTTCGGTCCTTGGTGGCTACCATCCCCGAACGCTTGAGCGCAAGCCTGATCTTGGCTTTGGTTCTCACCCTGGGGGTGTCTCTCATTGATGAGGGGCACCAGTATTTCGTAAGCTCCCGGACTGGCACTTTAAGGGACGTTGGTCTGGACATGGCCGGGGCTGTTCTATTCACGTTCTTTACAGCTCGATACTGGAAAAGAAAGGTGAAGGTATTTTCTGGGGCGCAACCCCCTCTCCCCTGAAGTCCGTTTCCAGCCTCTTCCTGCTTGCATTGTCTCAAAAGAAGATTTATCTTCACAGGGTAGAAATTGGCCCGACAAAAATCAATGAAACAACCTGAGCGGTGCTACACGTGATGGCTTATCAAAAAAATTCGAAGTTTGTTTCCTTTTCCTTGATTATCGTCTTGGTGCTCTTGTTTTTAGGAACCTCCCAGCCCGGGAGGACTCAGGAGAGCTCCGAGCCCTTTTCTCAGGTGGTGGAGCACCGGCTGCAGAACGGCATGCAAGTTCTTATCCTCAGGGAACCCCGCGCTCCTCTGGTAAGTCACCAGGTCTGGTACCGGGTGGGCTCCCGGAACGAGGAACTGGGGAAAACCGGCATCTCCCACATGACCGAACATCTCATGTTCAAAGACACGGAGAAATACAAGGCCAAGGAATTTTCCCGCTTGGTAAGAAAGGCCGGTGGCAGCGACAATGCCTTTACCAGCCGGGACTACACTGCCTACTTCCAGAACGGCCCCAAGGCTGAACTTAAAAAATGGATGGAGATGGAGGCTGACCGCATGCGGGGCCTCAAGGTGGATGAAAAAGCCTTTGAAACGGAAAAGAAGGTGGTCTTGGAAGAGAGGCGCCTCCGCACCGAAGACGATCCCATAAGTTTCCTGATGGAAGACACCATGGCCTCAGCCTATAAGGCCCATCCCTATCAGTGGCCGATCATCGGCTGGTATCACGATTTGGAAACCCTCACCCGGGAAGATTTTCTCAAATATTACAAAACGTATTACCAGCCCAACAACGCCACCTTGGTAGTGGTAGGGGACGTAGACCCCAAGCAGGTCCTGGCCTGGGCCGAAGAGATTTATGGGAACATACCCCTTGGACCTAAGCCCCCTATGGTAAGAGCTAAGGAGCCCCACCAATACGGTGAACGCCGGGTGCTGGTGCAGCGGGAGGCCCAGCTCCCTTATCTGGTCATGGCCTACCACGTTCCCAATTGGGAGAACCCAGATGCTTTCGCCCTGGAACTCATGGCGCGCTTGCTCTCCCAGGGACGCAGTTCCCGACTTTACCATAAGCTGGTGTACAAAAACCGTCTGGCCTTGAGCGCCGGGGCTGATTATGATCTGGACACAGCCGACAACTCTATCTTCTTGTTCTTTGGCCAGCCCCTGCCGGGAAAGACGGTGGCCCAACTGGAACGGGCCCTGGACGCCGAAATCAAGAAGCTGCAAACGGATTTGGTAGAGCCCAAAGAGTTGGAAAAGGCTAAGAACCAGGTGACCTCGTCCTTTTATATGTCCATGGACTCCCTGTTCTATCGGGGCATGGTTTTGGGCCAGCTGGCCACCGTGGCCAACTGGACGCTGGTCAAGGAGTTCATCCCCAAGATCCAGCAAGTGACGGCCGAGGATATCCGCCGAGTGGCCCGCCAGTATCTCGTGCCGGACAACCGCACCTTAGGAGTGCTCCTCCCCGTAAGAGGAAACCAGGTCAAAGTTAACCGCAATCAACCCGCCGGAACAATGCACTAATTGGGTTATACTTTTATGAACAAAAAGGTGCAGGGGAAGGCTTTGTGGCTGGAACCCGCCCATTTGTCGGTTTTACAAGGCCTTGGCGCATGAAAAAAAATCTTATCATTTGCTTTATCATCATCATCCTGGCGGCCACCGCCGCTGCCCAGGATTCTGCACCCTCACAGGTCCTGGGGGTGCGGCAGGAACTTCCCAACGGGTTGGTCTGGCTTTTCTCCGAACAGCGGAGTCTGCCCCTGGTGAGCGTGAACCTTCTGATCAAGGGCGGCGTTCTCCGTGACCCCCCAGGGAAGGCTGGGCTCGCCAATCTCACCGCGCTGCTCCTCACCCAGGGGACCAAACGGCGCACCGCCACCCAGATCGCCCAAGAGGTGGATTTCCTGGGGGCCAAGCTTGGCGCCGGCGGCAGTGACGACTTTATCTCGGTGGGTCTCACGGTTCTCAAGAAAGATCTGGAACCGGGGTTGGATCTACTCAAGGACGTCCTGCTTAACCCGGCCTTCGCGCCAGATGAAATTAAGCGCAAGGTTACCCAGCTCAAGGCTAGCTTCAAAACCGACGAGGACGATCCGGGCATTATTGCCTCTCGAGCTTTTCACCGCCGCCTCTTTGGGAAGAACCCCTACGCCCACCCTCCCAAGGGAACGCCGCAAGACCTGGCGGCCATCAAGCGTCAGGACCTGGTGGACTTCCACCGGAAATTCTATCGGCCCAACAATGCCATCCTGACCATTGTGGGGGACCTGTCACTGGGGGAGGCTCAGGAGTGGGTGGCCAAGATCTTCGGTGAGTGGCAGGAGGCGCCCATCCCTGATCTGGAAGCGCCTCCCCCTCCGGGCGTGGATAAACCCGAAAAAATCATCATTGATAAGAACATCACCCAGGCCAACATTTTGTGGGGGCACCTGGGCATTGCTCGGAACAACCCTGATTTTTATGCTTTACAGTTACTGAATTATATTCTGGGTGGCGGAGGTTTCTCTTCCCGACTCCTGGTTAACATCCGGGAGAAACGGGGCCTGGTGTATTCTGCCGGCAGCATCTTCGACACTGGCCTGGAACCCGGGGCGTTCGCCATTGGTCTGGAGACCAAGAACCAGAGCGCCGGGGAAGCGGTGACTCAGGTCATCCAGGAGGTTGAACAGATCCGCTCCCAGCCGGTGAGCGCCACTGAACTGGCGGACGCCAAGTCCTATCTTATCGGTAGCTTCCCTGCCAAAATGGACTCCGTGGCCAAGCGGGCCTCTCTTTTGGCCTACGTCGAGTTTTATGGCCTGGGTTTGGATTACCCCTGGCGCTACCCCTCCCTGATTAAAAATCTTACTCCCGCCGATCTCCAAAAGGCGGCGGAGAAGTACCTACATCCCGAGAGATACCTCCTGGTGGTGGTGGGCAAGGAGAGCGAGCTGCCTCAGGTCGCCTCCTCCGCCTCTCCGCCGGGAGAAAAGGAGAATAACCATGACAAGGGCAAGAAACCCCATCCTTAAGGCCAGCTCAATCCTGGCCGCCATCCTGGTGTTAACCCTGCTAGGGGGACCGGCTCCGGCGCCCCAGGCTTCTGCCGCCACTCTGGCACCAGACACCTTCGCCGAAATTGCCAAACAGTATTCCCCAGCTGTCGTTAACATAAGCACCCAAAAGACCTTTAAAGGCGGGAAAAACCGGCGGGAATTTTTCGGCCCTGGTCCTATGCCCGGACCCCGGGATCCGTTTTGGGATTTTTTTGAAAAATTCATGCCGGATATGCCCCGGGACCGCACCCAAAGGTCTCTCGGCACGGGTTTTATTATTGACGCCAAGGGCCTGCTCATTACCAACAATCACGTGGTCAAGAATGCTGACAAGATCAAGGTGAAGACGGCTGGCAAGAACGGCAAGGAATATACCGCCACCGTGAAAGGCCGTGACCCGCAAACCGACCTTGCGCTCTTACAGATTGACAGCAAAGAGACCTTTCCCTTTCTCTCCCTGGGGAATTCCGACAGCATCCAGGTAGGGGATTGGGTGGTGGCCATCGGTAATCCCTTTGGCCTGGGCCACACCGTTACTCAGGGGATTATCAGCGCTAAGGGTCGTGTTATCGGCGCCGGCCGCTATGACAACTTCCTCCAGACCGATGCGGCCATCAACCCGGGAAACAGTGGCGGCCCCCTCCTCAATCTGAAGGGCGAAGTGGTGGGGATCAACACCGCCATTGTGGCCACTGGCCAGGGCATCGGCTTTGCCATCCCTAGCAACCTGGCCAAAGACATCATCGGGCAGCTTCAGGAGAAGGGCAAGGTGGTTCGGGGCATGCTGGGGGTGCAAATACAGACAGTCACTCCTGAGATTGCCAAAGCTTTTGGGTTATCTGAACCCAAGGGCGCCCTGGTGGCCGAGGTCCATGCGGATACCCCTGCCGAGAAAGCTGGTCTCAAGCGGGAAGACATTATTATTGAGTACAATGGGAAGCCCATCAAGGAGATGAATGAGCTCCCCCGTCTGGTGGCGGCTACACCTCCGGGCACCAAAGCTACGGTGAAAGTGCTCCGGAATGGCAAGGAGAAAACCCTTCCCATCACAGTGACCGAACTCAAGGAAGAGCGCTTTGCCAAGGAGCCCGTGGAGGCCGATGAAGAAAGCCCCATCGGCCTGGTGGTGGAAGACCTGGACCCCCGTCTGGCTCGACGTTTCGGCCTGAAAGAGGCCAGGGGGGTAGTGGTGGTCGACGTGATGCCTGGATCTTCGGCAGCCGAAGCCGGCCTCCGTCGGGGAGACATCATCCTGGAAATCGGCGGTAAGGATGTCCCGGACGTCAAAACTTTTCAGAAGATATTGGCCGACCAACCCAAGAAGTCCTTCGCCCGTTTCCTGGTGAAGCGCCAAGGGCGAAGCATCTTCCTGGCCGTGGAAATTCCAGAGCAATAATAAAAAGACCTGGCCAGGGGAGTTATTCTCCCTGGCCAGGTCTGTCTCGGGTTGACCTGTGAGGCAAGGAGAGGCCAACCTCAAGCCAGTGCCCGCAGGCAGTTCTCAAAATCTCAAAGAATCTCGCCTGGTTGAGACCCTTCGCTTTCCAAAGAAAAAAATCGAACCTTTCCCCACTCCGGGCTGCTCCTCGAGAGCAATGCGGAGTTTCAGCCTTACTGCCGCTAAGGGGCCGGGGTTACTTCCTCTTGATCACCACCAGGGTATTGTCATTGACCAGGGGGTAGATTTCCTGGATGTGCTGGTTAAGCAAGGATACACACCCGAAGGTCCAGTTCTCGCCCACGACGTTCTTAAAGGGGTCGTGGGTGCCGTGGATGCCGATCTCCCCCCCGATATTCGCTTCCAGGGGCAGCTGGCCCGCTTTCTTGGCTCGGCTGAATTTCAGCCAGTTTTGGGAGTTGGGATAGTCCAGCAAGATGAACTTGTCCCAGCGGGGGTGGTCAAACTTGGACACCACCCGGTACACCCCTTCCGGAGTGCAGCGGTCCCCCTGACACATTTTGTCGTTTCTGGGATTGGCCCCGAGGACAACGGGATAGGTTTTGAGGGGCGTCAGGCCCTGGTAAACCGTCAGCTGGCGGGGCAACTTCCGCACCAAAATGATGGTGGGCCTGGGACCAAGCTTGCCGAAGCCGTTTTTCTCCAGCACCTGCTTGAGTTCCCGCTGTTCTGGCGTTAACGGGCGCTTCGCAGGCTGCGGCTGAATCTCCAAGCTTGGCGCCTTGGCCTCCACCGGCTGCTTCCTCCCCTTGGCGCAGCCGCTGAGAACCAGGGCTAAAACAAGAAAAACAAAGAATACCAACGAGTTACGCATAGTGTCTTCCTCCCCCAGAGTTACATATGCGATAAACAGACTCGTACTATAGCAGGAGAAAGTGTTTGCGTCAAGTCATTCAGGCAATTTTTACCAAAGATAAGTTCCTTTTCTTTCTTTGTTATTATATCTTTTCATAAATTCTATATTATTCCATCTTATTCCCTTAAAATTGGGAGGTAGCGCCAAACAGATCGACTGCAACGACAAATTTCAAGGTGTTTTTGAATTATTATTGAAATGAGAACCCTTTTTTTTCTATGATTATTAATCAAGGTTCTTTCCCGATACGGCCATGTCTTTGCACCTGATCATTGATGGTTACAATCTCATCCGCCAGTCCCCCTGGCTTAGTCTAGTGGATGCCCGGGATCTGGAGGCGGGGCGGGAGGCCCTAGTGCAGTCCCTTGCGGACTATCGCCGGCGGCGCCCCCAGCACAAAATCACTGTGGTCTTTGATGGCTGGCAGGGAGGGGGCTTGCGGGAGAGCCGGGACCGGTACCGTGGGTTGGGAGTGGTATATTCCCGGCGGGGGGAGCGGGCCGACGAGGTTATTAAGCGGTACCTGGCCAAGGAGAGACGCCGGGCCGTGGTGGTGAGCTCGGATAGGGAAATTCAGGACTATGCCGATAAGGTGGGGGCGACCTGGGTGGCTGCCAGCCAATTTGAAACCCAGTATTTAAGAAAAACTGACACCGGCAGAGAGTCCGAAGACGAAGACGCGCCCGCCACCCCTGGTGGCGCCAAGAAGGGCCCGGCCCGCCGTCTCAAGAAAAACCTTCGCAAAAAACAGCAACGTTTACGCAAACTCTGACCTGTATGCCATTGTTTTTTGCTGGGGAATGATTATTTTCTAATGCAACAGGGTAAAAGCAACCCACCAGATTGCCAACCAACTCAGTGCAAAGGAGAAGCAAGGATGAGCACTATGGAAATGAAGGCCCAATGGAAGTGCACGAAGTGCGGCTACACCATGGCCGCAGCCGGACCACCCGAAACCTGTCCGCAGTGCCATGAGGCCTGTGAATTTAAAGATGTGAGCTGCTATTTACCGGACTGCGGCGGCCCCGGCAACATCGATCCCCGGCTCTAACTTTGAAGACTACCTCGCTAATCTGAAACTTGCCCGTGGGGAATAGGGGAGGGGCGGGAAGAAGCCTTTCCCCCTCAAAGTGGCTTCAATTTCGTAAATTCTCTTTTTTCTCTCAATTACCCGGCTTGACATGCCGATAAAGGGGTAGAGGTTTGTTATGCTGCCCCTGGTGCACCCGCCCGCCTGCCCGGCGGGCATGGAGGTCTGTCCGGTACTGTCTGAGTTCCTGCGTCTTCAGGAAGAATGCCGGCGGCTCAAGGAACTTTCTCAGACCGACCCCCTTACCGGGCTGTATAACCGGCGCTACCTCATGATGTCCCTCGACCAGGAGATGGAACGCACCCGGCGCACCGGCCTGCCTACCAGTCTCATCATGCTGGATCTGGACCACTTCAAGCGCTTCAATGACACCTATGGTCATCAGTTTGGGGACGCGGTGCTGTGTCGGGTGTCGGGGCTCCTCAAAGACAACGTGAGAAGACTTGATATTGCCTGCCGCTACGGTGGCGAAGAGTTCGCCTTAGTGCTTCCCGGGACCCGCTTGCCCCAGGCGGTGCGCTTGGCCTGGCGCCTCAGAGACACCCTGGCCCAATCCCGGGGAGAAGCTGAGGGCCGGGACGGGCGACTCACTGCCAGCTTTGGGGTGGACACCTTCACGGGCCGGGAGGATATGACTACGGAGGTTTTCCTGCAGCAAGCCGATCGCTGGCTATTCCTGGCCAAGGCCCGGGGACGCAATACCGTGTGCTCTCCCGATAGCACTCAGGGCGCGCTGGAGGAAGGGCTCACGCGGGAAGAGCGCCGGGCCTTCTTTTTCCCGGAAAATTCCAACGGACAGACTGGTGGGTCGTATGGCTGATCCAAAATTCTGGTGCATCACAAGCGGCAAAGGAGGCGTGGGCAAGACCTGCCTGGCGGTTAATCTGGCCTTCGCCCTGGCTCACCACGGGAGACGTGTCCTCCTGGTGGACGGCGATCTGGGCTTGGCCAATGTTGATGTTCTTTTGGGGTTGGAAGTAAGGGCCACTGTGCAGGACATCCTGGATCGGGGAGCCAATCCCGATACTGCTTTGGTATCCGTCCACCCCTGTCTGGATGTCCTGCCTGCCAGTTCCGGGGTGCCAGAGATGGCCAATCTGGGTCCGGATGACCAAAACCTTTTGGAAGAGACGGTCTTAGCCATGGCGGCCCCTTTTGATTACGTCCTCTTCGACACGGCGGCGGGCCTGGGGCCGGCTGTCCTCTGGTTCAACACAATTGCGGACCATTCCCTGGTGGTGGTGACCCCCGACCCCACTGCCCTCACCGACGCCTATGCTCTCATCAAGGTGCTGGCCCAATCATATCAGCGCCGCCGCTTCGGGGTAATTTTAAACTGCGTCTCAAACGAGCGGGAGGCCCGTCAGACTTTTGATACCCTGGC
The DNA here is from genome assembly GCA_963709285.1 of uncultured delta proteobacterium. GTDB lineage: Bacteria > Desulfobacterota > Desulfobaccia > Desulfobaccales > 0-14-0-80-60-11 > JBGSLA01. Next base: position 757,549 of record CAVPVR010000003.1, on the reverse strand, counting down.
CCGGGCGGCCGCCCGTTTTCTGAACCTGAACCTGGATTGCCTGGGTGCGGTGCCATCGGACCCGGCAGTGAGCAAAGCGGTGCGGGAACAAATACCGTTCTTCGAACTGGCCCCGCAAAGCAGTGCTACCCAAGCCCTGATCGATCTGGTTGGTCGCCTCCAGCAATTGAGCCCTCAGCGGATGGAGATTGCCAGATCAAGACGCCAAGGTATGAAGGTGCAGCACCTGAGGTAGTTGGGCCTCGGGATAAGCACCTGCTTTCCTGATTAGGGGAAGCTACGCTTTTCTGGCCGGGGACCGCTGCTCCAGGTAGGTCTTCAGCCTGCCTAGAGCTTCCGCCAGGTTTTCCAGGGAGTTGGCGTAGGACAGGCGCAGATACCCCTCGCCCCCGGCCCCGAAGTCAATGCCCGGCGTCACCCCCACCTTGGCTTGCTCCAGAATGTCAAAGGCGAGGGCGTAGGAATCTTCTGACAAGTGGCGGGCGTTCACAAAGATATAAAACGCGCCCGTGGGAGGCACCGGGATGTGAAATCCCAGGTGCTCCAGCCCCGCTAACAAAAAGCGGCGGCGCTCGTCGTAGGTGGCCCGCATGCGCTCCACCTCGGGCCCTGCCTGGGTGAGGGCCGCAATCCCGGCCCGCTGCACAAACGGGTTGGCGGAGATAAAAAAATTCTGCATGAGCTTCTGGATGGGCCGCACGAACTCCAGGGGTGCCACGAGGTAGCCCAGGCGCCAGCCGGTCATGGCATAGAGCTTGGAAAAGCCGTTGATGACGAAGGCCCTATCGGTGTATTCCAGAATGGAATGTTCCTTTCCCTCATAAACCAGGCCATGGTAGATCTCATCTGAGACAATAAAGGGCCCTATCTCGGCAAGTTGGGCCAGGCGCTCCGGCGTCAGCAGAGTGCCGGTGGGGTTGGCCGGGGAGTTGATGATGACGGCCTTGGTACGGGGGGTGAGGTGGGGCTTGAGCTCTTCGGGCCGGAATTGGAAGCCTTCCTCCTCCCGGACCCTGACATAATGAGGTCTGGCGTCCACCAGGCGGAGGAAATTGGGGTAGCAGGCGTAGTGGGGGTCGCTCAAGGCCACTTCGTCCCCGGGGTCTAAGAGCGCCGCAAAGATCAGGATCATGGCCGGAGAGGTGCCCGACGTGACAATGAACTGCTCCGGCGACAACCTGACGCCGTACTTCTCCAAGTAGTGCTGACATAAGGCCTCCCGGAGTTCAATGAGGCCCAGGGAGTGGGTGTATTGGGTTTCCCCGGCGGCCATGGCCCGGTAGGCCGCCTCCTTGACTACCTGGGGAGTGTCGAAGTCGGGCTCCCCGATCTCCAGGTGAATGACGTGCTCCCCCCGGCCCTCCAGTTCCTTGGCCCGCTCCAGAATATCCATCACCAGGAAGGGGGTAATCTCCTGGGCCCGGCGGGACACAGCCTTTCTGGCATTATTCCTCTGCGCCACAACCATTACCTATCACAGGAACGGGAGCAACCTATTGCCATACTATGCATGACATAATTTTTTACTACATTTTTGGACACCGTGCGCTGCCTCTTTTCAGCCATGAATCCCAACACCCCGTGCTATAATTTTTTCAGCTCCACCCGTCGGTTCAAAGCTCGGCCTTTCTCTGTGTCATTTGTGGCCACCGGCTGGTCAAAGCCAAATCCCTGGGTGGTCATGCGCCCTGCCTCGATGCCGTAAAGCACCAGGAACTTTTTTACCGCATCCGCCCGGTCCTGGGAAAGTCTGAGATTATAGTCCTTGCCCCCGATGTTGTCCGTGTGCCCCTGGATTTCCACCTTCAACTCCGGTGAAGACTTCATCAATTTCACCATCTCCAACAGCACCTTCTCCGCCCCCGGCTTCAAAGTGGCCTTGTCGAAATCAAAATGGATGCCATACACCGCCACGGAGCCCTTCTCATCGAGCTGCTTTTTCATTTCCTCGGCGCCGAAGGCGAGAGTCTTCTTGAACTCCTTTGCTTCGACGACATACAGTTGGTAGTAGGCGTTCCAGTTATTCCGGTACACATTGACCCAGAGGGTCTTGCCCTCCGGGGTGGCCAGGGTGAAAACCAGTTGACCTTTGTCCTCATAGAGGATTTTCCCGCCCTTTTCCAGGGCTTCCTGTTTGTAATTTTCCAGGATTTCCAGCCCGGAGATGGCTTTGTCCGTTTTATAGGAGAATTGCCAGTATTTCCCTCGAACTTCTTTTTTCTCAAAGTCGCCATTTTTCCGGACGCGGAAGGTGTGGGCTGCATATCTTTTAAATTCACTGCTTGTAGCCACGGCGGTCGGCATGGGTTTGATCACCGGATGTGCCTTGATTTTCACCGCAGCCCCAGCGGCCCCGGGAAGCCCCAAGAGCCCCAGCACCATGATGACCCCCATCCATCTTTTCTGCATGACTCCTCCCTCAAAGTTGCCCGATGCCCGACTGCGCCAGCCTGGCCCACATCATAGCAAAGAAAATCGGACGCTGCAATTTCCACTTGAAAACACCAGGATAGCCATCCACCCAGGTGAGAGCTGGGGTGATAAAACTATTCTCTTGACAAGTATTCATATGTATAGTATATGGCAGTCATGAAGCCTTTAACGGACAAACAGCGGTTGGTGTTGGCTTTTGTGGAGGAGTTCTGCCGGCGGCAGGGGTATCCTCCCACGGTGCGGGAGGTGGCGGCTCACTTCGGGGTCCAGCCCCGGGCTGCGGCGGACCACCTAACCGCGCTCAAGCGCAAGGGTTACCTCCACCGGGAGCCCGGGCGCTCCCGGGGGCTGTCCCTGGTGTCCCGGCTGGAGGACCAGGTGGTGGAGGTGCCCATCCTGGGGCGCATCGCCGCAGGGCAGCCGCTTTTGGCCACGGAGCAGGTGGAGGACACCCTGGCCCTGCCCCGGGCCTGGGTTCAGGGGGAAGAGGTTTTTCTCCTGAGGGTTTCAGGGGAAAGCATGGCGCCTCTCCTGTTGCCCGGGGATCTGGTGATGGTGCGGGTGCAGCCCCGGGTGAGCCGGGGAGAGATCGCCGTGGTCCTGGTGGACGAGGAGGCCACGGTGAAGCGGGTCTTTGAAGAGGTCGGGGGTCTGGTCTTGAAGGGGGACAACCCGGACTTTGCACCCCTGCGCTTCGCCCCGGAGGAAGCCGCAGAACTGGTCCAGATCCTGGGCAAGGTGGTGGGCGTGTACCGCTCCCTGGAAGGCCGGGGCCCGAGGTGAGGCGATGAGTCGGAGAGAAGAAAAATATTTGAGGGGAGGGCGGGGGATTTGCAATCCCCCGGCCCTCCCCTCAACACTAACAACACTTCTCTCCTTGACTCCCGGGCGGGCGGCTCTCGTGTGGGGGGAGCCTTTCCGGCCCTTGGTTGCGGTGGCTGCGGCCTGGGGCGTAGCCCGGGGAACCGGGGTGCTGGTGGTGGACGCGGCCAATGCCTTTGACCCTTACCGGCTGGTGCGGGAGGTCCGGAGTCGAGGTATTTCCCGGGCCTTGGCCCTCTCCCGGGTGCAGGTGGCCCGGGCTTTCACGTCCCACCAACTGGTGCGTCTCCTCAAGGAGGAACTCCCCGGGGAGCTGGAGTCCCTGAGCCTGGTCCTGGTGCTGGGGCCGGTGAGCCTTTTCTACGACGAGCAGATACCCCTGGCCGAGCGGCGCCACCTCTTCAGGGATATGGTGGACACCCTGACCGCCTACAAGACCCGGGCTCCTCTCCTGTTGCTGCAGCCCCCTCTCCCCCGGGGCGTCCCTAACCGCCGCTTTGGACGACTGCTCGCACCTTTGTTGGATTACCTGGTGCGGATGAATGAGAACGATAGGAAAGAAGCAAACGGAAAAAGGGGGCGGGTTGGAAACCTACCTCTCCGGATTGCTTGAAAAACAACTTGGCATTTTGCTTTTCAAACAGATGCAGTGGGTTAGCCTATGAGGAGCTGGAATCCCAGGACGGGTGAGTTTAGGCTTACGGAACAAAGGAAACCCAGGAGTCGGCGGGTCTGGCTGGGCGCCATGCTGCTTATGGTTGCTCTGGGGCTCGTGTTTGCGGCTGGCCGGGTGCTGACCCGGGACGACCGGGACGACCTCCCCCGGCTGGTGAAGCGGGTCCAGCCCGCAGTGATCACGGTCATGGCCTACGATGCCCAGGGGAGGGCATTGTCCCAGGGGAGTGGCTTTTTCATCACGCCGGCAGGCCGCTTTCTCACCAACTACCATGTGCTGGCCCAGGCCGCCCGGGCCGAAGTGAAGACCTCGTCGGGTCGACGCTACCGAGTCAAGGGGGTGGTGGCTGCGGATCGAGATTGGGACCTGGCGGTGGCCGCTGTCGTCTTTTCCCACGAGGGACCTCCCAGTCTGGAAATCACCAGCGCGGTCCCGGAAGTGGGAGAGCGGGTAGTGGTGGTGGGAAGCCCCCTGGGTCTGGAGCAAACCCTAAGTGATGGCGTGGTTTCCGCGGTCCGCCGGGTATCAGGTGCCAAACTCCTGCAGATTTCCGCGCCCGTCTCCCCCGGCTCCAGCGGCAGCCCGGTGATCAATATGAGGGGTGAGGTGGCGGGGGTGGCCTTCTTACAGGTCATCAAGGGACAGAACCTGAACTTCGCAGTGCCCGGCAGCCGGGCCCTGGCCTTGCAGCGGAAGGCCGCCGCCCGGACCGCGCCTACCCCCTTGGCCGCTCTGGAGCGGAACCCCGGCTTGAGTCGGTGGTATCTCGACCGGAGCAACAGGTATGCCCAGGGGAAACAGGGGAACAAAGCAGTGGCTACCTACCGGCAGGACATCCCTCTCCAGCCTGACCTGGCTGGGGCGTTTTCCGGCTTGGGGAGGCCCTTATGGCCCTGAGGTAGTGGCGACTAACCCTGAAGGAACACCAGATCCTCCGCAAGCTGAATCCCAGGCTGGCCCAAAAGTTTTGTAGCCGGATTTACCGTTAAATCTTTGCAGAAATCCGTAAGTATCCCGGTCCGGTATCGCGGATTACGGGCATGGGGCCAGGATTCCACCTTACCCCGTCCCTGGACCTGTCGGTGACGATAAGTTTCTCCCCCTCTCCCCCCAATGGGGGAGAGGGCTGGGGTGAGGGGGATTTTTCATGACTTACGGATGGATCGCAAGCCCTTAAACAGTGGTGCGAATACCATGGGACGTACGGTTTTACCTTACAGTCACGTGTGGGAAGAAGAGCGGGAACGCTGGCGGAAGTTCCGCCGGGCCCTGCGCCAGGAGGACCAGGTGCACCTGGACCGCCTCTTCGAGTTGGCCCGCCTGCACCTCCAGGCCGGAGTCTACGCCGCCAACCCCTGGCCTCTGGAATCCATCCTCATGGCCATGCTCCTGGAACACGAAAAAGCCCTGAGCCGCCTGGAAGAGCGCTTGGAGGAGCGGGAAGAAGGAGAAGAAGAGTTATGATGCGGGGGGAGGGCCAGGGATTAGCAATCCCTGCCCTCCCTTTTTAGATTTACTTGGTAGCACGGGCATCTTGCCCGTGCGGCGCGGGCTGGAAGCCCGTGCTACCATTTCTTGATTAAGACGTGGGGGCCGGTGGCCTTTAGCCCCCTCCCCCAACTTCTCTACGGTAATCATGGAAACCGTTGGCTGGTTGTTTGAGGTGTATCCTCTAGGGGACCGGATGGTTCTGTGGTTTCTCACCCGGGAGGGGGAGGCGCTGCGGCTGGAAGATGCGTTCCCCTACACGGTCTACTTGGGTGGCAACCGGGGTCAGGTCCGTCAGGCAGTCCAGGCCCTGGAGGGACGGAGGTGGCTCAACCGGGCCTATCCCACCCAGGGGCGGGACCTGGGCTCGGGGGCTGAGATGCCCGTGTGGGCTCTGGCGCTCAAAACCTACGGGCACCTGGCGCCACTCCGGGCCTGGCTGGGGAAGAAAGAAGGAAGCCTGGCCTGCTACAACTGCGACCTGGACGTGGCCGCCTACTACCTGTACCGCCGTCGCCTGTGGCCCTGCGCCTGGTACGACCTGGAGGTCTGGGAGGGAAAGCTTGTGGCACTGGCCCCCCGGGAAGAACAGTTCGCCCGGGATGTGTCAGTGCCGCCCCTGGCCATTCTGGGCCTGGGCCTCACCCAAGATCCCCTCATCCCTTTGGGCTGCGGCAACGGTCTAACCGTGACTTGGGAGGGACGCACCCTGGAGTTGGAGGCCGCCGATCGGGCCGGACTGGTGCGGGAGGTGGCCCGCTGGCTTAAAAAAATCAACCCCGACCTTGTCCTGAGCGACTGGGGGGACGAGGAAATCATCCCGCCCCTGTGGCGCTGGAGCAAAGCAGGCCGGGTGCCCCTCCCCCTGGACCGGGAGCCCGGAGCGGTGGTCCGGAAATTCTCCGGGGGACGCACCTACTTCTCCTACGGTCGGGTCGTCTACCAGGGAAACGCCGCGCCCTTTTACGGCCGCTGGCACGTGGACCGGCGCAACTCCTTTTTCTTCCGGGAAGCGGACCTCATGGGCCTTGTGCAGATCTCCCGGCTGGGGCAGCTCCCCCTGCAGCAGGCGGCCCGGGCCAGCCCCGGCACCCTGATCACCTCCATGCAGCTCGCCCGGGCCGTGGCCGACGGCATCCTCATCCCCTGGCGCAAGGCCGACCCCGAACGCTTCAAGAGCGCCGGTGAGCTCCTCACCGTGGACAAGGGCGGCCTGGTCTTCATGCCCCCCATCGGCCTCTACTTCAAGGTGGCGGAACTGGACTTCGCCTCCATGTACCCCAGCATCATGGCCACCCACAACATCTCCCCCGAGACGGTGAATTGCGAGTGTTGTGCGGACGTGGGGGAGGGGGCCAGGGGTCGCGGACCCCTGCCCCCTCCCCCACACCCCCTCCCCCAACCCCTTGAGAGGGGATTAGATTTGGACGAGAAAGTCGGGGCCGCAGGCCCCGCCTTACTCGTCCACCCTAAAGGGGGAGGGGAGGGGAGTTTGAGGGGAGGGTGGGGGACCAGTGGTCCCCCGGCCCTCTCCCCACCTCACCTCGTCCCCGAGGCCCAATACCGTCTCTGCCGGAAGCGGGAGGGGTTGGTGCCTCGCACGCTTAGACCCATCCTGAATTTGCGGGAGCGTTTGAAGGCCGCGGCCCAGGAAGCGTCGCCAGAGATGGCCGCCCTGTATCACCAGCGGCAAAACGCCCTGAAGTGGATGCTGGTCACCTGTTTCGGTTATCTGGGTTACAAGAACGCCCGTTTCGGACGCATCGAGGCCCATGAAGCGGTAACCGCGTTCGGCCGGGACAAGCTCCTCACCGCCAAGGAAAGGTGCGAAGCTGCGGGTTTCAAAATTCTTCATGGTTTGACGGACTGCTTGTGGATTCAGAAGCCCAGGAATGACGGAAGGTGAACTTCATGAGCTTTGCCGGGAAATCTCTCGGGCCACCGGGGTCAAGTTGGCCCTGGAGGGGGTGTACCGCTGGATCGCCTTCCTGGCTTCCCGGCAGAATCGGGAGCGCCCGGTGGCCACCCGGTACTTTGGGGTTTTTGCCAATGGGCAGGTAAAAGCCCGAGGCCTGATTTGCCGGCGCCGGGACACCCCGCCCTTTGTCCGCCGGGCCCAGGAAGCGCTTCTGTCACGCCTGGCCACGGCCGCCACCCCCGCCGACCTGAGCAGCCTCCAGCCTGAGCTGGAGGAAATGGCCGCAGGGTTTCGCCAACGCCTGCAGGAGGGAGGCATTCACCCCCAGGAACTGGTGGTCACCCGGGTGCTCTCCCAACCCCTGGAGGACTACCGGGTAGACACGCCCACGGCCCTGGCGATGCGGCAGTTGCAGCAGGCCGGCGTCCAGGTCAGGCCCGGCGAAAAGGTGCGTTTCGTCCACCGGGAACGCCGGGGCCCGAAAGAGTTACGGGTACAGGCCGCCCCTTTCCTGGAGGGCCTGGAGAGCTACGACACCAATACCTACCTGGAACTCCTGGAGCGGGCCGTGGCGGAAGTGATGGCAGGGGTGTTCGGGGAAGCGGGCCAGAAATCGCCGAGTCGCCTCACCGCCTCAAAAGGCGGGCCAGTTGACGGCCGTAATACTCTTTGGCGTCTTCGTCGGAGGGGGGGCTGAAGGTGGTGGCGCCTTTGCCTTCGGGGAGTTTCTTGGTGACGATGCCCTTTTCCCCGAAAAGCTTCAGGGCGTTCTGAAAGTTGGCCTCGGACAGGGCCTCGGAGCGCTCCACTTCTCCCAGCTTGTGGGATTTCTGGCCGATGGAGTTGATACGCTTCAAGAATTCCTTTTCGCTCCGGGGCTTTTTCTGCAAGTACTTGATGGAGCGGAAGACAATCCAGTAGGATTCCAGATAGTTATACAGCAGGTTGGCGAAGTAGGCCAGTTCCTTCAGACCCGAGGCGGAAAGGGTGTAGCGGTTCTCGTCACGGTCCAGGCTGACCACCACCTCCCGGGAAGCGAAGTAGGCCAGGGTCTCGTCCACCACGGATTCCGGATTCACCTTGTTGAAAAAAAATTCATATTGGAAGAAGTCCTCGAGGAAGCGGACGTCATCCAGAACCTGCTGGCGCTCGAAGTCAAAACCCGGCCCTGACAAGGTGGCCAGGGAGACGATGGCGGCAGGCAGGAAAAAGTGGATGATATTGTTCTTGTAATACTCCAGGAGGGGCCTCTTGCTTTCGTCGATACTGTACCCCCCCAGACCTAATTCGTCCGACAGTCCCTCTTCTTTCTCAATGGGGGTGATGAGCTTGCGGACTTCACACAAAGTCAGGGTCTCCTCCACCGCCTGGGGCAAGTTATGCAGGGAGTCAGCCAGGGGGACGTTTCTGGCTTTGAGATAGTCGTAAAGCACCTGGATAATTTTCCAGAGCTCCCGGCGGTAGACACCCTTCCTGGGATAGGTGAGGAGTGCAGCGCCCACCAGGGCAAAAGGGGTGACCACCGAAACCTGGTTAATGGCCTGCACCACCTCAAAGGCCAGGTCGTTGCTCAGGGTGCGGATTTTCTCGGCCTCATCCATCTCGCTCATCGGATGCCTGGCCAAGTGGCCTCGGAGGGAAATGGGCTCGCTGAACTGGATATAAGCCCGGCCGTAGCGGCGCTTCAGGAACTTGCGGGCCCGCACCAGCTGCCCCACGCTTTCTGTCACTTTTTTCTTGCCTTCGAGTTCAGAAAGATACTCCTTCTCCTCCAGGACCTGATCGTACCCGATAAAGGTGGGCACGAAAATGAGATCCGGGGTGGCGCCATCAAAGTAAGCCCGGAGGATCATGTTCAGGAGGCCAATTTTGGGAAGAACCAGCTTGCCGGTGCGAGACCGGCCCCCTTCGATGAAAAACTCCAGGCTATAACCGGTCTTGATGAGAGTTTTGAGGTAGTGATAGAGAACTTCGGCGTACAGCTTTCCTCCCAGGAAACGGCGCCGGATAAAGAAAGCCCCCGACCCCCGGAAGATGGGCCCCAACGGCCAAAAAGACAGATTCTTTCCGGCGGCGATGCGGGGGGGGTGGAGATAATTTTGGTACATGAGGTTGTTTAATAGCAGGTAGTCAATATGGCTCTTGTGGCAGGGGATGAAAATCAGCGTGCCCCGTTGACCGACCTCCCGCACCTTTTCAAAACCTTCGAGATCAAAAAAGACGTCTTCAAACAAAGTCCGGGAAAGCCACCGAACCGTGCGATTCATCATGGCTATGACCATCAGGTTGAAGTCGGCAGCCATTTCCCAGAAATAATCCTGGGCGGTCTTCTTGATTTTGGGTAGTTTCTTGTTTTCCGTCTCCGCCAGATGCTCCATGAAGCGGGTGAGGCCGGGGTCGGTGAGGGTGAGCTCCATGAGTTCTTCCCGGGTCTTGGTTACCGGCCCGGTGACTATTCGCCGCTTTTGATCGAGGCGTTGGATAAGATCCCGCCTCAGCTCTTGGGCCCTGAGAGTGGGATTGGCCGGCACGGCGGAGTTGGCTATAAATTCCTGCAGGTTCACCGGCTCGGTCACTTCTACCACTGCTTTTTTGGACTTTCGCAGACAAAGTCCGAGCTTCCGAAGACGGCCAGGATTCTCCCGGTCCCCGAAAAAGAGATCCAGTAACCCCTTGTCTTCCCGGGTGGGATCCTGGCTGTACATTACCATCTGGGGAACGAGAAAAATGGGAAAGTCTATCTTTCCCTGGAGTTCCAGCAGATGGCGCAGAGGATCCTCCCGGGGTTTGAGAAAACGGTGGCGGAACCCGACCGGGTCCACCAGGAACAACAAAGCACTGCGTTTTTCTTGCAGTATGCGCAAGAAATAGCCGTCTCGGAAAGGTTTGGGCCAGGCCCGCTTGCGGGTGAAATAATTTAACGCGGCGGAGATGATCTGCACCAGGTGAGAGAAAGGCTGGAACATCCATAAATTGAGGTCAAAAGCAACCTCAGGGGCAGGGGCGCCCAGTTGCTGGTAGCGGCGGTTAAAAAATAAGAAATCCAAAGTGCTGCGATATTTCAGGGCATAAACCACCACACCCTGGCGGGAGAGCTCTTGCAAGCGGTCTTTAATCCTGGGGTTCACCGCCACCTTGGCGAAAAAGGGGCCCAGGGTGTAACGCAGGAGCAAGCCGGGCCGGCTGGGGAGATAGCCCGAGTAATGAAATTCATGCCCCCCCAGCCAGCCGGTGAAACGATTGATCAGCCGGCTGAACCAACCTCTGGGCTTGTCGGCTTCTGGCGGAGAGGTGGGTTGGGTCTGCGGATTTTTGAGTTCAGGAGCCATGTCGTTACCAATTTGTAACAATCAAGGAAACAATCTACTATACAAAGACGCTTTCGGCAATGTCAACTACCTACAGTTGCGCCACTGACCGTTTCAAATGAGAGGGCTGCTCAGGATTTTACCGGTGGGTCAAGCTTCGGACCCTCTGCGGGCACGGAGGCCAGAGCAGTTTCCATGGGAGCCCGTCGCCCAAACAGGCGGATGAAGAGCATGGAAATTTCGTACATGCCATAGATGGGGATGGCTATTACCGTCATGGTCACCACGTCGGCATGGAAGGCGGCCACCACGGCGCTGAGTAACACGGCCAAGCGGCGTTGGCGTCTGAGGAAATCCAATTGCACTACCCCGGCCCAGTTCAAGACGAGGAGGACCAACGGGAGCTCAAAAATCAAACCGAACAGCAGGATGAGCCTGAGGCAAAAGTTGACGTATTGGGTGAGATTGAGCATGGAATAGAGAATGTCGGTCTCATAAGCCAGGGAAAAAGAGATGATTAAAGGCCACACCAGGTAAAGAAAAAAGAGACCACCCAGGACGAAGGCCACCGTGCCCAGGGGCAAAAAGAAATAGACATACTTCCTTTCCTTGGGATACAGGGCCGGGGCGAAGAAGAGCCATATCTGGTAGAGAATCACCGGAAAAGCCAGAGCGAAACCGGTGATGAGGGAAATCTTCATTTGCACGAAGAAGGGCTCCAGGGGGGCCATGTAATTCAGCTTGTGAGGGGTGACCTCGGGCGGCTTTGGCTCAAGTCCCAGACTGTGGCACAAGTTGGGGAATTTCTCTTGAGCCCAGGAAGCCACGGAGTACTGTAGCTTTTGGACTACGGATGGTTCCATCAAGGGTCGTTGAATGAACCGCTGTACTATGGGGGTGAGGGGCCAAGCCACTGCGGCGGCGATGAACAGGGCAACAATACAGACAATGAGCCGAGTGCGCAGCTCTTGCAAGTGTTCTAGAAAGGACATCTCAGTCATTGTCTGCCTTGGGATTCCCTCAACCTACCAGGTTTGATGTTTTTTTGCAGGTAACATCCATTCTATCTTATCCCCGTCCCAGGAGCAATTTCAGTGGCATTACGGCGCCTTCCCTTGGTCTTGCGAAGGAGGGGAAAGGAGTTCAGAGACCGTGACACACTTATAGCCCCGGGTCTTGAGGGCAGGGAGGATAAGACCCAAGGCTTCTATCGTAGGCTGGCGGTCGGCCTTCCCGGTTTCATCGGAGTCGTGGAGAATCACGATAGCTCCGGGGATCACTTGAGATAAAACGTTTACTGCTATGGAGAGGGGATCTGGCTCCCGCCAGTCTGCCGAGTCCACGCTCCAGAGGATCAGACGCTGACGGATGTTGGCTAAAAAGTGCAGGAGTCCTTTGTTGTAGTCGCTGAAGGGGGGACGGAAAAGATGGTGGTCGGGGCAGCCCAAGAGGTCAAGCTCCACTTCGGTGCGCTCTAGTTCCCGCTGCCAAGTCTCTTGGTCCTTCACGGGGAAGCGGAGGTGAGAAAAGCTGTGGTTTTCCACTTCCTGGCCGGCCTCCACCAACTCTCTTATGAGCCGGGGGTAGCGCACTGCATTCTGGCCTAAAACGAAAAAGGTGGCCCGGGCATCGTATTTTTTCAGAAGTTTTAAAATATCAGGAGTGAAGCGGGGGTTAGGGCCATCATCAAAGGTGAGAGCCACTTGCTTTTGGGTGTCCATTCCCCGACAAATGGGCCCCTCCGTGGCCGCCAACCCCAGGCCTGCTCCTCCCATGACCAGGAAGAAAGCCACGCCAAGGGCAACCACCCTGAACCATGAGCATCTTTGATTTCTGAAGGCCATTATACTTTGATCACCTGACGAGGGGCCCGGGTGAGCCACTCCACCCCCTCGGGAGTGATGCGACCGGTGTCTTCCAGGCCGACCAAACCCACGCCAGGTAAAAGGAACTTGGGCTCAAAGGCTATCACCATGTCCGCCTCCAGAGGGAAGGGAAAGCGGGCCGTTATGAGGGGGTACTCATCCAATTCTAACCCCACCCCGTGGGCGATAAAGCTCACCCGTTCTGGCCCCTGGCCCATGAAAAAATCGCTGAAGCCTGCCTGGTCCACCAGGTCCCAGAGTTTCTGATAGAGATCACCGGGCTTTACCCCAGGCCGGGCCTCGGTTTCAAAGAGTTGAAAGAGGTCCAGGGTCAGGTCATAGGCTCGCCAGGCCTCTGGCGGCAGGTCTCCCAGGGCGAATAGACGCGTCATGTCCGCCACATAACCGTTGACGCAGGAGGCGATGTCCACGGAAATGGGTTCATGAGGGGCCAACTGTTTTAAACCGGGGCCCTGGGGGAAAGCGGGGCTGAAGCCCAGACCGCCGCTGGGGGTATCGGTGTAGGCCAACTCGAGACCTGAATGACCGGAAAGCACATGGCCAAAGAACATCTCCAGGGTGAAGTTGCGGAGGCGGATGAGTCCCTGGTGGCCCAGGAGGCGCAAGCGATATTCCAGCGCCGCGGAGAGTTCAAGCTCTGTCAGGCCGGGCCGCAAAAGCTCTGGCACGGCTGCGAAAGTCTCATCCAGGATGGCCGCAGCCCGGCGGATCTGCTCGATTTCATAGGCACTCTTCACCATGCGCTGGCGCCGGATCAGGGGAGAAATGTCCCGGATGGTCGTCCCTGGGAAGAGTTTGTTCTGCAAGCGAAGATAGAGAGCGGCGGGCAGAACGTCCAGCTCCAAACCCAAGGCGCCTTCCCGTGATACCTCCAGGTCGTCCAGCAAGGCTGGGAGTTCTCCGAAATCGCTGTAAAAGGCCAGATCCCAGGGGATTTCCTCTGCCGCCAGGCGATACTGGGGCCGCCGCACCAGAAACTGGGGTTTGCCCTCAGCCGGTACCGCCAGAAAACCGTCTGCTACTGTGCCCGTGTAGTAATAAAGGTCTGCCACCTGACGGATGAGAGCCAGGCCAATGCCGTTGGCAGCTAAAAATCCCTGGAGACGGGCTACCCTGAGGCTGGTTTCTGCAGTCGGCACGCCTTCCTGCATAGTTCGTCACTCCTCCATGGCTGGCGGCTGGTAGAGCACCACCGTCATCTCTGCCGGTCCCTGTGCTCCCAGGACCAGTATCTTTTCGATATCCGCAGTGCGGGTGGGGCCCGTTAGCCAGGTCACCAGGCTTCCCTGAGATCTTCTGGTCAGGTTCAGGGCCTCCTGAATGGCCAGGCTCCCTTGCCCGGGGGGCACCAGCACCACATGGCGCCGGGCCCGCAAGGGAAGCCAGGCGGCCAGGCCCTGACCGCCGGGCACCAGCACCGAACCCAGCTCCGGAATAAATCCCAACCCCAAGGTGACCGCCGTGTCTGCCTCTGGAGCCCATTCATCCCGGGCCAGGTGGGCCTGGGTTCCCCAAGTGGACAGTTCCTGGGCCACCGGCAAGAGCCAGGGATGATCTTCAAGCCAGATTTCCCCCCGAGCTGTCTTGTTCAGATAGCGAGCCAAGGCCTGCGTCCCCTCCAGGTTGATAAGGTCAGTTCCCCCTTCAGCCAACCTGGCCGTGATATCAAGCTTTGGTCCCGAAACCAAACCCTCTTCTTGTTGGGTCTCCTTCGGGGCTATTTCAGGGAAATGTGGAGCTGCCGTTGTCACCGGGAGGATTGGTGGGATTAGGTCCCGTGAGATATCTTTCTCTCCAATCCCCTTATATTTTCTAAAGAAGCTCTCCCCAGGCAGCTCGGCGCCAAGAAATTCCTGGGCTTGCTTCCCCAATCCCCCCCGACCCAGGAATTGCACGGGGGACTCCAGGGCACGGTATACCTGCGGCTGTCCCAGGACCCACCCCGCCGCTCTTGTCAGGGTGCGGGCTTGCCGAAAGGCCGGGGCGTTCTGGCGCAGAAAACGGATCTTTTGGGGAAGTTCAATGGCAGCCGGGCAGATTTCGCCGCAACTGCCGCATTGGGTGCAAAGGTCTGAAATATCTCCGCAGGGCGGCAGGAAGGGGGCCAGGAGGGCGCCGATGGCCCCAGGATAGACCCGGCCGTATAGGTGAGCACAACCCACCTGAAACACCGGGCAGATATTCAGACAGGCCCCACAGCGCAGGCAATAAAGGGCCTCCCGGAGATCGGGGTGGGCGGCCAGACGGCTCCGGCCGTTGTCCAAAACCACCAGGTAAAAGGCCTGGCTCCCCTGGGGACCAACCTTCAACCCCTTCAGGAAGTGCACCAGGGAAGTGAGGCGCTGGCCGGTGGCGCTGGCCGGAAGCAGGCGGAGAAACGGCTCCAGGTGGGAAAGCTCGGGAACCATCTTCTCCCAGCCCATGAGGGCCAGGTGCACCGGCGGTAAGGACGCAGTCTGGCGCAGGTTGCCTTCATTTTCCAGGCAGACCAGAGTGCCGTCCTGGGCTGCTGCGAAATTGACCCCGGTAATCCCCATCTCCGCCTCCGCATAACGGGGCGCTAACCGTTTTGAAGCCAGCCGCGTTAGATCCGTGGGATCCGTGGGGGCCTTGAGGTGGAAACTTTCTGACAAAATGCGGGCGATCCGGTGGCGGTCCAGGTGGAGGGCCGGGGCCGTCAGGTGGGCCGGGGGATGGCCGGCCAGCTGGATAATAAACTCCCCCAGGTCGGTCTCGGTGAGCTGGATGCTGTGGCGGCTGAGGAAAGGCTCCAGGCCGATTTCGTGAGCGGTCATGGACTTGGACTGGACCACCCTGGCGACCCGGTGTCGTCTCGCCACCCTCAGGATGAAGTCTCGAGCCTCCGCGGCGTCTCCGGCAAAGTGGACTTCCCCGCCCCAGGCCTCCACTTCTTCCCGGAGCAAGGCCAGATATTCCTGCCAGCGGTCCACCATGGCGGCTTTGCTGGCCCGCACTTGCCGCCGCCAGTCCTCCCACTGGGAATAATCGGCACAAAGCCGCTCCCGGGCCTCTAAGGCCCGGTGGGTGGCGGCTCGCACCGCCTGGCCGAGGGAAGTTTGCACCGCACCCATGGCAGGTAACATCTCCGGTATCTCGGTTTGGAAGCTTCGGGGCCTGATGGCTGTTGCCCCGAGGTCTGGTCTGGCAAGGGTTTTTCGCAAAAGGAAACAGACCAGGCCAGGGCCACTCTGCTTGCTTTAGGAACCTTTGCCTGGTTTGCTGACCTGGGCTCGCTGCCACTCTTCTTTGAACCAGGCTTCGAGGAGAACCCGCCGCTTGTCATCCAAAACCCGCTGGGCCAGCTCCTCCCGTTCCTGCTGGAAATCCTCCGGGGTAGGTAACCGACGGCTTTTAAAAGCCAGGAGATAATAATTCCCTTTCCAAGAAATGGGCTTGCCCGGATAGGGCTGTTTGTCGGAAAGCTGAAACGCCGCGCTGGTCAAGGGTTCGGCCAGGGGCTGTTTCATAAAGCCTTCCAGCCGCGTAAAATAGCCGCTGTCTTGCAGGGGCAGCGCTCCTTGGGCCGCCACCCGAGTCAGGGGCTCGCCCTGGCGCAGGCGGGCCAATAACTGCTCGGCCTCCTTTTGTGCCATTTTTTGGGCCTGCTGCCGGGCCACCACCTGGCGCACCCTGTCCTTGGCCTTTTCAAAGGAGGGGAGAGTGGCGGGCTGCCGTTCCAGGGCCTGCATCACCACGAACCCCTGGGGCAACTCTGCCAGCCCCACCTCCTGGGGTTTCAGAGTGAAAGCCTCCTGGTTAAAGGCCCGCACCGCTCCCAGTCCCGGGATGGGCTCAGTGAGAGTGAAAAATGGTGTCTCCTGAGGGGTTAGTTTGTTTTTTTGGGCAACCTCCAGGAAGGAGGCGCTGGCCGTTTCTCCCTGCAGCCGTTTGGCCGTCTCTCTTGCCAGTTTCTGGCTTTTAACCTCTTTCAAATTATCCAGGGCCAGGGCCTTGGCTGCCTCCTGGGACAGGGGCTCCTTCTCCTTGATTGCTTCTAATTTGATCAGGTGAAAGCCCTTGCCGGTCTGCGCCAGTCCCACCTGCCCCGGGGCCAGGGCAAAGGCTACTTTTTCCCAGGCTTCCCCTTTCTTCCCCCGCGTCACCAAACCCAGGTCTCCCCCCTTGTTACGGCTGGCTTCATCCTGGGAAAATTTCCGGGCCAATTGGCCAAAGTCCTGGCCCTGGCGGGCCTGCTTGAGAATCTCTTCGGCTTTTTGCTTCACCTTCTGCTGGCTTTTGGCATCGGCCTTGGGAGGCAGCGCCAAAAAAACTTCCCGCACCCGGATGATCTTGGGACGCGCCAGCACGGAGCTGTTCTCCTTTATATATTCCTCAATTTCTTGAGGGGAGACTTCCACCTGATTGAGGAAATCTTTGGAGCGGCAAAGCAGGTAACGAACCTTTGCTTTGGCAGGAATCTGGAAATCCTTCTGGTGCTTCTGATAGTATTCCTTCAGCTCCGCTTCGGTGGGCTTAACCTGGGAGACAAAAGACTCGGGTTTGACCGTTAGATAGTCGACTTGCACCGCTTCCCGGGCCAATCGGAAGTACTCCTGGAGCTCGGCCTCCGAGACTTTGGCAAAGGAGGCGATAGCTTCCAGAGCCTTGGCCGCGAGAAGCTGCTGGCGGAGCCAATTTTCGTAGGCTACCTTTTCAGCCCCCCGGTTCCTTCCTCTCCCGATGAAGAGTTCATAAAGCTGCGGAATGAACTTACCTTGTTGTTGGAAATCCGGGTCTCCCTGAATGGCTGCAACGACTTCAGTATCGCTGACTTTGAGACCCAGGCGTTCCCCCGCCTTGGTGAGGAGAACCAGTCTGATCAGGTTGTCAGGGGCATTTTCCCTCAAGGCTTTGACGTCTTCTTCGGACAGGTTCCGCCGGAAACGGCTCTTTTTCTCAAGCAAGTTAATGTATTGATAGAAGGTGGTTAAGGGAATTGGTTCACCGTTAACCCGGGCTATTTCTTGGGATTGTGAGGGGTCCATGCTACCCATACCCCAGAAAATGAAGACCACCACGATGGCCCCGATGACGACGGCGATGAGCCAATGTTGGGAATGTTTGCGCAGAATTTTCAGCATGACCGGTTCCTATCTGGGGGTGTCCCCCTGTTTCAACAGCCTCCGGGCTTCCTGGGCCTCGGGGCTCTGGGGGTATTGTTGTATGAGTTTCTCCAGGGAAACCTTGAAATTCGTTTTCTGGTTGGTCTGTTGGTAAGAGTAAGCCTGGCGCAGGAGGGCCGTAGGGGCCAGGATGCTGTTGGGGTGTTGCAGCACCATCTTGTTAAGTTCCACTCTGGCTTCAGGAAATTTCTTTTCCTGGTAAAAGCTGTCCCCTATATAATAGCGGGCCTCCGCCGCTTTCGGGCCCCGAGGCTGGCTCTTGAGATACTGAGCGAACTTCTTCCTGGCGGCCTGGTAGTTCTTGGCCTGATAGAGGCGTAAACCTTCACTGTACATCTTCTCTGCGGCTGGTGACGAAGGCGCCGCCGGGGGCGGGGTATACGTCGCCGGGGGTGAGGTGGGCGCCTTTACCGCGGTGGGCGCCGGCCGGGCTTTCTCCACCGGCTTGGGCGTCCGGGTCTTGGTCGGGGCTGCCTTTGGCGCTTCCTGGCGCTGCTCTACTGCCGCCAGGCGGCGCTCCAGTTGCCGCACCTTTTCTTCCAGGGTGCGTATCTGCTGATTTGCCACAGGTGCGGGGGCGGGTGCAGTCGGAGCTGTAGCTTGTCCACTCGGGGGAGGCGGCGGTTGATCACGTCTGGGAAAAATCATGGCAGGGTCGCAGGCCGCCAGGGTAGTGAGGAGAATCCCGCTTATCGCTAATTTCAGCCAACCTGTTTGCCTCATGACTTCACCTCCTGGGACGCAGGGGCAGTAACGATCCCCAGCTTTTCCACCCCGGCCTCTTTTAAAATACTCATCACCTGCACCACCAGACCGTAGGGCACGTTCTGGTCCGACTTGAGGAGCACTTCAGGCGCCTTGGCTCCCGGGGCCTCCCGGGCCAGGGCCGCCTTCAGGTTCCCCAGGCCCACCTCCCGATCCCCCAGGTAAACGGCCCGCTCTCGGCTGATGGAGACCACCAGGGGTTTGTCACTCACCAGGGCTGGGGCCGCAGCCTCCGGCAGGTTGACCGGCAGCCCCTGGGAGAACATGGGGGCCGTCACCATGAAGATCACGAGCAAGACCAGCATAACATCAACAAAAGGTGTGACGTTAATATCCGAGAGGGGTTGGGAGGGAGTGAATTTTTCCGGCATAGCGCAAGTTCCTATTCACGTGGCGGTGATTTCCCGGGAGTTATCAGCAAGGGTGCGAGGTCGGTGGCGAAATCCGTCAGCTCGGATTCCAACCGCCGCACCTGCCCGAGAAAGTAGTTATAGGCCATGACTGCGGGGATGGCTGCGGCCAGGCCCGCGGCGGTGGCTATCAGGGCCTCGGCGATGCCAGGGGCCACTGTAGCCAGGGAGGCTGACCCCTTGACGCCGATGTTGTGGAAGGAGGACATGATGCCCCACACGGTGCCGAAAAGCCCGATAAAAGGGGCGGTGTTGCCGCAGGTGGCCAGAAAACTCAAAGTTCGGGTGAGCCTGTCTCCTTGCTCCGAGAGGGACCGGCGCAGGATCCTGCGGGTGGCGTCCTCGCTTGGATGAGTAAGGAGGGTCGGTACTCTATTGGGATTCCCTGCCACTGGAGTCGTGAGGGGTTCTGCAGCCAGGGTTTCCCGAAGGATGCGGGCCGCTGGCGAACAAGCGAGGTGTTCAGTGCCTTGGTTGGCCGCAGTCAGGTCCGGGGCGGCCCAGAAGAGCTTGAAAAATTCAGCGTTTTCCCTCTGGGCCCGCCTGATTTGGCGGAATTTAGTGATAATAATCGCCCAGGAAAGGACCGAGAAGACAAGGAGGATGAGCATCACCCCCTTGACTACCGGGCCGGCAGTTAGGACGGCCCCCAGGATGTCCCAGTCTGATCCCGTGAGAGGCGCGCCCTGTGAGGCGGAAGCCAGGGAGGCGAGAGCCAAGTTTGACCAAGGCATAAACAATTAATCTTACGGGTAGATTAGTCGGCTTGTCAAGGCCAGGTTGTTTTCCGTGGCGCAGGGAGGAGGCCCGGGCAGCACAACCGTGATAAAGCCAGGTTCCTCCAAACCGAACTTTTCCGGCTCAGGCCGGCATTTCGTCCAGCAGGTTGTCGGTATCCAGCCTGGGGAACCAAGTTTCCAGGGCCTCCCGCAGGGGACGAGAAGGGGAGTAACATGGATCTGAGGCTCTCCCACGCTCTTTCTGAAAATCTCTAGGCTGATTTTTCTCATATCTGGATGGCCCTTGCCTTCACGTAAGAAAAGCGCCTCAGGCTCGGAAACGTCGGGGAAAGGACCTTCCAGAGTCCTTCCTTGCCCCACCCCACCCTTTGGTATAAGATGGGATTGTCCTTAGTGCCCTTGGGGACAGAAAGGGAAACCATGGCGCTGTCAGAATTTGTCCACCTGCATGTCCATACGGCCTACAGTCTTCTCGATGGGGCCATCCGCATCAAGGACCTGGTGCGCCGGGTCCAGGATCTGGAGATGCCTGCAGTGGCCATCACCGACCACGGCACTCTTTTTGGCGTTCTGGAGTTCTATGAGAAAGTCAGGGAGGCTGGGATCAAGCCGCTTTTGGGCTGCGAACTCTACGTGGCGCCCGGGAGCCGCCATGATCGCAAGGGCAAGGGGGACCACAACCATCTGGTGGTGCTGGCCATGGATCAGGTGGGGTACCATAACCTCGTCCGTCTGATCACCCAGGCTCATCTGGAGGGTTTTTACTACAAGCCCCGGGTGGATAAAGAGCTCCTGCAAGAACTTAACGCCGGCCTCATTGCCCTGTCCTCCTGCCTCCACGGTGAAGTGGCCCAGCACCTTTTGGCCGACGACCTGAAAAGTGCCGAAGCCGCAGCCCGGGAATACGCCGAGATTTTCCCCGACCGCTTCTATCTCGAGGCCCAGGCCAATGGCCTTCCGGAGCAGGCCAAAGTGAATGAGGCGCTTCTGGAGTGGGCTCCCCGTTGGGGCCTGCCCCTGGTGGCGACCAACGACTGTCATTATCTCAACCGCGAGGACGCCCGGGCCCACGACGTACTCCTGTGCGTCCAGACCGGCAAGACCGTCAACACCTCAGGGCGCATGCAGTTCCAGCACCGACCAGCTCTACTTCAAAACCCCTGAGGAGATGGCCAGGGCCTTTCCCTATCCCGAACTGTTAGCCAGGACCCGGGAAATCGCCGATCGCTGCGAGGTCACCCTGGACCTGGGCACCTTCCGTTTTCCGGTCTTTCCGGAAGCCGCCGGGGAGTCCACCGAAGAATTGTTGACCCGCAAGGCTAAGGAGGGCCTCAGCAAGCGTCTGGCAACTCTCATGACGCCCTCCCGCCCCGAAGCGGATTACTGGCAGCGCCTGGACCACGAACTGGAAGCTCTCGGCAAGATGGGCTTTGGCGGCTACTTCCTGGTGGTGGCTGATATTGTCAATTATGCCCGGAAAAAGCACATTCCCGTGGGACCTGGCCGGGGTTCCGCCGCCGGGAGTCTGGTGGCTTACAGCTTGGGCATCACTGATCTCGACCCCCTGGCCTATGGACTCATCTTTCGAACGCTTCCTCAACCCGGAGCGCCAGAGCCCTCCCGACATTGACATGGACTTCTGCTTCGAACGCCGGGGAGAGATCATTCACTACGTGGCCAAGACCTACGGCTGGGAGAATGTGGCCCAAATCACCACCTTTGGCAGCATGAAGACCCGTCAGGTCATCCGGGACGTGGGCCGGGCCCTGGAGGTGCCCTACGCCGAAGTGGACAAGATTGCCAAGCTGGTGCCCGAGCAAATGAAAATGACCGTGGCGCGAGCCCTGGAGCAGGAGCCTCGTCTGAGGGAATCCCGGGACACCAACCCCCACGGTGCAAGAAATTCTCACGGTGGCCAAGGCCCTGGAGGGCCTGCCCCGCCATGCCTCCACCCATGCCTGCCGGACTGGTCATCGCCGACCGTCCCCTGGTTGAGTACCTTCCCCTTTACAAGGGCGCCAAGGGTGAGCTGGTCACCCAGTTCGACATGAAAGGGGTCGAGCGGGTGGGGCTCGTCAAGTTCGACTTTCTGGGGCTCAGGACCCTCACGGTCATCGATCAGGCGGTGCGCTTCATCCGTCAGAGCCACGACTCCGACCTTCGACATCCATACCATCCCTCTGAATGACCCGGAGACCTTTCGCCCTCCTTCAGGCCGGCAACACCGCCGGAGTCTTCCAGTTGGAGAGCGACGGCATGCGGGCTCTCATGGTGCGCCTGAAGCCCACCACCTTTGAAGACATCATCGCCCTGGTGGCCCTTTACCGCCCTGGGCCCATGGAAAGCGGCATGCATCGAGGACTATGTGCGCCGCAAGCATGGCGAGGAATCGGTGACGTATCCCCTCCCCGAGCTTGGAGCCGATTTTGCAGGAAACCTATGGGGTCATCCTCTACCAGGAGCAGGTGATGCAGATAGCCGCTACGGTTTCAGGCTATTCCCTGGCCGAAGCCGACATCCTGCGCCGGGCCATGGGCAAGAAAATCCCGGAGGTCATGGCGGCCCAAAGGGAGCGTTTCGTTTCCGGAGCCGTGGACCGGGGCTTCCCTAAAGCCAAGGCCCAGGCCCTGTTCACCCTCATCGAAAAGTTCGCCGGTTACGGCTTCAACAAATCCCACAGTGCCGCCTACGCCTTGATTGCCTACCAGACCGCCTATCTCAAGGCGCACTACCCTCTGGAGTTTCTGGCGGCGCTTCTGAACTGTGAAATCAACCAGACCGCGGCCCTGGCCAAACACATTATGGAGGCCCGGGAGCAGGGCTTGGTGCTCCTGCCCCCCGACATCAACTTGAGCCGCCGGGATTTTTCCGTGGAAGACGGCAAGGTGCGCTATGGGTTGGCTGGGGTGAAAAACGTGGGGCTCCGGGGCCATTCAGGAGGTCCTGGAAGCCCGTAAAGCTGGCAGCTTCGAGAGTTTCAGCGATTTCCTGGAGCGAGTCAACCTCAGCCGGGTGAACCGCAAAGTCATTGAAGCTCTCATTCAGGCCGGGGCCTTCGACACCCTGGGAAAAAACCGGGCCCGTCTCCTGGCAGGCTTGGACGTAGGATTGGACCGGGCGCAGCGGACCAAAAACCTCCAGGCCTTGAAGCAAATGTCCATGTTTGAAGCCGTGGCAGGGGTTGCCGCCGATGACTGGCTCCCCGAAACCCCGGATTGGGACGAGTCCGAAAAGCTGGCTCGAGAAAAAATGTCCCTGGGGGTTTACCTGAGCGGTCACCCTCTGGACTCCTACCGCCATATCCTGAAAAGCTGGGTGAAGGTAACCACTGCCGACCTCCCGGATATCCCGGATGGGGAGAGCATCGCCTTGGGAGTGGTGGTCACCGCCGCCAAGGAGAAAGTAAGTAAAAAGGGCGGTCGCGTTGCCATCCTCACAGTGGAGGACCTCACTGGCTCGGTGGAAGTGCTGGTCTTCGGCGACGTTCTCGATAAGGTATCTCCCTGGCTCAACCAGCCCAGCCTCCCCTTATGGCTCAAGGGGGACGTGGTCCAGGAAGAGCGGGGGACAAAAATTGTGGCCCGGGAGGTGGCGCCCCTGGGCACCTCCTTGCCCCGCTGGCCGGCCCGCCTCGACCTGCATCTCCAGGCCGCCACCCTCACCACGGAGCAGCTTTTGGCCTTACGGGAGGTCCTCACCCGCCACCAGGGAACGGTGCCCGCCCATCTACACTTCCTCAACCCCCAGGAAAACGGCGTCCTGGTCCTCCCTGAGACCCTGGCCCTCACCCCGTCGGAGGAGCTGGTAGCCGAAGTAAACCACCTTTTCGGCTATCCAGTGTTGAGCCTGTAAGAAACGGGCTCAATCAGGAATTCCTCCACGGCTGCACCATGAGGTCCCTGGTTGGCGCCCCACTTCTTGACATGCCTGCAGTGCCCCCTTCAGGTAAGAGATGCTGGGAGAAGGGTGATGAGAGGGGAGGGGCCTGAGCCCCGTCTTATCCTGCTCACCTGCCCAGTTCCGTCAGCTTGTAGACAATAGGCACAACTACGGTGAGGGAGTCTCGCTGGAGATCTGGGGGAAACGGGGGGAACGGCGCGGCGGCCTGGACACACTGCTGAGCCTGGGTATCCAAGAGTTGAAAGCCGGAGGGTTTGACCACCTGAACCCCCTGGGACAAAGCTCCCGCCGCAGACAGGGTAAAGCGCAGGCGCACCACGCCCTCCTGGTGGCGCTGCCGGGCGAGGTGGGGATATTTTCGGTTTGCCAAAATGCGGGTCCGGATAAGTTTCAGGTATTGGCGCTGGGCTTGGACCGGATTTCCGCCCCCGCCCTTACCTCCTCTGCCAAAGCCCAGGACGGCGCTGCTGGAGGTGCCGGAATCAGAATTGCTCTGGTTCCCCCCGGCCGTCTGGCCCAGTGCTCCCTTGGACCAGCCCCGGGCCATCTCTGGAGAGGGCGAGGGCGCCGGTGGCCGGGCCGCGGGCGCCGGGGACGTGGGGGCCTGGACCATGGGGGGCCGGGGGGCCGCGCCGTTCGTGGGGGTATCGGGGGTAAGACGTTCTCCGGCTGGGGCCGGGACCTGGATGCGACCTGTCGTTTCTGCGGCTTTTTCTTCACTATGAGGGGCGGAGAACCCTGCTTTTTCAACTGGGCTGGCGGACTGCTTGGGGGCGAAGCCTTGGCGTTCTGAACTCCCGCCGGGGCCGAGGCCGCGCCGGACCCGGGCGGACCTGGGTCAGGCGCCACCAGGCTCACGGTTAACACCGGCAGGGCCGCAGGTTTTTGGAACCCACCCCCAAACAACACCAGGGCCGCCAGGGCGGCGTGCAGTCCCAAAGATATTACCAGGCTCCCGGTAAATAAGCCCCCCTCGGTCGCATACCGCAGTCGCATGGAAATCCCCATAAAAAAATCCCTGGGTCGAAAACACCCAGGGATTGCACCCGTCTTCTTCGTCCCTGACCGGGGGCTGGGGCCCCCGGGGGTCGCCACCTCGAACCACGCGAGGTTTTGAACCCGGCTTACAGGCAGGTCTTCTGACTCCCGGATCCTCCTACCTCCTGCGCCTTCCCCCCAACTACCTGGCGGGAGTGGCCTGCCGCAGGGTTCGTCCCCGGTTACAGCGGCGGGACCGCGCCGGCTTTGCACCGGCTTCCCTATTAAGCCTCATGGCACCTGTAAACATTTATTATTGTAGTGGTTCCCGCGGCGCTGTCAAGACGGAAAAACGCCAAGAAACCGGGCGAGAGGAACAGCAGGGAACCGGGGGAAGACGGCGACATCGGCTCATAGTGTCCAGAAAAAAGACATTTTGCCCAATTTTTTCTCGTTAAAAATTTGTTTTTATAATTTTTTTTGTTGACAAAAAGATTTTTTTAGTCATAGAAATAATCCTTAAGGATATACCTTAGTTTATATTGGGGTATTATCTGATAATACGACTAAGGTTTTATCTTAGCCCTTTCTCCGGTCCCGGTAGTCGCTGGTAGTGCTTGGCCACATTCCAAGGAGGGAATGAGCATGTCCCGTCCTTCATCGGTCAAAGTTCTTTCCCGGCTCGTGCAAGCCCCAGGATGGGTGATCCCATGGGCTTGAGCTATTTCAGCACGGTCTTGGCCGATTGGCGGGGTCGCCTGCCCTACCGGCGCTATCGTGACCTGGAGGATCGGTCCCGGCGTCTGGCTGCCCAGAACCTGTCCTTGCTCACCCTCCTTCTCGGCGCCTTGTATCTGGCCTGGTTGGGCCGCCTCATGTGGCGCACCCCTGGTGATCAGAGCATCCTGTTTTTCATTGCCGAAAGCCTGGCCTATCTTATGCTGGTTTTCCTGGCCGGGGATCTGTGGAAGCTTCGCTTCCACCGCCCTGAGGGCTTGGAGATCAAAACCTGCCAACCCGTGGATATTTTCGTCACCTATTGCGGCGAGCCCTTGGAGGTCATTAGAACCACCCTCTGGGCGGTGAGCCGCATTGATTATCAGCCCGTAAAGATCTACGTTCTCGATGACTACGGTTCTCCCGAGGTTGCCGACCTAGCCGGGTCCCTGGGTTTTCATTATCACTCGCGGCCTCAGGAGGGGTTGACCCGCCAGGACGCCAAGAGTGGCAATCTCAACTTCGGCCTGGGCTTAAGCCAGGGAGAACTTATCCTGGTCCTGGACGCCGACCAGGTCCCCGCTCCCGACATCCTCACCCGCCTGGTGGGCTTCTTCAACCTGCCCCGGATCGCCTTTGTCCAGTCCAAGCAGTCCTTCTATCTCCCCGAAGGAGATCCGTTCTTCAACCGGGATGAAATTTTTTACGAGGTGATCCAGCCCAGCAACGATCAAGCTAATGCCGTTATTTCCTGTGGCTCAGGGGTACTGTACCGCCGGGCGGCTTTGGAGGAAATCGGCGGCTTTGTCACCTGGAACATTCTGGAAGATATGGCCAGTTCTTATGAACTGCTGAGCCGGGGCTGGAAAGGCATTTATTTCCCATACGCCCTCTCCCGGGGGCTTGCTCCCCTGAACCTGGCCGGAGTTTACCGCCAGCGTTTCCAGTGGTGTCTGGACAGCATGCGTCTCTTCTTCTGGGATAACCCCCTGAAAAAGCGGGGCCTGGCCTGGGGCCAGCGTCTGCATTTCCTGCTCATCATGGTGAACTATCTCATCAGCGGTCTGGTCTTTCCCGCCTTCTATTTTCTTCCCTTGTTAGGGTACTGGGAGGGTTATTCCTGCTTTCAGGACCAGGAGCTCTTTTACCTGGCTCTCAGGGGTGGGTATCTGGGGTCCACGATCTTGATGTTCCGCTATCTCTTTTGCCAGAAAGACGCCCTGAAGCAGTTCAAAATACTCTGCGGCCTCTCGCCGGTCTATGCTGCCGCCATTCTGGCGGCCCTGGTCTATCCTCCCGGGCGCAAACCCGTCTACCAGGTCAACAACCGTAACCCTTTTTCCGAAGCCACGGGATATCTCCTCTTGCTGCCCCAACTAGGCATCGTCGCCCTCCACCTCATCCTGCCCTTCCTCTCTTTGCATTTAGGCTGGGCTCCGCCCCATCTCATTGTGTTTAACGGCTTTTTCTCCGCCTTCATCATCTGGGTGCTGGCGGACCTGGTGTTGGCAGGTCTCAAAAAGCCTCAATGGCATCCTGCCATGGACCCGAGGCAGGTTTATGGCTCTTAGCCGCCGCTGGCTCATAGTCCTTGTGCCCCTGGCCTTTTTGGGAATTATATTGGCTTATGCCTGGCACCAGGACCCCCATTTCTATCTGGGTTCCGAGGCCCTGTATCACCGCGCCCAGGAGGCCGAAAAACAGGGTGATCTGGACCTGGCCTTGGCGCTGGCGACCAAATCCTGGAAACGCAACCCGGACTACTCCGATTGCGGCACCTATCTGGGATGGCTCTATCTGAAGCGCAGCCAATTCCAGCCAGCCCTGGAAATCCTCCGTCAGGTGTGGGAGCAGGACCCCAAGGCCACGGCCGCCCTGAAAGGTCTGGCCCAAGCCCTAAACCAGACGGAGCAAAGGCCGGAAGCCCTGGAACTGTTGGGGAACTATCTCAAAGAGAACCCCAAGGATGCGGATGTCCTGCTCTTTGCCGCGCAGTTGGCCGGCCAGAGGGAGGAGGAAAAGGCTCTGTCTCTGGATTACTACCAGCAACTCTACCGGCTCCAGCCCACCCCCGAGGTGCGCCGCACTCTGGTGGGCCTCCTTACCGGTTCCCAGCGCTTCCAAGAGGCCATTCCCCTTCAGGAAGAGGAGGCGGCTCAGAACCCCGATCAGCCCGAGGCTTTGCACCAGTTGGCGCTCTTGCACTACTGGAGCCGGGACTACGCGGCGGCCACCCAGGTTTATACCCGTCTCTTGGAAAAGGAAGCAAAAAACGCCGCTTTCCGCCAGGAAGCGGCTCAGGCGGCGGAGGCGGCCAAAAACACGGACGAGGCCCTGAAACAGTACCTCTGGCTTTATGCCAATTCCAAAGGCCAAAAAGAGCACGCCATCCCCCTGGCCCGTCTCTGGTCCCAGAAGGGCAACCACGCCGAGGCTGCGGCCGTGCTGGCCCCCTTCATGGATAAAGACCCCGACTCAGACACGGTCCGCTGGTACGCCCTGGAGCTTCTGTTGACCGGGGACCTG
Source organism: uncultured delta proteobacterium (assembly GCA_963709285.1). Lineage (GTDB taxonomy): Bacteria > Desulfobacterota > Desulfobaccia > Desulfobaccales > 0-14-0-80-60-11 > JBGSLA01. The sequence goes on along the minus strand of CAVPVR010000003.1, from coordinate 729,838 downwards.
GATAAAGCTCACCAGGTCTATAAAAAGGCCTGGGAAAAAGGAGACTCCCACCAGGAGACCATCGTCAACCTGGCCCGGCTTTACGCCCGCCAGCGGCAGTTTTCCCGGGCGGCGGCCATGTGGGACGAGGCCGGCCGGCGCCAGCTTATCCAGGGGGAGCTGCGCTGGGAAGCCGCGCTCACCTATTCCTACGCCCAGCGGTTTTCGGAGGCTGTGAACATCCTCAAGCCGGTGGAACGGGACAATCCCAAGTACCCTCGTTTGCTCATTTTTTTGGGGCAGATGCACTTCTACCAGAAGCGCTGGGGCCAGGCAGCCCACTATTTCCGGCGCTACCTGGAGGATAACCCCGACGATCTGACCGCTCGGCAGCTTCTGGCGGAGGCCTTGGCCTTCCAGCCCAAAGCCCAGGATGAGGCCCTGGATGCCTATGGGGATTTGACCAAGCGCACCAACGATGTGGGCCTGCGTCTGCGTCGCATCGCCCTCCTCCTGAAGGCCAAGCGCTGGGAGGAAGCCAAACAGGAACTCCAGGATTGCCCAGTGCCCCAGGAGTCCCGTCTCCTCAAAGAGCAGGCCCGTCTGCTTCTGTGGGCTGGGAACTTGGAAGGAGCCCTGGATCGGTACGAACGCTTTCTTAAGCAGGAGCCCCGGGACCGAGAGGCCCTCATTGAAAAGTCCCGGGTCCTGATCTATTTGGGTCGCGCCCCGGAGGCCCAGGAAATTCTTCGCCGCCTGAGGGTGGGGGAAAACGGGGCGCGTCTGGATCATCCCGGCGACCAGGCCGTGCTGGTGGCATCCATCCAGGCGGCCCTGGCCCAGAAAGACTGGCAGGAAGCCTCGCACTGGGCCCTCCGTCTGTACTGCAAAAGTTTTCCCCAAAAACATCGCCTGCCTCGGAACTGGCAAGAGGCTCGCAGCTGGTCCCGGAAAGACCGAGACAAGAACCGACTCAGCCCGGAAGAACGCACCTGGGTGGCTCGAGCCCTCTGCCATGTGGCGGAACCGGAGGCCTGCCTGGTGGCGGCTGATCTCATGTTGGACAACCTGTGGAAGAACCGCCACCACCATGCCAGCCTCCTGATCCTGGCTCATCTGCTTCCCCGCCTGCCTCGTTATGAGGACCTGAGGAGCATGGCTTACCGCATTCCCGGGATCAAAGTGGACAGCCCGGAATACGTGGCCGCTGTGGCATTTTTTAGCTCGAAGCTGGGGAGTCACGGAGGCAAGCTTGATTATCTCCTGCACGTTCTCAAGCAATACCGCCGTCACCGTTGGCCCGACAGCCCTGGGGAAATTCTCTCCCTGGCCGATCTGGCCATGGAGTTGGGCGACCGGGAGGCGGCAGAGAGGTACTACCGTCGGGCTCAGAAGCTGTGCCCCCAGGACCAGCACCTGGCCAATCTTGTCCTCCAATGCCAGATGATCCAGAAAGACTGGGGCAAGGCACTAGCCACTCTGAATAACAAGCCGGTCACCTCCGAAAACGCCCTGGAGATAGCTCGTCTCTACATGATGCGGGGGCAGTATGAAGGGGTCAAAGCTGCGGCGGATAAGGTTCCTCCTGATCATGCGAGTTACCCTCAGGTGCAGCTTCTCCGGGTTCAGGCTTGCCGCCTCCAGCGGAGCTACCCGGAGGCCCTGCAGACCCTGGAAACCCTGGCTGGGATCCTCCCCCAAGAGGACTTCCTCATGGAAAAGGCTCGCGTCCTGGAGGCTATGGGAGACCGGCAGGCCATTACCTGTTACACCGAGATTATCAAGAGCTTCCCCGACTCCCAGAGGGCACGGGAAGCCGAAGCACGCCGGGCCCGGGCTACTGGAAACCTGGGTGGGGCGACCAAGGCCTATGTCCGGGCACTCCAGAGAGCCCCTCAGAACGTGGAGCTGTTGAACGAATTGGAGGACATCCGTCAGCGCCAGCGTCCTCAACTTACTTCCCGGGGCTTCGCCTATTCCCGCGGAGAACGTCGCGGCGAGGAGAGTATGCGGCCCTGGCAATTCTCTCGCCCTGACCGGGAAATCTTTGGAGGGCTGCCGACTCCCCAAGCGATTCCGGTGGTCCAGCCCGAAACCCTGTGGTTTCGTGACAGCAATCAGCTTTATGGCTGGCTCCTGAGGGCCACCGCCGGCTTCTGGGTGACCAAGGCCGTCCCTGTGCAGGTGGCGGTGGAATACCGCGGCTACCGTCAGATCAGGGAGTCCCAGGAACAGGGTCCGGTGAATTTTGGCCTGGACCGGGTAGACGGGCAGGCGACTACCAACCGGAGTCGCCTGCGTATGGTCGATCTCGCCCTGGGAGTGGGCCCGGTCAACCTAGCTAACCGTCTCAAAATCAGCGGCGAACTCATCTTCCGCCGCTATTGGAAACGGGTCGATCGGGAGATTGTTCAGAAGGGGGCCAAATGGTATCCTTTTCCACCTCCTCCTCACCTGATTGATGAGTCCCGGATTATTAAAGGAACTCAACAGGATGACTTCACCCGCCTCTTGGGCAACGTGCAGTTGGACTTCCCTCTGGGACTTAAGACCGACGGCACCCTGCGTTTTGCCCGCCGGGATATTTTCGACGTGGATCCCTATCTGTTCCCCCGCCTCTATCAATCGGTGAACAATTTGGGGGACGTGCCGCTGATCACCCTGAACCAGTTGGAGTTCAGCTTCAGCCACCAGTTCCGCCCCAACTTGACCTGGCAGGGAAACATCTCCGGGGCCATCTTCTCAGACGACAACAGCCGTCTGAGCCTCTACCAGGGCTTGACCTGGCTGCCCATAAAAATGCCTCGCATGCAGTTGGGGCTTACTCCCCATTACTACCTGACCAAATATAGTGATCAGAAGAACAGCTACTTCAGCCCCAAATCTTATAATGCCCTGGGCCTCTCCCTGGATTTCTATCGGCAGATCTACCGGCTCCCCACCCTCATCCTCCAGGGCTCGGCCCAGGCAGTCAACCAACATAACGACTGGGGACCGGCCCTACAAGGCCTGGTAGCTCTCCAGATGGAGCCGGTCAACAACTTTTTTATCAACCCCCACGTCTTTTATTTCAAGGAATGGGTAGACGACTATCACATTTTTGTCGTGGGCTTGTCCCTGCGCTACGTTTTTTAAGGCAGGGGCTCACGGCGGTTTTGGGGATCACCCTGCTTTTGCACCTAGGGTGTGCCAAAGTCACGCGCCCCAACCCCACCGCAGCCGAAGTGGAAGAGGCCCAGCTCACCGCCAGCCACCGCCACCCTTTTAAAACCGGGTCTTTGGCCCGAGCTTCCCAAGTCTTTATCCGTCTCCTGGTTACGGTCCCTCAGGCCCATGGCCAAACCTACCCCTTCCTGGGTTTCAACTGGTGGATTACGGAAGGAGACAGGATCGTTATCGACAACGTCTGGCGGCCCTCCCCGGCCTCTGACGCTGGCCTCCGGCAGGGGGACATCATCCTCGGGGTAAACAACTGGCCCATTCACCCCTGGGTGGCGGACTGGGACCGAAAGACTCGGGTAGTGAGGGAGTTCTCCCGGGATTTGTTCTGGGGCCACCGGCGCAGTCGCTATGTCCGACGCGGCTACACCGAGGGCCTGAACCTTCTGGCCCTGCCGGGTGAGATACTGGTGGCTTTGATGCTAGACGTCAAGCATGTGGCCATGGAAGCTCGGGGACGTTACCTTTCCGGGCCCGTGGAGTTGCTTATCGCCAGGGAGGACCAAAAGTTCACGGTCACCCTCTACCCCCAACACCTGCCCGCGGAATACGCCATCCTGGTGGACACCCATGACCGGCAGATCAATGCTTTTGCGGCCCCTGGACGAATCATCCTGACTTCCCGGCTGGTATCGTTCTGCCTGAATGATGACGAATTGGCCCTGGTAATGGGACACGAGCTGGCGCACCATGTCTTTGGGCATCTGGTCCGGGGCGCCGGGCATCGACGTCTGGGAGGGGTGGTGGGCAAGGTCTGGAGCCTGACGGGGCTTTTCGCCACCCAGACCATAGGAAGTTTGACGAACCTGGGAAGCTCCTTTTGGCTCAAAGACACTGCGCCCCCATCGGTTCGGGACGCAGTGGTGAGCACTTTTTCACGGGAAGACGAGCGGGAGGCCGACATTTACGGTATGTGGTTCGCCTACCAGGCCGGCTATGACCTCGAACGGGGGCTGGCCGTGTGGGAGCGCCTGGGGGCCATCAGTCACGATCCGTTTGAGGCCACCGAGTTCCTGAACGACCATCCCACGCCCATGGAACGCCTGGCTCGTCTTAGAATTGCTGCCAAATATTTCAAAACCGGTCGGGCTGCCGAGGTGTTGCTCCAATCTCCGGACTTGGCCCGCCGCCTCTCGTCGGAGAGATGATGTGCATGATAATTTAAAGCGAGGGCCGGAGGAATATGGTCCCCCAACCGTTCTCTTAGTCTCCCCTCTTAACCTCCTAACCTGAAGTTGCGAGAGAGGGGGTAGTGCCCCTCCCATTGCCCCCTCTCCCGAACTTCACTCACCCGAGCCCTCCCCTTGACACTTCCCTAGCCGAATAGGTATAAGGGACCAGGAGAGCAAGCTTACCATGGCCTCCCGGGTTCTTTATCTCCTGGACATCAGCTCTTATATCTACCGGGCTTTCCACGCCATCCGAGGGCTGGCCACGTCCCAGGGCTTTCCCACCAACGCCGCCTTCGGCGTCACCAACATGCTCCTCAAGGTCCTCCGGGAGCGCCAGCCCCAATATCTGGCCCTGGCCTTCGACACCAAGGCCCCCACGTTCCGGCACCGTGAGTATCCGGAATATAAGGCTCATCGCCCCCCCATGCCCGAGGAACTAACCATGCAGCTCCCCTTCATCCAGAAGATTATTCGGGGGCTGAACCTCCCAATTTTGGAAAAGGAAGGGTTTGAAGCCGACGACCTGATCTCCACTCTGGTGCGTCAGGCCCGGGAAGAAGGGTTCGAGGTGGAAATCGTTTCGGGGGATAAGGACCTGTTGCCCCTGGTCCAAAAAGGGGTTGCCATGTGGGACCCCATGAAAAACGTGCGTTACGACCCCGCGGCCATAGAGGAAAAATATGGGGTCTCCCCGACAGAGCTCGTCGATGTCAAGGCCCTGGCGGGGGATGCCAGCGACAATATTCCCGGGGTGCCGGGCATCGGGGAGAAAACTGCGCTCAAGCTCATTGCCCGGTATCATACCCTGGAAAATCTCCTCTCTCACCATAAGGATATTAAAGAAAAAGGGATTCGCCTCAAGTTGGCCGAACATGCCGACCAGGCCCGCCTGAGCCGCCGCCTGGTCTTGCTGGAGGATCAAGTCCCTCTCCAGGTTGAGGTGGAGTCTCTCCGCCCCGGTCCCCCAGACCGGGAGGCCTTGCGCCAACTCTTCCTGGAGCTCGAGTTTACCAAGTTCACCCAGGAGCTGGGCTTCGAGGCCCCCCCCACCGGGGCTTTTCAGCTCATCAAAGACAGGTCTGATCTGGAAAAGCTGGCAGTGACCCTGAAAGATGCCCGCGAGCTTGGCGTGTGTTTTCTCCTGGGAGAGCAGCATCCCGTTATGGCCCCGGTGGCCGGTTTAGCCCTCTCCTGGGGGCCGGGGGCCGGGGCCTACCTTCCCCTCCAGGGGGAGATGGCCCCGGAAGTTATTTGGAAAACACTGAATCCGGTTTTACAAGACCCCGGTATTCTGAAAGTGAGCCCGGATTTAAAGGCGGCGCTCCAGGTCACCGGTCGGTTCGGCCAGGAGATCGCCGGGGCCCGGGGTGACATTCTCCTGGCCTCCTATCTGCTCAACCCGGCCCGGTATGAGCAAAATCTGGAAAATATTGCGCTTCACTATCTGGGGTTGAACCTTCCCGGTCCCCGGGAGTTGGCCGGAAGACCCACCGCCGCCATGGACCTTCCCGAGGAGTTAGCCGTTCAGTATGCCGGTCAAAGGGCTTCGGCGACGCTGGAGATCTGGCCCAAGGTCGAGGCGGAGCTGGACCAGGAAGGGCTCATGCCCCTCTACCAGGACCTGGAGTTACCCCTGCTGGCGGTCCTGGCCCGCATGGAGGCCCTGGGGATCGGGGTGGACCGGGATTTTCTCAGCCGCTTCGGCCGGGAACTGGAAAGCTCCATGCAACGCCTGGAACAAGAGATCTTCGCCGAAGCCGGAGAGCCCTTTCTCATTCAATCGCCCCAGCAACTGGGGCGCATCCTCTTCGAAAAACTCAAGCTCACCCCCCAGAAGAAGACCAAGGGAAAGACCGCCTATTCCACCGACATGGAGGTGCTGCAGAGCTTGTCTGGGGAAGCTCCCATTGCGGCCAAGGTGCTTTCTTACCGCAGCCTGGGAAAGCTCAAGGCTACGTATGTGGACGCGCTCTTGAAGCTCATCAACCCGGAAACCGGACGAATACATACCACCTTTGTCCAGTCGGTGGCCGCCACCGGCCGTCTTTCCAGCCGGGACCCCAACCTCCAGAACATCCCGGTCCGGGGGGAAATGGGCTCTCAGATCCGCCAGGCCTTCCTAGCTGATCCGGGCCAGGTTTTTCTGAGCGCCGACTACTCCCAGATGGAGTTGCGTCTTTTAGCCTACTTTTCCGAAGATCCGGTCCTCCTCCAGGCCTTCCAGGAAGGCATGGACATTCACCGGCAAACCGCTGCCGCGGTTTTCAACCTCCACCCCGAATTGGTTTCCGCCGACATGCGCCGCCAGGCCAAGGTCATCAATTTCGGCATAATTTACGGCATGAGCGCCTTTGGCCTGGCTAAACAATTGGGCGTCGGCCAGCGCCTTTCCCGGGAATTCATCCAGCGCTACTTTGCCCGCCACCCCCAGGTTAAGGCATACCTGGATAAAACCCTGGAGGAGGCCCGCCAGCGGGGCTGGGTGACCACCTTGTTGGGCCGTCGCCGCCAGTTTCCCCAGATTAACAGCAGCAACCGCCTAGTGCGCCAGGAGGCGGAGAGGAGCGCCATAAATACTCCGCTCCAGGGTTCGGCTGCCGACGTCATCAAAAAAGCCATGTTGGAGGTGGAAGCGGCCTTAGCCCAAGCTGGCCTGGCTGCTCAGATGCTCCTGCAAATCCATGATGAATTGCTTTTAGAGACGCCCCGGGAAGAACTGGCCACCACCGCTAAAGTGGTGCGTCAGGTTATGGAAGGGGTGGTCAGCCTCGCAGTTCCGTTGGTTGTGGACCTCAAAGCCGGCCATAACTGGGGGGATCTGTATCCCTTGGAAAAATTTGACTAAATCGACTAACTAATTAATTTCATTATATTTTTTGTAACATGAAACCGGTTTCTCAAAAAGGCCCAGGCGGTTTTAACTAAAAAAAATTCATAGAGGCTATAATTTTTCTTGATATTTTGGTTCCCCTGATATTAAATTAGTGCAGCTTTATGAACCCTTAAACCATTCCTTTATAAAGGGGGGATAAATGATGAGGAAAGCTTTGGGAAAGAAGGGTTTTGCTCTGGCTATTCTCTTGGCGTTTGTTATCGCCTTGGGAGCGGGCTGCTGCGATGCGTGCAAAAAGTACGCAGCTGAGGCCAAATCCTTCGCCGATCAGGCAGCTGCTGCGGCTGCAAAAGCTGACCAAGCGGCACGGAACGCGGAAATGGCAGCTGCTGACGCTAAAGCTTCGGCTGACAAGGCTGAGGCTGCGGCTGACCGGGCTGAAGCGGCTGCGGCTAAGGCCGAAGCATGCTTGATGAAAAAGATGCGGAAGTAAGCACCTGGAGCAATTGAAATTAGAGAAGAGATCAGAATCTCTCTCTAGAAGGGGGTAATCGATGAGGAAGCCGTTACTGAAAAAAGGCTTTGCAATCGCTGTCCTCGCGGTCTTTGCCCTGGTGCTTGGAGGCGCTGGCTGTTGCCAGAAGATCATTGATCAGTGCAAGATGTACAAGGATCAGTCCAAAGCCTCTATGGAACGGGCACAAGCCTCCGCAATTAAAGCGGAAGCCGCGTCCAAGGACGCCCAGGTCCCGGTGCCCCGGGCTGCTGCTGCAGCTAACAAAGCTGAAGCTGCTGCTGCCCGGGCGGAAGACGCCGCGGCCAAGGTTTGCGCGATGGTGGTTTACAAGAAAGCCAAATCCAAACGCAGAAAAAGAAGATAGCAAGCTAATTCTGGGCTTAAGCCCAAGCGCGCTTTTTGGCAGAGGGTGGGGAGATTTGCGACTGCAGATCGCCACACCCTCTGTTTTTTTTAGCGCTGGCTCATCATCCCGCCTGCTTCCCCTCGGCTGATGTCCATGGGCATGCCGGTACGCTCTTCCACCGTTTGCATCACCCGTTGCATGTTCACCAGGCCGGTAAGCCCACGACTCTCAAGCATGCTCAGGACGTGAAAGATCATGGAGCGGATCCTGTAATAGTAATCTTCGTGCACCGAGAGAAAGACCCGGCCGTTCCGGAAACCAACCAAAGCTGGCTCATAAATGTAAGTGACGCTGGTTCCCACCGGCACCAGGGGAAAAAGTTTCTTGATGTGTTCCGGATACATGCGGGTGCAGCCGTGGCTCACCAGGCGACCCACGCCCCACGGCATGCTGGTGCCGTGGATGCCGTAGTCCCCCCAGGATAGGGTGAGCTTGTAATCTCCCAAAGGGTTGTCCGGCCCCGGGGGCATAACCGCCATGCCGTACTTTGCCTGGAGGGACTTGGGAATGTGCCAGGCGGGTTTCACCTTTTTTCCCACCACCGAAAAGTTGCCGGAAGGGGTCTTGAAGTCCAGGACCCCCATACCGATGGGAAAGGTGTACACCTCGGTAGCCTTTTTTACGAAATAATAGAGGCGCATGGCCCCGGTATTGACAATGAGTTGGCGGCCCTGGGGGTCCGGCACGATCCACATGGTGGGGATGACGATCTCAGTTCCCACCGGGGGGATAAAGGGGTCCCAATCCCGGTGCATCACCCCGATGGTGTTGTAGCCTAAGCCGTAATGCCGGGCGATTTCCAGGAGATCTTCCCCTTTTTTGATGACGTGGTGCTGGAGCGCGCCCACCACGGTCACGGCCGTAGCATCGATACCGGTTTTCGTAGTCGGTAACCTGACAGGATAGGGACCGGCCGCCATCGCCGGCAGGGCTGCAACCCCTATCATGACCAGGGTCAGAATCAGAGCGATGGTTCGCATAGGCTTACTCCTTTTTTCGCTTCCAGGGCTTGAGGCTGGAAGCGTATGGGGGCTTGGCGATCCCTGTTTCGGTGATCAAGCCGGAAATGAGCTCACTCGGGGTGACATCAAAGGCCTGGTTGAGGGCCGGCGCGTCTGAAGGAGCCACCTCCTGCCCATAGAGCCGGGTCACTTCCTCCGGGGCCCGCTCTTCCACCGGAATCTGGCCGCCGTCTGTCAGAGTGAAGTCAAAGGTGGATAACGGCGCCGCCACATAAAAAGGGACGCCGTGGTGCCGGGCCAACACCGCCAGGCTGTAGGTCCCGATCTTGTTGGCGGTGTCGCCGTTCCCGGCAATGCGGTCCGCGCCCACAATCACCAGGTCCACCCGGCCCTGGTGCATCAGGGTGGCCGCGGCGCCGTCCGGGATCAGGGTGTAGGGGATGCCGAGCTTTCCCAGTTCCCAGGTGGTGAGGCGAGCCCCCTGCAGCAGGGGCCGGGTTTCGTCCACCCACACTGAGAAGCGTTTTCCCGCCTCCCAGGCCGCCCGCATTACGCCCAGGGCAGTACCATAGGCCCCGGTGGCCAGAGCTCCCGTGTTGCAGTGGGTGAGCACCCGGTTTCCATCGTGGATCACCACCTGACCGTGCTGGGCCAGGTGCCGGTTGGTGGTGTCGTCCTCTTTGAGCATGGTCTGGGCTTCCGACACCAGGCGGGCTTTCAGGTCGGCCACCGGCTCGGCTGTATGCTCTTGCGCCACCATCTGCATGCGGTCCAGGGCCCAGAAGAGATTCACCGCGGTGGGCCGGGCCGCCGCAATTTCCCGGCAGATATAGGTAAATTGGATCTGGAACTCTTTGGGATCTTCGGTCTTGAGGGCCAGGGCCCCCAGAGCCGCGCCCATGGCCGCCGCCACCCCGATGGCGGGGGCCCCCCGAATGGCCAGGGTGCGGATGGCCTCGATGACGTCCCGGTAATCAGTGGTTTCGAGGTACAATTCTTCCTGGGGCAAGCGCCGCTGGTCCAGCAGGCGCACTTTGTTGTCATCCCAACAGATGCTACAGTAGGGGATCATAAGGATTCTCCAGCACTAGGTGGGGGAGAGGGCAAAGGACTGCAAGCCATTTCCTCCCCCAGGAAAAGTGTTTGGTAAGTTTCAGGCCTCAGGGGCCTTAGGTTTATGATAACAGTTTCTGAAAAATTTCATTGGCCAACTGGGGATTGGCCTGGCCCTTGGTCTTTCTCATTAGTTGGCCCACGAAAAACCCCATGACTTTGGTTTTACCCGCCTGATAGTCGGCCACTTCCTTGGGGTGGGCCGCCAAAATTTCCCGGGCCTGGGCCTCCAAAGCGCCGGCGTCGCTGATCTGAGCCAGGCCTTTTTCTCCGAATTATGGCCTCGGGGTCCTGGCCGGTGGCGATCATTTCTTCAAACACCGCTTTGGCGATCTTACCGCTGATAGTGCCCTGGTCCACCAGGGCCAGGAGGCGCCCTAGGTCCCGGGGGGTGACTTTTAAAGAGGTGATTCCTGCCTCTTCTTTCTTCAGTTCCCGCATGACCTCGACCATGATCCAGTTGCTCACCTGTTTGGCCTGGGGGAACTCCTTGAGACATTCTTCAAAGTAGTCCGCTAGGGCCTTGTCGCCGGTGAGCACCTCGGCATCGTAACCCGGTAGGTCATATTCCTTTTGAAACCGGTCAGCCCGGGCGGTGGGCAACTCCGGCAGCGAATTGGCGTAAATTTTCCAACCAAAACGGGTCGATTCGCACCGGCATCAGGTCGGGGTCGGGAAAATAGCGGTAGTCGTGGGCCTCTTCTTTGCCCCGCATGGAGAAGGTCTGGCCCTTATGGGGGTCCCACAAACGGGTCTCCTGGATGATCTCCCGCCCCTCGGAGAGCAGGGCCCGCTGCCGCCGAATTTCATACTCCAAGGCCTGGCGCACAAAGCGAAAGGAGTTCATATTTTTGAGTTCGGTCTTGGTGCCTAACTCCAGCCGCACCTTGGGGCCTGAGAGAAATATTGGCGTCGCACCTCAGGGAGCCCTCTTCCATGTTGCCGTCGCAAATCTCCAGATAAAGCAGGATATTGCGCAGGCCCTTAAGATACTCCACGGCTTCGTCCGGGGTGCGCAGGTCCGGCTCGCTCACAATCTCTATGAGGGGCACCCCGGTGCGGTTGAAGTCCACAAAGCTCACCGGCCGGGACTCGCTGTGTATGAGCTTTCCCGCATCCTCCTCCAGGTGGATGCGGGTGATGCCGATTTTTCTCCGCTGGCCGTTGACCTGAATCTCCAGGAAGCCGTGCTCCGCCAGGGGCAATTCGTACTGGGAGATCTGGTAGCCCTTGGGAAGGTCCGGGTAAAAGTAATTCTTGCGGGCAAAAACTGACTCCGGGGCAATTTGACAGTTGGTGGCCAGGGACATTTTCAGGGCGAACTCCACAGCCCGGCGGTTGAGCACCGGCAGCACTCCCGGCATTCCCAGACACACCGGGCAAATCTGGGTGTTGGGAGGCGCCCCGAAGGTAGTGGCGCAGGAGCAAAAGATCTTGCTTCGGGTGAGAAGCTGGGCGTGAACTTCCAGACCTATAACCGCTTCATATTCCATAGTGTTTTCATCTCCAATGACATGGATCCAGGAATCTAAGTACGGGCCAGGAGGCCATCTGCAATCATTTGGCGCAATTCTCGGGCGGTGATAGTGGGGTCTGGAGCGGCGGTCACCGCAGTGATAACCGCCGGATGCCGGGCGCCCCGGGCAACCACCTGGTCGATATTGGTTTTCTTGATGCCGCCCATGGTGGTCCAGGGAATGCGGAGCTGGGGGACGACCCGGTCAATCATCCCCGGTCCCAGAGGGGTGGCGGCTTCCTTGGTCGGGGTGGCGAAAATGGGGCCGATGTTGACATAACTGGCTCCCGCCTCCTGGGCGCCCAGGGCTTCTTCCAGGGAATGGGTAGACGCGCCGATGAGCAGGTCCGGCCCCAGGCGGCGGGCCACGCTGACCGGCAGGTCGTCTTGACCCAGGTGCACGCCGTCCGCCCCGGCGGCCAGGGCAATGTCCAGGCGGTCGTTAATGATGAGTAGCGCACCAGCAGCCTTCGTCTGACGCCGGAACTCCACGGCCAGCTCATACAGCAGGCGGCTGTTCAAGTCCTTTTCCCGGAGCTGTACCAGACGTACCCCGGCGGCGAGGGTCATTCCCAATATTTTCAAAGTGCTTCTGCCGGCGCACAAGGCTTCGGTGATGACCACGTAAAGATCGGCTTCCTGAAAAACCCGCAGCCGCTCAGCATGGAGCATCAGCCGCCCCCCACGATGCGCACCAGTTCCAGCACGTCCCCCTCCCCCAGAAGGGTTTCTTCATACAAATCGCGCTGGACAATGACCGCGTTTTGCTCCACCACCGTGCGCGCCGGCTGGAGACCCAGTTCTTCCAGGAGATCGAGGACCGTGTGGCTTGACACTTCCCGTGATTCACCGTTGACGGTAACTTTCATATCCCGACTTTTTCAGGGAGAGGCGTTATGAAACCCATAATCAAAATCTTTCCATACCGGATCGTAGCCCGCCCGGCGAATGGCCTCGGCCACTTCCGCCGGACTCCGCTGGTCTTCAACCTCGAATTGGGCCAGGATGTCCTCGGCAAGGTGAGTATAACCGCCAGGTCGCGTCGAGGAGCCGGCACTCATCATGGTCACCCCGAGGGGGATCAACCGGTCCCTTAGGGTGGCCGGTTCCCGGGTGGACAAATTGAAGCCCACCTCCGGCAAAAATATGCGTAAAGCCAACATCAGTTGCACCAGCTCTTTGTCGCTCAGGGGGTGATGCACCAGGTGCCGCGGCGGCATATGCAACAGGCGGGGGAAGGAAATGGAGATGGCGCTCTGCCAGCATTCTTTCTGGAGATATCTGGCGTGCAGGCCCAACCAAAAACCTTCCAGGCGCCAGTCGGAGAGACCCAACAGCGCACCGATGCTGAGCCTCCTGACCCCGGCGCGCCCGGCCCGCTCGATGGCTCCCAGGCGATAGTCATAATCCCGTTTTTTCCCGGAAAGATGCACCTGGGAATAGGTGGGACGGTGATAGGTCTCCATATACAGGGTTACCCCTTCCAGACCCCGGGCTACCAAAGTGCGGTAGTCGGCCTCCTCCAGGGCATAAACCTCCACCGACACGGAGGGGAAGTAGTCCCGGGCGATGGCCACGGCCTGGGCCAGGTATGCCACCGGCGTGACCTGGGGGGCGTCTCCGGAGACCAGCAGGAGGGTCTTAAAGCCATGCCGGGCCAGACTCTCACATTCGGCCCGTATCTCATCAGGACTCAGGGTCTGTCTGGCCCCCTGGCCGCCGGAGTGTTTGGCATAGAAGCAATACGTGCAGTCCGCGGTGCAGATATTAGAGAGGTAGAGGGGCACAAAAAGCCCGATGGTCCGCCCGAAGTGGCGCCGGGTGAGCCGGTGCGCCAGGCGGGCCATGTCCTCCAGGCGAGAGGTGGCCTGGGGAGACAGGAGCGCGGCCAGGTCTTCCGGAGAAAGTTGCTCTCGGGAGAGAGCTCGGGTGACGTCCCCGGAGGTGGCCCCGGCGATGAGATCGCGAATCCGCTCCTCCGGCCAGGCATACAGAGTTTTAACGAATGGAGAATGTTTTAAATACTTACCGCGCACTCCGGGACCGAGGTCCTCACGATGATATTCCGGACGTAAATCGTCAGATTTAGCCTTCTTCATAGATTCTTTTCTCGTTCCCAAGCTGAGCTTGGGAACGCATTTTCCCGCCAAGCTAAGCTTGTCTACCATTTTCGTTCCCAAGTACAACTTGGGAACGAGGGGGAAGATAAACTTTTTGCAGCTTGATATTAGGATTTCTGTTTGTCTCTCAGTTCCTTAGCTTTGGTTAATCTTTGCTCAAGTTCCGAAGACCCTATAGCCCCCGGTGTTCTAGTCCGATCGCAGTACCTTTTACTAGAATCTCAACCTCTTTATCGTACCTCTTTTCTTTGCGATAGATAATTGCCAGTTGTTTATAGTACCAAGGTGCGATGAACCGAGGTACACCTTGGAGTTTTTCTCCTGCTACCTGAGCCTCTCGTTCAACGGCGCAGATTAGCTCGAAGAAGGAGCTTTATCGCCTCATTATGCTTTCGTTCATGTTTCAGTTGCTTAACGTATTCTATGTGTTCGGTATAATGTTTACCATTGAAGCTCGCGGCATTCCTTATTTCTCGTTCCTCATGTCCATACGCTTTGATAAGATCGTCTGCGCTGGAATAGGTTGCTTTCTCTTCTATTCCCAAAAATCTCTTAATCCATTTCATAAATAGTCCGTGGCCTAACGTTTGATTAATATAGACATCCGTATTCCCGCCGTCCGATAGAATAAAGTTATGCAGGTTTCAATCGACCGGTAAGTTGAAGAGAATAACCCTATCGATGGTTACTGTATCTAATCCGTACTTCTCTTTCAGGTATATTACGATTCCATTCGTGTCTTTTTCGCGGGATATCGCAATCGGCGAGGAGACTTTTTCCCGCTGCCTCCATCTCCAGAGGATCGGATGTTAAGAATTGGTCCCGAAACAACTCTGTCAATTTCATACTTTTAAAGGTGTCGTAGCGGGGTGAGAAGGGATTAAGACATAGCTCGACTGGTTGACCCTCTAATCGAGCCCATTGCAGCACTACGCAGTCAACGTCTTTATACTTGAAGAAAAAAGGATTCTTTAAAGAAATAGCAATCTCAGTTCAAAAAACTTTCGGTCGATTTTTTGACCGGATATTTTTTCGATTCCATAGAGATGGGGTTTTATAGCATCCTTCACCAATACCGTAACGCTCCCCACTTTTCGAGTAATGAACCAAATTAATGTGAAATCTTCGTTAGTTCGGTCTGGAAAGTCACGAATCTGATGCCATGCATTGCGTAAAGCGGTTGCTGCTGAAGACACGTTGTAGGAGTAGGGGAGTTCCTCGTCGGCGAATCCAGCAAATCACGCAGTTGCTTATCATCTTCCTTCGATATCACTTCGACTAGTAAGTCACCCTCAGGCATCATAACTTTTAGGTCTGGAGTCTTATACGACGCCTCAGGAATTGGTTCAGCATAGAACCCCATGTTTTGTAAAAGCGATAGCACAAAATCTTTATCGGTATCATGTTTCATGTGAGGATTGCCGTTCCCCGAGTTAAAGTTACCATACCAATTTATGCAATTGCTGATAAGTAGCTATATCTAAGAAAACAAATTAATAACGATAAGTATAGTTACTTCAAAAATCCCGTCAAGGGGGACGAGGCCTCGGCCGTCTCCCGCTCCGGGCCCAGCCCGGCCAGATAGGCCAGGCGTCCCGCTGCCACCGCCAGGGCGAAGCCCTTGGCCATCATGCCGTGGTCGGCGGCGTCAGCCAGAGCAGTGTTCACCAGCACCGCGTCGGCGCCCATCTCCATGGCCTCAGCCGCATGAGAGGGCGCTCCCAAGCCGGCGTCCACCACCACCGGCACCTTGGACTGTTCGATAATAATGCGGATCATATCCCGGGTTTTCACCCCCCGGTTGCTGCCGATGGGCGACCCCAGGGGCATTACCGTCGCCGTGCCCAATTCCTCCAGCCGCTTGGCCAGGACTGGGTCGGCCTGAATATAGGGCAGGACCACGAACCCTTCCTGGATAAGCTGTTCCGCAGCTTTCAGGGTCTCCACCGGGTCAGGCAGCAGATACTTGGGCTCCGGGGTGAGTTCGAGCTTCACCCAGGGGGGGAGCCCCATGGCCCGGGCCATCCTGGAGAGACGCAGGGCCTCCTCGGCGGTGCGGGCTCCCGAGGTATTGGGCAGGATCAGGTACCGGGCCGGGTCCAGAACTGACATGATGCTGTCCATTTCTGGCTGGGAAAGATCGACCCTCCTCAAAGCCACCGTGACAATCTCCGCCCCCGAGTTTTCCAGTGCGGCGCGCAGTGACTCGGCTGAGGGGAACTTGCCGGTGCCCACCATGAGGCGCGACCGGAAGGCCCGGCCGGCAATGATCAGGGGATCATTCCCCGGTAAGCTTTCCATTTGAGATGTCAGCGGCTTTTCCGACTTTTTTGGCACTAGGGTTCTTTCCCGTAACTACCTTAATCTAGGGCCTTGAAACTCCCCCTCCCCCGGTGGGAGGGGGTAGGGGAATTTCTTTTGTCTAACCTAAAGAAATTGCAACAAATTTTTTTCACCCCCACCCTACCCCTCCCCCATCAAGGGGGAGGTAAATATAAGGTCTGACAAGGCAATATTTTTGCAATCTAGACCTGGGACGCGACATTAGTCATCCCTTAAAAAATTAGTTCATTTCCTCTATCAATGGAGAGTGATTCATACACTCCGGCTGGTTCCATCCGAGTTCGGTAAATCACAAAGATTAAGGTTGCCGCTGCACAACGGACAGCCGGGATTCTTTGATCTGGCCATCACATGAAAGCGACACCGAAGCGCCTCATAGGAAAGTAACTGGTGGGCGAGATCGGAATCTTTGCCCAGCAGCAGCTTCAAGGCCTCCACGGCCTGCAAACTCCCCATCACTCCCGCCACCGCGCCGAGAATGCCGGGGGGTTGGTCCGAAGGACTCTCAGCGGGCAGTTCCGGTAGGAGACAGCGGTAGCACGGGCTTTTCCGGCTGGGGTCCACCACCAGGAGCTGCCCCGAGAATTCTGCCACCGCGCCTGATACCAGAGGAATTTTTTCCAGCCAGCAGCAGTCCGCCACCTGAAAACGGGTGGCAAAATTGTCGCTGGCGTCAAGAACTACGTCGTAACCAAAAATAATATCACGAATATTGCTATCATCTAGCCGAAGATCGAAAGTCTCCACCCGGCAGTGGGGGTTCAGCTTATTGATGCTGGCCCTGGCCGAGTCCACTTTTCGCCGGCCCAGGTCTTCCAGCCGATGAAGAATCTGGCGCTGCAGGTTCGACATCTCCACGGCATCGCCATCGACGACGCCAATCTTCCCCACCCCGGCCGCGGCCAGATAGAAGAGCGAGGCTGATCCCAGGCCTCCTGCTCCCACTACCAGCACTTTTCCAGCTCTAAACCTCTGCTGCCCCGGCCAACCAACTTCCTCCAGGAGGACATTGCGGGAATAACGCAAACTCTCTTCAGGGGAAAAGCCAACATTTACCAGCATGTCTCTTTGTTCTCCTTGGGCAGGGTAGCACCAGACGCGTCAGGTGTTTAAAAATTTATTATATAAAATTTAAGGAGATAATGGCGGGGAGCAACAAAAAAAAGGGCGAGGCAGGGTGTTCTGCCTCGCCCCCGCAAACCACGCCTGTTCTATGTGTTGTTCAACTGGTAGCGCTCTTCCACGATGCGTTCCACTTCTTCCTCGGTGGGCATGGTGTCCCGGTAGCCGCCCTGGTATTGGTTTCTGAGCCAACGGAACAGGCTGACAGTTTCGTTCACCCGCACGATCTCGGGGATGTCGCCGCCTTTCACCATCATGCATGTGGGGGTTGTACTGGCCCAGCATGCTCACCACGTCGTAGAAGGTGGCTGCATCCCGCTTGATGCCCCGCTTGAAGGACTTGCCTTCCTTGGGGTAAATCAGATCGGGAGAAGGATTGCCGGTGATGTCCAGGCGCTGGAAGGGACGCCGCACCGCCACCTGCCACTTCCGGGACTCCACCATCATCCGGGCGATGAGGGGGCCGGCCCAGTCGTGGGTCACGTGGCCCTGGGGGCAGGTGGAGAAGAACTCCACCAGGGAGGGCCCGTTGTAGGCGATGGCCTCCTTGAGGATGTTGATGGCGTAGAAGGGGTTGTCGATACTGAGCTTGGCTGCGTAAACGTGGGAGATGGCCATGGCCTGGCTGATGATCCGGCGATGCAGGGTGGTCTTGCCGGCGTACTTCTTGCCGATGGGGGAGGTGGAGCGGTCGGTCCCGAAGCGGGTGGCCCCGGACTTCTGGGTGCCGGTGTTCATGTAGCCTTCGTTATTGATAAATGACCCAGGTGATGTCGAAGTTTTCCCCCAGGGCATGGTTGAAGGGCCCGTTGCCGATGTCGTAGATGGCCCCGTCCCCGGCGAAGACGATGATCTTGGTGAGAACGTCTTGATTGCGGTTCAACATAGGCCTGATCCAGGGCGAATTTGGAACCCAAGGCGGCGGCGGAGGCGGTGCCGAAGCCGTAATGCCCGGAAGGATAGATCCGGGTGTTGAAGGGGTTCACCAATTCCGACACCTGGTCGCAACCGGTGGAATTGATGGTGTAAATGTTAAAGCCGTGGTCCAGCATATGCTCGATGGCCCGGCGGTTTCTCTCCGAAAGGATGTGCAGGCCCTGGTAAAAGGTGGCAATCCCCTGGGGATGGTTCCTGAGGGACTCCGCCGCGTAGAAGGTGAGCAGGTTGATCACCCCTTCACTAGCAACCCGGGCACAGGGTGTGCTTGCCGGGGTAGAGTTTGGAAAACACAAAGAGCACCTGGTGGTTTAAGGGCAGCCGGTCCACCGAGGGGGCCAGGTCCACACTCTTGTCCCATCCCCGGAACATCTCCGGGAGGAAGTCCAGGTCGCTCACCTTGGTCTTGTCCACCATATTCAGGGCGTCAGTGGGGCAGACCTGGGCGCACACGCCGCAGCCTTTGCAGGAGGCAGGGATCGGCCTCCAGGTTGAAGGCGAACCGGTCCCAGGGAATGCCCTTGGGCGGCTTTTTGTAAACCTTGAAGTACCTCTGGGCCTCCTCCGGGATGGGCCGGTCGGTGACGGTGCTGTAGATGGACTGAATCCGGGCAGGAGGCCGTGCAGATGCCGCAAGCGATGCACTTTTTCGGGATCGTATACCGGCAGCGCGGTGCCGATATAGCTCATATCCCGGAAGCGGCTGGTGGCCGCCGGCACGACGGGTAGGAAGCGGTCCCAGGGGACTTTCTTGCCTTCCAGAATAGGCTGCACCATATGCTGCTGGAAGACCTCCTGGTAGTTTTCCTTGAGGTTCAAGGAATGGATGGTCCCCAGTTGGTCTTTTTCCGTGAGGGTGACCGGCAGGCCAGCGTTGCCGGGCTTGCCGCCAAAATCCTCCGGCGCCGGCGGGGCGTAGACCAGTTCCTCCGCGTCCAGAGCAAAGGCCGTTGAAGTCCCGCGCTCGGCGCCACACCCAGGATTGCTCTGCTCGACGCCGAACTTCAGCAAGGCTAGGTTGGACTCCACCATTTCTTTGCCCTTGCCCTTTTTTCCACCGAGCTTCTTTTCCAGGATCTTTTTAAAGCGCTGTTCGAACTCTTTTTCCCGGAGAATCCCCACCTCCTTGTTGATCAGGCCCAGGATGGCGGCCCCGGGTAGGTTCCGGTTGAGATGCTGGACGGCCGCATGAGTGCCATCCAGGGTCAACAGCCGAATCTTGCGGTACTTTATTAAAGACTGCACCTGGGCTGGGAAACTCTCCAGGAGTTCGCTGCAGGTCTTGGTGGTATTGACCACCAGCAAGCCATTCTTCTTGAGGCCGCCTACGTATTCCCTGAGGATCTGGTCGGAGAGAAATTTGTCGTTGAAGAACGCCAGCACGTCTCTCTGGGTGAGCTCACTGGCGTTGCGTATGGGCTGAGTGGAAAGACGCAGGTTCATAAAAACCGGCGCCCCCTTCCGGGCTGCGCCATACTTGGCCCCGGACTGCACATATTTTTTCTGGCCGGTGCCGATGTCCTCGGCGTAGATCAAGGCCGCAGATTCCAGGGCCGTCTTCACCCCCTCGGCGCCCACGCCGATAAAAGTCATGCCCATCTCTCGGTCCAGGTACCCCGGCAGCGGGGCGGATTTGAGGGTCAGCGGCCCTTCGATGCCCACGTAAAAGTCCCGGAGAAAGCCCCGGCGGTTTTCGAAACAGCTAATCATGTTCTCCACCACGGAGGCGGCGTCATACTTGTTGAAGTCCTTGCTGCCCAGGCCATAAACCCCGTGGAGCAGGGTGGGCATGTCCTCGCGACCGTAAATGCGATGCTCCCTTTTCCCTTCCCGTCCAGCCCGGATGGACACCTGCAGGGCAGCCTGCACATCGGCCAGAAGTAGCTGATTGTGGGCCGTACCGCTGCGTTCCAGGACTGAAATCACCTTAGCCTTGCGCATGCCATAGGCCAATTCCTCATAACAGGGGGGATTGAACAGCACCGGCCGGACCACCCCGATCTTGTAACCCTTGACATCCCGGTAATAGTCCACCACGTCCTTCACCACCCCAGCGGCGGAACCCAGGATGACGGCCACCATGTCCGCATCTTCAGTGCGGTAGCATTCCACCACCTTGAGGTTGGTCCCCAGAATCTGGTTCATGGCGTTCATGGCGGCCACAAAGCCCCGCTTAAAGAAGCGGTAGGCCAGGTCCTGAGCCACCTGTCCTTCCATGGTTAGGTCCGTGTCGGTGAAGGTGCCCGTCAGCGTGCCATGCTCGAAGTCCGGCTGGTGGAACCGGTTGGGCGGCCCCATGAAGTAGCCCAGAAAGGCGTCGGAAAGCTCCTGCACGTTTTCGATGGCGTGGCTCTTGATAAAGCCGTCCCCGATGACCATGACCGGCAGCATTACCTGCCGGAGTTCCGCCACCTTAAAGGCGATGGGCAAAAGGTCGTGCATTTCCTGGTTATCGCCAGACACCAGTTGGGCCCAACCGGCGTTGCGCACCGCATAGAAGTCGGTGTGGCCGGCATGGATGGACAAGGAACCCTTGTTCACCTCCCGGGCCATAACGCTCATGATCACCGGCAGACGTTTGCCGGCTACTGAAAAGAGATTTTTTGCTTTGAGAAGCAGGCCCTGGGAAGAGGTGTTGTCTACATAGCGCCCGCCCTGACAGGCCATGGCCTCCACCGAGGCGATGGCGGAAAGCTCGTCCGATGGCTGGAAGTACATGAGCTCGGTGCCGAAAAGATTCTTCTGTCCCATGGAGGCGGCCCGGGCGAACTGCTCGGCGATGGGGGTTGAAGGCGTGATGGGATAGCCGCAAAGGCCGTCCACTACCCGGGTCAAGATGGAGATGGCCGCCTGGTTGCCGTCCATAAGCACCTCCCGGCGCTTACGCATCTCTTCCAGCAGTTTGGCGGGAATGGGAGAGAGATTGAAAGGGAACAGTTCCCTGGCATCGAATCGTTCCCATTCGGCCTGCCAATCGATCTCCTTGGTGGTTTTCGCCTTATGCGCCCGCAGATGGTGATAAGGAAGCTGCTGTCTCAATTCATCCAGGTCTCTGTGGAACCCCAGTTCAGCCATGACCACACCCCTTGTTAAATTAAAGTTAAAGTTTATTATCACAAAATAACAACAAACCGCCAAGTCCCCCAGGAAATCGTGAAAAGAATCACATTCTTTCGCTCACGTTGCAACCCTTGTTTTCTTCCCAAGGGTGATTAAGTTAAGGCAAAAATAGGGAAGCGCTTCCAGTAAGGCGCAATCCAGAAAAAAGGAGTGAAGCTCATGGCGATGGAAGTCTGCTGGATGGATGACCTGGCCAAAGCTCAGGAGGCCGCCAGAAGAACCAACAAGCCCATCCTCCTGGATTTTTTTTACTCCCAGTGAGGCGGCTGCCAAAAAATGGGTGCGGTTACGTACCCTCAGGAGGCTGTAGTCAAATTCGTCGATTTTAACTTCGTACCGGTGAAGATCGAAATTACTAATACCGCGCTGGCCCAGCAATACGGGGTTTCCTGGACGCCCACCATCTTGGTGCTGGACGCAGACGGCAAAGAACATTACCGCTCAGTGGGGTACTTGCCACCCGAGGAGTTCGTCCCCACTTTCCAGGTAGGCAAGGGGCGGTTTTACATCGACACCGAGCAGTTCCCCGAAGCCGAGGCCATGTTCGAAGAAGTAATGGCTAACAGCCCCCAGGCACATGCTGCGCCGGAGGCCGTCTATTTCATGGGCGTCACCCGCTATAAGCACACCAACAACCCCAAGCCCCTCAATGAGGCCTATGAGACTTTGAAGGCCAAATATCCTCAGAGTGACTGGGCCAAACGGGCGGAGCCGTGGGAATAACCGTAATTATCGGGGAGGGGGGCTAAGGGGCGGCGCTCCTTACCCTTCCCCGAAGCCCCTCTCCAAAACCATAATGCCTTAATGCCTTCAAGGAGATAAGCATGCAGGTCAAGGTTGGGCAGGCGGTGCTCGAGTTGGTGGAAGGGGACATCACCCGGCAGGATACCGAGGCCCTAGTGAACGCCGCCAATGAACAACTCAGGGTAGGTGGCGGCGTCGACGGGGCCATTAACCGGGCCGGCGGCTCGAAAATTCAGGAGGAGGCCCGCAAAATCGGCCATTGTCCCACCGGCCAGGCGGTCATCACCACCGGAGGCGACCTCCAGGCCAAATATGTCATTCATACCGTGGGCCCTATCTATCAAAACGGCCGTCAGGGCGAGGCGGAACTCCTGGCTTCGGCCTACCGGGAGAGCCTGAAAATCGCCTCTGCCAGAGGCATCAAATCCCTGGCTTTCCCCTCTCTCTCCACCGGGGTCTATGGCTATCCGGTTCCCGACGCCGCCCGGGTCGCCCTGAAAACCGTCAAGGAGTATCTCGCCCAGCATCCCGAAATTGAATTGGTGCGCTTCGTCCTGTTCGGCAAACCCACCTTTGAGGCTTACGTGGCGGCTTTGCAGGAGATTGAGTGAAAATATAGGCTTTGAAGAGAGGGCCGGGGAACCATGGGCCCTGAGGCACAGGCGTCTCGCCCGTGTTTCCCTCCCCTCAACTCCCCTCTCCCAATATCTCTTTCTAACAATCTCAAAATAAGTTCACCGGGTCGATGTCCAGGGTAAGGTCGATCTTGCTTCTGGGGGCGGAAGACCAGGTCTGGCGCAGGTGGTGCAGGGCCGTGAGCAGGGGAGGGCGGCCGTAGCTTTTCAGCAGGATTTGCCAGCGGAAGCGGCCCTTGAGCTTGGTCAGGCCTGCCGGGGCCGGACCCAGCACCCGCACCCGGGAAGCCAGGTTAGGATCGCGTCGCACGGTTCGGCGTAACGAGTCCGCCAGTTTTTTCGCCTGTTGGGCCACGCCCTCCTCCGGCACACCGCTCAGGCGCACCATGGCCAACCGGGTAAAGGGAGGATAGCCCAGCTCTCGCCGGGATTCAATTTCTCTCCCGAAGAATTCCTGATAATCTTGGTTTTTTATTGTTTGAAAAACGTAGTGCTCCGGCTGGTAGGTCTGGATGAGCACCTTGCCTGGATCTCCGCCCCGGCCCGCCCGCCCCGCCACCTGGGCCAGAAGCTGGAAGGTGCGCTCTCCGGCGTGATACTCCGGGAAAAAGAGGCTCTGGTCTGCGGCAATGACCCCCACTAAAGTCACGCCGGGAAAGTGGTGGCCCTTAGTGATCATCTGGGTGCCCACCAGGATGTCCAGGTCTCCGGCGGCAAAGTCTTGGAGCAGCTTGAGGGCCCGGCCGCTGTGGGGCGCAGTGTCCCGGTCCAGGCGGGCTACCCGGGTTTTAGGCCAGAGACGGCGCACTTCGCCCTCCACCCGTTCCGTACCCACCCCGTGCTTTTTTATGGCCGTGGATTGGCAGGACGGGCAGCGCTGGGGGACGTTCTCTTCATAGCCGCAATAATGGCAAATCAGACGATTCCGGGAGTGGTGTTGGGTCAGGGCCACGCTGCACTGCTCACACTGGAAGAGGTGGCCGCAAAAAAGGCAGAAAAGTACGGTGGCATAGCCCCGCCGGTTAAGAAAAAGGAGAGCCTGTTCTCCCCGCTTAAGGGCTTCAGTTATTGCAGTGACCAGAGGCGGAGAGATGATCTTCAGGCCCGTGCCGCCCCGGTGATGCTTGAGGTTGATTAGCTGCACCTCCGGGAGGGCCTGAGGGGTGACCCGCCGGGATAAATACAGGTAGCGGTAACGTCCTTCCTGGGCCCGGAAAAAGGTGCTCACCGCCGGGGTGGCCGATACCAACGCCACCGCGGCTCCTGCCAGCTTCCCCCGGTAAAGGGCCACGTCCCGGGCCTGGTAGGGGAGGCCCCCCTCGTGCTTGTAAGCCGGGTCGTGCTCCTCATCCACCACGATGAGGCCCAGCCGGGGTAAGGGGGCAAAGACCGCAGAGCGGGCCCCCACCGCTATCTCCGCTTTGCCGGCGGCGAGACGCCGCCACTGGTCCAGGCGTTGGCTGTCGGTCAAGCCGCTGTGCAGGAGGGCCACCCGCCTGCCAAAGCGACGGCGGAACTCCAAGGCCACCGGGTGGGTGAGGGCAATCTCCGGGAGTAGCACCAGCACCTGGCGCCCCTGGGCCAGGGCCTCCTGGGCCGCGGTCAGGTACACTTCGGTTTTACCGCTGGCCGTCACCCCATGGAGAAGATACGGGGCGAACTCTTCCCGCCTGATGCCTTCCGCCACGGCCCGTACCGCCCCTTCCTGCTCGGGGACCAGGGTGGGAAGCGGTTCCCTCAGGGAAGGAGGCTGATCTTTCAGAGGATCGGCGAACGTGAGGCGCTCCTCCCAGGAGACCAGCCCCTGCCGGGCCAGGCGCTTCAAGACGGCAAGGCAGGTGGGATAAATCTGGCGCAGTTCCCGGAGAGCCACCGGCCCCCCGGCTTCCCGGAGATAATTCAAAATCTCCAGAGCCCTGGGTCCTGGCCGTTTACGAGGCAAAGCGTCTGGTTCCTGAGGCCTGAGGGTCACCCAGCGCTCCCGCTTGGGCCCGGATGGCCGGGAACCGCCGGGGATGAGGTGGCTCAGGGCTTCTCCCAGGGGGTACTGGTAGTAGTCTGCCACCCAGCGCCACAAGGGAACGAGTTCCGGCCCGAAGCGGGGCAGGGGGTCCAGCACGGCCAGGACTTCCCGGATAGCTGCCTTGGGAATCTCTTGAGCCGGCCCCAGGAGATATCCTGCCACCTGCCGCCGACCCACCGGCACTTTCACCAGGCAGCCCACCCGAGCAGTCTCCTGCAAACTGGGGAGGAGCCGGTAGGTCAGAGTGTGGAAGAGGGGGAGGGCCACCGCCACTTCCCACAGGCCACTGACATCTCCAGAGGAGTGTGCGTCTTCCCCTAGGTCATGCATATCAACTCTGAAAGTTCGGTTTGCCTGGATTTGAAATCTATTATGCCCTGTGCTCAGCAAAAAGCATACAAAAAGCATAATAGCTCAGGTGAGGGGAGGAGACGAGGGATCTCAGAGACCCCGACCCTGGAAGGCAACGATTAGCCAGGGAAAGGCTAGGCCTTTGCCCCTGCCTTCTCCGGCTTATGACACATTAAATATTATGGGCCGACTTGAGACCAAAAATATCGGCGTAGGCCACCGCAAGAATGCAGTGGGAGAGAGTTCCTGTGACTATCATTATTAGTAAAATTAGTAATATTGCAAGCAGTAACACAAAGGTATTAAGAATTGGTGCACTGAATATCCACATCATTACAAGTAAAAGGAAGGGGCCCAGGCAAATTAAAACAACAAGAAGAAAAAAAAGAAAAATTCCGAACCAGCGGGTTTGCACTGAACGCCGACTGGTTTCCATGGCCGGCCAGAAGTTGAGTCCCCGATCCACGACAAACATGAAGGCAAAAAGATAGCTCACCATAAGATAAACGCCAGGGACAATGAGTAGAATGAAACCGATGAAGATGAGGATACCACTAATCACTCCCAACAAAGCAAGCTGCAGAAAGAATTTAAAGCCGCTAAAAAAATCAGTAAATTCAGGGGCCTGGTTCTTCAGGAGCTTGGCGTTCACCACAAAAAAGCCAGCAAACAAAGGCAAAACTAAAGCAGACCAGACCAACAAGCCAATAAACGGAACAAAGAAGTTTACAATATTGGTAATAATATGAATTAATACAACTATGATGAAATAGAAGATAAGACCAACAGGATATTTTTTGAATAAATTCCACCCCCCCGTGAAATATTCGCCAATTTTTACTTCTGTTATTCGTATCCGCTCCGGCACTGAAGGTAAAGCGGCAGGTTCCCCGGGGGTAGTTAGGCTTTTGCCGCAAGCATGACAAAATCCACTGCCAGTTTCAATTTCCTGGCCGCAGTGGGGACAATGGGGCATGGGTAACTCCTTTCAAGGAGATAAAAGAAAAATTGACCCTCGCAGTAAGTGGTTGGCAAGGAAGAGGGCCGGGGTAGAATGCTCCTGGCCCTCCTCCCCATATCATTACCGGCGTCGTTCTTGGAACTGGCGCACCTGGTACATAAAGGCCTCCAGGCGCGTGTGGGTGTGGGTCTGCTCCTGCCCGTCGTAGGCCAGTGCCAGGAAGGGGATATTGTCATGCTCCTCCCGAAAGCGATTGAACAGGGAATTGACCACCGTGCCCGGCATGCAGGTGAAGGGCATGATGTTCACCAGTCCCGAGACTCCCTTCTGTATGAAGTCCCGAGACTTGCCGATACTCAGGATGGCTTCCCCCTCGAAGGAGTCGTGGAGATATCCCTGGGCCAGGGCCAGGGTTTCCGGAATGGAGGGCTCGTGGAGGTTTTTGATGCTCCCCTCGAAGAGATGCATGAGGTGATGTTCGTCTTTTCTCTGCACCCATTCCTTGATGAGGATCTGCAGGAGGTGGCGATAGCGTCGAAAAGTCCGGGCCTGCCGTTTGGCGGTGAAGTTGACGTATAACAGCCATTCGGAGATAGGCGGCATCCACGCTTCCCCTCCCAGGGCCTCGATATGCCGCACGGTGTTTTCGTTGGAAAACCGATTGGAGCGCACATAGATCTCACCCACCACCCCCACGATGGGTTTGTCACGGCGGCCGTTTAAGGCTACGTCATCAAAGGCTCCCCGGGCCTCTTTGAGAGTCCCTTCCAGGTCTGTTCGCCCCCGCAGGGTCTCATACACTTTGCGAAGATAAAACTGGTAGATTTCATCAGCGTTTCCCTGCTGGCGTTCGTAGGGACGGATCTCCAGGAGCTTTTTCTCCAGAAGGTCAATGGCCACGACGCCTCGCCAAGCGATGCGATCGAAGTCCTCGCCCACCATGCCAATTTCCTGATACATGTTTTCGCTCTGGTCCGGAGCGAAAACCGGCACCTCGGGGTATCCCAACTCATCCAGGACCAGGCGATGGTAGCGATGATATTGGCCGAAGCGGCAGGGACCATCGCCCGAAGGCATGAAAAAGGCGCTTCGGTCCGGAGTCGAAGTCGGCTCGCCGCACCATTTTGGCCAGATCACCCGTGGTGAGGATGAGGGGGTAGCACTCTTTCCCAGAGGTGAGGCGGCGTCCCAGTTCCAGGGTTTCCTCATCTGACTCGGGCAAGGCTTCGGCCTCAGCCCCGCAGGCCTCGAACGCAGCCACCAGGGCCAGGGCCTGGTCTGCCATGGGGGGCAGAAAAATCTTGCGCCGACTGGCCTGGGTCACCCGTAGATGGTGCGCGGCGGGGCGGGCGGGCGCTTCAGGGATGGTGACATTCTTCAGGCTGTCCAGGAAAGCCTCGAGGCGGGTGATGGCCCCCACGTCAGCGGAGTGCTCGTCGATTTCAATTTCCAGGAAGGGTTTTCCTCCCATTTTTTCCTTGAAAAAGTGCTGGATAAAGGAGTCGGGTCCGCAACCGAAGTTGGTGATATACACCCCGAATAGCCGTGGGTCCTTACGGATGAGGTCCGCAGCCCCCAGGATCTTTTGGCCGAAACGCCAGTACATGGGTTGGATTTCGGAAAGCTCCTCCACCTGGTCAATGGGGAGGAAATCCATGGGTATGGCTAAGACGCCCAATTGTCTGAGCTTTCGGTGGAGGTTCAGGTTCATGCCCGGGTCGAAGGCATTGTAGGGGCGGCCTACCAGCACCATGAGACGCTCGTCCGGCGCCAGCGAGGCTAGGATTTCCCGACCCCGGGCCGCCAGGCGCTGGTAATAGAGTTTTTGGGCCTTTTCGGCCTGACGCATGGCCGGCCCCACCAGAAAGGGGGAGACACCTAACTGCTTGGCCAGGTCCCTCAGACCCCGGCGCAGGACCTTGGGTCCCCGGCCGAAGTAGAGGACGGCTGAGAAAACCTTGGCCCCATAGTGTTCAAAGTCAATGGCGGATGGTACGATATAGGTCAGGGTCTGGACCAAGGGACAGACCACGCCCCGCTGGATTTCGGGGTGCGGATGGGACATGTCGATGACACTGGGAAGAAAGATGCGCTTCACCCCGGCCTCGAGCAAGTCCAGGATGTGCCCATGGGCCACCTTCACCGGAAAACAGGGCTCGGCAGCCAGGCTCTCCACTCCCTGACGGATCACCTTCTTGTTGGTCTTTTTCGACAGAACGACCGTGAAGCCCAATTCCTCGAAAAAAGTGCGGAAAAAAGGCATGAGTTCCTGGAAGAACATGGTGCGGGGAAGGCCTATGGTGCCGCGTCTGCCTTCCTCCACGGTCTCGGGCTCGGGCCCATAAAGCCAGTCCTCCCGTTCTTTGATCAGGTCCGGCAGGTCCACCGGGGCGGCGGCCCGGCCCACCTCGTACTTTTCGCAGCGGCTGCCGTAGAACAGGGGCTTTTCCCCGGCAATTTCCACCTGGCGAATCTCGCAGTTGTTGGCGCAGCCCTGGCACTCGAAGGAGGTGATCTGCGTACTCCCGGTCCGCCAGGTCAAAACCCTTAAAGCTGGACTCTTCCCAGGTGCGTTCCCGCAAGGCCAAGAGAGCCGCGCCGATGGCCCCGGTGACGTCGTGGTGAGGCGGCACCGTGATTTTTTTGCCCAGCACTTTCTCAAAGGCCGCCACGATGCCCCGGTTGGCTGCGGTGGCTCCCTGGTAGAAGATGTTGTTGCCGATGGGTCGGTCTTCCGCCACCTTGTTTAGATAGTTCTGGACGATGGAGTAAGACAGGCCGGCCACCAGATCATCTTTAACTGCGCCCCGCTGCTGGTGGTGCACGATGTCGGACTCCATGAACACGGTGCAGCGCTCGCCCATGCGCACCGGGTTTTTCGCCTCCAGGGCCAAGCGGCCGAACTCTTCCTTGATGGAAATACCCAGCTTCTCGGCCTGCTCCTCCAGATAGGAACCCGTGCCGGCGGCGCAGACCTTGTTCATCATGAAGTCCACGATGGCGCCGTTTCTCAGACTGATGAACTTGGAGTCCTGGCCGCCGATCTCGAAGATGGTGTCCACCGTGGGGTCGATGGCCGCGGCGGCGGTGGCCTGGGCCGTGATTTCGTTTCGCACCACGTCGGCCCCGATGAAATCCCCGGTGAGATAGCGGCCCGAACCGGTGGTGGCCGCGCCCATGATTTTCACTCGCCCGGCGATTTTTTCACCCACCCGGCGCAGGCCCTCGGTGATGGCCTCCAGGGGCCGCCCGGCGGTCATGAGATACTCCCGGGCCAGGACCCGCATGTCTTGGTCAATGACCACCACGTTGGTGCTGATGGAGCCTACGTCAACACCGAGATATCCCTCCATCACCTCCGCCCTCTGGGGGCGGCTCCACCACGCTGTAATGCTCCGGACCCAAGACCGGTGGCGGCGTGAGGGGTGGGAGTCTCCGGGCCGGCTCCGTCTCCAGAGCGAGGTGGGCCCGCAGGGGTTCAAGTTCAGGGTGAACTGCTCAGGGACGCTGTTCCTGGGCGGTCAGCACTGCCCCCACGGCCCCCAAGGCACAGAAGTGGGGTGGGATGATGAGAGATTATCGTCCAGGTCCAGCACCTGTCGAAAGGCCTGGCGCACCCCCAGGTTATGGGCCACGCCCCCCTGGAAGGCCACCGGCGGCGTCACCGTCTTCCCCTTGGCGATATTGCTCTTTAGGTTTCGGGCCATGGCCAGGCAGAGGCCGGAAATAATCTCGTAGTCCGGGGTGGCGCCCTGCTGCAGGTGGATCATGTCCGTCTTGGCAAAAACACTGCAGCGCCCGGCGATGCGGGGTGGGGTGGTGGATTTGAGGGCCAGTTCGCTGAAGTCCTCGATGGTATACCCCAGGCGGTGGGCCTGCTGGTCCAGAAAAGACCCGGTGCCCGGCGGCGCACATGGTGTTCATGGCAAAGTCCCGGATGACCAGGTGCCCCTCTTCTTCGATCCACGATAATCAGCTTGGCGTCTTCGCCCCCCATGTCGATAATGGCTCGGGTTTCCGGGTGGAAGTGGTAGGTGCCCCGGGCCAGAGCAATAACCTCGTTCACGAAGGTTCCGCCCAGGATTTCGGCCAGCACCTTGCCCCCCATGCCGGTGAAGGCGGCCAGGCGGCAGCGGTCCAGGGGATACTCCGGTTCCAACTCCTCAAGGAGCGCCAGGGACACCCGGTGGACCTCCCCCAGGTGGCGACGGTATTCCTCTCGGAGCACCTCCCCTTGTTCATTCATGACTACCAGATTTACACTTACCGAGCCTACATCAAGGCCCACCTCGAATCGATCCTGCATGGCTGCTTTTCCTCGATATTCCGAAATTCGATGATTGCGTGTGATATGTTCGGCGCTTGGAAGGTGGTAAGGCCGCTCGCTGCAGGGCCTCCTGGCCTCTACCCGTCACCCCTGGTTGGTGACAGGTGCCTGGTATGTCAAAATTCGTTAATGACGAATGTGCCTTTATTCCCCAACCCTCAAAAGAATGCAGCCCGCCATTACCTCCGATATTTCATGGCGAAGAGGTCACGAGGCTACGGTAAAAATCCTGGTCCCGGTGCATATCCCGGGAAACCAGGCCGGACTTGAGCAGCCGCCCCAGACGTTGCCGCACCTGGGCCAGGGACACACCCAGAGCCTGGGCCAGGTCGCCAGCCGTCATGGGACGCCGGGCCAGCATATCAAGTAAATCACGATCCTTGACAGCCAAACGTTCCGGCGAAATTTGGTGTGAGGCAGCGACCACCTCGGCCCCATCTCCCAAAAAACCAGCCACCGCTTCCATTTCTCCCTGGGTGAGAGGGTGGGCGGACCTGTCCGCCACCGGCCGCACCGCAGTGCTCAGCTGCACCTTGTCCGGGGCAATTTCGCGGAGCAGCCCTTTCAGAGCTGTTAACTCCTCTTCGTTGTCGTTTAAGCCCTGGAGCACCATAACCTCGAGCCAGATCTGACCGGAAAATTCACGACGCAAAGCCTTGAGACCCGACACCAGAAGGTCCAAGGTGAGGCCGGGATGAGGCCGGTTAATGCGCTGAAAGGTCTCTTCCCGACCAGCGTCCAAGGAGGGAAGGATAACGTCCGCCCTGGTGACATCGGCCCGCACCTCCGGAAGGTAGAAGAGGGAGCCATTGGTGAGCACCGCCACCGGTGTTTCGGTAAGGCTTTTAACTGCTGCGATGATCTCCCCGATGCCCAGGTTCAGGGTTGGTTCGCCGGAACCCGCCATGGTAATGTAATCCAGCGGCACCGGGGGGCTCGCCAGGTAGTTCTCCAATTCCCGTATGATCTCCACCACCCGATAGGGTTGGCGCTTGCGGGTAAGATGCGTGGTCCGGCCGACTTCGCAATAGAGGCAGTCAAAAGTGCAGGTCTTGGGGGGAATAAGATCCACTCCCAGGGAGAGCCCCAAACGGCGAGACGGCAACGGCCCGAACAGGTGAGACATACTCAGAAACAGCCCAGTTGACACTGGATTATTTTTATTTTCATAGTGTTTAATAGATCCCCCAGTTCTTGCCGGGAAATCTCCAACTCCTCGGCCAAACGGAAGGCCGCGGCACAGGGAATCTTGCCTTCCGGGGCCGCAGCCCGTATTCTGGTTCTCAATTCCTCTTGAGTCATTGTGGGTTTCCCATCTTATCAGCCTAATTCAAATTTTTTTAGCTTAGAACCCTTGAAAATGCAAGTTAAACCCTCTAGTCACGGGAATGTTAATAAAAAATTAATTACAAATTAATCTAGGCTTCAAGCACCCGGAGACAGGCCGCGGTCAAAGTATCCGAGAGACTGGTCAGGCTTGCCGTAATCCGCCCATAAATCTTGAACACCGCTGCCTGGAGCACAATTCCTAAAACCATAGCCGTGGCGGTGGCCGCATCCCCCGAGGGGAGTTCTCCTTCGGTCATCGCTCGCCCAATGACCTGGTGCACCACCTCCACCGGGTTGGGCTTCTCTGGAGGCACCCGCTTAAGGTAATCATGCTGGGCCAGGAGGAGATAACTGAAAAGCACCGGATCCTGGTCAAAAAAGGTGCAGAAGTGCTGCACCATGACCGCGACCTTGTCCGTCAGTGTTTTCTCTTCCCCCTGGCGGCGTTCCAGCTCACCGGCGAACTTGGTGAAATTAGTGGCAAAAAGTTCCCAGGCCAGCTCATCTTTGCCGGCAAAGTGACGGTAAAGAGTGCCCTCTGCCATCCTGGCGGCTGCAGCAATGTCCCGCACCGTAGTTTCCGCCACACCTTTTTCCACGAAGAGGGCCAGGGCAGCCCGGGAAATTTTGGCTCTGGTAGCCTTACCATCCCTCATGAAAATAAAATAGTGAGCGTTCACTCACAAGTCAAGCATTTTTTTTCCGGTGCAGGCGTGATAAGCTTCCTTCGGTTAATTTCTTGCTGACAGGAGGCTTGGTCCGATGAAAGTCATTGCCATTTGCGGCTCCCCCCGCCCTCGGGGGAATACCTGGCATTTACTGCAAGAGGCCATTAAAGTCCTGACCCAACAGGGCATAGACACGGAATATATCTCTCTCCATGACCAGGACATCCGCCCTTGCCTGGCCTGTGAAAAATGCGCCAAGGAGAAGAACCGCTGCGCCCAGGAAGACGACTTCAACGCTTTGTACCAGGTGATGGCCCAGGCGGATGGTCTCATTGTCGGCAGCCCGGTGTACTTCGGTTCGGCCACCCCCAACATCATGGCTTTACTCGACCGGGCTGGCTATGTGGCCCGTATGGGCGATAACGTTTTTGCCCGCAAGGTGGGAAGCCCCATCACGGTGGCCCGCCGGGCCGGAGTCAACTTCACCTACGCCCAACTGCTGTATTTTTTTATGATTATGGGCATGGTGGTGCCGGGCTCCACCTACTGGCCCATCGCCTTCGGCCGAGCCCCCGGAGAAGTGACCAAAGACGAGGAAGGCATGAAGACCGTCACCACCTTGGCTGAAAATATCGCCTGGTTGCTGAAGAAGGTGAGATAGTTTTTTAGGGGGAGGGCAGAAGGCTGTGCTCCCTGGCCCTCCTCCCTAAATACCTTTCTCTCTAACCCGCCCGCAGGCGTTCGGTGATCGTGGGGAAGTAGTCTTCCTGGGTGTGGGGCAGGAAGAGGGCGGCGATGTAGTGGTCCATGAAGCCGGGGGTTTCGGAGAGTTCGAAGTTGGTCATCATGTCGGCCACCCGGCGTTCCTCTTCCAGGAGGTCCCGGGAAAAGGCCAACAGGGTGGCGCCGGAGAGAGAGCCGTTTCCCACGAAGTGGAAGCGCTCCCGGGGCAGGTCAGGCATCAAACCGATGGCGATGGAATTTTCCAGGTTGATGAAGCTACCGAACGCCCCTGCCAGAATAACCTGTTCGATGTCGCGGCAGTTTTAGACCCACACTGTCGAGGAGGGTGAGGTAGCCGGCAAACATGGCGGCCTTGGCCCGCATGAGGTTGTCGATGTCCACTTCGCTGACGGTGAGGTCCTCGCCGCTCGCCGTCTCGCTGGCCCAGGCCAGCACGTACTCCCGGCCGTCTTCACATTCCCGGATGCGGGGAGTGTCCAGGTTTTCCCGGAAGCGGCCGTTGGGCGCGAGTAAGTTTCCCTCCATCAGGACGGCCAGGAGATTGATGAGACCGGAGCCGCAAATGCCCTTAGGTTTCACCATGTCGATGGTCATGAACATGGGTTCCGCAGTTTGCGGGTTGACGCTCACTTCTTCCACCGCGCCCTTGGCTGCCCGCATGCCGTAGCGGATACCGCC
The DNA here is from genome assembly GCA_963709285.1 of uncultured delta proteobacterium. GTDB lineage: Bacteria > Desulfobacterota > Desulfobaccia > Desulfobaccales > 0-14-0-80-60-11 > JBGSLA01. The sequence goes on along the minus strand of CAVPVR010000003.1, from coordinate 696,020 downwards.
CCCCTCAAAAGCTGGCCCGGCCGAGCAGGCGGCGCACGCCAACCACTCCTGATTGCCGATGACAATCTCACCGTTAGTGCCGATATCGATGTACAGGGTAAGTCTGGGCTCTTTATAAATCCCTGAGGCCAAGGCCCCGGCCACGATATCCCCCCCCACGTAACTGGACACAGAACTCACGCTGTATATGAAAACGTGTTCCGGCAACTCCAGCCCCAGGTGAGGGGCCCGGATGGGAGGGACGTGACAGGCCGTGGGGGTGTATGGAGACAAGCGGATGTATTTGGGCTCGATGGCATAGAAGAGGTGGGTCATGGTGGTGTTGCCGGCCACGGTGAGGTGGGAGATCTCTGTCACCGGCAGGCGGTGCCGCTTGAGCAGCCCATGGATAACCTTGTTGATGGTGCTCACCACCGACTTCTGGAGGGTCGCCAGGCCACCTTCTTTTTGACTGTAAACGATGCGGGAGATGACGTCGTCCCCATAGCTCAACTGGCCGTTGTAGTCTGCCGCCTGCCCGACGATCTCACCTTTGGCCAGATCCAGGAGCTGGACCCAGACGGTGGTGGTGCCGATGTCCACCGCCAGGGCGAAATGCTGGTCGGTGGTGTCCCCGGGTTCGATGTCAACGAGACGGGGATTGCGGGAGCGTCGCTGGGCGAAGTCCAGGGTGGCCGTTACCTGGAAGTCCTCTTGGCGCATGGCTTTGGCCAGTTTTCGGGTGAGCAGGAAGTCCAGGGTCAAGTTTTTCAGGCCGTACTGGCGGTTCAGGCCTTGCTCCAGGCGGGACAGGTCGCAGACGTTGTCGGCCAGGGTAGCGGGGGGAAGCTTTAAGAATTTTTTCTGGAACGCGGGATTATATAAACCCTCTTCTTTTAAGGCGGCCACATCTATGGGGCTGGGGCGCAGAGAAATCCCGGCACGTCGGCGGGTGATGGTCTTCTTGTCGAGCAGAGACTCGGGCGGGATGCGCACCACAATATCCGAGAGAACCGAGCACTGGCAGGCCTGGCGGTATCCTAAAGACCACTCGTCCCGGGTGAGGAGGGTGCTGTCAGGACATTCAAGCTTCCCCTCCTCCAGGATAATGCGACATTTGCCGCAGACCCCCTCACCACCGCAGGAGGCGTTGATGTGCACCCCCGCTCTCAGAGCGGTCCTGAGAAGATTCTCTCCTTTTTCGACCTCTGTGGTGATATCGTACGGCTTAAAAGTGACTTTTTTCCCCAAGATGTGATCCTGATGGCGTCGAGATGGTTAAGCCAAGGGCAATGGAGATTACGTCATTAGTGCGCCATTCTACCATAAGGGTCATACTAAAAAAATGATTAATTGCCCACCAAGACAGGCAGACATGTTTGAACCCGGAAATCTCCCCTGCAGACCATCGCCCTTTCGGCTTTGGTCCTGCAGGGCTACCTTTTTTCCTTGCAAAGCAGTATGCAGTATAATGTTGGTAACCGACCGCTTTTCCCTAGGCCATTTTGATGGGCTGTTTTGTTTGCAGTTTTTCGCCGGTACCAGGGAATTAGTCTGGAAGGGACAATGAAATATTCCTGAGCCTTTCTGGGCTCACTGTTTTTTGTACCGCATGGCTGCCTCACTTTTGAAAGAACGGTTGCTAGAACTCTACCGTCTGTTGTTCGACACCTTCGGCCCTCAGGGCTGGTGGCCGGGGGAGACCCCCTTTGAGGTGGCCCTGGGGGCCATCCTCACCCAGAATACCAACTGGCAAAATGTTTCCCGGGTCATCGCCGCTCTGAAAGCTGAGGACAAACTTGACCCGCTTCTTTTGGGAAAGATGCCCGAAGCCGAACTGGCAGAGCTCTTCCGCCCGGCAGGCTACTATAATCTGAAGGCCCGCCGGGTTAAAAAGTTCCTGGCCTTTTTTGCGGTGCGGTTTGAGAATTCCATGGAGAAGATGGCCCAAGAGGACTGGGAGACCTTGCGGAACGAACTGCTGCAGATTCACGGCATTGGCCCGGAAACTGCGGACAGCATTCTTTTGTATGCCCTCCACCAACCCACCTTTGTAGTGGATACCTATACGTTTCGTATTTTAAGCCGCCATGGCCTGGTGGCGGACCCCTGTTCCTACGAGGAACTGCGTCAGTTTTTCATGGATCGTCTCCCCCCAGAAGTACCCCTTTACCAGGAATTTCACGCCCTCTTGGTACGTTTGGGAAAAGAATTCTGCCGTCCCCAGCCCCGCTGCCCTGGCTGTCCCTTGGAAAACTGGTCTGTAATCGGCCCCTAGCCCCCAAATTCATGCTCGTTGTAAAATTGGAACGGTTATTGCAAAAGACTGGGGCAGGACGGGACCATGGCATACATCGGCAGTGATTGGTATTTAGCGGCATGGGCGGCCGGCAGCCTGACAGGAGATAAACTGTCCCAAACTTCTGTGATGCTTCTCGGGGAGCCGGCTGAGCAGGGAGAACAGGAAAGTTTGACAGCAGAACCCACCCGCGGCTTCATCATCCAGGATTGGTTCGGACCTTTCTTGTTGGGACCTGCAACCCGATTTGTCCGAGGACGCTGTTAATTTTTTTGAAAAACTGCAGCGTTTGCTAATAATACGCCGTTGTGGTTGATTCGGTTTACCCTATTTGTCCTTCTTTCAAATCCACTCTTTCTCTCTCATTTTGAGAATTATTTTCAGCAAGCGAGAACTCTTTCCAGCAGCCTGAAAAAAAATAAAGATTACCATCATATGGCCCAGGCATCCATGAATCCCAGGCCATCTCAGCGCCACAGACTAGCATGATAATTTAGCAAGTCATTTATTATTGCTCCTTTCCCATACCCCTTCCCTATCATTTTGAAGAGTCAAACTTCTTGGGGAAGCTCATCGAATTTCTCCGACACCACCCAGAAAATCATGGTATATTGTCCCGTAATATTCAAAAGTTGAAAAATCTTACTCCTGATTTGTCAAGAGACATGGACATTGTCAAGCTGACCCGTCACAGTCCGCAAGAACTTACAGAGCGTCTCCGTCAGGTGCCTCTCTTAAATCAACCCGAGATTCTGATCTACGCTGAGGCCCTCATCACGCTTGAGAACGTTCACACCGACCATCTGGCCCCGGCCCAAAACTATGTCTGGTTAGCTGAGCTCAGGAAGGTCCAGGAGCTACGTTGGAGCTTAGCTGAGCATGGGGTGGACTTGTTTCGGCTGGATGGGTTTGTGACCTACAGCGTCAGGGGGGCGGATGGCGTCGAGGAGCGCTATAATGTGTATCCTCCCGTCGTGGAGGAGTCCATCGAGGGGGATGGCAGCGTGGCCCTCCTGATCAACGACGGCATGCACCGCTTGTATTTGGCCAGGCTGGAGTGGGTGGTGCCTCAGGTACTTTATGTCCGGGGGGTGCCCAAGGAATATCCTTACTATGCCTTTCCCCGGCCCGGGGGGTGGGAGGGCATCGATTTACTGCCGGACAACCCGGACCCCAAGACCTACCTCAAGAAGTGCCACCGTCGCCGGGATAACAAGCGTCTTTACCGGGACTTCCAGGCGGTATTTGCCAACGTTGGTCGTTCCCGCAGTCAGCTCCTCAGCCCCCGTTGAACCAGGCTGTGATGCCAGTGGGTGGGGGCGGGGGCGGCCCCTGTTCCAGGGTCTCTGCCAGCCGTGCGGCCAGGCGAGCCGCCAGGGCTCCCATCTGCGGGGTGGGGTAGGGCCGGGTTTCTACCACCCAGAGGTCGATGATGGGACGGCGCGTGGCCTTGAGGCTGTCGGTGAGACTCCATAAAAGGCGGCCATTCTCTGCTTCTACCACTTTAAGGTCCACTTGCAGGCCAGAATTTCCCACCGTCCCGCCGTCTAGAAAATAGGGTATCTCCCCCAGCACCATAAGATCCAGCTGATAACGTTTGGCCAAGCGTAAGGCCTCTTCCTTGGTGGTATAGGTCTCTGGAATCAGCACTATCTCCGCAAAGGGGCGCTTGGCGAGCAACTCTCGGTAAAAAATTTGGGTAAAAGCGGGACCCACCTCGGAAAAGTCAGGCGTAGCCCGAAAAGTCAGAAGACCCACCCGGCTCAGGCGCAGGTTCAGGGTGCCGGGGTGGACGAAGACCTGGTTCTGGCTGTCGATTCTGGGGGTGGCCAGGCCTGGCGGGTTCCAGGAGGGAGCCGGGAACTGATCATATTGCCAATGACCGCAGCCTGCCCCTCCTATTAGGCTGCCAATAAACAAAATGATTCCCAGGGCTTTCATTACCGGTCTCATCAAACATACCCTTTTCGGTGGGGATTTTTCGACCATCTTCTGCCGTATTGCAAGAATCCTTGACCCCTGAACCGTTGCAGGGGTTGAGCTGTGGTCATTATTACCGTTGAGAAACTGCAAAAACCACGCCTTGGCCAGGCAGCAGCCTTTTTGCCTTGGCAAGCTCCCCGCCATCCGGTATTCTGGGCCTGGGGAAAAAAATGAGAACAAGGAGTAACGCATGGTTTTTATCCTGCTCGGCATTTTTTTAACACTAGCCCTGATCATCCTGGGGCAAAAATTTCCCCAGATCCAGCCCTACCGTTGGTTCCTCGTCATCCCGGTCATCCTGGCCGCAATTCTCTTCTCCATGGTGAAAATTGTACCGCCCGGTCACGTGGGCGTCCTCGTCCTCTTCGGGAAAGTTCACGGCAGCATCCCGGAAGGCCTCCACTTTGTAAATCCTCTGGTTTCGATGGAACTTATGAGTGTGCGTACCCAGGAAATCTTCGAACACGCTGAAGCTCCATCGAAAGAGGGATTAAATATTGTTCTGGATGTCAGCTGCCTCTATCACCTGAACCCTCAGGAGGTGGCGCGGCTTTACCGCCAGATTGGGCTCAACTACCGGGAAATCGTAGTCAAACCCCAGTTTCGTTCAGCCATTCGGGGGGTCACCGTGCGCCACGATGCCAAGGACCTGTACACCTCCAGTCGTGAAATGATCGCCGATGAGATCTACGGAGGTCTGGCTACCGACCTGAATAAGCGGGGGGTCGAGGTGGAAAAAATACTGCTGCGCCGCATCCAACTGCCCACCTCGGTGGTGGAGGCCATTAACTCCAAGCTGGCGGCGGAACAGGAAGCTCAGCGCATGCGCTTCGTGTTAGCCAAGGAACAACAGGAGGCGGAGCGTAAGCGCATCGAGGCCCAGGGTATCCAGAACTTCCAGCGTATCGTCTCCCAAGGAATTTCCGACCAACTCCTGCGCTGGAAGGGCATTGAGGCCACCTCCAGTCTGGCTGAGTCTACCAATGCTAAAGTGGTGATTGTCGGCGGCAGAGATGGCTTGCCGTTGATTTTCAATGTGGGGGAGGAAACCAAGTCCCTGAAAAAAGATTGACACGGCAGGGTAGGCGCATTAAAAAGTTAAAACAATAGGTTAGATTATGATCTGGGGTATTTTTAACCATACCGCAGCAGGCTGGGGATGGATGGCCAAGGATTGCCGGGGAAAGGGTAAAAAGTTCCTGTTTTGCCTGCTCTTCAGCCTCCTTTTAGGCTGTAACCTCTCCTTTTTACCCGCGCCACCTCTAAACATTGCGGCGGCGCAGCACACCCTGAACCACTGGAACCCCCAGTACTGCAAGGTCATTGAGTTCTATGGCTTGCACCAGCCGGCTGCGCCCGATACTCGGCTAGCCTACATGCTCATAGCCAATCCCAAAGACCCTGCTGCCAAGCCGGTTCTTTCCGTAGCCCTGTTTCAGCTTCTAACCCTCCCCGACGGTAACCAGGAGTGGTTCCTGACGAGTCTCGTGAGCCATTCGGGGGGCCTCACCCGCCGCCAGGGTTGGGATAATCTTATGATCCCGGTTAAAATCGAACCCCTCGCAGTGGTCGAGTAAACGTCTCTTAGAGGGGAGGGCTTAAAGCTCCGGTTGTCCTTCCGCCCGCCCTAATTTCTCAGAGTCCTTTTCCCGGTCTCTTAAATGGCTCGCGCCAGTTCCTCTTCCGGGGCTGGGGGCCGCAGACCTCAATCTTGGGGGAGAGACCCCCCCATAATATCCCCTGGAAACACCTCCCCCCGTCGCCCCTCACCCACAGGTCATGGATGCACAGCCTGCCAAGAAGGCCTTTCGGGAAAGAAAAAAGCCCTCAAAGCGGCTTGAGGGCTCTTTATGACCTTAATTCTTGAAGGACTTGAAAATTTGCGATTAACCGACTTAGGGCTCTGGAATTCTTGGCATTGGGATAATGGGAGCCTCTTTCTGGTACGTCATACCAAAAGCCCGGGTCTTCAGGATTTGCGGATTGAAGGCCTTAGTGAGTTCGACTTCCTCTTTCGATAAGAGGTGAACAACCCCGTTATTATCCACATAGGCGAATTTTTCGCCTTTAGCCAAGCAGGAAGCCACTGTGTCTTCCCCTTTGAGCTCTTTGTTGGATACACACAAGAGTTTCTGTGCCATGGCTCCGGAGGCAATGAACATCACTGCGACCACTGCCAGGATTAGACCTACCACCAATTTCGACCGCATGCCCTCCCTCCTTTTTTAAGCGTAGTATCGCTTTTTCCCTAAGTGGAAAAAGCCAAATGAGGATTTCTAGTGATTATAAGCCTCTTTAAAGTGAAGTCAACTATATTTTACGCTATCCCACAGATAATTCCTAATATAAAGGCAACATATTCATAAACTTTTGTGGACTTTGACCTCATCCCCCGATCCCCCCGATTTTTCTTGACGCCTTGGCCTGCCATCCTCTATAAAAGATTTCACGACCTTTTTGAGCAGTCATCTGCTATGCCAAAGATTGTTGAATTTTTCACAAAATTTGGTTACGCTGCAGTATAAACAATGATTTGAGGTGGGAACCTTATGGTAGCAAAAATACAGAAAGGCCAGCAGGTAGGAGCCGTGATGGTGGTAGGCGGTGGCATCGCCGGAATGCAGGCCGCCCTGGATCTTGCCAATGCCGGGTATTTTGTACACCTAGTGGAGGAAAAGGCAGCCATTGGCGGAGTCATGTCGCAGCTTGACAAGACCTTTCCCACCAATGACTGTGCCATGTGAATTATCTCTCCCAAGCTGGTCGAGGTCGGCCGGCATATTAACATAGAAATTCACGCTCCGGCGCAGGTCACCGGCATCAGCGGTGAGCCAGGCAATTTTTCGGTCGGGGTGCGCGAGATGGCGCGCTATATCGACATGGAAAAGTGCATCGCCTGCGGTGTGTGCACCGAGAAATGTCCGAAGAAAGTGCCTGATGATTTCAACGAGGGCCTGGGTACGCGCAAGGCTGCTTACTTAGGTTATGCTCAGGCGGTGCCCCCGAAGTATGCCATCGACAAAGCCACCTGTCTCTATTTTTTAAAGGGTGGCAAGTGTAAGGCTTGTGAAAAATTCTGTCCCACCGGCGCAGTGGACTTCACCCAGGCCGATCAGGATCGGGACATCCAGGTGGGCGCAGTGATCCTGGCGCCGGGCTTCAAGGCCTACGATCCCACACAATACAGTGCTTATCACTACGCCAATTACCCAAATGTCATCACCGGCTTGGAGCTTGAGCGAATTTTGGCTGCGGCTGGACCTTTCCAAGGTCACCTGGTCCGCCCTTCGGACCATAAAGAGCCTAACAGCATCGCCTGGCTTCAGTGTGTCGGTTCCCGGGACCTAAACCATTGTGACAACAGCTACTGCTCGGCAGTTTGCTGCATGTATGCCATCAAGGAAGCGGTGATTGCCAAGGAGCACAGCCACGATCCCCTGGATGCCGCCATCTTCTTTATGGACATGCGCACTCCCGGCAAAGAATTCGAAAAATACTATCGGCGCGCTCAGGACGAGCAGGGCATCCGCTTCATCCGTTCCCGGGTGCATACTGTGGATCCGGTACCGGGCACCGATGATGTCGCCATCCGGTACTTGCGGGAAGACGGGGAGCTCGTCACCGAGATTTTTGACTTGGTGGTCCTGTCCACGGGTCTGGAGACTTCCCCGGGAATCATGAAGCTTGCCGGAACCCTGGGCATCGATTTGAATGCTGACCGCTTTGCCCAAACCAGTTCCTTCACCCCCGTTACTACCAGTAAGCAGGGCATCTATGTGTGCGGCGCCTTCCAGGGTCCCAAGGACATTCCCCAGTCAGTGATGGAGGCTTCGGCCGCTGCTGCTGAGGCCAGCGAACTTTTGTCCCTGGCCCGTTTTTCTCTGGCTAAAAAGAAGCCTGTCTTCGAAGAGCGCGATGTTTCCCAAGAGGTGCCCCGCATAGGCGTCTTTGTCTGCCATTGCGGCATCAATATCGCCAGTGTGGTCGACGTGGAGGCGGTGCGGGATTATGTCAGTACTCTCCCCTACGTGGAGTACGTGGAAAATAGTCTTTTCGCCTGCTCCCAAGATGCCCAGGAGATGATCAAAGACCGCATCAGGGAGCACGACCTGAACCGGGTGGTGGTGGCCTCCTGTACACCGCGCACCCATGAACCCACCTTCCAGGAGACCATCAAAGAGGCTGGCTTAAACAAGTACCTTTTCCAAATGGCCAACATCCGTGACCAGGGCTCCTGGGTTCACATGAACGAACCCGAAGCCGCCACCCAGCGAGCCAAAGACCAGGTGCGCATGGCCATAGCCTCTGCGTCTTTTCAGCCGCCGTTGCTGGAATTTGATCTCCCTGTCACCAAAGCTGGACTAATCATCGGTGGGGGCGTGGCCGGCATGGAAGCCGCTCTCGGTTTGGCTAACCAGGGCTTCCAGGCCCACCTCGTGGAAAAGAAAGACTTTCTGGGCGGTCATGCCCGGAAGCTCAACCAAACTTGGGCTGGCGAGCTCATAAAGCCCTACCTCGATGAACTGGTGGAGCGGGTGCAGAACAACCCTCTGGTGGAGGTCCATCTCAACTCCGAAGTCACCAGTGTCAAGGGCTTTGTTGGCAATTTCACCTCCACCATCGCCACCGAAGGCCAGGAAGTGGACGTGGAACATGGCGCGGCGGTCATCGCCATCGGTGGCCATTCTTACAAGCCGAAGGAATATTTTTACGGGGAGAACCCCAGGGTAATGCTTTCCCTGGAAATGGACCAGGCGCTGCGGGAAAATAATCCCCTGCTGGCTGATGCCAACACTGCGGTGTTCATCCAGTGCGTGGGCTCCCGCATCCCGGAGCGGCCCTATTGCAGTCGGGTCTGCTGCACCCACTCGGTGGAGAACGCCATTCAACTTAAAGAGTTAAACCCGGAGATGGACGTTTTCATTCTCTACCGGGATATGCGAACTTATGGCACCCGGGAAAGCCTTTACAAGAAAGCCCGGGAAATGGGTGTTATCTTCATCCGTTTTGATCTGGAAGATGCACCCCAGGTTGAGCAGCTTCCTGAGGGCCGCCTCCAGGTGATGGTGCGGGATCCCATCCTGGGCCTGCCGGTGACCCTGGAGGCCGATATCCTGGGCCTGGCCAGCGCCATTATTGTTAAAGATCAGGAAAGGCTGGCCCAGTTGTTCAAGGTGCCCTTGACTAATGACGGCTTTTTCCTGGAAGCCCATATGAAACTCAGGCCCGTAGACTTCGCCACTGATGGGGTTTTTATCGCCGGGCTGGCTCATTTTCCCAAGCCCATCGATGAAGCCATCGCCCAGGCCAAGGCTGCCGCGTCCCGCGCTGCGGTGGTGCTGTCCCAGGATGCCATCAGGGCTGGTGGTGTGGTGGCCGAGATCGATGCCGACACCTGCGTTGGCTGCCAGGCCTGCGTGGGGGTCTGCCCCTTTGGCGCCATCGAATATGTGGCGGATGAAGATGTGTGTGAAGTTAACCAGGCCCTGTGCAAAGGCTGCGGCACCTGTGCGGCCAACTGCCCTTCCGAATGCATTACCCTTTTCGGCTTCAGCCACAAGCAGATTTACTCCCAGGTGGACGAGGCCCTCAAGGAACTGGAAGCAGAGATGGAAGAGGCCGCTGGGGCCTAGCTTCAGAAAATCCGAAGAAACAGGAATACCGCTATGACTGAGAAAGAATTCGAACCGAAAATCTTAGGGTTTTTCTGTAACTGGTGCACCTATGCCGGGGCCGACCTGGCGGGCGTAAGCCGTTTGCAGTATCCTCCCAATATCCGGGTTATTCGAATCATGTGCTCCGGCACGGTTTCGCCCCATCATGTGCTACATGCTTTTCAAAAAGGGGCTGATGGCGTCCTCATCGGCGGCTGTCACATCGGCGATTGTCATTATCTCCGAGGCAATTATATGACCGTCAAACGCATTAGCTTCCTCCAAGAGCTCCTGAAATTCACCGGATTTGAAGCAGAGCGCCTGCACCTGGAGTGGATTTCCGCCGCCGAAGGCCCCAAATTGGCACAAATTGTGCGGGACTTCACCGAAAAAATCAGGAAGCTGGGACCGTCTCGTCTTAAGCAGACCAAACAGGCTGCCTGAGACAAGAAAGACCTAATAGAGGAATAACCCGATGGAAAATATCCGCGGCAAGGTCAGGAAATTGTTGGAAGAAGGAAAGGTGGCGGGCTACCTGGGATACAAGTTTGTAGAAGGCCACCCCCTGCCTTATTTTTTTACGCTGGACAATCTGGAGGAATTGGACCAGGCCATCGTGGCTCCGGGAAACGCTCGGTATCCTCTGGATAAACTGTTGCAGGTTTTGGTGGCCAGCTATCCGGAGGAAACTTTTGCCATTCAGGTGCGGGGCTGCGATGAGCGGGGCTTAAATGAGCTTTACAAGTGGGGCCAGCTTGACCCGGAAAAAGTGGTGCTGGTGGGCATCGCCTGCCCCCAGGAGCAGGCAGATTACTGTGAATGCCCCGGCCCCTGGGCTTCAGTCATCGACTACGGTGAAAAATGTGAGCCGGTCCTTGCCAGCCAGCGAGTCACCCGGATTGAAGCACTGCCTCTCCAGGAATCCTTTCAGGAGTGGCTGGATCACTTTGCTCGCTGTGTCAAGTGTTACGGTTGCCGGGACGTCTGCCCCATGTGCTTTTGTAAGGAATGCAGCCTGGAGCATCCCGATCTCATGAGCATCGGCAAAGTCCCCCCCGACACCATCTTTCAGTTGGTGCGGGCCATCCACATGGCCGGGCGCTGCATCGACTGCGGCCTCTGTGAGGAAGCCTGCCCGGCTGACATTCCTCTGCGGGTCCTCTACAAGAAGGGGAACGCTTTGGTGAAAGAGTTCTTTGATTATGACACCGGCTCTCTGGTCACCGGACTTTCCCCCTGGAAATTCCTGGGTGATGAGTCTACCCTCGAACCCAAGCCTATGTAATTTTGTTTTTTTCCTTTTCCAAGGGCGGTCCTTCGGGACCGCCTTTTTTATTCAAGTCAGCGAGCAGACCTGACCCTGACCCTTGAGTTGGGGGGGACCCTACCCAGGCAGCACTCGGTGCTTGTGGCTGTAATGGGCGTCCTCCACCACCAGTTGTCTGCCTTGGCGGGTCTTGAGATTGACAACCACCGGCCCCATCAAGTTGGCCGTCATTTCCTGGGGTTTGCCTGGGGGAATGGTCAAAATCACCAGAATTTTGAGGTCTTCGGGGCGCTCCACTTTCATGTCGCGCATGACCTGGGCAAGTGGGCCAGGTTGGTAATCAGACAATAGACAGCGGGGGTCGATAACCACAAAGGCCAAGTCCGAATTATCCAAACACTGCAGCCAAAGAAAAGGGGCTTCCTGTTGATGCTCGATCAGAACATACCGGTGATACTGGGTAAAGCCCAGGAGGCCTGGCTCCAGGTAGATGATCTGGTCCGACCGCACTTCTATGGAGCCAAAATTACGGGTTTTGACGGGGAAGATAGCCGTATCAGATGATGTGGTTTGTGGATTGGAGGCCATAATTCTTATTCCTGTCTCCAGAGCTGGGCGATCTCCGTGACGTCTTTGTCCTGGGCTCCCGCGGCCTGGAGGTTTTCTTCCTGAATGCGTTGATAGATTTCGTCCCGGAGAACGATAATATTGGTTGGGGCCTCTATGCCCAAGCGGATTTGTTTGCCGCGGATCTCAAGGATCGTAATACGGATGTCATCCCCGATAAAAAGGCCTTCACCGGATTTCCTAGTGAGAATCAGCAAGGTTACCTTCCTGGTCGCCGGTATCTTGTTTTATGAGACTGTGATAATCAAACTTTGCCAATCTGACATTAGAGTTACCTGAGCCAGCTTTTGTATGCAATCTCCTCGCCGTCAATAGTTTTACCATCAGAAACCCAGCAGGCTTACTCATTTGTTAAGTTACAGATAATCCATCAAGCTCAAACCCATGACTTTGGAGGAGGACAGCAACGCGGCTTGATACGCATTCTCCTTAGTTTTCAAGAGATTGATTGCTTCCACCACATCGGTGTCGCCCCGGTCGCTGATTTGCCGAGCAAGTTCTTCCTTAATAGAGCCGTAAACGTTCTCTTTCATGGTGACTTGTTCCAGGGAGGCTCCCAGGCCAGCCAGGAGTGAAGTGATATGAGCCTCGTAAGAACGAAGTTTCTCTAGATAGGCCCCCACCTCCGCCGGGTCATTGGCCTCCAGGCTGCTTTTGAGTTGTGCCAGAATCTGGAAAAGATCGTTGTCTCCCTGGTCTCCCCCCACGGCTGTATTCCCCACTTCATTGACCACGAGGCGGTTTTGCGGTCCAATCGCGATTTCAAAGTTATGAGTATCTCCCTGATATCCAATCGGTCGGTAGACCGGGATACTGAAGCGGTCGCCCGCCATCCAGTTGCCCCCCAGGGTCACCTCCACCCCGTCTCCTAAAGCAATCGGCCCAGCGGGGATAACGGCAGGGTTAGTCCAACTCTGGCCGCCATCCACCGACACTTGATACGTGCCCAGGCCGGTCCCGCCTCCCGAAGCCACCTCCACCAGGTAGGTGCGGCTGGCGGCGCCGGTATAGACCCCTCCGGCAACGGCGGTTCCGGTTGATCCGGGTTTCAGATGCATTACCGGAGACTGAACCTGCCAGTCCCCTTCGATAAAGGGTGGGGTATCGGTGCGGAAGCCCGCCAGAATGTGTTGTCCCCTGAATTTCGTATTTCCCACCTGCATGACTTCCTCTAAATATCCCTGGACCTGCTGGGCGGCAGCCTGACGCTGGGCCGCATTATAGGTCCCTGTGGCCATCTGATTGGCCAGGGCCGCGCTGGCCCGGACAATTTCAGTGATATTTTGCAAGGCTGATTCGGTGACGCTCAACCAGCCTTTAGCGGTCTCAAGATTCCTTTCATACTGTACCGTCTGGCTCCCCTCTTGGGCCAATCCCAGGATGACCCCCACGTCCAGGGGATTGTCACTGATACTCTGATATTTGCGGCCAGAGGCGATGCTTATGTTGAGTCTTTGCAAATCCTCTGCCAAGTTCTGCAAGTTCCCTTGAATACTGTTAAAAATCATAGGCATGGTCACCCGCACGGTCGGGACTCCTTATTTCTTTAAGGCCAGCAAGGTTTGATAGAGTTCATCCGCCACGCTCACCAACCGGGCGGCAGCCTGGTAGGCTCGCTGGAATTTCACCAGGTTGGTCATTTCCTCGTCTAAAGATACTCCCGAGACCGCGTCTCGCATGTGGGTGAATTGCTCCACCAGACCTTGGAAGAAAGTTTCCTGGGTTGCCGCTTCCTCGGCCTCCAGACCCAGGTTCGTCACCAGACGTTGGTAGGCCTCCCCAAAGGTCAAACCATATGGTCCCACCGGGGCTTCTTCCAGCTCCGCTAGGGCCAGGGCGTTGCGGTTGTCGCCCACCGCGTGGGCCCCGGTGGCATCGAACTGGCCGGCCGCCACCAGCTCCGGGTTGTCTAATACCCAAGCATTGACGCTAAAAGTATAGGCTTTATCGCCGGTGAAAAAGGTATTGAGACCCAGGGCCGTGAGGATTTGGCTGTCGTCCCCAGCGAAACCAAAGGTGTCAGATGGAGAATTAGCAACTAAATTCAAAGAGTTATCTACTACAGAGGCAGTAAGGTAACCGCCCAGGACCGGGTGACTGTTGATACTCAGGACCAGGTCGTTCAAAGATAAGCTTGGGTCTATGGCAATGGTGCCGGATGCCAGGGGAGCGCCATCACGGTCTAGGGATATTTGCAAAGAGCCATTGACGATCTGGTCACCAAAAGGAAGTCCGGCAGTGGCCAGAGGCACAGCAGGGTCGTTGACCTGGTAGGTGCCTTTTGTTTGGGAAAAAAGCTCCAGACCCACGCCATGGCTGTGTTGGCTATTGACCGCCACAATGATGTCTTGGGCCAGTTGGTCCAGTTCTTGCTGATACCTGGGAATGACTTCATCTCGCATCTGAAGAAGAGCGGTGAGTTTGCCGCCGGTCAGGATATTGGTATCAATGAGTTCGGTGGTCCCCCCCGGCCCTTGCCAGATCAAATCTACCGTGTCTGTCGGACTCATTTGGTAAGTTAAGTTCCAGGAGAGAACCCCCTGAACCAGGGGAAGGCCATTGGCCAGGGTGACACTGAGAGTGCCATTGCCGGTGGTGTAAGTGCGCACGCCGATAAGCTGAGAGAGCCGGGAAATTTCCAGTTGTCGCTGGTCCCGTAAATCATTGGCGGTATGGCCGTTAGCCTCTGTTTCCATGATTTCCCGGGTGAGCTGGGCGATGCGGGAAGCATGACCGTTAATATCCTCTATGGTAGGGCCGATTTGTTGCAGTAAAGTCAGACGCTCCTGGACTAACTGGTCGGCCCGGGAGTTGAAGGCATCACACAACGTCAGGCCTCGGGAGAGTAATGCCTGCCGCTCCCCAGCTCCGGAAGGATTGTCGGCCAGGTCATGCCAGGCCGCAAAAAATTGAGACAAGAGGTCGTTGAGGCCACCCTCCCGGGTCTCATTGAAATAGGTGGCTACCTGCTCCAAGGCAGACGAGCGGGCCTGGTAGTCCGACAGCAGAGAAGTTTTTTCATTCAGGCGGGCGGTGATGAAGGGATCAAAAGCCCGTTCAATTCCCTGAACCTTGACCCCCGTCCCCAAGGGACCCCAGGGAGAGGGCACCGGGTAGGCGGTGACGAGGTTTACCCGTTGACGGGAATACCCCGGGGTATTGACATTAGCCACATTATGGCCAGTGACTTCCACCCCTAATTGTTCGGCCACTAGGGCCCTGGTGGCGATATTGAGGATGCTGGGAAGGCCTGACATTAATCTGCTCCTGGTCTGGTAAGGCTTGTCCTGGGAATGTCCTCCCTATGCCTGTCGGTGAAAAAATGAGCTCCCCGGGGTGGTCTCCACCTTGCCGGCAGAGTGATAGGTACCCGGAGGGGCAGACTGTAGATGTCCTAAAAAATCCTGGATCGTTTCCAGGGCCGCCGTGATGAGACGGTGGTTGCGGGCCTGGGCGGTGGCTGCTTGATGTTTCAGTTGGTCAAGAAGTTTGCTCTCTTGTCCCCTTGGATCTGAAATTCCTCGGCCAGGATCCGCTGCGGCGATTTTTTCCAGGATTTGCTCCTTTTGGGCGGCCAGAGCCAGAATGGCCTCCTCCTGGGAGTTGACCAGGGCCTGCCATTCTTCCTCAAAACATTCAAGGAGCTCTCGATACAGGCAGATCTCCTCCTGGAGTGGCAGTCCCTCCAGGGTTAGGGGAATTTCCTTCATGACGGTTCTCCTGTGGGGCTTGAGACTCCAGGGGAGCCAGGTCCTCAAGCATTCTCTTGGCCAGACCGAGGCCCCCACTGGCTGCCAGGCTCCGGGATAGGTGTTGGTCTGCCAAACTTAAATACCCCCGGACCTTCCCGTGGGTCGAGCTGAGGGGGTCAACCAGAGCGCGCCTCATCTGTTCCAAGAGTTGTTCCAGAAAAATGGCCTCCACTTCCATGGCGGCCTGAAGGCGGCGTTGAGGGTCTTGGGGTGCACCCTTTTGGGCCATGCCCTGGTGTACTAAAGGACTCAAACTTTCAGGGCCGGGGGGGCCTGCAGGCAATAGGGGGGTAATTTTTGACATCATGGCTGTCATGCCTAAATAACTTCCAGTTCCGCCTGGAGGGCTCCTGCCGCCTTGATGGCCTGGAGGATGGCGATGAGGTCCCGGGGCGTCACCCCGATGGCATTCAGAGCCTGCACTACCTGGCCGATGCTCACCCCTTCCGGCAAAACCATGAGGCGGTTTTCCCCTTCCTGAGTCATGACGGAGGTGTCCGGGACCACCGTGGTACTGCCCTCGGAAAAAGGTAAGGGCTGGGAAACGCGTGGTTTTTCTTTGATCCGGACCATCAAGTTGCCGTGCGCCACGGCCACGGTGGACAACCTGACGTTGGCCCCCATAACCACGGTGCCGTTTCTTTCATCAAGGACCACTTTGGCCACGCTGTCGGGGATGATCTCCAGATTTTCCAGGGAAGCCAGCAGTGGCACTACCTGGCCTTTATATCTCGGAGGCAACTTGATGGTAATGGTACCGCCGTCCTGGGACAAAGCGAACCCACCCTTCAAAGCCCGGTTAATGGCCGCCACGGCCCGCTGAGAGGTGGTGAAGTCGGCTTCATGGAGGGAAAGGGTGAAACTATCCTTTCCCAGGAAGTCTAAGGGAATTTCCCGCTCCACTGTAGCCCCGCCGGCGATGCGCCCTGCAGTGGGATGATTCTTGGTGACCCCGCCGCCGGCTTGTCCACCGGCAGTAAACCCACCCACGGACACCGGCACCCTGGGCCAGGGCATACACCTGGCCGTCCACTCCTTTAAGGGGAGTGAGGAGCAGGGTGCCCCCTTGTAAGCTCTTAGAGTCTCCCAGAGAAGAGACCAGGACGTCAATTTTGGAGCCTGCCCGGGCGAAGGGAGGAAGCAAGGCGGTTACCGCCACTGCTGCGATATTTTTGACTTTCATCTTGTCCCGGACGGCATTGATGCCCAGTTGGGACAGCATGTTAGCCAGTTCCTGGATGTTGAAGTCTACATTGGTGCCGTCGCCGGTACCATTCAGGCCCACCACCAGACCGTTGCCGATGAGTTGATTGGGTCTCACCCCTTTGAAGGTGGCAATGTCCTTCAGGCGAATGGCGGCGGCCGGCTGAACCAGAGGCCCCAGCAGCAAGGCCAGGGTTGCCAGCAGGCTAAGGCTTTGGCGTAAAAACACCTCTCGGTAAAGAAAGGAAGAAAAGAATTGGCGTGTCCCTGCCATGGCTTCACCTGTTTGTTTAAAACGGCCAGACATGATCGAAAAACCGCTGGAACCAGCCCACCCGCTGCTTGTCTGACACCACCCCGACTCCGGAAATCGTCACTCTAGCCTCCGCCACCTTGGTAGAGGGCACCACGTTGTTCCGGTCGATGTCCTGGGGCCGGACGATGCCGGTTAACATGACCACTTCGGTTTCGTTGTTAATGCGCAGATGCCGCCGGCCCTGGATCATCAGGTTGTTGTTGGGCAGCACCTGCATGACCCGGGCCGTCAGATACGTGGTAAAGCTGCTCTGACGTTCCGTCTTGCCTGCACCTTCGGAAACGTTGCCTACCGTGCCTTCCAAGGCCGTATCGACGTCCAAATCCTTGTTAGAAAAGGCTTTCATAGGGAAGCTGAGGCCCAGCAACGACGTGATGCCCACTTTAACGCCGGAGTCCTTACTGGTCTTGGTATTGGCAAGTTCGCTGGCCTTGGCCGTTTCGGTGATGCTGATGGTGACAAGGTCCCCCACGTTGACCGCACGGTTGTCCGCTAAAAGTCCGTTGGGCTGGCGGCCGGTCCACAAAGCCCCCTCCTGTGGCGGAGGCGCCGGCGGCAATGGTTGGGTGGCGAGAGGCACCTCAGGAGCATATTTCCCCAGGGCTAGCCCTCCACAACCTGCCAGGGCCAAGACCATCAGACCAGTGAGCCAGAGGAGGTAATAATTCGGTTTCATATCTGCACTCTTACGGTCTTGGCGTTGACCACCAGCCCCTGAAATTCCTTCTTGCTTTTGGGGTTCACCAGTCGGATGGTTTTCCCTAAATAACCCTGTTCCCGGGCCACCCCCTTGGTGGAAACTTCCAGTCCGTCATGATCCAAGACCACAGTTACTTCGTCACCCCGTTTAATTATGGGCTTGTTGCTCAAATGCCGGATGGTGATAATTTCCTGGGGTCCCACACTCCTGGCCAACATGCGGCCCATGACCTGCTTGGTGGAGATAAAAAAGTCGTTGGCGTTCAACCCCGTTACCTCCCGGGGCAGTACCTGGATGTCTTCGGGGCCGATGGTATCCTGGGTTCGCAAGGGTCGGGTGGCGCATACCACCATCCGCTTGAGCCGCACCAGGCCGCTTACCTTGACCCGCTTGAGAGACTGGCCCTGGTGCAAGAGGACCATCTCCAAGGTAACATCGCCCAGGAGTTTATCGTTTCGGGGCGGCAGGGGCTTCAGAGTTACCTCTGCAGACGGGAGTATAACCGCCTCTTCCAGGGGAAAAACCTCTATGTGCAAGTTATCGGACGGATAGGGACTGTGCTCCTGGACGTAACGTCGGAAGGCGGTAACCACAGCTTCTCCCTGCAAGAGCATCCCCGTCTGCCGCACCTGGATGGCCGCAGGCAGGGGCGCCCCCTTCAAGAAACCCAGAAGGCCCAATTGTTCCAGCCGGTACTTGAGGAACTCCTGGGTCAAGGTATAAATCTGTCCTGGGGGGGGCGCTGACCAGACCAGGGCTGCGCCACATTTTTGGGCCAGTTCAGGGGACAGTTCCGCCAGGTGAGCCAGGGTGATGAACTCTCCGGCTACCTGGGCCTCGCTTTTAAAGGTGAGAGCTCCGTGGGCCTGGTCCGCCCCGAGAAGAAGCCCCACTAAGATCAGCCAGATGAGACCCAAGCTCAAACGTCGCATGTTAGCCATCTCCTTAGGCCTTCAGGCGAGAAGCCCGTTCCATCATGGCGTCCGCCGTCTGGATGGCCTTAGAATTAAGTTCGTAAGCTCGCTGGGTGATGATCATATTGACCATTTCCTCTACCACGTTGACGTTGGAAACCTCGAGATAACCCTGGGCCAAGGTTCCCACCCCATCGATACCCGGCTGGCCCTCAATGGGGTCACCAGAGGCTTCGGTGGGCAGAAAAAGATTGCGCCCCACGCTGCTGAGGCCCGCTTGGTTCGGAAAGGTATAGAGGGTGAGCTGTCCGGTGGACAGAGGCTGGTTATCAGGGCCAAAACAAGTAATATTGCCGCCGGTGTCCACGGTGAGATAAATCGATTCCGGGGGGATGCTGAATTCCGGCTGGAGGCGGTCGCCATTGGGGGTGGTGAGGAAGCCGTCTTTATCGATCTTAAAGGAGCCCGCCCGGGTGTAGTGCTCGACGCTATTGCTCAGCACTTTAAAAAATCCTTTCCCTTCAATGGCCATGTCCAGTTCGTTTTCGGTTTGCACATATTGGCCCTGGGAAAAGACTTTAGAGATGCCCACCGGCCTGACTCCCAGGCCCACCTGCTGGCCTATAGGCATCTGGCCGCCTCCGGGGAGCTCCCCCCCCGCCTGGCGTATGGTCTGGTATACCAGGTCTTCAAAGTCCCCCCGGCTCTTCTTGAAGCCGGTGGTGTTGACGTTGGCCAGGTTGTTGGCGATGATGTCCAGGCGCAACTGCTGGGCTCCCATACCGGTGGCCGCAGAAAACATCCCTCGAAACATAATCAATTCCTCGTTGTTTTAGGCTTGCTGCCCGATTTCCTCCACAACCTTGCGGTCGGAGGCGGCAAACGTCTCTAACACCTTCAAATAACCCTCATAACGCCGATGGATGTCAACCAGGGCTATTGACTCCGCCACCAGGTCCACGTTGCTTTCCTCGATGCTGCCCTGGTGTAACCGGGCGTCTTTGGCCTCCATTGCTTCCCCCGCCAAGGGGCCGGGGACTAGATAGGTCTGACCATCAGCCCGGAGGTCCTGGGAGTTGGGAAAGTCCACCACGTAAACCCGATCGGCCAAATTTTTATCCAGATGGATGCCACCTTCTGAGTCAATGCCGAACTGTTTGTCCCGGGAATCAAGAGTGATGGGGCCATCCTTGCCTAGCACCAGATAGCCTTCTTTGGTTATCAGCTCGAAATCGGACGACAGGTGAAAGCTGCCGTTGCGGGTATAGCGGACGCCCCGGGGGGTCTGGACTTTGAAAAACCCGGGTCCCTGAATAGCTAGGTCGGTTTCTCTGCCGGTTTCGTGAATACTGCCTTGGTTGAAATCCCGGCTCCGCACGTCCACGTAATTTGCCGCCTCAGGGTGGCCTGCCAGGGAGTGCTCGGGGGAGGTGAGCTGCCAGTTGTTGAGCAGCTCCCGCTTGAAGCCCGCTGTGTTGGAATTGGCCAAGTTGTGGCTGACCACTTCCAGCTCCCGAGTGGCTCGCACCCCCATGTAAGTTGCCATGTCCCAGCCGATATTCATCTGCTGCCTCCTGGGCGCCGGAGAAGTTCGGCGTCCTTGCGCCAGAGATTTTGCAAAGGTAATGCCATTCTTTATCAACATGAAATTACTCATTAATTTAACTTTGTGCCTGTAGTCTCCCCGGAAAAAGTTTCCTATCCCAGGTGCACTCCGCCCCTTGCAAATCGCCTCTCCTCAAGATATTTTCTAGAAGTGGACCAAATCAGTCCCTCAGGCGCCAGATGGCAGGAAGTGGCTGCGGCCCTGGCCCGGGGAGAACGAGAGATTCATCTCTTCGGCCTTTCCCCGGTTGCCGGGGCTTACCTTTTGAGTCGTCTGGGCCAGACCCTGCGCCGCCCTTTTCTGCTAGTTACTCCCAATGGTGACGGGGCTGAGGTCTTTCTGAAAGACCTGGAATTCTTCGGCGCCGCTGGTACCGACCCTCTGGGATCGTGGTCCCTGCTTCGGGGGTTTCCGGCCCATGAAATATTGACCTTTCGTCCACTCGGGCTGGACGCGGAGGTGAGCGCCGCCCGTTTGGCGGGAGCCTATCTGGCTCTTGCCTCCCGGGAACCAATATTTCTGGTGGCCTCCGCCGCCGCTTTGAGGGAAAAATTGCCTCCCGTAAGCCGCCTGCAGGAGGCCTGGATTTACCTGCTGGCGGGGGAGGAGATCGAACGCCAGGCCTTGCTGCGGGGGTTGCAGAACGGGGGTTACGAACGCCGGCCTCTGGTGGAGGAGTGGGGGGAATTCAGCGTCCGAGGCGGTATCATCGACCTCTTTCCACCCCTCTATGGCCGACCGGTGCGTTTAGAGTTCTGGGGGGATACCCTCGAGTCCTTGCGCTTTTTTGACCCGGCCACCCAGCGCTCCCAGGAGTCCTTGGAAGACCTGGTGGTGCTGCCGGCCAGCGAGGTGATCCTGGATGAGGCGGCCCGAGAGCGGGCCCTTAAGGGACGGAGCAAGCGCCGGGACCCCCGGTTTTGGCACCATGTCCAGGAGGGCATCCATTTCTCCGGAATAGAGCGACACCTGGCGGAATTTTACCCTGAGCCCCAGACCCTCTGGGAATATCTCCCCCCGGAGACCCTGGTGGTGGAGTGGGACCCTCTCAACCTGACCCAATCTTTGGAAAAGCTAGCCGTCGATGCAGTCGATGAACCAACGGGTTGGTTGGATGACCTGTCCTGGGAAGAACGCCGGGCCTCCTTTGCCACGGTGTCCTGCCATGTCCTTCCTTTAGGCGATACCGAGAGCCCGGGGCATTTCTTTTTTCAGACCGGCAAAAACGAGGGCCTGGCCCAGGAACTGGCCGAAGCCGGGGGCGAGGACGGCCGTCTGGTGCCGGCCTTAGCTCAGCGCCTGGCAGAGTGGCAGGACGACGGCTACCACGTGGTCCTGGTTTCTTTGAACCGGCACCGGGCCCGGCGCCTGGCTCAGCTGTTAGCAGAAGAGGGCCTGACTTGTGAGGTCAATCCCCAGCCGGACTGGGAGGCCCTCCGCTTGGTGGAAATCACCGCAGGGGAAGTATCCGGTGGTTTTCGCCTCCCTGCCGCCGGGCTCATCGTCCTCACTGAAGATGAGGCCCTGGGCTACCGACCCCAAGGCCGCCGCCGCCGGGAAACCCGCCCCCCCCAGTATCTCACCTCTTTGGGGGATCTGGGGGAGGGTGATTTTGTGGTCCATGTGGATCATGGCATCGGGCTTTACCAGGGTCTGGTCAAGCTTGAGGCCGGCGCCGGGGTCAACGACTTTTTAGAGCTGGAATATCACCACGGCGACCGCCTCTTCATACCAGTGGACCGCCTTCACCTGGTGCAGAAATACCTGGGAGTGGAAGGCGTGGCCCCCCGGGTGGACAGGTTGGGGGGCAAATCCTGGGAGCGTATCAAGGGGCGGGTGAAAAAGGCGGTGGAAAAGATCGCCCGTGAACTGGTGGAGCTCTATGCCGCCCGCCGGGTCCTGCCGGGTCACGCCTTCTCCCCCTCTGACCCGGTATACCGGGAATTTGAAGCCACCTTTCCCTTTGAGGAAACCCAGGACCAACTCCATGCCATCCAGGAAGTCCTCGAGGACATGCGGGCGGACAAGCCCATGGACCGCCTCATCTGCGGGGATGTGGGCTACGGCAAGACCGAAGTGGCCCTCAGGGCGTCCTTCAAAGCCGCCATGGACGGCTTCCAGGTGGCGCTCCTGGTCCCCACCACCGTTCTGGCCGAGCAGCACTACGACACCTTTACGAAGCGCCTGGCCCCCTATCCCCTGGAAGTGCAAGTCTTGAGCCGCTTCAAGACACCAAAGGAGCAGAAACGCATCGTCAGTGAACTGGCCCAGGGAAAGGTGGACATCGTTATCGGCACCCACCGTCTCCTCTCCCGGGACCTCACCTTCCGCAATCTGGGACTGTTCATCATTGACGAAGAGCAGCGTTTCGGGGTGAAGCAGAAGGAGAAACTCAAGGAGTGGCGCCGCACCGTGGATGTCCTCACCTTGACCGCCACCCCTATCCCCCGAACCTTGCAGCTCTCCCTGACGGGGCTGCGGGAGTTGAGCCTCATTAACACTCCCGCCGGAGAATCGCCTGGCCATCCGCACCTATCTTTGTCGGCCCGAGAAGGCGGTGATCCAGGCGGCCATCCGCCGGGAGTTGGCGCGTCAAGGTCAGGTTTTTTTCGTCCACAATCGGGTGCGAAACCTGGGCACCTGGGCCCGCTATGTCCAGGAAATGGTCCCCGAGGCCAGGGTGGCTATGGCTCACGGTCAGATGCCGGAGCGCCAGCTCGAACAGGTCATGGTGCGTTTCTGGCGGGGCGAGGTGGACGTGTTAGTGTGCACCGCCATCATTGAAGCCGGCCTCGATATCCCGGCGGCTAATACCATTATTATTAACCGGGCTCACACCATGGGGTTGGCCCAGCTCTACCAGCTCAGGGGCAGGGTAGGCCGTAGCCAGGCTCAGGCCTTTGCTTACCTGCTCGTGCCCGAAGAGGCGGCTTTGCCCTCCGAGGCCCAGAAGCGCTTAAAGGCCCTTATGGAGTTCACCGAGTTGGGGAGCGGCTTCAAGATTGCCCTCCACGACCTGCAGATCAGGGGGGCCGGAAACCTCCTGGGCCAGGCCCAGTCGGGTCATCTGGCGGAGGTAGGCTACGAGCTCTACTTGCAACTCCTGGAGGAAGCCATCCGGGAGTTCAAAGGGGAGGCCCCGGAAGAACTGGCCCCCGAGCCGGAAATCCGCCTCCCGGTGGCTGCCTACTTCCCCGAAGACTACGTGCCGGACATCCAGCAGCGCCTGGCTCTTTACCGGCGTCTTTCTGGCAGCCTGACCCCGGCGATGATTGATGAACTGGAAGAGGAATTGGTAGATCGCTTTGGCCCTCTTCCTTCGGAGGGTCAAGAGCTTCTCAAAGTGGTGCGCACCAAGGAACGCCTCCGGCAGTTGGGCGTCAGGCGCCTGGAAGTGCAGAATGGCTTTGCGGTGTTCCAGTTTGCGGCGCCCGATCGCCTCGACCTGGCACGCCTCGTGACCCTCCTTGAGAAGCGGCCTGAAAAATTCCGGCTGAGCCCTGATCAGACTCTGCGGCTAAGACTTCCGGAAGAAGGGCCTCCCTGGGCCGGCCTGGAAAACTGCTTGAAAGAATTGGAAATATTTGTTAAGGGGGAATGAGAGGAAAAAGATATGTTCGCTAGTAGCATGCGCCCAGGAAAAGTGCTCTTCCTCCTGGTTTTCTGGTTTTTTATTTTCCTGACCACGGCGACGGCGGAAGTGGTGGAACGCATCGTGGCGGTGGTCAACGATGAGGTTATCAGCCAATCCGAAGTGGAACAGATGGCCAAGGTCCTGCAATCACAGCCCGGGATGGCACTGCCCTCTGGCAGTGGCAAAGACTTGCAACGGCATCTCCTTGACGCTCTCATCATGCAGAAGTTGGCCAAGACTGAGGCCAAACGCCGGGGCATCACTGTTTCTGAGAAGGAAGTTGACAAGGCCTTCGAACAGTTCAAGCAACAGAATCGCATTGGGAATGACGAAGATTTAACCAGGATGTTGGCCCAAAACGACATGACCGTTAAAAGCTTCAAGCAGCAGCTGGCCGACCAGATGACCCAGGAACGCCTTTTAGTCGCAGTGGCTGGAGCCAAGGTGGTGGTGACTGAAGCCGACGTCCGCAATTTCTATGATCAGGAATATCCCAAAACCGGTGGGGTGCAGCTCCATTTGAAGATGTTGAATATACCTGTTCCTGCGGGCGCCACTGAGGCCCAGCGGGAAGAGGTGAAGAAAAAAGCCGAATTGATTCTCCTGGAGCATCGCCAGGGCGCCTCTTGGGATGAGCTGAGCAAGAAGTACGGCATGTTAACCCAAGACGTGGGATTTGTTGCCGAGAGGGATTTGGACCCCCAGCTTGCCCAATTTCTCTCCAGCGTAAAACCGGGGGAGACGGCCCCTGTGCAAACCCAGAAAGGCTTCCAGTTGGTGCAGGTGGTGGCGCGCCGGGAAGGCCGGAGCCGTTCCTTTGAAGAAGCGGCCCCGCAAATCCGCAACCTCTTGGAGCGCCGCAAGATGGAGACAGTTTTTCAAGAGTGGATCAAGGGTCAGAAGGACAAGTCTCACATCAAGATCATGATGTAACCGTTCCCTCTGGTATCCAGCCTGAGAATATTGATGGCGCCTGTGTTCAACAGCCACCCTTCTTATTGCCCCATTAACTCCCTTGACCGGCGGGTGGGACAGTTCGTCACCCTGAGAGGTTGGGTCACGCATCTCCGCTCCAGCGGCAAGGTGCGTTTTCTCGTCCTTCGGGACGGCACCGGCCTGGCCCAGGGGGTCCTGGTAAAGGGTCGGGTTCCGGAGGAGGACTTTGCCGCCTTCGACCGCCTTACCCTGGAGTCTTCCCTCACGCTGGAACCGGTCTGGTGAAGGCCGAGCCCCGAGCCCCGGGAGGCTTTGAGCTGGAGGTGAGCGGCCTCACACCCCTTTTCATTTCCCAGGAATATCCCATCAGCCCCAAGGAGCACGGCGTTGGTTTCCTCATGGACCACCGTCACCTGTGGCTGCGCTCTCCTCGCCAGCAGGCCATCCTCCGCATCCGGGACGAAGTGTCCCGGGCCTGCCGGGACTTTTTCCATGCTCAGGGCTTCGTCCTGGTGGACACCCCCATTCTCACTCCCACCGCCTGCGAAGGCACCACCAGCCTCTTTGAGACCAACTACCTGGACCGGGGCAAGGCCTATCTCTCCCAGAGCGGCCAGCTCTATCTCGAAGCTGCGGCCATGGCCCTGGGAAGGGTCTATTGCTTCGGGCCCACCTTTCGGGCGGAAAAGTCCAAGACCAGACGCCACCTGACCGAATTCTGGATGGTGGAGGCCGAAGCGGCCTTTGCCGACCCTCGAAGACATCATGCAACTGGCCGAGGCCCTGGTGCGCACCATGGTCCTCCAGGGTAGCTGGAAAACCGCGCGGCGCAACTGCGAAATCCTGGAGCGGGACCCCAAGCCCCTGGAAGCTGTGGCCGAGCCCTTTCCCCGCCTGAGCTATGCCGAGGCCCTGGAACGCCTGCAAGACAAAGGTATGGAAGTGCCCTGGGGGGAGGACTTTGGGGGCGATGAGGAAACCGTCCTTTCCCAGCTCTTCGACCGGCCGGTCCTGGTGCACCGCTATCCCCTGAGTGCAAGGCCTTCTACATGGAGGCGGACCCGGAGGACCCGCGCCTGGCCCTCTGTGTGGACATGCTGGCCCCGGAGGGCTATGGCGAGATTATCGGCGGCTCCCAGCGGGTGGCGGACCTGGACACCTTGCTGGCCCGCCTGGCGGAGCATAACCTGCCCCAGGAACCCCTGGAGTGGTACCTGGACCTCAGGCGCTACGGCAGCGTGCCCCACGCGGGCTTCGGGATGGGCATCGAGCGGGTGGTGGCCTGGCTCTGCGGCCTCAAGCACGTCCGGGAGACCATCCCTTTCCCCGGCTCCTGGACCGGCTGTATCCCTGATTAATTTAAAAATCTTCAAACAATCTATTCCTTTAACTCAAAATTATTAAAAAGAGATCATAATGTAGGGGCACGGCTTGCCGTGCCCTGAACCGGTTGCATTGAGAACTCTATGAAATTATTGGTCAAACCTCGACGCACATCTCTTCGACTTCAGGATTTCGACTATACCAAGATCGGCGGCTATTTCGTTACCATTTGCACCAAAAATCGTAAGAATCTGTTTGGGGAAATAAAAGAAGGTGCGATGATATTGAATGCTTTGGGAGAAATAGTTCAGGAGGAATGGCTGTATCTTCCTAAGTTGCGAAGCAATGTGGAGCTTGATCAATTTGTTGTCATGCCGAATCATTTTCACGCTATATTATTTCTAATAAATGAGATCAAGGGCACGGCAAGCCGTGCCCCTACAAAACGTGAATTTGGTCAATCTGTTTCTGGTTCTTTATCAACCATACTAGGTGTTTTTAAGTCTGGGGTGGCTAAACGGATCAACCGATTGCTCAATCATAACTTAGCAGGATTATGGCAGCGGAGTTTTTTCGAACATATTATTCGGGATGAAGCATCACTTGTTCGTGTAGGGGAATATATCTTGACCAATCCTTTTCGGTGGGAGCTTGATCGGGAGAATCTCCAAAGAACGGGCGAAGATGAATTTGACCTTTGGATGGATGGTTTTTACAGGTGAAGGGAAAGACTGCTGTGCCGGAAAATGATTTCGTTAAACCAACCGCAATAAACCAACCCAACTTCTTCCGTCTCCAGGCCTTGATCTTCACCCTGGTGGCGGCGGCCATCACCAATATTTATATCACCCAGCCGGTTCTCCCCGTCATTCAGCAAGAATTCGGGGTGAGCGCCGCCACGGCCTCCCTCACGGTCTCCGCGGTGATTCTGGGGATTGCCCTGGCCAACCTGCCCTTCGGCTGGCTGGCCGACCGCTACCCGGTGCGCCGCCTCATTGCCCTGGGCGCTGCCGCGGTGGCCGTGGCGGGCCTCATCTGCGCCGCCACCCACCAGTTTTCGGTGTTGGTGGCGTTCCGCTTTCTCCAGGGCCTGTTTATTCCGGCCCTCAGCACCTGCGTGGCCGCCTACCTCTCCCGCAACCTCCCCCTGGAACGCCTGAACGTGGCCATGGGCTCCTACGTGTCCGCCACCGTGGCGGGGGGGCTGGGAGGCCGTCTCCTGGGCGGCTGGCTCCACCCGCCCCTGCACTGGCGCTGGGCCTTTGTCACTACGGCGATCTTCGTCTTGGTAAGCGCAGGCGCTGCGCTGCGCTGGCTGCCAGCCAGCGGGCAACCGGTTCATGCTGCCACGGACACTACCGGCTTCTCTGCCATCCTGGGCCGCCGGGAATTGCGCCGAACTTTTCTGGTGGCCTTCTGGGCCTTTTTTGTGTTCTCCTCCGGCTTTAATTACCTACCCTTTTATTTGGCCGGGCCGCCTTTCCAGATGCCGGTGCAAATGATCACCTTGCTATATCTTGCTTACATCGTCGGCATTGTCATAGGGCCTATTGCCGGCACTATCAGTAACCGTCTGGGAAACGGGGCCGCCATGATGGGGGGCGCCCTGATTTTCGCCGTGGCCCTGATGCTGACCCTGATCAAGTCGGTGGCGGTGATCGCCTTTGCCCTCCTTCTGGTCTGTGCTGGATTTTTCACGATTCACGCCGCGGCTGCGGGTTCCTTGAACCGCCGTCTCACCGGGGGCCGGGGCAAGGCTAACTCCCTGTATGTTTTGTTCTACTACCTGGGCGGGGCCTGCGGCATCACCCTGAGCGGTTGGGCCTACAGCCTGGCCGGCTGGCCCGGTGTGGTGGCTTTGGGTCTCATGGTGCTGACCGTGCCTCTGGTGGCCGGTTATCAGGACTTCCGGGAAGTGAACCGAGAACAGGTTAACAGGGTGTAGGGAAAATTTTTCCCTCAGGAGAACAAAGAATTAAGATATAGTATTCTCAGATTAGGGATGTGTGAAGGCAGGCATGTTATCAAATTGAGAAATTCCCTTTAACGTTTATTTTCCATTAGGGTCTAACTAATTGAAGCCGGGTGAGGATAAAACATGACTGAACCTCACCTCGTAGCCCGGGCTCAGCAAGGTGACCTCCCGGCGTTCGAGGAACTTGTCAGGAAATACCAGCGGGAAATATACAATCTGGCTTGCCGCCTGATACAGGACCCCGAGGAGGCCAAGGACATGGCTCAGCAGGCTTTTCTGCAAGCCTTTGTTCACATCCGGGAGTTTCGGCACCAGTCGCAGTTCCGCACCTGGCTGTTCAGGATCGCTATCAATCAATGTTACAATTTTTTAAAAAGCAAGAAGAAATTCGGCGACCCGGTGGACAGCCAGGAACTGACCATTGCGGTGGAGGACAACCCGCAGGAGGGAATCATGGCGGCAGAAGACCGCAGCCGCCTGTACGCCGCCCTGGAGCGTCTCCCGGCCAAACAGCGGGCAGTGCTCACCCTCAAGCTGGAGCGGGGCCTCTCTTACAAGGAAATCTGCAAAGAATTGGGTGGGACTGCCGGGGCTGCCCGGGTCAATTATTGTCAGGCGGTAAAGACCCTAAAGCAGTATCTCAAAATTGAGGAAAGTCATGACGTGGCGATGCGCTCTTATTCAACGGAGGCTGCCAGATTATCCCGACGGTGATCTGAGCCCCTTCTGGAAGCGTCAGGTGGCGGCGCATCTGGAGGTTTGCCCTGACTGCCGACGGGAACTGGAGGAGCTTACCGAGGTGGTGCGTCTTTATCAGTCCCATCCCCTGCCTGATCCCGGCCCTGCTTTCTGGCAGGATTTCGAAAGGGAGCTTCATGTCAAGCTGGCGCAGGTGAACCAGACCCCCGAGCCGACGCCCTGGCGGCTGCGCCTCCCTCACTACATTGTAGGAGCCACCGCCCTGGCCGGAATTTTGGTGTTGGCTGTTTATCTGGGCCCCTTTACCGGTCCATCTGCCACCCCTCAGCTAGCCCACCGTCAGGAAAAAACCAAGGTTACGGAAGCACCTCTTCCCCAGAGAGAGCATCGGGCCCAAAGAGCGACCGTTGCTGCTCCGGCGCCGCCCTCTCCCACGATGGCCCAGCCGGCAGCCATGGCTCCTGCCGACAAATCAGAAGCCCCTCCGGTTCGGTTCGCCCAGCCTGAGCCCCCCCCGGCCGAGGAGGCGGAGTACAGCCTGGCCGCCGGCAAGTTCGGTGCTGCGGGGAGAAAGGCAACCGAGGAAGAAGGATTCTGGCTGGATAATGATATCTTGAGTTGGGATGTGGACGCCGTGGTGGCGGACCTGTCCCGGGAAGAACGAGAAGACCTCAGGAAAAGACTCGAGTCAGGGAGATAAACTGCCATGTCGCGCTTTGTTCTTTTTGTGGCCGTGCTGTTGCTCCTGGCCGGGGTTCCCCGACCAGGGGAGGCCATCGACGCCAGCGACCCCATGGACCAGTACCAGGTGGAGTTCAAGCGGAAAAATCTGGGTCCCGCCCTGGGCATCGACCAGACCAAGGTGGAGCGGTTGCTGCAGCTTGATCATAAATACAAGTCTCTGAAACGCCAGGCCATCCGTGATGCCAAGGGGGCGCTCCAGCAGCTTCACCAGGTAATGCAGCAGCCCCAGCCATCGGAGCAGGAGGTGTCAGCCATCCTGGATAGGATGATGCAACTGCGCCAAGAGAAGCTGGCTTTGGAACAGAGGCAACTTCAGGAAGAAAAAAGCATTCTAACGCCGGTGCAGCAGGCCCATTACATCCTGCTGCTCATGAACATGCGTCAGCAGGTCGCCCAAGAAGCTCAAAAAGTGCGGAACGCGCCCCGGGGAGTGCCTTTGCCCGCCAAGCCCGGACCCCGGGAGGTGCCCGTGTCCCGGCCGGGAAGAGGTTATTAGCGCAAGTAATTTCCAAAAAATCTTTCTCTTACTTCAAAATACTTCCATATCCTTTAGAGGTTTATTCTTATTACTGCCTTCAGATTGGCAGATGTGCCCAGAGGTTTCTTGATATTTTTAAAAAGTCTTTGATATAATAAATTCTTAAAATTTTTTCTATTAATCTTCAGGATTTTGATAAGCATGCAAACCGTTCCTGCCCTGAAACCTCAAAGTCCCCCGATGGCAGACTGTTACCTCTCTGTGGTCGTCCCCGTCTTTAATGAACTGGAAAGCCTTGAGATCTTGCATCAACAAATCAAAGCGGTGCTGGTCTCCTTGGCGCGCACTTACGAAATTATCTATGTGGATGACGGCAGTACCGACGGCAGCTCCAGTAAACTTCAGGAACTGGCAGAAGCGGATAACACGGTGGTGGTGATCCAGCTCAGGCGCAACTTTGGCCAGACCTCAGCCCTTTCCGCCGGCATCGATTACGCCCAGGGGGAGGTGGTGGTCTGCCAAGACGCTGATTTGCAAAACGACCCCGAAGACATCCCGCGCCTGCTCGCCAAGCTTGATGAAGGCTATGACTTGGTCAGTGGCTGGCGCAAAGACCGGCAAGACCACTGGCTCTGGCGCAAGACTACGTCAACCCTGGCCAATTGGATCATCTCCCGGGTGGTGGATTTCAAACTCCATGACATCGGCTGCACCTTGAAGGCCTATCGCCGGGAACTCCTCAACCACATTCGCCTCTACGGTCAGATGCACAGATTTATTCCAGCCCTGGCGCTGCAAGTGGGGGCCAAGGTGGCCGAGATCCCCGTCAATCACAAGCCTCGCCTGTACGGTCGTTCCAAATACGGCCTCGGCCGCACTTTCAGCGTCATCCTGGACCTTCTCACCATCAAGTTTCTCGGAAACTTTACCTCCAACCCTCTGAGGGTCTTTGGGGGCTCTGGCCTGGTGCTCATGGGACTCAGCTTCCTGGTCGGCATTATCATGCTTTTCCAGAAATTTTATTACGATCTGTCCCTGATCCAGACCCCCTTGCTGCTCTTGTCCTCCATGCTGTTTATCCTCGGGTTTTTCTGTGTCCTGCAGGGATTCACGGCGGAAATGCTGATTCGCACCTACCACGAGTCCCAGGGCAAGCCCACGTATATCATCCGCCAGATTTATCGTTCTTCCCGGTAAGTGGTCAGCATGTGTGGCTTCTGCGGAGTGCTGAACTTTAACGGGCAGGCCCCGGTGGACCGGGAGGGATTAGCGGCCATGACTGCAACCCTGCGGCACCGGGGGCCCGACGATCTGGGTTCTTTCCTCTCAGGTCCCGTGGGGTTGGGGCACCGCCGTTTGTCCATCATTGATCTGGAAACCGGGCATCAGCCGCTCAGTAACGAAGACGGGAGCATCTGGATCGTCTATAACGGGGAATTGTATAACTACCGGGAGATCCGGGCCAACCTGGAGAAGGCCGGGCATCGCTTCGCCACCCAAAGCGACACCGAAGTTATTGTCCATGCTTACGAGGAATATGGCGCCGACTGCCTGAAGGCCATGAACGGTATGTTCGCCTTCGCCATTTGGGACGGCCCCCGACGGCGCCTGATGTTGGCCCGGGATCGCCTGGGGATCAAACCCCTCTATTACGCCCGGCTTCCCGGGTGTTTGTTGTTTGGTTCAGAGGTGAAGGCTCTTTTGGCCCACCCACAATTGGAGCGGCGCCTGGATACCACCGCGTTGAGTCTCTATCTCTCCTTGGAATATGTTCCCACGCCCCACAGCATCTTCGCCGGGGTCAACAAGCTTCCTCCCGGCCATTTCCTCATGGTCGAGGATTCGCATACCCATCTTGAGCGTTATTGGGACTTGCGTTTGGACAGAAGTGAGCCCCATTCCGCCAAGACCCTGACCGACTGCACCGCTGAGGTGCGTCAACTGCTGCACGACGCCGTCAAAATGGAACTTGTTGCTGACGTGCCGGTGGGGGTCCTCTTGAGCGGGGGGATCGATTCCAGTGCGGTGGCGGCCATGATGATCCGCACCTCCCATCGCCCGGTGCCCAGCTTTTCCGTTGCCTTCGACGACCCCTCCTTTGATGAGTCGGCTCATGCCCGCCTGGTGGCCCGGCATCTCGGCACCGAGCATCATGAATTTCCCTTGTCGGCGGACACCGCCCTCAGCATGCTGCCCCAAATCGCCGCGGGCCTGGATGAACCCCTGGGCGATTCCTCCATCATCCCCACGTATTGTCTGGCCCGTTTCACCAAAGAGCATGTCAAGGTGGCGCTGGGAGGGGATGGGGGAGATGAGCTGTTCGGGGGTTACTCCACCCTCCAGGCCCACCGCCTGGCGAACTATTACCTGCGCCTGGCTCCCGGCTGGCTCCGGAGTCTGGTGGATCCCTGGGTGCTGGAAACGCTGCCCGTGTCTTTTGATAATTTAAGTTTTGACTTCAAGTTGCGCCGGTTCCTGCGAGATTATTCACTGCCCACGGTGGTGCGGCACCACCGCTGGCTGGGATCTTTCACCCCTGAGGAAAAGACCGGGCTTTTGGGCCCGTTAACCGGGCAGTGGCGGGAGGAGGTGGTGGACCTGGTGGAACACCATGCCCATCTGGCCCGCACCCAGGACCCGTTGAACCAGGTTCTCTATTGCGACCTTAAGCTGTACCTGGAAGGGGACATTCTGGTAAAAGTGGACCGGGCCAGTATGGCCAACTCTCTGGAGGTGCGGGTCCCCCTGCTCAACCGGCTCTTGGTGGAGTATGCCGCCAACTTGCCCCACTCCTTCAAGCTGCGCGGTTTGACTACCAAGTTTCTTTTGCGGCAGGCCCTGAAAGGGCTCCTCCCTGATTCCATCCTCCAGCGAGGCAAAAAGGGCTTTAACGTTCCCGTGGCCAAGTGGTTCGCCGGTCCCCTGAAACCCTTGTTGGAGGAACTGCTGTCCCCCCGCCGTCTCAAACAACAGGGCCTTTTTCAGCCGGATTACGTCGAGACCCTGATCAGGGAGCATCAAGCGCGATACCGGGACCACCGCAAACTCCTTTGGACCCTGCTGGCCTTCCAGCTCTGGTTCGAGCACTGGATCAGTTAAGGGTGGAGCTCCCGAGTGTCACCCGATTCCTCCAGTCCAGAAAGGGTAAGTGTGACCCCTGAACCACTCAAACCGAGACCATTGGGCTCCTGGCTGCTCTTGCTGGTGGGTCTCCTGGTGTACGTCGGGGTGCAGGGGTACTTGACCGTAAGCCCTATCACCAACTGGACCCTGACCTCCGAAGTGGACGACAGTCTGACTTACGTGCTGAAGTCCCGACAAATGTTGGAATGTTTCAACCAGAATTGTCCTGCCCTGAATGACCTGCGTGAGCAACTGATTCCCAAAGGCGGGGACTCTCCAGACCTTGATTTGTACAAGCATCGAGTTCTCGTTTCCTCCAGGGTTTTTCCGGTATATCATCCTTTCTTTTCGCTGTTGCTGGTGGGTCTCAGCAAACTCGGCATGAGTCTTATGGAGGCCTACCGGTTTCTCTGGACCCTGGCCCCCCTGATTTTCGGGCTGGCCTTTGCGTATTGGCTGGCCACCATGTTTGGGCCTGGTGTTGCCGGGGTGGCCCTGATGCTTCTGGCGTTCAAGGTCTTTCCGGACACTGGCCTGCACCATCTGGTGCCCTCCAACCTGACCATGGCCCTGGCCGTGGTCCTCTGGGCCCGAATCATCTCTTGCCGGGGATGGGCTCCCTGGTCCCTGTTCCTGGGCTCCCTGATTCTGGTGAGCCTGCATCTCATCGGGGCCATTTATGCAGTTATGTCATTTGTTTTTGCCCTGTCCCTGGCTGAAAAAGAAGACCGCAGACGCCTCATGATAGCCGCGGGGGCAGTGGCTGCCTGCCTAGTGGTCGTCTTGCTCGTGGCCCACTTTATCAAGCGACCAGCCTTCATTCTCCCGCCCCTGCTCCCCCGGGGAGATAATCCACTGTGGCAGCTTTTGGTGGGTGCAGGCCAGAACGTCCTGCGGGTCATCGTGGAAAATGTCAGATTGGCGGAAGGGCTGTGGGGCTCCCCGGCACTTTTCTGCGGTGCTCTGATTTTTGGACTCGGCACCCTTGCGGAGCCCTCCCGCCGGGTGGTCCTAAGAATCCTCCTTATCTATGGCGTCATTCTGGCAGGGTTCATGTTTTACGTGTCCGACCATCCCGCGGACGTGCCTTTTCGGTTGTGGATTCCCCTGGTGGTGTTGCTCTTCGGTCTGGTGGCCCAGGCTATTTGCTCTTCGGTAAATCTTTCGGTGGCTTGGTGGCGGGAGAAGGGGGCGGCTTCCTCCACAGAAGGCCGTTTGGACCTAAGGCGTTTCTGGCCCGTGGTGGTTCTGGCGGTTCTCTTGGGTTATTCAGGGGAGATGATTTTCAGAGGCGCCGAACAAGTCCAGGTCATGGCCAGGTATCTCCGGGAAAAGGAGCCTTTGGTCCTCTACCCGTCCCAGCCGGAACTGCTTATGGAGCAGGCCCGGCCTGGGGAACGGGTCCTTTATACGAGCTTCATTCTGATGGATTATTTTTTGATACACGGCGCCCTCCGTTTGGGCGCGGTGTACTACCACCCTGCTTTACAAGGCGCCCAGAACACTTCTCAGTGGCTCAAACGTCCTGATATCCGTTTTGCGGTGGCCTTTCAACCCACCGTGTATCACCCTTCTTTTGAGGGCAGGGACGAGTCCCGGTGGTGGATCACCATGCCGGATTTTCGCTACTCTCCCCTCAGCGAGGCGCGCAAACATGGTCCCTTGGCCCGGGAAGGGAAGATTCCTGCTAACCTCTACCGCTGGTTGGACCTCCGGGGAAAGACCAAAAATGACCCAAAAATCTTACGGCTTTATATTGAGAATCCCCGTGGTGCCGCGGTCTTAGAGGTGCTGCCCCTCAACCGCGCGGGAGAGCCCCTTGACCAGTACCGGCAGGTGCTGGCAATCCCGGCCCACTGGTCCGGGTGGCTCCCGGTTGATCTTGCGGCCATGCCGACGGATTCCCCTGTCCGCCTAGTTTTTCCCAGGGATTCTGACAAATACCTGGTGGGAGGGATCACTTTCGGGGAAGATCGACTCCACTGGCCCTGGGCTCAAAAGGCCCTGCTCACCTTTCAACCCCGAGACGACTGCACCGGACCGGTCACGGTGAGTTTCGATCCTGTGGCTCTTCTGCCACAGCAACTCCGAGGACGGCAGATCACCGTTCTGGATGACCGGGGCTCCTCCGTGCTCTTAAAGTTGCAGCAGTGACTTTGGCAGAGGTCTCGCAGTAGGTCGCTGGCGCTGCGGCTGGAATCCTTGGCATGTTCATGCGCATCCTGGTTCTCAATTACGAGTTTCCCCCCATCGGCGGCGGTGGCGGCCGTTTTGCCGCCGATCTTTGCCGCCACCTGACCCGCTTCGGGCACCAACTCCGGGTGCAGACCTCACGCTTCCGGGGCCTGCCTCATAAGGAAGTGCACGAGGGCTATGAGATTTATCGCACCTGGTCGGGGCGCCACCAGGCCCACACTTGCACGGTCCCGGAAATGGGCTATTATCTGGCCGCCAACCTCATCCCCGCGCTGAGACACGCTGCTTCCTGGCGGCCCCAGGTCATCAATGTGCACTTTGCGGTGCCCACCGGCGTCTTGGCCTGGATCATCCGCCAAACCACCGGCATTCCTTACGTGCTCAGTGCACAACTGGGAGACGTTCCCGGGGGAGTGCCTGTCCAAACCGACCACTTGTTCCGTTGGCTCAAGCCCTTCACTGTTCCCATCTGGCGGGATGCCGCCGCAGTCACGGTCCCCAGTGACGAGGTGGCTGAGCTGGTGCAGCGCGCTTATGGCCTGCCGGCACACGTTATCCCCAACGGCGTCGAACTGGAGGCCCTGAACCCGTTGCCACCCCAGGTGCATACCCCCATCCGGCTGGTTTTCGTGGGACGCTTCAGCCCCCAGAAAAACCTCATCTTTCTTTTGGAGGTCCTGGAGAAACTCAGGGACCTGGACTGGCGCCTGGATTTGGTGGGGGACGGTCCTTTACGGGGCGAACTCGAGGATCTGACCAGGCGCCAGGATTTGGCGTCAAGGGTTCAATTTCATGGCTGGGTAACCCCGGAGGCTGCCACTGACATCATGCGCCACAGCGACATGCTAGTTCTGCCTTCCCTGTCTGAAGGACTGCCCCTGGTGGGACTCCAGGCCTTGGGATTGGGTCTGGCTCTGGCCACCAGTGATCACCGGAGCTTGAAAGACCTGGTGCAGGATGGGGTAAATGGCTTCACCTGCTCTGTCACCGAGGTTGAGGCCTTTGCCCAGCGCTTGCGAGATCTGGTTGCCAATCCCCCTGTGTTATTGGCCATGAGGCGGGCCAGCCGGAAGCTGGCGCCCCGATTCGAGGCCGGCAGGGTCGCCCGGCAGATGGAGTCGCTGCTCCTGGCTGCCGGGAACTTAACCTTTTAGTTACGATGTTCAGAAAACTGTAAAGGTTGATTTGAGGGGAGGGCCGGGGGACTATAGGGCCGAGGGGAACAGGCTTTTCGTTAATTTTCTTTTCCTCAAGCTTTTCTTTTTCCCCTTTGACCGGGAGAACAGGCATCCTGCCTGTTTCTGCACAGGCTGGAAGCCTGTGCTCCCGATTAATGCGAGTGATCAGGGTTTACAAGTGGAGGCATCGGTCCGCCTACCCCTGACCTTCCACTCCCTAAAGGAGATACCATGCTGGAACTGTTTATTCCTGGATTTAAAGACCTGAGCTTGGAGCATCTAGTCCTGGATTACAATGGCACCCTGGCCTGTGACGGACGCTCCCTTGAGGGCGTCCAGGAAAGGTTGGGTATCCTCTCCGAAAATTTCATTATCCACATCCTCACCGCTGACACCTTTGGCACGGTCCAGGCTCAGGTGACGGCTTGGTCTTGCCGGGTTGAAGTCATCCCCCAGGACCAGGAGGCCGAGGCCAAAGTCAGGTATGTTAAGAGCCTGGGGGCCAAGCAAACGGTGGCTGTCGGTAACGGCCGCAACGACCGGCTTATGCTCAAGGAGGTAGCCCTGGGGATCACCATAATCCAGACCGAGGGAACGGCCGTGGAAGCTCTTTGGGCTGCAGACCTAGTGGTGCCAGGCATCCTGGAGGCCTTAGATCTCTTGCTTCATCCTCAGAGGCTCAAGGCCACCCTGCGGTCTTGAGCTGCCCGGAGTTCATGCAAAAGCTGCTCTTTTTCTTCCTCCTCATTGTGCTGGGTTGGGACGTCCTCTGGACTCTGATGGGCGTCAACCCCCTTTTCCCCTGGCAGTTGCAAGAGAAACTGGAGAAGGCGCCTTCCGACCTGGTTCTTCTTGACGTGCGCACCCCGAAAGAATTTCACTGGTTCCACCTCCCCGGGGCACAGAATGAGCTGTTTGAGAAGGGATTGGCCAACAGCCTCAAAATCCCCAAGAATAGGACGGTGGTGGTCATTTGCCTGACGGGACACCGTTCCCCATTAGTGGCTTACCGCCTGAAAAGAGTGGGCTTCATGAACGTGTACAATCTGACCTGGGGGATGGCGGGTTGGGAGGTCTGGCAATGGATGGCGGCCCTGGTGACCAGGGACCATTCGGAGCCGGAACGTAAGAAGACCTCCGAGGCAAGGCAATTAAAACCAGGGCCTAGCTTCGACCTCGTTGGAGAGGCTCTTCGGTCAACGGTCGCAACTTAGCTGCCGGGTATACCAGGATGTGTCGGTCTAATACTGAGGAAGGCCCTGATTATTACCCTCTCATCCCTCCAGTTCAGTCAAGGCAAAAAGAGCGGTGGCCAGGAGCAATACCATGGGGATAAGAAGTAAGATGGGCAAGAGTTGGAAGATTTGAAAAATGTTTTCAACAGAGGTTATCTTATCCGGAAGAAATAACAACCCCCCAATACTCCACCCTATTAAATCATTGAGAACAGCGTTTGGTGCCTGATAAATCAGGAAGATTATCAGTACGGCGGCGCACAGCAACAAATGTCTAATCATTTGCTTGTCCCTTTAAGATGCCCCAACTCAGGTCCCCTCTTTGTTGAAGCGCAGGTGAGGGGTTGGCTGGTTCACTATAGTGCAAAGATTATTCCTAAATACTAACTTATTGATATTATTATAATTTAATGAATAGATGAGCAATTTATTGTATATTTTATTGAACATTTATTAATATTTTTGTTCATATGAGTGAACACTGGTGGATCAGAGGACCAGCGCATTTCTGGCGAAGGCGGGAGGGGTTTAGTGCTTGGAGGCTGCTTCAGGAAGAAAGGGAAAAGACCTGCGTCGGTATTGACCGCGTCAGGCAAACCGGGGCGAGGGGAAAAGATTACTGGTGCCGGAGGCGAGACTCGAACTCGCACAGGCCGAAGCCCGGGGGATTTTGAGTCCCCTGCGTCTACCAGTTCCACCACTCCGGCACGCTCACATTCTATCTTTCCCCCTCCTCTCTTGGCAAGTGCTTTTCCAGTCGGGTCTCCTGTCAAGCTGATTTTCCCAAGAAGCCACTGAGGTCGGTCTTTCTTTGAGACCGCAGGTTTCTCTCGGATTCAGGTGCATTGGCTGGTTTTGAAGGCGCCTTTCCGCCTCATTGATGAGGGCAGGGAGAAGCCATGATGGAACCAAAGTCTGCTTCTTTTCATAAATTTCTCTAAGATATTTCCAAGTGTCCAGAATCCGACCCATAAAATTTGTTTTAGCGTGATTTTTCCTTGACTCCAGAATTTTCTTTACCTATGATACAACTCACCCACACAGCAGCAATTTCGGGAAGAAATTCACACCTTCAATCCCTGAATATATCCACAACTAGTCTGTTCCCAAAACTCCTGACCCGCAAAGGAGCGAGATGGCCCAGGATCGGCACCAGGATACCAACCTCCTACCTCCTCCCTCCACATCTGAGGTTGCTCTTTGCAGATTATCT
The DNA here is from genome assembly GCA_963709285.1 of uncultured delta proteobacterium. Taxonomy (GTDB): domain Bacteria; phylum Desulfobacterota; class Desulfobaccia; order Desulfobaccales; family 0-14-0-80-60-11; genus JBGSLA01. The sequence continues at coordinate 656,986 of CAVPVR010000003.1, read as the reverse complement.
CCAGAATCCTCCTGCGCGATGCCGGACTGCTTTCGCACTATCATTGATTTGGCCCGGGAGGGCATCGTCCTGTTGGACGCTGCGGCTCGCATTACTTTCATCAACAAATGGCTGGCAACCATGCTGGGGTCCGAGCCTGAACAGTTGTTGGGCCGTTCCCTGGTTGATTTTCTGGAAGACACCAGCCTGGTCTCGTTAAAGGCTCAACTGGAGCAATGTCACCAGGGCAAGACCGAGATGGTTGAACTGAGCTTCCGTTGGCGGGACGGCACCTCCCGGGTGGGATTGGTATCGGTGGTGCCCCTTTTAGTGAACGGCGCCTCCTTGGGCTACCTGGCCGCAGTCACTGATATTTCTCGTCTCAAAGAGCTGGAGAGGGAGCTGAGATCTGGCAAGGATTTTCGGGACACCGTCTTCAACAGCATCACTGATAACCTCATTGTTATAGACCCCGCCAGCTGCCGCGTCGTCCTGGCCAACGACTCCTTTCTGAGCCGGATGGGCCGGGACCCCGAGGACGTGTTAAACCAGCGCTGTTTTGAAGTTATGCACAGCAAGGAGACCCCTTGCCAGGAAGAGGGCTACTACTGCCCGGTGCAGGAAACAGCCAGGCTGAAGCGCCCGGTATTGACCGACAAGGCCTTTTCCTCCCATGGCAAAGATCACGTTTTCCAGATTGCGGCTTATCCTCATTTTGATAGTCAGGGAGAAGTGGATCTGGTCATTTGCCTCGAGCGGGACGTCACCGACCGGCGCCGCATGGAAGAATCCCTGGCCTTTCGCTCTCAGGAACTGCAGAAAACCCAAACCCAATTGGAAAAACTTTCCGATATTGCCCGGGAACGTTACTCCCGGCGTTCCATCCCCGAATTGGTGCAATATCTGAATGATATTTTGGGGGAACTTTTCCCCCAGGCCGATCCTCTCTTCCTCCTCCTGGACACCAATAAAAACCGTCTTCTTTCTTTGGAGGAGTGCTCAGACCAGGTAACCGAGCCCCTGAAACGCCTCGTTCGCCGGTTAGAGAAAGTGGGCCTTTTGGGGGAATTTGTAGGTTATCTGGCCAATATCAAGGACCCCCACCTGGTAACCTACGCCGACCGGGGCGCCATGCCGGCCTATTTCAAGGTTATCTCCCGCATCTATCCAAGCTGGTTCGGGCTGCCCCTTTTCACCCAGCAGCATTGCCTGGGATTTTTTCTCTTAGGCTCCCAGGTGCCCCAGGGCTATTCCCGAGAGGAACTCAACTTCTTCCATGCCCTCTTCGGTCAGGTGTCCTGCTACCTTCGTTACCTGCTGCGCCAGGAGACCACCGTGGCGCCGAGTCCTGCCCTCGTGTCTCCAAAAACCCAGTATCGGGGATATTATCGGGCAGAGCAAGAAGATGCACGAGGTGTATCGAGCTCATCGACCTGGTCTCTCGCACCGACGCCACTGTCTTGGTCACGGGGGAGAACGGCACCGGCAAGGAACTGGTGGCCCGCACCATTCACCAGTCAGAGCAAGCGTGGCCGAGGGCCCTTTGTGGTGGCCAACTGTTCCGCCTATTCGCCGACCCTGCTGGAAAGCGAACTCTTTGGCCATGAAAAGGGGGCCTTTACCGGGGCCATCCGCCGCAAGAAAGGCCGCTTCGAGTTGGCCCAGAGCGGCACCTTGTTTTTAGACGAAATCGGCGATATTCCTCCCGCCACCCAGATTCTGCTGTTGCGCTTCCTCCAGGACCACTGCTTCGAGCGGGTGGGCGGCGAGGCCACCATCGAATCGGATGTCCGGGTGCTGGCCGCCACCAACAAGGATCTCTACCGGGAGGTGCAGGAGGGTCGGTTTCGGGACGACCTCTACTATCGCTTGAACGTCATCACCATCCACCTGCCTGCTTTACAGGAGCGCAAGGAGGACATCCCGCTGCTCTGCCAGCACTTCCTGGAGAAATACAATCTCAAGGAGAGCAAACGCATCCTGCGGTTCTCCGCCGACGCCATGCAGACCCTCATGGACTTCGACTGGCCGGGGAACGTCCGCCAACTGGAAAACGCTGTCAGCCATGCCGTTATCCTGGCCCAGGGGGAGGACATCCGGCGCCGGCATCTCCCCCGCTTCCTCAAAGAAGCCGGGGAAGAAGCCCTGCCCACCTCCCTGGCGGAAACCGAGCGCCTCCTCATTCTTAGAGTGCTCAAGGAAGTGGGCTGGAACAAACACGAAGCGGCCCGGCGCCTGCGGGTAAGCCGCAGCACCCTTTATAGCAAGATTCGCCGCTACGGCCTGAGCCGTACGAAATAACCTGGATTAAGGGTCATATTTTATACAATAATTTATCTAAGAAAATTAATAAGAAAGACACAAAAATTAAATGGCTGTGTTAAATTCAGACAGAACTTGATATTTTTATCACAAGGTTGCAAGGAAGAATTGTTCATTAAGATATAAAATATATATTAAAATCAATGGGATACTTTTTGCATGGTCTCTGTGCCAAGCTTGGCAGGGATTTTGTAGTATACACTTATTGTACTTCTTCGCCTGAGGTGGGGCCTTGGCGGAGAAGCCGAGGCGAAAGCCTTACAAAAAGAAACACCCAAAAAGAAACCACCAAAAGCTATCACATGGAAAGGAGGTGAAGGAAGATCAGGGGAGCCGCCGCCCCGGGGTGATATCTCGGCGGCCTACCGGCATGGGGCGTCTCGCTCCCTGCCGTTCATATAGGCCTTAATATGCAGTACGGTTCTAGCGAGATCGCTCCCGCGGCAGCCTTGCCGCGGTGCGAAAATTGAGGAACACCTTACTCAATGGGAGGCCGAAACATGGCGAAAGAGAAAAGGGACATTGAAATCAACAGTCGGGCTGACACCCTGCCGTTGATGGGCCAGGACGTTCGTCCCTGGCCTGTAACCCCGCCGCCTACTCCCGAATGGGTCATGGACAACGTCTACGCCAAACGGAAGGCGCAGGAATTTGGTAAATGGTGCGAAGACAACCTGAGAATAGAATACATCTTTGACAAACCTGAGGCCCTGCAAGGGGTCCGGGTGATGTCCATGGGCCTGTGGCGCATCGGCCACAAGTTTGCCGCCGGCCTCCTGGGAGAGCAGGGCGCCGAGATTATCAACGTGGAGCCGCCCAGCGGCGACCCCATGCGCCAGCTCACCCCCTTCGGCCGGGAAGAGTACATGCTCGAGGACACCCAGGGCGGCAAGTGCGGCATGGACCTTCGTGCACGAAGATGCGAAACGCCCACTCCATCACCCTGAACGTGGAGACTCCGGAAGGCCGGGAGATGTACAAGAAACTGGCCGGCCTGGTGGATATCATCATCGAGGAGTATCCGCCGGGTTACATGGACTCCCTGGGCCTGGGCTACCGCCACCTCTCCAAGATCAACCCCAAGATTATTTACGTGGTCTGCTGCGAGCGCGGCACCTGGGGTCCCATGAAGGACGAGCTCTCCAAGTTTGGCCAGTGGATGCTGGATCCCTTCGGCACCTGCGCCAACGCCTGGGTGCACAACACCGGCTTCCCGCCGGACCAGTGTCCCCGGGGCGGCCAGGGCGGCGACCCCATGCGCTCCGGCGTCTGGCTGGAGGACTATGTCTGCGGCGAACAGGCGGCCAACACCGTCCTGGCGGCCCTCTACTGGCGGGATTGTCTGGGCAACGGCGTCGGCCAGTTCTGCGAGGTGACTGCGGCGGAGATCCATGATGGACATCCTGGACTTCGACATCACCTGGTACGGCTTCAACGCCTCCATCAAGGCCAGGACCGGCGCCTGGGACCCCAACCTGAACCAGTATGAGTGGAACCCCTGCAAAGACGGCTACATGATGATCGGCGGCCAGACCGACCGGCTGTGGTACCGCATCGGCATGTGCATCGAGCGGGACCTCCCCATGTTCGGGCGCCTCATCCACGAAGACCCGCTCCTGAAAGAAATGGCGGCCCGGAACGCCCTCCAGGCCCTCATCAAGACCTACACCGTGACCACCAAGTGGCTGCGGGACATCAACCGCATCGAGGCCGAAACCAAGCTGATGGAGTACGAAATCGCCGCGGGCCCGGTGCTGTATATCGACGAGGTGGCGGAGTTCCCCCACTTCAAGTACCGTCCCTGGGTCAACGTCATTGAAGACGAAGAGTACGGCACCCTGATGTACTCCGAGTCCACCCTGGCCTACCAGATGCGCACCCCCGCCCGGGTCAAGAGCCTGGGCCGGCCCCTGGGCAAGGACAACGGGGAAATCTATAAGCGCTACCTGGGCTTTGGGCCTATGAAACTTCGGGAACTCAAGGCGAAGGGGGTAATTTAAATGGATTGGGAAAAAGAACACAAAAAAATGAAGGTGTGTGACATCTCGGAGCTGGACGGCCCCAAGAGCAAAGAAGAACTCGAAGAGATGAAGATGCCCTACGAGGACTTCTGCAAGAAGGCCTTCGACGTGGGCAACGAGTTCGTCAAGCCTGACGCCTTGAAGGGTCTCCGCTGGATGTCCACCACCATGTATATCTTCACGCCCCATTCCGTCTGCCAACCTGGCGGAGCTGGGCGCCGAGGTGGTGAAGGTGGAGATGCCCCGCATGGGCGACCCCATGCGCCACACCTCGCCCTTCAACGAGTGCTATCTCTATCCTTTGCACGACACCCGGCCCATGACCGGCACCGGTCTCGGGTTCGTCAACGCCAACTCCAACGAGTTTTACATTACGTTGGACTATCACGTGCCCGAGTCCAAGCCGGTGTTTTACAACCTGGTGAAGATGACCGACGGCTTGACCGAGTGCTACCGCATCGGCACTTTCGACCGCTGGAAGCAGAGCTACCGCTACCTCCAGGAGTTGAACCCCCGGTTCATCTATGTCTGGGGCGGCGGCTTCGGCTACGGTCCCAAGGTCTTCGGCGGCTCCTATGACATCCTCGGGCAGGCCCACGCCGGCCTGGCCAGCGTCACCGGCACCCACGAGGACTTCGGCGGCCACGCCACCAAGTGCACCAACTGGAACATCGACTGGTACTCCGGCTCCGCAGATCACCACGGGCATCCTGTCGGCCCTCTACTGGCGGAACAAGACGGGTCTCGGCACCATGATCGAGTTCTCCCAGGTGCAGGCCGCCACCCGTTGTCTGGAGCTACACCGCACCGCTGTACGGCAAGTTCGGCATCGTCCGCCAGCGCTGGGGCAACTGGGACACCCAGCTCTGCGTCCACGGCATCGTCATGACCGGCAAGGTGCGACTTTCCTGACGCCCAGAACCCCCAGGACAAGTTCGAGTCCCGCTACGTCATGGTCAGCGCCTTCCAGGACGCCGACTTCCAGGAACTGTGCAACATCATCAAGAAGCCGGACCTCTTCGGCCGCTATAAGAGCCACAAGGAAAGAGTCGGCGCCCCGGCCCAGATCGAGATCTACAAGGCCATCGAGGAATTGGGCCACGGACAAGACCCGCACCGAATTGGTGCGTATCCTGAAGGAGGCCGGCATCCTGGCGGCCCCGGTGTTGAACGACCGGGAGGTGTATGAGTCCGAGCACTTCCGGCAGCGGGGCACCGTGCGCTGGAATGAAGACCCGCTCTTCGGGGACATCCTGGTGCATAGCGCTTACAGTTGCGGCCATATGTCCAAGACCCCCCGGCGGCACAAGTGGCTGTGGCGGCCGGTGGGCGCGGACAACGTCAAGATCTACCATGAGTGGCTTGGCTATCCCATGAGCAAGATCGAAGAGCTCTACAACAAAGGAATCCTTTAAGCGGAGGGGTGAGCGCATGACTGATATCATCTGGTGCATGAAAGAAACAGACGGCAAACCCTGCGACACCGTCAACTACCTGGACCCCTACTGCTTCTGGAACTGGGAAGGGACGATCAACTGCGCCCACTGCGGCACGGTGTACTACATCCACATGATCCAGGGGCACATGTACAGCGGGCCGGAGGAGAAGCCCGGAGAGAAGCCGGACATGAGTCCGCTCTACGCCGACCAGCCCAACAACGCCTATTTCAACTACCTGCCGGGCATCGAAGGCCGCACCCGGCCCTACACCTGCCTGCCGCGCCACATCTACCTGGGCAAGGCCGACATGGTGAAGTTCAGCATCCGGGGCCGGCCGGTCAGAGGCTGGCGGCCACAGCCGCCCGCCGGCACGGTAGCCGGCTCCTACGGCTACTACTGGGACATCGAGAAGCTGTCTCCTGAGGTCTGGGAAGAATATCAGGAGAAACTCCGCAAAGGCGAAGTTAAGGACTGGTAACAGGAGGAGCGACGCATGACTGATACCCAAAAAATGTCACCGGTTGAGTTTCTGGCTCACGTGCTGACGCCGGAAAAACAAACTGACCACATGTGCTGGAAGTGCCAGTACCTGAAGTGGGTGCTGAAAGGTTCCGGCTTCCCGCCGGCCGACATCATCGGCTGGTGCAAGAAGATCCACTGGCCCCATTACTGGTCCATCCCGGAGATGGATGTCATCAAGAAGTGCTATGCTTTCGAAGCCCTCAAATGAACTGAGACCTGAGGAGACCCGCCAGCACGGGCTGGAGGAACTCGAAGAACTGCGCACCCGGGTGGGGTACTGGAAGGAGGATTTTCTCCGCCAGGCGCCCCCCGGGGGCGGCCTGGAGTGGGAGTTCCTGGTCAAGGAATTCCACGCCGAGATTGACGAGTGGCTCTACCCCTATGTGCGGCGGATGATCGAGACGGAGCACATCAGCCCGAAACAGGCGGCGGAATTTATGGACTACTGCTACCGCCAGGTGCTGGAAGTGGCGGAGCACCTGGGGATTACCGAGGATGAACCAGAAGAGGGGAAATCCTCTGAGGCGATTCCCCCAATTTACAAGTCACACGAGGAGGGTTAGTATGCCCGAACTGTGCCGTTTAAGTGTGTGTGGATTCGATCCCATGCTCGTCCGGGGCTACGTTAAAACCGGGTTCAGAGCCCTGTGGTGGTATCTCCCGGACCAGATTTTTGAAGAATTCAAGGTGAAAATCGGCGACAAGGTCCAGGGGAAACTGCTGGCGGTCTATAATCCCAAAGAGGAAAAGACCTTTTCCCCCAACGAGGCCTTCGAGTGGGTGACCAGCAAGGAAACCGGCTACGCCATCCTGTTGCCGGCTGAAGTCATCACCAAGTACGAGCTCACCGAGTTTCACTTCATCGAGTTTGAGCTGACCCACCTGGTCCAGGGCGATAAAGTGATCGAGCTCTATCCCGGTGAAACCAAACAGCGCAAATGGTGGCCGGACGGCAAGATGGCGCTGAGCTACTTCCTGCCCTACGCCGCGCCGTAACATAACTTAACCCCGACTTACCAGCCCTCTCCCCTGCCCAGGTGGGGGAGAGGGCTGCCTTTGTGCTAACCAGAGACCAAGTACATCTCCACACAAACCCCTCCCTGACAGGTTCGCCTGACGCTCTGAGGCGTTCGGGTTTGGGGCTCCTTACACTCAGGGCCTTATGCCGGATTCCCCTTGGAATTCAACAAATGATTCGGAAAACCTATTGATATCACTCGTAGGGGCGGGTTTTAAACCCGCCCCTACAAAAGAACATGATATTAAGGTAGCTTCAGGTCCATTTTACCCCCCAGATTTCTCCTGTTTGCCTGAACGGTGGTTGACAGCTAGATGCCTGACTTATAAAATAGCGCCATCCTGACGTGGCTTGAGACCGGAAAAGGAAAATCCCGCTCAATCCTGCTGAAACTCTGGAGGCAATAAGGAGGCGATATGGAACTGATTCGTTGTGTGGAGTGCAAGTTTTTTGAGCCCAACCCGGCTTCTCTGCGGGAGGGCAAATGTCTGCACGCTGAACCCTGGGATGGCGATTCCATGCAATTCGCCCGTGACGAGCATACTTGTGCAAACTATGAATCCCATGGGGGACAACGCCATCTCAGCCCTGAAGATGAGGAAAAATTTAAAAAATTCTCCCATTATTGATGGCAAATAAGACAAGCAAGGTTAATGATATCATGTACTTATCATGGGAAGGACAAATCTAGCCATGGATGAAACCACCGGGTTTGAAATGCAAACCGAGGAAAACTGGACTTTGCTGGCCGACCTGGCCAACGTGAAAAATCCCTTGTTCGAGCGAATCCTGTTTCTGTTCGGCTACGATTTTTCCAGCAACACGTACCTGATACAGGGAGATTACCTCTCTATTATTGACCCCGGCAATGATTACACCGCGTTTATGCAACTGGTGGATTTGGGTTTTAAACCGCCAGACATCAAAAAGATCGCGGTCACCCACGGCCACCATGACCATGTCATGGGAGCTGTAGAGCTTTTCCGGGGCTACCGAGGCTTTGATAAGCTGGAATTCGAGATCATTATTCACGAAGCCGGCCCCAAAGAGTTTAAGGAAATGATGCGGCGCCTGGGATGCCAAATCACCGAGGTGAAAGGCGGCGAAACTATTAACCTCAGCGGCTTCGATCTGGAGGTTATTTACACACCGGGCCACACCATAGACGGCCTCTGCTTTTATCACGCCCCCACCCGCACCATGTTCACCGGCGATACGGTCCTGCCTCATTCCATGGCCGCACCTGACACCAAGGTGGCCGGGGGACGGATGGACCACTATTTTTATGCTGTCCGGACCCTGCTGAAGCGGGACATCGACCACGTCCTGCCCGGTCACGGCGGAGTGGCACCCAACATCGGCCGCTTGGTCGTGGAAGAAACCTATGACGGACTCATCAAAAAGATGGTGGGGGTTGAGACTCCCCACCTGGAAGGGGCGACAACCCTGGCCCAGGATGGGCTCCTGGAAGAGGCCCTGTTCTATGTCAACAAGGAACTGACCAAAGAGCCAGAGAGCGCGGAAGCTGCGGAAGCTTTGGAATTCAAAGCTTTTTTGTTGAACGACCTGGGACGGGTCGAGGAAGCTTTAGAAGTTTTTGACCAGGTGCTGACCCAACAGCCGGACCGGGTGGAGGTTCTTATGGGTAAGGGCACGGCGTTGCTGGGGATGGGCCGTTATGATGAGAGTCTAGCCCTTTTCAGCGAGGCCTTGGGGCGCCAGCCCCAGCTTCCGGAGGCCCAAATTTATAAAGGTATGGCCTTGTACCTCTCCGGACGGGTGGAGGAGGCCCTGGAACTGCCGGCTTTTCAGCAGGAGTTTGCTAGTCGTCTCAAGGAGGAGTTGGAGAAGCTCGCCCAGGACAAGGGTGTTGAGATAACCTCGTAAAGGAAAGCTACCTTTTATAAACCCCCGGAGGCATATCCTGACCAGCTTCAGGGAAAAGTTAGGTTTAATTGTCTGATATAGACACAAAGGGTCGAGAAGCAGACAAAGGGGAAACGTGTTCTATAATGAGTGAGCCGTAAGTAAAGGGTCGAATTTAAGACAAATGTCTATTTTAGAAAAACTTATGTCCTTGGATTCCTATGTAATTTTTCTGGCGCATTCTTTGCAATAATATCAGGCAAATCCCTAAGGTTTTTTGGGGATCACGGCATCGTCTAATGGGGCCCCACGTCATGCCGGCGTGGGGTTTTTTGTTCTCACCTTGCAGGGCCAACCTGCCATGCTGACAAGCTGGTAAGATCTCCTTCACGATTACCATCGCGGATGATCATTGCCAGAAAGTGTTTAGTGGGAGTATGACTCTTCCTTTCTCACAGAATACTCTTCTCCTTTTGGTGGCCGACAGCCAAACCCGGGATTTTCTGTTAACCTTCCTGGAAGCCCATGACTATGCCCCCCGTGGAGTGGTAAGTCCCAGAGAGCTCTTGCAGACCCTGAAAGGGCAACAGCAGGCCACAGTGTTCGTAGACTGCCAAACGGTAAGCACCTATGGCCCGGGCCTCTACGCCAAGATAAAGGTTGCCGGTCCCGGTTGCCGGTTGGTCCTTCTCTGTGACAAAACTCATCACGAGCACCGGGACATCGTCAAGGAGGCCATGGACTTAGGGGTCTATGCCTGCCTTTTGGCTCCTTTTGCGGAGTGGGAGATCCTGACCATGGCTCGTCGCAGCCAGGGGACCAGACCCTCTGGACGGCGCCAGTCCCGAACCCGCGAGAAGCGATGATATTGGTTGAAGGCATCAAAGTCACAACGCCTCTCCTCATCCAGGGCAGTGCTCAAGCCGTTCCCAGATCCCGCCTTTTCTAGTTCCGGCGAAAATAAAACAGACTAGGGCAGATTTTCCTGGTGGTAGGGAATGGGGTCGGTGGCCCCGGCGGCGGCAAAGCCCCTGAGGCGCAAGACACAGGAAGAGCAGCGCCCGCAGGCCTGGTCCTCGTTGACATAACAGGACCAGGTGAGTTCGAAGGGGACCCGGAGGTCGAGGCCGAGACGCACGATGCCGGCCTTATCCAGGGAAATGAGGGGTGTCTTGATCTCAATGTGGGTTTCAGGTCGGGTGCCCAGATCGATGAGGCGGTTGAAGGCTTCAAAAAAGGCGGGACGACAGTCCGGGTAGCCGGGGTTGTCAAGAACGTTGGCGCCGATGAAAACGGCCTCGGCTCCCAACATCTCGGTCCAGGCCACTGCGGTGGCCAAGAGCAGTGAATTGCGGAAGGGGACATACGTGGAAGGAATGCCGGGGGACTCCTCCTTCTGAGTGGGCACGGTCTGCCGGATATCAGTCAGGCTGGAGCCGCCGATTTGTCCCAGGAAGGACAGGTCGGCTTCCAGAATCAGGTCCACCCCATAGAAGGCGGCTTGGGCCCGAAAAGCGCTGAGCTCCCGGGCCACGGTGCGCTGCCCGTAATTGGCGTGGCAGAAGGCCAGGTCGTATTCTTGGCGGGCTATTGCGGCAGCTACGCAGCTATCCAGACCGCCGCTCATCAGGATTACGGCCAGAGGTCTAGTTCTCACACGCCCAGGGCCTCCGGCCCCCAGATGTATTTGTGAAGCTGCAGGTTGAGCCGCAGGGGGTGCCCGCTCTTCACGATCCACTCGGCTACTTCCGGGAGGGAAATAGCGCCGAAGACCGGGGAGATGAGGACCGGCAGGCGGCCCGTGAGCCGATACCTCTGGGCCACTTCCAGGGCCCAGGTAAAATCGTCCTGGTCACAAATGACAAATTTGACCTCATCCCGGGGAGTCAGGATTTCTAAATTAGCCCAGAGGTTATGGCCGCTCATGCCGCTTCCCGGGCATTTAACGTCCACGATACGCCGCGCCTGGGAATTCACCTCCTGAATGGGAAGGGAGCCATTGGTCTCCAGGAGGACTTCCAGCCTGGCCTCGATAAGTCTGTCTATGAGCATCCTCGTGCCTTTCTGAAAGAGGGGCTCCCCTCCGGTGACCAGAACCAGCCTGGTGGAGGATTCCCGGGCTGCCTCTACTAAAGACTCAAGGGATTTGGCTTCGCCGCCTTCATAGGCATACGTGGTGTCGCAATAGCGGCACCGCAAATTGCAGCCGGCCAGCCGGATAAAAAACGCGGGCAAACCCGCCAGGGTGCTTTCTCCCAGAAGGCTGGTGAAGGTTTCACAGACGGTCAGGTGCATGAGCAGAAATGAGAAAACGGTTCTCAGAGGTTAACCGATGAGCCTTCCTCCTCGAAGACCAATTCGATGGATTCCACCCCCTGGCCGCCGCTGAGTTTGGCCAGACCATCGCACACCGGACAGACCACCACGGGAAGAAGCTCATGAGCGTGGGTATGCTCGTCCACGGGGTAAGGAGCGACTGAGCGACATTTAGGGCATTCCAGCATGACCGGCTTGACCACCACGGTAAGCTGGGAGTTCTGTAAGGGGGTGTCCTTCGTTAAAATCTCAAAAGCCTGGCGGGCTGCGGCCTCGGAGTGGATGTCCAAAACCCCCAGCTTCAGGACCACTTCCTTTACCGGGATTGCAGACTGCTCTTTCTGCAGCCGTTCTAAAATGGATTTGATGATGTCTTGCATCAGGGAGTATTCGTGCATGGATGTCACCAGTTTCCGCTTCGCTGGGTTAGCACACCTGGGCTGGTTGCCGACGAAAAAGACTGTCTGACTGGGTTGAGACAAACGGGCCTCACTGCCGGACTGGCCCCATTTTTGACAGAATATCCTCTCCAAACGGGAGAAGCAAGTGCTGAGGTCTGGCGGAAGACCGAACCAGGTTTTTTCAGAGCCGACCCCTTGCACTTCCCGGGTAGTGGTGTATGGAGCCTAGCTGAATAAAATCTGTCCGGGTTTATTGGAACAAAGTCGCTCCCATTTTTTTCTAAACAAAATAAAACATGGAACTGTGCTTATTTTCACGTGAATTTTTCGTTGCATTCTGAAACTGCGTCCCCTATGATACAAGCCTTATCGGAGACGGCGATGAGCACTCCGGTTGCACCATTGGCGGTTAAGCCAGTGGCGAGCCTGATTTTGGCCCGGGAAGACCTGACCGGTCCGGTGCTCCGGCAACTGGCGAATTATTTGGGGCCGGTGGACCTGGTGGGCCCCTTATGGCCTTTCACCGTCACAGACTATTACGACCGGGAAATGGGTAAAGGGCTGTGGCGGGGCTTGGCTTCCTTCCTGCACCTTGCTAGTGCGGCCCATCTTGCCGATTGGAAACTCTTTACCAACCGATTGGAGGAGCGCTTTTCCTTGGGGGGCCGCCGCCTGGTGAACCTGGATCCGGGCTATGTGGCCAGGGAACGACTGGTGCTGGCTACAGGCAAGAACTTCGCCCACCGCATCTACTTGAGTCAGGGCATTTATGGGGATCTAACCCTGCTTGCGGGAACGAGCGGGTTTCAAGCCCTATCCTGGAGCTACCCCGATTATGCTCAAGGGCCCTTACCGGAACTCCTCACCCTGGTGCGACAAAAATACCTCTGGCAGCTCAAACAATTGGCAAATCGATGATCAGGAGCATGACCGGCTATGGCCGGGGAGAATTGGAAGAGGGCGGCCTCAAGTGGGTGGTGGAATTGAAAAGCGTCAACCACCGCTTCCTGGAAGTATCCCCGAGTCTCCCCCGACATTTGTGGGCCCTGGAGGACCGGGTCCGGAAGCTTATCAAGAGCCGCTTAACCCGGGGACGGGTAGATGTCCAGCTCAGTTGGGAGGGCCGGGCCGAACGGCCGCTGACGGTACGTTTGGATCCCGTCATGGCCACGGAAATTAAGACGTTGCTCACAACCCTTACGGAATTCCTTCCGGAGCCTGAACCTGTGCGCCTGACACACCTTCTCCACTTCGCTGAACTTATCGTGGCCCGGGAGCGGCAGGCCCAGGACGTGGAGGAGATCTGGGAGGCGATATCCCAGGCCCTGGCCCAGGCTCTGGATGCTCTCGAAGCCATGCGGGGTAATGAAGGGGCCGCCTTGGCCGAGGAGACATTGGGCCATCTCGACCAGGTGCGCCAAGAACTCCAGCGCATCAAGACCCAGGCTGATCTGGTGCCTGGCCTCTGGCAGGAAAGACTAAAGGCTCGGCTGGAGGAGTTGCTCGCCGAGGCCACTCCTGTGGATGAGGGGCGTCTGACCCAGGAAGTGGCCTTCCTGGCTGAACGACGGGATATCCGGGAGGAATTGACCCGCCTGGAAAGCCATGTGGCCCAGTTTCAGGAGGCCTTTACCGGTCCAGGGCCTGTAGGCCGAAAACTTGAATTTCTCCTCCAAGAGATGCTCCGGGAGACCAACACCATCGGGGTCAAGGCCGGTGACCTGGACATCGGCCAGGCCGTGGTGGCGATTAAGGGCCTTCTCGAGCGCCTCCGGGAACAGGTGCAGAACATAGAGTGAAGAACATAGAGTGAAAGATCTCAGGGGGACGTATGGACGGACGCTTAATCAATATAGGTTTTGGCAATACCGTGGTCAGCCACCGGGTGGTGGCGGTGATTATGCCCCAGTCGGCGCCCAGCAAAAGGCTGCGGGAGGAGGCGCGTCACGCCCAGCGTCTCGTTGACGCCACCCACGGGCGCAAGACCCGGTCCATTATTATTACCGACAGCAATCACATCATTCTGTCTGCGGTTCATACTGATACCCTGTCCCAGCGTCTGAGTGGCAACCACGGTCCTCCCCGGGCTGAGGCGGATCTCAAAGAGAGTTAGGTGGCTGAGGAGATTTACATCGTCAGTGCGCCTTCCGGTACGGGCAAGACCACTCTCCTGAAGCGGCTCCTGGCTTCCGACCCTGGTTTGCGTTTTTCCATTTCCTACACCACCCGTCCGCCCCGCTCCCTGGAATCCCATGGACGTGAGTACTTTTTCGTCACTCCCAAAGAGTTCTTCCAGATTAGAGACCAGGGAGGCTTACTGGAGTGGGTGGAGCAGTTTGGTTATTTTTATGGCACCGCCCGGGAATATGTGACCCAAAGCCTGGCTGAGGGCAATGGCGTGGTTTTCGACATCGACGTCCGGGGAGCCAAGGCCCTGAAAAAAAGCTTTCCCTCTGCCACCTTCATCTTCATCCTGCCCCCCAGCCTGGAAATCTTAGAACGGCGACTGCGGGAGCGGGGGGAGTTGCCTCCCGAAGAATTTGCCCGACGGCTGACCCAGGGCCGGAGCGATTTGGGAGAGGCTCACTGGTACGACTTTTTAGTGGTCAACGACAACCTCGAGGACGCCCTGACAGAACTCCGGGCCATTGTTTTGGCCACCCGCTGCCGCACCTCTATCCTCTGGCCACGTGTCGCCTCCCGCTTCGATTTCTGAAGATCATCCTCGACAGTTTTTTTCCGGCAGCAAGTTTGGTATGATCAAAAAGTATAGGTTATTCTTGCACTTCCCGGGTGGAAGGAGATTCAGTCCTTGCCGCCCAGAACCCAAGAGGAGGCCACCCCATGTCTGAAGCGGCGGCCCGCCCACCTAACCAGCACCGGCTGCAGTCTATGGCCCCGGAACAATCCCGGGAGATCTTCCTGTTTAATGAAATCGCCACCATTACGGCCCATACCCTGGAGCTTCAGGATATCGCTAACCTGACCCTGGAGACGGTTCTGGAGTTCTTCCAGATTGAAGCCGGGCTCCTCCTCCTGTGGGATCATGATCATCAGCGCCTTACCTCGGTGGCGGCTCGGGGCTTTCAGGTGGATTATTTGCACTGGACCAGCACGGGAGAGTTGGAAAAGATGATTGGCCCCTATCTCTCCCGGGCCACTCAGCCCCTGGTCATTAAGGATGTCCAAGCTGATCAACGCCTGGCCACTTCCACCCTCTCCGAAGCTATCGCCCACGATCCCCGTTTCCAATCCGTGGTGAGCATCCCCTTAAAATACCGGGAGGAGGTGAACGGCTTCTTAAACCTGGCGGCTACGGATCCCGCCGCCTTTAACCCTTATCCGGCCTATTTTTACAGCATCCTGGGCAACCAGATCGGGCTGGCCATCGCCAACGCGCGTCTCTACCACCATCTCCGGCGCTCCGAGCGGCGCTACCGCCGCATCTTTGAAGGTTCCCTGGACATGATCTTTGTCACCGACGCTTCAGGCCAGCTTCTTCGACCTGAACCCCGCCGGGCAGGCTCTCCTGGGTCTGCCACCGGAGGCTCAGGGCGCCTTTCTGCCTAATATCCGGGATGTGTTTCAACACTCTCGGGACTGGGAGACTTTCAAGTTCCAGGTGGAACAGGAAGGCTTCGCCCGGGACCTGGAAGTGGTTTTAAAACAGGGTAATGAAGGGCAGGTTCCTGTTCTCCTCACCGGCATCGTCCGCCGGGACCGGGAGGGTCAAGTCGCCGGCTACGAAGGCATCGTCAAGGATATCACTGAACGTAAGCGGAGCGAACTTCAGATTCTCCGCGAAAAGAAGACCACCGAAGGCATCCTGGAAGGGCTGCCCATTCCCACTTTTGTCATCGACCGCCATCACCGCATAATTTACTGGAACCAGGCTTGTGAGAAACTCACCGGCCACTCCCGGGAAGAAATGGTGGGAAGCTATCGTTATTGGCTGCCGTTTTATTCCCACGACGGTCCCTCCATGGCCTCCCTGGTGGTGGAGCAGAACTTCAAGGCCCTGGAGACCTTTTTCGGCGCCAAGAACTTGAAGCGCTCACCCGACCTGCCGGTGGCCTTCGAAGCCTATGAGTATTTCCCGGATTTCCATGGCTCCGAACGCTATTTTTTCAACACCTGTTCACCCATCTACGACGAACAGCGCCGGATTCAGGGGGCGGTGCAGGCCATCGTGGACGTCACCGAGCGGGAGCAATTGGCCCAGGAACTCAGAGAGTCCGAGGAAAAATTCCGGACTCTCGTGGAAGCCTCCCTGGACGGCATTGTGCTGCACCGGGATCTAAAGCTCTTGTATGTTAACCGGGCCTGTTTGGAAATGTTTGGCTATGAACAACCCGATGACATGTTGGGCCGGGACCTAGCGGAACTCATCGAGTTCCCCTACCAGCAAGCCGCGCCCCAGCGCCTGGCTTACCTCCTGCGAGGTGCCTCCCGCCCCCGGGTCTTTGAAATGAAGGGAGTGCGCCAGGGACGGCAGCAAATTTGACCTGGAGGTCATCTCCTTCCCCACCACCTATGGCGGCCGGCCGGCCAGCCAGACCCACATCCGCGATATTACTCACAAGAAACAGCTGGAGGAACATCTGACCCGCACCGAAAAGCTGGCGTCCCTGGGGCAGCTGGCTGCCGGGGTGGCCCATGAGATGAACAACCCCCTGGGGTCCATCACGGTCTTGAGCTACCTTCTCCTCGAGGACCTGGACGAAGAATGTGCGGAGCGGGCCCAGGTGGAAAAGATTGTCAAGGAGGCCACTCGCTGCAAGGAGATCGTCCAGGGGCTTTTGGAGTTCTCCCGCTACATGCCCTCCCGCATGGTGCCCTTGCAGGTAAACAGCATTCTGGAGGAAGTCCTCTCCCTGGTGGGCGACCATCTCCTTTTTCAGCACATCGATCTGGCAAAAAACTTCGCCCCTGATCTTCCCCCGGTCCTGGGGGATAAAAGCCGGCTGGAGCAGGTCTTCATCAATCTCCTGATGAACAGCGGCGACGCCATGGAGGGCATGGGTCGCCTGACCGTGTCCACCTCCCTCCACCCGGAAGGCAACCGGGTGCGCCTGGCCTTCATGGATACCGGCCCTGGCATCCCTGAGAATCTCCGTGGCCGTCTCTTCGACCCCTTTTTCACCACCAAGGGAGTGGGCAAAGGCGTGGGACTGGGCCTTTCCATCAGCTATGGCATCATCGAGAAGCACATGGGCCGTATCTTCGTGGAGAAGACGGGGCCGGAGGGCACCAGCTTCATTATTGAACTGCCGGTGTACCGGGAATCCCTGGAATAGCGCTCCTTTCCAGGAAGTCCCCTGGTCTCACTTAGCCTACTGAAATCTCGGTTGGGTACCCCGCGCCTACGGCTGCACCATGTCTCCTTCTTTAGGGTAACCCCTTCTCCCACCACTGATTGGTTGGTCGGCAGCCAGGCTAAATGAAAAAAAGCACAAATTTTCAGGCTGTCTTACCATTTAGCCAATTCATCCTCAGCAATAGAAATCTCAGGACGTTTTGCCGGGGCATAAAATGCAGGAATGCTGGGCTCATTTTTTCTTGTCCGGGGGATTGCGAAAAATATTGACTTGGTTGGGTGGCTGTGATAGCTAGGCACATGTGAAAAGAATCATTTAGTCTTTCCGGGGTAAACAAGCTTACTTGAAGGAAGAAACCAAAAAATTTATCAAAGAGCTCATGTCGGGGGGCTATCAAGCCTCCGCCATCGGGCTCTCCCTGGTCCTGGCCATCGTCATCGGGGGAGGTCTGGGATACCTCATGGCCGAATACACCGGGAAGAATTACTGGTTTTATATCGGCCTGATTTTGGGCATCGTCGCCGGCTTCCGTAACCTGTATATCATGGGTAAGAAGTACGAGAAATGAGGGTTATTTGGAACTCCTCTCTCCCCGAACGCTGAAGCTGGCCAACTGGACCAGTCTTGGCCCTGCTTGTGGTTCTGGGTTATCTTTGGCAGGGCCGACAGTTTGCCCTGGGTGTCTTGCTGGGGGGCTTACTGGTAGTCTTAAACTTCCACTGGCTCCACCGCAACCTCAAGGGTTTGTTGGGAGTGGCCCCAGAGTTGCCGGAAGGCCATCGGGGTCAGGCCAAGGCCTTTTTCGCCGCCCGGCAACTTCTGCGCTTTTTTGTGATGCTGGTGGTGTTATACCTGCTTTTGCGTCTAGACTGGGTCAATGTCTTCGGATTGGTGGTGGGACTGTCCACCATCGTCCTGACCCTGATGGTGGTTGCCGTCATTGAGGTGATCAAGCTCAAGAATAAGGAGGCCAACCCGTCTCATGGAACACCCCATTCTATTTCTTGATCTTGCTGACCGGGGCTTTCAATCTCCACATTCCACCCCACGTCACCTATACCTGGTTCATCATGCTCCTCTTGTTGGGGCTGGGATTCCTGGCCAGCCGCAGTGTCTCCCTGGTGCCAGCCGGGCGCCCAGAATGTCTTTGAGCTGATCATCGGCGGTCTGGAAGAGTTCATGGTGGAGATCACCGGTGAAGAAGGCCGAGCCTTCTTCCCGTATCATCGCCACCCTCTTCCTGTTCATTCTCACTCTGCAACCTGATCGGCCTGATTCCGGGGTTCTTCTCCCCCACGGCCAACATCAATACGCCGCTGTCCATGGCCCTGTGCACCTTTGTCTTCACCCACTATCTGGGGATCAAGTACCATGGGGTCAAGTACATCAAGCACTTTCTGGGGCCCATCCCGGCCTTGGCGCCCTTGTTCTTCCCCATTGAGATCATCGGCCACACTCGCCCGGGTCCTCTCCCTGACCTTGCGTCTCTTCGGCAATATCATGGGTGAAGACCTGGTCCTGGCCATTCTCTTGCTCCTGGCCGGGCAAGTTCCTGGCGCCGCTGCCCATGATGTTCCTGGCGGTGTTCACCAGCATCGTGCAGGCGTTCATCTTCACCCTGCTCTCCATGATGTACTTTGCCGGTTCCATGGAGCACGCCCACTAAACATTGGAAGAAGGCCATATTCACATATCTCAACATCTGGTTAAGGAGGTTTTACGCAATGGAAGAATCCTGGTTCTTGGACTGAGCATGCTGTTAACCCTGCTTTGGGCTTCCCTGGCTCTGGCGGCTGAGCCCGCCGGGCGGCTGGCGCTTCCGCCGGCTTGGGCAGCTTTTTCAGCTATGCGGTAATGGCCGCCGGCTTCGGCATCGGCATCGCCGCGTTCGGTACCGGCATCGGCCAGGGCCTGGCCATCAAGAAGCTCGGTGGAAGGCATTGCCCGTAACCCCGAGGCTTCCGGTAAAATCACCGTGACCATGCTCATCGGTCTGGCCATGATCGAGTCTCTGTGTATTTACGCCCTGGTCGTGGCGCTCATCATCCTCTACGCCTACCCGATGACCAAGCCCATTGCTACGGCTCTGGGCATCAAGATCTAACTGACCTGTTAGTCGGATGGGGGGCCGTAGGCCCCCCTTTTACCACCTCGGGATTTTGTGCAAATTTATCCACTTAAGGGGTTAGCCATGTTTGAGAGCTAACTTAATGCGCTCAGCCATGAAATTTTCCAAGATTCCCACGGCCACCATCACCCGCTTGTCCATTTATTCCCGGTATCTTGAGGCCCTGGCCCAAGAGGGCGTGAAGATTATCGCCTCGGACAAGCTGGCCGAGAAGTGCGGCATCAACCCGGCCCAGATCCGCAAGGACCTGGCTTACTTCGGGGAGTTCGGCATCCGGGGGGTGGGCTATTTCGTCAAAGAACTGCTCTTCGAAATCAAGCGCATCCTGGGCCTCAACAAGACCTGGAAGATGGCCTTGGTGGGGATCGGCAACCTGGGTTCCGCGCTCCTGGCCCATCAGAACTTCATCCGCCAGGGCTACGAGTTCGCGGCGGTCTTCGACGTGGACCCGGCCAAGGTGGGGCGGCGCTTGCCCAGCGGCCAGATCATTCATCACCTGGACGACCTGGAAAAGGTGGTCAAGGAGAAGGACATCGAAATCGGGGTCATCGCCACCCCGGCCGGCAAGGCCCAGTCGTGGCCCTGCGTCTCATCGACTCAGGGGTCAAGGCCATCCTCAACTTCGCCCCCATCCAACTGCAGGTGACCGAAGGCATGGCGGTGGAAAACGTCGACTTCACCGTCAAGCTGGACAACCTGGCCTATCACCTCACCATGGGGAATTAGGGCCAGAGAAAAAATTTGGGGGGTGGGGCCCACAGGTTCCCGCCCCCTTTTTTTGTATACCACGGAGCTGGAACCTCTGCCCAAATTCCGCTCCCCAGCTTGCCTGAGATCTCCTCCAGGCCGCCTCTCTTTCTCGCCATTTTGCCCGTCAATGATGGAGGCTTTAAAAAAAGCTTGACAAGCAAGAACTTCTGCTATATTAATTAAGCAATCACTTAAACACTTAATATGGGCGTACAGTTTTATGGAGTTTGAACCCTTCGAAATGCTCAAAGTTTTAGCCGTGGAAACTCGGGTGAAAATCATCGAGCTTCTCAAATCCCAGGGACCATTGGGCTCCAAGGAAATGGCCGGAATGTTAGGTATTACGCCTGCCGCGGTATCCCAACATTTAAGATTGTTGAAACATGCTGGTCTGGTTCGGCGGGAGCGCAAGGGCTACTGGATTCCTTATTCCCTCAATGAGGAGGCGTTAGAGCGCTGCGGGCAGCAGTTAGCCGAGATTTGTACCTGTGGCTGTGAGGGTACCGGTAGGTGGCGGGAGCGAGAACTGGCAGAGGCAAGTTTGGAGGCGCTGAAAAGGTTCGAACAGGAGCTGCAAAAGGAACTTAGGCAGGTCCAGGAGCGGATCAGGGAAAAGGGTGAATAAAGGGAGAGAAAATTTTTTTGCAAATATATTTAAGTAATTATTTAAATACTATAAAAGAAAGGAGGTGAGGAAAATGCCAGAAAAAAAGGATACATGTGGCTGCGGCTGTGGCTTGAAGCATGATGTTACTAAAGCCACGAAAGACAAGCAGGAGCCTGAGAAGGTCAAAGAATCCAAGTAAGGTTTGCCCTCAGGCCTCCGAGGGGGCGAAGATCAGAAGGGGACCCTTCGCCCCCTTTTCGTTCAAGGAGGTTAACCATGAAAACCGTAATCGTGTCGGTTTGTCACTTCTTTCACCTCTTGGCAACAGTGGTCTGGATCGGGGGGATTGCTATGATCCTCTTGGTGATTCTACCCGGGGCAAGAAACTCTTTGGACGCAAAGAACATGGGGGAGGTCATGAAGGAGGTCGCCAGGCGCTTCACGCCGTTGGCGAATGCCAGCATCGTGGTCCTGGTGATTACCGGATTGCTAATCGGTCATGTTGAGAAGGGCTTCTTCGGGTTTGGGACTTGGGAAACCCACTGGAAGGCGGTGCTGGTGTTGAAGCACCTGGTGGTGGCGGTCATGGTAGCCATACACTTTTACCGCGGCATGGTTTTGCAGCCGCGCCTCGCCAGATTGGCCTCTCAGGCGGATACATCGTTCAAGGTGGCGGACCTGCAGAAGTTTTCCCTGATGCTCGTGAAAATTAACTTGGGTTTCGGGATTTTTATCCTTTTGCTAAGCGGGATATTATCATCTCTGTAACGACCACCAAATTCCTTTTGGTCCGACACCTGGGAAGGCAGGCAAGGGCGGCTTCCCGGGCGTTATTCCAACAGCTGCCGCAGAAAGCGGCCCGTGTGAGAACCTGGATGTCTTGCCACATCCTCCGGGGTGCCCGCTGCCAACAGTTGTCCCCCCCGATCTCCGCCTTCGGGTCCCAGATCGATCAAATAATCCGCGGTCTTGATGACCTCCAGGTTGTGTTCGATGACGATCACCGTGTTGCCGGTCTCCACCAACCGGTTCAGCACCTGGAGAAGCTTTGTCGATGTCGGCCAGATGCAAGCCCGTGGTGGGTTCGTCCAGAATGTAGAGGGTGCGGCCGGTGGCCCGTTTGCCCAGCTCCCGGGAGAGCTTCAGGCGCTGGGCCTCCCCGCCGGAAAGGGTGGTGGCCGACTGCCCCAGTTGCACGTAACCCAGGCCCACGTCCGCCAGGGTCTGTAAGCGGATCCTGAGGGCCGGCACCGGGCCGAAGACCTCCAGGGCCTGGTCCACGGTGATCTGCAGCACCTCGGCGATGGTGATGCCTTTATAGCGGATCTCCAGGGTGCTCGGAGTTGTAGCGCTGGCCGTGGCAGACCTCGCATTGCACATAGACATCGGGCAGAAAGTGCATCTCGATCTTGTTGATGCCCTCACCCCGGCAGGCCTCGCAGCGGCCCCCCTTGACATTGAAGCTGAACCGCCCGGGCTTGTAGCCCCGGAGCCGGGCCTCCGGCACCTGGGAAAAGAGCTCCCGGATCAGGGTGAAAACCCCGGTGTAGGTGGCCGGGTTGGAGCGGGGGGTGCGGCCGATGGGGGTCTGGTCGATGTTGATCACCTTGTCCAGGTACTCGAGCCCCAGTAGATCTGTCATAGGGGGCCGCCGGGATGCGGGCCCGGTAGAGCTTCTGCCGCAGGGCCTGGTACAGGGTGTCCATGGTGAGGGTGCTCTTCCCGGACCCGGAGACCCCGGTGATGCAAGTGAGCACCCCCAGAGGGAATGGCCACGGTGAGGTCCTTGAGATTGTGGCCCCGGGCCCCCTCCAGGCTGAGCCATCTCTGGGCCTGTCGTCTTTGGGCCGGGACCGTGATATTCTCGCCGCCCGGACAGGAAAAGGCCGGTCAGGGAGTGTCTCATGCCGGACCAGTTCCTCCGGCGGCCCGCCAAAAACCACCCAGCCCCCCTCCCGGCCGGCCCCGGGTCCCATATCCACGACGTAATCGGCGGCCCGGATGGTGTCCGGGTCGTGCTCCACCACGATGACGGTGTTTCCCAGGTCCCTGAGTACCTTCAGGGTGGAGAGCAGCCGTCTGGGTGTCCCGGGGGTGCAGGCCGATGCTGGGCTCATCCAGGATGTAGAGGACGCCGCTCAGCTTGGAGCCGATCTGGGTGGCCAGGCGGATGCGCTGGGCCTCACCTCCGGCCAGGGTGGCGGTGGCCCGGTCCAGGGTCAGGTAATCCAGGCCCACCTCCAGGAGAAAGCCGAGCCGTTCGCTGATTTCTTTCAAGACCCGCCGGGCGATTTCCTGCTGTCTGGGGGTAAGTTCGAGGTTGCTTGAACCAGTCCAGGGCCCGGGCCACGCTGAAGCGAGTCACCTCACTAATGTGGGCCCCGCCGATCTTCACCGCCAGGGCCTCCCGGCGCAGCCTGGCGCCCCCGACAGTCCGGGCAGGGACGCACGGTCATGTACTGCTCGATTTCATCCCGTACGTATGAGGAGTCGGTCTCGTGGTAGCGTTCCTCCAACCAGGGGATGATGCCGGGAAAGGGCCGGGCTTCGTGAACGCGTCGGCCGCCCGTAGTCATAATAAAATTTGATGGGCTGACCCTGCGAGCCATAGAGCATGGCCTGCTGCACCTCGTTCGACAAGTCCCGGAAAGGGGTGTGCACTGAGAAAGCGATAGTGTTTCTCCAGGGCTTCCAGCATTTGCTGGTGGCGCAGGGTATGGCGTTGCGCCCAGGGACGCACCGCTCCCTCCCGGAGGGACAACTCCGGATTGGGCACCACCAGGTCTCGGGTCCAGGATCAGACGCGTCCCCAAGCCGCTGCAGGCCAGGCAGGCACCTTGGGGGCTGTTGAAGGAGAATAGCTGGGGGGTGATCTCCGGCAGGCTGACGCCGCAGATATCACAGGCGAACCTTTCACTGAACAGCAGCTCTTCCCCGCCAACCACGGCCACCCGCACGGTGCCTTCCGCCGAGCTTCAGGGCCAACTCCAGGGAATCGGTAAGGCGGGCCGGCAGATCGTCCTTGATGACCAGGCGGTCCACCACCGCCTCGATGGTGTGGCGCTTGTTTTTATCCAGGGTGGGAAGTTCCTCCAGGTCGAAAACTTCCCCATTGATCCGGACCCGGCTGAAGCCCTCCCGTTGCAGGCGTTCCAAGAGCTTGGCGTGCTCCCCTTTCCGGTTCACCACCACCGGGGCCAGCACGGTGATGCGGCTGCCGGTGGCAAGCTCCATAATCTGGTCCACCATCTGGGGTACGGACAGGGAAGCGATGGGCCGGCCGCACTGGTAACAAAAGGGCAAGCCCACCCGGGCAAAAAGCACCCGCAGGTAATCGTAGATCTCGGTGGCGGTGGCCACCGTGGAGCGGGGGTTCTTGGAGGCGCTGCGCTGCTCGATGGCGATGGCCGGCGACAGGCCCTCGATGTACTCCACGTCCGGCTTGTCCATCAGTTCCAGGAACTGCCGGGCGTAAGCCGAAAGGCTTTCCACGTAGCGCCGCTGTCCCTCGGCATAGAGAATGTCGAAGGCCAGGGTAGATTTCCCCGAGCCGCTTACCCCCGTGATGACGATGAAGCGGTTGCGGGGCAGTTCCACATCAATGTTTTTCAGGTTGTGCTCCCGGGCCCCCCGGATGACGATCTGCTCGGTGGGCCGGGCGGCTTGATTCAGAACCTGGAAAACAGCCTGTGGGACGGTTGGATCAGGGTGAGGATTCCCCGGAGTTTCCACCCCTTTGGGGCGGGGGTGAGGCTCCCGGGGGTTTGGGCTTGCGGCCCCGCTTCTTTTTGAGGTCATAATCAACAAATTTGAGCCCCTGGGCCCGGCCCACACCCCCAGGCCACAGGAGGGGTCCGTTTCCCAGCAGGCGGGCGATTTCCGCCAGAGTCATGTCCAGGTAAGCCGGAGGGATCACCTTGATTTCCAATTTGCGCCCCCGGGTTGCCCGGTTTTTTCCTTTTGCCATCCAAAGTGTCCTTGCCAAAAAGCTGGTGTTAGGGTGTGAGAAAAAAGGGCTCGACTAACGAGTCCAATTTTTAACTATATCCTTTTCATTCCAGGTTTGCCAAGACTGATTATATTTTCAAGGGAGAGCAAATTCTCCGTAAGAAGGCAGGAAAACCGGGGGCTTCCTGTCCCAGGATGTCCTGGCCAAGGCGCCTTTTCCAGACAAAGATGAGGGTAATATTAGAGAGGGGAAGTCACCGTCGAAAGGGATTGGCCACCGCGTAGCGCACCTTGTTGGCCTTTTCGCCGTTGTGTTCCAGGATACCGGCTTGGAGGAGTTGGGTGAGATAGGACCAGGCCGTCTTTTTGTTCACTCCGAAACGCTCCTCGAAGTCCAGAAGCCGGAACCAGTCCCCCCGGGTTTCCCAAAGAAACTCCTCCAGGGCATTGCCGGTAAGCTTACGCCGGCCCTTGGGGACGAGAGACAGCGCCTCCAGGGCCTGGCGCAGGGCCTCGGCCCGGATGGTTTCCCCCGCAGGACTGGGCGTCGGCGCCACGGTGGGAGAGGCTTTGACTCCCACCCAGCCTCCCCGGGCCTCCTCGAAATAGCCTTGGACATTTTTTTCGATGAGATTGAGCAGACGGAAGAATTGGGACAGGGTGATCTGGCCGGCCAGGCGGGTGGCCAAATAATTTTTGGCCTGGCGACGGACGAAGGAAACTCGCTCCGGGGTGCTGGCTGGAAGCTTTTCAGACTCCAGAAGGACCTGAAAGAACATGCCGGCCACCAGCGTGGTGTCCAGGGTCTGGTTTTGGGTGCGGAGACACGAGAGGCTCTCTTCAGCCCGGATGAGCCCGCCGTTTATGGCATAGGCGGCGAAGTCCTCGGTGAACGTGGCCATTTTCTCAGGGCGCACCGTTTCCATTACTTCTTTGGTGAGGGTGCGCACCAGTTCAAGCTGGCTGTCCCGGTCCATACTCCGGCCCTCCTTAGCAGGTTCCCACAGCTCTCATTATAGGGCCGAAAACTCATTAGGGCAATCCCCTAAGTACTTTTACTGATAAAAATTTTAAGAATTTCCTGACAACAGATATTTAAAGAAGAGGCAATTCCTTTTTAATCCTGGTGCCCAAGCTCCTGAAAAGTTCAAAGTTCAAGGTTCAAAGTTCAAAGTTAAGTCACAAGAATAATTGAGCTTTTCATGATTTAGGGGTGAGCCGTTAGCCCACCCGTAAGATATGAAAAGGTTGGTAGGGCGGGCGTCCCCGCCCGCCATCTTGGTGCGCCGAGCGCACCCTACACTTTGAACTTTTCAGGACAGTCGCTCATGGGCCTGTGGCCCACCCGTAAATCATGAAAAGGACGGGTGGCATAGGTTTTCAACCTGTGCAAGGACACCCGAGGGTGGGTGTCCTACATCTGCCTAGCGAACTTTTCGGAACAGGAGCTTGGGAACGAGAAGAGGTTTTCAGTATGAAGTTATGTAGGGTGCGCACTGCGCACCATTTTTGGCGCGTAAAACGCGCCCTACAAAAAGCTTGGGCTACAATTTTGTTCCCAAGCCGGAGCTTGGGAACGAGAAAAAAAGTGGGGCGTGCGGATCGAACCACTAGGGCTTGGTTTCTTCCAGTTTGGCCGCCAGCTCTTGGGGATTCCCAGTGGGAGGCTGACAGGTAAAGTGGTGGCAGACATAAGCCACCGGCTCGGCGCCGACCGGGGCATAGTCCCGCGCCGCAGGGACCAGCTCCTCTATTCTGGCAAAGTCCTCCGGATTTTTGAGGACCAGTTGCCGCTCGGGGAGGAAACGGCGGTAAATCTCGGCGAAGAGGCCTGCCATCTGGGAATGCCCGGGGTCGCCCACCAGAGTCAAATCCAGGGGCGGCAGCAGACTGAGGGCGGCCACGGTGAGGTAATGGGCGAAGCCGAAGGGATTTTCAGTGGCCTGGGTCTGGAAGCGACGCAGGATGGCCTGGTAACGCTCCCGGTAGCGCTCCTCTTTGGTAAGGCGCCATAGACGCCAGGAGACCCGGGCCGCTAAGGAGTTCCCCGCCGGGACCGACTGGTCGTAGATGCTTTTAGACCGGACCAAGGTGGCCTCCTGGTCCCGGGCCACATAAAAGTAGGCGCCGTCCGCCGCATCCAAGAAGAGATCATCCAGGCGCGCCGCCAGGCGCAGTGCGGCCTCAAGCCAGGCAGGGTCAAAGTCGGTCTCGTAGAGATCCAGGCAAGCATTGGCCAGGCCGGTGTAATCATCCAGAAAACCGGGAATGCTCACCTGCCCCTCGGCCCAGATGCGCAGCAACTGGTCGTCCCGCCACAGCTCCGTGAGGAGGAACCGGGCCCCCTGGGCCGCAGCCTCGTAATACTTCTTGTCACCGAGAACCTGGGCTCCCAGGGCCAGGGCCGTGAGCATCAGGCCGTTCCAGGCGGTGATAATCTTTTCGTCCCGGTGGGGCTTGATCCGGCCTTCCCGCACACTGAAAAGGCGCTCCCTGGCTGCCTTCAGGTTTAGGGCCGCCTCCTCCGGGGAGAGGTTGAAGCGGGTGGCCAATTCTTCCTCGGTCAGAGGCAGGGTGAGGACGTTGTGCCCTTCAAAATTCCCCGCCGCGGTCACTCCCAAGGCCGCCGCGACCAGGGGTGCGTCGGACCCTAACACCTCTTCCACTTCCTTCAGGGTCCAGACATAGAATTTCCCTTCCTCCCCTTCGCTGTCTGCGTCCCAGGCGGAATAGAAGCCTCCCTCAGGGGCCCTGAGCTCCCGCAACACAAAGTCCAGGGTTTCCTGGGCGATGCGCTGGGACAGGGGACTGCCGGTGAGCTGGTAATGAGCCAGGTACAACGGCACCAGGAGAGCATTGTCATAGAGCATCTTCTCAAAATGAGGGACTATCCACGCCCCATCCACGGTGTAACGGGCGAAGCCGCCGCCCACCTGGTCATAAATACCACCCCGGGCCATTTTTTCCAGGCTCAGGGCCACCATGTCCAGGGCTTCCTGATCGCCGGTACTGCGATACTGAGTCAGAAGATAGCCCAACTCCAGGGCCCGGGGGAATTTTGGGGCTCCGCCAAAGCCGCCCTGCGCCCGGTCAAAGTCCTGCTTGAGCCGCCCCGCCACCTGGCTGAGCTGCGCCGGGGTAAACTCCTGGCCTTCGCCGGGCATCTCCGCCAGTAATTTCAAGCGGGATTCAACTTCTTGACCCATCTTCACCACGGTGTCCCGCTTCTGATGATAGGCCTGGCTCAGGGCCAGAAGGAGACGGGGGAAGCCCGGGAGCCCGCTCCGGTCTTCTGGGGGGAAGTAGGTGCCGGCGTAAAAAGGTTTGAGGTCCGGGGAGAGGAAGACGCTCATGGGCCAACCTCCCCGGCCGGTCATGAGCTGGACCGCAGTCATGTAAGTCTCGTCCAGATCGGGACGCTCCTCCCGGTCCACCTTGATGTTGATAAAATGCTCGTTCATCACCGCGGCGATGCTATCGTTCTCAAAGGACTCGTGGGCCATGACGTGGCACCAGTGACAAGTGGAGTAGCCGATGCTCAAGAAAATGGGCTTGTCTTCCCGGTGGGCTCGCTCCAAAGCCTCCGGGCCCCAGGGGTACCAGTCCACCGGGTTCGTGGCATGCTGCTTGAGATAGGGGCTGGTTTCGTTGATAAGCCGGTTGGGACGGCCTGGTTCGCTCATGAGAGAGTTCCTTTAACAGGGTATTCCTATGCTTCCGGCCGGGATGAGGAGAGGCGAGAAGATAGTTACTTGTTAACTTAAGAATGCCCAGCGGAATTGCAAGTCGGGCCCGGCGGACAATAAGGCTGGCGCACCTCCTATTGATACCGCGACATTAATTTGACAATATGTGAAAGGTTGTTCCCCTTTTTGTCATTCTGAGCCGCGGCAGGCGGCGAAGAATCTCCTCCTTGCCAGTAATCAAGAGACCCTTCGCCTGCGGCTCAGGGTGACAAACTAAGCAGTATTGGATTGACAAAAAACCTCATAATGTCCAATTGGTTATGACGCTAGGTATAGACCCCCCCCCTTGTCATCCCTCCCTTTATAATACCTTTAAGGTGCCGGTCCAGGTCTCGAAGGTGGGAATATCGGCATCCCGTTCCTCTTTCTTATAAAAGACCAAGTACGTCATATTTTTCCAACTTACGAAAGAACCATCGCGGGTAGATTTTTGATATCTGGTGCGCCAGGTGCCAGTATTCAGATAGATATGCTCCTGGGAATCCTTGGTCCGGATAGGCATTACCAGGGGGGTATGGGTATGGCCATGCACCACATAGCGCACCCGGCCGTCGAAGAAAAATTCCTCGGGAGCAGCTTCCAAAAGGTCATCCCTGGCAAAGAATTTGTGAGCCTTGATGGCCAGGGACAGCAGCTTTTCGGTGGGAAATACCTTGAATTTTTCTAAGAGATACAAAACCGCCTGAATCTTATCAGCCTCGTCAATGGGGTTCAGCCACTTATCATGACGGTCATACCAGTCTTTGACAAACTGCAAGTCATTGAACCGTTTGATTCCTGCGTCCACGGTGTCCTCGATGATCTCTTTGAGCCAGCGGGTCTGGCTCACTTGATAAAGCAGCCATTCGATCACCGCGGACAAAGGCCGGACATTTTCGATTTCTTGGAAGTTCTCAACGATCCGTTCCTTTTCTGCCGGCGGCAAGGTTGTGTCTTGCAGACGTCTCCGCAGCTCATAGGGCAGCCGAGCGATCAGCTCGGTGGTGATAGGATCTCCGATGGGAACCCTCTGATAATCTTGCTCAGTAAAAGAGGTTCCCCCTTCATAATTATACCGGTCAAACTCATGGCCGTGCCTGGCCAGGACCCCATAATCCGGGTCGAAGAAGATGTGCGGGAACGGTTGATCTTTGTTCGGTTGAACCAGGCCAAGATGCCTGCGCACCTCTTTCCTTAAAGTGACATATGCCTTTTGGTTTGCCAGCCGGTCATGATTGCCGGGGATGTATGCCAACTCCGGGGAGTAATCAAGTTTGCACCGCTCTTTGAGCTTTTTCAGGCGGCTCCGGATAATCTCCAGGGCTTTGGCGTTATCCACTCCCTGTGCTGGGTTTTTGTGTTCGGCAACTTTTTTGAGGATATCCAAGGCATGTTTTTCAGTTTCCTTTGCCTTGTTCCCCCAGGGCCGCTCTTCTGCCGGGATGGGTTCAAACCAATTCTCAGTGCGTAACAAATCGAAAATGTCGCCCAAGAGTATGATCTTGATTTCCTTGATCTTCCCCCTATTGCTCTTCTTGGTGGCGATGTTGGTTATATGATTAAAGAAATAATCAATAGCCCGCCAGGGCGTGTTGTGTTCGCCTGCGGAACCATCAACGAAATGGAGATCACTGATGAATACCAACATACCCATCACCTCCTGGGGATGTATTCTGATTTCGGCATCCCCTAATATATTTGTTATGGCTATGATACGGGAAAGAAGAAGGTCGGGAAAAGACTAAAGAGAGGTCAGCTTTGAAAATTGCTCTTCCTTAACCATACGGGAGAGTTCGTCCAGGTATTTTTCTAACTCATTGGCGTCTTGGAACTTGATTTCCAGGTGAAAATCAGGGCCTTCAAAGGCCGGGGGAGCCGACAGGCGCACCCGGGGGTGGTGCTTGAGACCCAGACGGTCCAACCCTGCGGCGAAGGCTTTCTGGGCCGCGGAGAACCGGGGAGACACCCAATCGTTAAGCCGACTGCGCACCGCGGCGGCTCGCTCCTGCGGGCTCAAAGCCATATCTGCCAGGCTCTGCTGGAGTTCCCTCCTGAGAAGAATGCCGCTGGGTGGAACCCCTTCCCGGCGGGCCAGGATTTCCACCCCTGCCACGAACTCCTCCTGCTTGCTCTGGCTCAAGGGGAGGCTTGCCAGGAAGGGCAGGGCAGCCAGGCGTTCGGCGGGATCCCAGGCGGCCAGGCGGGCGGCGGCAGTAAGGGCCAGGTGTTCCTGGGCCACTAGCTCCTGCCAGGGGGTCTCCAGGCGGGCCACAGCCAGGAGCCGGTCAAGATGCGCCGGGGCCGGAGGCAGGCCCAGGAGGGGCAAACATTTCGTCACCAGAGCTTCCCGGTCCCAATGGGCCAGGAGCCGAGAAGCCAGCAAAGCCCGCTCCAAGGGGTTGAAGGCCCGAGAAAAGGCGTTGTCGTGGAGGTAGAGCAGGAGAAGGTGGGCTTCGGAGGTCTCCCGTCCCAGGACCACCGCCGGGATTTTCCCCCATCCTAGTTGGGCTGCGGCCTTGAGACGCTTCCAACCGGTGACCGCCTGCCACCAGTCCCCTTTCAGGGACTGCACCCTGGGGAGGGAAAGGAGGCCTACGGTGGCCAAAGACTCCTGAAGCCGGACCAGGTTCTCGCTCTTGGCGATTTTGAACGGATGGGCGTCAAAATCCACCCTGGCCAGGGAAATCTCTCGGATTAAGGGCGGGTTAGTCATGAACCGGGCTCCGGCTCCAAAAAAGAGCCAGGAGGCTTAAGACCCCTGGCTCGCAATTATACCTGGCAAACTCGGGAAGTTCTACTGAGAACCCGGGCTAGGTCTTTTTTGTCGGGGTTTGCGGCTCTGGGACTGGGGAGCGGCCAACGAAGGCTGCAATTGTTCAAGGAGACCAGGGAGGGGGTGTGGTGAGGTCAAATGGATAACCTCCGGCACCTTTTGCCCCCTCCCTGGGCCTCGACTTTACTGAGGCTGGCGGCCTGCTCTGCTTGGTTGGCCTAAACCCTTCCGGGTTCAGTAAGCATATTGGTAGGAAGGACTCTGCGCCACCGGGCTCTGGCTGTAGCCGGAGCGAGGCGGAGGCGAGGCTCCCTCCTGGTAATAATAACTTGGAGGACCAGACGGCTGAGAAGGTTGCCCATAGGAGGGCTGGCCGTAAGACGGCTGATTGTAATAACCTGGGCCAGGCGACTGGTAGCCATAGCCCGGTTGCTGAGGTGGACAATTAGGCGGACAATAGGGGTTAGAGCGCCCGTAAATTTCTCCCGCTACTCCACCAGCAGCACCTCCCAGTAGAGCCCCGATGGCCCCCCCCTTCCAGGGATTTTTGCCGTTAACGCCGGCCCCGATGGCTGCTCCCACGGCTGCGCCCAAACCGGCACCCTGGTAAGTGTAAGGGTTCTGTGGGGTGGCGCATCCCGTGATTAAACCCGGAGCCATTAACAGACCGGTAAGAAGAATGCTTTGAATCCACTTATTCTTCATGGTGAGATCCTCCCCCAAGAATTGAGTTTCAGCGATTTTGTCAATTAGACCTTCAAGGAATAATAAACGTTAAGAGGGAGTGGGGGAGGGGTAGACTCAGAGAGAGGTTTTTCCATAACCAGAAAATAAAAGGCGAGGCCGGGGCCTCGCCTTAGCCGGAATTGCAGGTTTTGTAATAGGAACGGGTCAGACCCTTCCTTCAGTCCGTATTCATTTCCCGATGACCAGGATCACTGCGTCCTTGGCCACCGACGCGCCGGGTTCGAAGTTAATGGCCTTGACACCGTGCCGGCGGCTGGCGCGGGCAGGCTATTCTGCATCTTCATGGCCTCGAGGACGCACACCAGATCACCGGTTTTCACCGTGTCCCCCACCTTGACGTTGTAGCTGATAATCATGCCCGGCATGGGAGCCCGGAGGGGCACTGCCCCTGGGGACAGGGCCTCTGCCGCCGCTGGAGCCGCGGCTGGCTTGGCCGCCGGGGCCGCCACCGGGGCCGCCGCCGGAGCTACAGCAGGTTTGGGTGGGGCCGCAGGCGCCGCTGCAGCCGGCCGCCGGAGCCACCCCCGTGATCACCGGGGCGCCGGAGGTGCACTCCACTTCCACTTCATAGTACTGACCCTCCACGAAGACGTTGAAGGTCCTGAGACCCGGGCCTTTGTCGGGGACAGCCTTTTCCAAGCTGTCCAGGTACTCCTTGACCTTCTGGAAGACTTTCTTTTGCTTGATGGTCAGATAGACGTCGTCTTCCAGTTTGATCTGCTCCAGCGTCTTGCCCTTGACCTCCGCCGGAATCTCCTCCAACCCGTACTTCCACTTGAGGAAGCGCTGGCCGGTGGTGGGGTAGAGCGCATAAATGAGAACGTCGCCGTCACTTTTGGCCAGGCCTTTGGTGGCCTCCACAGCCTTGTCCCACTCGGGTTCCAGGATTTCCCCGGGTCGTTTGGTGGTGGGTTTTTCACCCCGCTCGTAGCCCTTGAGAATGATCTTCTGGACTTTTTTGTCCATGGGCGCCGGGGTCTTGCCATAGAGGCCGTAGGCCAGACCTTTCACCTCGGCGGGGACCATCTGATAACGCCCAAACAAAACATTCATCACCGCCTGGATGCCCACGATCTGGCTGGTGGGGGTAACCAGCGGCGGGTAACCCAGTTCCTGCCGGGTCTGGGGCAGGTCCGCCATCACCTCATGGATGCGGTCCAGGGCGTTGGCCTCCTTGAGCTGGTTCACCAGATTGGAGTACATGCCCCCGGGAATCTGGTGCAGGAGCACCCCGGTGTCGATCTGGGCCATCTTGGAGGTGTCCAGGAGGTCCCGGTATTTCAGGGCCACCTTTTCCAGGTCCTGGCCGATCTCGATGAGCTTGGCCAGATCCATGTCCGTCTCCCGGTCGGTCTGCTCCACCGCCACCAGGATGGGCTCGATGGCGGGCTGGGAGGTACGGAGCGCAAAGGGGCTCAAACAGGTGTCCAGGATATCCACCCCCGCCTCAATGGCCTTGAGGTAGCTCATGGATCCCTGACCGCTGGTGTAGTGGGTGTGGAACTCCACCGGGATCTTGATGGTCTCCTTCAGGGCCTTGATGATGTCGTAGACGTCGTTGGGGGAGACCATACCAGCCATGTCCTTCAAGACAAAGGAGTCGGCCCCCATGTCCACGGACCGCTTGGCGAAGTTGACGTAATAATCCAGGTTGAAGATGGGGCCGCCCATGCGCCGCTGGGTGAGGGAGTAGCAGACCGCGGCCTGGAAGTGGGCCATGAGGCCTGCCTTTTTGGCGTCCATGAGGGCCTTGACCGAGACCTCCCAGTTGCGCTGGTCGTTCAGAGCGTCGAACACCCGGAAGATGTCCACCCCGGCCTCCGCGGCGTAGCGCACGAAGCGGTAGGTGACGTCGTCGGCGTAGTTGCGGTAGCCCACCAGGTTCTGTCCCCTGAGGAGCATCATGGTGGGGGTTTTCTTCAAAATGCCCTTGATGGTGCTGATACGCTCCCAGGGGTCGTCCCCCAGGAAGCGATGGGTGGTGTCGAAGGTGGCGCCCCCCCAGACCTCCAGGGCAAAGTAGCCCATGTCATCCATGCGCTCCATGAAGGGGATGATGTCTTCGCTGCGCATCCGGGTGGCCAACAGAGACTGGTGGCCGTCCCGAAAAGTGGTGTCGGTGAATTTTATGGGGTTTTTTCCGGCCATGGTTGACTCCTTCGTCGTAAGCATTAGGCTGTAAGCTGTAGGCCATAAGCTATAAGCTGTAGGCTGTAAGCTTTATTCTTTTAAATATTCGCTGTTTTTTCTTTTCAGTCCCCATTCCGATGAAAATTTAGAACTTCCGCTTTTTTAGCTTAAAGCTTAAGGCTTAAAGCTTAAGGCTTAAAGCTTAAGGCTTAAGGCTTAAAGCTTATAGCTCAAAGCTACCTCAAAGAGCGGCGCTGCATAAGCTGCCGGGTTTGCATGGACCACTGGCGACCGCTGATGCCCCAGAGATTTGCGGGCGGCGCCGGGAGCGGCAGGCCCGGGGGCGCAGCGGTGACGGCCAGCATGGCCTCCTCTTCTTGAATATACGCGTGCACGGCCCCGCTGATGGCGGCCAGGATTTGGGGTTTGACGGGACTCATGTAAGCTGTCTCCTCCTTCTGCCCATAGCTATAAGCTAAAAATACTTCAAGCTGATAGCTGATACCTCTCAAATCCCCCTAAATCCCCTTTTAAAAAAGGGGGACTTGAAATAGCCGGCAGGCCATCCCCCCTTTTCTAAAGGGGTCAGGGGGGATTTGATCTTTAGCTGACAACTTATTGCTTACTGCTCCTTTACACCGGAATGTTCCCGTGCTTCTTGGCCGGCAGGGTTTCCCGCTTGCTGGCCAGCACTTCCAAGGCCTCGATCAGGCGAGGCCGCGTTTCCCGGGGAACGAATAACCTGGTCCACGAACCCCCGGGAAGCCGCAATGTAAGGGTTGTAGAGCAGATTCTCGTAATTTTCGATGATTTCCTGGCGCTTGGCTTCGGGGTCGGCGGCAGCCTTGATCTCCTTGCGGAAAATGACGTTGGCCGCGCCCTCGGCACCCATGACGGCAATCTCGGCGGTGGGCCAGGCGAAGACCATGTCCGCGCCCAGGTCCCGGGAACACATGGCCAGATAGCTGCCGCCGTAGTCCTTGCGGGTGATGAGGGTCAGCTTGGGCACGGTGGCCTCGGAGTAGCACCACAAAAGCTTGGCCCCGTGCCGGATGATGCCCCGGTGCTCCTGCTCGCTCCCGGGCAGGTACCCGGGCACGTCGGCGATGGTCAGGAGCGGCATGTTGAAGGCGTCGCAGAAGCGGATAAACCGGGTGGCCTTGTCCGCCGCGTCCACGTCCAGGCAGCCGGCCAGCACCTTGGGTTGATTGGCGATGATGCCCACGGGACGGCCGTTGAGCCTGGCGAGGGCGATGATCATGTTCTGCGCATAATAATGATGGGGTTCGAAATAGTCCCCGTCGTCCACGATGGCCCGGATGACGTCGTACATGTCATAGGAGGCCCGGGGGCTATCCGGAACCATGCCGTCCAGGGCCGCCTCCTCCCGCATGGCGGAGTCCGAGCAGGGGCTGATGGGCGGGTCCTCCATGTTGTTGTTGGGGAGGAAGGACAGGAGGCGCTTGATCTGGTTGAGGCAGTCCTCGTCGATCTTCGCAGGCGAAGTGGGCCACGCCGCTTTTCATGTTGTGGGCCATGGCGCCGCCCAGGTCCTCGAAGCTGATCTCCTCGCCCGTGACGCTCTTGATGACGTCCGGCCCGGTAATGAACATGTAGGAGGTGTTTTTCACCATGAAGACGAAGTCCGTCATGGCCGGGGAGTAAACCGCACCCCCGGCGGTGGGGCCCATGATGGCGGAAATCTGGGGGATAACCCCGGAGGCGATGGCGTTCCGGTAAAAGATTTGACCGTAGGCGCTGAGAGAATCAACGCCTTCCTGGATGCGGGCCCCGCCGGAGTCGTTGAGGCCCACGAAGGGCACCCCGGCCTTCAAAGCCAGGTCCATGACCTTGCAGATTTTCCGGGAGTGCATCTCCCCCAGGGAGCCGGCCCGGGAGGTGAAGTCCTGGGCAAAGGCGAAGACCGGCCGGCCATTCACCCGGCCAAAGCCGGTGATGACCCCGTCCGCCGGGAATTTCCACTTTCTCCATGCCGAAGTTGACGCACCGGTGTTTCACAAAAATATCCGTTTCCCGGAAGGTGCCTGGGTCAAAGAAGAGATCCAGACGCTCCCGGGCGGTGAGCTTGCCGCTTTTATGCTGCTTCTCCACAGCCTGGGGGCCGCCCATGCCCTTGATCTGAGCTTCCCGTTCGATTAATTCCTGGAGCTTGTCAGCCACGGTTTTCATGGACAACTCCTTTCCGACGCGCGCCGGTCCCCCGCCTCGGGGTCAGGCAGGCACGGGATATCACGAGACTTGAAATGCTCGGAAATTCTAGTCTTGCTGCATGTGCCGCAAGAAATTCACGCAGGTATTATACAGGAATATTAAAGAATATTTTCTTTTTTACCTATTGTCAATCCTCCATTTGTGAAACATTTCTCTTTTTTGTGCTGCCCAAGGGTCCTATAATAGAGGGCAAGATTGTGGGATGTTGAGGAGCGGGTAGCTCAGCACCTGCTCTGTACCGGCAAAGCTCCAGGAAAGGATATGATTATGAGCGCCTTACCAGACACCGGCTGGAAAGCTGGCGGGGTTCATCGCACCGCGGTCAGGGTGCGTTTCGGCGATACTGACCCGTATGGCATTGTCTACTTTGTCAGTTATTTTCGTTACATCCACCGGGCCATCGAGGAGTTTTTGCGGGCCGTGGGGTTGGCCCCCGAGGAGACCTTCAAAAACGTCCAGGAGGGATTTGGACTTCCCATTGTGGAGGCTTGGGGGCGGTTTCGCCGTCCCAGCCGCTACGGTGACCTTCTCCGCATTGAGACCCGCATCCAGGAAATCCGCACCAAGGCCATTATCTTCCGCTTTGATTTTTTCCCAGAGACCGGGGATGATCTCCTGGCGGAAGGTACCGCCAACCTGGTGGCCATCGACCGCACCTGGCGCCCCCGGGATCTGCCGGCGAGGGTGAAGGAGGCCCTGAAGATTTAAGGGAGGGGGCCAGGGACCTCAGGTCCCTGGCTCTCCCCCCCAAAGAACCCACTTATCCACAAATCATTTTACCACCAGGACCGGGCAGGTTGCCTGGCCAATGACCCGTTCGGTCACGCTTCCCATCAGCAAGCGTTTCAGGCCGGTGCGGCCATGGCTCCCCATGATGATCAGGTCGACCTGTTTGGCGGCAGCCACCTTAATTACGGCCTCATCGGGCCGACCCCCGGGGGTGAGGGGGATGAGGTCCACATCCTGCCGTTTGGCTTCGGCTTGCAGTTCCCTGACCAGAGCCTTGGCTCGCTTGGGATCAAGGTCGCCATGAGCTGCAGTGACCACCGTGAGTTGCCCCCCGGTCCTTTTAGCGATATTCAGGGCTTCCTGACAGGCGGCTTGGCTGGCGGGAGAGCCGTCGCTGGCCACCAGGAGTTTTTGCAAGGACAGGACGGTGTCCCGGGGAGCCACCAGGACCTTATAAGAGGTGTGGCCGATAACCCGGGCGGTAACACTGCCTACCAGGAGCCGTTCCAGACCGCTTTTCCCCCTCCGGCCCATGATAATGAGATCGGGTTGGATATCCTCCGCGGCCCCCAGGATCTCGGTATAAGCCGGGCTGCCGGTCTGGAGTCGGCTCTCCAACTCCAGGCCCTGTTGGGCGGCCTCCTGGCGCCAATTCTCCAGATGCTCCCGTGCTACCTGTTCCCGCAGTTCGAGGAGATTTTGGCTCGCCGCGGGGGTAATTCCTAGAGCATCGGGTTGGGGGTATTCGAAGTACGGAAAAAACTCCAGGGCATACAGAAGAAAAACCCGGCCGCCGCAGGCTCGAGCCAGATCCAAAGCCGTTCTTACGGCTCCCTGGCTGGCCGGGGAGTCATCCGTGCACACCAATATTTTTTCCAGGGGGAAGGGGCAGGGCAGGGGGGCTATCATGTCGCATTCTCCTGTCTCAGAGAAGTGTCAGCCCAGAATTAGCTTACCTTAATGGTAGCGGTTCCTCACCCTTTCTGCAATGAAAAGCGAAGCCTCAGGCCTTCGCTGAAAAACCCTGAGCGTGATTGAAAGAGAAGAGTGGGTGAGTCGGGAGGGTGCAAGCCCTATTCTCTTTTTTCACGCGCCGGTCAATCCCGACATTTCACCACCAGGACCGGGCAGGGGGCGCGGCCGATAACCTGCTCGGTGACGCTTCCCATGAGGAGACGCTTCAATCCGGTGCGGCCATGGCTCCCGAGAATGAGGAGGTCGGCCCCGTAGGCTTGAGCTGCCTGGATAATGGCCTGGTCGGGGACGCCCTGAAACAGGGAGGTGGTCAGGGGGATTCCTGCCTGGTCCGCCTCAACTTGCAACCTCTCCAGAATTTCCTGAACCCCTGGAATTTCCCCCTCCTCCCGGGCCACGCTGACGGCCAGGAGCTGACTGGACCAAGCCCTGGCCAGGGCCAGGGCTTCCCGCCAGGCTGCTTCGCTGTAAGGTGAACCGTCAGTGGCGACGAAGAGACGCTGAAAGGTGTTGGGAGTAACCCGGGGGACGACCAGGACGTTTACGGGGTTCAGACCGATGACCCGGGCGGTGACGCTTCCCATGAAGATGCCCGTGAGACCCGTACGGCCGCGTCTTCCCATGACGATGAGGTCAGGCTGGCCCCTCTCCGCTTCCGCCAGGATGGCGCGATGAGCCACCTCCCCCTGGCGCACCAGAACCTCCACCTCCAGCTTTGCGACCTCGTCTCGGGAAAGAATGGCTTGCAGGCCCTCCCGGGCTTCCCGTTCCCATTCCTGGATGGCGTCGATGGCCTGGCTGGCAAAGCCTGGGTTATACTCCAGCACTTGGAGCAAGCGAATCCGACACGGCCACTGCCGGGCCAGGGTGAAGGCCGCTTCCATGGCTCCCTGGGAGGCTGAAGACCCGTCGGTGCACACCAGGAGACAACGGGGTTCGGCTGAGAGGAAAAACCAGTCATGGCTGGACTCCAGGGCGACCAAGTCCTTGTGCCGCCTCTTCATCCTCTAAATTTTTATCACGTACCTAAAAAAACTTTAAAGTTTCTGGGAAAAAAGGCGAATATTTTTATACTTTATGTTTTATTTTTTTAAACAATTTTGTATGCATTCCGAAATATTGTGCTATAGTGTCCAGAATTTTGGTGGTAAGGAAATACCTTAGGGGGATACCTTATATGGCTGAAAAAAGTCTCAACCATACCACTATGCGTCCTTCGGCCCGTAATAACCCTAAGAAAAAAGGCAAGCAGCGTTGGGGCAGCCTGACCGGATTCCTTAGCGTTGTCGTTCTGGTGGTGGCTTGGGGGGTGCCCACCGTTTGCCAGGGGGCCGGTTTTGCCCTGGTGCAGCAGGGGACGGCGGCCATGGCCCAGGGAAACGCCTTCGTGGCCGAAGCCGATGATGCTTCGGCCATCTTTTATAACCCGGCAGGCCTGAACCAACTGAAAAGGCCACAACTGTATATTGGTAGTTTCTTTTTTTATCCTGACCAGGAGTACCATGGCCC
The DNA here is from genome assembly GCA_963709285.1 of uncultured delta proteobacterium. GTDB lineage: Bacteria > Desulfobacterota > Desulfobaccia > Desulfobaccales > 0-14-0-80-60-11 > JBGSLA01. Next base: position 617,531 of record CAVPVR010000003.1, on the reverse strand, counting down.
GGGGGGGTTTTCCGAAACGCGACCCCGCTTCCATAATGCGGCCTCTTTTTTTCTGGCAGTTCCAGTTCACGATCGGGTAGCCCTCGGCTTGGGGTATTTCTCGCCTTTTGGTTTGTCAACAGACTGGCCGGCGGACTGGGCCGGGCGCTACATCACCACCTATTCCCGGCTCAAGACCTACAATGTCAACCCGGTGATTTCACTGAAGCTTATGGACAACCTGTCCATCGCCGGGGGTGTGAACTTCCTCTGGTCAGATGTGCGCCTGAGGCGGAAAATCCCCATAATCCCAAAACCTTTGCTAGACGGAAAATCCGATATAGCAGGCAGCGGCACCGGTATCGGGGCCAACTTAGGACTCCTCTACGAGCCTCTGCAGGGAGTGAAACTTGGGGTCTCCTATCGCAGCCGCATCTCTGTAGACCACAGTGGGCGCCTGGAACTGTCGCTCCCCACTTTTATCCGCGGGGTGCCCAGGAGTGTTGACGGCTCTGCAAGACTGGTCTTTCCACCCTCGGTCACCTTCGGGGTCTCTGTTAACCGCTTTCAGCCCTTTACCTTCAACGTGGACGCCACCTGGACGGGTTGGTCCACCTATGACAATCTGGAGGTCAAGCTCAACCGGAACATCCTGGTAAATGGCCGGCCTGCCTCTTCCATTGTCACGGAGAAGAACTGGCACGATGCCTGGGCTCTGCGTTTCGGAGCGAACTGGCAGGTCAAGGACAATATGAAAATCAGGGCCGGCTACACCTTTGACATGACCCCTGTGCCCAACTCCACCATCGAGCCCCAAGTACCTGACTCCAACCGGCATATCTTTGCAGTGGGTGGCGATCTCAAGGTTTGGCGGCTGAACCTAGGGATCGCCTATAATTTTATTCTGAACGAAGCCCGGAACAAAGACAATCTTATCGCCTTCAATGGAGTACCGTTGCCAGCCCCCGCCCAGGTTAACGGCAAATACCAGAGTCACACCCACACCTTGGGCCTAAGTGCTGCCTATGATTTTTGATGGGAAAAGAGAGGACACCAGGGAGTGCTTACGGACGGAGAGGTGTCTGACGGGAAAAGGCCGAAGACCTCCGCCAGTGACTTAATCCAGTTCCAGGTCAGGACAAGGTGCTCCGGGAGACCGCCAGTTCGTCCAGCACCTCGTCCAGAACTCCAATTCCCAGACCAGAACCGGGCAGGGGCAGCCCCACGCCGCCTTGGCCGAAGGCCACCTGCTCCTCCACCGGGTCCCGGCTTAGGAGGTAGGGGGCGAAGGAGCCTTCCAGGTAAGCCAGGGGTCCTTGGGTGAGGGCGAAATGCCGGCCGGCCGCCGCCAGGATGCTGGTCTCTCCCACATGACAGCCGAGCTGGCAGCGGATGCCCGCCGCGTCGGCCGTTTCCTTAATGCGCCTAGCATTGATGAGCCCGCCCACTTTGGACAGGCGGAGATTGAACAGTTGACAGGCCTTGAGGTCTATGAGCCTCCTGGCGTCCTCTATAGTGCAGAGGGACTCGTCAGCCATTATGGGAATGTTCACTGCCTCCCGCACCTGGCGCAAACCCTCGAAGTCGTTCTTGGCCACCGGCTGCTCTATGGCGCTCAAGCGGAAGGGCTCCATTTCCTGGATACGGTCGATGGCCTCGGCCGCAGTCCAGGCGGCATTGGCATCCACCCGCAGGTCAACTTCTTCTCCCAATTCCTTCCGGGCTTGTGCTAGGGTATCCAGATCGTTATCTTCCCCTACCTTGAGTTTGACCGAGCCCATGCCTTGAGTCTTAACGAGTTGCAAAAACTGAGATAACTGGGGTCCGGCGGCTAGAGGCAGCACCGCGCTGTATGTGACGCTCCCTGCCATCCGGGAGCCGAGCAATTTGGCCAGAGGTTGATTCCAGGTGCGGCCGGCGGCGTCCAGCAAAGCCGTCTCCAGGGCGCAGAAAGCCCCAGGAGAGGTTGCTGTCACAAACTTGTCTTGCAGGACTGACAGGGAGGGGAGGAGGTTAGCTGACGAGATCGCCGGGAACCGAAGCATGGCCGGCCCCAGGTGTTCGTGCAGGAAGGCCAGGCTTACACTCAGGGATTCCCCGGTGACAAAATCCCGGGGTATACCTTCGCCATAACCGCAGATTCCTTGATCGGTGGTGAGGCGCACCACCAGGTTGTCAGACCCCGTGTGGATGGCCAGTTTGTGCTTAAATGGGTACCGGAATCTGCAGTTCAGGTGCCATATATCCACTTTCTTGATTTTCATTCGAGGCCTCTGGTTCTAGATCGAGCATCTGGCCGAATTTCTTCCATTGATACCATTGAGCCGGAGTGGCCTGAATGGAAGCCTCCAACACCTGGAGACAGGCTTTTCCCGCTGCTTGGTCTGCCGAGGGGTTGTCCATCACCGGGATGAGATTCAGGGTATAGTTTTTTTTACCGTGTCTTTGCATAAGCGCGGTGACCACCGGGGCGCCGGAGCGTTTCCGCAAGATATCCAGAGTGCGGTCCCCTTTGAGAGGGCAGTTCAAAAAGGTGACATTGAGACTCTCCGACGAACGCCATTCGTCGAATTCATCACACTCGGTGATCAGGATGCGGCCGCTCTTCAGAGCCTTAACCGCGGCCATAAAGATGTTGCCCTCGTCAGAATCCACCAACTGCAGGTTCACAGCTTCAGCCCGACGCTGTAGGGATTCCCTGAGGCGGTTGGTTTGAAAACGGCAGATCATGGTAACCGGGTATCCCCGCACTGCCAAAGCCCCAGGCAGGAACTCCACCGCCCCGTAGTGCCCAGTCACCAGGATGAGCCCCCGGCCTTGGGCCAAAATTTCTTGCAGTTCCTTCTCACCGTTTAGTTTGATACGGTTTTTTAAAAATTTCAACAGCCTGGGAAAGTTGGAATAAGCCACGAAGAGTTTTTCGTGGTAATGATCGATCAGACCTTGAAAGGTATCTTTAATGAGGTTTTTCAAAGAGTGCGGCTCCAAGTCGCCACCAAAGATGTGTCTGATAGTAGCCTTGATTAACGCTTTTTCCTGCCGCTTAAAGGAGTAATAAATTTTTCCAATCTGGGTCAGATACCATCTAGAAACCCAGAATGGCAGGAACCGGAACAACCAGACATTCAGATTGGCTTGACAGAATTTGCTCAGGTTGAGGGAGAATTTCCATGGAAAAGTGATACCTGGTAGCATGATCACAACCTCCTTCTAAGTAAATCCTCGGTAGTTAACCTGATTGCGTTAAAATTAGAGTTTTTTTGGGAGCTTGCGTCCCGTTTAGGCGGTTCGGGGATTGGTTGACAGGGGCCGGTTCCCTGGCCTACTGGCATGGGAGGTGAGAGGTTAAGCTTCTTCATCAGGAAATCCCTTACCTTTGTGACCAAATGCTCTTCTCACTTATAGGGAAAACCCTGATAATTGTCAACCAAAACCCTGACAAGGCAATAATAATTTCCTGACCAAAACTTCAGTTTTTACTTGCTGTAATCATTACCGAAAAAAACAAGTATCCCGGCTCTCCCCTCCTAAAAACGGGGTTATCCTCTTGGTTACGGGCTCCACTTGCAAGGGCTTCTGGTCTATCTCTTGCATCAAATAAAAGTAAAAAATTAACCACAGGACCCATGGATAACAAGGAATGAAGGAAATCTTTATGTTTTCCTTCAAGATATGGTATATTATTGAATAATGGGGGTTTATGAGATTCGGTGGGCCAATTTGGGCAAGATGATTATGTTCACAAGCCTGGCCCCCTGAGTTCTCAGGGCTGCCCCGATCTCTTAAAGGGCTTACCGCCCCAGAGACATAAGGGGAATAATATCAGATTTTAGCCCAACCCCTGAACGGTAAAATGCCTCTCCCCCTCAGGAAAATTGAAAGGAACCGGTTCCTGGGGACTCGCCCGAGACGGCGTTAGGTTAACGGAGAGGGGCTATCTGTTCCATGATATGGAAAAGCACCACAGTTGCCTGAACACCCGGGCCATCATTGAATATTTCCAGGGGCACGCTCCCCAGGAGTTGCACCGTCTTTTTACCGGCTTGGGGCCGGAAATCGAGCAACTCCCTGATCCCCTGGAATTTCTGATGGAGATTAATAACTGGGTGTCCAGCGATGTGGTCATCGAGATGTTCAAGAATGCCCGGGAGATCACCCGGGACGACGACATCGCCTTCAAGATAGGGTTTGACTCCGCGGCCCGGAAAAAGCTGGGCTACATTCAGCGCATCATTCTCTTCGCCTACCGCAACCCCAAGCGCAGCCTCAGGCGGGTTCAGAAAATAAATGACAAGTTCAACCGCAACAAGAGCATCGATCTTGTAAAGACTACCCGGGACCGGGCCGTTATCCGCCTCCACTGGTTCCCAGAAATTCCTGCCACCCCAGATTTTTGCCTGTTCAATAAAGGCATTTACACTGGTATTCCCACTATCTGGAACCTGCCGCCGGCTATCCTGGATGAGCCCAAATGCCATTTCAAAGGTGATGACTATTGCGAGTACCACTTCAAGTGGGTCAAACGGTATTCCCTGAAAGATTCCCTGCTCAACTTATTTGTGCCCTGGCGGGCCCTGAATTACACCATCGAAGAACTCGAAAGGGATAAGGAACTCCTCAAAAAGAAGTTCGACGAGATCCATGTCCTGAATATCGAACTTGGGGAAAAGCTTACCCAACTCCTGCAACTGCAAGGGTCCCTCCAGGAGAGCGAGGCACGGTTTCGCAACCTGTTGGAGTACATCCCTGGGGTGGCTGTCCAGGGTTATGCCACCGACGGCACAGTGCGCTATTGGAACACAGCCAGCGAGGAGCTTTACGGCTACCAGGCCATCGAGGCAGTGGGTAAAAACCTTGGTGACCTGATATTCCCCTCCGAGCTTAAGCAAATGTTCAATCAGGGACTCGAGTTAGGGGGCAAAGCCACCCGCTCTGGGGAGTTCATGCCCTCGGGAGAATTTAATCTCCTCACCAAAAGCGGGGCCCGGGTCCCAGTGTATTCTATCCACACAGTGGTTTGCCTCGAGGGCAGTGAGCCCCTCATGTTTTGCATCGACGTGGACTTGCGGGAGCGCAAACAGGTGGAGGAGGAGCTCAGAAAGTACCGGGATCATCTCGAAAAACTGGTGGAAGAGCGCACCGCTGAACTCACCCTGCTGAACGTGCAACTCCAGGAGGAAATTGAGGAGCGCCTGCGCACTGAGAGCGCTCTTCGGGAAAGCGAAGTGCGCTTCCGCACTGTTTTTGAGGGCGCCCCTGTGGGTGTTGGCCTGATGAGCCTGAACTGGGACATTCTGGATGTCAACCTGGCTACCACCCAGATGTTGGGCTACAGTTTAGAGGAGCTACGCCAGGTGGGTCTCCAAAACATCCTGCATCCGGAGGAAGTTGCGACGACCAAGATGTATTTTAAAGAAATGCTGCGGGGTGAGCGGGACTTTTACCAGCGGGAGGGTCGCTATCGCCGGAAGGATGGCACCTGGATGTGGGGCAGCAACCACGTCTCCGTGATCCGGGATTACTCTGGAAAGCCTCACTTCGTTGTTTCCATGGTGGCTGACATCACCCAGGAAAAGGAAGTCCAGGCGGAAATCAGCGCCTACCAGGAGCGCCTCCGGGCCCTGGCTTCGGAACTCTCCCTCACTGAAGAGCGGGAGCGCCGCCGCCTAGCCGCTGACCTTCATGACCACATCGGCCAAATCCTGGCCCTGGCCCAGATAAAATTGGGAGCTCTGCGCCAAGAGGCCTCCCCGGAGTCCCAGGCTTTCGTCAAAGAAATCCGGCAGTGCATCAGCCAGGCCATCCACTATACTCGGTCCCTGACCTACGAATTGGGACTTCCCATTCTCTATGATCTGGGTCTGGAAGCCGCCTTGGAGTGGCTGGCCGAACAGATGCATGAACAGCACGGTCTGGCAATCCGGGTGCAGCGGGACTACCAGCCCAAGCCCCTGGGGGAACCGGCCCGGGTATTGGTGTTCCGAGTAGTGCGGGAGCTCCTCACCAATGTCATCAAGCATGCCAAGGCCAAACAAGTCGATATCTTCATAGCCAAAGAAGGCTCCCGCATGTTTATTCGGGTGATGGACGACGGGGTAGGGTTCGACACAACTGAACCTGGGACCCGGACCGGCAAGTCATCGGGCTATGGTCTGTTCAGCATCCGGGAGCGTTTGTCTTCCCTGGGCGGCCACCTCGAGATCAACTCCCGTCCTGGCAAGGGCACCAGGGTGTCCATCACCGTTCCCTTGGAGCGGCAAGAAGCGGCCATGAATTAATCCTCCCGCTTCACCTCCCAGATTTTTCTGAACAGCGAAAGTCCTGGCTGCTTCCCTGATTTCCATAGTTTCTCCGAAAACCCCGTTTTTTTCTATTTTCCTCAAAGTTTCGACAGGATTTAATTCTCGCCAGACATCTTCTTTTCAGGACGAATTGGCCAGCCGGTCTGGTCCAGAAGATTAAATCATTTATCGGCTCTGACTTTTCGATTATGATGGGAAAAACTTTTCTGGGGGCGGATCATGAAACGGTCGTCCGGTGGAGCAAGAGACAGTATTCCTGAGGTCCGGCGTTCTCTGTGGCCGAGAACTTATCTGCATATGGTAGGGCTTATCCTTGCGGTGGTGGCTGCCGGAGTGTGGTTCTGTCCCCAATCTGCGGTTGCCGGAAGTGCTCCGGCGGCTGCCTTTAATCCACAAAAGCACTTTACCATTACTAAGATAGAGCCTGAGGCGGCCCGGGAAGAGGTCAGGCTTTTTTTCAGCCAGCCTGTGCCCCTGGAGGTCCTGCAGGCTCATCTGCGCATTCTCCCCCGGGTTAAATTGGACTGGAACCGCTCCAGGGTGAGCCCTGAGGGAGTCTTGACCCTGCGGGGGAACTTTAAATACGGGGCCGGCCACTTCATCACGCTTAAGGACGGCGCCGAGGTGCACGGCCGCACTTATTTCCCCACCGTCACCACCTTCACGATGCCGAATCGCCCTGCCAAAGTGGAGTTCGTCGGACACAAGCGGGTCATCGAACGGGACAGCGGGCAACTCGTGCACGTTCGGGTCGCCAATGTCAATAACCTCAACTTGGAGCAAGTGCGGGTGCCACCGCTCCTGTTGCCCCAGGCTTTGGCCGCAGAGAAGGCCGGGTCCGATTTGCAGCAGACCAGGGAGCAGTTGCGCACTGCCGCTGCGGAGCTCAAGCCGTTGGTTCAGGGGAAGAGCGCCTACGCCCCCTTTGTGGGAATACCCCTGGAGGAGAAGCAACTCTTTCCTGCCGGAGGAGAGAAAAACCGCGTCCTGGCGGTGTCTCTGCCCCTAAGCTTTCGGCAGGACAAAAAGGCCGGAGCCCTGGAACTCATCCGGGTCAAGGATAACGAGGAGGGCAGCCGGGCCGCCGCTGGACCCCGTCTTTTCCGCATTACCGACCTGGGTTTGACTTACAAGATCGGTGGGAACAGCCTGCTTCTCTGGGTCACGTCCCTGAAAGACGGCACTCCGGCGGCCGGCGTTCAGGTCCTGGCCCTCACCCGCCACCCCGAGGTCTTCCCCCTGGGCCAGACGGACAAAGACGGCATTCTGACCTTTTCTCCCAAGGAACTGGAAGGCCTTTCCCTGAAGCAGTTGGGAAGCTTCAAGCCGGTCAAGCGACGGGTGGATAAAAGTGACCTCACCTTCCTCCTGGTGGGCAAAGCCGGGGATGTCTCTTACATCGAGGTGAAGCCTCAAGGGAACCTTAAATCTGAGGATGTCTGGCACGTGGGCGGCTCAAAACAGCCCCAGAACTTGAAGGGCATCGCCTTCACCGAGCGGGGGGTATACCGTCCCGGGGAAACGGTCTTTTTCAAAGGTACGGTGCGGGAATATCAGAAAGGGGCCATCCTGCCGCCTCAGGTCAAGAAGTGCGTCTTTGAGGTCACCAATCCTCGGGGTGAGCAGGTGTTCGTCAAAAAGGCTGATCTCTCCGAGTTCGGCACCGCCGCCGGAGAAATGGCCACCCAGACGCATTGGGCCCTGGGCACCTATACCTTGAACATGTACTTCGGGCCCGATGCCAAACCTTCTCCCCGGCCCGACAAGGGCCGCCACCACGACCCTGACTCCGACGAATCAGCCAAGAGCAAGGCTCCCCCACATGAGACCAGCACCACCTTCCAGGTTCAGGAGTTCAAGCCACCCCGTCATTTTACTGACATCGCTTTTCAGCGCTTTTCCCGGGAAGACAAGACCTATGTTAACCGGGAGCGCCAGGCCGAGTTCGTCAGGATCGTTATTACCGGCTCTTACTATGCCGGTGGGCCGGTGAAGCACGGCCAGGTGCGCTGGCGCATCCACCAGGCCCCCACCAGCTACCAGGTCCCAGGCTTTGACGCCTTTACCTTCGGCTATCCCGCCAGCGACAAGGGCGTCCTTATCGAAAGTGGCCAGGCCATTCTGGACGGACAAGGGAAAGCGGAGGTGGAATTTCCCCTGGACCGCCACCTCCTGGCCGGGCGCCAGGGACTCTCGGTAATAGCCACGGTGGTGGACTTTGATGGCCGGGCGGCTGCTGCCAGCAAAGCTTTTCAAGTGGATCCGGACTTCCAGGTAGGCATCAGCCGCCATCCGGACAGGTTCCAGATGGGGGAGGCCCACGAGCTCAAGCTGGTGGTGCTGGACAAACAAGGCAAGAAAATCAGCCAGGGTAATCTTCAAGCCGAGGTGCTGCAGCGGAGTTGGTCTTACGTGGCCAAGCGCAATGAGCGGGGGGACGTTTACTGGGATGATGAGGCCACTTGGGGCAAGGCCTTTGTCAGCGAACTTCCCCTTAAAGAGGGATCGGCTCCCTTCCGTTTCGACTGCGCCCAGCCGGGGCGTTACCTTCTGGCCTTCACTTTCACAGACGCGCAAGGCAGGAGATTCTCCTCCGCCTCCTTCGTTCGGGTGGACTGGGAATACATTCCTGAAGAAAAACGAGACCGGCCTTACCAGCCCCTGGGTCTGTGGGCGGACCGCCCCGTCTACAAGCCAGGTGACACCGCCAACCTTCACATAGCTCCCAAGGGGCCGGTTTCCTATTACCTTGTCACCCTGGAGCGGGAGGGGCTCCTTACCCACAAAGTGATCCCTGGAGGGAAGGGGCCTCAGACCTTGCCGCTTCTCATGAAGGCCGAGTACGGCCCCAATGTGTATGTGTCGGTGTTGGGCCTGAATCCCCGGGGGGACTTCCCGGTCCGGCCCGGCCGCTATGACCTCGAGGCCCCCGGTTTCGTCTGGGGTAACCTGAATCTGCCGGTTCTCAAAGAACCGGAGGGCCTGGAGGTCAAGATCAACCCGGAGGTCGCCAATTGGCGAGCCCGACCCGGCGATCAGGTGACCGTGGACCTCACGGTTGCCACCCCCAAAGGCCAGGGATTGGAGGCGGAGCTGGCCCTGGCGGTGGTGGACGAAGCGGTGCTGGCCCTTACCGGCTATAAAACCCCCACCTTGGAGAAGCTCACCCGTTTTGACCTGCCCCTGGCGGTCTTCACCGGTGAGTTGCGCACCCTTCTGGTCCACCAGACCCCCTTCTATCCCTCCCGGGTGGAGCCCCTGACCGGGGGCGGCGGTCTGTCCGCGGACATTGTGGCCAAGCTGCGCCGGCGCTTCCAGGCGGTGGCCTATTTCAATCCCCGGGTACGAACGGACGCCCAGGGCAAAGCCCGGGTCTCCTTTACCCTGCCGGACAACATCACCAGCTACCGCGTTTTTGCCGTGGCCCTGGACCGGGGCAGCCGCTTTGCCAGTGTTGAGCGCCAGCTCCTCGCCACCAAGGACTTTTACCTGGAGCCCGGCCTCCCCGGCTTCTTCACCCGGGGAGACCGCTTCAAATTCCAGGTTTCCGCTACCAACACCACGGGGGACAAGGGTCCGGTGAAATTTCAGGCTGTTGCCGAAGGAGGACTCAGTTTGGCGGCGGTGGACACCACCGGTCAGCTCAATCCTAAAGATAGCTTGAAACTGAACGTCACCGGGGAAGCCAAGGCGGCCGGCAAAGCCAAAGCCCGTTTTGCCGGGGAATTTCAAGACAAGCAGGACGAGGTCGAGCTATCTTTGAAGATCAACTCCGGGCATGTACGGCAGACCGGCAGTGTCCTGGGTGACTTTTCCGGTGCCAAGACCGTAAAAATCCCCCTGCCCCCCTATCTGACTGGCGCCGACACCAAGGTCAATCCCGAAGAGGTCCAGGCCGTGCTGACCCTGTCCGGGTCGCCCTTTCTGCGCTTTACCCGGCCCATCAACTACCTTCTCACCTACCCTTACGGCTGCGTAGAGCAGATCAGCTCTGGGGTCTTGGGGCTGGCTGCCCTTCGAGGCCTCATCCGAGAGAAACTGATCACCGGCATTGAGCCGGACAAGGTGGACAAGTTCCTCAGAAGCGGCATCGGCCGCCTCATGAACCTGCAGACCCAACAGGGCGGTTTCAGCTATTGGCCGGGTCAGCGCTACTCCCACCCCTTTGGCACCCTCTATGCCCTGGCCGCGCTGAGTATTGCCAAAGACCAGGGTCTTGCCGTCCCTGAAGTCGGCTTGAAAAAAGGCATCAAAAACCTGGCTTACCAGGTACGGTACGGCAAGTCCACCCCCCTGGAGAAGGCCTTTGGCTGCTATATCCTCGCCTTGAACAAGGCCTTGGCGCCGGCCCTTTATCAGCAGGTGATGCGGCAATACCCCATTCTTACCCGGGAGGGAAGGCTGTTTCTCATTTTGGCGGCCCAACAGGCCAGATTAAGCTCCCCGCGCTTGCTCAAGGCCTATCTGAAACCCATCCTGGAAGGCAAGGACTTGGACAAGGTCCAAGATGAGCTGGTGGAAGAAGACTTCGAGGCTCGCTTCCGGGGTCCGGCTCTGGCCTTGCTGGCGGCCAAGGCCATCATGCCCGAGGATCGCCTTACCCGGCAAGCAGTCCTGTATCTTCTCGGCGGGCTGGGCCGGCAAGGCATCTGGACCTCCACCAGCGATACGGGTTGGGCTCTCCTGGCCCTGGGAGAATACTACCAGGGCGCCGTCTTCCGGAAGGAGCCTGGCAAGGTCACGGTGAGCCAGCCCGGCCGCCCTGAACAAGAGCTCAGTTGGGATCCCGGAGGCTCCCGCAGCATCTCCCTGGACCCCAGAGCTCTCCTGAAAATTCCGGTGGTAAAGCTGAAAGACAAAGCCCGTACCTGGCTCTACCAGGTAGATCTCACCTATCCCCGCCTTGATCTCAAGGAAAAGGGAGAGGATAGGGGCTTCAAGGTGGCCAAAACCATCAAGAACACCGACGGCAAGGAGGTGATCCGGGTGGGTGACCTGGTGAAAGTAACCCTGAATGTGGACATCCAGGGTCTGGCCCGACGCTATGTGGTGCTGGACGACCCCTTGCCCGCGGGCTTGTTGGCGGTGAACACCGCCTTGAAAACCGAGGAGCCCACCCCGAAAAAGGAGGATGATCATTTCGATTACCTCACCTCCGACGGCGTCATCCGTTTTTTCCCCAATCACTTTGAAATACGAGGGGACCGGGTATTAGCGTTCCGGGATCAGGTTTACCCTGGCACTTTCCGCTTTGAGTATTACGCCCGGGCCGTTTGTGAGGGGGATTTTGTCATGCCGCCCACCCAGGCCGCGGCCATGTACAACCCGGGAGTGCAGGGCTTCTCGCCCCAGGGGCGGTTGACCATCAAGGGGCGCTGATGTTTCGACCGATTGTCTCTTTCCGGTGGGTATGGTGGCTTCTGCTGGGCGGTTTGCTCGCCGGCGGGGTAATTTACCTGGAAGCAGCCTCCCGCTTTGATCTCAACGCCCTGGCTCCCCCTCCCGGCCCCCTGGTGCTGGATCGGCAGGGCCAGATATTGCGGCTGGTCCCCGGCCCCCAGGGCCGAAGAATGGTAAAACTGCCGGCGGGGGATATACCGCCCCTGGTGGCCTCAGCCTTTATCGCGGCGGAAGACCAGCGCTTCTGGCGCCATCCGGGAGTGGACGCCGTGGCCGTCCTGAGAGCCACGGGCCAGAACCTGGCGGCCGGGCGCATCGTCTCAGGGGCCTCCACCCTCACCATGCAACTGGCCCGTCTGACTTACCCCGGGCCTCGCACCTTCCGGCGCAAGGCGGTGGAGATGCTCAGAAGCCTGAGGATTGAGGGGGTCCTTACCAAGGAGAACATCCTACGGACCTACCTGAACCGGGTGCCTGTGGGAGGGAACCTGGTGGGGGTGGAGACCGGGGCCCGGGCCTATTTCGGCAAGCCGGCGGCCGGGCTCACCGCGGCAGAAGCGGCCCTGTTGGCGGCTCTGGTCAAAGCCCCCACGGCTTTGCGGCCCCACGGGCCCCGACAGGACCGGCTGATGGCCCGGCAACGCTGGGTCCTGGGACGGATGGCCCTCCTGGGGTATCTCAGCCCCGAGGAACTGGCCGCCGCCCGGCAAGAACCCCTGATTTTCCAGGGAGTGGGCCGGGGAGCCCCGGTCTTTCCCTTCCGGGCCCCTCACTTTGTTCAGCAGGTCTTGAGCAGGGAAAGGAAACGGACAACTGACTGCGGCCGTCTCATCACCACCCTGGACCTCTCCCTCCAGCGCCGGGTGGCAGCCGTGGTCCGCTCCCACCGGACCCGGTTGCTCAGGGGCGGGGCCTCCCAGGCCGCCGCGGTGGTGGTGGACAACCGCACCCTGGAAGTCTTGGCCCTGGTGGGCTCCCACCATTACGGCCCCCGGGACCAGGGTTTCAACAACGGCGCCGCGGCTCTGCGCTCCCCGGGTTCCACGCTGAAGCCCTTTCTCTATGCCCAGGCCCTGGACCAGGACTTCACCTCGGCCGCAGTTTTGAAGGATGTGGAACGGCGCTACCGCACCCCCCGGGGGGAGTTCATGCCGGCCAACTTCGACCGCTCCACCCATGGTCCGGTGTCCTTCCGGGAAGCCCTGGGCAACTCCCTCAACCTTTCGGCGGTGTATCTCCTCAACCAGGTGGGGCCGGAGGCCTATTATGACACTCTGGCAAAACTGGACCTGATAAACCACCCGGAGCGCGGCCCCGGGCACTACGGCCTGGGGCTGGTGGTGGGCAACCCTGAGATAACCCTCCTCCAGATGGCCGCGGCTTACGCCTCCCTGGCCAATGGCGGCGTCTATCGGCCGCTGCGTCTTAAACCGGGGGAACCTCTGGACCCGGGGGTGCAGGTTTTCTCCCCCCAGGCCGCCTACATCATCAGCGACATCCTGGCCGACCCCCTGGCCCGGGGCCGGATTTTCGGGGGCTCTCAGGCCATGAATCCTCTTTACCGCCTGGCCCTCAAGACCGGCACCAGCACCCATTACCGGGACTGCTGGTGCGTGGGCTATACTCCAGAATATACCATTGCGGTATGGGTGGGAAACTTCAACGGCCAGCCCACCGCCATGCTGAGCGGCTCCACCGGCGCGGCCCCCATTCTGACTGACCTGGCCCGGGAGGTCTTTGCCGGGAGCCCGCCCGGGGATTTTCCCCGTCCGGAGGGGATCGTCAGCCGACCGGTTTGCGCCTTCTCAGGACTGGTCCCCGGCACCGGGCTGCGTCCACCAGCGGCAGGAGCTCTTCGTCGCCGGCACCGAGCCCACCCAGACTTGTACCTACCACCAACCCCAAGACCCCTGGCACCGCATGCCCACCCCCTTTGCGGGCTGGCTGAAAAAGCGTCACGGCAAAGGTGGGGAGGGCCGCTTCCGCCTGGCCGGTTTCTCTCTGGATTTGGACCAGGTGTTCCCCACTGGCGAAGATGTCCGCCGGCCCAGTCTCTTGCCTGCCAGTTCTAGCGGGAAGGTATCTCTGGGTCGGGCCCCGGTCGGCGGAAAGAGGTGGCAGCCCCGTCCCCCCACTCCGGGCCAGGCCCCGGCGGTCAGCATCACGTATCCGTTAAGCGGCGATCGCTTTCTTTTGCCCCCTGGGGCCGAGTACTTGCGTCTTACCCTAAAGGCCGACTGCCGGAGGCCTTTTCCTCGGGTCACCTGGTTTGTGAACGGCCGAGAAGAGGCAGCCACCGGCCCGCCCTATGAGATTATCCTGAATCTGGCCCGGGGGTGCCATCGCCTCACCGCGGTGGGACCTGACGGCTTAGGGGATGCTGTGGAAGTGATGGTGGAATGAAAGGATTTTGATTATGTTTCCATTATTTCCTGAAAATCAACTTCAATTCCATCCTTCTTCTTCGAATAATAAATAAATTTTAAATCTATTACTTCAGGCAATGATGCTTTAAGCTTATATGTATCTGGCTTTATGGATATTGGAATGTTTCCGACAAAGCCATCTATACCTATGGATTCCTCTTCAGGGGACGCTAATCGATAGTTTGTTTTTTTTAAGGCAGCAGCCTCTCTCAGAATTACTTCTTGAAAGCTTAGACCAGTGAAAGTTTTAGTTATTACTAAATCTCTTACCCATCTTTCAACTGTATTCTGGTCTATATTTTCTATTATTGATTTAAACACTTGTAATTTACTATAAATCATTCCTGTTGCAGATTTTATAGCTCTTGGCTTTTGCTGCAAGTACCATTCTTCCCATTCAATTATTGATTTTCCTTTGAATTGTTGTATTAAATCACTCATTTGGCCAACAATAGGTGACCTTGTTCCATGAGCATACGTGTTTGCTAAATTAATTATTGAGGCTTCATAGGTTTTAAATGTTGGATCATCAATATTGAAAAAGTGCATAATTTCATTTTTACTAATTTTTTTCTTCATGACTATCCCCCGACAAAGTATTTTTGTAATTATTATATAATTTTATAAACTTCTGTTTAAATCTATGATTCACTAATAAATCTGGTGATCCTAAACCACTTTTTAACAAAAAAGCATTAATAAATATTTTGTTTTTCAGATATACATATGCTGTAATAACATTTTTAGTTAAATTTATTTGGTCCTTCAGGATTATATTTTTACTCAAGATGTGTTCTTTTAGATAATCAATTGTATCATTTTTCCTTAATATTTTGACGCCTAAAAATTGAATAATTTTGCCATCATCCAGTTTGAGAGCATTTTCATTTAGTATTTCAATAACTTTAGGCAATTCCTTTTGTTTAAAATCGATATTTACTGTATCCCCCTTAGGAGTAGCATCTAGTATTCTCGGATTATATTTGACTTCTGGAATACTAAAAATAAAATTCTCCTGTAAGGATAATTGAATATTTTCATAAAATGGCAATTTTCCTTTTAATCCCAATTTTTCATTCATTATTTCCAAAAAATTTTGATTTATTTCATACCCCACCGCGTTCCTGCCCAACTCCAGAGCTACCTTGACCGTGGTGCCGCTCCCGAGAAAGGGGTCCAGCACGGTGTCTCCTACAAAGGTGAACATGCGGATGAGGCGCCGGGGCAGCTCTTCGGGAAACATGGCCTCGTGGCCCAACTGTCTCGCCCCCCCGAAATGCCAGTGCCCGGAAAAATACTCTTTCCACTCCTCTTTCGTTAGTTTTGAGGCTTCCTTAATTTCCTTGGAAACCTTTTTCCCCGGCCCCGGCTTTTTCAGAATCATGATGAACTCGTAGTCGATCTCCACCAGGCCGTTGGGAGGGTAGGGGTAGGAGCCCATGATCGTGGCCCCTCCGGTAGTGTTCATGGTGGTCTTCTTCTGCCAAATAATGGCCCCCATAAAGTCGAAGCCCAGCTCTTCCCCTTGGCCGATGATTTCGGCATGCAGGGGAATTATCTTATAGCGGCCGTAAACCACAGCCCGGGCGAACTGGTCTCCCACGTTGACGCACAGCCTTCCCCCCGGCCGCAGCACCCGGAAACACTCCTGCCAGACCCGGTACAGGTCTTTCAGGTACTCGTGGAGGCTCTGGCCATAGCCAACCTGGCCGGAGATGCCATAATCCTTGATATGCCAGTACGGGGGCGAGGTGACTACCAGGTCCACCGACCCATCCGCCACCTCTCCCATCTCCCGACTGTCTCCAATAATGATCTTGGCCCAGTTGTCCATTTGTTTGAGGTAGTGATTTTGAGGGAGGGGGCTAGGGGCCGCGGGCCCCTCCCCCCTCCCTCAAGCTCCCTCCCCCCACCCCTTATAACGTTTTATCTGCCTGGGAGTCGGGACCGCAGGTCCCGCCTCCCCAGGCCCCTTAAAGGGGGTTGGGAGGGGAGTTTGAGGGGAGGGCGGGGGAGCCGCGCTCCCCGGGCCCTCCCTTCAATAACTCACTTCGCTAAATATTTCAAACTCTGGCGGAGGAGGTCTTCCAGGGTATGGGCGCCCTGGGCCTGAGCCTTGTCCAAGGCTTTTTCCGCCAGGTTTTTCGAGTAGCCCAGGTTCAGGAGGGCTGACAAGGCGTCCTGGCGCTCCCGCTCCTGGGGTGCGGGACGCCGGGCCGGAGCGATGGCGGCCACACGGTCTTTCAGTTCCAAGGTGATGCGCTCCGCAGATTTGCGGCCCAAGCCGGGAATACTGGTCAGACGCTTTACATCTCTCTCGGCCAGGGCCTGGCGGAATTCCTCGGGAGAAATACCGCTCAGGATGTTCAGGGCAATCCGGGCCCCGATGCGGGGAATGCTGAGGAGTTCCAGGAAAAGCTCCTTTTCGTCCTGGTCGGCAAAGCCATAGAGCTGCAAGGCGTCATCCTGGACGCGGGTGTGGATATACAGAGCTACCAGCCCCGGAGGATCGGGAAGGGTATAGAAGGTGTTGAGGGAGACAGAGACCTGGTAACCCACCCCGCCAACTTTGACCAGTGCCATTCCGGGGCTTTTGGCGAGGATTTCGCCCTCGAGAAAGCCGATCATAAGGTGGGGCCCAATCGGGTGTGGAAGTAGTGGCAGACCCCCACCGCCAGGGCGTCGGCTGCGTGGTAGGTGGCCACTGTGAGACCCAGGAGGTGTTCCACCATCATCTTCACCTGGACTTTGGTGGCCTGGCCATAGCCGACTACAGCCTTTTTCACCACCAGGGCGGGATACAAGTAGATGGGCACTTCGGCCTGGGCCGCAGCCAACAGCACCACCCCCCGGACTTGGCCCAGAATAAAGGCGCTCTTAACATTGGCCGCCAGGAAGATTTCCTCCAGGGCCAGGGAGTGGGGACGGTGTTCCCGGAGGAGGGTGGTAAGGCCGTCATAAATTTGACACAAGCGTATTTCCAGAGGAGCCCGGCTTTTGGCGGCAATCTGGCCGTGGGCCAGATGATTCAGCCGGCTCCCTTCCCCCTGGATCACCCCGAAGCCGGTGTGTCGGGAGCCGGGATCTACCCCCATCACCACCTGGGTCATAGCAGGGCCTCGAGGATGCGGTCGGGGATGTCAAAATTGGCGAAAACGTTGTTCACGTCGTCATGGTCCTCCAGGGATTCGACGAGCTTCAATATGGTTTGGGCCCGCTGCTCCTCGGCGATGGCCACGGTGGTCTGGGGGCGAAGCTGCAATTCCGCCACGACCGGCTCAAAACCTCGGGACTCCAAAGTTTCTTTGACCTCTAAGAAGGTAGCCGGGTCGGTGAGCACCTCAAATTGACTCTCGGTGTTTTGTAAGTCTTCGGCGCCGCACTCCAGGGCGGCCTCCAGAAGTTCGTCTTCCTGCACTGCGGCCTGATCGAAGACGATAACCCCTTTTTTATCGAACATCCAGGCCACACATCCCGGCTCCCCCAGGCTGCCGCCATACTTGGTGAACAGATGGCGCACGTCGGAGACGGTGCGGTTCTTGTTGTCGGTGAGGGATTCCACCATGAGGGCCACGCCCTCGGGGCCATACCCTTCGTAGATCACTTCCTCCAGATTGCTGCCGCCGCCTTCCCCGGTTCCCTTGTTAATGGCCCGCTGAATATTGTCCTTGGGCATATTTTCCAGTTTAGCCGCGGCAATGGCGGCTCGCAGCCGGGGATTGCCATCCGGGTCGGAGCCTCCCAGGCGGGCGGACACGGTGATTTCCTTGGTCAATCTGCTGAAGATCTTACCCCGCTTGGCGTCTACGGCGCCTTTTTTACGCTTAATGGTGCTCCACTTGGAATGACCAGACATGGCGCCTCATCCTCCTTAAAAATCTGGACTAAGTCAAGTCGGCGACAGTTTTAGGGTTTCCGGCCTCTTGCCTTTTCCCGGTCCATTTGCCAACGCCAAGCAGATAATATTCTTTACTGGCTGGTCGCGAACCCGCCGGTTTAATGCGGTGGAAATGCCGGAACGCCCTTTTGAGTTGGGTTGCCAGGCCCAAAGAATCCGGTCCTTCGAAGATCTTCACCAGGAAATGCCCTCCTGGGGCCAAAAGTTCTTGAGCTACCCCCCAGGCCCGCTGGGCCAGTTCCAAAGAACGCTGCTGATCCACCCCTTTGATACCGCTGGTCTTGGGTGCCAAATCACTGACAATCACATCAAAGTAAGGACTTTGGGCCCGGATAGCTTCGAAGTCTAGACTTAAGGCATCTCCGTGGACAAAGTATAGGGGATGGGCCAGGGAAACCTGTGGCACCTCCAGGTCCACACCCAACGCCAGACCCTCCGGCCCAATGCGCGAAGCGATGTACTGGAGCCAGGAACCGGGGCTGCAGCCCAGGTCCAATACTCGTTGCCCACGCCGAAAAAGCCGATATTTTTCGTCAATGGCTTTCAGCTTGTAAACTGCCCGGGACACAAAGCCCTCGGCCCGAGCCTGCCGCCGGTAAGAATCCGCTACCCCGGGTCGGGGCATGGTTTTATTACCCCTATCCTATCAAATTAATTGACTTTCTTTTAACACAGGATGCCTTCCAGGGCAATATAAATCCCGTGGACGAACCTGTCAAAATATTGACGAAAGAGACGAACTTTGACGGCTATGACCTATACTCTGGCCTAGCCTCGGCTGGATCAAACCATAAAACCTAAGAATAATAAGGGCTTTTTGGTTTCAAGGTGACTGGCACAGTCATTGCTTACTGTCAGGCTAAACCTCATGCGGAGTAGGTATGGCCAAGGAAAAAACCCAGGAAACCGAAACTACCCTTCCCACGGAAAAGACCAGGCCCAAACGCAGTGTAAAAAAGCTCCTGATAATGAGCTTCATCGGTCTCTTGCTGGCCGGCGGTGGCCTGGTCGCCTATATCCTGGTAGTGGACGAACCTCCGGTAGGAAATGAAGCTCAAGCCAGCCAGGTTTCTCTGCATGACAGGTTCACCATGCCCTTGGAACCTTTCCTGGTGAATCTGGCCGATAAAGAAAGCCGGCGCTATCTGAAGTTGAAGGTGGAGCTGGAAGTGGATGGTGAGGAGACCGCAAAGGAACTGGAAAAATCCTTGCCCCGCATTCGGGACGCCCTCATTTTACTTTTGAGCAGCAAGACCTATTTGGATCTCTCCTCTCTCGAAGGGAAGCAGCAGTTGAAGCAGGAAATCAAGAAGAGAGTCACGGTGGTTCCCAGCGGCAGGAAAGTAAGCGATGTTTTTTTTACCGAGTTCGTGGCCCAATAGGGAAGCAGAATGACCAAGGTCCTGTCTCAGGAAGAAGTGGATGCCCTCCTCAAGGGCCTGATTGACGGAGAAATCGAGGTTGAGTCCGACCAGGGGGACCATGAGGCGGGAGTCACGGCGTATGACTTCACCTCCCAGGAGCGTATCATCCGGGGCCGCATGCCCACCTTGGAGGTGATTAACGAACACTTCGCCCGGGCTTTTCGCATTTCTCTTTCTATGATCCTGCGCCGCACCGTGGACATCCAGACCAACTTCGTGCAGATGCTGAAGTTTGGCGAGTTCCTCAAGTCGTTGCCTCTGCCCAGTAGCTTCAACATCTATAAAATGGACCCCCTCAGGGGGCAAAGTCTCATGGTAGTGGACAGTAAGCTGGTTTTCGCTTTAGTGGAGTGTTTTCTTGGGGGCAGCGCCAGAACTCTCTTTAAAATCGAAGGTCGGGACTTCACCAGTATTGAGCGGCGTATTATTCAGAAGGTGGTGATCATGGCCTTTCAGGATCTGGAAAAGGCCTGGGCCCCGGTGCACCCTGTAAAGATGCATTTTGCGCGCGTAGAGATCAATCCCATGTTCGTGGGCATTGCCACCCCCAACGACATCATGGTGATCAGTAAATTCCAGGTGGAGATGGAACAGACCGACGGATTCATTACCATTTGCATGCCTTACGCCACCATTGAACCCATCAGGGGCAAGCTCTACTCGGGGTTCCAGAGCGAGCAACTGGAACAGGACAATCGTTGGACTTCCCACATCCAGGAGCAGGTTAAGGGCATGGAGGTGGAGGTGGTGGTGGAACTGGCCTCCACCGTGATGAAGGCCAAGGAATTGCTGGACTTGGCGGCAGGAGACATCATCATGTTCAACAAAAAGATAAACGACTCCCTCCTGGGAAAGGTGGAGGGTGTTCCCAAGTTCACCGGCCACGCCGGCCAAATTCACAATGCCAAGGCCTTTAAACTTCAGGGAAGGCTTCATTCCCAAAGTTAAGAAGACATCGAACCGGAGGATAACCAGCCTATGACTAGCGTGAGCAACACCCAACCGGTTGAGGATTTCGACTGGGAGAAATCTCTGGAAGAAGAACCTGCCCCCCAAGTGGCTGATTCTCCAGAGATAGAATCTGTTTCTGAACCCAAGGTTTCTCCCCCCAGAGAGAAATCGGAGAAGCTTTCCAACATGGAGCTTCTCCTCGACATCCCCCTGGAAATCACTGCAGAGTTAGGCCGCACTCGCATGATTATCAATGATCTCTTGCAGTTGGGTCAGGGTTCGGTGATTGAACTCAACAAGCTGGCGGGAGAGCCTTTGGAGATCCTGGTTAATCATAAACTCATCGCCCGAGGGGAAGTGGTGGTGGTAAACGAGAAATTCGGCATCCGCCTCACGGACATCATCAGTCCCCTGGAGCGCATCAAGCAATTGGGGTAACGTTGGCATGCTTTGGTTGAGGAACTGGTTCACCGGCATCTCCCTGGCAGTGGCCACCGAGGGGCCTGCACCCCTTAAGCCTCTGACTGCGCCGGATTTTCCTTTCTGGCCTTTCTTGGTAAAAATCCTGGCTATTTTAAGCGCCATGGTGGGTATCCTGCTCCTGGCCCTTGCCCTGTGGAAGCGGCTGGCTCCCAAGTACCAGCGTCATCCGGCTCTCATCCGGGTTTTGGCCACTCATTACCTGGCCCCCAAGCAGGCCTTGATTCTAGTAGCCGTCGGGCAAGATACCTTTTTATTGGCCAGTTCCGCCAGCGGTCTGAGCGTTATCCCCCTGGAAGGTGGAACAACCGGGGTGGTGTCAGAATCGTTGCCGCTGCCTCAGTCCTGAGAAGGTTTGACAGGGGCCCAAGATGAATCACAAGGGGTATGTTTTAAAGACAATTACTATCCTTTTCACCCTGGGGACCACTACTTCGGTCTGGGCCGCAACTCCTTGGGGTCTGGATCAGGCCCTGACCCCCGAGCGCCTGAGCACTTCTCTCACGCTGCTGCTCCTCCTCACCATCCTGTCCCTGGCCCCTGCCCTGGTTGTCATGGTCACCTCCTTCACCCGTCTGGTAGTGGTTTTTTCTTTCCTGCGCCATGCCCTGGGGACCCAGCAGATGCCTCCCAACCAAGTCCTCATCGCTCTCTCCCTCTTCCTTACGGTTTTTATCATGTCCCCGGTCTGGCAGGAAATCCAGACCCAGGCGGTGCGGCCTTACGTGGACCAGAGTCTCACAGGCGAGGAGGCCGTCCAGCGTGGCCTTCAGCCTTTGAAGACTTTCATGGTCAAACAGACCCGGGAGAAGGATCTGGCCCTCTTTCTGTCCATCAAGAAGGCCCCCCGGCCCAAGAATATCCAGGATACGCCAATTTCAGCAGTGGTTCCTGCCTTTATGATCAGCGAGTTACGCACTGCCTTTGAGATCGGCTTTTTACTGTTTCTGCCTTTTCTCATTATTGACATGGTGGTGGCTTCTGTCCTTCTCTCTATGGGTATGATGATGCTACCCCCCGTCATGATCTCCCTAGTATTCAAGGTGCTCCTCTTTGTTCTAGTGGACGGCTGGAACCTCCTGGTGGGTTCTCTGGTGAGGAGCTTTCATTAAGGACAGCTTATGGAGGTACGTGTAGCATGACTCCGGAACTGGTGGTGGAACTGGCTCAAAAGGCCATCAAGGTGACCTTGCTGGTGTCCCTTCCCATATTGGGCATCGGCCTTCTGGTGGGTGTACTGGTAAGTATCCTGCAGGCTGCCACCCAGATCCAGGAAATGACCTTGACCTTTGTTCCTAAGATTTTAAGCATTTTAGTTGGCCTCTTATTCCTTTTGCCCTGGATCATGAATCAAGTTACGGGCTTTGCCTTGGAGCTTTTTACTAATCTGCCCAATTACACCCGCTGACGAATTTCGCCATGGAAAAGCTTATTATCATATGGCATAACTTCCTTCTCGTGAGCCTCCGGGCTGGATGTCTCTTATATTTTTGTCCCCCGTGGGATAGCCGTCTCATACCCATGCAGGTAAGGGTTTTCTCGATCTTGGGGTTATCTCTGGCCCTTACCCCCGTAGTCGCACCCTATTTGCCTCCCTTTCCCGCCACTTGGAGCGCAGGCGTTTTTCTGGTAGTCCGGGAGTTTCTCGTGGGCCTGGGATGTGGGCTGGTGTTTCGTTTCCTGTTCGCCGGGGTTCAGATGGCGGGCAACCTGGTGGCCATTCAAATGGGATTTGGCATGGCCACTCTGCTTGACCCCCAAACCCAGGCGCAGAATACCCTCCTGGCGGAAATGCTGGTGCTTCTGGCCACCCTCATTTTCCTGACCATGAACGGTCACCATGTCCTCCTGCGCCTGTTAGCCCGGAGTTATCAGGAAGTGCCTTTGGAGACCAGTATTTCCCTCCCAGGCGGTCTTTTCACTTATGTTCCCAGTCTGGGATGCCTGATGTACAACCTGGCGGTGCAACTGCTGGCGCCGGTATTGGCTCTATTGTTTCTGACCCAGTTGGCCCTGGGCTTGGTGGCACGGGCAGTGCCCCAGATCCAAGTGATGATAGTGGGTTTCCCCCTTACCATCGCTCTGGGTCTTTTTTTCCTCTCTCTTACCTTGATGGTGGCGGGACCGGCCCTGATGGACCAGTTTGTCGCCCTCAAAATACCTCTAGACCGGATTTTAGGAGCATGGAAATACTAAACCATGGCTGACGAGGCCTACCAGGACAAAACCGAGGAGCCGACTCCCAAGCGGCGGACCGAGGCCCGGGAAAAGGGCCAGGTAGCCCGTAGTCGGGACCTCTCCGCCTCGCTGGTCCTCCTCACCGGTTTGGGAGTGTTGGCCGCCTGGAGCTCCACCATGGGAAGCCAGAGTGCTGCTTTGGTTCGCTCATCCCTTGAGGAGTTGCGGCCAGGACTGGTTACTCCCGCTCATCTGCCGGTTATCTTCCTTAACTGGGGTATGGCTTTGGGACAACTCCTGACACCTATCTGGCTTTGTCTGGTGGTTATTGCCATCCTGGCCAACTACCTCCAGGGTGGTTGGATTTTTTCCCCGGGTCGCCTGGCGCCAGACCTAAGCCGTCTCCAGTTTTTTGAGGGTCTCAAGCGCCTCTTCTCCGGAAATTCCTTGGTGGAGCTGGCCAAGTCTCTGGCCAAGGTCACCTTCATCGGCCTAGTGGTGTATTATTTTTTTAAAAGTCGCCTGGTGAGCCTATTGCCCCTGGTACTTCAGGATACCAGTCAGCTCTTGGCCCACCTGAAATCCGCCTCCTTGCAGGTATCCGGGCGTGTCGTCCTTTTGCTCCTGGTCTTGGGTCTCTTAGATTACCTCTATCAGCGCTACCGTTTTGAGCGGAATTTGCGCATGACCAAACAGGAGGTCAAGGATGAAATGCGCCAGGTGGAGGGGGACCCTCGGGTAAAGGCCCGCCTCAAGAGCCTCATGCGGCAGCTCGCCTCCCGGCGCATGATGGCGGCAGTGCCTCAGGCGGACGTGGTGGTTACCAACCCAACCCGTCTGGCCGTGGCCTTACGGTATGACAGCGCCACCATGATCGCGCCGCAAGTGGTGGCCAAGGGCAGGGGTTTTGTGGCCCTGAAAATCATTGCTCTGGCCCAGGAAGCCGGGGTTCCGCGGGTGGAAAACCGGGAACTGGCTCAGAGTCTTTTCCGCCTGGTGGAGGTGGGAGGCATTATCCCCACTTCCCTGTACCGGGCGGCGGCTGAAGTCCTGGCTTACATATACAGCCTCAAGACTGCTTCTGGAGGTGGTCGATGACTACAATGGCCCCTCCCGCCCCCACCTCCTTCTGGCAAGGCTTCGGCATCCATAAGGGAGAGCTCTGTGTGGCCCTGGGGGTTATCATCACCCTTTTGGTGATGATTTTCCCCCTGCCTCGCCTGTTCCTGGACCTACTCTTGAGCTTTAACCTTACTTTTTCCTTGATGGTGCTTCTCCTCTCCCTGTATACCGTCAAACCCATCGAGTTTTTCACCTTCCCCTCTCTCCTTTTGGTCACCACCCTTTTCCGCCTCTCCCTGGGTGTGGCCTCCACCCGCCTCATCCTCTTGCACGGTTGGGAAGGATTGGGAGCCGCTGGCCTGGTAATTCAGTCCTTCGGCAGCTTCGTGGTGGGGGGGAACTACGTGGTGGGGGGCATCATTTTTGTCATCCTGGTAATCATCAATTTCATTGTCATCATCAAAGGCTCCACCCGCATCGCCGAAGTGGCCGCCCGCTTCACCCTGGACGCCATGCCGGGTAAGCAAATGAGCATCGATGCCGACCTCAACGCCGGTTACATTGACGACCAGGAGGCCCGGCGACGGCGGGCCAATCTGGCCCGGGAGGGGGAGTTCTACGGGGCCATGGACGGGGCCAGCAAATTCGTTCGGGGCGAGGCGGTGGCGGCACTCCTGATCATGGCCATTAACATTGTGGGGGGGCTCGTCATCGGCGTCCTGCAGCATGGCCTCTCTCTTCAGCACGCGGCCCAGAATTTCACTTTGCTCACCATCGGAGAAGGCCTGGTAAACCAGATCCCGGCCCTTTTTGTATCCACTGCCGCCGGCCTGGTGGTCAGCAAGGCCGCCTCCGAGGCCAGCCTGGGAGAGGAATACGCAGCCCAATTTATCCTGAAGCCCCAGGCAATAAGTGTGGCAGCTGCCATCATCTTCCTGGTGGGCCTGGTGCCGGGACTGCCACACCTGCCCTTCCTCGTTCTCTCGGTTATCACCGGGGGCCTGGCCTACATAGCCCACCGGGCCCGGGAGGAAAATCTCCAACAACAGGCCAAGGCCAGAGAAATTCCCTCCCGGCCTCGAGAGGCCGACCCCATGGAAAGTCTTCCCTCCTTGGACCTCTTGGAACTGGAGGTGGGGTACGGTCTCATCCCCCTGGTAGATGAGGAACAGGACGGGGAACTCCTGGAGCGTATCCGGGCGCTGCGCCGCCAATTTGCTCAGGACATGGGGGTGGTGATTCCCCCAATCCATATCCGGGATAACCTGGAACTGAAACCAGGGGGCTATGCCATCCTCATCAAGGGTGTGGAGGTAGCCCAGGGTGACTTGATGGTGGGTTATCTCCTGGCCCTCCACCCGGGGGAGACCCTCCGACAGATCGAAGGTATTCCCACCCGGGAGCCCACCTTTAACCTCCCGGCCCTGTGGATACCCAACTCCCGGAAAGAGGAAGCTCAACATCTCGGCTACACCGTGGTAAATCTGGCCAGTGTCATAGCCACACACCTCTCCGAGGTTATTCGGCTGCACTGCGACGAACTGCTCGGCCGTCAGGAAGTACAAAAACTTCTGGACCGCCTGGCCAGAACTCATCCCAAGGTAGTGGAGGAATTGGTCCCCAGTACCCTGTCCTTGGGTGCCATTCAGAAAGTCCTCCAGAACTTGGTTCGGGAGCGGGTTTCTGTCCGGGATTTACTCACAGTCATGGAAACTCTGGCAGACTATGGAGCCTACACCAAGGACCCGGATATTTTGACAGAATATGTGCGCCAGCGCCTGGGTAGGGCTCTCAGCAAAAGCCTGGAAACCCCGGACCACAAGATCTTGGTTCACTCCCTGGATCCCTTTATTGAGGACCTCCTCAAAGACAGTCTCCAGAAAACTGAATATGGCGTATATCTGGCCATGGCCCCTGAAACTGCCGAGGAGATCATCCAGAACCTCAAACTTGCAGCCGATAAATCCCTGGCCCAGAATGTTCAGCCGGCGGTGGTGTGTTCCCCAGCAGTTCGGCGTCACCTGCGGCGTCTGGTGGAAAGGCATCTTCCTGGACTCTGGGTTTTGTCACCCCACGAGCTGGTGACTGAAGCTCAAATACAATCTCTGGGAGTGGTGAGTTTAGGCCATGAAGCTTAAAACTTATGTGGCCCGCGACCCGCAAGAGGCTTTAGCCCAGGTGAGAAAGGATCTAGGGCCGGAGGCGGTCATCCTTTCCACCCAATCTCGCCGTTTGCACAACTCACAATCCAGTTGGGAGCAGAGCGGGGGTGTAGAAGTCACCGCAGCAGTAGAACAGGCCATCGCCCTTGATTCCGCTGCCACCCTCCAGAACTGGTCCCTGGCCCTAACAAACTCGGGGATGCCCTTTATGCAACTCAGAGAAGAGTTGGATGAAATGAAAGCCCTGTTGAAGCAGTGGCTGCGGGAACTTGGTCCCCCTGCCTGGCTTACTCCCTACCAGGATTTAACCTTATTGTTTCAGGCTCTTGTGCGGGCTGGAGTCCATGAACAGATTATTCACCAGTGGTTGGTGGAAGTCCGGACCTTACTCGAGAATGGCACAGGTGAATCCCCAAACAACATCAAGGAACTGGCTTTGCGGCAGTTAATGAAAGACGTTGAGTTGGTGGATCCCTGGAAAATCAGTCCCAAAGGGCCTCACAGATGGACCTTCCTTGGCTCCACCGGGGTGGGAAAGACCACCACCATTGCCAAGCTGGCCATACAGGCGGCTTTCATGAAAAAGATTCGAGTCGGGCTGATTTCCCTGGACAATGTGCGTTTAGGAGGCCAGGAACAGTTAGCCGCCTACGCCCGCATTAGCGGATTGCCCCTGGTCACCGTCCAGACTCGGAGCGAGTTGGCTGAGACCCTGGAAAAAATGATGGACCTGGATTTAATCCTCATAGATACCCCTGGGCACAACCCCACAGCTCCGGAACTTGCTCTGGAGTTGCGTAATCTTTTCGGGGAGTTGCCGGGACTTGAACACCATCTGGTGGTGAGCGCCACCACTTCAGAGGGTAACCTCGCCGATGCCTTCCGGGGCTTTAATGTGCTGCCCCTGGCCTCTGGCATTGTGACGAAAGTGGACGAATGCCCTGACATCGTTGGAGTTTTTAACCAGCTCTGTACCCGGAGGGTGCCTGTCTCTTACTTGACTACAGGGCAGAGGGTTCCAGAAGACATTGAACTGGCTACCCACCGGCAGCTTGCCAAACTTTTACTTAAACCCCAAAAATGCCAAAGGTTTTCAAGGTAAGTAGGGATGAACCGGTCCGTCTTGGAAAAACTCAATGACTTGAACCATGCTGGTCCTGCGCTCGGGGCTCTGAGTCCCCCGACCCTGAGGGTTATTGCGGTAACGTCCGGCAAGGGTGGCGTGGGTAAGTCCAATATCGTGGTGAATCTGGGGCTGGCGTTGTCAAGAATGGGTCAGAAAGTTCTTTTGATCGATGCTGATCTCGGTCTGGCGAATTTGGACATCCTGCTGGGATTAAGCCCGCGCTTTACCATTCACGACCTTTTGTCCCTGCGCCGGAGCCTCTCGGAGGTTGTGGTGGAAGGCCCCGAAGGCATCAAGATCCTGCCGGCCTCCTCCGGCATCCCTGAACTGGCGGACTTGGACAAGCATCAGAAGATGTTTCTGCTCAATGAACTGGATGAATACTCAGAGAACATTGATATAGTCCTGATCGACACCGGTGCGGGCATCTCCCGGAACGTCCTGTTTTTTAATATTGCGGCCCTGGAGCGCATCGTGGTGGCCAACAATGAACCTACTTCCATTACAGACGCCTATGCTCTCATAAAAATTTTGGCCAGCAAGCATGGCGAGAATCACTATAAACTTCTGGTCAATGGCCTTGCCAAGCCCCAAGAGGGCGAGATGGTTTATCGCACTATGTTGAAGGTGACAGAACGTTTCCTGGGGAGAGGGATTTCCTTGGAATATCTGGGGGTAATTCCCTATGACGAGGCCATTCCCCGAGCAGTTTTGAAACAACAGCCGGCCTTGTCCCTTTTCCCCCGGGCCAAGGTCAGCCGTTGCTTCAACAGCTTGGCTAAGAAACTCTGGGATTCGTCGCCCCCCACCGAGACGGGGAGCAATATTAAGTTTTTTTGGCGTCGCCTTTTGCAATATCAGTTTTAGGGGTCAGGGAGAATGGTGACGATGAAAAAGCAAGCTTTGGCTCAAGCTCATGTAACCCCAGTTCACGAGCACTGGCCGGCAAAAGTGGATTCAGCCTGGCAGGAACAGATGGTACTGCAATATGCTC
This sequence comes from uncultured delta proteobacterium, assembly GCA_963709285.1. Taxonomy (GTDB): domain Bacteria; phylum Desulfobacterota; class Desulfobaccia; order Desulfobaccales; family 0-14-0-80-60-11; genus JBGSLA01. Next base: position 589,149 of record CAVPVR010000003.1, on the reverse strand, counting down.
CGTTGATCAGGTATATTGCCAGTCGTCTCGCCCTACGCCTGCCCTCACACATTTCTTTGGATGACCTTATTAGCAGCGGCATCATCGGTTTAATCGACGCCATCCACAAATTCGACCCTGGGAAGAATATCAGCTTTAAAACCTACGCTGAATTCCGCATCAAAGGAGCCATTCTGGACGAGTTGCGCAGTTTGGACTGGATACCCCGGTCGGTGCGCAAAAAATCCCACGTTTTGGAAAGAACTTATACCGAACTAGAGAAAAATTTAGGGAGGCCGGCAGAGCCAGAGGAAGTTTGCCATGCCCTCGGACTGGAGCTGGAGGAATTCCATCAGCTCCTGGACGAAACCAAGTCCGTCTCCTTGGTGGAACTCGAAGGCGTTTGGAAGACGATGCGGACTAGCCCGGGGCTGCCGGACAATGATCTTCCTGAAATTCTTCTGGATGAAAATGTCCGGGATCCCTTCCTCTCTCTTCACTTTTCCGAACTGCAGGACATCATGGTAAGGGCCATCGATGCCCTGCCTGACAAGGAAAAGCTGCTGATATCCCTCTATTACTATGAAGAACTGACTATGAAGGAAATTGGCCAAATCATGGGTTACACTGAGTCACGCATCTCTCAACTCCACACCCAGGCCATGTTTCGCCTCAGGGGTAGACTGCGGGAATATTTCCAGGTCAAGAAGGAATAAAGGCCGGGGGGAGGCGTCGCCATGCGCTCAGGCAGCAATATTTTAATTTTTCTGATTTTTTTGGGGATAGTTTTGGCTTTTGACAGCAGTGCTGACCCAGCCCTTAGTGAAAAAGGGACACCAAGGTTAGGAGAGGTTCAGGCCCAGAAGGAAACACCGGATGGCCCGCCCCCAACTCAAGAGCAGAAAATTGTTTTGGACTCATTTTTTCATCTCCGGAAAAACGGCTCCAGGGTCTGGGTGGAGCGGATTATCGTCACCCTGGTAATGGCGGTGCCGAAAAACTCTCTTAAACATAATCTCAACAGCCCGACCTTTCGAAAAATATTCTATTCTCTGCTCCAATCAGGTGAGCCTGAAACAACCATCAAAGCCCAAGCGGTAGATTCTTTAAACCGTCACGTGGGGCTGAAAACCGATGCCACTGTCCAGATAAGCCACAGTGTCCTCATTGTGCGTTAATGGGGGATTATTTATGGACACCTTTGATTCCCAGGGAAAAGTATCCCCAGTCGGGGCCGCCGACCAGGGTATCGTGAGTAAAAAAATCACGGGAAAGGATGACCAGAGGGAGGGTACTCGTCAGCAACTTCGACAAAAACCAGCGTCGGTTCAGGTCCCAGAAGAAACCGAGGACACCCAGACGGAAAAACATGTCATAGACATTATTGTTTGATTGCAGTGGAGGTAATCGTGATTTTGAAAAATCTGGAGTACTGGGTCCTGGCGCAGGTGGTCCTGGAAGTGGTTCTCGTCCTGCTCCTAATTTTTTTCCTGATCAAGATTCGATCCATGAGTAAGTTGCTAAAAATCTTTCAGGAAGAGAAGAGATCGGCCACTGGTGACTTGGAGGGCTTGTCTGATCAGTTGGCCTCCCTGGAAACCAAGCGGGTTGCTCTGGAGGATACTCTGGGGTTCCTGAGTGAGAGGGCTTCAACTTTGAAGGAGCAAACCCCCTCCCTAAGTGTTGCGGCATCGGGGCCTTATGGCTCTGGCTCTCCCAGGTCGGGAGGGGCTTCTCTCAGGCTGCAAGTTGAAGACCTGCACCTTCAGGGTTTTTCCTCGGCGGAGATTGCCCGCCGTTTGGGCTTACACCCCACAGAGGTGAAGATGGCCCTGGACTTGGCCCGACTAAAGGCAACGCAGCCATAATTCCACCAAGAAATTCTGCGACGACTAGGCCGAGGAACCCCGACTCCTCTGACGGATGCCTTCCAGGGTCGCATTTTTCTTTAAAGCCTGTATAGAGAACTTTTACCTGGCTCAAGAGTACTCGAAGCCGTCCCAGACCGGCCTGTGCCTGAATCCCCATTTAGCATTTGGCTCTAGCTGTTCATTGCTCCCTGAAGCAATTTCCGCTAAACTCCACCCAAGTCAGAAACCAGGAAGATAAAGAAAGGGTGCACGGTTGTCATGATGGCACTTGACCTGCAAAGGATACAAAGACGGCTCCAAGCTGCCCGGGGAGAGGTCGAGGTTGACCTGGTCATTGCGGGTGGCCTGGTGGGCAACGTTTATACCGGTGAATGGCTGAAACAGAACATCGCCTTATACGATGGGGTCATCGTGGGTGTGGGTGATTATCCGGGCCCCAGGATGGAGGTGCCCGGCCGCTATCTCGTTCCCGGGTTTATCGACGGGCACTTGCATCTGGAAAGCAGCATGCTCACCCCTCGGGAACTGGCCCGGGCCATGGTCCCCCTGGGGACTACCGCCATTGTGGCTGACCCCCATGAAATTGCCAACGTTTGGGGGACCCGTGGCCTGGACTACCTTCTTGCTGCCAGCCAGGGGTTGCCGCTGGACATCTTTTTCATGTTGCCGTCCTGCGTTCCCGCCTCTTCCCTGGGGACCTCCGGGGCTTGCCTGGAAGCGGCCGATTTGTCGCCTTATCGCCGTCATCCCAGAGTCCTGGGGCTGGCGGAAGTCATGAATTTTCCCGGCACGGTGGCTGGGGAGCCCCACATCCTGGAAAAAATCGCCTTGTATCCCCGGGGGCCGGTGGACGGCCACGCCCCCCTCCTTTCCGGCAAAGCTTTGAACGCGTATCGCCTGGCGGGGATTGGCTCCGACCACGAGTGCACCGAGTTGGCTGAAGCCCAAGAAAAGCTGCGCTTGGGTTTTGCCTTGATGGTCCGCGAGGGAAGTTTGGCCAGAAACCTGGCGGATCTCCTGCCGGCTGTGACCCCCATCACCCTGCGTCGCTCCCTGTTGGTGACCGACGACTGTCATCCGGAGGACCTGGTCCAGCGGGGACACCTTGATCATCTGCTCCGTCTGGCCGTATCTCTTGGTTTGGACCCCCTGTCCGCCATCACCATGGTAACCCTGAACCCGGCAGGCTATTTTGGGGTCAAGGACAGGGGCGCCATTGCGCCGGGACTGGCGGCGGACCTGGTGCTCCTGCAGGATCTTAAAGAGTTTCGGGTGGAAAAGGTGTGGAAAAAAGGCAGGCTGGTAGCAGAGGAAGGGCGACTTCTTCCGGATGTGGACCTCCCGGATTACCCTGCCCCCTCTGGCCCCCTGCAGGTGGAATCCATAAATCATGAAGCCCTTACACCCCAGGTGACCGGGGACCTGGTTAAAGTCATCGGGCTGGTTCCCGGGCAGTTGCTCACGGAGAAACTTGTCCTGCCGGCCCCGATTCGGGCCGGGCGCCTGAGGACCGATCCAGACCGTGACCTCCTCAAACTGGCGGTGGTGGAGCGCCACCACCGGAGCGGCCGTATAGGCCTGGGATTAGTGCAGGGGTTCGGTATCAAGAAAGGAGCCCTGGCTTCCACAGTGGCTCATGACTGTCACAACCTGGTGCTCCTGGGGGTGAGCGAGGAGGACATGCTTGCTGCAGCTCGTCATTTGGTGGGACTGGGAGGGGGGTTGGCAGTCGTGGTCGAGGGAAAGGTGCTGGCGGCTTTACCCCTTCCGGTGGCCGGACTTATGAGTACTGCGCCTTTAGAGGAGGTGGCCCAGGCCCACGGTCACCTCAGGGAGGCCTATCGATCTCTGGGAGGCACTATTGCCGACCCCTTCATGACCCTCTCTTTTCTTTCCTTGGAAGTAATCCCGGCCTTAAAACTTACTGATCTGGGATTGGTGGACGTTAACCGGTTCCAGGTAGTCTCCCTCTTTGGCAAGGACTGAACCAAGGCAGAAAGAATTACCAAGCAATGCTCTCAGTCCACCTTACCGGGTGGTTTTAAAAATCTTTCTTGAGGAAAAAGAGAGGATGGGAAAGACGGGGTCCATCTCTCCCCGGGAAATTATTGGGCGGCCTTAAGGGCGTTTACTTGTCTGGTCAGGCGGGAGATTTTCCGAGCCGCGGTGCGCCAATGCAAGGTACCCTGGCCGGCTACCCGGGCGATTATGGGAGCCGCCTTTTGCAGAGCAGCCTCCGCTCCTTCCAGATTCTTTTGGGTCACGGCCTGGCGCACGTCCCGCACCACGTTTTTAACCCGGGTTTTTTTCGCTTGGTTGCGAGCCCGACGCTTTTTGTTCTGCCGGGCCCGTTTCATGGCGGAAAGATGTCTGGCCAAATCAAGTCCTCCGAAGTTTAATAGTAAATTATGTCGTATCCCAAAAATTTTTTCAAGCTTTTTCCGTGCGTAAAGTATGCCGGAAAAAGGTTGTGAAGTATCCTAACCCTGAGGCCACCGTTACAACCATAGCCACCCAGAGGAGGGCACTGCCCAGCCGTTGGAAATCCAGGGCTTCATAAGGATAATGCAGAATAAGAGCAGTAATGGCCACCATCTGGAGTATGGTCTTGGCTTTGCCCCAACGGTCGGGGGCGAGGATAATGCCCTCGGCCGCGGCCAGGCCCCTGAGCCCGGTGACCATTAACTCCCTACCGATAATGACCACGGCCATCCAGGCAGGCACCCGGCCCAGGGGAATGAGCATGATCAGAGCTGCAGAGACCAGGAGCTTGTCAGCCAGGGGATCCATGAACTTGCCAAAAGGGGTCACGGAACGCTGGCGCCGGGCCAGAAAACCATCCAGGATATCGGTGGCTCCGGCAAGAGCAAAGCACAAGGCTCCCAGAAAACTGGCCCATGGACTGGAAAAGCACAAGAGCACCATCACTACCGGAATAGCTAAGATCCGGGTCACAGTGAGGAGGTTGGGAAGATTCTTATAGGATATTCGATCAGTTGTCATGCACTTACTTGCGGCTGCGCCGCCAGTCCTCCAGAAACTTTGCTAATCCCACGTCGGTGAGTGGGTGCTTGATAAGCTGCATCATCACCCCATACGGTATGGTAGCGATGTCGCCACCAACCAGAGCGGCCTCCAGGACATGCAGCGGGTGGCGCACACTGGCCACAATAATTTCAGTGTCATAACCGTAGTTTTCAAAAATGGTCAAGGTCTGCTCAACGATTTCCATACCCCGGTGGTTGATGTCGTCCAGGCGCCCGATGAAGGGACTGACATAAGCCGCTCCGGCCTTGGCCGCCAACATCGCCTGAACCGACTGGAAGATCAGGGTGACATTCACCCTGATGTCCTCATCCGACAATATCCGGGTGGCCCGCAGACCATCAGGGGTCATGGGAATCTTCACCACCACCTGCTCGTGGATGCTGGCGAGTTCGCGGGCTTCGGTTACCATGGCCTCGGTCTCAGTGGCAACCACCTCGGCGCTCACGGGTCCGTGCACGATTTCACAAATCTTCAAGATGTGGGCCCGAAAGTCCACCGGGTCGTTCATCCCTTCCTTAGCCGACAGGCTGGGGTTGGTGGTCACCCCATCCACCAAGCCGAGGCTGTGAGCGTCCGCAATTTCTTTTAGATTAGCAGTATCAATAAAAAATTTCATATTAACCTCTCATTTTTTTATGACGTTGACGCCTCCTCCCCGTTGGAAGCGTTTTAAACACCCTTCTGAACAGAAAAAGTAATCCTGGCCGTCCTTGGTGAGTTTCAAAGCCTCCTGGCGGGGGATAAAGGTTCCACAAATCGGGTCCTGGACCAAAACGTCCGGCTCAGGGACCTTGGGAGCTTGCTGGGCTCGTCCCGTCAGGGTGAACATTTCTCTGAGCTTGCGCACCACCCGGTAGGCCATGTACCCCAGGGCCAAGCCCAAGATTAAACGCCAGAGCATGAGCTACCGTCCCGGCCCGAAGATGGCCCTGCGTTTGAGGGGGTTGATCTCTGGGGCCAATTCCCGGTATTTCAGACCAAAGGCACGCTGTTGCAACACCTGGGGATTGAAGATTTTGCTCAGAGCGATTTCCCGAGGAGAGAGGATGCGCACCAGGCCGTGGTCATCCACCACGGCGAACTCCTCACCCTTGGCTCTGTATGAGGCCACTGTCTCTTCTCCCTTGAGGTTTACTGCGAGATGCACAGAAGCTTGGCCGCCTCTGCCCAGAGAGCGGTCGCGAGCATGATTAAACAAAGGGTTACAGCCAAGCATGTTCCCTTTCATGCTCCGTTCCTCCTTTTCTCGGCTAGGCACCCTGTTATTCCAATTTTACCAGGCTCTCCCGGTCCTTAATGTCTAATTCCGCCAAGAGTTCAGCCACAGTTTTTTCAAGGGCCGGATGCCAGGCCTGGGGCGCAATTTCCGCCAGGGGCGCCAGCACGAAGGATCGGCGATGCATCTCCGGGTGGGGGAGCCACAAGTCCGGCCCCGAGATTATTACACCGTTGTAAAGTAAAAGGTCAAGATCAATAAGCCGGGGCCCCCAGTGTTCCCTCCGGACCCGGCCCAAATCCTCCTCTATCCGGTGGAGAACTCGGAGTAGATTCCTCGGGGGTAAGACGGGTGCGCACCTGGGCCACGGTGTTGACATACCAAGGCTGGTCAGGCGGCCCCAGGGGTGGATTCAGGTAAAAGGAGGAGACCTTGACCACCTCCACTTCCTCGGTGGCAGTCAATCGGGCCAGGGCCTCTGCCAATTGTCGCCGGGGTTCCCCGACATTAGCCCCCAGGCCTACATAGGCCACAACCGGTTTTATTTCTGTGATGGCCGCAGGTCCCAAGGGCATGGTTATGGTCGATCTGGGGGAAAGGTGATACAGATAATGAACCCCCGGCCCCCAGATTTTTTTCTTATCACAGCTTTTCTAACCTGGCCAAAGCTTCTTCCAGGCGTTCTTTAGGCACGGTGAGGGCCAAGCGGACGTAGCCCTCGCCAGGCTCCCCAAAACCAATACCGGGTACAGTGACGATGCCGGCTTGCTCCAGTAGGTGGCCAGTAAACTTTATGGAGTCGAAGCCCTGGGGCACAGGCAGCCAGACGTAGAACGTGGCCTTGGGGACATCCACCTCGTAACCCAATTTCTTGAGGCCGTCCACCAGAAGATCCCGGCGCTCCTGGTAGATACGGCAGTTCTCGGCCACGCAGCTCTGGTCCGAGTCCAGGGCTGCAATGCCCGCCATCTGGATGGCATTAAAAGCCCCGGAGTCAATATTGCTTTTAATCTTTCCGAGAGCCGAGATAACTTCCCGGTTCCCCACAACCATCCCCAGGCGCCAGCCGGTCATGTTGTATGTTTTGGACAGGGAGTGAAACTCGATGGCAATGTCTTTGGCCCCCGGGAGTTCGAGGAAGCTGGGGGGCCGGTAGTTGTCAAAGGCCAGTTCCGTGTAAGAACCATCGTGAACCGGCACGATGTGGTATTCCCGGCAAAACTCCAGCATTTTCTGGAAAAAGTCCAGATCGGCCACCGCCGCCGTGGGGTTATTCGGATAGTTGAAAAAAAACAGTTTGGCGTCCCGGGCCTCGATGGGGGGGATCTCCCTGAAATCCGGCAGAAAGTTATTCTCCCGGAGAAGCGGCGCCAAAAACGGGCTGGCCCCGGCGAAAAGGGTGCCCATACGGTAAACCGGGTAGGCCGGCGTGGTCATGAGATTCACATCCTCCGGGTCACTCACCCCCAGAGGCAGGTGGGCGATGCCCTCTTTGCAGCCGATAAGGGTAAGGACCTCGGTTTCCGGGTCCAGGTCCACGCCAAAGCGACGCTGATACCAGCGGGCCACCGCTTCCCGAAAGTCATTCATGCCGGAATAGAGTGGATACCGATGGGTGCTGGCGTCCTGCACCGCCTCTTTCATCCGGTCCACGATGAACTGGGGCGTCGGGAGATCCGGGTCTCCCACTCCCAGGTCGATAATGTCCACCCCCCTTGCCCGCACCTGTTCTTTTTTCTCGTCGATTTCTTTAAAAAGATAGGGGGGAATTAGCTGCAAACGCGCTGCCGGTTGAAAAAAGCTCATAGGTCAATTCCCTTCTTCTGCCACGACTCGGTTGCGCAAGGTGCCGATCCCTTCCACCCGGACTTCCACCACATCTCCGGGGCGCATGGGGCCCACCCCGGCAGGCGTACCGGTGGCGATGACGTCCCCGGGCAGGAGTGTCATCACCTGTGAGATGAATGAAATCAAGCGGCGCACGCCAAAAACCATATTTTTGGTGCTGGAGTGCTGCCGCAATTCCCCGTTGAGATATGCTTCTACTATCAGATTGTCGGGATCGCCGATCCCCGTCTCGATCCAGGGGCCCATGGCCGCAAAGGTGTCAAAGCCCTTGGCCCGGGTGAAGAGGCCGTCCTTTTTCTGCAAATCCCGGGCGGTGACGTCGTTGAAACAGGTGTAGCCCAGGACGTATTCCAGGGCGTTTTCTTCCACCACCCGGCGTGCGGTTTTGCCGATGATCACGGCCAACTCCGCCTCATAGTCCACTCGCCGGGACATCTTAGGATAGATGATTTCTTCCTCCGGCCCGATGACCGAGGTGGAGGGCTTCAGGAAAATCAAGGGTTCATCTGGCACCTGCCGGCCAAACTCGGCGGCGTGATCCTGGTAATTCAAGCCCAGGGCGATGATTTTGCTGGGTTCGCAGGGGGCCAGGAGATTCACGTTGCCCAGGGGAAAGAGTTCCCCCGTTTTCAGCGTCTCTCTGAAAGGAGTTTCCTGGACAGGAAAGATTTCTTCCCCTTCGAGGATCCCATAACTTACTCGGTCTTCCAGGACGAAGCGCACCAGCCGCATGCTACTTCAGTCCCAGCACATCCTGCATATCGTAAAGGCCGGGGGGCTGATTCACCACCCACAAGGCCGCCCGCACTGCACCCCGCGGCGAAGTTGTCCCGGTTGTGGGCCCGGTGGATGACCTCGATTCTTTCCCCGATGCCGCAGAAGGTCACGGTGTGCTCACCGACAATGTCGCCGGCCCTTACGGTCATGATGCCTATCTCTTCGGGGGTGCGCTCCCCGGTGAGGCCTTTGCGGCCAAAGACCCCCACCTTGTCCAGGTCCCTTCCCAGTTCCTGGGCGATTATCTGGGCTAATTTCAAGGCTGTGCCGCTGGGCGCGTCCTTTTTTAGGCGGTGATGAGCCTCCACGATCTCGACATCGTAGCCCTCGGTCAAAACTTTGGCAATATTTTCAACGACTTTGAACATCAGGTTCACCCCCACGCTCATGTTGGGGGCGAAGACCACCCGGGTTTTTCCCGCCAGCCTTTTGAGCTCATCCACTTGCTGAGGATTGAGGCCCGTGGTGCCGATGACCATGGCCTTGCCGGCAGCCGCCACCTCTTTCAGGTGTTCCAGAGTGGGCTCGGGATGGGTAAACTCGATGAGCACGTCTCCCTGGGGCAGTACCTCTGCCAGGGAAGCGCTCACAGTGATTTCCTTTTTCGGCAACCCTGCTACTTCACCAACATCCTTGCCTACCGCAGAGTGGCCGGGCTGTTCCAGGACGCCGGCGAGGGTAATGCCCTCAGTGGCCTCCATCATATGAATGATGCGCCCCCCCATGCGCCCTGCTGCGCCTGAAACAATGGCTCGTACCATGTGCCCTCCTGGAATGGCAATTGGGGGGAGAGCGGGGAATACAGCTCCCCGCTCTCCCCCCAATCCCCCCTCATAATCATTTATGGGGTTGGGGGTTTGGGGGAGGGGGGAGGGGCCTACCGGTCCCTCGCTCCCTCTCCCAAGAATATCCTTAAATCAGCCCATACTTCTGGAGCACCTGGCGGAGTTTATCTTCGTTGGCCGGGCTCATGGGGCAAAGGGGTTGGCGCACCTCGCCGGTGATCTTGCCCATCATTTTGAGAGCAGTTTTGGCTGGCGCGGGGTTGGTTTCGTAAAACATGGCTTCCATCAGGGGCCACATCTTGTAGTGGAGTTTCCGGGCAGTGTCCAGATCAGCCTTAAAAAAGGCGTCGCACATGCCGGCCATATCCTGGGGAGTGACGTTGCTGACCACGGAAATGACGCCCTTGCCGCCTATGACGAGCAGGGGAAGCACGGTGAAGTCGTCTCCAGAGAGCAAGGTAATTTTGTCGCCGCAGAGCTCCGCCACCTTGGCGCACTGCTTGAGGTCCCCGGTGGCCTCTTTGATGGCCACGATATTGGGAAACTCCGCCAGCCGGGCCACCGTCTCCGGCAACAGATTGACACTGGTGCGGCTGGGAACGTTATACACCACGATGGGGATGCGAGTCTTATCGGCAATGGTTTTGAAATGCTGGTACAAGCCTTCCTGAGTGGGTTTGTTGTAGTAAGGAGTAATCATCAGGGCATAATCCGCCCCCGCCGCTTCTGCGTGCTTGGTCAGCTCCAACGCTTCCGCAGTGTTGTTGGAGCCCGTGCCGGCCACCACCGGCACCCGTTTTTTTACTTGGTCCACGCAGGTCTCCACCACCCGTTTGTGTTCCTCGTGGGACAGAGTGGCGGATTCGCCGGTGGTGCCGCAAGGCACGATGCCGTGGATACCTCCCTTGATCTGGAACTCAATGAGTTCCCGGTAAGCCGCCTCGTCGAACTTACCGTCCTTGAAGGGAGTGACGATGGCCGTGATTGCTCCTTGTAACATGGGCCTCCCTCCTTACTTGAGTTCATCCAACCATAATTCTCCCTGGTAGACCACCAGGGCTTCACCCTCCAGGAAAACTTCAGAAATCTTTTCCCCTTGCCATTGAAAAGACACCGTGAGAATCTCGCCGCCCCGGGTATGGACCGCCACCGGGGAGGCTACTTTTTCTAATCTGGCGCTGATGAGGGCCGCGGCCACCGCGCCGGTGCCGCAGGCCAGGGTCTCGTCCTCCACGCCCCGCTCGTAGGTGCGTATTTCCAGCACGTGGGGGCCTGTGACCCGGACAAAATTGACATTGGTGCCCGCGGGCTGAAACATCTGATGAAATCGGACCTCCCGGCCCCACTGCCGAAGAGGGACCTCTTCCAGATTTTCCACCGGGACCATCACGTGAGGCACACCCACCTTCATGAAATGGCCGGCCAGAGTCTTCCCCTCCAGGGGGATAGAGAGGTTCAAGCGGAGATCCCCGACATCGGCCAGGGCCACCCGTATCTGGTGGTTCAGGACTTCGGCCTGAATAAGCCCCGCCAGGGTCTCGAAGGTGAGACGGGAGTTGGCAATGCCCTGCATCACCGCAAAGCGGGCGGCGCAGCGGGCGCCGTTGCCGCACATCTCCGCCTCGGAGCCGTCGGCATTAAAGAACCGCCAGCGGAAGTCAGCCCGGTCAGAGTCCTCAATGAGGATGAGGCCGTCGGCCCCCACCCCTACTTTGGGAGTGCACACCCGTTGGGCGAACCGGTTTTGCTCCACTTCCGGGATATGTCGCTCCCGGTGGTCCATCAGGACAAAATCATTGCCCCCGCCGTGCATCTTGAAGAAAGGAAGACGACGGTGGGCCGAATTTTCACTCACGGGGTGGAGCTCCGCAAAAAATCGGGAATCGTTTCTCCCCGAATGAGTTGGGCATAGGTCTCCCGCTTTCTGATAACATAAAATGCCTCATCTTTCACCAAGATTTCCGCCACCCGGGGCCTGGCGTTATAGTTGGAGCTCATGGAAAAGCCATAGGCCCCGGCGCTCATCACCGCCACCAGCTCGCCGGGCTGAAAGTCAGGCATGGGGCGGTCCTTGGCCAGAAAATCCCCGGACTCGCAGATGGGCCCCACCAGGGAAGCGGTCACTTCCCGCCGGGGAGCTTCCACCACCGGCCAGAGGCCGTGGTAAGAGCCGTATAGGCTGGGACGGGCCAGATCGTTCATGCCGGCGTCCACCACGATGAAATGTTTGGTCTCGCTATCCTTGGTGTAATACACCCGGGTCACCAGGATGCCGGCGTTCCCCACCAGTACCCGCCCGGGCTCCAGGATCAAGGTGACCTCGAGGCCCTCCAGCTCCTTGATGAGGGCGTGAGCCATAATCCCGGGGGTGAGGTGGCGTTTCCTGGTCGTAAGTGATGCCAAGACCCCCGCCCAGGTCCAGGTACCGGATGTGGATACCCCGCCGGGCCAGCTCTTCCACCAGTTCTCGCAGGCGCTGCACCGCTTCCAAAAAGGGGGAAAGCTCGGTGATTTGGGAGCCGATATGGCAGGCTACTCCCACCACTTCCACGTGAGGAAGCTTCTGGGCCCGTTCATAATCCAGCAAGGCCCGGTCCAGATTGATGCCGAACTTATTCTTTTTGAGGCCGGTGGAGATGTACGGGTGGGTTTGGGGGTCGATGTCCGGGTTAATGCGCAGGGCCACCGGAGCCTCCACCTTCATGCGGGAGGCCAGGCGGGAGATCTCCCCCAACTCCTGGGAGGATTCGATGTTGAACATGAGAATGCCGGCTTTCAAGGCCTGGCGGATTTCCTTGAAGCTCTTGCCCACCCCGGAATAGACCACCTTTTTGGGGTCCACTCCGGCCTCCAAGGCCCGGAAGAGTTCGCCCCCACTGACGATATCCGCCCCGGCCCCAAGCTGCGCAAACAGCCGCAAGATGGCCAGGTTGGCGTTGGCCTTGACTGCAAAGCAGATGATGTGCGGGAAGCCATGGAAGGCTTCGTCGAAAGTGCGCAGATGGTGGGAAAGCGTCGCATGACTATACAGATAGAAAGGTGTCCCCACCGACTCGGCAATGGTCCTCACCGGCAGGTTCTCACAGCAGAGTTCCCCGTTCTGGTAGTGGAAGTGATGCATAATAAAGCCTTGAGCTGTCAGCGATCAGCGGTTACAGCGTTTCAGTAATTTTTTGTATGGCTCTCTCTTGCCAATAACCTTCTCTGAAGCCGTTTAAGATTCCATATTAAATTCCAAAACCAAGGCTTAAAGCTCATTGCTAATACACTAATGTCGTCTCTTCTGAAGGCAGGCTTTCGTTGGCACGCTTTGAGTCATCCACTGCGGTCACCGAATAATAGTAAGTCTCTCCCCGGGTAGCCTGGGTATCCACCCAATAAGGCTTTTTCACCAGCACCGGGGTCAAACGCACCGGACTCGCTTCGCCTGCCCGGAGACGGTAAACTCGATAGCCGGCAAGATCTTTGGCCGGACTTGGCTCCCAACGCAACTCCACCCCACGGGAGGTGGGTACCGCCACCAGGTTCAAGAGGGGCGGTGGTGGGGTCAGATCCTGGGGCATCACCGTTCGGCTGGGAGAGTCCTGACTTTCCAGGGCATAGGCTCCCAGACGGCGAACCGCCCGAATCATATAATTATATTCCACTTCATTTTTCACTGCCACATCTTGAAACCGGTTGACGGCCAGGGTGGAGGGGTTCAGACGCCGCCAGTCACCCTGGGAAGTTCGCCGGTAAACCACATACCCGGCCAGGTCCCGGATGGGAGTGCCGTCTTGCAGGGTGATCACTTCCGGCCAGGAGAGTTGCACTTCCCGGTCTCCCGCCTTGGCATTGAGGATGCCTGGGGCCCGGGGCAAAACCCCCCAGGCTTGGCTTAGCACTGGGGACCAAGCTCCCGGAAGGCCCCCGGGACCATAAGCCGCCACCCGGTAGCTGTAACACTTTCCCGGTATCAGGTCCCTGTCCTGGAAGACCACCCTGTCCCCCTGAACTTCGCCGACCTTGGGATACGCCAGGTCAATTTCAGCCAGGAGGACAAAATCAGGGGCGCAGGTTGCCGCTGGAGATGTCCCCGAGACAGCCGCGCGATACAGGCGGAAGCCCTCCAGTTGAGTGAGGGGCTGACCCAACTGGTTCACCTGGGGAAAGACCCAACTCGCCACCAGGCTCTCCCCGTCCTGGGAGAGGCGAAACTCCAGCACCGGCCCCGGCAGCACCAGGTCCGGAGAAATGGGCCCTACTTTTTTGCCGCAGGCCCCAGAAAAACCCAGAGCCAAGAGAGCAATGAGCAAGGCCCCCAGTTGGCGGGCTTTGAATTTTGTTATTTGTTGTCCAGATAATGCCAATTACAGGGTTTCCCGGTTGAAAAATAGTTGGGATTCAGGGAAATGTAGCCGCAGGCTTTAGCCTGGGCAAGTCAGCAGGTCCATGATTCCCTTGGGGTTACGACAAAGGATGAACGGATAAAACCATCGCCCTCGAAGGTCTACCCACCTCCTGGAGCCGTGTCTGTTTATTTCTGTTCAGAAAGTCCCAGTTCCTGCTCCACCCGTTCCAGGGCTGCCGCTACCAGTTCCGGAGCGGTGCCCCCGGGGGAGCGCCGCCGGGCCACGACGTTTTCGATGGCCAGCCACTCGAAGACATCGGGACCGGCTTGGGAGGCAAACCGCTGGATTTCCTCGAGGGAAAGATCCCAGAGCTCTTTTCCCTGGAATTCGGCGTAGCCCACCAACCGGCCCACCTGCTCGTGGGCCGTGCGAAAGGACACTCCCTGCTGCACCAGGTAGTCAGCTAAGTCGGTCGCGGAGAGATACCCTCCCCGCAGGGCCTGGGCGATGTGGTCCTCCCTGAGAGTCAGGGAGCCCAGCATGCCCGCCATGAGGCTTACCGAGGCCTTGACCGTGTCCAGCGCGTCGAATAAGGGCTCCTTATCTTCCTGGAGGTCCCGGTTATAGGCCAGGGGCAACCCTTTCACCGTCATGAGCAAGCTCATCAGGTGTCCCACCACCCGGCCACATTTCCCCCGGATAAGTTCCGCCACGTCGGGATTCTTCTTCTGGGGCATGATGGAGGACCCGGTGGCGTAAGAGTCGGGGAGGGCTACAAAGCCGAATTCGGCACTAGCCCACAAAATGAGTTCCTCAGAAAGGCGGCTTAGGTGCACCATAATAATGGCCGCGTGGGACAGAAACTCCAGAATAAAGTCCCGATCACTCACCGCGTCCAGGCTGTTTCGAAAGACCTCAGGGAACTCCAATTGGCTGGCGGTGTATTCCGGATCGATGGGGAAGGTGGTGCCGGCCAGAGCTGCGGCCCCCAGGGGCGAAACCTTAATGCGGGCCAGGGATTCCTTGAGGCGTATCTGGTCCCGACGCCACATTTCGTCATAAGCCAGGAGATGATGGGCGAAAAGCACGGGCTGGGCCCGCTGCAGGTGAGTATAGCCCGGGAGAACGACTTCGAGATAGCGCCGAGCCAGGAGCGCTCCAGCCCGGCGGAGCTCGGTAAGACCCTCGATCAGGACTTCCACCTCCTCAGCCAGGTAGAGGCGCACATCCAAGGCCACCTGGTCGTTCCTACTCCTAGCGGTGTGGAGTTTGCGCCCCACCTCGCCGATCTTGGCGGTGAGGCGGGCCTCCACGGCCATGTGGATGTCCTCCAGGGCCGGGTCGAAGACAAATTCCCCGGATTCAATTTCTTCCTGGATTTCCGCCAGGCCCTGGATAATAGCCTCCACATCCTCCACGCTGAGGATGCCCTGTTTGGCCAACATCCGGGCGTGGGCCTTGGACCCCCTAATGTCATGACGGTAGAGCCGCCGGTCGAAATGCAGGGAGCTGGTGAACTCCTCCACAGCCTTTTCCGTCGCCCCTTCAAAACGCCCGCCCCAGGGCTTGTCATTCATGAGCTTACCTTTTCCTTCTCAGCAATTTCGGAAACAGAAGTTGACTTATTTATGGAAAGAAACAAGTTCTTGAACGATTTCTTTATGTTGTGGTGGATTTTTTATCACCACTTTGACGTTGCCTACGTCGGGGGCAAACCAAAATAGTGCTTCTTGTACGGAGTTTTCGGCGTCTTTTTGGGTGAAATACACTTTCTTCACCAGTAGACAATTAATGAATGTGCCTGCCGGTACCTGCACAGTCGCGTCGGTACTTTCTATGGTGTTATGCAGAAGCAATCCTTCTGCTTGTTGCTTCCACGAGGCCCCCCTAGTTAATGGAAACTTTAAAATATAGAATTTTTCTGCAAGTATTTTCGGTTCCTTGTCCTTTAATGATTCACTGGCAAAAACATAAAAACCACTGGAATCTTCAATAATGAATGATTTGGTTTTTTGTTTTAAAACGGTGGCAGGTTGATAAAAAGAAAATATTTGGGGAATTACCCTGGTTCCCTTGAGTTCCACCGGGGCCAAATTCTCCTTGATGGATTTTGCTACCCCGATCTGCTCGTTAGTTTTGAGATCGAGGAACTTGTGCTGAAATTCCCAGACCATTCCTTCTGTTAAAGGCAAGTAACTATGCGGAGATGCCCCAAAGCCCCACAGGCTGAGGCCAAGGACGAAGAAGATAGTCAAAAAGGGAAGCAACTTTCTCATGTTTCTCACCTCTCAAGTTATCCTGTCAGCACGGGCTGGAAGTCCGTGCCACCAATAATGGGATTGGGGGAGGGGGTGTGGGGGAGAGGGTAAGGGGCCACCGCCCTTTGGCTCTCTCCCCCACAAGACCTTTTTTTCCTCACCGCCGGCGCCAGCGGGGACCGGCGGGGGTGTCGATGACCTCAACGCCCGCTTCCGCCAGTTCGGCCCGGATGCGATCCGCAGTGTCCCAGTCCTGCCGTTGCCGCGCCGCTTCCCGTTCCGAGAGGCGCGCTTCGATATCAGTGTCCCGGCTTGCCTCGGGAGGGTTCATTACTCCTAAGAGTTCGTCAACTTCGGCCAGACGCGTCGAGCGCGGCGTGGGACCCCTTCTGCCCCAAATTCCCCCGGTCTAACTCGGCATTCAGGTCTCCCATCAGACTGAAAAGCGCCGAAAGGGCCCGGGCGATGTTCAGGTCGTCGTCCAGGGCCTGAGCCACGTCCCTTTTAACCTGGAAGAGGCGTTCCTCCACCCGGGGGAGACCAGCGTCGTCCCCGGCGCTGACCGCACTCAAACGCGTGAGGAAATGGTCCAGGCGAGCTCGGGTCCGGGCCGCCGCTTTCAGGCTGTCGTCACTCAAGGTGAGGGGCCTGCGGTAGTGGGTGGCCAGCAGAAAAAACCGCACCTCCTCACCTTTGAACCCTTGCTCCACGAGGTCCCGCACCGTCACCTCCCCGGTCTCTTTGAGGGGGCGGCCTTCCCGCAGGACCCGCTCTCCGTGGAGCCAAAGACGGGCCAGAGGTTTGCCGGTAGCCGCCGCAAACAGGGCGTTTTCATTTTCTTCGTGGGGGAAGAGGGATTCAATGGACCCCACGTGAAAGTCAGCAGAGTCGCCCAGGAGTTTCACCGCCATGGCGGCGCATTCCAGGTGCCAGCTAGGGCGCACCTGGCCCCAGGGGGTGGTGAAATAGAGGCCTTTTTTTAGTTCCCCCAGCTTGGCCCGCTTCAGAAGGGTAAAATCTCTGGGGTTTTCCTTGGCGTAGTCGTCCAGGTCCACGGTCTTCCCCACCCGGATCTTACTCAGGTCCACCCCGGAAAGACGGCCATAGTCCTTAAATCGGGAGATGTCGAAATAGACCGAGCGCAGTTTTTCATAGGCGAAGCCCCGCTCCAGGAGGCGCTGGGTCAGGACCGTCATGTCATCCACATGCTCTGAAGCCAGGGGATAAAGCCCCCCGTCGTCGATTCGTAAGGCCTTGAGATCCCGGAAAAACTCCTCCCGAAAGCGCTCGGTGAAGGCGGCCAGTTCCTGGCCCGCAGCTTCGGCCCCGGCGATGGCCCGGTCATCAAGGTCTATCAGGCTCACCAGCTTGCGCACCTTGAACCCCCGGAACCTGAGGTAGCGCTGCAAAAGGTCGGCCAGCACCAGGCGCCGGGCTACTCCCAGGGAAAGATGGGCGTTCAAAGCGGGGCCATCGACGAAGAGGGTGGCCTCCCCGGCCCGGCGGGGTTCGAAGGCCTCCTTGGCCCGGGTGAGGCTGTTGTAAACCTGGAGGGTGGGGATTTCCTTTTCGGCGTAAAGCTGGGTGGAAAGATAGCGTTCGCCGCCATCAGGGGCGATGGCCACGATCATGCCGCTTTCGAGGTCCCGGGCCAGGCGTAGGGCCACCGCCACCGCGGCGCCGCAACTCATGCCCAGAAACAGGCCCTCCTCCCGGGCCAGGCGCCGGGCCGTTTCGAAAGCCTCTTCGTCCTCCACATTGACGAGATCGTCGGCCTGACCCTTGACGAAGATGCCCGGCACGTAGGACTCTTTTAAATTTTTCAGACCCTGGATGGCATGCCCCAAGTAAGGCTCCACCCCCACTACCCGGATATCCGGACTATACTCTTTTAAATATTGGGTCAACCCCATCAAGGTGCCGGTGGTACCGATGGTGGCCACCACATGGGTGACTTCGCCCTCGGTCTGCTCCCAGATTTCCTTGGCGGTGGTCTTATGGGAGGCGGTGTTGTGGCGATTGTTAAACTGGTCTATCAGATAGTAAGTGTCTGGGTTCTCCCGGGCCATGCGGTACACTTCCTCAATGGCTCCGTCGGTGCCCAGATGGGCCGGCGTGAGGAGAAGCTCGGCTCCCAGGGCCCGGAGGATACGCTTGCGCTCCTCGGAGGCAGACTCGGACATGGTCAGTAACAGCCGGTACCCTTTGACGGCGCACACT
This sequence comes from uncultured delta proteobacterium, assembly GCA_963709285.1. Classification (GTDB taxonomy): domain Bacteria; phylum Desulfobacterota; class Desulfobaccia; order Desulfobaccales; family 0-14-0-80-60-11; genus JBGSLA01. The sequence goes on along the minus strand of CAVPVR010000003.1, from coordinate 570,816 downwards.
AAGGCCAGGCCGATGCCAGTGTTGCCACTGGTGGCCTCGATGACCGTCTTCGCCGGGGTCAGCTCTCCCGAAGCCTCGGCGGCTTCGATCATGGCCAGGGCGGGCCGGTCCTTGACTGAGCCTCCGGGGTTAAAATATTCAAGCTTGACGTAGATCTCGACCCGGGGGTTGGGATTAAGCTTGTTGAGGCGCACGATGGGGGTTTCCCCCATCAGCTCCAGGATGGAATTAGCTCTCCGTGTCATGGTGGAAAGGCACCATCGATGGTGAGATAGCCTGTGCAGACCCAGCCCCGGGACTCAAGGGGGCCTCGACTGCTAAAAACTGCCGAACCTCAGTCCTCTTGCAGCTCTCCTGCCAGATATTTGTTAACCAGACTGATAAATTGTAAGACGAAGTCTTGGCGGTCTTCCGGGTTCTTTTCCAGTAACGTCATCAGGCGGTGCGTCAGAGCCAGGATGACCCAGCCCGCTTCCCGAGGTGTGATCTGCTCCTCATTGAAGCGCTCCAGGATGCTGTTTGCCAGAAGGCGGACGCGTTCTGGCAGTTCTTCGGAGCTCGGTTCCATGATTTCTCAGGGTCCTTTATTGGCAGAAATTGTGGATATGGCCCCAAAAATATGGCTGACGGTAACATATCTCCAGGCTAAATGCAATCTTGGACCAATTCCCGGTACTTACCTTCCGGCTTTTTCTAAATTTGATCTTACCAAGGATTGATTTGAAGGCCCCTGTTACAGAAAAGATACTTAATATTTTAGAAAAATTAGTCGATAATGAGCGCAGAAATTTGAGGGCCAGAGGGAGAAGGTATGAAAGGCTTGATTTTAAGCGGCGGCAAGGGGACCCGGCTGCGGCCCCTGACTCACACTGCCGCCAAGCAATTGGCACCGGTAGCGAACAAACCCATCTTGTTCTATGTCATCGAAAATCTGGCCCGGGCCGGAGTTACGGAATTGGGGATCATCATTAGTATGGAAACCGGGGACTCGGTCAAGGAAGCGGTGGGCGACGGCAGCCGTTTGGGCGTAGACATCACCTACATTCCCCAGGATCAACCTAAAGGACTGGCCCACGCGGTTAAAACCGCCCAGGGATTTCTCCAAGACTCCCCTTTTGTCATGTATCTGGGAGACAACCTCATCAGCAGCAACATCAACCTTTTCCTCAAGACTTTCAAGGAGGACGCCCTGGACGCCCTTATCCTCCTCAAAGAAGTGGAAAACCCCAGCCAGTTTGGGATTGCTGAATTGAACGGCAAAGGAGGCTTGGTGCGTCTGGTGGAAAAGCCTCAGCAACCGCCCTCCAACCTGGCCCTGGTGGGAGTGTACTTTTTCAGCACTGCCGTTCATCCGGCCATTGAGACCCTGACCCCCTCCTGGCGGGGGGAACTGGAGATCACCGATGCCATACAACGGCTCCTGGAGACGGGAAAAAAGGTGGATTGGCGCCAACTGGAGGGCTGGTGGCTGGACACCGGTAAAAAGGACGACCTCCTGACCGCCAACACCCTGGTGCTGGATGAGTGGTGCCACCGGGAGATTCTGGGAGAGGTGGACGTCCATAGTCAGATCAACGGTCGGGTAAGCGTAGGGGCCGGCACCCGGGTCGTGAGGTCCACCATCCGGGGGCCGGTGGTTATCGGCGAGGGCTGCCTTATCCAGGACAGTTTTATTGGCCCCTTTACCAGCATTGGGGACCAATCCCACGTGGAGAAATCCGTCATCGAGCACTCGGTGCTCCTGGCTGGGGTGACGATCTCTCAAGTGGACCGCCTGGAGGACAGCCTCCTGGGACGAAACGCCCGGGTATCCCGGCACAACCGCCACCGCTCCCTGCAGCTTCTTCTGGGGGACGACACTGTGGTGGAGTTCTAAGTGAGCCGCTAGGTACCCAAAAAAAACGTGGATAGTGTTGCTTTCCTCAAAACCACCAAGCAGCTCATCGGCCAAACGCCTTTGATCGTCAATCCGGACCGGAACGCCCCCAGCTTTTAGACGGCCCTGGCCTCTGCCCACGGAGAAATTCCAATCTTTCTACCGCGCTCTTACGGGTGAGGACCGACGCCGCTTCCACTACGTGGCCAACGTTTGCCTGGGATTTTAAAGTTGGAGCCGCCTGTACCAGGAGTTTAAAAGCTTCATGCCTTTAGTCAATGCCAGCACACCTCGGAAGAACTGACTCGGTAGTCAATTATTTTAAACGCTGTGTTAAGATTGTGAAACACAGAGCCCGAACCCTTTTCTGGTAACAATTTGAAATAATTGGCTATTAAAAAATGTCGATCCTGGTATGGTAATTGCTCTTAAATTCGGCAAGTTCCCGAGAAAGGTTTCACTATGGATCGCCATAATGACGTCAATCAAGCCAACTCCCAGTTACAACGGGCCCGGGAATTGCTGGCTGAGGGCCAGCATCAGGAGGCCTTAGTCTTAGCTCTGGATGCTCTTCAGATTGTGCTCCACAATCTCCGGGAATCTCTCCTGAATTTTCAGCGGAACCTGGAACAGGTTCAGGAAGAAAAGGGTAAAGTGGATCTCTCCCAGCAAGAGCTGGAGTCCCTGGCATCCTTTATTCAAGAGAAAAAAAACCGGATTTACCATTAAGAAGCCATCCTCTGGAAATGCCTTGGGGGTCTGACACCCCAGGATTATCCCCGCATATCCTTTGCCAGGGGGATCCTTTTCTATTCGCCTGGTTCACACATCCTGTCAATTTATCCGCGGCTTGACCCTTATCCCTGGAGTGATTACTAAAAATTTAAGTACAAATTCTTTTCTTTCAGAGGAGAAGAATCATGGGACAGTTGATTGCTTGCGCCACCCCCGAAGGTCTGCTGGTTGCGAGCGACAGCCGAGCCGAATTTTTTGAACCGACGGGTGAAGAGCGATTCCTCACCGTCGACCGCCTTATACCTCTCACCTCACATGCTGTTCTGGCCTCTGCGGGAGCGGTGGAGGCCCAGGACTTGGCCCAGCAATTCGCCGCCTTTGCCAAAGACGAGAAGCTCACTGATATCGACGCCCTGATCCAGGCGGCGGTGCCCTTCTTCACCGGCAAGGTGGAAGACTTCTTCCGCAAGGCCTGCGAAAAGTTGCCTCTGGACCCGGTGATCAACATGTACCTGCTCCTGGCCGGCTACTCTCCCCAAACACCGGATAACCCCAGCCGCCTCTTCGTCATCTGGGATCGAGTCAAACCGCCCAAGGTTGAGTCCACGCAGGTAACCCACATCTTCACCCTGCCCCGGCGCATGGGTTTGGAGTACAAGCTGAACCAGTTGGTGGCCAGCCGCGCACCCCTCGCTGAGGTGGCCACCCTCGCCAAGTCCACCATGGAAAAGCTTGCGAGCCAGGACCATTACGTGGGCCCGCCGTTTCGCTTTCTTACGGTAACCCCGGCGGGTATTATGGAGGTCTGAGATGGGCTGAGCCTTTCCTGTGGTTTGCTTTTCCCCCTCGAATCTGCTAACAATCGGGATGTTGGGATTTCTTATTGTGCAGGTAGCCATCCTTGCCGTCTGATCTTGACCGTCTACGCATCGAACGTCCCTCAGGAGAATTTCGACCCACCGGCTCCCGCCGCCTGGGCCTGATTCTTGTCCTTGTCTGTTTAGTCCTGGCTGTATTGGCGGCCCTCTATTTCTGGGGACCCCTAAGCCCGGCCCAGGAGGTAGCGGTGACGGTGGCTGCCAAGGTCTACCCCGCTCAGGCCTACACCGTGCTCAACGCCAGCGGTTACGTGGTGGCCCAGCGCAAAGCGGCCGTGTCCTCCAAAAGCACCGGACGCCTGGCCTTTTTGGGAGTGGAGGAAGGCAGCCGGGTCAAGAAAGGCCAGGTCATGGCCAGCCTGGAAAACGAAGATTTGACCGCGGCTCGGGACCAGGGTGTGGCCCAGGTCAAACAAGCGGAAGCCGACCTCGTTTCGGCCCGGGCCGAACTCACCGACGCAGAGTTGCAATATCAGCGGTTTAAGACCCTGGTGGGTCAGGACCTCATCTCCCGCCAAGACTTTGACATCGCTGAGGCCCGCTATAAGAAAGCCAAGGCCGGGGTGGCCGGCGCTCAGGCTCGGATTCGCACCGCCCAGGCAGGTTTGGCAGAAGCTCAAGCGGCTTTAGGGTATTCATACATACGCAGCCCCTTCGATGGTGTGGTAACCACAAAATACGCTGACGTGGGGGAGGTGGTGGCCCCTTTCGGGGCTGCGGCCAATGCCCGGGCTGCGGTGGTCACCATGGCGGACCTGGGATCCCTCATGGTGGAAGCCGACGTAGCCGAGTCCAACCTGGACAAAGTTTACCAGGGACAGCCCTGCGAAATAAGCCTGGACGCCATCCCGGACCGGCGCTTTCCCGGGGAAGTGCACATGATCGTGCCCACCGCTGACCGGGCCAAGGCCACTGTTCTTACCAAGGTGAAGTTCCTGGAGACGGACAAACGCATCCTCCCGGAAATGAGCGCCAAGGTAGCCTTCCTGTCCCGGCCCTTGAGCACCGGGGAGGACCGCCCCCGCCTGGCCATCTCCAAGAACGCCCTGGTGACCAGAGAAGGCCGCACCGTGGCCTTTGTCCTGAAAGGCAGCCAGGTCAAGGAGATGCCGGTAACGGTGGGTCCGGCTCTGGGTGAACTGGTAGAGATCAACACCGGCCTCAAGGAGGGGGAGCGGGTGGTGTTGAACCCACCGGCCTCCCTCAGTGAGGGGGACCGGGTAAAATTGAAGGAGTCGTGAAGCTTGTAACAGATTGGTATTTCCCATGAACACTTTGAACCCAGAATATTCCTCCCCGCCACCTCTGGTGGTCATCGATCACCTCTATAAGTCCTACCGGCGGGGAAGCCAGACGTTGCCAGTGCTCGAAGACATTTCCCTCGCCATTGCCGACGGGGAATTCCTGGCCCTCATGGGCCCCTCGGGCTCGGGCAAGACCACCCTTCTGAACCTCATTGCCGGGCTGGACCGCCCCAACCAGGGCGTCCTCACCGTGGGCGGGGTTGACTTGACGCAACTCTCCGAAGGTCAGTTGGCCGCTTGGCGTGCCCGGCACGTGGGCTTCATTTTTCAATTTTATCAGCTCATTCCAGTGCTCACCGCTTTTGAAAACGTGGAATTACCTCTGCTCTTGACACCCCTGGCCCGGCGGGAGCGCCGGGAGCACGTAGATTTGGTCCTGGAGCTGGTGGGCTTAAGCGACCGCAGTCGCCACTACCCGGCCCAGCTTTCCGGCGGCCAGCAGCAGCGGGTGGCCATTGCCCGGGCGTTGATCACCGACCCCACCCTCATTTCTGCGGATGAGCCCACCGGCGACCTGGACCGGGAGTCGGCCGGTGAAGTCCTGGACTTATTGTCCCGCCTGAACGGGGAGTTCGGGAAGACCATCATCCTGGTCACCCACGACCCGGAAGCCGCCTCCCGGGCCCCCCGCCTCATTCGCCTCATCAAAGGGCACCTCATGATGGATGAACGCAACGACAAGGCGGGCCTCCTCCCCGGTGACCCTACAATTCCCGCGTGAGGTTGTCTGGTGTCAGGGCGAGAAACACCCCTCCCTAGGCCCACTCCTGACCTTCCCATCAATGAACAGGGCCGGTACTATCACCTAGACTGCGGTCCGGGGGACATTGCCCCATATGTGCTCACCTGCGGGGACCCGGGCCGGGCCCGGCGGCTGGCCCGGATCCTGGACCGGGTGCGGGTCCGCCGGCGCTACCGGGAATTCCTCACTGTGACCGGGGAGTATCGTAACATCCCGGTTTCCATTATGGCCACCGGCATTGGCCCGGACAATACTGCCATCGCGATGGTGGAGGCCGCCCAGTGCGCCTCACCCCTCACCTTCATCCGCCTGGGGAGCTGTGGGGCTTTGCAGCCGCACATCCAGGTGGAGGATCTGATCATCACTGCCGAGGCCCTCCGGGACGAACAGACTTCGCACTATTATGCCCCGGACACAGGCCCGGTGCCGGCGCACCCAGAAATCCTTCGGGCCCTGGTCCAGGCGGCCGAGGAATTACAGGTGCCCCATCACGTAGGCACGACCTGCACCACCTCTGACTTCTATGCCGGTCAAGGGAGGCGGGTACCGGGTTTTCCCACCGCCGAACCTGACAAAGTGAAGCGTTTGCACCGGGCCGGGGTCCTCAACCTGGAGATGGAAATGTCGGTCTATCTCGCCCTGGCCCAGGCGTCTTCCTATGCCCTCAGGGCCGGAGGCATGTGCGCCGTCTTCACCAACCGGGTCACCGGTGACAGGGCCTTTGGCTTGAAACGAAGGCGACAGAAGGCGGAGCGGTCTTTGCTGGCCGTGGGTCTGCGGGCCTTGGAGATTTTACATAATCTTGATAACCAGCCATAAGGCTGGCGCATTGCAACCACTGATGCATTGCCACTGATTTGCTTCCATGCTCAAGCTCACCTGGCGCAACACTCTGCGGCATCCCCTGCGCTCCAGCCTGACCATTATGGGCATGGCCCTGGCGGTCCTGGCTTTCTGTTTGCTGCGCACCGTAGTAGCGGCCTGGTACTCCGGGGTGGCCGCCGCCTCCCCGGTGCGCCTGATAACCAGAAACGCCATTTCCCTAGTGTTCCGTCTGCCCCTGGCCTACCAGCCCAAGATCGCCGCCATTCCAGGCATCGTCAATCTCGCCTATGGCAACTGGTTCGGCGGCGTTTATATTGACGAGCGCAACTTTTTCCCCCAATTTGCCGTGTACCTGCCGAGATACCTGGAAATATTCCCGGAGTACATGATTCCCTCTGACCAGAAGCTCGAGCTGTTTCAGGACCGGCGGGGCTGCGCGGCGGGCCGCCAGTTGGCCAAGCGCTACGGCTGGCGCCTGGGGGATGCCATCGTCTTACGGGGCACCATCTACCCGGGGGAGTACCGCTTTGTCCTGAAAGCCATTTATACCGGCCGGGACCCCACCACCGACGAAGGCCGGTTCTTTTTCCACTGGGATTATCTCAACGAGACCATGAAGAAGAGCTTTCCCAACCGGGCCGACCAGGTGGGATGGTTTCTCAGCCGGGTGGCCACCCCGGAGCAGGCCGCTCCCGTAGCTCAGGAAATCGACGCCCTCTTTCGGAATTCCCTGGCGGAGACCCTGACGGAAAGCGAGGCCGCCTTCCAGATGGGCTTCGTCTCCATGACCGAGGCCCTGTTGCTGGCCATCCAGGTGGTTTCCTGGCTGGTCATTGGCGTTATTTTGGTGCTGTTGGCCAACACCATGGCCATGAGCGCCCGGGAACGCATGGGGGAGTATGCCGTCTTGAAAACCATGGGCTACCGTCCCCGGCATCTGGCCGGACTCATCATGGGAGAGTCTTTGCTGTTGGCCACCATGGGGGGCTTGCTGGGACTGGCTCTTACGTTTCCGATGGTGCATTTGTTCAAAACCAAATTGGGTCAATATTTCCGGGTCTTTCCTTTGACTAATACCACCCTGGCTCTGGGATTGGGGACCGCGCTGGCGGTGGGTATCTTGGCGGCCCTCCTCCCTGCCTGGCGCGCCGCCCAGGTGGGCATCGCCGAGGCTTTGCGGAAAGTGGGCTAAATGCCTTTCGGGGGAAGAGGTCCAGAGCCTCCTTGGCTCTTCCCGTAAAAACCGGACTTAAAACCTCATGTTTAAGCTCATCTGGCGCAGCACCTTTCGGCATCCCCTGCGAGCCGGACTCACGGTACTCGGCATGGCCGTGGCCGTTTTGGCCTTTTGTCTGCTGCGCACCGTGGTGGCGGCCTGGTATTCCGGGGTGGAGCTTTCCTCCCCCCTGCGCCTGGTGACCAGAAACTCGGTGTCCCTCCTTTTCCCGTTGCCCCTATCGTATCTTCCGAAAATCCAGGCTATACCGGGTATCAGGAATGTGGGGTATGCCTATTGGTTTGAGGGAATTTACGTCGACAAAAAAAACTTTTTTCCCCAGTTCGCCCTGTCCATTCCCGGCTACCTGGAGATGTACCCGGAGTTTATTTTTCCACCGGACCAGAAGCTGGCCCTTACCAAGGACCGCCGAGGCTGCGCAGCCGGGCGCAAATTGGCCAAACGGTTCGGCTGGCGTGTCGGGGATGCCATTGAACTCAAGGGCACCTATTTCCAGGGAGAATATCGGTTTATCCTCCGGGCTATCTACGACGGTCGGGACCCGAACACCGACGAGACCCAATTCTTTTTCCATTGGGATTACTTGAATGAGACCCTGAAGAAGACCGTTCCCCAGATGGCCGATCAGGTGGGGTGGTACATGATCCAGGTGGAGCGACCTGATTTGGCCCCGGTGGTTTCCCAAGAGATAGATGCCGCCTTCAAAAACTCCCTGGCCGAAACTCTGACGGAGACCGAGGCCGCCTTCAATCTGAGCTTCGTGGAAATGACCAGCTCCATCCTCCTGGCCATCCGGGTGGTCTCCTGGGTGGTCATCGGGGTCATTCTCGTGGTGCTGGCCAACACCATGGCCATGAACGCCCGGGAGCGCCTGGGAGAGTATGCGGTGCTCAAAACCCTGGGGTATCGACCCCGCCATCTGGCCGGCCTCATCGTGGGGGAATCTCTCCTGTTGGCCCTGGTGGGCGGCAGCCTGGGACTGGTCTTGAGCTTTCCGGTGATAAAAATGTTCCCCAAGGATGTGGAGCAATATTTCCCCGGCCTTTTCATCAGCCAGCCGACCATGATCCTGGGCTTGGCTACAGCGTTGGCCGTGGGTGTCCTCGCCGCCGTGCTGCCGGCCTGGCGGGCCGCCCGGGTGGGCATCGCCGAGGCGCTGCGGAAGGTGGGATAGGATAAACCTTGGAGAAGCGGGCAGGGGTCGCGGACCCCGGCCCTCCCCGCCGAGATAGACCTTTTATCATTATGTTCAAACTCCTCTGGCGCAACACCTGGAGACACCCTTTGCGCTCTTCCCTGACCGTATCGGGCATGGCCCTGGCAGTGTTGGCCTTTTGTCTGTTGCGCACCATGGTGGCTGTCTGGGATGCGGCGGTGGCCTCCGCCTCACCGGTGCGGCTGGTCACCAGAAACGCCGTCTCCCTCATGGTTCCCCTGCCTTTGGCCTACTACCCGCGGATCAAATCCGTCCCTTATATCAAGGCAGTCACCTACGGTCAGTGGTTCCGGGGGATTTACCTTGACGAACGGCACTTTTTTCCCCAACTGGCCTTCGATTTACCCAGTTATTTTGAGATATATCCGGAATTTATTGTTCCCCCGGACCAGAAGGCCTCTCTCTTCCAGGATCGCCGGGGCTGCGCCGCCGGCCGACAGTTAGCCCAACGTTACGATTGGCGCCTGGGAGATGCCATCGTCCTCAAGGGCACTGACTTCCAGGGAGAATATCCTTTGGTCCTGCGGGCTATTTATCACGGCAGCGATCCCACCATCGATGAGGGGCGCTTGTTCTTCCATTGGGACTATTTAAATGAGATGATAAGAAAGGTTGATCCTAGTCGGGCTGACCAAGTGGCCTGGTTCATCTCCCAGGTGTCCCGGCCGGATCTGATAGGGCCCACTGCTGCCCAAATCGACGCCATGTTTAAGAACTCCCGGGCAGAAACCATATCGGAAAGCGAAGCAGTGTTTCGCACGCAAATGGCGTCCATGACTTCTGCCATCCTGATGTCCATCAAGGTGGTCTCCTGGGTGGTCATTGGCGTGATTCTGATTATTTTAGCCAACACCATGGCCATGAGCGCCCGGGAACGACAGGGGGAATTCGCAGTGCTGAAAACCATGGGGTTTCAGCCCCGGCACTTAACCACCCTCATTATGGGGGAATCTCTTCTTTTGGCTCTGGGCGGCGGCCTTCTTGGCATCCTCCTTACTTTCCCCGCGGTCCAGCTTTTTCGCCTTTTGCTGGGTCACTATTTTCGGATTTTCCCTCTGACCAAGGTTACCCTGGCCCTTGGGTTGGGCGCCGCCTTGACCGTGGGGGTCCTGGCGGCGATTGCCCCCGCCTGGCGGGCTGCCCGGCTGGGCATCGCTGAGACCCTGGGCAGGGTAGGGTGAAGGGTGAGTTTTGAGTTTCGAGTTTTAAGTTTTGAGGGATATGAAAGGTAGAGCGCTCAAGCTCCTCAGGAAAAATGGAAAGATAACAACGGTCAACATGGATAAAAATAATGGCGGGTAATGCCCACCATGATTATTCATTTTTCAAAGCTTTTTAACATACTGGAAACTCGAAACTAGAAACTCTAATCCGATGCCCATTCCGCTGTCTTACAGCTACCGCAACCTCCTGGCCCGGCGGCTCACCTCCTTCCTCACCGCCGGGGGCATGGGCCTGGTGGTCTTTGTCTTTGCCGCGGCTTTTATGCTTACCGAGGGTTTGCGCCAGACCCTGGTGGCCACTGGCTCCTATGACAACGCCGTGGTGCTGCGGGCCGGGAGCGAAACCGAAGTGCAAAGCGCCCTTGACCGCACTCAGGCAGGTATCATCTCCTCTCAGCCCGAGGTGGCCATGGGGCCGGAGGGACCTCTGGTGGCCTCTGAGGCTATTATCCTTATCAACCTTCCCAAACGGGGCACCGGCAACCCCGCCAACGTCATGATTCGGGGGGTGCAGCCCACTTCCTTTGCCCTGCGTCGGGAGGTTAAGCTGGCGGAAGGGCGCTGGTTCAAGCCCGGCTCCAATGAGCTGGTGGCAGGAATCCAGGTGGCCCGGCGTTTCCAGGGCGCCGGTCTGGGGGAGAACCTGCGCTTCGCTATGCGCACCTGGCGTATCGTGGGAATCTTTGACGCAGGTAACACCGGTTTTTCCTCGGAAATCTGGGGGGACGTGGAACAGCTTCTCCAGGCCTTTCGTCGGAACGCCTTTTCCAGCATTATCATGCGCCTTCAGGAGCCAACGGCTTTTCTTGATTTGAAGGCGCGCCTCGAAGCGGACCCCCGTCTCCCTGTACAGGTGCGCCGGGAGGTGGAGTTTTACGAGGCCCAATCCAAGCGGCTGGCTGACTTCATCAGGATTCTGGGGATGGTGCTGACGGCTATCTTTGGGCTGGGCGCAGTGCTGGGGGCCATGGTGACCATGTACGCTCAGGTGGGGGCCCGCATCGGGGAGATCGGCACCATGCGGGCCTTGGGTTTCCCCCGGCGGGATATCTTGCTGGCCTTTCTTTTAGAGGCGGCTTTCCTAGGACTGGCTGGCTGGGCCATCGGCTTGATTCCCGCCTCCCTGTTGAATTTCTATACGCTTTCCACCTTGAATTGGTCCAGCTTTGCCGAGATCACCTTCCGCTTTACCCTGACCCCGGGCATCATTCTCTGGAGCCTGGTGTTTGGGGTGGGAATGGGCCTTCTCGGGGGGCTGCTGCCGGCGCTGAAAGCAGCCCGCCTGCCCCTGCTGGAGGCCTTACGGGCCCCCTGAACTCAAGGTAGATTTAAGGGCTTAGCAACCTTCTGGCAGTCCACGGGCACCTCGAAAAGCCGGTCCTCCAGTTGCCTTTCCCTGATCTCCTGATATTCCACGGAATACTGGCGTTCGGTGCAGACCGTTTTTATCGGCAGACCAAGCTTGTTAGCCACCCAGTAAGTCTGGCGAGAGCCGCCTGGCATGATGACTTCAATGCGGTCTACTTGATAACCCCACATTTCCTCGGAGCAGACTCGGCGCTTGCTGACGGCTTCCGGGGGAATCTGCAAAAACTGGCCGGGGAGATGGATCCCCAGGGGCATTTCCAGGTATTGCCTTTCGAAGGGCATGATTACCCAAACCTGCCTCTTGTCCTTCCGGACGATGGTAATGGTGTGCCCTTCTTCATCCAGGAATTCCTGGCGCATCTTGTCATTTTTGAGGTAAATTCTCCCGGGCATGACTCGGCCTTGTTGCTTTAAGATCATCTTGGCCGAGAATTCCGCCCCAGAGGCCTTCATAGGCAGGACCAAGGCTAACAATAGCCCGGGAAGCAGACATTTCCAAGTTATTCGCAGCATGGTGGGCCTCCCTTCGGATTTCTGAAGACACTAAATCTTACCGCGAAAAAATATTATTTCAACCTAATTAGAAGCCGCTTCCTTTCCCCACTCAAATCTGGGCGCGTCGGCCAAGGCTTTAACCAGAGAGAAGAGGGCCCAGGATAGGAGGGCTCCAGACCTTACCCTTACCAATCATTTAAGCCCGTCCGCAGCCGATGCCCTGGCCGGTAAGCTCAGCATATTCGGCTCCGGCGCACGGGAGACAGGTGGGCTGGCCCTGCACCAGCCGGATCCGGGGTTCCATGACGTTTTCGCCGCATTGGGAGCAGGTCACTGAAGGGAAAATGCGGGCGTAAGAAGGGAGCTTTACACTCACTTCTTTGACCACCAGGCTTTCCTCCAGGGGTCGCTCCAGCTCTTTGTGGGCCATGGCGGGCCAGATGTGGTGGAAATGGTGCTCTTCCTCGGGGGTGGCGTTTCTTTGGACCACCACCTTTTCGAAAAGGGGACCCGCGGCGGGATAGCGGGCGAACATCTCATCCCGGTACTCGGGACGCACCACCAGGCGCACCCCCCGGCCGTTTCCCCGGAGGGCCACGGTCACTGCGGTCTTGCCCAGGTCCCGAAAGATCAGGGCGTTGTTACCGAAGGTGCAACCGGTGACCACCTGGATGCCGTCGGTGAAGCAATTGTTGCACTCCACAATGGCCACCACCTCTTCCATGCCGGTGCTGCCGGTGTCCAGGTGCTTCATGGCGTACTGGCCCGCTTTGACCCCCAGGGAGACAAAGGGGCATAGGTGGCCATGGATGGATTCGGCCTGCCGGAGCAAACCCTCCAGGTCGCCGCTCCGGATCATGGCTTCGATGGGTTGACGGGCGTGGGCAAATTCATGCAAAGTAATTTCTCCTTTATTGCCGTGGAGTTGACCAGGTCAAAACAAACTCCAGATAAATGACCTCCCCCTATTTCATCGAGCCCATGGGAACGGGCATCTTCATCTTGCGATACCCCTGGGGTGGCTCAAACAGGGAATCCTCCAGCTTCTCAGGTTTGATGTCTGTATATTCCATGGAAAAAGAACCGTCTTCAGTTACCATTTTAATGGGCACTCCCAATTTGGGGGCGATCCAGATGAACTGTTTTTGGGATTTGCCTTTGGGCCCCAAGGTGGCTTCATATTTATCACATTCATACCCGTTGACCGTCTCGGTGCCGATTTTTTTCATTTTGGCTTTTTCCTGCTCCGAGATCTTTAGCATTTTTTGTTCATGCTCCTTAGTGAACGACATCTCCATGTAGGCTTTTTGTTGCGGCATGATGACCCAGAACAGTTTTTTATCGGGACGCATGATCTGGACGCTGGGGTGGCCGGCCATCTGGACTTCATTCCTCGCTTTCTCACCTTTGACATACATTTTTCCTGGTATTTCCATGCCTCCCGCCTTGGTAATCACCTTGGCGCTGAATTCCGCTCCTTGTGCGAGGCTCGCCGACAGCAAGAATATGGTTCCCACGACTACCCAATACAGACAGTGGTTGTGTAACCGCATGAGCACCTCCTGAGAAAATCGCGCGAAATTTGGTTGATCAGACTTGTACTGATGATACGCTCTATTAGAATATTACCCTGACTCCGCCCAGGTCTTCCACCGAAAACCGGTGTTTTTCTTCCGGAGCGCCGATAAAGATGTTGTTTTTTGGCACTTTGAGCTCCTGGGAAATGGCTTCCACCGCTTCCGGGCCGAAGTATCCCTGCCGGGCCAAATAATCGATCTTGAAGTCCGGGTGCAACTCCTTCATGATCTTTAGACTTTCCCTGATTTCGTCTTCCTCCTCCTGATTGAAGGTAGTGTAAAGGTGCACCACGGTGATTTTCTGGCTGGATTCATTCTGGGCGATGTAGTCAAAGGCCTTGGACAACCGGTACAGACGGCCGCCCCGGATAAAGAGCACCATGCGGATATTGGTGATGGCGGTGATTTTGTCGATCACCGTGCTGCGCCACAGGAAGAGACGTTCAAAAGCCTCATTGATCACACCGAGAATGCCTTTGTAAATGGGGATGCGGACATACATCAGCACCACCAGGAACACCGCCGGAATGAAGTACACAAGAAAATACAGCAAAAACTGGTAATCAATGATGACATTACCGACGATCCCCAGGGTCGTGGCCAAAGCACCCAAGACCACGGTGACCCAGGAGGCCCGGTAAGTGCGCTTGAGTTCCGGGCGGTTGATTTTGAGGAGAATGTTGCCTATCCCGAAGAGGGTCATTACCCCCAGGAAAGAGATGGTGTAAACCCCGGCCAGGGAGAGGAGTTTTCCCCGGGTCAGGTACAGAATGGAAATACAGAGGATCATAAAGCCCAGGATGATGCGGTGATGAGTACCACGTCGGTTGGTTTTCAGGAAAAAGGGCGGAAAGCACTGGTCCAAAGTCATGCGGTACACCAGGCCGGTGATGCCCACATAACTGGTCAGCACGGCGCCGGAGAGCACCAGGAAAGCGTCTATGATGATAAGGTCGGAGAAAAGTTGTCCCCCCACCAGGAACCCCGCCTGAGACAAGAGGTCGTTCTGATAGTGGGTGATCTCCGCCACCGGCATCAATCCCAGGGCCAGAAGCGCAATCAACGGATTGAAAACGGTCACGGCCAGCCACATGTTGCGCAAGGTCAGACGAAAAACCCCGTGCTCTTGCTGTTCCACGAAATTGGCCGAGCTCTCAAAACCACTCACCCCCAGCATGGCTGCCGATACCCCAAGGAACAAGGCCTTGGGCCAATCTACCTCCGTGACCAGCTGGTGCCAGTTCTGTGTCCAGATCTGGGAGGACATGATAAATTTGGGGAGGCTTAAAAGCACAAAGAAGGTTAAGCTAGCCAGGTGAACGGTGAAGATGACCAGAGCCACTCGGGCTGATTCCGTGATCCCCAGGATGGTAAGCGCGGCAAAGATGACCAAGACCACTGCCGTGGTTTCCATGGCGGGTAGAAAGGGGAGTAAGTTATCTAGGTACTCCACTGCGGTCTTGGCGGAAATCACTGCGGTGGCCAGATACGACAGCAGAGTGAGACAGGCCGCCAGGGCGGCGGTGAACTTGCGGGTGCTGTTTAACAGGCAGTTATAGGCTCCGCCGTTCAGGGGGAGGGCTTCCACCACCTCGGTATAAATTTTGCGGTAAAGGAAGAGGATACCGGCGACAATCAGCAGGGCCACCGGAGAAAGGGCATGGGCATAGACCGTGGCGATGGCTGAGACATATAGGCAAGAGGAGGTGATGTCGTTGCCGCAGATGGCGGTGGAAGACCAGGGACCCAGGCGTTTCTTGGGAGATTCACCCTGGAGGAGCTCTTGAGGCACAGGAGCGGCAGGGGCAGATGAGACTGTCACTTCAGAGTCGGACATCACCATTCTCCGAATTGTCAGTGAGCTTATTGTAAGCCTGTCCAAGTTTTTTGCATAGAGGTTTGCCGAAAATTATCGCAGGCCCCTCAGTTTTCCGAAAACTGTCAAAGGGAATATAATTTTTTTATCTGGAATGGTCTGCCGGGATAGTTTGCAAATATGGGGGAAATTCCTTAAGATAAAGCCGACGGCCAAGCCCCTGTCCCCGGGATTTAGGGGCGTCATGGGCCCTGAGAGCCTCTGATGCCGGACTTCCTGTATCAAGGAGAATTGCCCTGAAAATCGTCATCGTCGGCGCCGGTGAAGTCGGGTTTCACATCGCCCAGAGACTGGCCCTGGAAAACAAAGAGGTCGTGGTCATTGACAATGATGAGGTGGCCCTCGCCCGGGTGAGGGAGCATCTCGATGTGCAAACCATTCAGGGGTCCGGCTCCAACCCCCGCATTCTCAAAGAAGCCGGCATCGGGGGGGCGGAGATTCTCCTGGCGGTGACCAACAGCGACGAAACTAACCTTATAGCCTGCATCTTTGCCAATCTTCTGGCGCCCGCCATTCAGAAAGTCGTCAGAATTCGCAACGAAGATTACAACGAATATCGCGAGTCCCTGGCTCAGGACATTCTCAATATCAGTTTGGTCACCAACCCTGACGTGGAAGTGATCAACTCGATGGTGAGGCTGATAACCACTCCTCAGGTGGATGAAATCACGGATTTCGCCAATGGCCGTATCCGACTGATTCGCAAGCAACTGCCCGAAGATAGTCCGCTCAACGGTCTGAAATTGATGCAACTGCCCAGCGTGATGAAGGATATCCGGATGGTGATTGCGGCCATCATCCGAGAAGATCGACTCATCATTCCCACGGGCGCCGATAGAGTAAAAGCTGGCGACATCATTTATTTTGTGTGTGAAAAAGATGAACTGGGGAACATTATCCAGTTATTCGGCAACCGGGTTCATCCCGTGAAAAACATACTTATCGTGGGGGGCGGGAAAATCGGCCTCAGCCTGGCCCAGACTTTGGAAAAGCTGCACTATAACACCAAGGTGATCGAAAAGGAGCCGCACCGCAGTGAAGTCCTCTCCGCCCACCTGAACCGCACCATCGTGCTGCAAGGAGACGGCACCGATCCCGAATTGTTGGAGGAAGAAAACATCGGAAGCATGGACCTAATGGTGGCCCTGACGGGTGATGAGGAGCTGAACATCCTCTCCTGTCTGCTGGCCAAGCGGCTGGGGGCCCATAAAACCGTGGCTCGCATCAATAAGTTCGCCTACATGTCCCTGGTCCAAACCATCGGTGTCGACCACATTGTCAGCACCAGAATGTCAGCCGTTAACTCCATCCTGCACTTTATCCGCCGGGGCAAAATTATTTCCACCGTGTCCATCGCCGGGGAGGAGGCCGAGGCCCTGGAGGCCATTGCCCTGGAAAATTCCGCCATCGTTGGGACTCCTCTGAAAAAATTGAGGTTCCCCAAGGGAGCCATCATCTTATGTATCATTCGCGGAGATAAGGTCATCCTACCCTCCGGTGAATCCGTCATCCGCCCCCATGATCGGCTTATTATTATGTCCACCCGCCAGAATATTCACGAGGTAGAGCAATCTTTGATGGTCAAATTGGACCATGCGGCATCAGAAGTCGAGCCTCCGCCTCTATCGGTGAAGTGGGAGAACCCCTAATTGCGCTGGCGGTATTTGCTGCACATCACCGGTGCACTGCTCATGTGCATCGGTCTCACCATGATCTTTCCCCTGGTTTTTTCCCTGTATTATGCGGATGCGGGGATCATGCCGCTGGTACTATCCCTCCTGGTCACGGTAATCTTCGGCCTGTTTCTGTTCTTCGGCTGTAAAAGTTCTGACCCCGGGGGCGCCATCAGCCACCGGGAAGGGATGGCCATCACTGCCCTGGGTTGGTTTGCCGCTGGGGTTTTCGGGGCTCTGCCGTTTTATTTTGGTGGGCTCTCGGCCCATGTGGTTGACTGCCTGTTTGAGTCTTTTTCAGGATTCACCACCACCGGAGCTTCAATCCTCACCGATATCGAAAGCGTCCCCAAGGGTCTGTTGTTCTGGCGCAGCCTCACCCATTGGCTCGGAGGCATGGGGATCATCGTGCTCTCCCTGGCCATCCTGCCGTTCCTGGGCGTGGGGGGCATGCAGCTCTATAAAGCTGAGGTGCCGGGGCCGGTGCCGGACAAACTCAGGCCCCGCATCAAAGATACGGCAATGCTCCTGTGGAAGGTCTATATATTATTTTCTCTCCTCGAAACCATTCTGCTCATGCTGGGGGGGATGTCTCTCTTTGACGCCCTCTGCCATACCTTCGGCACCATGGCCACCGGCGGTTTTTCCACCAAGAACGCCTCCATTGCTTATTTTTCCAGCGTTTATATAGATGTGGTTATCACCATATTCATGTTAATTGCCGGGATCAATTTTACCCTCCACTTCCAACTCTTGCGGGGCAAGCCGCAGATAATGTGGCGGGATTCGGAATTCCGGTTCTTTATGGGCTTGTTTCTGATATTTACCCTGGTTACCACCATCAGCATTTTTGGTACTATCTACCCTTCCTTTGGCCAATCTCTGCGATACGCCGTCTTCCAGGTGGCCTCCATCCTCACCACCACCGGTTACTGCACGGCTAATTTTGAATTATGGCCCTCCCTGCCGCAGTGTATTTTGCTCTTATGCATGTTCATCGGGGGGTCGGCCGGCTCCACCGGGGGCGGTATGAAGTGCATGCGCATTTTGCTCCTGGCCAAACATGCCTACCAGGAGATCATCCGCCTCATCCATCCCCGGGCCGTCATTCGGGTGAAACTCGGTAAACAGGTGGTTCCCCCCGAAGTGATGAGCGGCATCTGGGGTTTTTTCCTCCTGTGGCTGGGCCTGCTTTTTTTCTCGGTTTTCCTCGTGGCTGCCACTGGCGTGGATGTTCTGACGTCCTTTGCTTCAGTTTTAGCCTGCATCGGTAATATCGGCCCCGGCCTCGGGAGCGTCGGCCCGGCCGATAATTACGCCATGATTCCCGCTCTGGGCAAATGGGTTCTCATGTTATGCATGCTCCTGGGTCGTCTGGAAATCTTCACCGTCATTATTCTTTTTGTGCCGGAATTTTACCGGAAATAGACGACAATTTGGCTGCCGCCCTCATTCGCCCGTTCTCTTTTCCTATTTAAACTCCCAGAGAAGAAAAGGTGGCCCGTAAGCCTTGAGCCAGCGACGCCGGTCAGCGTAGTCCGGGAGGTATTTCACCACTTCCTGCCAGAAACGGGGCGGGTGGCCGGGCACGAGGAGGTGGGCCAGTTCGTGGACCACCACGTAGTCCAGGCTTTCCATGGGAAGGAGGACCAGGCGCCAGTTGAAGCGCAAGCGACCGTCGGGGCGGCACTCCCCCCAGCGACGGCGCCAGGTCCGCACCTCCACCGGGGGCGGCGCCAGTCCCATGTGGGCGGCAAAATGGTGAACTCTCCCGGTGAGGAGGGCTTCCGCCTCCTGGCGGTACCAGGCCAGGAGTTGGGGCCAAAGATCTTCTGTGGACTTCTCTAGACATATCAGCAAGGTGTCCTCGACTTGGCGGATGCTCGCCGGCCCCTGGGAAACCAGCTCCAAAGTGAGGGCCTGGCCCCGGTAATAAACTTTACCATCTTCCAGGCGGGCCCAGGCTTCCCGTCGCTCTGCCTGTTTTTTCTCGATCCAGGCCCGATTTTTCTTGATGACCCGGTGAACGGCCTCCAGGGCCAGGCCCCGGGGGGCATGCACCAGCAACTCCCCCGCGTCGGTAACCGTGAGGCCCACGCTGCGGCGGCGCCGGCTGATTTGGAGAAGATAGGTCAGGCCCCCTGAGCCCGGAAGTCGCTTTCGTGAGCCGGTCATGACAGGTAACTTTTCCTTGAATAATCCTACTTTTCGGTTAAATTATTGAGCTTACAGACGAGGCCCAATTTCCTGCAAGCATTTTCTCGAGAACAAAATCCAGAGGCAGCAATCGTTCAATTCATTTGCCGAATAATTCCTTGATTAAAGGTCCGCAACCCGTGGCTTCTTTTCCCAAATACCAAGAGAGGTGATGTATGAGCAAGATGGCATTTCTTTTCCCCGGACAGGGGTCTCAATACGTGGGCATGGGTAAGGACTTATTCGAGGCCGACCCTGCCGCCCAAGAACTCTTTGATTTGGCCGAGGAGGTGACCGGGCTGCCCTTGAAGCGTCTGTGCTTTGAGGGCCCCATGGAAGAGCTCACGGAAACGGTAAACTTGCAGCCTGCGGTCACTACGGTCAACCTTTGCCTTCATCAGGCCCTGATCAAGGGCGGGGCGACTCCAGTGGCATTATGCGGTCACAGCCTGGGGGAATACAGCGCCCTGTGCGCCGCCGGGGTCTTGAGCGCCGGGGACACCCTGAAGGCCGTTCGGGAGCGGGGGCGCCTCATGCAACGGGAGGCGGAGCGTCACCCCGGGGCCATGGTGGCGGTTATCGGTCTGGCCCCGGACAAGCTGGAAGATATTCTTAAACCACTTCTGGCCGAGGGACCCTTGGCTTTGGCCAATTATAACACCCCGGAGCAGACCGTGGTTTCAGGGACCAAAGAACTGGTGGCCCAGGCCGGCGATGTGGCTAAGGCTGCCGGGGCCCGGGTGGTGCCCCTCAAGGTTTCGGGGGCCTGGCACTCACCCCTCATGGCCGACGCGGGCCCCGATTTTGCTGCTTTTCTGGCCACGCTCACCTTTCAACCTCCACATCTTCCCGTTTACCTCAATGCCACCGCAGCCCCGGAGGCTGATCCGGAGAGCCTGCGCCAGGCCATGTCCCGGCAGCTCACTTCCCCGGTGCGCTGGGCCGACCTCATCTTGAACCTGAAAAACACCGGAGTGGACACCTGGGTAGAGGTGGGCCCCAAGAACGTCCTCAAGGGCCTGGTGCGCAAAATCCTCCCCCAGGAACCGGCTGAACGGTTTTTTAACGTGGACAATCGGGCCAGTCTGGAGGACTTCTTGGCCATCATCGCCACTAGGTAATCAAATCAATTTTTTTCCAAATAGCCTGCCACCACCGCCCCAGCCTCCTCAGGAGGCGCAGCCCGCACCAGGGGATAAAGAGTAACACAGTCCTCAAAAGACAGGCAGCTGGACAGGCGGTAGGCCCGGATTTCGTCGGCGAGGTGGGGGGCGGGGTCCGCCCCGGGGGCCATTTCTCCTTTATTCAGAAGCTGGATGTGGATCAGGCTGCGGGCGGCCAGCAGGTTTGCTTTTGCTGCGGACAAGGGGGCACTAAAGATGTAATGCAGGGTCAAGAGGTCTCCGGGACCCAGGGGCCGGGGCCTCCCAATGGCCGGTAAAGAGCGTGAAGCCAAAAGAAATTTCGGCTTGAGGCGCACCTTCCCGGGAACCAGCTTGGCCAAGGCCTTGATCAAGAACAGATGTATATAACCGGCCTCCACGTAAAGTCGGGGATATTTTTCGCTGAGGGGCGCCAGGACCTTGGCCCGGAGGGAATCCCGGAGACGGAAGCGGGCTGCATCCGCCTGGGCGAAAGCCTGGACCGCCGCCACCACTCGGGGGAAGGGGGCGGTGTGGGCCACCGTGTAGAAAGTAAGAAGTGTCCGGCTGGCCCGACTTTCCGCGGCGTAGACTTCCTGAAATTCCGGGCGGGGTTCCACCTCCGTCCGGGGTTTGCCGGCGGCCAGGAGTTCATGAATCTGGATGAGTTTTTCCTGGTAGGGTTCAACTTGCCAAATCGCCTTCCCCTGCCTGTGAAGCCTTTTAGCCATCTCAAGCTGCTGAGTGCTGAAATCCGGGAATTCCACGTCTTTATCTTCCAGATAGTCGGCAACCGATTTCTTTCCAGCCAAGAGGGCCGCAAAATCCTCCTCAGGAGCCTCCTCCAGGGCGATGGCGTCGTGGTGGGCCATTTCCTCGAAGACTGGTGAGAGCACCTCCAGGCGGTGGGAAGAGAAACCGATGGTAATGAGGCGGAGGTCAGTTTGGGCCATGTAGGTTAATCCAGCAAGAAACAACCTGGGGGTTGAGAGTTAGGAGAGGGAAAAGGCCTCAGTCCCTTGGTTTTTCGCACATATTTAATACTCCACTTGCACGAGAAACAGCCCCTGGGGTGGGGCGGTGGGGCCGGCCAGGCGGCGGTCACGTTTTTCAAGAACCTCATGCAAGTGCATGGGGGGATATTTTCCCTTGCCGATTTCTACCATGGTGCCCACGAGGCTCCGCACCATGCCCCGCAAAAAACCATTGGCGGTGATGATGAAGCTCAGCAAGCCCTCCGGTCCGCGGTGCCAGATGGCCTCCCGCACCCGGCGCACCGCCTGTCCCGGACGGCTCCCCGCCGCCCGAAAAGCTAGGAAATCGCGCTCCCCGGGTAGAGCCTGAGCGGCTTCCTGCATGGCCGCGACATCCAGGAGTCCGGGAAGCCACCAGGCCTGTTGATGATGGAGGGGAGAGCGCACCGGTCGGTTGAGGATTCGGTATTCATAGGTTTTCCAGAGCGCGGCATAGCGGGCGTGGAACGTCAGGGGTACTTCCTCCGCTTGCAGAACCGCGATATCCATGGGAAGGAGGGAGTTGAGCCCGTGCAGGAAGGCGCGTAAGGGTACGGTGCTTTTGGTCACAAAATTAGCTACCTGGCCCCGGGCGTGCACCCCGGCATCGGTGCGTCCTGAGCCGGTGAGGCGCACCGTCTCGCCGGTAATCCGGGCCAGGGAATTCTCTAACACTTCCTGGAGAGAAAGGGCATTTTTCTGGCGCTGCCAGCCGTGGTAGTGGGTGCCCTCGTATTCTAAAGTCAGGCGGATATTGCGGCGCAGCCCCATGGTGCCGGTGGTCCAGGCCCTAGAGGGCGAGAGGCACCATGTCCAGGCCCAGGGTCTCGGGAAAGCCCATCATGATGTTGAAATTGTGCACCGCCAGGCCAGAGGCCCCCCGGGTGAGGTTGTCGATGGCGGAAACCACAATAACCCGCCCCCGCTCCTGGTCCACCTTGAAGCCCAGATCGCAGTAGTTGGAACCCCGCACCTGTTGGGTGGAGGGCCAGGTCCCAGGCGGCTGGAGGCGCATGAAAGGATGATCCTGATAAAAGACCCGGTAGAGCTCAAAGAGGTCTTTATCCGTGAGAGGCTTTACGAGCTGGGCGTAAAGGGTGCCCAGGATTCCCCGGCTCATGGGCGCCAGGTGGGGGGTAAAAGTGACTTTGACCGCCTTCCCGGCCAGCAGGGTCAATTCCTGTTCCATCTCCGGGGTGTGGCGGTGCTCCGCCACCTTGTAAGCCCGAAAGCCTTCGTTCACTTCGCAGTAGCTGGTGGTGAGGCTGGCCCCCCGTCCGGCGCCGCTGACCCCGGACTTGCAGTCCGCAATGAGGGAGTCCGGATGCACCAGACCCTCCTTGACCAGGGGAGCCAGGCCCAGGATGACACAGGTGGGGTAGCAGCCGGGGTTGCCCACCAGGCGGGCGGTGCGGATTTTTTCAGAATGTAGTTCCGGCAGGCCGTAGACCGCTTCTCCCAGGAGTTCCGGAGCAGAGTGGGGCTGATACCAGGCCTCGTACACCGCCTGATCCCGAAAACGAAAGTCGGCGCTCAAATCCACCACCCGCATACCCACAGACAGGAGACGTGGCACCAGCTCCATGGCGGTCTGGTGGGGGACAGCGAGAAAAACCACATCAGCCGCAGCGGCTAGGGCAGAAGGGTCGGGGGGAACAAAGGAAAGCTCGACAATATTGGCCAGGGCCGGGAAAATCTCCCCCACGGGGCGGCCCTGGTATTCCCGAGAAGTAAGGCCTGTGAGTTCCACTTCCGGGTGCCGGGCCAGAAGGCGCATGAGCTCCAGCCCGGTATACCCGGAGGCCCCAAACACCGCCACTTTCACCCGGGCGGTCATGGCGGCGGCTCTAACGCTTGGAGTACTGGCAGCCCCGGCGGGCGCCTCGGCGGCCGTACTTCTTGCGTTCCTTGATGCGGGGATCCCGGGTCAGGAGGCCAGCTTTCTTGAGGATGGGCCGGAATTCCGGGTTCAGGGCCACCAAAGCGCGGCTCAGCCCATGCTTGATGGCTCCGGCCTGCCCCTCCGGGCCACCCCCCTGGACGTTTACCAGGATGTCCAGTTCAGGGCCGACGTTCACCAGGGCCAAGGGCTGGCGGGCCAGGTTGCGGGTGGTCTCAACCGGGAAGTACTCTTGAAAATCCCGCTGGTTCACTACTATACGACCGTTTCCCGGGCGCAGATAGACCCGGGCTACGGCGCTCTTTCTTTTGCCCACAGCGTGGACGTTGAAGGCTTCAGCCATCAATCCTCCCAGGTAAGGGGCACCGGCTGCTGAGCCTGGTGGGGGTGCTCGGCCCCGGTGTAAATCTTGAGCTTCTTCAACTGGTGCCTGCCTAAACTATTTTTCGGAAGCATGCCCCGCACCGCGTGGCGCAGGATCTCCTCCGGCTTCTTTTTCAAAAGGTGCCTGGCCGAAATCTCTTTCAGGCCGCCTATATAGCCGGAGTGGCGGTAGTAAATCTTCTGGTCCAGCTTGTTGCCGGTAAGCTTCACCTGCTCAGCGTTCACCACCACCACGAAATCTCCGGTGTCCAGGTGGGGGGTAAACTCCGGCTTGTTCTTGCCCCTGAGCACCATGGCGATGCGACTGGCCAGACGCCCCAAAATCTTTCCCTGGGCATCCACCACGAACCAACGGCGGGGCACCTCAAGTTTCTTAGCCATATAACTTTTCATGTTTCCCTCAGCAAAACAATAACCATAAAAATATATCCGGGCTCATAAGGTAATGTCAAGGGGAGAATTTTACTGATTCGGCGATTTTCAGGGTAAAAACCTGTGGGGGGAGACCGGCCCTCCAGGCCGGTTTGAGGGGCTATCACCCCACCCAGTCCGGGGATCCCGGGTTGACGACGTCCCGAAAATTTTCCAGCGCCTGGGCATCTTCCAGGAAAAAAACCGTAACTTCGGAGGACACGGGGCTCGACAGGTCTGCTTGGTTGTATGTCCGGAAAACTATACCATGCCTGACTTCCTCCGAGCCCTCCGAGTTGATCACTTGCTGATACCTGCCTCCCCACCAATCTGCCAGGGCCCTGGCCTGGACTTCGGAGAGCCTGTTTGTTTCAGATATACTGGGGCGCACGAGATTATCTCCTCTGCGGCAAGCCAAACTTGCTTTATGAGTCAGGGGAGCCGGGAGAGGTGTCTTCCGAAGAATCCCTCCGTGGGTCTTGCAGACGGGTTTTAATGTAGCAGGCCCAATCACCCTGAGGGTCCAAGTCCAGGTAGCGACGCCAGTACTCCCGGGCTCCTTTCAGGTTTCCCAACCGCTCCAGCACCCGGGCCAGGTTGAAGCAGGCTTCGGGGAAGTGGGGTTCTCCCTCCAGGGCCCGGCGATAGAGGGTGACGGCCTCCTGCAAGTAACCCTGCTCTTCCAGGATGTTAGCCAGATTATAGCTTGCCTCCGGGTGCTGGGGATCCCCTTCCAGGGCCTTGACATAGTGGGCCGCCGCTCCTTCTGGGAACCCCAACCGATAGAGGATATTCCCCAGGTTCACTAAGGCGTCGGGGTGGTCCGGCTTGAGGGCCAGGATCAGGGTATACAGTCTTTTAGCCCCTTCCCATTCCCCCAGGTGCTCCTTTTCCAGGGCCATGAGAAACAGTCTGCCTACCTGGTCTCCGGGCAGGGACACCGGCTCCGTCCCCTCGCCGCTAAAGTCCAGGCATAGCTGCCCTTCTGGAGTAAAACGCCGGTTTTTCTGGGCCACGATGAGGTGGGGACCACCCTGAATCCGAGATTGGGCCAGGGGCTGCTCTATTTCGGGATGTAAGCGCTTCAGGGTGTCCACGCATTTCTTGATGCGTCTGAGAGATACTCCGTGGCTCCGGAGGCGCTTGACGGTGCGGAGAGCTACCAGGCCCTGGAAATCAAAGGCAAGGCCCTGGCGGGAGCGTCTCCGGCAGGTGACCAGGCCCTGACGGGCCCAGCGCCGCAGACGCCCTTCGGAAATGCCCAGGAGGCGGGAGACTTCCTTGAAGTAGTACTCCTTGGTCATTGCCGCCCCATTCCCACCAGTACCGGCGCCCGGGGGTGGCCCCGGTCTGGTGTTCCCATAATAGCTACCTATGACCCCAAGCCTGGGCCGAAAAGGGGTCAAGGCCTAAACCTGGAGGAGCCCTACCTCAGCGGCCGGGGCTCTCGTTTCTGGCTGCAATGTAAGTACCGGCAGGAAAGGGCACGGTTGGAAAAAGAATGGCATTGGCCCCACCTTGCCGGGTGTCCCCTCCCGTGTCTCTCAGGTCAGGTCCGGGGCCCAGATTTCACAAACCTTGCCCGCCAGCCCTGGTTCAGGGGTAAGGGTCTGCTTGCCGGGCTCCCAACCCGCCGGCGTGGCCTCCTTACCACCAGAGTTCCGCACATAAGCACAAGCCTTGAGCTGACGCAGCATCTCGGCGGCGTTACGCCCGATGGCCGGCGCCAATACTTCCATGGCCTGGAGATTGCCGTCAGGGTCAATCAAAAAACTGCCCCGGACATCAACCTTGAAATCTTCATCGAAAACGCCGTACAATCTGCCGATATCGCCCCCCACGTCGGATAACATGGGATACGGTAAGCCTCCCTCTACCATCTTGGAGAGCTCCACATCTTGCCAGGCTTTATGGGTATACGGGCTGTCCACGCTGATGGCCAGAATCTCTGCGCCCAACTCCTTAAGGGTCTGGTATTTCACGGCAACGGCGGTCAGTTCGGTGGGGCAAACGAAGGTGAAATCGCCGGGATAGAAATACAGCATTACCCACTTGCCCCGGTAATCTGAGAGCTTCACTTTGGTAATTTCGCCGTTAAGAAAAGCTGAAGTTTCAAAATCAGGGGCAGGCTTGCCAATTTTTACCGCCATCTGTTCTTCCTCCTTATCGAAAAATACAGCTAGAAGTTAAGGGCTGGGGTTTTTTGAGTCAAGAGTGGTTGGGGGTTAGAGCTTGATCATTTCCGGCCGATCCACCCCTTATTCCAGAAGTACAGGACCATACCTAAGGAGATCATGATCATAACCAGCCACACAGAAAAATAACCCCAGTGCCACTCTAATTCAGGCATGTGCTTGAAGTTCATGCCATAGACCCCGACGAGGAACGTGAGAGGAATGAAGATGGTGGCGAT
Organism: uncultured delta proteobacterium; assembly: GCA_963709285.1. Lineage (GTDB taxonomy): Bacteria > Desulfobacterota > Desulfobaccia > Desulfobaccales > 0-14-0-80-60-11 > JBGSLA01. The sequence goes on along the minus strand of CAVPVR010000003.1, from coordinate 544,332 downwards.
GATGGTGAGCATCTTCATGACTTCATTCAGGCGATTGCTGATACTGGAAAGATAAATGTCCAGCATGCCGGAGAGGATGTCCCGGTAGGTCTCGATGTTGTCGATGATCTGAATGACGTGGTCATAAACATCCTTTAGGTAGAGAATGGTGGGGTCCTTGATCAGGGGCGACTCACTGCGCTCCAGCCGGCTGATAACCTCCCGCAGGGGCCAGACAGACTTGCGAAGCATAATCATATGCCGCTTTAAATGGTGGATCTGGCTTAGGGTGGCCGGAGTGGGGGTGCTCACCACTTCTGTCTCTAAATCTTCGATGACTTCTCCTAGATCCTCTAAGATGACGAAATAATTGTCCACGATAAGATCCAACAGAGAGTAGGCCAAGTAATCGGCCCCGCTTCGGCGGATGCGACTTTTTTCGTCCTTGAGCCGTTCCCGGATGACCTCGAAAACATCCTGATCGTTTTCATGGAGAGAGATGAGGTAGTTATTCCCCAGGATAAGGCTGACCTGCTCGGCAGCAATTTCCCGCTGCATTTCCTGGAAATGGAGCATTCTCAGAACAATGAACAGGTAGTCACCGTGGTCATCCAGTTTGGGGCGCTGTTCCGTGTTGAGGATATCTTCCAATACGAGCGGATGGAGGCGAAAGCACTCCCCCAGTTCCTCCAGGTTCCTCGTATTATGGAGGCCGTTGATATTGACCCAGGTAATGGTGGAGGTCTCTTTGGAAACAACCGGACACTTCTTGAACAATTTGCTGGTGGTTTCACCGTACTCCTGCTCATTGTATACTACGACAGTGATCTCGAATTCTTTGTCGGCCTTCTCGCCAATGTAAACCAAGGTGCCGGGAGGCAACCCTGACTTTTGGGAACGTTTCTTGACAAGATTGTGTTTGGCCATGAGATATTCCTTCAACGCTCAGAACGAAGGGATACACGCAGATTGTTGGTAACTTAAAAGGAATAATAGTGAATCGGCCTGAGGCCGTCAAGGGAAATTCCCGGCCGAACCTGGCGGGATTATGAGGTGTTTTCCTTTGGGACCGGGGAGGGATGGAGAGGGGCCCGCTGGGTAAAAAAGGCAGGGCCACAGAGTCGAATTACCCGAAGCGGCCGGTGATGTAATCCTCTGTTTGCCGGTTTTCGGGCTTGGTGAAGATCTGCTGGGTGGGGCCGAACTCCACGATATATCCCTGGAAGAAAAAGGCGGTGAAATCCGACACCAGGGCTGCCTGCTGCTATTAACTTATTAATATTTTTCTCTAAATCCTTGCCCTGGAGGCGTTCAGCGGCTGGTAAGGGGGAACACATGGTAACAATCTGGACACATCCCCATATAGGGTAGGAAAAAAAGCAACTGGCCGGGTGGGGGAGGAACCCGGCCAGTCAAATGAAAGGAGAAAATGGTATATGAACTTGATTAAGGGGGGGATGTGGGTACCTTATATTGGCTCATATACACCTCTTTTATGTTGCATTTCTTGTGCCAGAATTTCTCAGAAAAATTTTCTAGTAATTACAAGCAAATATATTTTGGCCCGGAGAGGTTCGGCGTTTTTGGGTTCAAATATTTTTACCGTGGTCTCTGGGACCAGGTGCTCCCATTATTTAATCTAATAATATTCCTGGCTTTTTCATGTGCACTTTCCACTGTGTCGTGATTCAATTTTTTTGTTTTCGGACTACCCTATATTTTTTAGGATAAGGTTGCCACCCGCCGCCACCTGGGCCTGAAAACCGGGCAACACCAGGGTGGTAGCGAAATCTTCTGCCACCAGGGCCGGCCCGGTACAGACGAAATCCGGGGGCAACTCCGGCCGGTAATATACTGAGACGACTGCAGGGCCGTCCGGTAGCCACATGCGGGTCCGACGCGGCAACCCGAGAGAGGCTGCCGGGAAGACTGGGTGGAGGAGGGGCAGATGCACCGGCGGCTCCGGGGCCAAGCAATGGAGACGCAGCACCACCAGCTCCACCGGACGATCCGGGAAGTGGTGGCCGTAGAGGCGGCGGTGCCGAGCATGGAACTCCTCGAGAAAGTGGGACCCCCAGGGAACCCTCAGGGTGTAGGTTTGCCCCAGGTAACGCAACTGCAATTCTCCTTTCACCCGGATGGTTTCGGGGTCGAGTCCGTCGGCGGCCATTTCCGCCAGTCCCTCGGCCCTCAGATCTTCATAAGCTTCCCTTACCGAGCCCCAATGCAACCGGGGGCCGTGCCAAAGGAGGGTGCGGGCAAAATCCCGGCGCAGGCCGGCCAGGGCCATCCCCAGGGCGGAGAGCACCCCGGCTTGGGCGGGCAGGAGCACCCGGCTTATACCCAATTCCCGGGCCAGTTCACAGACATGTAAGCCTCCCGCGCCGCCGAAACAGACCAGGGTAAAATCCCTGGGGTCATGGCCGCGTTCCAGGCTCACTTGAGCCAAGGCTTTGGCCATATGGCTGTTGGCTACCCGGATGATGCCCAGGGCCAGGTCCTCTGGAGTCACCCCGAAGACTGCTGCCAGGCGGGACATGGCCTGGTGCGTCGCCGCCAGATCAAGGGGCATGCGCCCCCCCAGAAAGCAATGCGGGAGGATACGGCCCAGGTAAAGCTGAGCGTCAGTGACGGTAACCTCAGATCCCCGGCCGTAGCACACCGGCCCGGGGTCGGCTCCGGCGCTTTGGGGGCCCACCTGTAGAGCCCCACCCCGGTCCCGGTAGGCGATGGAGCCCCCCCCCGCTCCCACCGTGTGGATGTCCAAGATCGGCAGGCCCAAGGGGTAGTCATCCAGGACATACTCGCTGGTAAAGGGGAGTTCCCCCGCTGCCAGGGCCACGTCCGTGGAGGTGCCCCCCATATCGAAGGTCAAGATATTGGTCGTCCCCCAGGTTTGGGCCAGCTTCCAAGCTCCGGTCACTCCTCCCGCCGGGCCCGAGAGGACCGTGGCGAGCCCCCAGGCGGCGGCCAGGCGTGCCGGCAGAAAGCCGCCGCTAGACTGTTGGATGAACAGGGGGGTTTGGGGCAACTCCATACGCCAGTTTTCTACATACCGGGCCAGCACCGGGCTCAAGTAGGCGTTGAGTACCGTGGCGGAGGTGCGCTCATACTCCCGGAACTCCGGAAGCACCTGGCTGGAGAGAGACAGCGGCACCCCCAAGGAGCCGAGTGCTGTTGCCAGTTTCTCTTCGTGTTCCGGGTTGGCGTAGGAATGCAGAAGGCAAATAGCCACCGCCTCCGGTTGCAGGGTCCCCACTTCCCGGACCACTCGGGCGATTTCCTCAGGGGACAGCGGCAGGAGGACGGAGCCGTCGGCCCGCAGGCGTTCGACCACACCTACCACGTTATCCCGGGGCAAGACCACCGGGGCCCGGCTGGGGGCCAGGCTGAACAATTCCCGCCGGGTCTGGCGGCCGATAAAGAGCACGTCCTCGAAGCCCTGCGTGGTGATCAACGCCACCCGGGCCCCCCGTCGGGTGAGAAAGGCATTGGTGCCCACCGTGGTGCCGTGGACGATCTCTGTGCCTCTCATCCCCCCGGGACACAGCTCCCCCAAACCCTGAAGGATGGCCATGAGGGGATTCGCGGGGGTGGAAGCCACCTTGTGCACCCGGCCTTCGCCTTCCCCCAAGAAAACGAAATCCGTAAAGGTGCCGCCCGTATCAATGCCGATGCGCATGACTGATCAAATTTCTTGGGAGGGTAAGAACCAGTCTGTCGTTCCCAGTAACCTCGCGGCTAAATAGAGGTGATATCAATCAAGGGCTGAACTTTTTTAAAATTCTTCCCAGGGGAGTATATTGCCTGGCTTGGTTATTTTTTTTAGCTGGAGCTGTGGAATCTTTCTCCCCAAGCATTACTGTATTACCATAAGTCATCGAAAGGAGGACCTCCAATGAAAAAGCTAGTCCTGACTTTTTTGGGAATGTTCCTTTTGTTTGTAACTCTGGGGTGCGGCGGCAGCCCGACGACTAAGGCCAAAGCGACTCTGGTTGACCCGCAAGGGAAAAAGGTGGGAGAGGCTACGTTGGAAGAAACCGCCAAAGGAGTTAAAATCACTTTAAAAGTTGAAAATCTCCCTCCTGGTGAGCACGCCTTTCATATCCACGAGAAGGGATTGTGCGACCCTCCAGATTTCAAAACGGCCGGCGGTCACTTCAATCCCTTTGGCAAAGAACATGGGTTAAAAAACCCTGAGGGACCTCATGCCGGGGACCTCCCGAACATTACCATAGGGTCAGACGGTCGCGGTAGTTTTGAAATCATGGCCCCTCTGGTCACCTTGAAAACCGGAGAAAAAAATTCGGTGTTTCAACCCGGGGGCACCTCCCTGATGGTCCACCAAGGTCCCGATGACAATGTCAGCGACCCTGCCGGCCATGCCGGTCCCAGGATTGCCTGTGGACCCATCGTCAAACAGTAATTCTGCCAAACTTGCATGCAGGGCAAGGATCATGCAGAAATGACCTGGTCTTGCCGAAGCTCATGGCGCCCTGCAGAAGTTTATTGTAATAGCCGCCCTTGCTCCCCCTTCCGCCCAGCAGGGGGAGCTTGCCGGCTGACTCTTTCCAAATTAAAATGTCGAGCCTAACATGAACACGATTCGCCAGGCCATGAGGGAACTGCTTCAAGGGGAAACCCTTTCCGCCTTGGAGCTGTCCCAGCGCCTCTCCCTTCCGGAAAAGGAGGTGTACTCTCACCTCCAACATCTGGCCCGGGCCCCCGGAGTTGGCTACCGCTTTCGCCTTATCCCTGCGGTTTGCCGGAAATGCGGCTTCACCTTCACCAAACGGGAGCGACTCACCACGCCCTCCCGCTGTCCGATCTGCCGCCACCAGTCTATACAACGCCCCCGCTTTGCCCTCATGGCCCTCTGACCCCGAGGTCATACTGAACCACTCCAGGGAGCGTCCCGGACTTTTGATCAGGATGCCGGCACATCGGCGCAAACCATGCCAAAGTCCTGTGAAAGCTTAGAGTTTTTTCGGTAATTGTGCTAATAAGGGACCATGAAACCGCGGCAACCTTCCCCGAGAATAACCGGATGGCTGGACAGACGGACAGCCTTTTTGCGAAACACCACGTTCCTCATTGTCGCCGGGGTCACCCTCGGGGTTATTGTCTTGTTGCTTTTGCGCCTGCCCATAACGGAATTTATTGAACTCAAGCTCTACGACCTGAAGTTTCTTTACCGGGGGGCCCGGCCCCCCGCCCCGGAGATAGCCCTCGTAGCTGTTGACGAGGAAAGCGTCAAGAGGGTGGGCCGCTGGCCCTGGTCCCGGGAGGTCATGGCCCAGCTTATTCGCCGTATTAAGGAGGCGGAAGCCCGGGTTATCGGCTTGGATGTCATTTTTGCCGAGCGTCAGGAGACTGCTGCGGTGAGCGCGTTGCAACGCCTGCGCCGGGATCTGGCTCAGGAAGAGGCTGCCACTCCGCAGGTGCTGGCTCTGTTAAACCGGGAGGAAAAGCGGGCAGATGTGGACCGCCAGTTGGCCCGGGTCATCGGCCAGGGCACGCCTACGGTCCTCGGCTTCTTCTTCGTGAGGGTGGGGGGCCAGACAGTGGCCCTTCAAATCGGCCAGGCCCTGGGCCCCAGGGCCATTAGAGCCAGCACCTACAACATGGTACGCTGGCTGGACCAGCACACCCAACGGATGCCCATAATAGGAGCCGAGGGTGTGGAGGTCAACCTCCAGGAACTAACCGAGGCGGCGGCGGGAGGCGGTTACTTCAATATGGTCCCCGATCCGGACGGTACGGTCCGTTGGCTTCCCCTGGCCCTGGCTTATGGGCCTGACATTTTCGCCCCCATGACCCTGGTTGCCCTGCAACATTATCGGCAGAAACCCCCTCTGGGGATTACCCTGTCTCACTTGGGGGTGGAGGAAGTCCGCCTGGGACCGGAGAAGATCCCCGTGGACAGCTTCGGGAGAATGTTTATTAACTACCTTGGTCCACCCGGCATCTTCCCCACCTACTCAGCGGCCCAGGTGTTGGAGGGACGTCTGCCCCCGGGGGCCCTGAAAGACAAGCTGGTTCTGGTGGGAGCTACCGCGGTGGGCATCTTCGACCTCCGGGTCACCCCCTTCTCCGGCGTATGTCCGGGCCTCGAAATCCAGGCAACGGTGTTGGACAATATCCTCCGGAGGGACTTTATCCGCACCCCAGCCAATCCCTCCCTCACTACCCTGGGCATCGTTCTGGTCTTAGCCCTGCTTTTCGGTCTCATGTTGCCACGCCTCTCTCCCGTTGGCGCCATCGGCTTCACCCTCATAGTGGCGCAGGCCTATATTACGGTCAATTACCTGGCCTTTCACTATTACGGCCTCCAGTTAGAGGTCTTTTACCCCATGCTGGCGGTGGCTGGAATCTACACCGGTATCACCCTGCAGGGTTTTCTGGCAGAAGAGCGGGAGCGGCTTCGTCTCAAAAAGGCCTTCCAGTCTTACGTGGCCCCGGAGGTGGTGAACCAGATTATACGACATCCGGAGAAGTTGCGTCTGGGGGGAGAACGCCGGGAGTTGTCCATCCTCTTTTCCGATATCCGGGGGTTCACCACCTTATCCGAGACCATGGATCCCGAGGCCCTGGTGGAAGTGCTCCATGACTTCCTGGACCCCATGAGTGAAATCATCGTGAAGCACGGAGGCACCATCGATAAATACATCGGGGACGCGATTATGGCCTTGTTCGGGGCGCCTTTGGAATTCCCGGACCACTCCCGCCGGGCTTGCCGCACGGCCCTGGAAATGGTGCAGAACTTGAAGGCCCTGGACCAGGAATGGCTGGAGCGGGGGAGGCCATCCTTAAGAATCGGCATTGGCATCAATTCCGGTCCGGTGGCCGTGGGCAATATGGGCTCAAGCCGCCTCTTTGACTACACCGCCATCGGGGACAACGTCAACCTGGCTTCCCGTTTGGAGGGCCTCAACAAATTTTATGGCACGGAGATACTGGTCTCCGCCGTTACCGCTCAACATCTGGACAATGGTTTTTATTTCCGGGAAGTGGACCTGGTCAGGGTCAAAGGGAAAAAACATCCCATCGCCATCTATGAAGTCCTGGGAGAAGGTGCCCCAGAAGGGAAACTGGCCCGCTTCCTAGAGCTTTACGCCGAGGGACTGACCTTGTTCCGGGAACGCCGCTTTGTTCAGGCCCAGGAGGCTTTTCAAGCGGCCAGCGACCTCAAACCCCACGATGCCCTGTGCCTACACTACTTGCAGTGGACCCAGAAATTTGCCGAGAACCCACCCGGGCCGGAATGGGACGGGGTCACCACCATGGTGGAGAAGTGAGGGCGGGAGAAAGGATATTGGGGAACGGGCCTGTGGAGATCCTGCGCCCCGCCACCCTGCCATTACTCTCCTTTCAAGAGATGGGTCAAGGCCTGGTCAATGGTGGGATAGAGGAATTGAAAGCCCGCGGCCAGAAGCTTTTGAGGCAGAACTTTCTGGCCAGTGAGGATCACCTCGGCAAACTCCCCCAGGACCATACGCAGCAGGAAGGCAGGCGTCGGGATAAAAGCCGGTCGGTTCAGGGCCCGGCCCAGGGCCTTGGCAAACTCCCGGTTGCGCACCGGGTTGGGGCTGGTGAAGTTCACCGGGCCCACGAGTTCTGGATGCTCCGGAAGGAACAGAAAAGCCCGCACCTGGTCCTGTTGGTGAATCCAGGAAAGCCATTGCTCGCCGCTGCCCACCGGCCCCCCCACGAACCTCCGGAACAGGGGAACGAGCTGCTCCAGCATGCCGCCCCCCTGGCCCAGGACAATGCCGAAGCGGGTGACCACGGTGCGGATGCCCAGGTCCTGGGCCTTCAGGGCCTCCGCTTCCCAGTCCTGGGCCAGCTTGGCCAGGAAATCCTGGCCGGGGGGTGATTCTTCGGTGAGTTCCTCTTCCCCCCGGGGGCCATAATAGCCCGGGGCTGAGGTGCTGCAAAAAAGCTGGCGCCGGTCCCCGGCGGCCAAAGCGGCCACCAGGTTCTTGGTGGTCAGCACCCGGCTGTCGTAGAGAATCCGCTTGGCCTCATCCGTCCATTTGGTGGAAATGGAAGCGCCGGCCAGATTGATAATCCAGTCGTGCTCCGGCACTTGCGCCATCCAGGCTCCCTCTTGCTTGGGGTCGCCGGTGAGAAAGCGGATGCGGCTGTGGCGGGGGGCAGGGTGCCGCTCTTTGCGGGTGAGAATGGTAATATCGTGGCCCTTGAGGGCCAACTCCTGGGAGAGAAAAGCGCCTACGAAGCCAGTGCCGCCGGTCATAAAGATGTTCATCGCTCCTCCCGGACGTTTTATCTTGTATAGCTCAGGATGAGGCTCGCTACCCAGAAATAGGTGAGGGCTCCCAGGACGTCCACCAAGGTACTGATAAAGGGGGCGGACACCATGGCCGGGTCCAGCCCGATGCGCCTGAAGATCAGGGGCCAGATGCTGCCGAAAAAGGTGGCCAGGGTGGATATCAACACCAGAGAAAACCCCACCGCCACCGCTACCCACCAGTCACCTTGCAGCCAGAAAGCCCAAATTATCACCAATAATCCCATCAGTGAACCTAAAAGCAGGCCCACCCCAACCTCACGAATAATAAGGCGGGAGGCGTTCTTAGCAGTGATTTCCTTGAGGGCCAGTCCGCGCACAAAGACGGTGGAGGTTTGGGAGCCGATGTTGCCGCCGCTGCCGATGAGCAGGGGGATAAAGGCCGCTAAGGCGATGACCGACTCGAGCAGGTCGGCATAATCCAAAATAATCCAACCGGTAATGGTGTTGGCAAACAGGAGGACCAGCAGCCACAGCAAGCGATGGCCAGCCGCGGCCAGGATACGGGTCTTGAAATAATTATGCTCGGGAACCTCCACGGCGCCCAACCGGTAGATGTCCTCCGTCACTTCGTCCTGAATGATGTCAATAATGTCGTCGTGGGTAATAATGCCCACCAGGCGGTCTTCCCGGTCCACCACCGGCAAGGCCAAGAGGTCGTACTTCTGCATTTTGTGAGCCACCTCTTCCTGGTCCTCGTTTGTGTGGGCGAATATAATATCCCGTTCCATGAGGTCAGCCACCCGGGTTTCGGGATCAGCCAGGACCAACTGCCTGATGGACACGATGCCGATGAGACGGCGTTGCTCGTCGATAACGTAAGAGTAATAAATAGTTTCCTTGTCTAATCCCACCCGGCGAATTTTTTCCAGGGCCTGGGCCACGGTGACGTAGCTTTTCAGGTCTATGTACTCCGGGGTCATAATGCGGCCGGCCGTGTCTTCCCCATACCCCAGGAGCAAGGCGGTGGCATGTCCGTTCTGCCGGAGTCAGGAGGGCCAGGAGCTTTTTGGCGACTTTGGCCGGCAGTTCATCCAGGAGAGAGGCCCGGTCGTCCGGGGACATGTGCTCCACGATCTCCCGGAGTTGCTCCTGTTTGAAGCTGCCCAATAATTCTTGCTGTTCTTCCAGGGGTAGGCTCTCGAAGACCTCTACGGCCTCTTGTTTCTCCAGAAGCCGAAACAGCACCACCCGTTCCGCAGGTTTGAACTCGGCAAATATGTGCGCCAGGTCATTGGGATTTTTAGGGGCCAGGAGGGCCTTCAAATTCTGCCACTGTTGAGCCTCGAGGAGGTCCTTGACGGTCTGGACAAATTCCTCCATGGGTGCACCCGTTTTTGCTTGAAATCTTGATTTCTTAAGTTGAGTGAGAAGTGAGGCTTAATCACCGCCAGTTCTCAGAGCGACTTGGGAAAGGGCTCTGATCTGGCAGTCACACGGACATTTATGTTGGGGGCGGCCACGTGTTACCCGCCAACAAAAGATTCACGCTGATGACCTGCTGGAGTCAGCCCCGGAGATGGGTCTTGACTGAAAAGCAGATAAGCCCACAAAAGACCCGGTCCCCCGGAAGAGGCGCCCCGTTTCCAGGCCGTCAGGAACCCGGGACACCCCGTCCAACCCTATCAAAAAAACCGGAAGTTGGCAACGTTCCACAAGATTGTCCGCACCTCAAGAAACTAACCGGAGGCCCATTTGACAGGTCCGTCAGGGTGGGTTAAGGTGTTATAAATTTTTGTTTTCCTAGCGGGCTCTCCCGGGCTCGTTAAGTGATATGGAAAGGAATCAGCCGATGAAACACGAGCAGCCGACTCTTTTGTCTTATTTTGTATCTATTCCTGGCGGCCTGGTGCCTTTTTCTTGCTATTCCATTGGGAGCCCAAGAGAAAAACAGCCAGGATCCTGAAGCCCTGCTGAAAGTGTTGACGGAAGGTGCTGCCAGCCTGGAAAGGGAAATTGCCGCGGGAAAGGCTGACGCCGATGCCTTAAAGCAAAAGGTAAAGCAGGAAGAAGTAAGTTTGCAGAATCTGCGGGCCCGGATTGCCACCTTGAAGGCCACCCTGGCCGCAGGGGAACTGCAACTCAAGCAAACTCAGGGAGCCTTGGAAAGTTTTTCAGAGCGGGAAGAACAGGTTGCGGCTCAGCTCAACGAGTTTCGGGAACAGCGGGAAAAGCTGGCCAAACTGTTAGAGGCTCGCATCAACGCCTTCAATGGCCTCAAGCAAGAGGTGGGGTACCTAAAAGCCAACAAACATCCGATCTGGACCTCTCCCGAATTTCGTAAGGCTTATGAGCGATATCAGCAACTGGCCAAACAGTATCAAACCGGCGCCACCTTTATCCTGGAACTCCGGGACACAGTCATCTCAAAATTAATACAAAAGCGCCAAATTCTTCTTGAGACCACCAAAGAATTAAAAAACTACGTGGAGGTGGGCTGGAAGGAAGAGCTGCTGAAACGACAACGGCCGCTGTCCTTGTTGGAGACCATGAACCAAACCTGGCAGACTCTGACGGAACTGCCGGAACGGTTGGCCAACTATCTCACCGATCCAAAACTTCCGAAAAAGGTGACAGCTTCCCTGCGAGCTAAATGGGCTCAACTTTTGGGCCTCCTAGCATTATTTTCTGATTCTGGCCTGGATAGCTCAACCGTTGCGTCAGCTGCTTCTCCCGCAAATGCGTCACTGGCAAACTGATATAGAAGAATTGGGCCTGAAAGTCATTTTCAAAGCCACAGAGATCATCTTCAGCCATCTTTTCGGCCTCGGTTTCATCGCATGGCTGGCTCTTACTATTTGGATCATGGGGTGGTGGCAGAGAGAGGTGGCCAGAATTCTCTTACTGGGCGTCTCCGTCTGGGTGGGGCTGATCATTGGCCTCAAGCTGATTCAGGCGGTGTTCGCCGGGAAAGAAAGGGGAGGCATACTTCCCTTGGAGGAAACGACCGCCCATTTCTACCGCCGCCACCTTAAACTTTTGTTACTCTATGTCCTGGTCCTCGAGTTCTTTGGCCTCAACCTCCTCCAGCTCCTCGGCGTAGAACGCAACGATATACGTAAACCTTGAGGCATTAATCCAGGTGGGGTTCATGGTCTGGGTATTGTGGCTCTTACGTCCAGCAGATACCTTGAGAGTCTGCAAACCGAACTGCCTGGGCCGACATGGATCAAGGTACGGGTTTTTTTCCTCACCATTCGGGCCCTGGTGCTGCTGGTATTAGGGGCAATTGTTCTTGCAAGTCTCCTCGGGTTTCAGAATCTGTCTACCTATATAGCCAAGGGTGCCAGCCTCACCGGGTTGGCTGTGGTTTTATTCTGGGTGACTTGGGAGGGAGCCAGGGCTGTCCTTGACTATGCCCTCCACCTACAGAAAGAGCGGGTGCCGGAAAAGACTTGGCGAGAGGAAGAGCCTCTCAGAAAATATATTCTTACCATCGTGAAGGTGGCGGTTACCATCCTGGTAGCCGGAGCCTTTCTCCTCATCTTAAAACTTTGGGACGTTGACCTCGGGTTTCTGTATTGGATCTCCAAGGGGCTTACCTGGGGTCCAAAGCTGGGGCCTTTTTCCTTGAACCTTCTCAACCTAGGACTGGCGGTCCTGACCCTTTACCTGGGCCGCTGGTTTTCCCGGCTATTGCGAGCCTTACTGGAATTAAGATTCTATCCCCAGACTGACTGGGACGAAAGCATCCGCTACACTATCTCTAACACGTGCCACTACACCATTCTGACGATTACCATTCTGATGGCCCTGAGTTTCCTGGGCGTTTCCTTTGGCGACCTGGCCATCGTGGCCGCCGGCCTGGGGGTGGGCATCGGCTTTGGCCTGCAAAACATTGTGAACAACTTTATCAGCGGCCTAATCCTCATGTTCGAAAGTCCCATCAAGGTGGGGGACATGCTCGTTATTGACGGCCAGTGGGGCCGGTGAAGGAAATCCGGGTGCGCAGCACCATCTTTCAGACTTTCGACCGGTATGTCCTGATCATTCCCAACTCGGAACTGATCTCCACCAAGGTCCTCAACTGGACCCTTTACGGCCTCGGCGTCAACCGGCTCACCCTGAAGGTGGGAGTGTCCTACGGCTCGGATGTGCATCATGTGACCAAAATTCTGGATGAGGTCTGCCGGGCCAACCCCCGGGTGTTGCCCGAGCCGGCTCCCATGATTTACTTTGAGGCTTATGGCGATAGTTCTTTGAACTTCAACATCTGGGTCCACCTCAAAAGTCCCGCTGACCGTATTTCGGCCACCCATGAGTTGAACAGCGCCATCTTCGAGGCCTTTCCAGGAGCACGGCATCGAGATACCCTTTCCCCAGCGGGATTTGCATGTCAAAAACTGGCCGGGTGCTCCGAGTCCACTTCCCTTACCACCCAAAAGCGAAGAATGAATCTGGAACTCCCCCAAAGCAGTCGCCTTGAGAGCGAGGCGAGAGCCCGAGGTGTCAGATTGACAGAGGGCCGGCCCCTGGCCGGGGACGGCTCGGACCGCCGCTTCTTCCGTCTGCCGGGGGAGCCCAACCTGGTGCTCCTCTCCCATCCCCAGCCCCCCGGCCAGGAGGTCACAGAAAACGACTCCTACTTTCTCATCGGCCGCCACCTGCAGGCCCGGGCGGTGCCGGTGCCGGAGATTTACGTCTACTGTCGGGAGGAAAACTGGATGCTCCTGGAGGACGTGGGAGACTTGAGTCTGGCGGCAGCAGTGGAGGGAGCCAAGAGCGCTAGCGAAATTTTGGCCTGGTACCGCCGGGCTCTAAAGATTATCGTAAATCAGCAGCTTGCAGGGAAACAGGGTTTCAACCCTGCCTGGTGCTTCGACACCCCGGCGGTGACCCAGCCGTTTCTCCTGGAGCGGGAATGCCGTTACTTTGTGTGGGCTTTTCTGCAAGGATACCTCGGCCTCGAAGTGGAGGAAGCAGAGTTGGCTCCTGACTTCGAGCGTCTGCTGGCCGGGTGTCGTCCTGAAGAGTCACCTTTCTTTCTCCACCGGGACTTTCAGTCTAAAAACCTCTTCGTCCAAGGAGAGCGCCTTCGGGTCCTGGACTTTCAGGGAGGACGTCTGGGGCCTCTGGGCTATGATCTGGCGGCCCTGCTCATCGACCCTTACGTGGACCTGAAACCTGCCTGGCAGGAGGAGCTGCTCAGTTTATATCAGGATCTCCTGGGGCAGCATCTGCCTTTTGATCCTCAGGACTTCCGGGAACAATACGAGCACCTTGCCCTCTGCCGCAACTTGCAGATATTGGGGGCATTTGGGTTTCTCACCCGGGAAAAAGGCAAAAGCCAGTTCGCCCAATACATCCCCCGGACGGTGGCTGGCCTCTGCCGGCGCCTGGCCGCTCGACCCGGGGCATTCCCCCGCCTGACGGCCATAGCGGAAGAAATTAGGCTCGAAGGAGAAGGGGAGGAGAAGTAAATTGCAAGATATAGAGAGGGCGCTAGCAGTTCTCCAGATTCAGGGCTTGGTCTGAATATGGCTGACCCGGCCCTCCCGGTCAAATATGATGCGGGTTTCGTAAGTCAGGGAGTGGCGTGGCCAGCGGTTGAAAGGCTCCAGGCCGGCGTAGCATCTCACCCGGTAGGTGAATTCTTTGTGGCCCTCCGGGGTGATCTCTTGAACCTGGGGCTGACCCAGGGTTTTCACGACTTCTGCTTCCGTGTCTCCTCGTTTAACGCTGGTGAGAATCTTTACCCGTTCGAGGAACAGGTCCTTGTCGAAAAACTCTTCAAAGTTGTTCCCAGAGGCGAGCGAAGGGCGGTTGAGGATGAAGACCAAAATTACCAGCAGGACCAAAAGGCTTTGAGGCAAAAGGGAGAGGTGAAAAGACCTCATCTTTGGGGGTTTGCAGCACAAGGCTTCTTTCCTCTAAACAGCGGCGAACCGGCGAGGTTAGCGGCTGGATTTCTCGGAAGAACCGGAAAAGTCTTGCCCCTGAATCCGCCGCCTGCCCCGTTGTGGACCACGAGGCCTTATCCCCGGAAACAGGGTCCGCTGCCCCCGTCTCCGGCCCCGGCCTGTCTCCGAAGAGAGACGCACCGGGCCCACAACTTCGGCCAAAGGGGAAAGGCGGGTTCGCCGGCGCCTGCCCCAAAGGGTGCGGCTGCGGGCCCGGGTGAGGAAGACCTGGCACTGGGCCCGAGTCAGACCGACGTAAAAGAGGCGGCGCTCCTCCTCCGGGTCAGCGGGTTCACGACCCTCGGGTTCCAGGGGCAGGAGCCCTGATTCACAGCCGGTGATGAATACATAAGGAAACTCCAGGCCCTTAGCGGCGTGTAAGGTGAGTAGCTTCACCCGTTGGGCCGCCAGGTCCAGACCGGTGATCTCCGGGCCCACCCCTTCTCGGGCCAGTTCACAGGGAAGGCCGGCAGCGGTGAGGGCCTGAAGCAGTTCGGGCCCCTGGGCGTGGAGGCGGAAAAGGACCGCCACATCCTTGAATCCCACCCCCGCAGTCGGGTCCTGGTAACGCAGGCGGTAGTCCTCCAGGGACCGGTGGTCCAGGCCTCCCACCAGGGCTTCAATTTGCCGGGCAATAGCCAGGGCTTCTTCCTGGGGGGAGGCTGCCTCCAGGAGCACCACCGGCCGATCCCCCTCCCGGCGGCTCACTTGGGGCCCCTCCTCCGCAACCGGAAGCAAATGCTGGGAAGCAGTCAGCAGGGGCAATGGCAGGCGGTAGGTTTCAGTAAAGCGCAGGGTTAGCGCTCCGGGCCAGTCCGCCTCGAACCGGGAAAAGTACTCCGGCCGGGCTCCCCGAAAGCCGTAAATGGCCTGATGGGGGTCGCCGATGACCATAATTTCCGCTTCCGGCCCGGCCAGGGCCCGAAAGAAGAGATACTGGGCCTCGTTCAGGTCCTGGTACTCGTCCACCAGAAGGTGCCGGAAGCGCCCCTGATAAGCCGCCCGCAAACCCTGGTCCTCCTGGAGGAGCCGAACCGGGCGGGACAGCAAGTCCTCGTAATCCCAGAGACCTTCCCGTTCCAGCAGCGCTTCATAAGCCGCGAAGGCCTGGGGAGGCGGCAGCAGATCTTCTTTATGCAGATGGTCCGGGCTAATTAGGGCCTGCTTGGCCAGACTTATCTGGCGGTCCAACCGGGCGAGGGGCAGGTGAAACTCTTTGGCCACCTCCTTCACAAGAACGCGACGCTTTTCCTCGTCAGCTACCTTACGGGTGAGTCCCTGCTCAGACAAGAGTTTGAGGCCCTGGGCGTGGAAAGTGCCCAGGGTAAGATGGTCGAGGCCTGGAAAGTCTGGCAACAGCCCCCGCACCCGAGTAGCCATTTCCCAGGCGGCCTGGCGGGTAAAGGTGAGAGCCAGGATGCTTTCCGGTGGCACGTTCTGGCGTTTGAGGAGATAGGCCAGGCGCTGTGTCAGGGCCCGGGTCTTACCGGTCCCGGGCCCGGCCTGGATAATGAGGGGCGGGCCCTGGTGGGTCACTGCGAACCTCTGAGCCGGGTTAAGCCCGGAGAGGAGAGGGTCGTCCGTCTCGAGAGAGGGGGTGACCACAGGGGCCGCAGGGGCTTCTGCTGTGGTCCTGGTCCCCGGCAGGGTCATTAATGGGGGCTTTGTCGCCACCGGCGCCGCCGCACTCCAGAAGGCTCCCTGTCCCCGGAAGCGGCGGCGCTCCTCCGGCGTCAAGAGAGAAATCTCGCCGTAGACCCCATCGTAGCCTGGAGCAATGTGCACCTCTCCCCGGCGCATCTTGTCTAGGGCATAGGCCAGGAGTTCCCCTCCCTCCCGGCCTACGTCCTCCCGTGCCACCCGCCGCAGAATTTTCAGTTCAGGTCCCAACTTTTCCAGCAGGCGGAAATAAAGTCGCTCCACCTTTTTAGTAGCGGCCCCGCATTCCAGCACTTCCCCCAGGAGTGAGGGGAGGGCAATCAAAGACTCGAATGGCTTGCTCCCCGGGGCGGGAGTCCCCTGGGGGCGGTCGGCCAGTTCCATCACCCGGTGCATAACTCCAAGAGTGAGGAGCTTCTGGCACTGGGGGCAGATGCCGCCGAAATTTCTTGCCTCCTCCACGGTGAGCCTAAGCCCGCACTTGCGGTGGCCATCCAGGTGGTACTTGCCTTCCTGAGGAAAAAACTCGATGGTCCCGGCAAAGCCTTTTTGGCTGCGAATAGCCTGGGCCAACTCCGGGTAGGTGGGCGCCACCGTGAAGAGATTGGCCTCCCGCCCCAGTTTCTGGGGGGAGTGGGCGTCGGAATTCGACACCAGCAGGAACCGGTCCAAGCCGCTCACCCGCCAATTCATGGGGGGATCGGAAGAAAGCCCCGTCTCCAGGGCATAAATGTGACACAAGTGCTCTTCAAAGCACTCCTCCAAGGTGTCAAAGCCGCTTTTTGCCCCTAATACCGAAAACCAGGGGGTCCAAACGTGAGCCGGAATCACCAGGGCCTCGGGGTCAGCCTCCAGGGTCAATTCCACGAGATATTTCGCGTCCAGGCCGAGGATGGGCCGTCCGTCCGCCACCACATTTCCCAACTGGCCCAGGCGCTGGGAGAGGCGCTCGGCCCCCTCCAACCCCGACAGGACGATGAGCAGGTGCACTTTGCGGACCCGGCCGCCCTTGCTGTAAATGGCGCTCACTTCCCCGGTGATCACGAAGCGCACCGGCGAAGCGTACTCCCAATGAGGACCGGAGAGCTTGCAGGGAAGACCCAACCCCTCCTTCAAGCCGTATACCCCTTCCGCCACCGGAATGAGCTTGGCTCTGAGCTCCGTGAGCCACTCCGGATGGGTGCAGTCTCCCGTGCCCACCACGGTGATTCCTTTGTAACGGCCCCATAAGTCCAGGTGTTCCAGATTCGCGTTCTGGCCGGTGGCGATGGAATGCCGGGAGTGGACGTGAAAATCGGCGACTATCTCCATAGCCCCGCACCTTACCATAATTCCCGGGAGGATACCAGGAACCGCAGTGATGTATTGATATTCCTTTTTTTTATGAGGATATTCTTCTATAATCCTGAGGTAACCATCAGGAATACCTTGAGCCGCTGACAAACAGTGGGGAACCAGAAGGGCGACAAAATGCTTTCCTGGATTAAGCAAAGCGGCTATAATTCGAGGGACTTGCCCCTTCTTTGTGATAATTCGCTGACTTGGTGATCAGGCGAACGGGGTTTCTTAAGGAATGGGGCATTGTGACGATGAATTAAGGGGAGGAAAGACCTGCATCCTCCTGAAACCTCGGAGGACGGCCTTCAGGACCAACAAGGAGAAGGATAATGGGCATCCGCATCATCATTGCCGATGACCATCAGATCTTGCGTCAGGGCCTCAGGACCCTCCTGGAAAAAGAGCCGGACATGGAGGTGGTGGCAGAGGCGGAGGATGGGCGCAAAACTGTGACCCTGGTCAGGGAACTAATCCCCCACGTGGTCATCATGGACGTCAATATGCCGGATTTGAATGGTATCGAGGCCTCCCGCCAGATCCTTGCCGAGTATCCAGAGATGAAAGTCATTGCCCTCTCCATGCACGCCGACCGACGCTTCGTCATCAACATGCTCAAGGCCGGGGCCCACGGCTATCTGCTCAAAGACTGCGCTTTTGAAGAGTTGGCCCAGGCCATTCGACTGGTCATGGCCAACAAGACCTACCTGAGCCCCGGGGTGGCCGAGATTGTGGTCAAAGACTATGTTCATCGCGTTCCCGGTCCGGCGCAGACTGCCTTTTCTATGCTCACCGCCCGGGAGCGGGAGGTGCTGCAACTTATGGCCGAGGGCAAAAGCACCGCCCAAATTGCTGGACTTCTGACCATTAGCGTGAAAACAGTGGAGACCCACCGGCAGCAGATCATGCACAAGTTGGGAATTCGCAGCGTCGCAGAACTCACCAAGTATGCCATTCGGGAAGGTCTTACTTCCCTGGAATCCTGATTCCTTAGCCTCCCCCTCCTCAGTATCGTGACCATCGACCTGTGTCACCAAAGCCCCCGGAATAAGGGTTTTCGAGGGTAAATTTCAGGATTATCCCGATTTTCTTTTCTCTCTATTTGTCCATAATTTTAGAAACTTTAGGTGAAGTTTTTCCAATTTTCTGCCAGGACATCCGCCCTCCCCAGGAGGGACCAAAATCCCCAAGAAAAGGAGGGCCAATGGCTCAGCCTATGGATGGTATGTTAAAAATTAAGCGGCCGAGGCGTAATGAGGTAGAACGACTAATTCCAGAGACTCTTGCTGGTTTTCCGGGAATACACGTGTGGGTCTCCCAGGTGGATGCCGCTCTCACGGCTGACGGCCTGAACCGGGAACACCTCTGGCTTGAAATACAGAAAAGGCTTATCCGGGCGGGTCTACCGGTGCCCGACCAGCAAGGTTGGCAGCAAACCCCTTTGTTTCCTTGTCTGGGGGTGCTGGTTCACGCTGATCGAGCCCAAGTTATTCCACCCTTTTATGTTTTTAGCGTCGAAGTGTTTTTCGTTCAGAAAATCAATTTGGCGGGCACTCCCTCCGCCAACGCCATGCGCATGATGTGGTGTCGAGAGGCCATCGGTGATGCCAGGGGTGAGGCTCAAGGCTTTGACTGGTCCAATCTGTATAGCACAGTGGGTTCCTTAGTGGACCAGTTCCTCCAAGAATCTTTAGGACTAACTGTCACTGAATCACGGGCCAGGGTCTGCAACTAGCCGGGATCTAGCCGGCAACCTCCTTCGTTTGGAAACCAACTCAGAATAAATTTCCTCCAATAGAGTTACAGTCATATTGCTCCACGCGTGGCCCAGAAGATCATATCTCCTCTGGGCCCCATTTTTTCTGCTCAGAGTCTGAATTCCTCAAGGCTCCTTCCAGGGGTCATGTCAGTTTGAGACATATCCCGCCCATTTTCCTGAACTCATTCTCATTTTGGCAAAAAATACTCAGACCAAGGAAGGTTCACCAGTAGAGAATTGCAGAGTAATTTTGAGAAAAAAAGGCGGGGGACCGATCCCGCCCGCACAAAAAAGGGCGCACGCTCTCCCCTGAAAAGAGCTTGCGCCCACAGATCATTGTGGCAAAGACCGGGCTTTTGCGACCCGGAGAATTACCTTACAGGCTTAGGAACTTGAGGCCTTATCCCTAATAACCGGGGTGGCCACCTCTTCGAAATACGGTTGGAAGACGTCCTCATTGAGACGAAGCATCAGACCTTCACACGAGATGCACAAGGCCGTATGATCGTCCACGCCGGCCACTCGTTGGTCCTGGCTCCCACAATCCACACATTGATATTCGTATAATGGCATACCTTCTCCCCCTTCGACATCTATTAATGCAATAATCATGCCTCCTTGTGCAATCAAGCATCTTATGGTTTTTTCTCATATTTTTAACATTTTGATAATAAACAAGAGGATGCAGACCCGGCGGCACCAGCAGGGTCATGGCCGTAATGATGCAAAAAATTAATGATTTATAGTAAATAGCTTTAAATAATAAGGGGTGATCTACCTCGAAAAACAGGTGAAAAAACAGAGACCTTTGCCCTATGTGACCAAAGTCACATGGGGAAGTTTTCCCCTGGCTGGACCTGTCAGGAGGAAACTCAACCATGAAAAGGCCTTAGAGGATTAAAGCCCACTCTTCGTGTGAAGTAAAGCACGTATGTCAATGAATTGACATCTGGTGTCACCCAGCAATAATCTGCTGATTCCTACTTCGACCTCAATATCTACCTAAGGGAAGCCCTGAAAAGTAATAGGAAATTTTAGGAGAGATTAAAATCCACTCCGACCATCGCCTCGAAGCAGACGGCGTCGCTTGACAAAAGGTACTCCTGCCGGTGGGTGGTACAGAGGCTTCAGTGGAAACCCCTCATCTCACCGAAAAACGGTCTGATTAGGCTGGCCGCGACTTTCAAGCGGCAGTCTCTGGTGAATTATGCACCATGGCAGGGATGAAATTCCCCACACAGAGCCCAACCGTTGCGGCCAAGAGAGAAGAAGATGCCAGACCTCTTAACCTGATTCACCTTGATGCGCCACTTCCGCTTGTTGGTAATCAGTGTCCCCGTTCACCGGCCTCACGAGATGAACTGCCTGGACAAAACCGCAGCCGAATCCTAAATCCCCTCTTCTCCAGATTTGTAACTCTTGGCCCCTTGATATCTCTGCCGGTGAAGCAGGAAGTGACCACCTCCCAAAGCCATCTCTCCCCCCAGAGGGAAAAATCCATGAGGCCTTACAGAGGCTAGTAATCAGGCCTGCCCCGAACCTAAACATCCGTTGGAGGGTTGGAGTAGGGTTTCCGGCGCCCCGGGAGTAGGATTTTGTGGTTTTTACGCCACAGAAATAAGGGGTTTTATGGCATTTTTACCACAAAATCTGCGGACACCTTGCGCAACAGAAAAATTTATTAGTAAATTTAATTAGTTAACGGCAGAAGAATTCTGTTCTGAATGGTATGGCCTTTGCAAAATAAAGGTGGGGGGGATCATGATCTGGCAAAAAACCATCGCACGTCCTATTACGGTCACCGACATCGGCTTACACAGCGGCCAACCGGTGACCCTGTCCATACACCCAGCTGCGGCTAACCAGGGACTCAAGTTCATTCGGACCGACCTGCCTAACAGACCTCAGGTGCGGGCCCATTACAGCCGGGTAGTGGACACCACCCGGGCCACCACTCTGGGGGAGGGTCCGGCCTCCCTAGCCACGGTCGAGCACTTATTGTCGGCCTTCTATGGCTTGGGGATTGACAACGCCGTTATCGAAGTGGACGGCCCCGAGGTCCCCATCATGGATGGCAGCGCCAGGCCCTTTACCGACCTTTTGGCGCAAGCCGGCACCAGTTCTCTGCCCTGGCCCCGGTCTTATCTCCTGATCCACAAGCAGGTAGAGTTGTCCAATGGCGATGGTTGGATGCGGGTGATACCGGGCAAGCCACGCATCATGTATACCATCGACTTTCCCCATCCCCTGATTCGGCGGCAACGCTTTACCGTGCCTCTGGATGCTGAACATTTCCGTCGGGAGATCGCCCCGGCCCGGACCTTTGGCTTTTTAAAGGAAGTCCAATTCCTGCAGTCCCGGGGACTGGCTCGGGGTGGTTCTTTGGAGAATGCCCTGGTCCTGGACGATACCGGTGTCCTAAATCCCGGGGGATTAAGGTTTCCGGAAGAGTTTGTGCGGCACAAAATCCTGGACGCTTTGGGTGACTTGGCTCTTTTGGGGATGCCTATTTTAGGCCGCTTGGAGGTGAGTCGGGGAAGCCACGACTTGCACCAACAGTTCGTCCATCATCTCATCCATCAGGAAGACGCCTGGCGTCTGTGGGTGCCGCCTCTCCATAACCGGACGCCACGGCACACCTCTGAGCCTGCACCCCTTTGGCAGGGGGCCCCAGCCTAGACGCTGACCTCTTTTACCGGCGACTGCGCCCCCTGTACCTTCCAAAGGGGTAACCAGGGGGCGCAATTTTTTAGGTGTCCAGCTTTGTCACAGGTAATTTGAGGAGTCCTCGGGAAGCTAATGGGGCTCCAGCAGCAGTTTTCGAGAACAGAACTTTCCGGGTATGTTATGAAGTAATTACTTGGTCTCTGAAGTAATTACTTCTCCCACCAGCATCTCATCCCAGACCTGAAGAAACCTGACGCCTAAACGCCGGTTCTGCCATTCGACTTGGCCGGGCAGCACGACCTTAAGATAATTGGCACTAACGCCCCTGAGCCATCCCGGGCGATCAGGGGCCGGTCCCTCCACCAGCACTTCTTCTATCTGGCCAACGTGCGCCTGGTAAAAGGCCATCTTCTTATCTCGGCCAATCTTACGCATGATCTGGGCTCGGCGTTGGACTTCTTTGCCGGGCAAGCCGCGGCAAGGTTTGGGCTTGGGTACCGGGCCGGGGGGAAAAGGGAAAAACATGCAGGTAGGCCACCGGCAAGGTCTCCACCAGAGTCCGGGTGGCCTCGAAGTCTGCGGCAGTCTCCCCGGGGAAACCCACCATGACATCCAGTCCCAGGGCAGCCGTCGGAAAACGCCTATGAAGTTCCATAACTAAAGCCCGAAAGTGCCCAGGCTGGTAGGGGCGTCCCATGGCCTGCAGCACTGCCGGGGCGCCGCTTTGCAGGGGCAGGTGGAAGTGGGGGCAGAGATACGGGAAAGCTGACAGGGCCTTCATCAACTCAGCGGTGATTTCCTGGGGTTCTAAAGAGCTCAGCCGTATACGAAAAGGCCAGGGGCCGTGAGAAAGGCTCCGGAGGAGAAGGGCGAGGCTTGATAAAGGATGCAGGTCCTTGCCGTACTGGCCCAGGTCGATGCCGGTAAGAACCACTTCCTGGAAGCCTGCGGCGGCCAGAGCTTCCAGGGAAGACACTACGCCCTCGGAAGAGAGGCTCCGGCCGGGACCCCGGACCGAGGGCACGATGCAATAGCTGCAGGCGTGGCTACAACCTTCCTGGACCTTGAGCCAGGCTCGGGTGTGGCCGGGAAAATGGCTGACCTGCCAGGCCTGAAAAGGCTCCCGGTCCCCAAATCCCTGGACCTGAACCCGAGGTGCCAAGGTCCTGCCCTCGGAGGCGAAGATCTCCGTCAGGCTGGCCTTTTCCCGGTTGCCGAAGATATTTGTCACTCCGGGAAGGGAAGCGATGGCCTCCGGGGCGCGCTGGGCGTAACAGCCGGTGACCCAGATTTGTGCCCCGGGGTGTTGTCGAGCCAGTCGGCGTATAGTCTGGCGAGCTTGTTGGTCGGCTCGGGCTGTTACCGTACAGGTGTTCACCAGCACCAGGTCCGGTGCAACATTGAGGGGTTGGGAGACAAAGCCCAAGCGTGTCAACGCCTCGGCCATTCCCGCCGACTCGTACTGGTTCACCTTACACCCGAAGGTGACCATCTGGAAGTATGGCATGGTTAATTGGAGTTATGATGGGGGAAGGGGATACGGGCCCGTGGTCCCTCAACACCTCCCGCACCTTACTCTAAGCGCTCTTCAATCCAGGCGCCACCCAGGAGGCGGTCGCCGTCATAAAAAGCCACGGCCTGACCGGGGGTCACTGCGGCCTGGGAGGTGGCAAAGTCAACCTCCACCACGTCTCCGTTTTTGGTCTTCACCACAGCTTCGACTCCTGGGTGGCGGTAGCGGATCACTGCAGTGGCCATCAGTTCTTGCTCAGGTGGGTCAATAAGCCAGTTCATTCCTCGGGCTCGGAGCCCTGGCGAGTAGAGCTCACGTTTCGGCCCAATAACCACCCGGTTGCATTCCGGTTGAATCTGAAGGACGTAATAAGGTTCCCGGGCTGGCGTCCTCAGGCCCCGGCGTTGACCCACCGTGAAGTTTTCCACACCCCCATGCGTTCCCAGCACCCGGCCCTGGCGGTCAACCAGCTCTCCGGGGGAGCCCCGGCGGCCCCGGCAAGCCCACAGAAACTCCTGGTAGGCCCCTTGGGGAATGAAGCAAATGTCTTGACTTTCCTGGCAGCTGGCCAAGGGGGGCAGTCCTAACTTCAGGAACTGCGCCCGCACCTCCGTCTTCGTCAGTTCTCCCAGGGGGAAAATAAGTTGGGGCAAAAGGTCCCGGGGCAAGCGGCACAGAAAATACGACTGATCCTTGGCGGCATCCACCCCCCGGAAAAGCCCCAGAGACCCGCCTGCCATTGGTCTCAGCCGCACATAGTGGCCGGTGGCCAGGTGGGTGGCCCCTTTTGCCCGGACCTTTTCCCACAATACCCCAAACTTGATGACCGCGTTGCAGTGGATGCACGGGTTGGGGGTATGACCCTGGAAATACTGCTCCACAAAGTAGTCCACCACCAGGTGAGCAAACTCCGGGCGGAGGTCCAGGATTTCCAGAGGGAGGCCAAGACGACTCGCCAGGGTCGGCAGGTCCGCTGGAGTTGAGGAATCTTCCCCCAGGCGCAAGTGGACTCCCCACACCGCCAACCCTTGCTGGCTGAGGAGATAGGCAGCCACCGCGCTATCCACCCCCCCGCTCAAGGCTGCCGCTACCTTGATCGTGGTTCCTGTACCCATCAAAGTTGAGTTTGTGTTTAATATTGTTTCATTTAAAGTTAACTTTTTTATTCAGTATATAATGTCCTGATATTTTTGGGAATGCCTCGAAATCAGGCAGCATTTCTTCACTTCTCTGTTCAGTTCTTTGAACATTTTAACAAAAATCTAACCGTTGCAGTTCACCTGATTTGCCAAATTGATGAAGCTGGGAAACTCCAGGAAAGAAACGGCAACACCGTGGTAGCCGTTATCTGGGGAAGGCCCTTCCAAGCGCACCACTTCGGCTTGGGCCTGAATATGGGAAGTGATCAAGGTGGCTCAGAGGAGCCAGAGGGGTAGAGATGGTGAGGGTCAGGGTATGACCCGGCTGGAGCGGGACCGGGTCAAGGGAGTGAAAATAGACGCCGCTTAAGCTGAAATCTTTAAGGATCCCCTCACCCTGGTGAAATTCCCCTGATTCAGGGTGAAACGCGGAGTACTCCACCGGCAGCGTTACCAGCAGGCGGTGGAAACGACGTCTTTCCTCATCAAAATCCAACAGGAGGGCTCCTTTGCGAGCACTGGGGAGGAGGAACATCCGTCTTTTTCCTATGCACTCCCTGTGCCAGCCAGTCAGGCGAGAACCCCAGCCAGGGGGCAGAAATGTTGGGAGAGATAATCCTTGACGGGACCCAGACGTTACTTTACCATTGAAAAAATATTTTCCGTTTTTTGCCGGGGTCAACGTAACTTAACCATGAGCAATATAGTTGCCATCATTAACCAGAAGGGCGGCACTGGCAAGACCACCACTGCCATTAACCTAGCGGCTTGCCTGGCTTATCAGGGCTTTCGCACCCTTCTGGTGGACTTGGACCCCCAGGCCCACACCACCATCGGTATCGGGGCGGATCCGGATACCTTTGAACAGTCCATGGCTGAAGTCATGAGCCTGCCGAAAAAGGCCATCGCCGATGTGGTGCTTCCCACGTATGTCTCCAGGCTGTTCCTGGCGCCGGCGCACATCCGCCTAGCCCGGGCGGCGGAAATGGCCTACACTCGGGTCTTTCGAGAGGCCATCCTGGCTCAGGCCCTCAACGGTGCCGACTACGATTTCATCATTATCGACTGTCCCCCCTCGTTGGGCGTGCTTACCAACAATTCTCTGTATGCCTGTAATTTTATTATTATTCCCTGTCAGATATCCCGGTACTCTCTGGATGGCCTGGCAGACCTCCTCACCACCATTGAAATTGTCAAGGGACTGGACCCGGAGGGGCTTTTCCAAGAGGACCATTTCCGCATCCTCCTGACCATGTTCGATCGGCGTAACCGGGTGACAAACGAATACATCCTGGAACAGCTCAAGCCTTACCGGGAGAAGACTTTTACTACCCTGGTGATGAAAAACGAGGCTTTGAACCAGGCCCAGATCGCCCAAAAAGCCATCTTTGACTTCGACCCTAAGAGTTCGGGTGCTCAGGATTACCAGCAGCTCACCGAAGAATTTCTGGAGTTATGTCGAAAAAGAAACAGCTTTCCGGAAAGAAAACCAAACTGGCAAAGCTGCCCCTGACTGAAGCTCTCTCGCGTCAGCTAGAGGAGCCGGCTGAGAATTCGCCAGACACAGCCCCAGAGCTGGAAAGCCCACAACCGACTTTCTCTTGGGAGAGCTTGGAGGAAGGCGCCGCCGGTTTGCTTAATGCGGCCTATATCTTGGTGGTTCAGGACCTCATGAGCCTGAAGAAGGAGGTTCCCTGGGCCAGCGAGGAAGCCCTGTCCCCTGGGGAGGTCCTCCCCACGACGACAATCCCTGCTCACCGGGTCAAGCAGCTTCTGCGCCAGGCCAAGGAAGAACTGTCTGACCTCTACCGATTTCTCTCTGGCTAATTCGTCTAAAAAAAAGCAGGCCAGGAACCTTATGATTCCTGGCCTGGTGGTGTCCTGATCTTTCTTGGTTGTATGTTGCGGGCACCTGCACCCGCTTGGTCCCAAAGGGTGGAGGCTGGGGCGGCCGGCCCGTGGGGCCTTGGAATTATTTGCCTTTTTGTTTTTCTTGCTTCAAAGGTGACATGGGCGGTGGGGTTGAGGGCTGCGGGGGAAGAGCCTCAACCTTAGGTTTCAGCTTGGCAATGTTTTCTTGAATGATGGGTGCAATGGTGCTGGTGGCGCCCATCTCTTTCGTTGGTTTCACGGCGTTGCAAAGACCGGCCACAAAGCAGGTTTGTGACACCTTGTTTTTGTATTTATCCGCGTTGGTGGTGGCTTGCTGCAGAAATGCCATGGCTGTCTTGTAATCACCCTTCTGGGACGCAATGGCCCCCAGGTTGTTCAGGGCAAAGGGGTTGTTTAAATCCATTTTTACGGTCTTCTCAAATTGCACTGCGGCTGCATCGTACTTGCCATCGGCAAGTAAATCATACCCCATGTTGAGGGGGCCCCAAGCGTCTTGAGGAATCTGGCCCACCTCTGCATTTGGTTGGGCCATGGCAGGCGCTGCCAGCAGCAGGCACAGACCTGCCGCCAGCACCAAACCGACTACCGAAATTTTACGCATACTAGCTCTCCTTTGTGTGACTTGCGGTTAGATGCCGCCCCCGTTAATTTCCCCTAACAATATTATTATCTTTTTAAGCATTGTCAAGGGAAAGGTGCTTTTTTGGGGTCTTTGGGGTGAGGTCTGGATAATAAAAATCCATCCCCCAAACTCACGGCTCATGACTGTCTTTATTACTGCCAGTAAGTTTATTCAGACAACAGCCACACCGCCGCCAGAGCCAGGATAAGGCCTGTCACCTGCCGGGGACTGAGGCTCTCCTTGAGAAAAAGCCAGCTCAGAACCACGGTCACCACGGGATACAGTGATGTCAGGGGCACCACCACCGATGCCGCGCCGTGATGCAGCGCCCGGAAAAAAAAGAAGAGAGCAAAGCCGGTGGACATGCCGGCAGCCAGGGCGGCGGCCCAGCCCCAGGGGTGCCAGGGGACCTTGCCCCCGGTTTCATACAAGAGAATGCCAAATACCGGTAGATATCCAAAGATGCCGAGGAGGTAGGCCACCTGCGGACCCATATGCTGGGTGGCCACTTTGGAAAACACTCCCCATAGGCCCCACAGTCCGAGGGCCGTTAAGGACAAAGCCAGCCAAGTGGACATATGCACTCCTTCCCTTGCCTGATCAGACAATTTCCTTTAAATAAGTTAATTTGAGTTGCAACGCAAGGGCCTCCGCTTTTTGAGTTGGCTTGGCCCGGCATAGAAACAGCATGGGAGGCCAAATCATGCACATTATGGGTCATCGGGGAGCCCCGGCTTACGAGCCGGAGAACACCCTACGCAGTATCCGTGCAGCCCTGGCCATGGGGGTGGCGGCGGTAGAGGTGGATGTCCAGCTTACTAAGGACGGCGAGCTGGCAGTGATTCACGATGATACTGTGGACCGCACCACCAATGGCAAGGGTCCGGTCAGGGACTTCACCCTGGCGGAACTCAAGGGCTTGGATGCGGGTAAGGGGGAATCCATTCCATCCTTGGCGGAAGTGGTAAAGGAGGTGGTAGACAGGGTGCATTTAGTGGTAGAGTTGAAACACCCGGAAGCTGCGGCAGCCCTGTTACAGTTTTTTCAGACTCGGGATATTTTTCACCACGCCCATGTCATTTCTTTTTGGCATCCGGTAGTGAAGGCCCTAAAGGAACAGGAACCCCGCTTACGCACCGGGGTCCTCCTGGTTGGTTGTCCGGCCGACCCGGTGGGCCTGGCCCGGGCGGCCCTGGCAGAGGCCCTGGTCCTTCACTATGTTTATGTCACTCCGGAACTGGTAACAGCCGCCCACGCCGCTGGGCTTTTGGTTTATATCTGGAATATCGACGACGTGGAGACCCTGAAGCCCTACCTGGCCATGAACCTGGAAGGCATTGGTAGCAACCGCCCCGATGTGTTGGTGGATTATGTAAAAACTTTGGAGTGAGGGTTGGCAAAAGCCACTCTCCCTCAAACGCAAATATGTTTCTTCCATTGAGGCTTGCCCGGCCCGGTGACGGAAAAGGAAATGCCTATGGCCAAGACAATCGTTGAGCAAGTGATGGAGGCGCATCTGGTCTCCGGAGACCTGGTTTCCGGGGCCGAGGTGGCCCTCAGGATTAACCATACCTTGACCCAGGACGCTACGGGAACCCTCACGTATCTGGAGTTCGAGGCTATGGGGGTAGACCGGGCCCAGCCCGAAGTGGCGGTAAGTTATGTGGATCACAACCTCCTGCAAACCGACTTCCGCAATGCTGATGATCACCGTTTTTTGAGGAGCATCGCCGCCCGTTACGGCCTGCACTTTTCCCCGGCAGGGAACGGCATCTGCCACCAGGTTCACCTGGAGCGGTTCAGCGCTCCCGGAAAAACCCTTATTGGTTCGGACAGCCACACCCCCACGGCCGGGGGCGCAGGCATGCTGGCCTTCGGCGCCGGCGGTCTTGATGTGGCGCTGGCCCTGGCCGGCCAGCCCTTTTACTTGATCATGCCCGAAGTCATGGGCATCAGTCTGACCGGGCGCTTTCCCGCCTGGGTGTCCGCTAAAGACGTGATCCTGGAACTTCTGCGCCGCCTGACGGTGAAAGGGGGTTTCGGCAAGATCCTGGAGTACTTTGGCCCGGCCCTGCGTCACCTCACCGTGCCCGAACGAGCCACCATCACCAATATGGGCGCAGAACTGGGGGCCACTACCTCCATCTTCCCCTCAGATGCCCAAACCAAGAAATTTATGGCCCTCCAGGGGCGGCAAGCAGACTGGCGCCCCCTCAAAGTCCAGGGCCGGCCCCGGTATGCCAGTGTTCAGGAAATCGATCTGGCCCAACTTGAGCCCCTGATCGCCTGCCCCAGTTCCCCTGACAAGGTGGTCCCGGTGCGGGAGGTAGAAGGTCTCCCGGTGGAGCAGGTGCTCATCGGCTCCTGCGCTAATTCCTCCTGGCGGGACCTCATGGTGGTGGCCAGGGCCCTCAAGGGTCGGCAAGTCCACCCCCGGGTAAATTTAGAGATTAATCCTGGCTCCCGCCAGGTCCTGGAGAACCTAACCCTGTCTGGCGACCTGCTTCCCCTTCTGGAAGCCGGGGCCCGCATTATGCCACCGGGGTGCTGGGGCTGCATCGGCATGGGCCAGGCGCCGGCCACCGGTGCCGTGAGCGTGCGCACGTTCACCCGGAATTTTCCGGGCCGCAGCGGCACCACCGGCGACCAGGTGTACCTCGCCACTCCGGAAACTGCCGTAGCTGCCGCCATTTTCGGGGAAATCACCGACCCCCGGCGCCTGGGACCATACCCCCGCATCAAACAGCCCCGCTATTTTCTGGTGAACGGACGCCACCTGATACCGCCACCGCCTCCTGGAGAGCCCGTGGAGGTAGTCCGGGGGCCCAACATTGTGCCCTTCCCCCAGCTTTCCCCACTTCCCGACACCTGGCGGGGGAAGGTTTGGCTCA
Organism: uncultured delta proteobacterium; assembly: GCA_963709285.1. Lineage (GTDB taxonomy): Bacteria > Desulfobacterota > Desulfobaccia > Desulfobaccales > 0-14-0-80-60-11 > JBGSLA01. The sequence goes on along the minus strand of CAVPVR010000003.1, from coordinate 514,664 downwards.
AAGCGGGAGACAACGTCACCACCGACGATATTCTCCCGGCGGGGAGCCAGATTCTGCCCCTGCGGAGTAACCTCCCGGCCATCAGCCAATATGCCTTTTCCCGTCTCGACCCGAATTTTGTTAGCCGGGTTCAAGAACAAGCGGGCCTGGTATGGGAGGAGGATAAGCTCATCAAAGAAGGGGTTGTGGTAGGGGGCGAAAACTATGGCCAGGGGTCTTCCCGGGAGCACGCCGCTTTGGCCCCCCGGTTCTTGGGCATCCGGGTGAAGCTGGTGCAAAGCTTCGCCCGCATCCATCTCGCCAACCTGATTAATTTCGGCATCCTGCCCCTCACTTTCGAGAATCCCGAGGACTACCACTCCCTCCAGGAGGACCAGGTCTTAGAGTTGCCTCAGGTGCGGGAGCGCCTCCTTCGGGGTGAGGAGCGCTTGCCCCTGTATGTCCTGGGTCCGGGGGGACAGAAGGAAAAAGAAATCTGGGCCACTGTGGATCTCTCCGAGCGCCAACGCCGCATGCTCGTGCTGGGCGGCGCCCTGAACCTGGCGAGGGAAGGGTAGGGGAAAAGAGATTTGTGGGGGTGGGGCCAGGGACCGGCGGCCCCTGCCCCTCCCCCACACCCCCTCCCCAACCCGCATAAACGGGAGCACAGGCATCCTGCCTGTGCTGCAAAAGGTAGGGTGGGACCGCCCACCATCAATAAAATCGTGAAGTGATTTTTGGTGGGCGGTGCCCACCCTAGGCGAAAAGCTCATGGAACGAAAAGGTTGTTTTATTGACGGCAAATGGTTGCTTACCCGAGAACATCTTCCCGTCCACTCCCCCTGGTCCGAGGAGATGGTGGGAGAGGTCTGTCTGGCGGGGCCGGAGGAGTGGGAGGCGGCCATTGTTTCGGCCCAGGAGGCCGCTAAGGTCCTGAAAAAGTGGTCCAGCCAAGAGCGGCGGCAACTCCTGGAGGGCATGGCTGCCGGAGTAAAGTCCCGGCGGGACGAGTTCGTGCGGACCATCGTGGCCGAGGGCGGCAAACCCCTCACCTACTCCCGGGGGGAAATGGCCCGGGGGGTGACCACCCTTACTCTGGCTGCCGAGGAGGCCAGCCGTATCGGCGGGGAAGTCATACCCCTGGACCTCATCCAAGCCGCCACCGGGCGCTGGGGCATTACCCGGCGCTTCCCGGTGGGGCCTGTCCTGGGTATTGTCCCGTTCAATTTCCCCTTTAATCTGGTGGCCCACAAGGTAGGTCCGGCTCTGGCCGCGGGCAATCCCATCATTATCAAGCCAGCCTCGGCCACGCCCCTTACTGCCTTGAAGCTTGCCGAGGTGTATGAAGAGGCCGGGGGACCGCCGGGAGGTCTGCAGGTGCTCGCCAGCCGGACGGAACTGGCGGAGCGGGCGGTGACCGATGACCGCCTCACGGTTCTGTCCTTCACCGGCAGCGCCACAGTGGGCTGGCATCTCAAGACCCGGGCCGGCCGCAAGAAAGTGATCCTCGAGTTGGGAGGGAATGCGGCCTGCATCATTGACGCCGACGCTGATCTGAAGCAGGCGGCGCACCGCACCGCCATCGGGGCCTTTGCACACGCCGGGCAGGTGTGCATTGCGGTGCAGCGGGTGCTGGTGCACCAGAAGGTTTATGAAAAGTTTTCGCAGATTTTCCAGGACACCATTGCCCAGGAGATCGCCGCCGGTGACCCGGCCCGGCAAGAGACGGTGGTGGGCCCCTTCATCGACGCAACCGCTGGGGAGAGAGTGCGGGTCTGGGTGGCGGAGGCCCTGGAAGGGGGCGCACACCTCCTTACCGGCGGCTTGGGGGAAGGCAACCTCATGCCCCCCACGGTTCTCACCAACGTTACCCGGGACATGAAGGTGTGGCGAGAGGAAATTTTTGGGCCGGTGGCCACCCTGACGCCCTTTAAAGACTTTGACGAGGCCCTGGAACTGGCCAACGACTCGGTGTACGGCCTCCAGGCTGGGGTCTTTACGAACACCCTGGCCCACGCCTGGCGCGCCTTCGAAGCCCTGGAGGTGGGTGGTGTTGTCATCAACGACGCGCCTATCTTCCGCCTGGACCACATGCCCTACGGTGGCGTCAAAGCCTCTGGCCTGGGCCGGGAGGGAGTGCGCTACGCCGTGGAGGAACTTACAGAAATTCGGCTGCTGGCGCTGAAAGTGTGAGAAGAGTGAAGAACTTGAGGGGAACGCCGGGGGAACGCGGCTCCCCCGCCCTCCCCTTAAACTCCCCTCCCAACCCTCATTACGGGAACAACTTGAGCCGGGGTCAGAGGCCCCGGCTCAAGTTGTAATGGTGTATTCCCATCAATCGTTAAAGAGGGGCCTGCGGTCCCTGCCCCCCTTCATGGTGAGATAAGGCCGAGGCAATCGAGGCCTTTCTTGTTGCCTTCTCTCTATCTGCCTGGGGATTGAGCAAGGAAAGTGTAAGTAACAAGCCGTCACAGTTTCGGCAAAAATTTTCCCGGAGTTAACAAAAAGCCGATACAAATAATCAGAAAACTAAAGGGGTTTAGGCTGCCGTTGGACGGATTACGTTTCGTCTGAGGGGGGGATTTCCGGGGTATTCTCCGCTGGATCGGGAGGCCGATAGAGGCTGCGTCCCAGGACCCTGTGATAACTGGTGAAATCACCTTCGCTGGCATCGGTATCCAGGTGTCGGTGGGCCATGTGTATTTTGGAATCAATTTCATCCAGGTAATACACCAGGAGAGCCTCAGGGGTCCGAGGGAGAATAGGGGAGCCATATTCCTGGGAGCCATGATGTGAGATGATGATATGTTCGAGCTCCATCAACAGCTGGTCATCGGGGAAATCCATAGTTCGGGCTTCCTCCCGAACCATGTCCCACCCCAAGACAATGTGGCCGAGCAAGCCACCGGGAACCGAGCGTTTCGGGCAGCGGGGGTCGGTCAGTTCCTTGATCTTCCCTAGGTCATGGAGGATAGCGCCGGCGAGCACCAGATCTGTATTGAGGTCACTATACACCTCGATGGCCCGCAGAGCGTGGCGGGCCACAGACCAGGTATGTTCGAGCAAGCCGCCTAAATAGGCATGGTGATAAAATTCCGCCCCCGGCCACTCTAAAAATTGGGCTTGATACTTAAGCAGAAGGCCCAGCACCAGGTCGTGCAGCGGGGGACTGATGTGAGAGTCAACGAGCTCAAGGAGTTCTTGCCACAACTCTTCGCGATTAAAGGAGGTGGTAGGGATGAGGAGTTCGGGATCAAAGTCCTGGAGGGGTCGGCCCCGGGCCCGCAGTCGGTCCACCGTATCTATAAAGTCAAGGTTGACTTGGGGGCTTCCTTGATAAGCTTCCACCTCACCGGTTACTGCGACGAAGTCGCAAGCCGCCAGGGGTCCGGAGCATTTTTGCAAGGCCTCCTCCCAAACCTTGCCCTTGATGGTGCCGCTGCGGTCCGCCAGCACCACATCCAGGTAGGGTTTACCCCCTTTGGTGCGGCGACTTTCCACCCGGCGCAGGAGGAAAAACTGTTTCAAAGAGTTGCCCTCTCGCAGGTCGGTTATGAAACAGTGGGACAATCAAGAACCTCCTGGGGGAATTAGTGGCATCATACTGTCAAGAACGCATGGGGTCAAGGGAGCTGGAAAAAAGGGTCACTTGACAACAAGCAAAGCGTAATTATTTTATCTTTGTGAGAATTTTTGGATTTTTTTCCTTGACAAACATACCAAAATCAGTAAACTTCTCTTTTTAATTTTTTTGCGCTGTGAGTTTGCCAGCAAGATAGAAAAGTTATGGAAAAAGAATACCTTAAAAAATATCTGGCAATCAACGGCAATAAAGACTCCCTCCTTCCCTACGAGCAGATTACTGTACTGAATCCAGGGGACAAGGGGGACAACCTCAATATCCGGGAGAAATTCAACGCCACCTCAGATGAGGAATTGGAGGTTACGGAGCAACTGCACCCAAGCTCTTATGGGTCAGGAGAAGAGTCTCCCGAAGGTGAGGCGGAAGAAACTGTAGAAACTGACGAAATCCCTGAGCACGAAGGTTTGGTGGCCGCCTACTTCAGGGAAATGCTCAGGTATGCTATTTTGTCTCCGGAAGAAGAACGGGATCTGGGACGTATTATCAAACACGGCCAGGAGGCCGTGCTGCACCTAGTTCTCAATGTCTCTTCCGAATTGGAGGAGATGGTCTATCTAAAGAAAAAGGTGCAGCATTGGTTTGCGACTCCCGAAAAGAGCGCCCAGGCCAAGGAAAAGCTCTTCCGTCTGATTCATCAGACTATCAAGCGTATCCTGAGGCAACATTCCAAACTGCAGGAGATCAAGGAACTGTTGGCTCGTATTAAAGCTACCGAGGCAGAGGTCAACCAGGCCCGTGACAAGATGATCAAGGCCAACCTGCGCCTGGTGGTGAGCATCGCCAAAAAGTACCTCCATCGGGGCTTGACCTTTTCTGACCTCATTCAGGAGGGGAACCTGGGGCTCATGAAGGCGGTGACTCGATACGATTACACCACCGGCTACCGCCTGAGCACCTTCGCCTCCTGGTGGATTCGCCAGACCATCACTCGGGCCATCTATGACAAGACCAGGACCATCCGCATCCCGGTGCATCTCCAGGAGATCCGCAATCGCTGTTACCGGGCCTTCTACGACCTCCTGAAGGAGCTGGGGCGGGAGCCCAACTTGAAGGAAATCTCCGAGCGCTCCGGAGTGCCGGAGGACAAGATTCTCATGGTTACCAACCTGTCGGATGAGCTCATCAGCCTGGAGACCCCGGTGGGAGACGAAGGGGATCGGTTGGGGGACTTCATCCGCAATGACAAGGCGGTTTCCCCCTTCGAGGACATCTTGGAATCAGAACTCATGGACAAGACCGCCTTTATCCTCAACACCCTAACCCAAAGGGAGGAGAGGATTATGAAGATGCGCTTCGGTATTGGAGAGGAAGTGGAGCATACCTTGGAGGAGATTGGCCGGACTTTCAAGGTTTCCCGGGAGCGCATCCGTCAGATCGAAAAGAAGGCCTTGAAGCGTCTCAAGCATCCCACCCGCAAAGCGGCGTTGGAAGATTTTTTGGAGTAACTGAGACGCCTGGGCCCCCATGGGGGCCCTGACCGTTGACCCTCACGAGGAGTAAGCATGCCAAAAATAAGTCCGGAGAAACTGTCAGAGGTGAAAGAGCGACTCCTGGAGCAGAAGCGGCGTCTCTGGCAAGAAGTTAAGGATAGGCTCAAAAGCCATATTGGCGATGGTTATCAAGAGATGTTGGCCACCGCCCGTGATGAAGAGGACCAGGCTTCCGTAAGTCATTTGGCCGAAACCCACCTCACCCTCCTGGGTCCCAAGCGCCTGGAACTGGAGGCCATCGAAGAGGCCCTCAATCGCTTAGAAAGCGGCACTTACGGTTTATGTGAATCCTGCGGCTGTGCCATTGAGCCCCGACGCCTGGAAGTTATGCCCGAAACCCCCTTCTGCCGGAACTGCATGTCCCAGAAGGAAAAGCTCGCCAAAGCTGCGGCGCGCTAACCAAACCAGAAAACCAAGAGAATAAGGGCGGGAGGCTTGGCCTCCCGCCCTTTTATTTTATGGGGCTAGGGTCCATGGGAGTGTAGCCTCCCTCTCTACTTATACCTTATAGGCGCCGGTGCTGCAGACAAGGCATTTCTTGGCGGAGGCGGGAGAGGCGGGCGTGGTCCAGTTCGGCCATGATAAAGCCCTCGGTATCGGGAGCCTGGGCCAGGATGGTGCCCCAGGGGTCCAGGATGAGGGAGCGGCCATAACTGCGGCGGCCCGGGGAGTGCTGGCCCCATTGGGCGGGGGCTATGACAAAGGCCTGATTTTCGATGGCCCGGGCCCGGAGCAGAGCCTCCCAATGGTCTCGGCCGGTGGTGAAGGTGAAGGCCGCAGGCAGGAAAATGAGATCGGCCCCTTTCTCCACCAGGGACCGGAACAACTCGGGAAAACGCAAGTCATAGCAGATGGTGAGGCCGGCGGTGAAAGGGGTGCCGGGGAGGGGAATTGCCACTAGTTCCTTTCCAGGATGAATAAACCGGGATTCCTGATAGGTGGGGCCGCCCGGCAGGTCAACATCAAAGAGGTGGATCTTGCGGTACGACGCCAGGACGACGCCGTCTCTTCCCAAAAGCACGCTGGTATTGAATAGGGGCAGGTCCGGTTCGGTGGTCTCAGGGAATGAGCCCAATAACAGGAAGATGCCGAGTTCTCTGGCCAGAGCCCCGAACTCCGTGACCAGGGGGCCATGGAGATGCTGGGCCGAAGGCGGTTTTTGGTCCTCTGGCCCCAAGTAGGCAAAGTGCTCCGGCAAGGCCACGAGTTCTGCGCCCCGGGTGGCAGCCTGGGTGATGAGTTCCCGGGCCCGGGTTAGGTTCCCGGCCAGATCGGGGGTGGAGTTGAGTTGCACCGCGGCGACCCACATGGCTGCTTTGGCCCCCCCTTATCGCACTCGTTCCAGGTTCTCGACCCGGGGATCTTTCTGCTTAATTTGGGTCGGCACTGCTTTGCTGGTATTCTTCCCGAACTGCTCGAAGGCAGCAATGAGCAGGGGATTGAGAACCTCCCGGAGATCGGAGGAGGTGCCGGTGCTCCGGGCTTCCCCCACCCAAATGGTGCGGGACTTGCCAGTTTCGCGGTAATATCGCCCTTCCACCACAGTTAATCGCAGCCAGCGGTTGTACAGGGCCTGGGTCTCCGTATAATAGGGGCTATATCCGGGCCAGTAAAAGCCGTAAGCTGCTCCCGGGCCACAGTAACCGGTCCCAAACCCCAACCCAATTCCCCAGCTCGGCTCGGTCACGGTAACCGTCTGGGGAGCCCCCATGCCATACGTGAAAAACAAATAATATTCGGCCTGGTCGTGGGGTACGAGAGGATAGCCATGCTTCTCCAAGAGCTTATCGATCTTGGCCTTGACCTCTTTTTCCAAGAGCGGGTTTTGGGCTTCCTGGTTTTCGATTACCTGGAAGGAGGCTCCAGGGACAAAGGCAAAAAGCGCCGCGTTGTCGGTGTAACCGTTCACCTGAACCTGATAAGTTGTGGTCGTGGCGCACCCCAAAGCTGCGACGCTCAGGAGACCCAGCAAGAAAAGCCAGATAAATTTTTTCATGACTGCCTTTTGATATACCGGGGCCAGGCCGAAGCGACCCGGTTCAGGGTGAAAAGGCTCTCAGGATTGGCTTAATCTGCCCTTTGACTGCTTCCCAGGGAGGCAGCATCGGGGGGGGAGGCAGTTCCTCATCCGTCAGCTTTCTCCGTTTGAAGCGCATGCGGGTGGAGAGTTCCTCCCGTTCCCCACACTGCAACCCTCCGCAGATCGGCGACCCGCCTCCCTCCATGGCCTCGATCTGGGCGGCGATGAGCCCAAAGTCAAAAGACATATTAAACTTCTGAATGTCCTCATTGAGGAGGCGCAGGTGCACCTCTACCTGATGATACTGTTCCCTGAGACTGCGGCATTTGGCAGCCAGTGCCTGGTAAATGTTCTGAACCAGATTCACATAGCGGCCCCACGCAGTGAGGCCCCAACTGCGGTACCCCTTTAGCAGGTCCTCCCGAGCCGCCGGCGGCAGTTGCTGAAAATCCTCATAGTAAGGCCGGTCCGGTATAGAGAGAAGCTGCATAATTCGGTCTATAGCGGCTTCCTGGCCCAGGGCGGCGTAAAAGGCGTGGAAAAGTCGGGACAGGTGGGGAAGTTCTTGCCGGTAAGCAGCCACCTCGCCCTCCAGGGCTTGGTTGTCCTCCTCTAAGTCACAACGCGCCGCAAAATAATTGTCGATAATTTCCTTTTTTATTTGAATTTTGAGGGCCTCAAGGGCCATATCCATATCGTCCATCGGGGCACCCTATTGGTTGACATCCCCCTCGGGTTCCCTGGAAGACGGGGACATGGGCAGTTGGGACAAGGACAGTTCCAACTCCTGCCCTTCCGCCATCTCCAGGGTAACGGTCTGCCGAATAAGGTTGTAGCGAATGATCTTGCCTTCCCCTTCGGGAATCTTGACCCGTTTGCCCAGGCGCGGCAGGTGCTTGCGCAGTTCCTGATAAATGGGGTGCTCATAGGTGAGGCAGCACATCAGACGGCCGCACACCCCGCTGATTTTACTGGGATTGAGACTGAGCTGCTGTTCCTTGGCCATGCGCACACTTACAGGCTCGAAGTCCTTGAGAAAAGAGGCGCAGCACAACTCGGAGCCGCAGATACCAAGACCTCCCACCATTTTGGCCCGGTGGCGGACCCCGATCTGGCGGAGCTCGATACGGGTGCGAAATTCCTGCACCAGGTCCTTGACCAGCTCCCGAAAGTCCACCCGGCCGGGAGCGGTGAAGTAAAAGATAATCTTGCTGGCGTCAAAGAGGCATTCCACCCGCACCAAGTGAATGGGGAGCTGCCGGGCATCGATACGCTTTTGGCAAAACTCCTGGGCCCGCTGCTCCAGGAGTTGGTTCTTCTCCTCCTGGGCCAGGTCCTCTGAGGTGGCAAGCCGCTCCATTTGGGAGGGAAGTTTGCCGGCCACCAGTTCCGGGTCGATGTTAGGGAACATGCAGACTATAGTGCCCAGAGCCAGATTATCATCGGTGCGCACCACCAGGCGGTCACCCACCTGGAACTCCTGGTCCTCAGTGAGAATGGAGCAGCATTTAGTGTCGGCGGTGAGGCGGACTTTTAGAAGATTCATGAGTTTGTTCTTATCCTTGCAGCCGAAAACCTAATAGGTCCAGCGTCAGTTCCGGGTTGAGGTTGGCTCTGAGGTGGCGCTGGGCCGCACTCAGGCCGGCTAATTTGGCCAGCCAGACGTCCTGGTGGCTCCGGGCTGCTTCGGCCTGGAGATCCGGCAGATGGTCCTGGTGGGCCAGCAGCCGTTCCGGGGCCCCGCAAGAAAGCAGCAGCAGATCCCGGTACCAGAGTTGGGTCAACAACAGAAAGGTGTCGGTCTCCGAGACCGCCTTGGCCAGCCCCTGAGCCCAGTCCAGGGCGGTGGTGTCGTTGCCCCGGGAGAGCGACTCCAGGTCGGTGAGCACCTGCTGGCGCTGCCGGAGCAGTTCCTCGGGTTCCATGGCCAGGGCCCGTCCCAGAGAGCCGCCGCTCAGGGCCGCCATGAGGGCCGCCTGGGACGGGCTGAGGCCGCGACGGTTGTAACTCCTCGGTAATGAGAGGATAGGGGAGGGGAGCAAAGGCCAGCTTCTGGCAGCGGGAGACCACGGTGGGAAAGAGGTCCGCCTCCACCCCGGCGGTGAGGATGAGAAGATGCTGGGGGGGCGGTTCCTCCAGGGTTTTCAGCAGGGCATTGACCGCCTCGTCTCTCATGTCTTCCCCGGGCTTGATGAGGGCCACCCGCCAGCCGCCCCCCACCGGGGGATAAGCCGTGAGGCGGCGAAACTCCCGGATCTGCTCGATTGTTATCTTGGGTGGACGTTCCCTGGAGGTTGGTCTAATGACCTGGTAGTCCGGGTGCGTTCCCGCACCCATGCGCTTGCAGGAAGGGCAGACCCCGCAGGCGTCGCCGTCTTCCCGAAGGTCGGCGCAGTTCAGGGCCGCGGCCAGGGCTCGGGCGATGGAGGCCTTGCCCACTCCCTCGGGGCCGAGGAAGAGATAGGCGTGGGCCAAACGGCCCCGGCTCAAGGCAGCCTTGAGGTACCCCAGGACCCGTTCCTGGCCCAGGATGTCCCGGAAGAAGCGGGGGGAGGGTTCTTGGTTTGAGGGTTCGTTGTTCATATAAAGGCTATAAGCTATAAGCAGTAAGCTATGAACATTATATCGTTTTTTTAATGTAGCCGCAGTTTATAGGGCGGGCCGTGCACGCCATTTCAAAGGCTGTCGGCGGCCATGGGCCGCCCTATGGCTATATTTTATCTGTAGCCGCAGGCTTTAGCCTGCGCTCTTATTCTTTGTATTGGGTCTCATGATTGCGCAAGCTAAAGCTTGCGGCTACACACGTTCTTTTTCCCGAAGGTTCAATGTTCTTGTAGGGTGCGTCTTACGCACCATTAATCTGAAGATGTGGACTTTATTGGCGCGTAAGACGTGCCCTACACTTACCTGCACATCTTTTGGTGAAAGCCTAAAGCCTACAGCTTAAAGCTTACAACTCCCTCATTCCCACTCAATGGTGGCCGGGGGCTTGCTGGAAATGTCCAGGACCACCCGGTTGACCCCCTTCACTTCGTTGATCAGGCGGTTGCTCAGGTGCGCCAGGAAGTCGTGGGGGAGCCGCGTCCAGTCCGCGGTCATGGCGTCCACGGAGTCCACCACCCGCAAGGCCACCACGTTTTCATAGGTGCGCTCGTCCCCCATCACCCCCACGGTGCGCACCGGCAGGAGCACTGCGAAGGCCTGCCACACCTGGCGGTAAAAGTTGGACTTTTGCATCTCCTCCATGACGATGGCGTCCGCCTCCCGCAGGACCGCCAGGCGCTCGGGGGTCACCTCCCCCAGGATGCGGATGGCCAGGCCCGGCCCCGGGAAGGGGTGGCGCCAGACCAGACTGTCCGGGAGCCCCAGTTCCTGGCCCACCTTCCGCACTTCATCTTTGAACAGTTCCCGCAAAGGCTCTAGAAGTTCAAGGGGCATGACCTCCGGGAGGCCACCCACGTTGTGGTGTGTTTTGATGACGGCTGAGGGGCCTTTAAAAGAGACGCTCTCGATGACGTCGGGGTACAGGGTCCCCTGGGCCAGATATTTGACGTCCCCCATCTTTTGGGCGACCTCGGCAAACTGGCGAATAAATTCGCGGCCGATGCGTCTCCGTTTCTCTTCCGGGTCGGTCAACCCCTTGAGAAGGCTTAAAAATTCATCGGTGGCGTCCACATAGACCAGGTTCAGGTGCTGATGGTCCCGGAAGAGGTGCACCACCTCCTCGGCTTCGTCCTTGCGAAGGAAGCCGTTGTTCACAAAGATGCAGGTGAGGCGCTCGCCGATGGCCCGGTGTAGAAGGACCGCGGTGACCGAGGAGTCCACCCCGCCGGAAAGGGCGCAGATGACCTGGTCATCCCCCACCTGCTGGCGAATGGCCTGGGTGGTGGCCTCGATGAAGGAGCGCATGGTCCACAGGCCCTTCAAGCCGCAGATGCGAAAGAGAAAGTTCCTGAGGACTTTTTTCCCCTTGGGGGTATGCTGCACCTCCGGGTGAAACTGGACGCCGTAGAGGCGCCGCTCCCGGTGCCGCAAGGCTCCCACCGGACAGGTGTCGCTAGCGCCTATGACCTCGAAGCCCGGAGGCAGGGTCTCGATCCTATCGCCATGGCTCATCCACACCGTTTCCTGGGATGCCAGACCGTGAAAAATATCAGACTTGTCTTTAACGACAAAGGCCTTGCGGCCGTACTCCCGGTGAGGGGTCGCCACCACCTTGCCCCCCAGGAGATGGCTCATCAACTGGACGCCGTAGCAGATACCCAGAACCGGCACACCCAGGTCGAGGACCTCCGGATTCGGGGAGGGCGCACCTTTCTCGTAAACGCCGGCAGGTCCACCGGAGAGAATGATGCCCTGGGGAGCAAATTGCCGAATCTGTTCCAGGGGCATGAGAAAGGGATGAATCTCGCAGTAGACTTTCAGCTCCCGCACCCGCCGGGCGATGAGCTGGGTGTACTGGGAGCCGAAGTCCAAAATGAGAATTTTTTCCTGGTGGGGATCGCGCATTTTTCTCCGGTAAACCGCAAAGATGAAGCCAGTCACAACTTTGATTTCATTATAGCGGGAAAGCCGTGAAGCCGCAATAATGGCAGAGGGTTATGGCAGGAGGCAGTGATCAGAACAGGCCGCCTCATAGTCCCAGAGGCTTAAGAAAGCGTGACGTCAAGACTTCCCTGAGGTGGTCGGGGTGATCGTTTGCCTGGATCTCAAGGATATGGGTCACTTCAGCGGCCACCTGGCGCAAGCGGGCTAAGGCCGACTGGCGGGCTGCCTCCAGGACTTCCCAGTCGCCGGAGTCTGTGAAGTCCCGGAAGGCCGGTTCAAGCTCTGGAAGGAGAAGGGGATAAAAGCCCGGCTGGAAGGCCAGCATCAAAGAAAGGGAGGTGAGGCGTTGCCCTTTTATGATGTAGGTGAGGCGACCCCAGTCGTTGACCTCCGCCAGGGCATCCTTCAAGGCCCTTATCCAGGGCTCCAGAGGAGTCTGGGGAAAAAGCTCCAGAAGGGCAGGCAGTGCTTGGCGCAGGGAGCTCTCTCGGGCCTCCCCCATCTCATGGCGGATGACGGCCTCCAATTCCTCGGAAACGAGGTTCTCCCAAAAATCCTGGTGATTCTCCGGGTCCTGGAGCAGGTCGGGAGGGGACACCTCCGAGGACGACCAGCCTCCTTTCAAGTAGCGGTTGGCCTGCTGGGAGGGATCGGCCAGACGGTCCCAGAGGTAATAGGCCAGAGACTGGCGGCGGGCGTAGATCAAACTCCCCTGGCACAAAGCCGGAGTGCCGTCCAGGTCCCGGGCCAACTCCTTATCCATTACCAGAACCGTAAATTCTTCCTCCCGGCGGACCTCAGAAAGCTCTCCCAAAAAGAAGGTGGGGGCCAGGCCCCGGCAGAGGCCGGCCCCGTAAGCCAGCCCTCCAGATTCCAAGAAGGAGTTCACCTGCTCTACGTCGAAGGGATCCAGAGAAAGGCCGTTCAGACGCAATTCCTGCCAGGGTTCTCCCTCCCGGGCGTCCCAGGCGCTTTCCTGGTCGGCGATCCAGGCGAGGACCGCGGCGGGCTCGGGCTCCTGCCAGGGAGGTAGGCTGTGCTTCCACTTGTAGAGCAGGCGCAACCGCAACAGCAGGCCGCACAAGGAAAAAGTACCGGCTTGGAAGCTGCTGGCCAACTCGCAGTTGGCTTCAACCTGACGGATGAGGGTGCTGAACGTGGATTGCATAATTATCTGTTTTTGTTGCAGTTGTTGTATCAGACATATTTGGAGATGGTGGAACTAGCGCCGGTCCCCACCTTTTCATCAGCATGAGCTGCCATGCCCCCGGTTCTTACTTGTTTATTAACTCATCTGCTTTGCGGGCCAGACCCTTGTCCAATGAAGTAAGGGTCTGGTAGGTCCGGGCGGCAGCTTGGCGGTCGCCCTGCTGGATATAGCAGGCCAACAGCCCTAAGTGAGCTTCGGGACTGTTGGCCTTGAGACTTACAGCTTTCTCAAAGGAACGTTTGGCCTCTGTCCAGCGGTTCAGTTTGATATTCGCTATGCCTAAATTATTCAGGGCCTGGACATAGTCTGGCTTCAGGCGCAGGGCCTCCTCGAAGGCCTGCCTGGCCTCTTGGTGCCTGTCCTGCTTTCCCTCCGCTATCCCCAGGTTGTAATAGGCCTCCGGGTCTTGCGGCTGGTGCTGCAAAGAGGCCTTGAAGGCTCTGGCTGCCTGGGGCCAGCGCCTGAGTTTCAAGTAGACCACCCCCAGGTCTTTATGGGCCGTAGCCCAGGAAGGTTCGAGGCGTAAGGCTTTGTGAAAGGCGATTACGGCTTCCTGATAGCGTTCCTCACGGGCCAGGACCAGACCCAGGCCGTAATGTGCGGGGGCCAGGTCCGGCTTGATCTCTAAGGCCTGGCGGTAGGCCTTGGCTGAGTCTTGGAAATGGCCCTGGCGCCAGGCGATTTCAGCCCGTCGGAGCAAGCCCTGGATCTGCTCCACGTCCTGTTTTTCCATTGAAACGGTTTGGACGGCCGTGGCCAGCGCCGGAGACACGGTGGCCAGGAACAGGAGCAAGGTGGCGCTGAGCAGGGATGAGATACTCATGCAGATTTTTCCAAAAGTTAAGATATTATCAGGGGAAATTTTTTTAAAAGGTATCATGGAACCAAGGGATTAGCGAGGGACATAATTTTCGGGTGGCCCTTCACGACCGCGTCTGGAAAGGGTTGCGGGCGCGTCCCGGTGCCAGAAGAAACAGGAACAGGTAGCCGGCCACGAAGCCTCCCACATGGGCCCAGAAGGCCACGCCGATGTGACTCCCGGACCCCAGGATAGAAAAGGTCCCCAAGAAGAACTGCAGGAGAAACCAGAGCCCGAGAAAGATGTAAGCGGGCACCTCGATGATGACAAAAAACAAGATGGGGACTAGGGTGAGGATACGGGATGCAGGAAATAGGGAAAAATAGGCGCCCATCACCCCGGCGATGGCTCCGCTGGCCCCCACCATGGGCACCGAAGAAGTGGGACCGGAAAGAAGCTGGGCAAAACAACCGGCCGCCCCGCTCAAAAGATATAAAATTAGAAATTTGGTGTGTCCCAGGGTGTCTTCCACGTTATCCCCGAAGATATAAAGGGTCCACATATTGGCGATGAGATGAAGCCAGCCGCCATGGAGAAACATTGAAGTAAAAATGGGGATGATGCCGCCGACAAAATTTCCATGTCCCAGGTGAAGTAAAAAATCATGGGGCACAAAGCCAAAGACTCGAATGACCTCCTCCAGATGAGACCCCATGGCAAGTTCAAAGAAAAATACTAAGACATTCAGGATGATAATGGTGTAGCCGAGGGTGGGGCGACGGCTGGAGGGAATGCTGTCTCTTAGAGGGATCATGGAACAGTCCGAGGAGTCAATCCACTAGACACTATAATTACAACATATGTCTTTCTGGTTTTTGGGGCAAGCTTACTCTGGAAAAAAGTTGGTGTGAGGCAGACTTAATAGTTAAGGTCGGCTGCGCCAGAGGCGTTTACCTGGTAACTTTAGGACCACCTGGCCTTTCTGTAAAAAGGGTTCTGGTTGTATGACGTCGTCCACCAGGACGAAGATCCGGGCCGGTTCTTGCCAGCGCTGCCGAAGACCCTCCGGCGTAATGAGATAGTTCTCCTGGGAAGGGACCGGATAGGGGAACTGGGGCAGACCCCGGCGCTGTACCATGAGGATGGGACGCCCACTGTAAAAGGCCAGGGAAGCGCCGTACTCAAACTCCTCGATGGCTTCCATCACCACCAGATCCTGAGGTCCGGCCTCCCGGCGGACGTACTCCCCCGGAAGCTTGTCGCTCAACAGGGGAGAGAGGATCATCAAGGTTTTCCAGGTGAAAAACAAGAGGGTTAAAGCCATCACACAGTAAACTGAGACAGCAAAGATTGGCCGGCGCCAGCCCAAGACCACACCCCCCAGAGCCAGGACCGGCACCCAGAAGCTTGCCTGTCGGGCAACAGGTTGGATGAGGGAAAACATGCCGTAAAATTCCCGGCGGTTGGCGGCGCAAAGCTGTTCCAGATAGGGGAGGAGGACCAGTAGAGCCAACCCCAGTAGCCCCAGGAGAAACAGGGTCAGGGGGAGGCTGCGGTCCCGGGAGGTTTCCAGGGATTGGGAAAGGCGCCACCCCAGGATCAGGGCCAAGGGGGGCAAAGCCGGGAGAGAATAATACTCAATGCGGGTTGACGACACCGAGAAAAAGCCCATGATAATTGCAGCCCATAAAAGAAGCAGGCGTCCCCGGCGGGCGCTCTCCGGGGAAGCTGTTTTCTGCCAGAAGCGGTAAAGACCCTCAGGCAGCAGCAAACCCCAAGGGAGCAGCCAGAGAAACAGGAAGAGCCAGAATCCCAGGAGAGGAAAGGGAATGATATCCGGGGGCTGCCGCTGACCAAAAAAACGGAGAATCTGTTCATTGACAATATGGTGTTGCAGGAAGCCCGGATGATTCTGTTCCATGACTAAGAACCAAGGGGTAGTGAGCACCAGAAACACTAACCAGCCCCGGGGGTCGAAGGCCAGAAGCAACAAGCGGGGTTGGCTCTGGAACCAGGCATACCCGGCCAGGATCAAGAGGGGAAACGCCAGGCCGATAAAACCTTTGCTGAGAAAACCCACGGCCAGGGAAACCTGGAAGAGCACCGCCCAGCGCCAGGATGGGTGGTCTTCGGCGTAAACCAACACACACATGGCAGCCATCAAACCGAGGGTGACCAGGTGATCAGTGAGGAGTTGGAGGTGAAGGGTGAAAAAGCCCACGCTGGTAAGAAGCACGAAGCCTCCCAGCCAGGCGGGCCGGGTTCCGAGGAGGCGCCGGCCGATCAGATAGGTGAACCACACTTCCCCCAGGCCAATCAGCAGGGTGGGGAGGCGGGCCACCCGGTCTGATACCCCAAAGAGGTAGTAGGCCAGGAGGTTGACCCAGTAAAACAGGGGGGGCTTATCCAGATAGCGGGTTCCGTTCAGGGTGGGTGTCAGCCACTGTCCCGACTCGTACATTTCCTTGGGAATGAGGGCGTACATGGCCTCGGAGCGGCTGAGGGGCCAATCCCAGATTCCAGGGAGGTAGAAAAGCAAGCCCAGGAGAATCAGGGAAAGCCCTGGCAGCCAATCAGGAAGGCGGGGTTTCACGTGAGCCATGGCGGCATGGGGACAGATGAGTCAGGGAGAAGGCTTCTCAGGTTACATTCCAACGCAGCATGGTCCACAGGTCGGTGAGACGCCCACCCAACTGCCGCACCACACTGGGCTCAAACCCTGAATGCATCATGCATTGGGCGCAGCGTAGGTCATGGTCCGGGCCGTAGCGCTCCCAAGGCGTTTGCTCCATAAGCTCCCGGAAGTTGGGGTAGTGGCGGTCCAGTATTTGATAGCAGGGAGCGCGCCAGCCCAAGGGAGTCCGGGTGGGGTTGGCCCAGGGGGTACAGTCATAATGGCGCTCCCCCCGAAGAAAGCTCAGATACAGGGGGGTGCTGAAGTACCTGAAATTCATCTGATTTTTCGTGAGAAGGGTGAATTTTTCCTGGATTTCCTGCCGGCTCAGGAACAGTTCCGGGGCTACTCCCTCGAAGCTGTAAGCCGGGGAGACCAGGATGCCGTCGACCCCCAGTTGGGTCAGGTAAGCAAAGAGAATCTCAATTTCCTGAACGTCGGTCTCCTTATAAATGGTGGTGTTGGTGCACACCCGGAAGCCCTGCTTCTTGGCCTCCTTGATGGCCTGGATGGCGAGGCTGAAAAGGCCCGGGCGTCCCAGGAGGCGGTCATGGGTCTCAGCCAAGCCGTCCAGGTGGAGACTTAAGGTGAGGCGGTTAGACCGGGGCAGCCGGGGGAGGGCTTTCTCCAGCAGGATGGCGTTAGTGCAAAGATAAATGTGCTTTTTCAGGTGCACGAGTTCCTGCACCAGTTCGAAGACCGGGGGATAGAGAAGAGGCTCCCCGCCGGTGACGGTGACCACCGGCGCGCCGCATTCCTCCACCGACTCCAGGCACTCCTCCAGGGTCAGGGATTCCCCCAATGAGTCCCGGTACTCCTGGATACGGCCGCACCCGACGCAGGCGAGGTTGCACTGGTGGGTGGGTTCCAACATCAACACCAGGGGAAATTTTTCCACCCCCGCAAGGCGCTGCTTCAGCAGATATCGGGCTAGGTCTAGACTTAAGCTCAGGGGAAACCGCACAATTTCTCCGTTATGGAATTGATTCGGAAGCTAACAGGAAGAAAGGCTTTCCAACTCTCTTCCCGGTGTTTTTACTTAAATATATCCATGTTCCCGAAACCAGTCCACCGCATCCTTCAGGGCCTGGCGCACCGGGGTCTGGGGCAGCCCCAGCTCCCGGATGGCCTTGCCACTGTCGAAGTACATAAATTTCTTGGCCATTTTCACCGCAGCCACAGGCATCCGGGGAGGGTTTTTACTGATAGAGGTGGCCCAGAATTCATCGAGATAAGATAGGGCCAGAATGGGCCAGTACGGCAGCCTTACCCGGGGGGCCGGCATGCCGGTGATCTCGGCCAGCATCTGGAAAATCTCGGAGAGGCTCAGGTTTTGGTTTCCCAGGATGTATTTTTCGCCCACCCGGCCTTTTTCCTCCGCCAGGAGGTGACCCCGAGCCACGTCCCGGACGTGCACCAGGTTGAGGCCGGTCTCGAGATACGCCGGCATGCGACCTTTCACAAAATCTATCATCATTTGGCCGGTGGGGGTGGGACGGGAATCCCAGGGGCCCACCGGCGCGCTGGGATGCACCAGCACCACCGGGAGACCCTTCTGGGCGGCTTCCAGGACCGCCTGCTCCGCCAGGAATTTACTCCGTTTGTAGTGTCCCACCATGTCGGCGAGGGTTACGGGGGTTTCTTCATTTCCCGGCGTGCCATCCCCTGGGTTCCCCAGGGTGCCCACAGTGCTGGTGTATACTATTCTGGTGACCCCAGTCTCGGCCGCGGCGGCCAAGAGGTTCTTGGTGCCTTGAACATTGATGGCATACATAACCTCGGGGTCTGGAACCCACAGGCGGTAGTCTGCAGCTACATGAAAGACCCGGTGACAGCCTTTAACAGCAGCCGCCAGAGAAATAGAGTCCCGCAGGTCGCCTCGAACTACCTCAACCTTGAGGCCCGCTAAGGCAGGGTGGCCGGGATGGCGAGCCAGAACCCGCACCTCCTGCCCTACAGCCAGAAGCTCCACCACCACAGCCCGGCCCACAAAACCGGTGCCGCCGGTCACCAGGGTCTTGGTCATAATTGTTTACGAATCTTAAAGGATGGCAGGGGAGCGCGACTCCCCCGCCATACCCTCAAACTCCCCTTCTACCTCCCTTTGATCAGGAGAACAGGCATCCTGCCTGCTCCTGCACAGGCTGGAAGCCTGTGCTCCCGTTTATGGGATTGAGGGAGGGGGTAAGGGGTGCGCCCGTTAGCCCCCTCCCCCAACATCTCGTAAATACAGCCCCAAGGCCATGAGGGGGAAGAGGTCCCGGTACAGGTGGTAGCGGATCATGAAGTGGGAGGGGAAGCCGGTGCCGGTGAAGTGTTTTTCTGCCCACCGGCCGTCTTTCTTCTGAGTCTTGACCAGATACTGGATCCCAGCTTTGACTTCCGGGGAGGCAGTTTCCCCTGCGGCCATGAGCCCCATTAAAGCCCAGGCCGTCTGGGAGGCGGTGCTGGGGCCCTTTGCCTTCAGGTCCGGATCACGGTAACATTCACAACATTCCCCCCAACCGCCGTCCGTATTCTGATGCTCCATGAGCCAGGTCACGGAGCGTCGAACGTCTGGGGACTGCATATCTTCGCCGATGGCCTTCAGACCCATGAGCACCGACCAGGTGCCATAAATGTAGTTCACCCCCCAGCGGCCCCACCAGGAACCGTCCGGCTGCTGCCGCGCCTTCACGAAGGCGAGAGCCCGGTCCGCCGCGGTGTGACCAGACGGGGAAGCCGAAAGTCCCCATCATCTCTAAGACCCGGCCGGTGACGTCCTCCGTGGGGGGGTCGCTCAAGGCCTTGAGGTCGGCAAAGGGGATAGCATTGAGCCATTCCTTGGTGTTGTCTGCGTCAAAGGCGGCAAAGCCCCCGTTTGTTGACTGCATCCCCAGGCACCAGGCGATTCCCATTTCCAGGGCCGTCTGGTGGCGAGTCGGTTCGGCCAGGCCCTCCTGCAAGGCCATCAGGACCACCGCAGAGTCGTCAATGTCGGGGTACCAGTTGTTAACAAATTCGAAAGCCCACCCCCCGGGGGCCAGATACGGTCGTTTAATGCACCAATCCCCCGGTTTAAAAATCTGGTTGGCCAGGAGAAACTCCGTGGCCTTAGCCAAGGCCGGGTGTTGAGGCGGCACCCCGGCCGCGGCCAGGGCCCGTACCGCCAGGGCGGTGTCCCACACCGGGGAGATGCACGACTGGAGACGCAGGCAATCCCCCAACTCCAGGGTAAAGGCCTCCAGCGCCGCCAAGCCTCGTTGTATGACGGGGTGATCGGCCTTATAGCCCTGGCAGGCCAGGGCCAACAGGGAGTTCACCATGGCCGGCTGAATACCTCCCCAGTCCCCAGTTTCTTCCTGGTGGACCAAAATCCATTGTTCTGCTCGGTGCAGGGCAAGGCGTCGCATGAGAGGCCAGGGCTGCCGGGCATAGAGTTTTAAAAGTCGGTCCACTATGACGAACAAATTCTCCAGGGAGGAGCCCTTTTTTTTCCAGGCCACCCGGTGCATCCCAAAAGGCTCGTCAGGGTCGGTAAAAACCTCACCTACCCCCAGCTCTGGCGGCAGCGGACAAACGGGTCGATGGGCCATGACTATGGATAGGGGAATCATAGTAGCCCGGCTCCAACTGGAAAACTCGTAGAAGCTAAGGCCCGACCTGGGAGGCAGGAGTATAAACTCTACCGGTAAAAGAGGAATGCCCTCCCAATTCACTTGGCCAAAAAGGGCAAGGTAGATGCGGGTGAAGACCCGGGAGGCCAATACTCCTCCGTGGTCTAAAATGAAATGACGGGCTTTTTTGAGCCGGGGGTCAGCGGCGGGCAGCCCCGCTATCTTGAGAGCCTGATACGCTTCCACCGTAGTGCTGAGGTTGCCGCCGTCACCATGCCAGATGGACCAGGCCCCATTGTCCAACTGTTGGGACAGGATTTCCTTTATCAGGCCAGGGAATTTGTCTTCCGGCAGGCCCAAAAAGCGGTGCAGCATGAGATACTCGGCGGTGATGGAGACATTAGATTCGAGTTCGGCCCACCAGTAGCCTTCCTGTGTCTGAAGAGTCAATAATGCTTCTGTGGCCCGTTCCCGGGCTTTTTGGACCTTGTCCAGGAAGGCCCTGGTGGGGGCCCTGGTCTTGGTTCGGCGAGGAGTAGTTGTGGATGGCGCGGTTGGCACGTGTTTCTCTAAAACTTTTTAAATCCCGAAGTATATCATATAACCAAGACATCCAAGAATTTTTATCACCGGGACACGTGTGGCCTCGGCGCCGGTTCCCCAGAGAAGTATTGCCAAACTTGCTCAGGGGTATTAACTTATGGGATAACGTAAAGAAGCGGAGTTTTTGGCCGATTGACTCACTGGGGTTTTTCTGGTAAGGGTGGAAAAATCTTTTTAATTTTTAGAATTTTTTCTCCAAGGTCCCCTTTCATGGTTCTCAGTGGGTTTTCCAGGAGAGCAAATGCCTACGACAAAAGATGAAGAGTCTCAAGAGATTATCATTCCCTCCGCCTTGCCGTTACTGGCAGTGAGGGATGTGGTAGTTTTCCCCAATATGGTCCTGCCTCTCTTCGTGGGGCGGGAGACTTCGGTCCTGGCCATCGAAGCCGCATTGGCTCAGGACCGTCTCCTGTTCCTTGCCACCCAGCGGGATCAGGCTATAGAAAACCCAGAACCTGACGACATCTATCAACTGGGCACGGTGAGCCTGATTCTGAGAATGCTTAAACTTCCGGACGGCCGCCTGAAGATCCTGGTGCAGGGGAAGGCCAAGGCCAGCATCACGGAGTATATCCAGACGCGTCCTTTCTTTGAGGTGGGCCTGGACGTGGTCTCGGAAACTACGTTGAGCGAAATCTCTCCAGAGACCGAGGCACTCATGCGCAATGCCCGGGAGATGTCGGAGAAGATTCTCACCCTGAAGGGGGTCATGTCGCCGGACCTCCTCTCCATCCTCGACTCCATCGAAGATCCGGGCCACCTGGCGGACCTGGTGGCCGCTAACCTGCGCCTCAAGATCGAGGAGGCCCAGGCGGTTCTGGAGGAACTGGACCCCATCAATCGGTTGATCATTGTCAACGACTTTCTCCGCAAGGAACTTGAGGTCTCTTCCATCCAGGCCAAAATCCAGTCCCAGGCCCGGGAAGAGATGGATCGCACGCAGCGGGAGTATTTCCTGCGGGAACAGCTCCGGGCCATCAGAAAGGAACTGGGGGACGTGGACGACCAGTCCAAGGAGATGGAGGAATACCGGGTGAAGATCGTCCGGGCCAAGATGCCCAAAGAGGCGGAAGAAGAGGCCATTAAGCAGCTTTCCCGTCTGGAGCAGATGCACCCGGACGCGGCCGAAGCCTCCATGGTGCGGACCTACCTGGACTGGCTGGTGGAAGTCCCTTGGAGCAAGAGCACCCGGGACAAACTGGAATTGAAAGAGGCCAAGACCATCCTGGACGAGGATCACTACAACCTGGAGAAAGTCAAAGAGCGCATCCTGGAGTACCTGAGTGTCCGGAAACTAAACAAAAAGATGAAGGGTCCCATCCTTTGCTTTGTGGGGCCGCCAGGCGTGGGGAAAACCTCTCTGGGCCAGTCCATCGCCCGGGCCATGGGCCGCAAGTTTACCCGCATCTCCTTGGGTGGCATGCGGGACGAGGCCGAGATCCGGGGTCATCGGCGCACCTACATCGGAGCCCTCCCCGGCCGCATTATTCAGGGCCTCAAGACCGCGGGCACCAATAACCCGGTCTTCATCCTGGATGAAGTGGACAAAATCGGCATGGACTTCCGGGGCGACCCGGCGGCGGCGCTCTTAGAGGTGCTGGACCCGGAGCAGAACTACACCTTCAGCGACCACTACCTCAATGTGCCCTTCGACTTGAGCAAGGTGATGTTCATCACCACCGCCAATCTGGTGGACCCTATACCTTCGGCCCTGAAGGACCGCATGGAGATCATCCGTCTCTCCGGCTACACCGAAGAGGAGAAGCTGAAAATTGCGCTGGGGTATCTCATTCCCCGGCAACTCCAGGAAAACGGCTTGAAGCCTGGTGATCTCCACATTTCTCCGGAGGTGCTCAAAGAGATCATCGTGCACTACACCCAGGAAGCCGGTCTCAGGAATCTGGAACGGGAGATCGGCAGCCTGTGCCGCAAGACGGCCCGTCGTATCGCCGAAAATGAAAAAGGGCCCTTCTTCATCACCCGGGCCAACCTCCATAAATATCTGGGTCCACCCCGCTACCTGCCGGAAGGGGAGCGGGAGAAGGACGAGGTGGGAGTGGCCACCGGACTCGCCTGGACCCAGGTCGGGGGCGAAATCCTGGCGGTGGAAGCCAGCCTCATGCGGGGGAAGGGCCAGCTTACTCTCACCGGCCAGTTGGGCGATGTGATGCGGGAGTCGGCCCAGGCGGCCCTGTCCTACGCCCGGGCCCGGGCGGACCGCCTGGGACTCGAGTCTAATTTTTACGAAACTCTGGATGTGCATATCCACGTGCCCGCCGGGGCCACTCCCAAGGACGGGCCCTCAGCCGGTATCACCATGGCCACGGCCCTGATTTCCGCCCTCACCAAGGTCCCGGTGCGTAAAGATGTGGCCATGACCGGGGAGATCACCCTGAGGGGCAAAGTTCTGCCCGTCGGCGGCTTGAAGGAAAAGGCCATTGCGGCCCTCAGGGGGCGTATGGAAAAGGTCATCATCCCGGAGGCCAACAAGAAAGACCTGGTGGAAATTCCCAACTACGTCAAGCGCAAGCTCAAGTTTGTGTCGGTGAGCAACGTCGACGAGGTGCTAAAGGAAGCCCTGGTGCGCTCACCCTTTAAGCCGACGCCCCGGGGGAAGACCTCCAAAAGCCGCCTACCCACCCGGGCGACCCGGCCGTTGGTCTAACTGGTGAGGGGGCGGGCCTTTGTAAAACGAGCCCCCCGCCCCTGCTTTTTTCCCGTTACCAGCGCCCAGGTGCGGATTCCTGACCTGGTGCCTGTGAAGAAGCTTTATGCCCGAAACCTTGAATCTGCTCGCACCATTCCCGGAGTGAGGATTAGCTCGGACTTGCCTTTAGACATCCTCATCAGATGGCTCGCCCTGGGCGTCCTCTTGGTGCTCTACATCTTCTTCGCCGTTTCCGAGACCTCCCTTTTTGCCCTGAAACCCCTGGACCGGCTGCGTCTGAAACAACAACGCCCCCGGCGGGGCCAGATGGTGGAGGAGCTTCTCGGCCAATCCCACCGTCTTCTGATCACCTTGATATTTGGTGTAGAGTTTGTCACCATCCTGGCTTCCATTGTGGCCACCTCGCTGGCCCTCAGCCTTTGGGGGGACCAGGGGAAATGGCTGGCCCTGCTGGTCATGGCCCCCTGTTTGCTGTTGCTCGGGGAAATCATCCCCAAGTCCCTGGCCCTCACCTATCCCAGCCGCCTGGCTCCCCTGGTGGCTCCCCTGGTTCGCTGGGCCATCATCCTGTTTTCCCCTGTTCGAGTCGTTTTGTTGCAGCTCAGCCGGGGCATTCTGGTCACCCTGGGGTTTCGCCCCGATCTGCAAGTCCCTGCGGTCCAGCAGGACGATTTTGTACGCATGGTGGAAGAAAGTCACCGAGGCGGTATGATCGCCGCCTTGGAGCGGGACTTTATTCAGAATTTCCTGAATTTTGGGGAAGTCCGGGTGGGACAGATCATGGTGCCCCGGCCGGATATCTTCAGTCTACCCCTGGAAATGCCAGTCCCCCAGATGATCAAGGCGGTAAAGCGTTCCCGGTTCTCCCGGGTGCCTATCTACCAGAATGAGCCCGGCAATGTCCTGGGGATCCTCCACGCCAAAGAACTCCTCTATCTCTGTTCCCGGGAAAGCTGTGACCTGGGAATGATTCAGAATATCCTGCGACCCCCGCACTATGTCCCGGAAAGCAAGAAAGCCTTTGATCTTTTGACCGAACTCCAGAGCAAACGGTTGCGCCTGGCCCTGGTGGTGGATGAATACGGCACTCTGGTGGGCCTGGTCTCGATGGAAGACCTTCTGGAAGAGCTGTGCGGTGAGATTCCCCAGGAATTTAAGGTGGAGGTGAAGTCCCTGAGGGAACTGGCCCCGGGACGCTGGCGGGTCAAGGCCTCTCTGCCTCTCAATGACTTGGAGGAGGTCCTGGGAATGGCTTTCCCGCCTGGCGAATTTGACACCGTGGGAGGATTTATCCTCAATCTCTTCGGAGAGCTACCTCATGAAGGTGATACCATTACTCATAATTCCTTGCAGTTCAAGGTGCTGAAGATGAAGGGTACCCGCATCATGGAACTGGAGGTCCAGCAAATTCAGCCATGATCCTTGCCGTTCTCTTGGTGTTCCTGCCCCTACTGGTATTGGAAGGCTTCTTTTCAGCCTCGGAAATTTCGCTAATTTCCGCCAATTACCGCCGCCTGAAACATCGGGCCGAGGAGGGGCGCCGTGGCGCCCGAATGGCCCTCTGGCTCCTGGAGCGCCCGGAGCGCATGATGGCCACCTGTCTGGTGGGCTCCAATTTGGCCGAGATCTCCAACACTATCCTGGTCACCGCTCTGTTAATTCAATGGTTAGGAGCCTGGGGCGAAGTAGGCGCCATGGTGCTCTTACCCCCCTTAATCTTGCTACTGGCAGAAATAACCCCCAAGTCCATCGGCCGCCAGTATCCCAACCGATTAGCCCAAGGCCTGGCCCCCATTCTGTGGGTGGTTACCTGGTTGATTTATCCCGTTACCCTGATCTTCGCTACCCTGAGCCGGCTTGCTCTTTGGATCACCGGGGCTCATAAAATCAGTAAAATCCCTTTTATTACCCGGGAAGATTTGTCCCTGGTGGTTAAAAAGAGCGGGCCGGAGGTGGATCTGGAGACTACCGAGCGCCAGATTATCAATCGTATCCTTCACTTCAGCCTGCGCACGGTCAAGGAAGTCATGGTCCCCCTGGTGCGGGTGGCGGCCATCTCCGACACCTCCACCGTGGCCCAGGCCCTGGAAGAGTTTCGGGCCACCCGCTTCTCCCGCCTACCGGTCTTTCACCGGCGCATTGACAACCTGGTGGGTGTCCTGCATGATTTCGATCTGTTGGGGGAAGAGGCTTCCGACCAGGGCATCAAGCCGTTTGTGCGGCCGGTCCACTACGTACCGGAAATAAAAAAGATCGACTACCTGCTGCCGGAGATGCAGCGTCAGGGGATACACCTGGCAGTGGTGGTGGACGAATACGGCGGCACCGTGGGAATCGTCACCATTGAAGACCTGTTGGAGGAAATTGTCGGGGAAATTGAGGACGAGTTCGACCAGGTCGTGACCCCCTTCAAGAAGCTGAAGGAAAATCATTACCTCATCAACGCCCGCATAGAGGTGGAGGCCTTGAACGAGGCCCTCAACCTGGAACTGCCCCCGGGGGACTATGAGACCCTGGCGGGGTTCATCATCTCCCAAATGGGAGACCTGCCCCGGGCGGGTGAGCAACTTCGTTGGCGCAACCTGCGCTTCGTGGTTCGCCGGGCCGAAGCCCGGTCCGTAAAGGAGGTGGAACTCTTTGTCGAACCGCCCTCGGCCTGAACGTTGGGCCTACTTTGACTGCTTTGCGGGTTTAAGCGGTGATATGACCCTGGGGGCCATGCTCGACGTGGGGCTGGACCAGGCCGCCCTCAAGGAAGTTCTGAGCCAACTTGATCTTCCCGGCTTTCGGCTCGAAACCCGCCGGGTGACCAAGGAGCATCTCACCGGGATCAAGGTGGACTTCGCCACAGACACAGAACAACCGGCCCGAAGTTACTCGACCATCGTGGCCCTCATCTCCAAAGCCGGCTTGTCAGAGCGGGTAAAAGACCTCAGTTTGCGGATGTTCCGCATGCTGGCTGAAGTGGAGGGCCGCATCCACGGCCAGCCTCCGGAAGACGTGCATTTTCACGAACTCGGCGCCGCCGACACCATCCTGGACGTGGTCGGGGTGGCTTTCGGAGTGGAGGCCCTGGGTATAACCCGCACCTTTGTGAGCCCTATTCCCCAGGGCTGGGGCATGATTGGCGGAGCCCACGGGCGTCTTCCCAATCCTGCGCCTGCTGCCCTGGAACTGCTGAAGGGGTTCAATGTCTACGGCACCGACCTTCCCGGGGAGTTGGTGACCCCCACCGGTGCCGTTATCCTGAAGGCCCTGGAGGCCGAAAGCGAGCTGTGCCCGCCCCTCCGCCTGGAACAGGTTGGCTATGGCGCCGGCAGCCGAGAACTCCCCGGACACCCCAACCTTTTGCGTCTTTACCTGGGCGAACCGTTATCCCAGTCCATGGGCCTACGGGAGCGGGTCTTGGTCCTCGAGACCCATATCGACGACATGAACCCCGAACTCTTTGAACCCCTGATGGCCGGCCTTTTTGCTGTCGGGGCCTTGGACGTGGCCTTGGCCCCTATCCAGATGAAAAAGAACCGCCCCGGGGTGCGTCTCACTGTGGTTGCACCCCCTGCCGCCCGAGAGGGTTTGCTGGAGTGCCTGTTTTTCGACTCCACTACCTTGGGGGTCAGGGTACAGGAAATGGAACGGGTGGCGGCCCGGCGGTGGCAGGAGTCCATCACTACGCCGCACGGGGAACTTTTGGTGAAGGTCATGGAATATGGCGGCCGCCGCCGGGTGCTGCCGGAATACGAAGCTTGCCGTCAGTTGGCCGAAAAATCCGGCCTGCCCCTCATTGAGGTGTATCGGCTGGTGAAGGATTTTTAAAAGAAACTCCAGAAATCTCTATCCCCACGTCCTCTACAGCAAACCATCTTTCAGCAGAAACTCCATGGCCCGCTGGGCGTAGGTGGTCATGGTGCTGATGATCCAGGTGAGGTGGTTCTGGACTTCGGTGAACATGTTCGAGTCCACCATGCCGGTGAGCCCGGTGAGCACCGTGCGCATCCGGATCATATCCTGGTCGTTGATGAGGGCCATGCCCAAACCCATCTCCCGTTCCAGGGCCCGAAAGTAGTCCAGAAAGAGGCGCTTGCCTCCTTCCTGTTCTTGGCCCTTGAGTTGCATAAGGGTGACGAGGAGTTGCGAGGCGATGAGAAGCTCGGACTTCAGGCGGTCGGCGAAGTGAAAAAGTAGGATGGCTTCCCGGGAATTGTTGGGATATGCGTCTGGCATGTGAAATCCTCCCTTATGGCCAGGCTGGTTTAGGAAGATTATCACAATCCGCGCTTTGCCACAATGAGAGTCCCAGGCCGCTTAACCAAGAACCCCTGAGGCCAAAACTCAAATTAATTCTTTCTTGTTTTTATTGTAAGAGTCGGTGGCTGAGCCGGGCAGCCTTGTCGGGAGCCAAAAGACTCAAAATGGCCCCTGCCTCTTTACCCGGCAGGCGCCTCAAGAGTCGCACCGCCTCTTCTTCTTCCATCTTTTCCAGCAGCTTGCCGGCTCGGTCCGGGGACATGGCCTTGAGAGTGGCCACGAGGTGCCGGTTGTGTTCCCCCTTGATGCGTTTCTCCTCTTCCAGGGTTTCTAACAGCCGGTTCTGGAGGGCCTGGAGTTCCTTCAAACGACCCTCAACCTCCTGCTTTATCAGGGCCAACTGCTCCTCCTTGGTGGCAGCCGTAGCTTCCCGGGTCAAGAGGGCCTGGCGTTCCTTATTCACCAAAGCCAGAAGCCGGGGAAGGTGTTGGCTCGGCTTCGACTCAGCTGCAGCAGTAGTGGCAGCCTCACTCGGGCGAGGACCTGTCCAATCCAGCCAGTGAGGGGGCGCCAGGCAAGCGGTGGAAAGGGCAATTTTTATGAGAAGGCCAACAATGAGGCAGGCCGTAAGGGATTTTAAATTCACTCCGCCAAGGGCAGTAGCATGCATACCTCCCTCCTCTCAGGAATGGGACCACCGCGCCAACACGATGGCTTCGCTTTGGTTTTCCAGGAACTTGGTCAATTCTCGGCGAAATTCCAGATATTTTTTCCCCCGCAGATTTTCCAAAAGGCGGCGTTCCTGGTGACAACGTTCCAGAGCCAGCCTTTTCTCCGCCACTACCGTCTCCTCCCGACCCACCTGTATCCGCCAACCCTCCCGGGCTAGCTTCAGATGCTCCAAGTATCTGAAAATCATCTGATATTCAGAGACCTGCCAATCCTGGGAGGTTGTTTCTTTCATCCGATTCATGGTCTCGAAAACCAGGGTTTCGGTTTCAGCCAGGGCCTGCCGGCTGCGGGCCAACTGACCCTGGGCCCGGGCCAACTCCAGCTGGGCCTGCTCTTCCCGCAAAGTTCGCACCTTGAGCACGGTTTCCAGGGGAAAGCGGAAGCGCCCACTGGTTTTCATGAGATGAAGATGGCCTCCAATTCTTCCACGGCCCGAGTTAGAGAAATGCCCTCCTCCGTGCCCTGGCGGAGATAGCGGTTCACGGCCTCGATCTTCTCCAGGGCATAGTCGATCTCGGGGTTGCTGCCCCGCACGTAGGCATTGATGTTCACCAGATCCTCGGCCCGGCGATAGGCGGCCAGGACCCGGACCAGGCTTTCCCGGTAGCCCTGGTGCTCGGGTTTCGCCACCTGAGGCATGAGACGGGAGATGCTCCCCAGGACGTCAATGGCCGGATAGTGGCCCCGGTCGGCCAGTTCCCGGGTGAGCACGATGTGACCATCCAGGATGGCCCGGGTGGCGTCGGCGATGGGTTCCAGCAGGTCATCTCCTTCCACCAGCACGGTATAAATGCCGGTTATGCTGCCTTTTTTCTGGCAGGCCCCAGCCCTCTCCAGAAGTCCGGGTAAACGGGTGAACACCGAGGGTGTGTAGCCTCGAGCGGTAGGGGGTTCACCGATGGCCAGGCCGATTTCCCGTGCCGCCATGGCAAAGCGGGTGAGAGAATCCAAGAGTAACAGCACATGCAATCCTTGATCCCGGAAATAT
Source organism: uncultured delta proteobacterium (assembly GCA_963709285.1). Classification (GTDB taxonomy): domain Bacteria; phylum Desulfobacterota; class Desulfobaccia; order Desulfobaccales; family 0-14-0-80-60-11; genus JBGSLA01. The sequence continues at coordinate 485,466 of CAVPVR010000003.1, read as the reverse complement.
TCAGCCATAGCCGTGGCCAGATACGCGCCTCTGAGGCGGGCCAGTGGTGGGGTGTCAGAGGTGGCGGCCACTACGCAAGAGCGGGCCAGACCCTCTTCCCCCAGGTCGTGTTCCAGAAATTCTTTGACCTCCCGGCCCCGCTCGCCGATGAGAGCGATGACGCTGACGTCGGAGCGGGTGAAGCGGGCCATCATGCCCATCAGGGTGCTTTTGCCCACGCCGCTCCCTGAGAAGATGCCCACCCGCTGGCCCCGGCCCAGGGTAAGGAGGCCATTGATGGCCCGAATTCCCACGTCCAGGGGCTCTCTGATGTTCTCCCGGTTGCAGGGATTCAAAGGCTTGGCATAGAGAGGGTAAGCTTGAAGGGCGTCCAGGGGCCCTTTGCCGTCCAGAGGTCTCCCCAGACCATCCACCACTCGACCCAGGAGAGATTCTCCCACCGGGACCATGGCCTCCCGGGCTTGGAGCACCACCCGGGCCTGGGGTCTGATGCCCCGCACCTCTCCCTGGGGCATGAGGAGCACCTCCCCTTGCCGGAATCCAACCACCTCAGCAGTTATTGGTCCTTCCGGGGGTGGCATCTCGATTTCACAAATTCTACCCACGGCGCTCTCCGGTCCCCGGCTGGTAATCACCAGACCCACCATTTCCTGGACCCGCCCAGTGAGGGCATAGGGCGTCGTCTGCCGCAATACCGTGTACAGGCGCTGCCAATCAATCCGCTGCGGCAGGGGCATTTAAGGTCTCCAGGGCTTGCTGAACGGCTTGGGCCACCAGGGCCCAACGGGTCTCCCGGGTGCCGTCTACTTCTCCCAGGGAGGTTGCCAGACGAAAGCCTCCTGGACTGACAGTGGCGTCGGCCATCAATTCCACCCCTGGGGGCCAGGAATCAAGATTTTCCTGCCGGAGCATCTCATAGTCAGGGGGACTTACCAACAGCCGTAGTCCTTCCAGGTGGGCCACTTGCCGGAACCCCTCCTCAATGACCCCGCGGATGGCCTCCGGGTGTAAGGTAAGTTCTCGGGCGATCAGTTTTTCGCTTACCAAGAGCACCAGGTCTAAGAGAAACCCCTCTCGCTGGCGAAAGAGGTTTTCTTGCTCCTGTTCAAGGGCTGCTACCAGGTTCTGGAGGCGCTTGACCACCTCTTCCAGGCCCCGTCGTCCTACTTCCTGGCCATCCTTCTGGCCTTGTTGGAAACCCTCCTCATAGGCCTGACGCTCGATCTCCTGGGCTTTCAGGTGGGCCGCAGCCAAGATTTCTTCGGCCCTCTCCGCCGACGCCTGGCCCCTTAGGGGGCCGCCTCCTGGATCTCCATAGTCCCAGGGCTGGAATTCCACATGTCCCGGTGCTGAGGACTCCTTCTGATCTTCTATGCCCGGCAACTGGAATTCCTCCACCGCCTGAGGATCAACTTTGGCCGGCTCAAATAAAAACATCGTCGCTACCTTTGGCCGTCAGGACCAGCTGACCTTCCGCCTCTAAACGCTTGGCCACCTGGATGATTCGTTGCTGGGCCCCCTCCACGTCTCTGAGACGGGCCGGACCCATGATTTCGAGTTCTTCCTGGAGCATTTCTGCCGCCCGGCTGGACATATTCTGGAAGAATTTAGCCTTCACTTCGTCTGAAGCCGCCTTGAGGGCCAGGGCCAGTTCCTGGGTGTTGACCTCCTTGAGGAGGGCCATCAAACCACGGTCTTCGACGCCCAGGAGGTCCTCGAAGGTGAAGAGATAGCGGCGGATTTCTTCAGCCAGCTCCCCTTGTTCCTCTTCCTCCAGCCGCTTGAGGATATTCGCCTCTTGAGTGCGTTCCATCTGGTTGAGGATCTCCGCCACAGATTGGGATCCACCAACCATACGGCCCCCCACTTCCTCCACCAGGGCAATCTCCTCCCGGAGGGCCGCATCGATCTCTTCGATGATGGCCGGAGAAACCTGGTCCAGGTTTGCCATCCGCCGCACTACCTCGATTTGAAGGTTATCTGGAAAAAGGGCCAGAACCTGGCCGGCTTGCTGGCGTTCCAGGTGGGCCAACACCAAGGCCACGGTCTGAGGATGCTCATTGCGTAAGAAGGAGGCCACCGTGCGGGCGTCCAGTTTCTTGATTTTTTGGAAAAAATCCGGGCTGGTCTCCAGGTCCAACTTGTCCAAAAGATCTTCCTGACGTTTCAAGTCCATGGACCGGGAGATGGTGTTTTTAAAAAACTGGTCGCCGCGGACCACCATAGCCTCCGGAGTCTCCATCATCCTGGTGAATTCCTCCAGGACGCCGGCCATTTGTTTGACGGGGATGTACTCCAGCTTGGAGATTTTCTGCCCCAGAAGCTGGACTTCCCGGTCGTCTAAGCGACTCAAGATGTCGCCAGCCCGGCCCTCTCCCAGGGTTAGCAGGAGAATGGCAGCTTTCTCAGTTCCGCTCAATCGTTCCGATCTTCCCGGCATGGCCACGTTGGCCCACCTTTCCTTATGGCGGCTTAAGCGCCGTTATTTTGCGTCTTTGTCATGGATCCAGAGTCGCAAAACCTCCACCGCCCGGTCTGGATAGGAGGTTATCAGATGACTCACCTTCTCCTGACCATCTACCGGTTCTGGCAAGGCGGGCCGGGGTTGGCTGGCCTGCAAAGATACAGGAGTTGCGGCCTCAGGTAGGATGTTTTCCTGAAAGTCAGTGGTGGACAGAGCCGTAGATGGCGGCCCCTGCAAAAGAGGAGGACGAGACGGAGCTCGCCGCCGTTTCAGGAGAAACATCAACCCTCCCAGAATCAGGAGAATCAGGACGCCGATTTTCCAGGAAAATGCCAAGCCTTGTGGCCAGCCCTCCACGGGACTAAAGGCTGCAGTGCCCTCTGCGGCCTGAACTTCCAGGGGGGCGCAGGAAATTTCCAATTGATCGCCTCGTTCCGTATTGAAACCCACCGCCTTCTTGGTCAGGTTGGCGAACCGGCGCATCTCCTCAGGACTTCTCGGACTGAATTTCTTACCATTACTCTGGTAGACGCCATCCACCACCAGAGCCAGGGAGAGGCGCTTGATCTTGCCGGGGGAATCAACCACCTGGCGAACCACCCGATTTATTTCATAGTTGCGCAACTCTGAGGTACGTTCAGAGCCGACCCCAGTGGGAGTTTTCGCCGGGGCCGGGGCGGTTAAGGGTGGAGGTCCCGTTCCAGGTGGCGGGGGGGTAATGGTGCCCCGGTTGAGGTTGAACCTGGCTTCGGGGTTGCCGCCTTCCAGCCCCCGAGTGCTGCGTTCGTGGGTTTTTTGCTCACTGCGCACCAGGTCCCGGTTGGGGGTGAAGGTTTCCTCACGGAGATCGATTTTCTGAAAGTCCAGCTCAGTGGAGACCCGCACGAAAGACTTGCCCGCCCCCAAGATTTTGTCGAAGAGCTCCTGGACCTTGTGCTCATAGCTTTCTTCCACCTGGCGTTGCAGGCCCAACTGCCCGGCGGTGAGGCCCTGGAGGCTCAGACGGTCCTGGGGCTTGCTCAGGATGCGACCTTTCAGATCCACTACGGATATCTGGGTTGGATGAAGGCCCGCCACGGCGCTGGCCACCAGGTTAACAATAGCATCTACCTGGCCGGGGCTCAGGGTCCGCCCGGGACGCAGCTTGACCGCCACTGAAGCTGTGGGCTCCTTCTGGTCTTCGATAAACAGTGATTCCTTGGGGGTGACCACGTGGACCCGGGCTTCCAGAATCTCCGGCATACCGGCAATGGTCCGGGCCAGTTCCCCCTGCAGGGCCCGCTGGTAATTGAGGCGTTGCACAAAATTGGTGACCCCTAATTCCTGACGGTCAAAAATCTCAAAGCCTACGCCCCCGCCCTTGGGCAGGCCTTCGCTGGCCAAGAGCAGACGCAGTTCGTACATCTCGGACTTGGGCACCAGGATGGCGGTGCCGTTGTTCTCCAAGCGGTAGGGGGTCTTTTTTCCCTTCAATTTGGTGACAATTTCTCCCGCGTCTTCTTGGGAGAGATTGGTAAAGAGCACCCCATAGTCCAACTGGCCCTGGACGAAGACCAGAAAGCCCAACGCCAGGACGACAGCCACCACCAAAGCCGGGATGAGCATTCGTTGGGTGGCAGGTAAAGCCTGATACCGGTCTGTTACTTTTCCCAGAAATCTTTTCAAGGAGTCCATGGGCTCAACTTGGGTAAATAATCAGACGCCGCCTTACATGGGCATGCGGCTCAGTTCCTCATAGGCCTGGACCAGCTTGTTGCGGACCTGGACCAGGAGGCGGAGGCTCAAGTTAGCCTTCTCCAGGGCCAGCATGGCCTCATGCAGGTCCGCCTCTCCCAGGAGCGAACGGCGCACCTGGGTGTCTGCCTGGGACTGCTGACTGTTAATATCCGCCAATAATTGCTGGAAAACATTTTTTCCAGGGGCTGATGCCCCCGAGGTGGGCAAGCCCGTATTAGGAGATGTAATAATCTCCAGTTGGCCGGAAGGATTTACCTGCATGCGTTTCTCCCTGGGTACCGGCGCCCGCCTGAAAGGCAGGGCGCAATCTTAAAGCTTTTGGTGCTCAAACTGGCGTCTGATGGTTACCGGCCGATTTCCAGGGCCTTCAAGGCCATGGTTTTGCCGGCCCGGAAAGCGGCTACATTGGCGTCAAAAGCCCGGCTGGCCAGCATGAGACTCACCATTTCCGTTACCGGGTTGACATTAGGCCAGGTAACCACCCCCTCCTCGTTCGCGTCCGGATGAGTGGGGTCATACTCCTGGACCAAACCCTCCCGGGTCTCCACAATGTCGGTGACCGCCACCTTGGCAGGGGACTCCAGCAGGCTGGCGAAATTCTCCGCAGGCTGAGTCTCCAGGATGACGTTTTTACGGAGATATGGGCCGCCCCGAGGAGTGCGGGTGACCTGAGCGTTAGCCAAGTTTTCAGCGATAACATTCAGGCGTTGCCGTTGAGCGGTAAGCCCTGAAGCGCTGATTTCCATGGTGTCAAAAATGTTCACCGTCCGTCTCCCTCCACCACTGTTTTCAGTTGGTCCAGTTTCTTGCTGAGCATGGTCACTGAAGCTTGGTAGCCAAGTTGGTTTAGAGAAAGATTCACCATCTCCTGATCCAGGTCCACGGGATCACTGGTGTCCCGGACGAGACCGCTCTCGAGGCGGGATCCCTGGAGGTGTTGGCTGTGAGTGGCCACCAGTCTGATACCCGGTCGCCCCTGGATATGGTTTTGGAGCACCTCCTTGAAGTTCACCTCTTGCCGGGCATAGCGAGGGGTTTCTAAGTTGGCCAGGTTACCGGCAATAATTTCCTGGCCCCGGCTGCGCCAGGAGAGGGATTTTTCGAGGAGGTTCATGGTGCCATCAGGAAAGAGATCGCCAGGCATTACTGCCACCTCACTTTTCAGGCAAAGATTGCCTGTTTTTCCATTTGAACTAATGTACAAGCAATAATCAGGCCACCTGGGAGCTGGGGGCCGGGCCAGGCCGCGCCGTTTGGCGGTATTCGTGCAACTTGTTCCGCAGGGTGCGCACACTGATACCCAAGAGTTTGGCGGCGTGCGTACGGTTCCCCGAGGTCTCATCCAGGGCTTGGAAGATGAGGTGCTGTTCCATTTCCCGCAGGGTCACGGGTTTGTCCCCGGAGAGGGTCGGCAGGACCGGGCGCTCCGGGAGTTCCCCGGCATTTTCAGCCTGGAGGTCCCGGGGGTGGACATAGTTCCCCTCCGCCAAAAGAACCCCTCGAGCGATGGCGTTTTCGAGCTGACGGATGTTGCCGGGCCAGGGAGCCTTTTCCAGGGCGGCCAGGGCGGGAACGGTGAGTTTCACATTCCGCTTGCCGAAGAGCTGAGCATACCGTTGTAAGAAATATTCGGCCAGCAGGGGAACGTCCCCCCGCCGCTCTTTCAGGGGCGGCAGGGTGAAGGAAATCACCTGGAGGCGATAGAACAGGTCTTCCCGAAACTCATTTTTTTGAATGAGCTCCGGGAGGTCCTGATTAGTGGTGGCTATCAAGCGGACGTTAATGGGAATGGGATGGCGTCCTCCCACTCGGTCGATTTCATTTTCCTGGAGTACCCGGAGCAACTTGGCCTGGAGGTGGGGGTGCATCTCGCTAATTTCGTCGAGAAGCAGCGTACCATTGTTGGCCAGTTCGAATTTTCCCAGCTTGCGCATCAGGGCCCCGGTAAAGGCCCCCTTTTCATGGCCGAAGAGCTCGCTTTCCAGCAGGCCCTCAGGCAGGGCGGCGCAGTTGACCGCAACAAAGGCCCCTCCCGCCCGGTCGCTGTGAGTGTGAAGGTGGCGGGCCAGAATTTCCTTGCCGGTGCCTGACTCCCCTTGGATAAGTACCGTTGCCCGGGTGGGGGCCACGGCCTTGGCCATGCGGAGGATATGGAGCATGACCGGGTCCTGGGTGATAACGGGGCGGGCCTGGCCAGGGTGGGCGCCTTTTTGGTTGTTTATCCCCAGGGGCTGCCGGCCGTTCTTGAGGTAAGGTTCCAGAATGGTAGACAATTTTTCCCAGGAAAGGGGTGCAGCCAAGTAATCCTGGGCCCCCTCCCGCATGGCGGCCACGGCGCCTTCCACTGATGGCCGCCGAGAGAGTAAATAAACTGGCAAAAATGGGTGTTCCCCCTTAATCTCCGCCAAAAAGGCCCCGGCGTCTTGACCCGGCAGGTCATCAGCCAACATCACTGCCAGGAAGAACCGTTCCCGGAGCAGTTCCCGGCTGTCCTCTAAGGTGGCCACCTGGGCCAAATCCACCTGAAGCGTCTTTTCCAGCCGTGGGCGGACTTCTTCCCAGGAGCTTTGGGAGTCTATTACCAAAAGGGCTCTCTGCTTCATGCCATCATCCTCAGCAAGGATCAGGGAGAAGGCTCCGCCTGGACGCGGGACAGTTCCAGGTCTGCCAGTCGAACCTGGGCCAGACGTCGCCAGAAAGAGTCGTTGTGTTGGGCCAGTTGCTGAAAAGTTGCCTGGGCTGCGTCCGGTTGGCCTTCTTTCAGACGGCTCAAGCCCAGGCGATCCTGGTAAAAGGGGCTCAGATTTTGCCCCCAAGGCTTATTCCCCATCAACTGATGCATCTGAGCCGCCTGGGAAAATTGACTTTCCGCCCAGTAGCGCTGGACCAATTCGTCCTGAAGCCGGTCTGCACCGAGGGCGGACCACGGGTGCTGCAGGGCCTGCCCCAGGGCTGTGACCGGCAGGTCCAACCTGGCGGCGTTGGCCTTTTGAGGCAGAAACCAGGCCAGAAGATCCTTACCGGGAGTGGTTGATGAGTCAACCCCGGCCTGCCGTCGGGCCAGCCAGGCACGCAAAAGAATTTTTTGCTCCTCTTCTCCTCCGGAGACCTGTTTCAGAGTGTCGGCGATCCGGGGCCAGCCCCTGGACAGCCAGGCTAGTTCTAAGCAAGATCCTTTCAACATACCTCGCCGGTCGCCCTTGCTTTTATGGCCCGCCTTGGCCAGCAAAGCCTGGGCTTCCTCCAACAGGCCGTTCTCCTTGAGGAGGTTTGCCAAGAGGCAAGCTGCTTCTGGAGGTCCAAAGCCTTGGGGTTGCAGATCCCATAAGGCCAGGATTTCTTCCATCAGGGTGAGAGAGGGAGGTGACGAAGCCTGAACTTTGTGGGAAACCGCCTGCCACCCGGTTTTAAGCGCTTCCTGGAGAGACTCGGGAGAGTATCCTGAAGGCAGGACCGTTACTTTTTCCAAGAAGTGACGCAGGGCCTGCAACGGATCATTGTGGCTCAAGTCCTGGGAGAGTTCCAAGACGCTGGCAGCCAGACAGGCCTGGGCTGCCTCCGGAGTGCCGTGAGTCAAGGAGGCGGTAAGGCCATAAAGTTCCAGGGCCAGCTCCGTTTTCCCCTGCCCCTGGGCCAGTGCCGCCAGTTTGAGAAGAGCGGCTCCCCGCTGGGGGGCCTGGGGAAAGAGATTCACCAGAGCCAGCCCGGTCTTCCAGGCTTCTCCAAACTCCCCGGCCTGTTCCTGGGCTAGGAGCCTCTGCCAATAGGAGTCAGGTTTCAAAGACAGGGGGCCAGAGGTCTTTTCTTCTTGAGGGGCCGGGGTCTGGGCAACTGGAGGCGGACCCGGTCGGACCAGAGGCAGACCGCCCCGCCGGTGCGCCGCCGCGTTGCAGACCCATCCGGTGACGACCACCAGGCACATAAGGATCATCAAGGCGCGACATTTCCCGTCGAGCATCTCAGCGCTTTTCTCCCTGGCCCCGGCGATTAAGCTCTTCCAGGAGCCGAATAATCTTTTCATTTTGGTCAATGAGGGTGAGGTTGGTTTTCACTACAAAGCGCTGAGCCGTGGCAATCTGTTCCAGGAAAAGTTCTTGGCGGTCGCCATACACCGCCCCGGAGTTGGCCAACTTCTCCATGGCTTGAAAGAATTCTCCGGAGAGAACGACAACTGGACTTTTTCCCGGCAGAGCTTTGTAGCCGGCGGAGGTGGGAGAGCCCCCCAAGCTGGCAGGACGGCCAGGAATGCCCACCAGACCATGGCCAGGAGCAGCCAACACCAGGTTAAGGCACGAAGCCTCTGTCTGTTTTTCGACATGTCCCGCTCCTCTCGCCATCAGGAAGCAAGACACGTACCAAACCAAGAGAATCGTCCGCTAAAAGGATAACCTACTGAATAAATTGAAATAAAAAAGAGGAGCAAAAAAGATTGGGTTTGACAAGCGTCAATGAGTAGGGGAATGTTCTGTCATTTTTTTGACGTTACGGGGATTTTGTGGGAACAGAAGTCCCGGGGGCAAAGATCTGTTGCTTTTTCATTTTTTCGATGAGGGTGGTGCGGTTCAGGTGGAGCAGCTGAGCGGCCCGGCTTTTCACCCAGTTGCTTTGTTCCAGGGCCTTTATGATCAGGCGGCGCTCGAACTCCTGCAAAGCTTGGGGGAGATTAAGACCATCCCCGGGAAAGTCTATACTTTCAGCTTTATTACCCAGACTGGCGGATACCAGAAAGCGTTGTGGTAGATCTTCCACTGCCACTACGTCCCCCTCGGTGAGGATGACCAGGCGCTCTATGAGGTTTTCCAGCTCCCGCACATTGCCGGGCCAGGGATACCGGGTCAGGAGCTCCATGACCGGTGGGCTCAGGCGCTTGGCTGGCTTTTTTTTCTTTTTGCTGAATTCCTGGAGAAAGTGCGCCACTAAGAGGGGGATGTCACCTACCCGATCTCTGAGAGGAGGAACTCGGATGGGGATGACATTGAGGCGGTAGTAGAGGTCTTCACGAAATTTGCCCTGGTGTACCAGAGTTTCCAAATCCTGATTGGTGGCGGCGATGACCCGGATGTCCACCTTGATACTCTTGACGCCGCCAATACGATCAAAGGAGCGGTCCTGAAGAACGCGCAGGAGTTTGACCTGAAGCCCCGGGCTCATGTCGGCGATCTCATCGAGGAAAATAGTGCCGCCGCTGGCTTGTTCGAAGCGGCCGATGCGGGTCCTGATGGCATGGGTGAAGGCCCCTCGCTCATGCCCAAAAAGCTCGCTTTCGAGCAACTCCTCGGGAATGGCCGCACAGTTCACCGGCACCAGGGTCCCCTGGCGGCGGTGGCTGTTGTAATGGATGGCCCGGGCGATAAGCTCTTTCCCGGTTCCCGATTCCCCTAAAAGGAGAACCGTGGAGTCGGTGTCAGCCACTTTACGAATAAGTTCAAAAACTTGAGCAATTGGTTCGCTTGTGCCGATAATATTAGCGAAGCCGAAGCGTTTGAAGAGCTGCTTCTTGAGATGCAAGTTTTCCTGTTGGAGGCGTTGATGTTCCAGGGCCCGCTGCACCACCAGGCGCAGTTCCTGGGGGTCCACCGGCTTGGGCAGATAGTCGTAAGCCCCCTGGCGCATGGCGTCCACCGAATTTTTGACAGTGGCGTAGCCGGTAATGATGATGCAGAGTGAGTAAGGATGGTGTTGTACCAGAAACTTCAGAATGTCGAGGCCGCCCACCCCGGGAAGGGCCATGTCCGTGAGCACCAGGTCAAAGCCCTGCTCCTGGAGGCGAGCCAGACCGGTCTCCCCGTCGGGGGCGGTCTCCAAATCATAGCCCTCCTGCTGCAGGATTTCCTGGAGGGCCTCCCGCTGGGCCCGGTCGTCTTCCACCACCAGAATGCTGGCATGCCGTTCCATAATCACCTCATTATCACGAAAAGAATATTGGTGTCAATAATATGACATAAGGAATTTCCTGATAAAGTTTCGTTGACTTGGGTTGACGAACTTGCTATCGTAGGACAACCTTTCAGGAAGATAGACACTTTGCTGCCGACCATTCTTTTTATCATTGTGGCTTATGCATTGTATGCCCTGGTCATGCTGTGGTGCCGGTGGCAAAGTTCTCGTTTTTCTAAGAGGCGAGGCAAGAGTAGGCCTCGGTGGCTGACCCTGGCCGGAGGCGCAGGAGTATTAGGACTATTACTCTGGCTTATCTTCTGGCTGGCCCCGTCGGCGACGGACCAGCAAGTCAAGCTGGCGGGAATCCTGGGCGTGTCGGAGGGGGAGGCCCGGATGGCCATGCAGGCCACAGCCCGGACGGCTCCCCCAGAACTCAATCAGAAGTCGCCAGACGGCCAGCCGGCTTATGCCCTGTTGCACCCGGAGAGCCCGCCCTCCCTTCTGCCTCCCGTCAAGCCGCCAGTGGGGACCAAGATCCGAAAATCACAGGGAAAGCCGGCGTCGGTCCGCAAGCCCCATAAACCCTTGGCAAAGCCCAAGCTGACTAAAAAGAATAGGGCTCCCACTAAGGTCAAGGTGGTTAAAAAAAAGTAAGAGATGAAGGTCGCCGGCCAGTAAGTCCAGAAGTTCTTGAGACAGCACTGGTTTTACCAATCAGTCGAGTCCCCGCTTCCCAGCAAAAAGAGGAATGTGCCTGTTTGCCTGTTAAATTCGGGTTGGGGCCGTTACCATGGGCATTCGATTACCCCGCACTAGAGTTTCTCCCAGGGCTGGCGTTTGAACCAGTCGTCACCAGACCACACCGGTAAGATTGCCCGAGCGGCCGGCTCCATGAGCGTGGCCGTCTTCCTCAGCCGTATCCTGGGTCTTGTCCGGGAGCAGGTCCTGGCGGCTTTCTTCGGGGCCGGTTATGCCATTGACGCCTTTGTCGTAGCCTTTCGCATCCCCAACCTGCTCCGGGACCTTTTCGCCGAAGGGGCCCTCTCCACCGCCTTCGTCACGGTCTTCACTCATTACGACCAGCGACAGGGACCGGAGCGCACCTGGCGCCTGGCCAACAATGTGATCGTCTGCTTGGCCCTGCTGGTGGGCGGCATCAGCCTCCTGGGCATCATCTTTTCTCCCCAGTTGGTGGAGCTCATGGCGCCAGACTACGGTCTGGTAGCCGGGAAACTTGAGCTCACTGCCACCATGACCCGGATCATGTTTCCCTTTCTGCTCCTGGTATCCCTGGCCGCGGTGGCCATGGGCATTTTAAACACCAAGGGGAAATTTTTTATTCCCGCCCTGGCCTCCAGTTTCTTCAACCTCGGGTCCATCGTGGTGGGGGTGGGTCTGGCCCTGGTGCTGCCCCGCTTCGGGGTCTCTGCCATCGTAGGCATGGCCTGGGGCACTCTGGTGGGGGGGCTCATGCAGCTTCTGATCCAGACCCCCCAGCTGCGGCGGGTGGGGTTTCGGCCCCTGGTGGTTTTCGACTGGCGGGACGAGGGTCTCCGTCAAATTTTCAAGCTCATGCTTCCTGCGGTGGTGGGGCTGTCCGCCAGCCAGATTAATATCTTCATTAATACCTTCTACGCCTCCAGCTGCGAGCAAGGCAGCGTCTCCTGGCTCAATTACGCCTACCGCCTGGTGCACTTACCCCAGGGACTTTTCGGGGTGGCCCTATCGGTGGCCACCTTACCGCTGGTCTCCCGTTTGGCAGCTGACCGTGACCTGCCTGGCATAAAGGAGGCTTTCAGGTCCTCCCTGGCTCTCGCCATACTCCTTGCCATACCTGCGGCGGCGGGACTCATAGCCCTGGCTGAGCCTATCGTCGCGGTCATTTTCCAGCACGGACGTTTCACCGCCTGGGACACCCAGCAAACCGCGGCAGCCCTCACCCTTTACAGTTTGGGGTTGTTCGCCTTCGCCGGGGTCAGGATCCTGGTGCCGGTGTTTTATGCCCTGAATGACACGAAGATCCCGGTGATTGGCAGTTTTCTCACGGTGGCCGCCAATCTTCTGGTCATTAACCTGACCATCGCCTCTCTGGCCCACCGGGCCATCGCTCTGTCCACTTCCCTGAGTATGCTGGTCAACCTCCTGTTTCTGGCAGTGGTGCTTTACCGCAAGGTGGAGGGCTATCCGGTGGGGAATCTTCTGAAGACCCTGGCGAAAGTCACCGGCGCTTCTGCAGTCATGGCTGTCGTGGTGTGGGGAGGACACTCCCTATCTCTTGCCTGGCTGGGAAGGGGTCTTCTCGGAGAAATTGTTGCCCTGGGCGGGTCTATCTTCCTGGGGGTGGGCCTTTACCTGGTGCTTATCTCTCTCCTGAAGATTCCTGAGTTTCAGAGTCTTCTGGAGGATCTCAGGTCCCGTTGGAGCAAAAGGGGTGTGGAGTGATCATACCTGAGATGATTGGGGAATTTTTTTCTTATTAGAGACGCCTCAATAAATCATACCTCTGCGGTGTGAATCTTTCCCCTCACCTATCCCCTCTTCCCTAAGGGGAGAGCGACCCTTTCCTTTCTTTATGGTTACTCTAGTGACGATAGCCCACCGGCATGACCAGGAGCGGCTCGTGTTGCGAAGGTAGCTTCAAAATTTCGCTCAAAGCCCGGTCCTGGAAGGCCCCCACAATGCCACAGGACAAACCCAGAGCCTCGGCCTGGAGGTAGAGGTTCTGGCCGGCGTGGCCCACCTCCATGTGGGTGTACCTGACTCCCCGCTCTCCATAACGGGCCATGCACCTTCGGTACTCGGCGGCGAAAACCACCATGACCGGGGCCTCGGCCATCCAGGATTGGTGCAGGCAGGCCCGGGCCACCGAAGCCCGCAGATCCCCCGGCTGGGTGAGCTTCAGGGTGTGGGTATCCGGGCGGAAATGGTAGAGACCGGGTGCAAGCCCGGTGACCCCCCGTTCCCCCACCACCAGATAGAATTCCAGGGGATAGGTGGCCCCGGCGGAGGGTGCGGTGCGATAACCTCGGGAATCGCTAATGCCGTCGGTGCCCCAGAGGAGTTGAGAAACCTGGGTCAGATCCAACCCTCGATTGGCAAAATGGCGCGATGTACGCCGCTTTTTCAGGGCCTCTTCCACTGACATCTTGCCCTTGTGGGCCGGAGGCGGGAGCTTGATGTCCTCGGCTCCCTGACCAGTGGTCGAAGAAAACAACAGACTCACCATTACCATGACACAGCCCCAAAAGAGTTTCATCTGACGCCGTCCTTGTGGGTGGTTGAAGTGGGGGAGGGGGCCCCAGGTTGCGCACCCCTGCACTCTCCACTTAACCCATGTAGGGGCGCCCGTTATTGCGCCTTCTGGGCCTGATGAATCAAGCCCCTACAGGGGGTTAGGCGGGGAGTTTGAGGGGAGGGTAAGGGAGCCGCACTCCTCCACCCCTTCACCTCAACAACTCGTTTTTACCCAGCTCGAAGGCCTGTTCCATGAGGACCTCCAGGTTGAGCACGTCTTCCTGGTTGTATTTTAACAGCAGCTCCAGGGCCGTCAGGTCGCCCCGCTGAAAGCGTTCCCAGAGCAGCACGGCGTCGAACCCATCGAACCCCGCCACTTCCGGGGCCCGGGTGATGCCAAACAGGGATTCGATACGCTTCAGGCCGCCACGGTAGCCCAGGCGGGCCAGGATGAAGCGCAGATCCAGGTGCAAGGGGGGGGAAGGCAGTCCCGGGAAGTACGCCCGCAGCACCGGCAGGTCAAACTGAGCGCCGTTAAAGGTGACGAGCACGTCCACCTCGGCCAGGGCCTCGGGGAAATCCCTGAGGTTGTGCCCCAGGACGAACTGGCGCATAGTATGGCCGTCATACAGGCCCACCACCGTAACGGTTTGCTCCGGCCATCCTGCGCCTGTGGTTTCGATGTCGAGGTAGGCGGTCCGGGACCGGAAATGGTTAAATAAACGCCAGTGCTCCCCTGGGGGTAGGCGAGGGGCGAAATATTCAGGGCGGTCGAGGTGACGCAGGGATTCCTGGAGAAGAGACTTAAACCAGGCCAGGCGCGTTAGCCCCAATCCGGACACCCGGCCCACGGTGAGGAAGTCTTCCCAGGTGGTGAGCCCCCGACGCCAGAACTGGGCCTCAGTTCTGAGACCTACGCCCGGGAGGTGAACAAAAGTGTGTTTAAGCATGATAAAGACTGGAGGAACGGCGTTTGAGCCGGTATGGAAAACAGGCTAAGAGCCCGGTCCATCTAACTATTTTTTCGTCCGGGCCTGGATTTTGAAATAAATGAGGGCCCCCGAGGCGGCCATGCCCATGAGGCCCAAACCCAGGAGAATTCGATACAGGTGTCCCCAGGACCCACCCCCGAAGTGGAGGCTGGTCAGGATCCCAAACAGTCCGGTGGAGTCGAGAGCAAATTCCAGGGCCATCATGGCCCCGGAGGCGGCTTGCAGGAAGATGAAGAGGGCCAGGCAAATCCCTATGGTGCGGTGCCACATGCGTAAATGGGCTTCGTCCATGTAAGTTCCGTTCCTTTGTCAAAAGCGATCCATCAAGGAGCGGCCTCCGCTGGCGGCTTTTGGGGTAATTCGCTCGGTCTCGGTGTTTCCGGTTTGGCCTCGGGTGGCTTGACCTCTTCAAGTCGCCGTTTGGCTCGCTCGGAAAGCTCCTGCATCCGTTTGTCCAGATTGGCCAGGCCTTCTTCCAGGGACGGCTCCATGACAGTGACTTCACCCTTATTCAGGATGATCCGCTGCAATTGCGGAATAGCTACCCCGGCTGCGGCCTTCAGATAGACCGGCTGGATATAGACGACTCCTCCGGGGATGGGGAGAAGAATCATCTTGCCCCGCCTCACTTGGGAGCCCGCCTGGCCCCATAGGGTAAACTGCTCGGAAATGGTAGTGTCCTGGTCGATGAAAGCATCAATCTGTGAAGGGCCGAATACCATCAGGCCTTTAGGAAAGTCAAAGGAAAATATTTTCCCGTAATTGTCGCCGTCAGAGCCCGCCACCATGAGGGCCCTCAGATTAGTCCGGGCCCGGGGGGTCATGGGGCAGACCGAGAGAAATTCGAATTTGTTACCCTGTAATATGTTCAAGGTGAGATAGTAAGGTCTCATCCGGACAGGCTGGCTATCCTTTATGACCTCGGGGAACTCCCAGAGGTCTTCCTGTTTGTAAAACGTATTCGGATTAGTCTGGTGATACTTGGCATAGATCTCCACCTGGATGTCGAAGATGCCCTTAGGATAACGGATGTGGTCTTGCAGATCGGGAGGCATATCATCTTTAGACTTGAGGAGGCCGGGGTACATCTTGTTATAAGCTCGAATGATGGGATCGCGAGGGTCCCACAGGTAATAGTCCACCGTGCCGTTATAGGCGTCCACCACGATTTTTACCGAGTTGCGAATATAGTTGAGCCGCTCCTGGGCTGGCTTCTTATCGGGTTTCTTAGTGGGCTTCTCGGTGAGTTTCTCAGCGGTTTTTTCGTAGGACTGAGCGTAAGGATAGTGTTTTGAAGTAGTGTAGGCGTCTTGAATCCAGTAGAGCCCCTTTTCTGTGACCACCAGGTAAGGGTCGGAGTCGAAGAGAAGGAACGGAGTAAGGGTGGCGATGCGTTCGGTAATGTTACGCCGGAAAAGAATTTTGCTCTTAGCAGTAGTTTTAGTGGTAAACAAGATATCTCTATCCTTGAAGTACAAGGAAAAAAGGAGACGGTGAAAAAGGGAATGCACCGGGATCCCGTCCTTCCCCGAATAATCGGTAAGTTCGTTGCCCTCTGCGGTAGGATAGCTGATTTCATGGCTGGCGTTAGGAGCGATGACGTAACCGTACTTCAGCCGGCCAAAGTAGATGCCGGGTTGGGTTATTTTGAAACCGTATTCTGAACGGGGAGGAATGTCCTGAATGAACCAGGTCATGGGTTCCTCCCCTCCCTGGGCTGCAGGGGTCATCACTACCCCAAAGCCGTGGGTGTACTTGAGACGCAAATTGATCCAGTTCTGAACCCCCTTGGGAAGATCATCCACGTTCAATTCCCGGGGTGAGAGAAAGACCTGTTGATAAACACCACTCACGGTGTAACGATCCACATTGACCGGGGGAAATCTGTAATACGTGCGCAATTCCTGTAATTGCTGATAAACGTCCAGAAGAACCTCCCGGTCCCAGACCGGGATATTGCGCAAAGTGTACCTAATATTGGGCTCCTGGAGATCCGTTTCCACCGGCTGGATATGGTAATCCCGCTTCTCCACCTTGTCCAGATCATAAGCCTCCAGAGTGGCCTTGATATTCATCTCGATAAAAGGCCGTTCCCGGGAGATTTGATCGGGCCTGACTAGGTAATTCTCTACTATATCTGGCAAAAAGGAAGAATATCGGGCGCCCAGGGCCAGGAAAAAGAGGACGGTGGAGACCAGCAACACTTTCATGCCTTTGCGAGTATTGAGATAGAAGACCAGTGATAAGGCGGTAGTGAACAAAAAGAAAATGGTGGCCCAGATCAAAGGCAAAATCACCCAACGTTCCACATACCCGGGGCCATAAAAAATGGCCTCATGAGCAGTGGTATAAAGGAGTGAATAGCGCTGCAGGAAGAAACCATAGATGCCCAGGCCAAAGAGAAGAAGCCCCATTATGGTTAAATGAATCTTGGCGCCTCGGGGCAAGGGGCGTTCCTGGGTGGCCAGATAGCGTCTTTCCAGCCAATAGAGCAGGAGCAGCCCCAGGAAAAGCAGCCCCAGGGTGATGATCAAGGTATTGAAGATGGATAGATAAATGGGGAGGGAGAACAGAAAAAAACTGACATCTATGCCGTAAAACGGATCCGTTAAGCCCGCAGGTGGCGCGTACAGGAACAGCAGGGTCTCCTCCCAACGCTGGAAAAAAGGCCAGGCTAGGACCACCGCCAGGATGAGGCTAAAGGGGGTGTAAAGCTTGAAGGAACCGGCGCGGAACTTGGCGAAGAAGACCCTATAACGGGAGAGGGCCAGATCGGGTTGATCGGCCTTGGGGGCTCTAGCTCCCAGGAACCGGGAGGCCACCCAAAAATTGAGGAAAAATATCAGAAAAAACACCAGGCTGAAGACGCCCAGGATGAAAAAGCGGTAGGTCAGACGCCAAAAGAAATAACTGAGAAAACCCAGGGAATCAAACCACCACACATCTACCATGAAATCCATGAAGACGAGCTGGAAAATGAAATAGAGGAGCAGAAGACCAACCGCAACCAGGAGCAATTTCTTCAGCCAACCCCAGAGACGGGACATTACCTATCCTTTCTCTCAGCCAAGGAAGTTGAATCATTCAACCAGAGCATATGGATTCGGCTATTACCTTATCATTAACTGCGTTTTCTGTCATGCCCGGAGGAACGGCCGGGGTCATCTGTTGGAAAATTTTTTTCTTTCCCCGAGAATCATGCTTCCCTCATTCTTCTTTTAAAATGGCGGCCAGGTTGGGCTGCATGGCCCGCCAGGCCGGGTAGGCCCCGGCGGCCAGACCCAGGGCCAGGACCAGAAAAAAGGTTTGCAGGTAGATGGCCGGGGTGAAAAAAAACTGCACGGTCCAGCCGAAAGCCTGCTTATTGATAACGAAGATCAGCAGGAGAGCCAACAGCGTCCCGGCCAGAGCCCCGAGAAGAAAGCTCAGGAAGCTGGCCAGGCCCGACTCCACCAGGACCATGCCCAGAATCTGGCGACGGGAAGCCCCCAAAGCCTGCAGAAGGGCCAGTTCCCGCTCCCGGTCCATGATAATTACCAGAAAAGTGGTGATGATGCCGAAAACGGCCACCACCACCGCCACCCCCTCCAGGGCGTAAGTGAGGGCGAAGGTGTCGTCGAAAATCTGGAGAATGCCGTCTCTCAGATCCTGGTGAGACAGGGTGAGAAGCCGGTAGCGGCTGCCGTAACGTTCCTGAAGCTCGGCCTGGACTTCCTTGAGTTTGGTCTTGTCCTTGAGATAAAGCCGCACCGCGTTTACCTGGGTGTCGGGCCAGAAGCGGCGGAATTGGCGGATGTCCATCCAGACGCTGGGGCCGTCGGTGCGGTAGTCGTAGAACACCCCGGCGACCTTGAGGGTTTGCGGCCCGGAAGGCGTGGGCAGGTTTAACGCGTCCCCTTCTTTGTATCCGAAGGTCTCCGCCAGGGGCTCGGAGATGACAATGGGCCAGAGGGCGGGGCCTGGTTCGGCTGCCTGGGTATCTTTCCCCACAGCCTTCATAATATTCTCCGTATTACCCTTCCGGAACCACAGACCGCCGTATTTGGCCAGGACCGGGAAGCTGCCGCCGATGACCAGGATGTAACGGTCCTTGAAGGGGATACGCACGCAGCGGTAGAGGTAAATGTCGGCCACTTCCGGGTCCTGGCGGAGTTCAGCCAAGATCTCCGGTGGGCAGAAAGTGGTCGTAAGCCGCGGTGGAAAAGACCGAGGGGCCGAAAAAGATGTCGCCGCTAATGGAGCGGTTGACCCACTGGTTCACGGTCTGGCGAAAAGAGCCGATCATCACCGCCACGGCAATGAGCATCCCCAGGGCACAGGCCAGGGCGGCGATGGAAACGGCGCTTCGGGACAGGGAACCGGCCAGGTAGCGGCACCCCAGATCCCCGGCCGGCCCCAAGAGGCGCCGCAATGGCGAAGATAGTCCCCGGCCCAAGGTGCGGGTCGCCAGAGGAGTGAACAGGGAAAATCCCAGGAGAATGAGAAAAGCTGCGGCGAAACCCGGAAAGGGCGGGCCAGAGCCGAAACGCAGAGTTGAGAAGAAGCCGGCCAGCGCCAGAATGCCCAGTCCTCCCAGGGCGAATGCACCAGCCTTGCTTTCCAGACGCTCCTCCAGGTCTTCCCGGTACCACACGGCCCGTACCCTGATGCGGGCAGCTTCCAGAGAAGGCACCAGGGCCGCCACCAGGGTCGCCCCCACCGCCAGGGCCCAGGCTTGCAGGAGCAGGGGCCACCTGACGAGTAGCTCGTTGGTGGCCACCGGGGTATAGAGGGAGGTCAGGGTCTGGGTCATAAAACCCAGGGCCCCCTGGGCCATGAGGACTCCCAGCAAGAGGCCCAACAGCCCCCCCACGGCCCCATTCACCGCCCCCTCGGCCAGGAAAAGCACCAACACCTGGCGGGAGGTCATGCCCAGGGTGCGCAGCAAGCCGATCTCCCGGCGGCGGCGCACCACCGAGAGGGTGACGGACTGGTAGATAAGAAACATGCCGACAAACAGGGCGATGGCGCTCAGCACGGAGAGGTTAAGGCGGTAGGAGGCCACCAGCCCTTCCATTTGGCGGCCCTGGGCCCCGGGGCGCACCACCTCGGCCCCTGGCGGCAGGTCTGCCTGAAGGGCATCGTCCAACCGGAGGTCGGGACGTTTCCCCAAAAGGTCGATGTAGTCAAGCCGGCCCACCCGGTCCAGGAGTTCCTGAGCATGGGCGATGTCCATGAGGAGGACAGACCCTTCCAGGGGATAAAGACCCCGGGGAGAGGTGAACAGTCCCACCACCTCCAGGGTTTCCCGCCGGGAGCCCACCACCACGGCGAGGGCGTCCCCGGGGTGGAGATTCAGGCGGGCCGCCAGGCGATCGCTCACCAGAACGCTTCGGGGCCGGGTAAGGAGAGACTCCAGGACATCGGGGCCGGGGGCCTCGGTGGGCAAGACTTCAAAACCCCGGAAAGAGGCCTCGGCAAAGGGGTCGATACCCAAAAGGAGCGCCGGTCCCGGGTGGGAGTTAGTCAACTCCAGGACGCTTTCCACCACCGGGGCTGCGGCTTTCACCTCCGGATGCCGCCGCACCGTCAGGAAAAGATTTTCAGGGAGGGGCGCGCCGGGGCTTTGCACGCGCCACTCCGCCTTTCCCGCCACGGCGCTCACCCCGTCCCGGAAACTCTTCAGGGCGCTGCTGGCTGCCAGGGAGATGCTGAGAAAAACCGCGGTGCCCAGGGCAATGCCCAGGATGCTGAGGAGAGTGCGGCCCGGGTATTCGGTCAGATGCCGCCAGGGGAACCGGAACCACCAGAGCTTCACGTCTGAACCCGGCCGTCCTTGAGGTGCACCACCCGCTTGGTGAACAGGGCGGCCTCGGGGGCGTGGCTTACCAGGACGATGGTATGGCCCCTCTCCTGGTGGAGATGGGCGAACAATTCCAAGATCTGGGCGCTGGTGGCGGAGTCCAGATTGCCGGTGGGCTCGTCGGCCAACACCACCGCGGGCCGGTTAATCAGGGCCCGGGCGATGGCGGCCCGCTGCATCTCGCCCCCGGAGACCTGATGGGGCTTGTGGTGGCGCCGCTCTGTCAGGCCCACATTTTCGAGCCAGTGCTCCGCTTCCTCCCGGGCCTGCTGGAAAGGGACTCCCTGGAGGGCCCGGGGCAGGGCCACGTTTTCCTCCAGGGTCAGGAGGGGCAGAAGATTGAAAGATTGGAAGACCACCCCCACCCGGTCTCGACGGAAGTAGGTGAGTTCCGGGTCTTTGAGATTTGCCAGGTCCCGGCCCTCCACCAGCACCTGCCCGGCGCTGGGGGGTTCGAGCCCCCCGATAATGTGCAGGAGGGTGCTTTTGCCACAGCCGCTTTTTCCGGTCACCACGGCAAACTCCCCGGGGGCGATATCCAGATCGACCCCCCGGAGGGCCTCGACGGCCACCGGGCCCCGGTGATAGGTTTTGCTGACGTTCTTAAGTCGGATCATGGTCTTGAGGTCCGGTGTGTTGGGCTCAGGGCGGGTCAGGGTGATGCGGCCCCGACTGCGCTCGGCCATAATTATATCAGGGACCGGGACAATTTAAAGTTAAGGGGCTGGCCAGCCGATGGTTAAGGTGAAATCAGCGGATGCGGGGGAGGCGGCCGGTGGGCTCTCTCCCCTTTTTTCAGCCGGGAGCGGAGATGATCTCGAATAACCTGAGTCCAGCGGAGGTAACCCGGTACTCTCTGCAGATTGCCATGGAAGGCTGGGGGCGGGAAGCCCAGGAGAGGGTAAAATCTTCAAAGGTCCTAATTGCTGGGGCTGGCGGCCTGTCGTCAGCCGTGGCCCTGCATCTCCTTACTACCGGAGTGGGGGCCTTGCGGGTGGTGGATCATTCCCGGGTGACCCTGGCGGACCTCAATGCCAACATCCTGTTCCGGGAGCGGGATTTAGGGAAAAACAAGGCCACCGTCACCGAGCGGCGTCTGAAGGAAATCAATCCCTTTGTCAAGGTGGAAGGCCAGGGGAAAACCATCACTGAAAACAACGTGTTCCGGGTGGCGGCTGGCTGTCATCTCCTCGTCGAAACCAGGCGAGACCCGGAAAGCGGCTATTTGCTCAACCAGGCCGCGGTGCGGTATAAATTGCCGTTGCTTTACGCCTGGTTGGGAGAAATGGACGGCGCCCTGGCTACCTTTTGGCCGGGCCATGGACCCTGCCTGGCCTGCGCCTTTCCCGAAGCCTTGCCGGCCCGGCCTCGGGCTCTCATGGGACCCCTGCCGGGCGTCCTGGGAGCCCTGCAGGCCCTGGAGGCCTTGCGCATTCTGGGAGGACTCCCCGCTGCTCTCCTGGGCCGCCGCCTCATCTTTCGGGGCCGGCTCTTTACCTTCAAGGAGGAATCCCTGCCGGTCAACCCCCACTGTCCCGTGTGTCATCACCTTTCCCAAGAGCAGGTCGCCGGAGCCTGAGTAGAAGGGCTGGCGACCTCACCACTAAAATTACCAGCCAGAGCCTTCCCGGCAAGTCCTTCCTGCCTGAAACCCCGTCCCCGCCAAGGGGGGGTTAAACCTGAACGCCCCTAATTTTCCCCTTTTTTTAATAAACCTGTGAGGAAGATAATTTTTTTTCTTTTTTTTTAAAGTTTCTCGGAGGAAGACTCGAATAGGAGGACAAAGGCTAGAAAAACCCTACACGGATGTTGAAGGGAATTTACAAGGAGGTAAGGGGTCATGTCACTGGTTATTAACCACAACTTGATGGCCATGGGAGCGGCCCGGAGTTTGGGGCTGACGTATGATCGGCTGGCAACTTCGGTGTCCCGCCTGGCCTCGGGGCTCAGGATCAACAGCGCCGCAGATGACGCGGCGGGATTAGCCATTCGGGAAATCATGCGCACCGACATTCGGGTCTTGAACCAGGGGGTGCGCAACGCTAATGATGCCATTTCCCTTATCCAGACGGCGGATGGGGCCCTGTCGGTCATCGACGAAAAACTCACCCGTATGAAAGAACTGGCCGAGCAGGCGGCCTCGGGCACCTACACCTCGGCGCAACGCCTCATCATGGACAGCGAATATCAAGCCATGGCCTCGGAGATCTCCCGAATCGCCATGGCCACTGATTTTAACGGGGTCAAACTCCTGGACGGCAGCCTCTCTGGGACAGGTCTGTCCGGGAACCCCGGCGACCAGATGAAGATTCACTTCGGCACGGGGAACAGCTCCGCCGAGGATTATTACTACATCCGTATTAACAGCTCCACCGCTTCGGCCCTGGGCGTGGGCAACAGTATCGGCGCCACCCAAGCGGGTTATACCATCAGCACCCAATCTGCCGCCCAGGTTGCCCTGGAAGCCATCGATACCGCCGTCCAAACCAAGGATACCATCCGGGCCACCCTGGGGGCCATTGCCAACCGCCTGTCCAACACCATCTCCAATCTGTCCATCCAGGCAGAAAACCTGCAGGCGGCCGAGTCGCGCATCTCAGATGTGGATGTGGCCTCTGAGATGACCGAGTTCGTGAGAAACCAGATACTGGTTCAGGCCGCAGTGGCCATGCTGGCCCAGGCCAATTCTTTGCCCCAATTGGCGCTCCAGTTGATCGGCGGAGGCTAAGCTGGGACGAGAACTGGATAGGCAGATAGGAGGGGTCCATGCAGAAAGATAGTACCTCCCAGGATTTAATGCTCACCATCGAACAGGTCTCCCAGCTCACGGGGGTGCGCAAATCCACGCTCCGGTATTGGGAAAAGTCCTTCGAGGAGTTTCTCAAACCGGCCCGCACCCACTCCAACCGCCGGGAATATACCATGGAAGACCTGGACCTGATAAAAACCATCAAGCGCTTGCTGGAGGAGGAGCACCTCACCTCCGAAGGGGTGCGCCTGAAACTCCTCAAGATGTTTCCCTATCATGTGGGAAAGGAGAAGCGGGAGCTGATCCAGGTAGGTGATAAACAGAGGGGTGATTTACGGAGCACCGGCGCCATCCCTTTTCACGGCCCAAAGTCTTAAGACCCTCCGGGGAAGAGCCGGCCATCCAAGAGGTGGGCCAGCTCTTCCCCTTCCGGGGCAAAACCGAAGACCTCCCGCCAGACCCGGGGGCTCTCCATGCACAGATAAAGTTGAACCCCTGGCAGGACTTCAGCCAGCCACTCCCGTAACAGGCTGTACATTTCCACCCTAACATCCTTAAAATAGCGCATCTTGCCGTCCGGAGCCCGCACCATTTCCTCAGAGGCCAGGCGGCTGTGGGGAAAGCGGGCAAAAATAATTTGGCGCAAGGGGGGCAGGAAACGGAGGGCCCCCAGGCTCACCCAGGCTACGTCTGTGGCAGAGGCTACTGCTCCCAGTTGTTCCACGGTACGGCGATAGGCCTCTTCCCACCCGGGAAAGAAGATCAGGGGGTCAAAGTGAAAAGCCAGCCGAAAGCCTGCAGCCGCCGCCTGTTGGGCCGCGTTGAGCCGGGCTTTCAGACTGGCCGTGCCGTGTTCCGCCTCCCGAACCAACTCTGGGGGATTGAGGGACCAGGCGAAAATCACTTGGGGATTGGGACCCAGGGGCAGGAGGTGCTCCAGGTGGTGCCATTTGCTCTTGATCTCTAAAAAAGCGGTGGGATGCTGGGCGAACAACGGCGCCAGGTCCTCATGGAGGCCAGTCAGTTCGTCCAGGGCCAGGCTGTCTCCGAACTCCCCGGTACCCAGGCGCCACACCCGGTCCGGAGCTTCAGCCCACCTAGCCCGCAGCTCTGTCTGCAAATCCTCGACATTGACAAACACGGTTACCGCCGGCAGGTTGACATAGCCCTGGAGGATGCAGTAGGTGCAGTCGAAGGGGCAATTTAAGGCTACCTGCAGAACTTGATAACCGCAGCAGATATATTCCTTCGTACCCGGGCACGACCGCCAGAAGGGGCCTTTCTGGACGGCCAGGAGGAGAGTGGCCTTGGCTTCCCCCAACCATTCTGCCGGACCGCCCTTTCGGGGCCTGAGGACTTCCCGATCCGGGATGACGCTGACCGGCACCTTGGGGAGGCGGGCCAGGACCCGCTGGGTCATGGCGTAATCCCAGGCCGCCTTCTCCACTAATATCCGCTTGAAGCGCTGCATGGGGAGATGTTGAATGAGTGAGGGAGGGGGCAAGGGGTCGCGAGCCCCTTGCCCCCTCCCCCAACTCCTCTCCCCCAATCCCTTGAATTATGCGGGAGCACAGGCTTCCAGCCTGTGCAGGAACAGGCAGGATGCCTGTTATCCCGGTTTGAGTTGGGAAGGGTGTGGGCGAAGGGCAGGGACCTCAGGTTCCTGGCCCTCCCTCCACGTCTCATTAAAAATCTACATACGGCCCCCGGGCCATGCCCCGAAGGTGGCAGGCGTCGTTGAGCAGGAGGATGTGCCAGGTGTCTCCCACCCGGGCGAACCGGTTGATTGCGGTGGTGTCCTGACCGAGGCGCCAGAAGTGGGAGTTGTCCAGCCCGATAAAGGCAGCGATGAGGACTTTGTTCACTACCCGGTGGGCGGCCAGCAGTATGGTCTTCCCCGGATGGAGGGCCATTACCTCTGCCACGGCAGCCAGGGCCCGGGTCCGCACCTCGTCCAGAGTTTCCCCGTGGGGGAAACGCACCGTGTGAGGGGCGGTTTCCCATTGGCGATAGAGGCCGGCATATTTCACCTTGACCTCAGCCAGGGGTAGCCCTTGCCAGTCGCCGTAATTCAAGTCGATGATACCGGGAAGATCATGCACTGCCACGCCGTGATGTTTGGCAATGGCTTCCGCCGTATCGCGAGCCCGGGAGAGGGGTGAGCAGTATGCAGCATCGATGGTCTCGTCCTTCAGCCACTCCCCCGCCAGCAAGGCCTCTTCCTGGCCTACTTCATCGTGGGGGATGTCCACCGTGCCTCGAAAGATCTTGTCCTTGTTCCAGGGGGTGCGGCCATGGCGCACCAGGATGATTTGGGTCATGAAGGCCTCCTGGTCTTCGCTTAAGTTCAGGGTTTTGTTATACTTCCTGCATGTTAGGGGAATATGTACGCAGCCTGTGGCGACGCTTGCGCCAGAAGATGCCCTGGCGGCAGGGAGGCCAACCCACCTGGGGAGAAGAGCCTCCCACCATCCTGGGGGTCTGCCAAAAATGTGGCGCCGTGGTCCTGGAAGGATGGCACCACAAAGGAGAAGATGGCTATCTGTGTCAACGTTGTGCCGGGAAGAAAAGCCGTGACGTTTTGTAACTATCGTCGCACTCCGTAAATAATATGGTTTTTTCTCAGAGCAAAATTACGGGAAAAAATGGCCATTTCCCCCCTTTTTTAAAGGGGGGTCAGGGGGGATTATGTAAGGCCTTGATAATCCTCCTAAATCACCCTTTAGGAAAGGGGGACTTTGAATCCTGGTTCCCAAGCAGGAGCTTGGAAACGAGAAATGAAACAACCCATCGTCAAATGTATCCTAGGGCAACACTCCCGATCAGGTCAGAAGTCTGTGTCACTCCTCCTGAGAAAGCTTCAGGAACTCTTTAATTTCTCCCAAACCACGTTCTTTGGCCCGGTTAAAGATGGCAAAACCCAGGGACAGGTCCTGAATGACCAGGCCGGTGGAATCGAACACGGTGATCTCTTCCGGGCTCTGGCGCCCCGGTTTCTTGCCGGCCACCACTTCCCCCAGAGAACCGTACACTGTATCCGGGGTGATTTCCCCTTTACTTAAGGGAACATTGATTTCCCCTGAATGGGAAGCCTGGGCCCAATCATCCACCACGATCTTGGCGGCCTTAAGGATGGCAGGGTCCAATTCCTGCTTCCCCTCGGCGTCGGCTCCAATGGCGTTGATGTGAGTGCCGGGGCGGACCCAGTCCCGCATGACCAGGGGCACGTCGCTGGGGGTAACGGTCACCAGGATGTCCGATGCCAGCGCGGTTTCCTGGGGATCAGGGGCCAGGCGAACCTGCACCGGGTACAAGGCCGCCACCTCATCTCTCAGGGCCTGGGCCCGGGCTCGGGCACAGTCGCAGATAATTATCTCCTGAATCGGCCGCACCTTCAGAATGGCGGCGATCTGGGTGCGGGCCTGCTCCCCGGCGCCGATGACGCCAAGGCGTCGCCGCGTCGGGCCGGGAGAGAACCTCCGCGGCCACGCCTCCTGCAGCGCCAGTGCGATAATTGGTAATAAAGGTGCCGTCCATGTCGGTCCACTCCAGACCGGTATCCGGGTCGTTCAGCACCACCTTGGCCATCACCGTGGGGAGACCCCGCAAGGGGTTGCCGGGGTGCACGTTCACCCATTTGAGTCCGCAGACATGACCCTCCGGGAGAAAAATTTCTCCATACATGGCCCGGAAGTCCCCCAGCGCCAGGGTCAGATAAGCCTTGGGGGGCATGTTCGCCCGCCCTTCGCCATAGGCCCGGAAGGCCTCCCGGGCCGCAGCCAAAGCCAGGTCCATGTCCAACACCTGCATTACTTCAACATCCGTCAGAACTAAGCTCATGGTTCCTCCTCAGGGTATCGAGAGGAAAGCTTATGGTAAGAGATGAGGTGGGGGCTTAGAGCCCCTGGCACCACGCAATTAGCTCCTCCCCCGAACCACCGTGAGACAATACGACAGTAGGCGGCTGGAATTGGCCGCGTTCCAGGTGGAGGACGAGGTCAGTCTCCTGGCACGGGACTTTCCGACTCTTAAAGTCGCCCGTAACAGTGAGCCTCATATTTCCCTCAGGAGTAGCTCGGGCAGCAAGGGTGGCTTTTTCGCAAAACACAAAGAGCTTGGCCTCCGGCAGGTGGCAGGCGGCCAGGGTGAGGGGCTCCACCAGTTCCTCAGGTAAGGTGGGCGAGGGGGAAAGGGCCAGGTTGTGAAGGGCGGCGAAGTGTTCGATTTTACCAAGCACTTCAGCAACAGGCGTCAAACTCACCTCCAGGGTGACGGGCTCGCTGGCCGTTTCTCCTGAGAGGGGCTCCACCGCCAGTCCTCCCACCTGCAATACAAAAGTGTCCCCATGGTGGCAGTCCCAGAGGAGGGACAGGGTTTTTTCATTAAACACCCGTAAACCCTCCGAGGGGAATTGGGCCAGAATCAACGTGCAGTTGAGGTGCATGGGAAATCCTTTATGGCTGGATTAACCTGAAGGCTTGGCCACGCCAGGCTTTTCTAACGTCAAGACGATTTCTTGTCGCCTCCTTGACCCGGACGGTCAAAGGCATTATATTTACTTCACTTTATTTTGTGAAGGGAGTAGCCATGTATTCCGACATCGTCATGGACCATTTCAAGAATCCCCGCAACGTTGGGGAGATTTCAGATGCTGATGGCATCGGTGAAGTAGGCAATCCCGTCTGTGGAGACATGATGAATGTCTTTATCAAGGTGGTTGATGACAAAATCGCCGATATCAAGTTTAAGACCTTCGGCTGCGGCGCGGCCATTGCTGTGTCCAGCATGCTCACGGAGCTGGCCAAGGGGAGAACCCTGGACGACGCCATGAAAATCACCAATAAAGACGTGGCCGAGGCCCTGGGTGGCCTGCCTCAGAACAAACTTCACTGCTCCAACCTGGGGGCGGACGCCCTGCACTCCGCCATCAAGAATTACCTGGACCGCAAGTCCGGAAAAATCAAGGACCTGGCCAAAGACCGGGAGGAGCATCTGGCTAGCAGAGATGCCCAGGCCTGCTATTGCCCTTACTGCTCTAAGCAAGTGGAGGAAGAGTCCCCCTTCTGCATCTTCTGCGGGACGGATATACCTCACGAACACGACCACTAAGCACCGGGACTAAAAGGAGCTGACAAGGGAGCCGCCATGGGAGTCATCTATCTCGACCATCTGTCTGGCACGCCTCTACACCCTCGGGTGAAGGAGGCCATGATCGACCATATCAACACGGTTTACGGTAATCCGGTAAGCGACCACCAGGTAGGGGCAACAGGCCTCCCAGGCACTGGAGACGGCCCGCTCCCAGGTGGCGGCTCTGATCAACGCCGACCCCAGCGAAATCGTTTTTGAGTCCGGCGGCACCGAGTCCGTCAACCATGCCATCAAAGGCGTGGCCATCGGCATGCGGGAGAAAGGTCGCCATATTATCACCACCAACATTGAGCACAAGGCGGTGTTGAACTCCCTGCGCACCCTCCGCCTCCTGGATTACACCGTCACCTCTCTGGACGTGGATCCTTACGGCCTGGTTGACCCTGCTGCGGTAGAAGAGGCCATCACCCCGGACACCATCCTGGTCAGCATTATGCTGGCCAATAATGAGATCGGCACCATCGAGCCCATTGCTGACATTGCCAAGATCGCCAAAAAGCACAAAATAGTCTGCCATACGGATGCGGTGGACGCAGTGGGGGTCATTCCGGTGGATGTCAAGAATCTGGGAGTGGATCTCTTAAGCCTGGCTGCCAACCAGTTCAACGGTCCGCCGGGGGTGGGTGGCTTATATGTCCGCAAGGGCACCCGCGTTTGGCCGCTGTTGGACGGCGGCATGCAGGAAAACAAGCGCCGGGCCGGCACGGAGAACCTTATCGCCATTGTGGGGATGGGGGTAGCGGCGGAAGTGGCCAGGGAAGAGATGCCGGAGCGCCTCCCCCGGATTCAAGCCTTGCGGGACAAACTCCGGGATGGTCTGGTGGCCCGAATCCCTGAGATCATCATCAACGGTCACCCCACCCAGTGTCTGCCTCACCTGGTCTCCGTGTCTCTCAAGTACGTTGAAGGCGAAAGTGTGATGCTCATGTTGGACGAGGAGGGCATTGCCGCAGCTACCCGTTCCGCCTGCGCCTCTGGGTCGCTCCGGGCCTCCCACGTCCTCATCTCCACCGGCATGGACTTCGCCTCTGCCCAGGGGACCCTCCTTTTCAGCCTGGGCCGGGACACTACGGAAGCAGACGTGGACCGGGTGCTGGAAGTCTTGCCTCCCATTGTGCAAACCCTCAGGGATATGTCTCCCCTCTACAAGAAGGAGCAGGTCGTTTAGAGGTTGTGGCCAGGGAACCTGCCGTTACTCACCAGCGATACCGTCTAGACAGGAGAACCGGGCCGGACCACCCCGGTTCTCCTGATTATTTTCACCGTATAGTTGCTTACCATATGGTGAGGGGGGAGGTTTCGGGATCAACAATTTCCTGAAATATTCCTCGGATCCAGTCGTGATCAGTCCCGGATAAACCTCAACTCCTTGAGTTTGCTGACAAGTTGCTCCTTGGGAAATAAGCCTTCATGGCGGTAGACCTGCCGGCCGGAAGCGTCAAGAAATACCAGGGTGGGGGTTACGGACACCCGGTACTCTTTGAAAAGAGGCTCAGAGGTTTCAATATAATAAGTTTGCACTGTTATCTGACCGGGATACTGCGTCTCAACTTCTTTGAGTATCTCGGCCATTTCCCAACAATAAGGGCAGAACTTACTGCCGAACTCATAGATAGTGGGTTTGCCGGATGGAGGGGCCTGGGACCAAACGGTATAAGGTGGGGTCAAGAGCAGTGTCCCCAGGCCTAACCCAACAAGGCAAACCAACAAACGAACGGTTTTCATAAAATCTCCTGAGCATTAAACGGGTCAATCAAGCTGTCTCTTTGTATCGGGTTACCTGCCGTAATATCCCGTAGTCTTGGCGGTGCCCAGGACCTTACCCTCCAGGGCCTTTTCAAAACCGGCCAGATCCGTGGGCGGCTTCAGATCCAGGTTGGCCACCTTGAGAGCATACAGGGTGACCACGTAGGGATGGTCACCGGTCCCTGGCGGTGGCTGGGGGCCGCCGTAGCCTGGTTTCCCCCAGGAATTGTGCAGTTCTCCTGCGCCAGGAGGCATCTTCTTGCCGGAAGCCCCTTCCTCAAGGCCGTTGGTGTCCGCAGGAAGATTGACCACCAGCCAATGCACCCAGTTGCGAGCCACCGGGTGGGGGTCCACGATGGCAAGGGCAAAAGACTGGGTTCCCTCGGGCGCCCCGGACCATTGTAAGGGGAGGGATAGATTTTTTCCTCCCGCCCCGGGCATGACATACTTTTGGGGAATCTTCTCCCCGTCCGCAAAAGCAGAAGACTTGAGTTCCATGGCATTCCCTCCTTGGGCTGAAACTGCCACCATCAGACCAACCAACAAGACCAACCAACACCGGGTCTGAAGCCGAGACTGCATGTGGTTACTTCCTTTCTGTTGATGACTTGGTCACCATCCTGGCGGGAAGGCGTTTACCGACCTCTGAAACCACCACCTCTGAAATCGCCACCGCGAAAGCCGCCGCGACCATGGCCTCCCTTAAACTCGCGGCCAGCTGAGATATAACCGCGACCTGCTGGGATACCACCCCGGAATTCTCTGCCGCCAAAGCGTTTGAAGTAACCCCCAGTCCAGGGATCGACTTTTCGATAACGGTAATATTTTCGGGCCTGCGGTGCACCCCGGTACCAAGAAGAGGAGCGGTTGTCGTCAACAGTAACAGGGGGGGATGTACGGCGGGAAGCGTCCAGACGCTCTGGGGAACCAGGGGAGGGCGGAGGAATAACGCGTATAACAGGGTGGCCCTCACGGTGAGTGTCCATAACAACGGGGCCCCCCTCTTGCCAAGGCTTGGCCCAGGCGGCCCCTGCGGGCCTGGTTGCCGGGAGCCTGGCGGCTGTCCGGGGTGGGACCAGGCCCTGCCTAAATGGCGGCTTGATGACAACGGCCGGTTTTCCGGCCAGTTTGTCGGGCACACCCTGGCGGTTGTGGAAGTTGGACCGGCCGAGGGTGAAGTCTCGGCCTATGCCACCCCGGGTCCCCCTCCTGGACTGCCGCCCCCACGCTGGTTTTCCCGCATCAAGGTAGCCTATCCCCGGTCTGTAGTCTCCCCATGGCTGATAGGGGTAGCGCCAAGGGGTGCCCAGACGGTTGTACGACAAATAGCCCCACGGACTTCCCCCAACGCCGCCCCAGGGGTAGGCCCACCGCTGGTTCACCCTGGCAATTATTGGTCCTGTGCCGATACCAAAGGTGGCGCCCCTAAACCAGGAACCTGGGTGGTAAACCGAAGGCCGGTTGTCCCAGTAACCACTATAGGGGACATAAAAGGGGCTAAGGGTGTAATCCTGGTATCTCACCACTTGTGGCTGATTCTCGGTGACGATGAACTTCCCGGCGGGGGCCGAATCCGTCAAAAGCAGGAGTAAAACCGCCGCCACCAAGGCAAAAAGCACCAGGCGGGCAAGGAGCTGGTAGGGTCGAGGTGGCATCTGTGGCATGGCCAAGGTCCCTCCCTGTTTGAAGCATCGGGAAGTCTTTAGGTTATTTAAAATTTAGGGACAGGTTTTGAATTTTCAAGAGAGCAGATAAGTTTTTGGCACTGGCCTGATGCTCATCAATCTAAGAGAAAGCCGTTGTCAAACCGACCGGCCATAGAGCAGAGCGACGGGAAGATCACGAAAGACCTGTTTGAGAGGCAGGGCTTTGCTCTTTGAGGCAGATACGGTGGTGACGGTTTCATCGGTAAAAAGGTTTTGCCATTCCCGTGGCGCCCCCGGCGGCAGGGGCAGGGCGGTTTCCTCCCAGACGCCCTCTCCTAAAGGAAACTGACCCGGAGGTGACAATTTGCTGAAAAATCTCCCCGCCACCGCTATAGCCCACATGGACTCGTGCCGCCGGGCAAAGGCAACGAGATGATGCTTCTGCGCTCCCCGGGCCGCCAGGGGTACATAGTCGCCGTGTAAAAAGAGGTTCCCGTTGATTCTCCGGAAATTGAGAGCTTTCCAGGTGATAAAAAGCTTGATGTCCCCGGTTTGCCAATGGGCCAGAAGCTTTTGAATGAGGGCCGGCGCTCCTTGTTTCTCTTTCCTTTTCAGGTCGTTCAAGAGTTGCGCCCGTTGGCGAAAATCCACCGGCCGGCGATTGTCAGGGTCCACCAGGCTTAAATCCCACAACTCGGTGCCCTGGTAAAAATCCGGCACCCCGGGGGAGGTAATCTTGAGGAGGACTAAAGACAAGGAATTCAGCGCTCCCCAAAAGGCCAGCCGGTCTTGCAGGTTCTGAAAGTCTGGTAAAAAGGTGTTGTCATCTGATTCTTGCAAAATAGCCGCCACAAAGGCTTCCAGGGCCTGCTCATGCTCCAGGTTGGGGGAAATCCAGCGGGTATGCACCTTGGCTTCCCGGGCCGCCTTGATGGTGTAACTTTTTAGCCGGTCTTTGAATTCCGGAATTTCTTCCGGTTGAAAAGGCCAGGCCCCCAGCATGGTCTGATATATGAGTACTTCCTGGGAGGCATCCGGCACGGACACGTTGTTGACTTCCTTTTTATGGGTCTGGTTCCAGCCGCGCCAAAGCTTGAAACTGGCCTCCCACTCCCCCGGCATCTCCGAGAGGACATGAAGGCGCTGGCGCACGTCTTCGCTCCGTTTGGTGTCATGGGTGGAGGTGGCGTTGAGAGTAAAGGGCCAGTCGTGTTGACGTTGTTGATTGAACTCATGAAACGCGGCCGGTGATACGGCCTGAAAGCACCCCCCCACTTCATTGAGGGAAATTAGGGGGTTATACACGTAAGAGGCAGTGTCTTCCAGTCCCTTGGCCATGATGGGACCGGTGAATTGTTGCCACCGCATGACAAAGTTCAGCCACTCAATTCTCTGCTCATCCGAGAGGACCGGGGGGGTCTGGAAAAAAAGAACCCGTTTCAAGAAATCCAGGGCTACAGGGTTAAGGGCAGGCTGCCGCTGGCGAACCTCCGCAAGAGCGTGCTCCAGGACAGCCCGATCTTGCCTAGCAACAGCGAAACTCCGGATATAGGTCCGGTAAACCGGCAGGCAGGCCGTAAGTTCGAACAAAGCCCTGACCAGGTCTTTACGGGAGATATCGCGGGCTTGCCGATCCTGGGCCGCCAGCAGATTGAGGTAGTGTCCCAGGTTTTCCACCTCCCCCCCGAACAGGCTTTCCATGATCAGCTTTTTCTTGTCATAGACTATATCTGTCAAATTCACCGCATAGCCGACAAACCTATCATAAATTTCCCGCATTTCTTCAAGGCCTTGGCGGTCCACGAACAAGCCGTCCACCATGGTTAAAAAATCGTACCCGGTGGTGCCCGCCACCGGCCATTCGGGGGGCAAGGTCTCCTGTTTTTCGAGGATCTTTTCCACCACCACAAAAAAGACGGGCTGGTCTGCTTTGACCCCGGTCTCTTGAGGTAACGCGTTTTGTAGCCGCTCCAGGTATTCTTGGGGGTCGTAGAGGCCGTCTATGTGGTCGATTCTCAACCCGGTGATCCGGCCATCCCGGACCAACTTGAAGGGCAGGCTGTGACTTGCCTCGAAAACCTGGGGATCTTCCACCCGCAGACCGATAAGGTCATTGATGCTAAAGAAACGCCGGTAGTTGATCATCTCCTGGGCTACTCGCCAGAAGGCTAAACGATAGGCCTGGGCATTCAGCAGATTATCCAGGAGATTGAAACTCTCTGGGTCACCCCGGCGGCCGTTGACAAGGGTGAGGTTGTCATTGATAAACTCCTGAATGAGCGGATTGTCCCGGTGGAGCAACCAGAGATTTTCCTTCAAGATTTCCTTCTGCCGGTTTCTTTCCCTGAGCTTGCTTTTGCTGGTGACGGTGCGGGGGGGCAGATACTCTACGAGGCTGATGAGCCAGAGGAGACTTGACACCGCCAGGTTACCCTTCCCCGACTTTGCGATTAAGGCGTCCAAACCGTGGGTGAGGATAGCATGATAGGTTTTGGGGTCCAGGGGAAATTTGTGGTCATAATAGCGAACCGAGAAACCCCCTTCCTCCAGGCCCAGCCTGATTTCCTGGTTTTCCAGGACCTGGTCATAGGGAGCGCCCAGGATGGGCTGGAGGACCTTACCTTCCAGAACTTTGTTCGGCGGATGCCAATCCACATCGAAGAACATGGCATAAGGCGAGGCCGGGCCATTTTCCAGGACATCCAGCCACCAGGGGTTGTCATGGCTCAAAGCCATGTGATTGGGAACGATGTCGAGAACCAGTCCCATATCATGAGATTTCAGGGCCCTGGCCAGGGCATTGAAGGAAACTTTGGAGCCGAGTTCCGGATTAATGACCAGAGGGTTGGTCACCGAATAGCCATGGAGACTTCTCCGGCGGGCCCGGAACAGGGGAGAAGCGTAAATATCAGAAATTCCCAGAGCAGAAAAGTAAGGCACCAGTGCCTGGGCTTCGACAAACCTGAACCCATGGTGAAATTGGAGACGATAGGTGGCCGCAGGGACCCGAAAACCGGCCATAGTGTTCCCGAAAGGATTATTGTTTAATTCTACGGCACGCGCACTGACAGTTTCTCGCCTAAGTCTTTAAAATGTTTTGCACAAATCTTGGCCTCGCGCCGGCCTTGTTTAGACCCTCGGCGCCATTGATGATAAACAGTTTGCAGCATCTCGTAGTAGATATTTTGCACTTTCCACAGGTTGACTTCGAAGGGCAACTCTTTGGCCAAACCCACTGCGGCGTCCAGATGCACCAGCAATCGGGGGTCCTGGGGCTCCTGTTGGCACCTGACTACCAGGTTTTCAAGCCCTTGTCGCAAAGCGTACTCTATCCCGGTGCTATCCAGGGGGACCTGCAGCACCTTGACTTCCTCTAGGAGATTGCGAATAGCTTCGAGGTCCAACTCGGACGCCAGGCAAGCTTCACGCAGATTCCGATTAATTACCGTCTCCGCGGTGGAATAAAAGGGTTTAGGCAAAGGAATGCCCAGATCTTTAAGGAAACGCATGAGAGGGACATAATAGCTATGGATCCGGCCAAACGACGACCAGACCTCTTCCAGGGTCATTGCCAGGATCTGGTCTAAAACTTTGCGCTGC
Source organism: uncultured delta proteobacterium (assembly GCA_963709285.1). Lineage (GTDB taxonomy): Bacteria > Desulfobacterota > Desulfobaccia > Desulfobaccales > 0-14-0-80-60-11 > JBGSLA01. The sequence goes on along the minus strand of CAVPVR010000003.1, from coordinate 450,425 downwards.
TCATCTCGGAAAAGGGATCTCAGGGAATAGGTGGAGGTCCCGAAGTGTTTGTCGAGGAGCCGGATGGTTCCGGGAAGATCCGCCAGGGCGAAAGCCTCGGTGACCTCCCAGGCCATGGAGCCGTAAGGTTCCTCCCCCTGGAACTCCCGCACCCCGACCACCAGATTTTGATCGCCAAAATGCAAAACGCCGAAACTGATAGTGGCGTTATTGTAGGTGATGTCCGAAGTAACCTGGATGCGGCCGATGGCCAGCTTGGCCTTGCCAACTTCCGAGACCCGGTAATCTTCTCGGTCAATGGCATAACAATAAATTCTGTCGTGTGTCTGATAATCTTCGAACAGGGAACTGATGGCATAGTGGGCTCCCACCTTGAGGAGATCCACCATGGCCGGTTTGACAAATTTCTGGAATACCTGGCCGCCATCCTGATACTCAGGAATATTGCTCTTGGCTTGAGCCAATCGCTCTAAAAAGGGGTCTTCCAGACCATCCCCGAAGATATCCTGGGCCAACTGGAGCGCCCGGCCGGCATATTGCATAACCTGTATGGTTTCAATACCGGACAGCTCATCGAAGAACCAGCCGCAACTGGTGTACATGAGCATGCAATAACGCTGCAGTTCCAAGAGCTTGAGAACCTCGCTTTTCTCAGTCATGGAGAGTTCCCGGGACGCTTGTTGAATGAAAAAACTTTCCAGAGCGGCCGGCGAACGGTCAAGAATAACCTTGATATACTCATCGCGCGCCTCCCAGGGGTCCTTCAAGAAGCGGTTGGCACTTTTTTCATATAACGGCGCTAAGGTATCCCTGAGCCAGTCCAGGGCATTCCGCAGGGGCGACCGCCAGGCTTGATTCCACCCCGGCTGCATGCCGCTGTTACAGCCACAATCCCGCCACCATCTTTGCACTCCGTGAATACAACTCCAGGAGGAATTTTCATGGATGGTCACCTCAAAAACAGGCGGGTGTTTTTCCAGAAACTCCCCATAATTAGTAAGGGTGGCGATATTCTGCCTGTCGATATAATCGAGGGCATAGGCCAGGGCCATCTCTCCATGAGGGTGATGGTGCCCAAAGGTCTCCCCGTCGGTAGCTATGTTCACTAACTGTGGCCAATCCCGAACATCGGAAAAGGCGCCCACCAGCCGGTGGGCCAGATTTTCGCCACTGCGCAGTAAATCCTCAAAGGCTACTGCCTGGGAAATGGGGCCATCATAAAAAAACAGGTTCATCTTCCGGCCCGAGGGCAGGTTAATTTCATAGGCAGTGGTGGGGTCGATGTGGCTGCCGCTGACCTCACACCAAGGGGGTTGGCCGATTCTCCGGGTCTGGAAAGCCTGGTGGGGAGCTAGTATAGTAAAGCGTATTCCTTGCTCCGCCATGATGTCCAGGGTTTCCAGATCAACCGCCGTTTCCGCCAGCCACATGCCCTCCGGCGAGCGTCCAAAGCGGTGCTCAAAATCCTTCAGGCCCCAATAAACCTGGGTGTATTTATCCCGCCGGTTGGCCAGGGGCATGATCATGTGATTATACACTTGGGCCAGGGCGGAACCGTGGCCCCCAAAAGTCTCCTGGCTTTGCCGATCAGCGCTGATAATGTCTCTATATACCTCCGGAGCTTTGGCTTTCATCCAGGCGAGCAGGGTGGGCCCGAAGTTGAAACTCATCCTGGCATAATTATTGGGCATACTGATGATGCGGCCTTCCCCATCCAGAATACGGGACATGCTGTTGCGTGCATAACATTCCGTGGTGATCTTCTCATTCCAGTCATGGTAGGGATAGGCCGAATCCTGGAGTTCAATGTCTTCCAGCCAGGGGTTTTCTCTCGGAGGCTGGTAAAAATGTCCGTGAATACAAATATATCTTTCCATGAAAAATCAATTTCTCCTGAAATAAACCACCAGGGCTTGGGGAGGAAAATCGACAGGGATGTCCTGGCCGCCGCGGAGTTCCATGAGAAACTGGCTGCCCGGGCCGTCCCAGCGCTCTTCGGCGGAGTCCAACCGCTTGTACCAGTTCCCTTCAGGCCAGGGGCAAGACAAATTCAAGGCCTCCTCCCCGAAATGGCACACCATCACCGCCTCCCCTCCCTCGCCCCTCATTTGGACCCACAGCACCTTTTCTTTTTCGTAGGCCAAGACCTCCCGGTCCTTCCGGCCCAAATCGGTCAATATCGTCAGTTCCCGGCGAAGCTGCAATAAGGCATGGTGGAACTGCCAGAGGGTTTGGTGGTTGCCCTCCTTTCGGAGCTGGTGATTGATCCTGGAGCGAATAAAGGTTTCCTCAGCCTGGGGATCAGGAGGTTTGCCCAGCCAGCGGAAGGCCGCAAATTCTTCCTGACGGCCCTGGCGTACGGCGTGGATGAGGTCGGGGTCGCCGTGGCTGACGAAATAGAGAAAGGGGGCGGTTTCGCCAAATTCCTCCCCCATGAACAAGAGCGGCAGCCCGGGAGACAAGAGCACCACTCCGGCTGTCAATTTCAGAGCTTCCCAGGAGACCAGGCTACTCAGACGGTCGCCTCCGAGACGATTGCCCACCTGGTCGTGGTTCTGGGCAAAGACCACGAATCGGTGGGGGGCGATGTCCCGGGAGGAAGAACCGTGCCGCCGCTGGCGGTAAGGCGAGTATTCCCCGGTGTAGATGAATCCTTCCCGCCAAGCCTTGGCCAGTTGCTCTAGCCTGCCGAAATCCAGGTAATAGCCGGTTTGCTCACCGGTGAGCAGGGTATGTAGGGCATGGTGAAAGTCGTCATTCCAATGGGCGTCCAGATTGAATCCTCCTAGTTCCCGGGGTTTGATCAGGCGCACATCGTTCAGGTCGCTTTCCGCCATGAGATACACCCGCCGGTGCAAACGCTCCGCTTCTACATGCACCGTCTCGGCCAGCTCGGCCAGAAACGGCTTGGGGGTGAGGTCCACAATAGCGTGAAGCGCGTCCAAGCGCAAGGCGTCAATGTGATATGTGGAAACCCAGTGGCAGGCATTTTCCAGAAAATACCGCCGCACTTCGTCACTTCCCGGGCCGTCGAAATTAATCGCCGGGCCCCAGGGAGTGCGGTAGCGCCCGGTGAAATAAGGTCCGTAATCGGATAGATAATTACCCTCCGGCCCCAGGTGGTTATAGACCACATCCAGAATGACCGCCAGGCCTCTTACGTGGCAGGCGTTCACCAATTCTTTCAGGCCGGCGGGGCCACCATAGGTGTTTTGTACCGCAAAGGGATAAGCGCCGTCATAACCCCAATTGCGGCCCCCGGGAAACTGGGCCACGGGCATGATTTCTAGGGCCGTGATCCCCAGTTCCCTTAGTTCATCCAGGTAGGGGATGATGGCCGCAAAAGTCCCTTCCGGGGTGTAGGTACCCACGTGCAGTTCATAAATAACGTAATCCCTGAGAGGCAGGCCGGCCCAGCCGGTGTCACTCCAGGGGAAGTGCGGGTCAAGCACCTGGGAAGGTCCATGCACCCCTTGGGGTTGCCATCGGGAAGCCGGGTCCGGGCGCTCCTTATGCCTGTCCAGCCTGAAAAAGTACAAGCTTCCCGGTTCCACTGCTTCCAGTTCAGCGGTGAAGTAACCTCTGGCGGCTTTCTCTAGAGGGAGCATCCGCTCCCGAGGGGAAACCAGGTGCACCTCCACCTGATCCGCCCAAGGAGCCCACACCAGAAAGCGGCAGCGGCCGTTTCCCAGGTAAGTGGCCCCCAATCTTTTCATCACTGTCGGCATTCCTGGCCGGTTGTTTGTAGGCAAACGTAAACCCCTTGACTTCAGAGAAACCCACCTGAAAATTACAGTTCGATGAGACGACTACCGGGATTTTCCAATAAGATCAAAAGGGTTAAATAATCCCGGATGGTGCGGGTGATGAGAAAATGGCTGCGGACGAATTCTTTCGCCAATTTGCCCATGCGTTTGGCCATCTCAGGCCGATTGAGCAAATACCGGATGCGAAAGGCGCAGCCTTCCGGGGAATTGACCAAAAAACCGGTGTTATAATCACGCACCTGTAACACAATACCGCCCACCGCGCTCCCCACCACCGGCTTGCCCTTCCACATGGCCTCGGTAACCGTGAGGCCGAAGCCCTCCTTGGTGGATTTTTGGATGATGATGTCAGCGGCCCGTTGCAGGGCGTTGATTTCGTGATGAGCATCAGGAGGCAATAGCAGAATATGGATATCCCGATCTCCGTTGGCTGCATCCATCACTTCGGCAAAGATACGGGGGCCTTCCGGATCGTCCGTGGCTTCGCCCCCAGCTAAAATTAGCTTACAGGGCGTGTGCTTACGTACCATCTGGTAGGACTGGATGACCCCCAGCGGGTCTTTGAAGGAATCAAACCGGGAAACCTGCAGAACGATAGGCTTGTCCCGCCCGATTCCCAGGGTGGATAAGACTGTCTGGATTTCCTGGTCGGTAAGTTCCCGGTTTTTTTCGCTCAACGGATCAATGGAAGGGCGAATGATATATTGTGGGTGGGGCAGATTCTGGGCAAACTTGGACATGGAAAAAATCGAGGCGTCATATTGGCTGACAATTTCCCGCAGAAATTTCCAGACCTTCAGGTTGGGTCGGGAAATATCCACATGGCAGCGCCAGATCCAGTGTTTGCCTTGGTCGCGTATCTCCTGAATCAAATACGCCGGCTGGGGGTCATGCACCAGAACGAAGTCCGCTTCCCATTTAAACCGTTTGGCGTTTTCCCGGTTGACCTCCACATAATGATCCAGCAAAGACGGCTGTATTTGCACCTCCTCACCCTGGAGGGCATTGTGAAAACCCTTGGTTACTTCGAAAAAGGTTGGATCACCCTCGATTACTTCCCAAGTGGTCTCTAGGCCCAACTCGTTGAGGAGAGGCACGGCCCTGGAAAGGATTTCCGCCACCCCCCCGCCGGTGCGCGTGGAGTTGACGTGCACAAAACTCACGGGACCCAGGCGCTCCGCCAGGCGATGCAGCTGGGCGATCACTTCCGGGCCGACAATGGCGGCATAATCATCCCAGGTGATCACAGATTTCCCCCAAATGCTCGCTGATCAACCTGAGCAGAGTGTCCCGGATTTCCTTGAGACTAAAAAAATAGATATCAATGTCCCGGATAGCGGCCACCAACCCGGGCAAGCCAAAATTGGTGTCGATCCAGTAGGAAAAATCATCAATTTGGTGCATTCCCAGGCGGTGGCGGGCTTCGAAAAAATGATAATACACCGAGTCCAGCCCCACCCTTCTGAGAACCGCGCAAAACTCCTTCAGGGTAGCGGCGGGCATGTCCTGGCGGATCACCACCATGGAGGCCTCACAGAAGTGAAACTCAAACCCCGGACGGGCCCAGGGTACCACAGGCAAATCCCAGAGATACTCTTCCAGGATGTCCAGTACTGCGTCCCGGACCTGCTCCATGTTGTCATAATCAAAGGGATCGAACGAGCTGAGTTTCTCGGCTAGCTTGGGGTCCTGGAGGGCGGTGGCGGCCCACAGGGCAAATTCGTTGGGATATTCCACGAAGGGCTGCGTCACGGCCAGACGGGATTGCAGGAGGTGATAATCCAGGACCGATTCATCAGACTCACGCAGGATTTCCAGGAGTTCCCGGAGGTTAATGGCCTTTTTGCCCAGCGGCATGGGCATCAGGAAACATTCACTGAACCAGAAAGGGTTTATGGCCGGTTGATCAGGATCAAAATTTACCATGTCTTCTCCATGGAGGTTTGCGAAGATGTGGCTATAGGGTCAATATAAGAATCTCCGATTGTTCAACAGAAGCGAATGAAAAAATGATACATTTTTAAAAATCGATAAATTGTTTAAAAAACTTTATAATTTTAATCATTTAAGAGTATTTTAGCAAGAGAAAAATGAGGCAAATGAAAGCCTTCGTTTTCCCTTTTTATCCTGGGTCTGCAGGTTTTCGGTGGCAGCCATGAACGACAAAGCTCTTGTCCATATCGGCACTTCAGGATGGCACTATGACCACTGGCGCGGACCTTTTTACCCTAAAAACCTGGCTAAAAGGGAATTTTTACACTTTTACCAGCAGCAATTCCACACGGTGGAGATCAACAATTCTTTTTACCAGTTGCCATCGGCCAAGACCCTGCATGATTGGCGGGAGACCGTGCCCTCCGGCTTCATCTTTGCGGTCAAAGGGAGCCGCTTTATCACTCATATGAAGAAGTTGAAAGACCCTGAACCATCGGTCGCACCCTTTTTAGACAGGATTCAATTGTTGGAGGATCGGTTGGGCCCCGTACTTTTTCAACTGCCGCCCCGCTGGCATTTCAATGAGGAGAGACTGCGGAACTTCCTCGAGGCCCTACCCCGAGATTACCGCTATGCCCTGGAGTTCCGGGATCCCAGTTGGCTGAACCAGGCAGCATGCCATCTCCTGAGGGAACACAACGCGGCTTTTTGTATCTATGAATTGGCTGGCCGAGTTTCCCCCCAGGAAGTCACTACGGACTTCGTTTACCTCCGGCTGCACGGGCCAGGAGGGGCGTACCAGGGGCGATACGACCGGCAGACCTTAACGGACTGGGCCGGGTCCATCTCCGCCTGGGCGGCCCAGGGAAAAACGGTGTTTTGTTATTTTGATAATGACGAAGCCGGCTATGCGGCCCAGAACGCCCTGGAACTCCAGGAATTGCTCAGCGGCAGGTGAGCCTTGGCGTTACTTTCTATCTACCTCCAGGCGACATCACCATCGCCATTGACGGGTGGGGGTCCATAACTTATGATGGCAAGGCCCTTCATTCTTGCAGATCATGCAGGCCACCATCTTCGAAGCCCGGAAGAAAAGCGCGCCGCCATATATTCATCAGATAACGGCGGGGCCTTGATGTGACCGCAAAAATCCGATATAAAACCCTCCAGAAAGTTGTTGATCAGGCTTGAACTCAAGCCTTCTTTACTTTCTGCTGGATTTCCATGGAGCCAGGAAGACGACGTAATACTTTTATGGTGTTGGGAGTAGTGGCTGGCCTCCTGGTGGTGGGCCTGGTCCTGGTGTTGCTTGGGTTTCCCGGCCTGAAAAATTCCCCGGAAAAACCTGCTGCGACTCCTTCACAATATTCAGCCCAGGGCTATGCTGGCACGTCCAGTTGCCGGGAATGCCATGAGAAGTTTTATAAGCTGTGGGCGCCTTCCCACCACGGGCTGGCCATGCAGCCTTACACCCCGGCCTTTGCCGCCCAAAACCTCACCCCCCAAACCCAAGACATTGTTATTAATCAGCACCGTTACCGGGCCGACATCGGCGAAAAGGCCGGCTGGGTGGTGGAGCAAGGACCTGAGGGCAAGAAAAATTTCCCCATAGCCCATGTTCTGGGGGGAAAAAACGTCTACTATTTCCTTACTCCCCTCGACAAGGGCCGCTTGCAGGTTCTGCCGGTGGCCTATGATGTGCGGCAAAAGGAGTGGTATAACACCACCGCCAGCATGGTGCGGCATTTCGTGGACCACCGGGATGCCCCGGTGGATTGGCGGGACCCGCTGCTCACCTTCAACACTGCCTGTTTTAGTTGCCACGTCAGCCAGCTTTCCACCAACTACGATCTCAAAACTGACACGTACCATACGGTTTGGGCCGAGCCGGGTATCAACTGCGAGACCTGTCATGGTCCTGGGGCGGAGCATGTGCGGGTCTGCCAGGAGGCCCCCAAAGGGACGGTTCCCGGGGACATGAAGATCATCCGGGGCGGCAAGAAGTTCACGGTGGCCCAGAATAACGCCACCTGCTCATCCTGTCATGCCAAGGCGAGCCCCCTGACCCCCTTCTTTTCGGTCGGGGCCCGGTTTTTTGATCACTATGACCTGGTTACCCTGGAAAGCCCGGACTATTATCCGGATGGCCGGGACTTGGGGGAAAACTACACCTATACCAGTTGGCGGCTGAGCCCCTGCGTCCAAAGCGGCCAGCTCTCCTGCCTGCATTGCCACACCAGCAGCGGCCGCTACCGTTTCAAGGATGAGGCCCAGGCCAACCAGGCCTGTCTCCCCTGTCATAAAGAACGGGTGGACCATCCCCAGGCGCATATCCACCATCCCTCGGACAAGCCCGGCACCCCCACAAAATGCATCTCGTGCCACATGCCCATGACCGAGTTCGCCCGCATGCGCCGGAGCGACCACTCCATGCTGCCGCCCACCCCAGCGGCGACGCTGAGGTTCAAGTCACCCAATGCCTGCAACCTCTGCCACACTGACAAGGATGCGGCCTGGGCCGACCAGCAGGTGCGCCAGTGGCGTCAGCGAGACTACCAGGCCCCGGTGCTGCATCGGTCCGGACTGGTGGACGCAGCCCGCCAGAGGGATTGGTCCAAGCTGCCGGAAATGCTTGTCTATATCACCAGCAAGGAACGGGACGAGATCTTCGCCACCTCCCTGATTCGGCTCCTGGCCTTCTGTCCCGATCCTCAAAAATGGCCGGTATTACGCCAGGCCCTGCAAGATCCCTCTCCCCTGGTGCGTGCCGCGGCGGCTGCAGGACTGGGTGGAAACCTGAGTCCGGAGAACCTGAAGGCGCTCCTCAAAGCCACGGAGGACGACTATCGTTTGGTGCGCCTGCGGGTGGCGGGAGCGTTGGCTCCCTATCCGTGGAACCTTTTGAGCACCGACGATCAGCGCCGCCTGGACCAGGCCACCCAGGAACTTCTGGCTTCTCTCGGGTCCAGGCCGGATGACTGGTCGTTCCACTATAATCTGGGGAACCATTATCTGGACCGGGGTAAGTTCAAGGAGGCGCTGGCCGCTTTCGCCACCGCTTCCCGCCTGCGTCCCGATGTCATCCAGCCCTGGGTGAACACTTCCATGGTTCACGCCCGCCAAGGAGATAACCAGGCAGCTGAGGAGGCCCTGCACCAGGCCCTGAAGATCGAACCGGCTAACGCCACGGCTAATTACAACCTGGGTCTGCTCCTGGCCGAACAGGGGAAAACACCCGAAGCCGAAGCAGCCTTGCGCACCGCCTTGAAATCCGACCCTGAACTTCCCGAGGCGGCCTTCAACCTGGGGGTGCTCCTGAGCCGCCAGGGTGACCAGAAAGGTCTGGAGTGGCTCGAAAAGGCCGGCCGTTTGCGGCCCGAGCCCCGGTATCTCTTTACCTTGGCCTTCTTCCAATTGCAGCGGGGCGACGGGGCCCAAGCCACCAAGGTACTCCAGAACCTCACCGAAAAGCACCCGGCCTTCCCGGACTCGTACCTGCTGTTAGGTGAGATTTACGAAAGAGAAGGAAAGACCCCGGCAGCCCTGGACATGTACCGCCAGTCCCTCGACCGCGCCTCCCTGAACCAGCGCCAGCGCCTCCTGGCCGCCGACAAAGTCAAGTCCCTGACAGCCCAGCCGAAGAAAAAAAAGTAAGCAAATTTAGACTTTTGGAAAAAGTTTTGTCATCCTGAGCGATCCGAAGGATCTATATTCTCAGAGTTCTCAGGTTGCTTTGGGAAGGGGTGCCTGGGATCTTCCCGATAAATCCACAGGTGACCACCTGCAAACCTAATACCAAGTTGCACTCAATCAGGTAATATTAAGAAAATTTCAGGTTCAATTTTTCCTTAGGTCAGTGGCACAGGCGTCTCTTCTCAAGCAGGCGCAGGCTAAAGCCTGCGGCTACAAAAAATACCTTCATGATTACAACTCCGTATAAACCAAAGGGAGATGGGTTGAGGTTTCAGGTAGGGGAGGAGGTGGCAGAACGAGGGATTAAATGAAGGTTCCAGTCCCGCAGTTTATTGCTGATCCGGGCGATCAAGCCCTCTAAGTGTTGCTGCAGGAGTTCGGAGAGTTCCAGGCCCAGGTCCATGGCCTGGGGCTGGATGCCGATGAGGCAGATTTCCCGAGGGAGAATGTCCAGGAGCCGGGCCGTGGCCAGGACTTCCGCCAGGCCCACATGATGGAGGGACGCCTTGTTTTTGCCGAACAGGGCGGGGATGGCTTCGTTTTCCAACTCCCCGATGAACCCCGGCTCTTTACCGAAGTCCACCGCGTCCACCAAGAGCACCCGGTCCCGGTCCTCGAGAAAGGGCAACAAGTCCAGACCGGCGGTGCCGCCATCCACGATGTCGAGCTCAGGGGGGACCGCAAAGCGCTCCTGCACCGCCTTGACCGCATGGACGCCCACCCCCTCGTCTTGCATGAGGATATTGCCCAGGCCGATGAGACTTGTTTTCATGATAAGAACTAAGGATTAGATTGAGAAGTTAGCCAAAGGGGAAGGCGGAGGGAGAAGATTCTTCGCCACCTACAGTGGCTCAGGATGACAAAACGGGCTAGATTTTCTCACTTTTCCCCCTTTTGCCCCAGTCTCATATTATTTCACAGCATAGTCTTAATTAAGGATTGCAGTTCTTCCACATCCTGGCTGGAAAATTGCGGGGTGGCGTCTGGAGCCCTGGCTTTAACTCGGCCCAGGTGGGCAGTCTTTTGCTGGAATAAATTATCCAAATTCTTTGCCGTGGTTTGCAATTTGACCTTTTCGGCATTGGACTCGGCGGCGTTGTTTTCGGCTTGATCGGCGCGGGCCTCCGCTGTCTCAGCCCGCCGGCGGTTGACCTCTCGACCAAAGAGATAACCGGCCGCCGCGAAGGTGATGGCTTCCACCCCGTTAAACAAATAGGTCAACCGGGTCCATTGCTTATCCTCGGCATTTTGCTGGGTGACTAGATAGTAGACAAACCAGGCAAAGCCTAAAATACAAACCGCGGCAAAAATAGCAATGCCCACATCAACCGGTTTAACGGCTGATTTTGCCGGAGTCTTATTGGCATCAGTCATCTAACCCCCTCCTCTATGAAAAGTCATCTTCCCTCTGCCACGTTTGTCCCATTTCCCTTTGACCTTGGCTTCTTGAGGCTCCTCTGTGATAGCTCTGTAATTTATACTAAACAATTCGTTCACTTTTTCCCACAGATTGTCTTCTTTAAACTAATTCATATCATCCTGATGAAACTAATTTCTCCTTGAGGACCTGATGGAGAAAAGAGGCGTTTCCCCAAAGATAGCGGTGTGCCAAGCGGCGGGGTTCGAGGCAGAGGCGAAAGAGCCAGTTCAAGCCCAAATCCCCCAGCCACTTGGGACAAGGAGGGGTGACGCCTGCCCAGAACTCGAAGGCCGCTCCCGCCTCCCAGAAGACCCGGGCTTTGACCTTAGTATGGTTATCAAATATCCAGCGCTGCTCCAGGGGCATCCCCAAGCCTACCATGAGCACATCAGGGGCCAGACGGTTGATATTGGCAATGACCGCATCATTTTCCGGTCCTTCCTTGGCGAAGTAACCGTGGTGGCTGCCCAGAATATGGAGACGGGGTGCATGAGCCTGAAGGTTGGCCGCCGCCCGGGCCGCCACCCTCGGCGGATTGCCTAAAAGATAAAGGCTGTGACCGTGCTCCGCCAGGTAGGTCGCCGCAGGCCAAATCCATTCGTGCATGGTGGTGCGCCGGAAATGCCCCAGGCCCAGCAGCCAGGCCCCCAAGGAGACGCCGGCGCCGTCCATATAGACGATGTCTGCCTGGTTGTAAAACGCAGTTAGCCAGGGGAGTTGGCGGCAAAGGTTCAGGCTGTAAACATTGGCGCTGAGGATGATGCCGGGTTTTTCCCGGGCGATAAGACGGCTGATCTCGTGGTGGAGATCAGGCAGACTCCCCGGGGTGATTTTAACACCCAAAAGGCGAATATTCGGCAAGCTCATGAGAAAACCTCCGCAGCAGTAATCATGAAGGGAGTATTATTGAAGACCTTCTCAATCATGTCGGACCATCACTTCCTGCGGGCGCATTCCGACAACAAGCAAACTTCTGCCAGCGCCGGGGGAGCAGTTCCTCTTGTCTCCAGGTGCGACCTCGAAGTCGGGCCATTTGTTCTTGCCGCAGGTAGGCGGCCAAGCCCAGGTCAGCGAGGCGCTCCTCATGTCTCAGGGCAGCTCCGATATACCCCGCCACAATGAAGAGCCCCAATCCATAAGGTCTTTCCAGAGCCCGGTAGAGGGCTTTGGCCAGGACAAAGAGAGGATGGGCCCGTATGGCGTAATAACTACGTCCGTAACTCAAGTTGGCCCGGAGCAAGCCTTGGGCCGAGCCGGTTAGGCGCAAGTGGTATATAGGCAGATCCCGGAAACTCGAGGCGCGCCAACCCTGGCGGCGGGCCTGGACCACGTCCAGGACATCCCAGCCCAAAACCGGGATCAACCCTCCCAGGTCCCGGAGACAGGTGAGGCGGTAAGCTTTACAGGCCCCGGTAACGTGGGAGTCGGCGATGCGTTCGAGGACCCAGGCCCCCTGCTGCCAGGTATAGGTTTTTCCGGAGGCCAGGCCCAGGTGTGGGTCGGCGGCAAAGCGGGCTAACAACGCCGTAAAGTAGTGACGTGGAAGGATCACGTCAGCGTCCATTTTCACCACAAAATCGACCTTGTCAGACAGCCGCGCCAATCCCTGGTTAAAAAGATGCACCACATTGGGTCCAACCCGGCGCCCGGCAGGCCCGGTCACCCGTACTGGCTGGAGAAAAGCATACCTGGCCGACGCGGCTGTGAGGATATCCCAAGTGTCGTCGGTGGACCGGTCATCCAGAATGATCCATTGCACCGGAGGCAGAACCTGGGAGGCGATTCCTGCTATGACCTGGGGCAGAAAGCGGCCCTCGTTATGGGCGGGAGTTATGATGGCATAGCGATTAGACATAAGGCACCGTGGTTTCCGGTTGCAGGTTTAGGGCTGGGACTTCCTGGGCCAGAACGTTCAAGAAGGTTTTGGCGTTGGGGATGAGGTCAAAGAGTTCCTGGGCCCGGGCCCGGCCTGCTTCCCCCATATCCTCGATTACCTCAGGCTTTTCCAAGAGCGCCTGGATCTTATCGGCCAGATCGGCGGGGTCTCCGGGTCTGAAGAGCAAGCCGGTCACGCCATCCAGGATCATCTCCGGGATTGCCGTGATACGGGGGGCCACCACCGGCCGAGCCTTGGCCATGGCCTCTATGACCGTCATGGGGGTGCCTTCGCTGCGGGAAGACAACACCACCACGTGGGCCCAATCATAGAGCCGGGCCACCTCATCTTCACAGTGTGCCCCTAAGAGGGACACCTGGTCCTTCAAACCCAGATTTTCGATAAGGTGCTCGAGATTAGGTCGCTCGGGACCTTCACCGACCATGCGACAGTCAACCTTGATTCCCCGATGAGCCAACAGACCGCAGGCTTTGATGAGGATGTCCTGACCCTTCACCGCCGCCAGCCGGGCCACGTTGAGCAGACGCAGCGGCAGGAGCGGCCCGGAAGGCTGGCGTCGGGACCAAAGGGGAGAGGCCAGGTCCACCCCGCCCCGAACCAGGTAGAAGCGCTGGCGCTCGAGAGAGGGAAATCGTTGGCGCAACTGCCTGATGTGGTAGTAACAGTTGGACACGACGAAACGGGCCCGGACCAGTTTGGCGCTCACCAGGGGATTTTCCAGCAAGACATCGGAACCGTGAATGGACAGGCTATAGGGGATCGGGCTGATCATTTCCAGGAAGAGGGCGATATCCGCAGCCCCGAAGGCATAGTGCACGTGCAGGTGCCGGACCTGGTGGCTTTCCAGAAACTTCTTCAGGTAGGCTGCTCCTGCCAGGTGGATGAAATTGTCCGCCAGTTGTCGAGGAGCATAATGGGCCAGTCGCCAGGCTTCTTTCAAGGCGTGGGCATAACGGCCGGAAGAATTTGTTAACAGCCGACTATTAGCCGCCAAATAGGTGAAAGGCCTGACCAGGTTGAGGTAATGAGTTTGCGCCGCTAAGGGAAGATCGCCGGGATGAATGGAACGGGGCGCTGGGGGACGGTTAGCCACCAGCAGGAACGACAAACCCAAGTTACCGGTGGCCCGCACCTGGGAACGCACAAATGTTTCGCTCATGGCTGGGAAGGTGGAGAAGTAGTATGCCAAGGCGGGCATTTAATCCGCCTCCAGATCATCCAGCCCAGGAGCCGGAGCCGGTGGTAGACCCAAGGACCGCCGCCCCGTGTGATCGGCGGGATAGATGCGGGTGGCAAGCTCCCGGCCGGCAAGGCGAAGGGTGGTGGCCTCAGGCTGGGGAGAATAGAAGCAGATGCCTGCCAATTCTTCCACCTGGGGCAAGCGGCGCCCCGTGGTGGGATCGTCCACGGCCTCCAGGTCGATAACGAGCCGTTCTCCTTCCCAGGCGGCCTGCCAGCTCAAGTACTGTTGCATCAGCCAAAAGGTCAGAAGCCGGGAAGTCGGGGCCACCCAGAGGTGACCTTCTTGATACTGTCTGACCACATTGAGCAAGGCCTGGCGGTCAGGTTCAGGAAAGAGACCCCCATTGGCATTGCGGGGCAGCCCCAAATGAGTGTAAACCACGAAATAACCTTCCTGGTCCAGGAGGTTTTTGAGTGCTCCGGGGTGCAAGGCATAGCGCAGGGTGTGGCGGGTGGGCCGGCCCCATAAGCCCTGGGGGTGGTGGTTGAAGCGACTGAAGGCCAGCACGCGGGTGCCATCAGCCAGGGTTACAGGTTGGCCCAGTCTGGTGATGGACGCAACTTGCCGCCGCTGGCTCCAGCGGCCCAGGAACAACTTTACGAAGTTTTTGCCAGCGTTGGTGGCCAACCGGGCAAAAACCCTGGCCAGACGGGGGCGATGGGGGGATAGGGGCCAGGGCACGAGTTCAGAGCACCAGGCAAATTTCACCCCCAGCTGTCGCACCAGATCAGCGGTGTAGTAGGGGGAAGCTGGATCATCCCCTGAATAGCTGGGCTGCAGCCTGGCAGGTAGATTCTGGCAGTTCAGGGGATCACCATGGTTGATCCACACCTGCACTGACAGATCTTGGCCTAACAGAAGGCCGGTGCAGGATTCCGCCAGGGTTCGCAGCCTGGCGGGATCTGGCGGGCAGCCATTAAAGTCGCCCCAGGAATGGATGGTGTCGATGAGACCAGCCTTGAGCGCGGCCAATATTAGTTTGGCGTTGGGGCTGAGAGTGCGGCCGTCAGGGAGGAACAAGCTGAGCTGTCCCGGCTCCCGGCCCCTGGGGAAGAAGGAGTCACCCACGGGAAGCCCCAAGCCCTGATTTGGATCGTTGAGGAAGCGATGTACCTTTATAAAGGTGGTGCGGTCGCAACCGTCAATATCCGAGCACAGCGCCAGGGCGGCCCGGAAAGGGTAAGGGAAGGACCTGAGAGATACACCGGAGTCGTGATGTTTAAGCCGCATGCTTGCCTTCTAGGGCCCAGGTTTTTAGAGTTTTCAGTTCATATGAGGAAAGGACGCCAGTAGCAAATAAGCCGACCAGAAATCCCAGGTTAGTCAGGACGAGGGCAACAGGAAAGGGGACTTGCGTTTTGGTTAGGAAGCATCCCCAGCCAAACGCCAGAAATCCAACCAAGAGGGGCCGCCAGATTACGGCACCCAGGGTCAGATGACGTAGTCGGTTGTGGCCCAAGGCTTTAAGCTGGAGGACCAAAACCAGGGATTCCGCCAGAACGAAAGCCCAGGCCGCGCCTTGTTCCCGAAAGACGGGGATGAGGAGCAGGTTCGCCAAGAGGTTGAAGAAAAGGGCGGCAGTGAAATTTTTCAGAATCTTTCCTTCAGCGTTCAGGGCGATAAGGGCATTGGTGAGGGATAAATTGATGAACTCAAAAGTCAATGCCAGGGCCAGAAGGGTCAGGACTGGAACCGTCTGTTGGAAAGCGGAGCCGAAGACAAAAGGAATAATTTCTGGGGCCAGGCTGCTTAAACAGGCAGTCAGCCCGATTCCCAGGATGATGAGGTACTTAAAGTAATGTTGAAAGACAAGCACAAAGCCCTGCCAGTTTTGCCGGGCCTGACGGCTGATGACGGGAAGAAAGGCTCCGCTAAAAGCCTCCGGCAGGAAATCAAAGGCTGAAGTCAGCCGCAGAGCGGCAGCGTAAAAACCAGTGGCCAAGTCGCCAGCCAAGAAAGAAAGCAGGAGAATATTAAGAGAGCTCGATAGAGTGAGGACCAGGCGGATAAAGAAAAAATCTTTGGTAGCCACCACCAGCTTTTTGAGATCAGCCCAGGCTACCGGGCACCAAGGAGAGGCGATCTGGTGCCAGAACAACCAGACAGCCGCCAGGAAAGCTGCTATCTGGGCCCCCAGTTCTAGGAGCACCAGGGTAAGGAGGCCTTGTCCGCTCAAGATAGCCGCCAGACCAGCGCCGCCGTAGAGGAGCCTCATAGTGATGACCACCGCGGCTTCGTATTGGGCCTTTTGCCGGGCCCGGAAGAAGGCCGTGGCTGAAGCAGTGTGGGTACGAAAGAACAGGGCGCCGGTCAGGACTAACAAGACTCCGCGCTTTAAGGGCTCGTCTATGATGATGAAGCTCAAGGCAGAGATCCCAACCAGGATGAGAAGGTACACCAGGCTTTTCAGAACGAAGACCTGGCTGAACAAAGGCCCGGCCCATTCCGGCTGGCGGCCCACCTCTCGCTGCAGGTAGCGGTCCATACCAAAATTCAGGAAGATATCGCAGACCCGCAAAAGTCCCAGGGCAAAGGCATAAATTCCCAACATCACCGGCCCTAGAAGCCGGGCCACCAGGATGATCAAGGCCAGGCTGATGAGCCGGGTGAAGAATTCCGTGGCGGTTAGGAGTACCGTATTCAGGGCGATTTTCCGCCCGCTGTTATCCATGGTCCCCTCGGTAGAGGGCTGTTTTCTAGTGGAGTTCGGTTCATCCATGAGGTTGATGAAGGACCTTAAAAATGGCAACCAGCATAGTTAGGCCAATTCCTTTTCAGCCACTGACATGATTTTGAGAATATCCCGGGCCACACTCCGCCAGGTCAGGTGTTTTTTTACATAGCGCTGGAGAGCCCCGGCCAGCCGGTGGCGAACCTGGGGGTTGCGGCTGAGGTGCAGGCAGGCAGCAGCCAAAGACCCCGGGGCTTCGGGAGGGACAAGCCAAAGGGTGTCTTGAAGACCTGCCGGATAGCCAGCTAAAGAGTCCCCAGCGGTGATCACCGAAAGGCCAAAAAGACCATAGGTGGCTAACTTGGTGTGAATGGGGCCGTGACGCCTGACCTCCTCTGCGGTGAGATTCATCAAACCAACGTCCATGGCCGGGACAACTTCGACGAGGGCTTCGGGCTGCAGAAAACCGGTAAACAGGACCCGGTTGGCTATCCCCAGGTCCCGGGCTCGGGTTTTTACCTGGTTGAGATGAGAGCCGTCGCCCACAATGACCAGATAAGAATGGGCGAATTTCGCTCTGACAAAGCCTCAGGGCCTGGAGTATGGTCTCAAAATCGTATCGTTCATTAACAGAGCCTACATAACCCAGACAGAAGCTCTCGGCCGGAAGTCCCAAATGCGCCCGGGCTTGAGTTTTGGTAAGGGGGCGGCCGGCGGGGAGGTCGGCCCCATTGAGGACTGGGTGGACTTTTTCCGGGGCAACTCCGAACCCCCGCATGATTTGCTGGCACCGGGGGACGGAAGGTACGATTAACCCGGCTGCCTGGCGGTAATCGGCTCTGACATTGGCTGCCACCATCTGGTGGAGAAGCGGCGGATAGTGGCCCTCCACCGGGGCGTCGTCCACTTCCAAATACAAGGGCAGCCTAAAATACCTTGAACACCAGCGAGGACCGACAAAAACGTCCATATCCCGGGCGTACAAGGCTTGGAACCGGTGCTGTCGGCAAAGGCGGAAGAGGGTGAGGATGCTCAGAGGTATGGCGGTTAGGTAATTCTTGCGGCTGCCGTTATGGGTCGGCAGAAAATGAAAACGAACCAGGGGGATCTGCGGCAGGGGACCCAAAGGCCGGGGCACCACGGCATCCACCTGGCAACAATTCTCGCTAAAGCCCCGGAGCAGGCCCAAGGTGTGGGCCTGGCAAGCATTCGGCCGGTCAAGGTTGACGTAGGCAAAGTAGAGAATTCTCATGGTGATGCCACACCTTGCCGGGCTTTGCGGGCCACCACGATGAGAGTCTGGGGCTGACCGGTTCGGGTTTGGGGTAGTTTGGCGCCGAGCCGGTAGGGAAGGAAATAGTCGATGGCATAGTGAAAGAGTAGCCGGCAGAATTTCTTCAGAGCAACTCCAGGGATAAGCTCAACCCGTTCTCTCCGGGGGAGGGGTGGGTGGAATTGGAGCGGATTGGCTGGGGGCTAAGATTTTTCTCAGGGAGATTTGGAATTTTTCCGCCAGGAGAGCATAGTGGAGAGGGTAACGGTGCAGGCTGATCAACGCGAAGCCGGTTCTCTCCAAAAGCAGCCGCAGGCTTTTTCCCCCGAAGAAAAACAAGTGCTCGGGATAGCGAAAGGAGGGGTACCAGCGATAGTAGCAGTGGTGGACTTCTCCGAGGTTCCCCGTTTCAAAAGCCAAAAGACCGTCGTCCTTGAGCTTGGCATGCATGAGGGCAAATTCCGCCAAAGGATCGTAAAAATGACTCAGCACGTCGCAGTGGTAAATCAGATCGAATTTCTCCTTGCCGAAGGACTCTACCGACAGAGGCCTTCTCTCACAGGGGATGTTAAGGGTGTTATTAAGAAAATCGGCTAACTGACCGTTAAGTTCAATGCCGACTCCGTTAAAGCCATGCCGCCGCAGGGTCTGGAGGAAGATTCCGGCCCCTGGGCCGATTTCCAGGGCCTTTCGCCCGAAGAGATGGGGTTGCACGAGGGAGAGGGTGTATTCAGCCTTGAGCCTCCTGGCAAAAGCCCCAGCAGTAAAGCTGGCCACAGGCCGCTGGAGGGTCCTGGCATATAGCTTCAGGATGTCCTCCCGGTTTGGCCGCGGCGAGATATAAATCACCTGACACGTGGGACACTTGACGCCTCGGTAACCGTTTTCCTCGATGACGGCTTGGTGATGGTACTGATTACAGAATAGACAGGGAACTTCCTGAAACATGATATTCAGACAAGGAGGTTGCATGGGGCCGGAGACCGATTCCAAACTTGGGAAGGAGAGGGCCGGTGCGCCTGATTATCAATGCGGATGACTTGGGGCGCAGCCCGGAAGTCAACGACGCCATCGCCGACCTCTTCGTCAAGGGGTTGATCACCTCGGCCACCCTGATGGCAAACGCTCCCTACTTGGAGGATGCCATCCGCAAGATACCTGTTGCTTGCCGGCCAGCCTTGGGGGTGCACCTGAATATTACCGAATTTCGGCCTCTCACCGTGCATCCGGGTTGGCAGGGGTGGGTTGATGACCATGGCTGTTTCTCCCCTCGAGCCCTTCAGGAAAAGCCCATCACTTCTTTGCTCAAGGAAGCCATTGGGGCCGAGTGGACAATGCAAATCAACCAGGTGCGGGCCTATGGCCTTGAGGTCAGCCACCTTGATTCTCACCATGATGTTCACACGGACTCCAGGCTCTTTTGGGTGCTGAAGCGTTTGCAATACCGTTTCAGGCTCCGCAAAATCAGACTGGCCGAGAACCTAGTAGTCAGCCACCGCCGGTTATTCTTTAAAAATCGTCTGTGGAACTGGGCTTTGCGCTATTGTCCACCCGCCGCCATCACCACCTCAGGCTTTACGCAGTTTGCCACTTTTCTTAATAAAGGGAGCCACCGTCGGCTCCCTTATCCCAGCCTGGAGGTGATGGTGCATCCAGGCCATCCCCAGTTTTCTTGGGAAACTCGGGTGTTAGAAGAGCCCTGGCGCGAAGCCCTTTCCTTTCCGGTGGAGCTGATTTCCTATAACGACCTGTAATCTCATGTCCGGTGGAGATTAACGGGCGGAACACCTGCCGTCGTGGGCAAGTGCCGTTGTCGGGGTGGTAGACTTGACCAACCCTGTGGCCAGAGTGCCAGTTAAGGCCTGGGCCAGGCCGGCATAGACCCAAAATGGGTCGGCCAAAAGCACGTAGTGGTAATCGGTTAAACGAAACCCCACCCAAGCCACGAAGGCGCCGAGCAATCCAAGGGCCACGTAGGGGAGTGGTGTTTCCTCGGGGTTCTGGCTGGCTCGGAAAAGTTGGCGCCACAAGACACCCAGAATAAAGGCTAACAGGGCCAAGGCCGGTAAGCCCAACTCCGCGCCGATGAGCAGAAATTCGTTGTGCACCGGGCGGGGGAATTCAAAAGAGATGGCTTCCCGGGTGATGTCGTAGGACGGCGCCGCGGCCACATAATTTGTCAGGCCCACCCCCAGCCAGGGGCGATGGCGGATGACATTCAGGGCTACCAGGGTCAGGGGGAGCCGGGTTCGGGCAGCGCCGTAATCCTCTTCGAAGAGTCGCCGCTTGAGGGGCTCAACCAGGATTACTGAAGACATCAGGAAAATGATGGCAAGGGTCAGGGCCAGGACCAGGGACACAGCTTTGTTCCGGGATCGGCGCGAGAGGCAGAGAAAGATGGTGGCCAACCCCCCTAAAACAAAGGCCAGCCAACCTCCTCGGGAGAGGCTGAGCACCAAGGCGATGGTCATGAGAACCAGCAGTATGAACAAGCCTACCTTGAGGCGGCGACGCAGGGGTGCGAATAACAGAGCGAGATTAAGTTGGAGGATCATACTTAAATAGCCGGCCAGGTTGTTGGGGTGACCAAAGGTGCCGGAGACCCGGCTAACCAGGAAATCCCCGGCTCTCATCTCCATGAAGGTCTTGGCTTCCCCGAAAAAACCAAGGCCCAGGGTGCCGCCGCTCAAGTATTGCCCCAGGCCTAAAAGGGATTGGAGAGCGCCGCTCAACAGGAGGGCTGTGACCACAGACATCAGCAGGCGACGGTCCCGGAGTTGGTTGGCAAAATAAAGGAAAATCAACCAGCTTTCCGCCACCAACCAGGCGGTGCATAACTTGATGACAAGAGGCAGGTCGGCCCGCAGGATGCCAACCATACTGAGAATCCACAAAAGTCCAAAAGGCATGCTGATCAAGGGGAAAAACTGGATGGGGTATAATCGTTTCAGGACCAGACGGATCATCCAGATAAGCAACAGGATAAAGAAGGTGATCTCAAAGAGGCTGATACGCCAGCCGGATACGGGCCAAGGAGTGGTGGCCGATTCCAGGAAAACCGGGTGAAAATCCAAGGAGACAGTCATCAAGACAATGGTGAGATAGATAAGAAATTTCTCCCGCACCGGAATAATCACCAGAAAGGCTGCGGCAAAGAGAGAAAAGAAGAGGAAGAAGAACCACTTCGGGGTTTGGGCGGCGGCGTACATCATGAAGACGCCGGTGGGCAAGCCGAACAGCAGCGCAATCAATCGTTCCCGGGGTGAGAACCGGAAGGTGACCGCCTCAAGAGTATTCATCTTGTGGTCAGGACCTGGGGGCTATATTCCCTGGCTCTGGGGTTTGCGAGGTTCATCTGCACCTCCATTAGAAAATAAGCTGGCGCAGGGTGGAGTCTTTCCACAATTGCAGGAAAACGTACAAGACCAAGATCAGGAGCAGGCCGATAGCCACGGACACCCCGGCCCAAAAAATATCACCTGCTGCCCATCTCTTTTTCATAAGCGTTTGATCATCCTGATCCCTAGAGCTGGTTCTCTTTCGAGCAGGGTTGCCTTGCCATTCCTCTACCTGAGCTCAAGTTCACCGGTTGGTGGTATCCACCCCTACGACACCGGCATTTTCGGGCCCGATGGGATAGAGGAAAACGCTGCGAGACTGTGGCACCATTTTATTAATGTATTGATCTATCCAATCGTTGGCCCGGGTGATGGAAGTCGGCGGCACGTACACCACGTCCCGCGGTTGTAAAAAAAACTGAGCTCCAGCTTTGCCGGCCAGGATGTCCTTGACATTCACGAGGCAGCCATAGTGGCGGCCATCTTTCTGACGAACCACCAGGACTTGGCGCAAGTCAGCGGTAGGCCGGGTACCCCCTCCCACCTCGGTAATGGCTGCCAATACAGTAAGGCGCCCGGGCATCTGCACTGTGCCGGGCCGCTTGACCTCCCCGGTCACCCAAATCCGGCTGTCATACACGCGTCGGACCATGACGGTGAGGTGGGGTTCCACCAAATGCGGTTCGTATTTTTTAACCAGCTCTTTTTGGAGTTGGGCCGGGGACTTGCCTTCTACCTTGACCTCGCCGATGAGGGGGAGGGTCATATACCCGTCGGGCCTGACGATCTGACTCTCATCGAGTTCGGGCACATAAAAATGCTTGACATCAATGACGTCACCAGCCCCCAGGGTCAGGGCTTGCCGAGGTTCCTGGGCCATTTCCACCACGGTCTTGGCCGGTTTCATGGGGCTGCAGCCGGCCGACACCCAGAGAAAACCTGGAGCAATAATGATAAGGGCTATCGTGAAATGAAAATCTCGAAGTTTCATCGGCTTATTTCACCTCCTCCAGATCTGGCCTGCACTGGCGAAAGCTTCTGGGGGAACCAGAGTGGTGCGCTGTGCCCCTTGGAGAAATTTGGCAGTCCCAGTGACATGTCACACAAAACGGTAAAGGAAGTTGGGAATGAAAAACTGGCGTTTATTGAGAATACCACCCACCAGCCTGGCATGATCTTTTAATTCATTGAGACAAGCCGTAAGCACTTCAAACCTGAGGCGGTTAGCTTCGGCGATGATGACCACCCCATCCACTTTCCCGCAAATAATCTGGGCATCACTGACCTCCAGGACCGGAGGGCAATCCACTAACACGAAGTCATACTGCTGGCGTACGTCCTCTAAAAATTCGGTAAAGCGCTTGAGATCAAAAGGTGACGATACTGTTCGGGTGACGTCCCCGCCGGAGATTAGGTCCAGATTAGGCCGGAAGGTGGGCTGGCATATCAGGGACAGGTTCTGGCCATCTATAAGGTATTCCAACAAACCGGGTTGAGGATGTGCTCCAAAAGCCAGATGGAGGTCAGGCTTGTTAAGTTGGGCATCCACCAAGAGAATGCGCTGGTCTAAAAAATCCCATGACATGACCAAGCTTAAATTGCTGGTGCAGGTGGAGACCCCAGCTCCCAGGTGCGGTGCGGTCAAGGCGAAGACCTTTAATCCCTCGGTTTCCTTCAAGACCTTGAGGTGGTGTTTCACATGGCGAAACTTGTCCGTCAGGGACGGTTGTTTCTCGAGAGTGCGGAGCCACAGGGGGAGGCTACCTGCCTGGTCTCTTCCCTGAGCATCATCAACAACAGACTTATCCCGGGAGGACCGGCTTGGCTTCTGGGGGTAATCTGAATAAGGAGCCATGTTTACTCGGGTCTCCATTTCACGAGGTCAATGGTGGCAAAAACGGGAAGGTGAGAGTACCAGGCCAGATCTTGGGGAGTCTTGAGGGTGTGGTCCAGATAGTAGGCGAAAAAGGACCCGGCCAGGGCGACAACGAAACCGAGGGTTCCGGCCAACAACAGCATGAGAAACTTTCTCGGAAATACTGGAATGGTTGGTACGTGGCCCCAGTTAGTGACCGTAACATTAGAGACCCGGTTGGCGTCCTGCTGCTCCTCGATGCGAGCCTCTTCCGTCTTATTCAGGTACATCAAGTAGTTTTTCTCGTTTTGCTTGACTTCCCTAACCAAGCCCTCGTATTTAATTTGGTTCTGAGATAATTGCAGTGATTTGGACTCAATATCCTTGATATACCGGGTCAGAATTTTTAAATAACTGGTCATGGCATTGACATCGAGCTGGGCGCCTTTTAATAATTCCTGGATCTGTTTGCGGTATTTAGCCTTGATCTCCTGAACCTGGCGATCTGCGGCCCGATATTTGGCGCTGGATTTCTGATAATGGAGCGCTATGCGCTCCTTTTCAGCCAGCAGGGGCGCCAAGACCCGCACCAGTTCTTCCAGAATATTGTTTTGAAATTCCTTGGTAAACGCACCGATATCTCCGGTTTGGGCCAGGTTCCGAGCCTGAACCCCTACTTTCGTGCGGCTCTCTTTGAGCTTGGCCTCCACCATAGCCTGGTTTTCCCGCAAGGCCTTGAGAAGCCCAATGTTGGCATCGTTTTGCGTCATGATTTGGATGATGCCATAGCGTTTTTTGAACTTTTCCAAAGCCTTTTCAGCCGCCTTCAGGTTTTTGTAAAAGAACTTGGCTTGCTTGTCATAGAACTCTTTGGCGCCTCTGGCTTGATACACCTGGATGTGAAAATCAATGTAACTTTCGAGTAAGGTATTGAGAATTTTGGTGATTTTTTCAGGGGAGGGGTCTTTCAGAGAAATCTCGATCATGTTGGATAGGGTAATGGGCCTAATGTCCAGTTTCTTCTGAAGATACTCGATGGCTTGATCTTCTGGGCTGACCTGAACTGAGAACCCCAAGGTCACCAGTAACTCTCGCAGGCTGCGGCCCACTCCAGCTACTAACTGACCTGTCCAGGTGGCTGGTGGGTCCGGTTTATCCAAGGAAAGCTGGCGCACCACATTCCTTAGGAGTTCAGATGAATGAAGGATATTGACCTCGGAATTAATATCTTGGGGCGTGACCGGGTTGGCCCGGACAGTGGTTGGCACGGGGGCGAAAAGCTTCAGGTGGGGTTCCAGCAGAGGCTTAACCAGGATATCGCCGGTGACCAGGTAAACCGGGGGCAGCAGGAATGCCAGGATCACCGTGGTGATGACGATACAGGCATAGACACCCAGAAAGACATGCAGCTTGGAGCAGATAACAAACAGCACATCCCGCAAAGAAATTTTCTTTAAGCTCTCTTGGTTGTCATGCATGGGGTCACTCCATCCGTCTCAAAACACCTATCTCCTGGTTGGTTGCTCACAGACTCCCTGGTCATCTCCGGTGGTGGCCCTCTAATCCCCGGAGAAAACCCGCTTCCGGAGGCCTTTGGTATCCCGCCTCTGGTCCTTCCCGGTAACCGGATTCCTGTGCCTTTTGGTAACCGGTTTCGCCAAATTTCTCGAGGCCAGCGACCTCCTGGTAAAATTCCTGCATGCCGGCGTTGCCTCGGGTCCAGCGGTTGTAAAGCAGCATAGCCAATCGTTGGTTCTTGGGATAGATAAGCTTTACCAGTTTCAGCACCACCGCCTTGTCCCCCAACTCATAATGGATGCCGAAGTTGGTCCGGTCATAATAGGTTTCGGCCCAGCCGGGATTTAATTGATAGGCCTGGAGAAATGCGGTGGCGGCCTCGTCGAAAAGCCGCAAATCGATGGAAACCAACCCGAGAAAGTGGTGGGCCGGGGCATAGTCGGGCTTGAGGAGTACAGCCCGGCGCAAGGCCGCCTGAGCTTCCTGGAAACGGCGCAGGCGGCGATACATTTTGCCTAACTGCAGGAAGGCTTGGGGCCATCCCGGATTATGAATGGTGGCTTGCCGGAAAGCCTCGGCTGCCTGTCGGTCCCGGTGGTGGAATTCATAGAACCTGCCCAGGTAAAAATAGGATCGGGCATCACTGGGGTTGCGGCGCAGGCGCTCCTGCCACATGGCTTCTTCCCGGGGGGAAAATTGCTCGAACCGGGTGTCGGTCTGGCCCCAGGCCTCCTTCATTCCCAGCAAAAGCAGCAGCAACCCTAGAATTATCCTGGCTTTGAGAGTGCCGCGAGTCCACATCTCAATAGGCCCCCTTTTCCCCAAAAATGACGGGAAGGGTTTGAATCAGGATTTTCAGGTCCAGGCCGAAAGACCATTGATCGATGTAATACATATCCAGAGCCATCCAATCTTCGAAAGACAGGTTGCAGCGGCCGTTGACTTGCCAGAGACAGGTGATGCCGGGCCGGACACTGAAGCGGCGGCGGTGCCAGTCAGTGTTGAATCCCTGGTAGTCCCGAACCGGAAGGGGACGGGGACCTACCAGGCTCATGTCTCCCAGAAGAACATTGATGAGCTGGGGCAGCTCATCTAAGCTGGTGCGGCGTAAAAATTTTCCCACCGAAGTAATGCGAGGATCGAAGCGCATCTTGAAGACAGGACCGTCGACTTCGTTAAGGTGCTCAAGTTCAACCAGCTTGTCCTCCGCTCCGGGTATCATGGTGCGAAACTTGTACATGCGGAAAAGACGTTTATTCAGACCTACGCGCGGCTGGACGAAGAACACCGGCCCCGGGGAGGTGGCCTTAATCAGCACCGCAATCAGGAGAAACACCGGGGAAAAAATGACAAACAACAGCAAGGCCACGAGATAATCAAAGGCCCGTTTGGCCAGGATGGGCCAGCCGGCCATACTGCTGTTTTGGACGGTGAGGAGAACCTCGCCTTCGAAATCGTCGAACCTGACCCGGGCTAGGTTCATGTTGCGCAGGAGGTAGAAGCTGTCGGAGAGAAATCGAACCATAACACCCTGTTCCAGGCAGTGTCGGACGATGTCCTGGGTCTGACGATAGAAGGAGTTGAGGGGCAGATCGATTATCACTTCATCCACGACGTTTTTTTTCAGAAATTCATTAAAGCCGGCAAAGTCGGCCACCAGGGGATACCCTGACTTAAGAAATTTGGCAGTACCGGCCCAAAGGTCGTCCACAAAACCGATGACCCGACAGCCCAACTCCAAGCGATTGTCAATCTTTTGGGCAAAACGCACGGCCCGGGAATTGGTGCCGATGATGAGAAGCTGTTGCACCGAAATTCTCCGGCGGCGGAAGTGCTCCAGCAAAGAGCGCAACAGCAGACGGCTCGTTAGAGTGGCTACCGTGGTGAAAGTCCAAAAAAGAAAGAGAAAAGTTGGGGTGGCCAAAGATATGGAAAACAGCATGCCGAAAAATAGCAGGAGAAAGGTGCCCAGTAGGGTGGCATTGACCACTTCCTTGAGTTCCACCCGCCACGTGTGGAACCGGCGGGAATGGTAAAGGCCCATGGACCAGAAGATGCCATACCAGCACCAAGCAAAGACCAGATAAAGAAAAAAATTGACCGCCCGGATGCGCAGGAAGAGGAATTGATAGAACCGGAACGTATCGATGGTGTCAGAGACCGCCGCTATGGCCAGAAAAAAGGCACAGCCCAGGATGATCTGGTCAGAGAATTTCAAGGCGAACATCAGTGTTCGGCGCTGTGACGTCTGCATAACTCAGGCTGACCCCGGAGCCGCATATCTATAAAGACGCGTTGAGCAGTCAAAGCATGTCCCATTGTGGGAGTGGCGCGTACCGCAGGCCAGGCAAATCCCTTTAAGCAGTTTTTCTCGATATCGAAGCTTCTTCTAAAAAACTTTAAGGAAAAAAGAGACCCTTTGAATTTTTTTTAGAACTTTTCAGAAGGATAAGTGGGAAATTGGGGGAAATTTTTGGGAGGACTTTATACTACTCCCTTGAGGCTGAGACATAAGGCTAAGGGAGTATAATGTTTCAGGGGGTGGGTATGAAACGCCGGAAGATTGATCCAGACACCAAAATCAAAAAGGGCAGATGGAGGCTGACTACTTGAAATCAATGGAGGCGGCAACCGGATTCGAACCGGTGAATAACGGTTTTGCAGACCGTTGCCTTACCACTTGGCTATGCCGCCTAGTTGGGGGCCGCGAGGAGAAAAATATGGAGCGGGAAACGGGATTCGAACCCGCGACTTCAACCTTGGCAAGGTTGCACTCTACCACTGAGTTATTCCCGCTCTCGCTCATAATTTTTGAATATCTGGCTAGAGTTGTCAAGGGGAAAGTTGGAGAGCGCCGTGGCGCCGACCCTGGACGACCTCCCGAAAATCAGTCACCTCAACCCCGCCCGCCCGCAGGGCCTCCTTGAGACGGACGCTCATCAAGGCGGTGAACTCTGCTTGACGCCGGTAGCCCGGGGCGGCCCCACGCAGAGCCGGGTCCGAGGCCAGGGCCGGGTGGTTGTAGATCTCCGTGAGCCCCGGTTGCAGGCGGGGAACGAGTCTGACCAGGTAGTCCTCCGTCAGGCGGCCATCGTGTGTGAGCCCGAAGAGGTGGTCATTTACCAGCAGACCGACGCCTTTGGCCAGACGCCGGGCCCGCCGGGAAAGAACGGCAAAGATGCATCCCAGGGCCATTTTGGCAAACGGTCTATCCGGGGCCAGGGCCAGGGTGGTGCGCCAGTCCTCCCGGGCCAACCGCAGGGCGGGGATGCCGTACTCTCGGGCCAGCTCCACTATCAGTGGCATCAGTCGTGGGTGGAGGTGCAGGTTAAGGTGGCCGTTGAGATGCCACACCGGGATCCCTGCCCCTAAAACCGTTTCGATCTGGGCTCGTAGCTCCCGGCGGATCTCGGGGAGGAGACTGGTCTCAAAATAATACCGCCAGCCGGTGCGCACCGGGTCGGTGGGAAAGCGGCCCGCAGAATCCACCAGGTGGGGAAGGTCTCGGGGCGGCAGGATGGCACGCCCTTGAATGAGGGTAAGATGCACTCCGAGGCAAAGATTGGGAAGATCCCGAGACAAGGCTGACAGCCTGGGCGGAGGCGGGCGCCGCGGGCATCAGGCTGGCATTGCGCAGCAGCCCAGAGTGATGGGCCAGGGCCACCGCATTGTTCAGGGCTGGGGAGAGGCCGAAGTCATCAGCGGTGAACATGACCTGGCGGGAAGCCCGGCCAGGATGAGGCTCTGTTCCACTTCCCCGATGATCTCCTGACTTCAGTGCACCCAATGCCGTCCTTCCATCAGGGAGGCCAGGGAGAGGACGTTGTTGGGGTTAAGCAGCGACTTGAACCCCTGAAGGATATCTCCCCGGCGCCAGGCGGAAAAGGTGTCTGTCAGGGACACCGCGGCGTACTGATAAACGCTGGGATCCCGGTAGCATTCAATGCTACAGGCATCGCAGCCGTCCCTAAGAGGGGTGACCCGGTTAATCTCTTCCAAGGGTCCCAGGGTGTCAGGAAGGAAGTGACAGCGATAAACTTTAAGGTTCCAGTCCGCGAAAAAATACTTGAAGCCAGCCAGACAAGGAAAGCGGCTGGGGAGACCTCGAAGCTGGCGCCGAGCGTCTCCCAGGGCCAGCCGGGAATTGAGGATGACGATGGGGGAGCGCCCTTTGAGCTCCAAAATTTGAGTAAACAGTTGATCCAGTTCCTCAGGGGAAAAGGCCACCAGGTCGTGGTCAGCAAAGCCAAGGTAGGGAGAGTTCAGCCAGGTTAGAGGGTAAGAGAAGGTTAGTCGCGCAAAACCCAGGTCCCGGACGAATCGCACTAGGGCGTCCAGATCGTCAATGAGGCGGCTCAGGGTAACCGAGGCCACGACCTTAATGCCAGCCTGGTGGACCAGGGGGAGAACCTCTTTTATAGAGGCAGTGAGGCCGGGCAACCCCCGGTGGCGGTCGTGGGCCTTCTGGGAAGCTGCATCTATGGAAATAATGAGGGTGCTTAGGGCCACCTCTCGAAAGTTCTGAATAAGCTTGGGGGTGAGGAGAGTGCCGTTAGTGACCAGGAGAGTTTCCAGTCCCAGTGCCTGGGCCTGGGCCAGGGAAGATAGAAGGTCAGGGTAGAGCAGGGGTTCCCCCCCGGTAATACTGACATATTTAATGCCAGCCCGCGGCATGGCCTCGAATCCCCGGGCCAATCGGGCCGGGTCGGCCATGCGCCGGTCAGCGGTGGGCACTTGGGGGAAGTTGCAGAAATGGCAGCGAGCATTGCAGGCGTTGGTGACCGCCACCTGGATGAAACCCGGACCTCCTCGTAAAATCAGTTGGACCAGTTCCTTGCAGGTCATGAGCAGCTGGAGCCCAAGCCTCCGGTCTTTTCCTTTTCCTGGCGGCGGCGAAACAAGAAGGTGAAGAACTCTTGCCCCTGCAGGAGGTAGCGGCGTCGCGCCACCGGATCTTTGATCATGCACCGGGTTATGCGGGCCAAGGCCCGTGGCCGGAAATAGAAGCGGCGGTAAAACCGGGGCACCGCCTTGAAGATCTCCTGAGCTGCCAAGGCCGGGTAGCCCACTGTGCATTGCTGGTAGCCGGTGGACCCATTAACCAAAGACTGGTTCGCCAGGTAGCCTCTTTCCTGGCAGAAATCATAAAACTCCGTACCTGGATATGGGGTAGCCAGAGACACCTGGATGGTGTCCGGGTCCAATTCACAGGCGAAGCGGATGGAGGCTTCGATGGACGCCCGGCTCTCTCCGGGGAGGCCCACCATGAAGGTGCCATGCACCATAATCCCCAATTCCCGGCACCAGCGCATAAAGCGGCGGCCCATCTCCGGGGTGGCCCCTTTCTTGATGTTTTGCAGCACCTGGGGGTCGCCCGATTCAAAGCCCACCACCAGGAGGCGCAGACCCCCCTCCTTCATGGCCTTGAGGGTCTCATAGCTGGTGTTCACCCGGCCGGTGGCAGACCAGGTGCACTTGAGGGGCGCCAGAGCTCGAGCCAGCTCCCGGGCCCGTCCCTCATGGGCCGTCAAGGTATCGTCGTCAAAAAAAATCTCCGCAGCTTGAGGGAAGAGTTCCAGGGCCCGACGCACCTCGGCCGCCACGTTGGGGACGCTGCGCACCCGGTAACGCCGCCCCGTGAAGGTCTGGGGCCATAGGCAATAAACACATTGGTAGGGGCAGCCACGTCCGCTATAAATAGAAATGTAGGGATACTGCAGATAGGGAATTTGATACTTCTCTATGTGCAAGTCCCGGTGATAAATGTCGGTGACGAAAGGCAGGGCATCCAGATCATCGATGAAGGGCCGGTCATCATTGTGCTGGATGCGGCTGTTCTGTCGGTAGCTCAAGCCCAGGATTTCTTTCCAGGGGCGCCCCTGGGCTATCTCCAGGATAGTGTAGTCAAACTCCCGCCGGGCTACGAAGTCCACTTGGGGACCGGCAGATAGGGACTCCTCGGGCAAAACGGTGACCTGAGGTCCTACCAAGCCGGCCACGAGTCTGGGGTTCTCTGCTTTAAGCCGGGTGATGGTGGCCAGGTCGGAGGCAAAGGAAGCGTTGGTGGTGAAAAGCACGGCCAGGTCAAAGTCACGGGCCAGAGGCGCCACCTGCTCCACGGTCAGATTCTCGGGAGGGGCGTCCACCACCCGGCTTTCTGGAATCAGGCCCGCGGGATAGCACAGCCAGGTGGGATACCAGAAGGAGCTCACCTCCCGGGTGGCCTGGTAACGGGAGCCGGCGCCGCCGTCGAAATCCTGAAAAGACGGGGGGTTAAGCAAAAGGGTGCGTTTCATGGGCTGAAGTTATGAAAAGTAATGTGCAAGTTTATCCGAGTTACCCTAATTTGTCGATAACGCCCCGAAAATTTTACCTTGCGCGGTAGTGAAGTTGTGTGGTTACTTTTAGACTCGGCTGGAAACGGAGATTGACCTTGGCGGACAGGGAACCTGAACCGGCTCTCCGACTGGAGGGCCTCACCAAACGGTTCGGCCTGCGGGTGGCCGTGGATCATGTGGATCTGGCGGTGGCCCAGGGGGAAGCTTTTGCCTTGGTGGGCCCGGACGGCGCCGGCAAGACCACCACCATGCGCCTGCTGGTGGGCATCATGGACCCGGACGAGGGGCGGGCCGAAGTCCTGGGCTTTGATCCGGTGACCCAGGGAACACACGTCCGGGAGCATATCGGTTATATGCCCCAGCGGTTCGGCCTGTACGGTGATCTGACCGTCTCGGAAAATATCGCCTTTTATGCCGATTTGTACCGGGTGGACCGGGAAAGCCGGGCTCGACGGGTGCCAGAGCTTTTGGATTTCTCCGGGCTGGCGCCGTTCACCGACCGCCTGGCCGCCAACCTTTCCGGGGGGATGCGCCAGAAGCTGGGGCTGGTGTGCGCCCTCATCCATCGGCCTCAGGTCCTTTTTCTGGACGAACCCACCTTCGGAGTGGACCCCGTGTCCCGGCGGGAGTTCTGGCACATTCTCTACCAGCTCTTGAAAACGGGGATCACGATTTTTTTGTCCACCGCGTACATGGACGAAGCGGAGCGGGCTCACCGGGTGGGTCTCATGCACCAAGGCCGGCTGCTGGTGGCCGACACGCCCCAGGCCATCAAGGCGGCTTTCATGGGGGAGCTTTTGGAGGTCAGGGCCGATGACTTGCGGGCGGCGCGCCGGGTCCTCGACGCCCACCCTCTGGCCCGCCAGGTGCTGGCCATGGGGGATCACCTCATGGTCACCGTGGATAACCGCGCCGTGGCGCTAGAGACCTTAACCCAAGCCCTGTCAGAGGCAGGCCTGGCGGCGGTCAGCCTGGCCCTGGCCGAACCCACCCTGGAAGACCTGTTCGTGCAGATTGTGCGCCAGCATGGAGGCTAGGCCCCTCAAGGACACGGTGACACCTTGCCAGCTTCGGCAGTTATCATCGGGCCGGCAGAAATTGTAGATCTGATCTGGATATGGAAGGTTTTGTGCCGCTTGATAAGTTTCTAGCCAGTGCAGCTATCGTTCATCTAGGACTTCTTTTTTAATTAATAAAAGGCAGGGCCATGGGGCTGACCCTGCCTTGAATTTTTCATAATGTGGAGGAGGACAGGATAAAAAGACGATACAGTTATTAAAGGTATTTAATCATTCTTTTCATAAGATTCAAATAATTGCAGATACTCTCCTTCCAATCCTAAATCATCAAATTTTTTATACTTTTCTATAAGATTCTGCTTTATTATCAAAACAAGCATTCTAAATCTCCTGTTTTTATCATCATGCAAGTCAATGTCCTCATTATTTTCAGAGATTTCATTTTTAATATTCACATGTGAATGCACCATAATTAAATTTGATTTAGCTTCGCATGTTACAATTGCACCATTAACAAATATATATGAAAAAGATATAAATAAAATAATTAATAATAGTATAATATTTTTCATATATAATACTTTCTAAAATATTATTTAAATCAATTATATTTTTCTCGTTGTCAAAAAAACCAAAGATATGTAACTTATTGAAAATCATTACGATATCTAATTTGGGCGGCTTATGTAGAAGTCAAGTCCTTTCCATTCATAACACTTTAGCTTTTATAAAATGTACATGTACTTTACCCTTCATCTTTTAGTGAGAAAATCCCTACTTGTACTCAATTTTATATAGGTAAAAATACTCAATTTTTTTGGTTACACTTCAAGGCCACACCATGCTCCAGACCCTATTTAAGGGGACTTTACATTCACCCCTCAAGCTGGCGATAGCTTGCCAGCATCTGCAGTTATCATTTGACCAGCAAAAACTATAGAGATGATCTGCATACCTAAACGACTTTTATTCAGCCCAGGCGGGCATGGACTTCAGGTAATAACTGGCCCGTTCCATAGCCCTGGCGTCGTCTAAGTCGGGCTGCCAAGCCTTAAGCCATTGTGCCACGCCCTTCTGGACCAGGTCGCGAGGTGTCAGGTTCCCATCCCGGTCCGTGCAGTACGCGCAGTAGTGTTCTAACGCACCGTTCAAATCAGGAATTTCCAAAGGGACGCCACAAGAATAGCAAAAAATGGTGAACATGCTGTCCTCCTTACCCAAAACATTTCCGCCAATTAATCCCCAAGGATCAAGACAAGTTGGGGAGGTTGACCGCTTATCTCCTGCCGTCTGCGCCAGAGCGGATAGGGTTGCCAGTTGGATTAGCTGAAGAGAGGAGAGATAGCAGAATTAGGCTACAAAAGAGGCGGAGAGAAATCTATTCTAGATTCTTACCATTTCAATGTGGTTAATTTTGACTATAGGATGTTAAAAAATTATCGATAGCATCAGTTCGGCCAGGATTGCTGTTGGCTTCTTCCGGTATTTCTTCGGTTGAAGGCCAATGAAGAGGAGAAATTTACCTATTTGCACTTTCACTATCTGCTCTTCTTAGAAACTTATCAAGCTGCTGAAAATTCTACCTATCCAGAAAATATCAACACTTTTGGGCCGAAGATTTCGTTGCCCCGTGTGACAGCTATTTTCTGTTGATCCACCTTGGTGCTCACATAAGCAGTTCTTCAAGTTGTTCCAGATTGAAAGAGGTCTCATGAGCCTGCGACATCCACCTAGCACATCGATTCGCATTCAAGGGAATGCCAATGGGTGGGATACCCGTGCGGATGCACAGCCTCATACCCAGGGCAAGCTCAGGGATACAGGCAATTCCGAGCGCACCGACGCTGGGGTGCTCTTGCTTGATTCTTTTAAAGAGCCTCTCCTGGTCCATCTCTACAGAAATATAGGGTTTGATGCCGTATTTCTCGAGGAGGACACTCCCCAGGTGAACAAAGCAGTCCTCGGTACAACCCCTGCACAGGGCCTCGAAATCACCCTCTACGGACCGGCAGTCCGGCCTATAGTCCCGAAGACAATGGGCGATGAGGGCGAACTTGTATTCGGCGCGTTTGAACTCCTCTTGGTAGATTCTGTTCACTAATTCGATCTCAAGCATGTACAGGTGGTATTTCTCCTCCGTCGTGGTAAGCGTGCTGTCCATCCTCTTTGCCAGGGGCAAGCTTTTCAAGTGGTTCGAAACATTTTGGGTATAGATGGACAACGACTGTCTGAGAGTCTCTCTGACGAATTGAAGTGTCTTCCTATCGGCCCTCGTGGTTTTCGAGCCCAAAAGAAAGGGCCTCTTTTCCGCCTTCTGTATCAGGCCCAAAAGTCTTTTCTCGTCAGGGCAGCGCTGGAGGAACACATCTGCCAAGCGCTTTATTTCGGCGTAGTAACGTTCGCTATCGTCGCCCTCAGCAAACAGTGAGTAGGTTTTCCCTTGGACGGGCGTGTATAGCTTCTCTTGATTTGACAATGCCTTATGAGCTCCCAGCAAGTTTAGATATTCTAATAATATCATGGCTTTTTACCGCCACGACGATAAATGCCTACTCTGGCAATTTAGCGAGGGCTCATGTTCGGTTTTATCAGGGGTTGGAGGAGCGCAACTGAGATACATCACGGCGCTTATATCTTTTTTCCATTGAATGCCAAGGGGATTAGGGTCTAAAATGACAACAAAAGCAGATCCAAGAACTTAAAAGCGATCAGATCCTCTGCACCAGCATGGGGAAACAAGGATCCTGCGGGCTTTGCTGTTGGCAAAGTAGGAGCTTTGACCACCTATCCAAGAGAGTCCTCATCCTCGCACTCCATAAGGAAGAACAGTGAAAATACTCCTCGTCCAACCGAAATCCACCGGATTTATCGGGCAGGTTTCCAAGGGTGGTAAGGCCGGCTTTGCCAGGGTGACCTTGACTACCATCGCCGCGCTCACCCCACCGCAACACGAAGTTGTTATCCACGATGCGCGTCTGGACGATCCTGACTATGAGGGGGACTGGGATCTGGTGGGCTTCACCGGCATGACCTGTGAAATTCCCCACGTGTACCAGATGGCCGACGAATTCCGGAAGCGGGGCAAGACCGTGGTTATCGGAGGTTATCATGCCACGGCGTTGCCCGAAGAGGCCGCCCAACACGCTGACATTGTGGTCTTGGGCGAGGCCGAGGGTCTTTGGCCACAAATCCTCTGGGAGTTGGAAAACGGCGGGGCGAAGCAAAGTAATTATCAGAACGCCGACATGATTGACCTGGGGGATATGGCGATACCCCGGCGCGAACTGCTCAATCGTCATATGTACTCCGTCTTTAGCACCATTCAGGCCACCCGCGGCTGTCCTTTCGACTGCAATTATTGCGCGGTAACGAAATTCTTCGGCCGCAGTTACCGCTGGCGGCCGGTGGCAGAAGTGGTGGCCGAAATAGCCAAGCAGCCGGACAAACGCTGGATGTTTCTCGACGACAACCTCATCGGCAATGTTACCTATGCCAAAGAGTTGTTTCGGGGTTTAATTCCTTTGGGAATTACCTGGGGTGCGCAGGCTTCCTTTACTCTGACCAAGGATGCGGAGTTGATGGACCTTTATGCTGCCGGGGGAGGGCGGTATGTGTTCATCGGTTTCGAGAGCGTATCGGCTGAGGCGCTTAAGTCAGTGGGCAAGGGAATTAACCGGCCGGAAGAATATGTGGCGGGCATTCGTCAATTACATAGACGCGGCATTACTATCATGGGTAGTTTCATGTTTGGCCTCGATGGCGATGATTTAGGTGTGTTCAAGCGCACCGTCGATTTCGTCAATGCCACCAAAATCGACGTGGTCCTTTACCATATCCTCACGCCATTTCCAGGCACCAGGCTTTACGAGGAAATGGACCGCCAGGGTCGTATCCACGATCGCGACTGGTCTCATTATGATGCCTGTCAATCGGTCATCCACCCCCAAGGGATGACCTCCGAAGAACTCCAGAATGGCTGGTATTGGGCCGTGCGTGAAACCTATAAGCTACCGAACATTTTGAAGCGCATATTAAGGCCAGAGTCAGGCTGGAAACATCGTTTGGCAGCCTCCTATTCATACTTCCGTAAAGCAACTAAATGTCCCCTGCCGATCCACCCTGAGAAATATAGCAACCCGCCTCTGCCATCTCAGTAAAATAGACTCGTTTTTCAGTATGGCTTTGAGGAAATGCCGGCTCTTGAAGACCACGTGAGATCGAACTTACCAGGGAGAGTTGCGGCGGCACATTCCTAAACCCTCTGCTTGCAGATCAATGCTCTCCTTAGAAACTTAATTAAGCTCCTCCAAACTTCCCATCTCCAGAACATATCTGGAATTTTTACCGCGTAGATGATAAGAGATGAGCAACGGGACCCTGATGAGGAGGTAACCTGGATGGAACGAAATCTTAATAGGTGGGCGGCATGGGTATCAAGCAGATAATTGGCATAGCGGTGGGCGCGTTAGCGGGATTTCTGGTTGGATATCTTGGTCGTTGCGCAGGAGGCACAGCTTGAAGACTAACCTCCAATCCCTGGTCAGGGATGATCATAGGCGCGCTGGTGGGATTTCTGGTAACCCGTCATTAGCTGGTTAAAGTTCTTTTCGCCCATTATGGCTTTAAATACCTTCAGGCCTGAGGGATAGTTGTCCAAGAGAGGTTTCTTTGAGCATTACCAACATACTTATCATCCTTTTTGTTGGTTTTGCCTTATTCGAATTGATCGAGCATGTCATTTTTCCTTTAGTTTGGTACTTTATTAACCGCAAAAGGAAAGCTCTTTGTGGAATTGAAAGCATGGTAGGAAAAGAGGTTAAGGTGGAAAAATGGCAGAAGAAAGGCGGATGGGTTTATATAAATGGGGAACTATGGAAAGCTTCTAGTGATGATCATTTATTACCGGGTGATAGAGCAATTATTGAAAAAGTGGAAAGTTTAGTACTTATCGTGAAGAAGAATTTTACAAACAATTAAAATTCAATATAATTTCATTTATTAGATAATGATAGAATTAAAAATAAATAATCCTTAAGCCTGCGGGGGAGGAAAGCTGCATGGAGCAGTCAACCAATACGAGTCCTTCAGAAGAGTTGGATAGCTTTACTATATTCCTGCATTTCGGCCTTATGATGTTCGGAGTATTGGCCTGGCTCACCGGGGACTGGGCCGGGGACTACAAGAAGCTCAAGCAATTGGGTTTTACGGTACACAAAATGCTGGGTATGGGTACAGCCCTGTTTGTGGGAGCGCGCTTATTTCATGGCTTCTGGGGTCCTGAAAAAGCTCGCTTTGCCAACTGGGTGCCGTATACCCCGGAAAGGCTGAAGCTGGTCTTCGAGGATATCCGTAACCTTTTCACTTTGAAGCTACCTGACCGGCCCCCCCATTTAGGGCTGGCCGGCCTATGGGAAGCCTTTGGACTGGCCATCTTCACTTGGATGACAGCCACTGGGGCCTTCATGTTTCTTTTTCTCACTCCAGGCCACAAAGCCCGAGGTCTTTGGCATGCGGTAAAAGAACTTCACGAAGTCGGGGAATGGCTGGTCCCTATCTTTCTGGCTGTACATGTGTCCGCCGTCATCCTCCATGCCTTGGCTGGGGACCATCGCTGGCGCAAGATATTTTTTCTGAAAGGATAGAATAAGTTCCCACTGATTCATTTGTCATAGTTTCCTTATGTCAGGCATGATCTGAAGTCCACCTGCTTGCTGTTTAGCTTAATAATCCCCCTGACCGGTTAAGGAAATATAAGACAACTCTTTACTTCCTATGCACCTTTCGGCTGCTGACAATTTCCGCTTACGCTTGGTCGCCGTGGGGCTCTCCCTCGCAGTGGGGTTCTCCCTTTTAGCCCTCAAATTTTATGCCGCTTATCTTACGGGGTCCAGCGCCATTCTCTCCGACGCTCTGGAATCCATTATCAACGTGGCGGCCAGCACCTTTGCCCTGGTGAGTATCTTGTGGGCCGCCCGCCACCCGGACGAAACCCATCCCTACGGCCACGGCAAGATCGAGTACTTTGCCGCAGGTTTTGAAGGCGCTCTCATCATCCTGGCTGCGGCTGGCATCTTGGCCAAGGCCTGGCCCCGGTTGCTTCACCCTCAGGCCCTTCCTCGACTAGGGACCGGGCTCCTCCTCATCTTTTTTGCCGCGGTGGTCAACCTGGTTTTGAGCTGGGGATTAATAAGAACCGGCAGACGCACACAATCCCTAACATTGGTGGCCGACGGCCAGCACATCTTAACTGACGTCTATACCTCCATGGGGGTACTGGGAGGGCTTGGTCTGGTGTGGTTCACCGGGTGGTATTGGCTGGACAGCGCCGTGGCCTGTCTGGTGGCGGTAAGTATTCTAGTCACCGGGGTTAAGCTGGTGCGCCAGGCTTTTTTAGGGCTCATGGACACTTCCGAGCCAGGACTTTTAGAAGAGATCGCCCAAGTACTGGCCCAACACCGCAAGGACACCTGGATCGACATCCACCGTCTCCGCGCCCGGCGTGCCGGCAGCCGGGTGCTCCTGGATTTTCACCTTATCTTGCCCCGGGACTTCACCCTCGCTGAGGTCCACCGGGAAGTGAAGGAGCTTGAGGGAATTTTCAACGCACACTTCGGTGGGCAGGCCGACATCCTTATCCATGCGGACCCCTGTGAAGAGCCGGTGTGCCCCATCTGCGGCCACGATCCCTGCCAGCTCAGGCAAGAGGATGGATTGGTACAGCGTTTATGGCGGAGCAAGGTGCTAACCGCCGAAGCCGAGGACAAAAAAGATATTCTTACCCAAGCAGACCAAGAAGAAGCGGGAAAAACGCCAAAATGAGCCGGGTCCAGCCATGACGGGCCGCGCCACTAGGAGTGTTATCCTAATTTTGTAGTAGCACGGAAAAGCGTTTAATTGAGAAAAGAGAGCTTTCGTGGGTGATGAGAATTTAAAGGCCATTAGCTCGGGCTAAAAAGGACGAGTGGAATATCCCGTTGCAGGGTGGAAGAAAATGAAGGATAGCTGCTCGTTATCAGAAGGCTTATGATCTTGCAGTATATAAAGATATGGTGGCGCTAGCGTTCCCTAGCCTCCTGGAAATTTATCTGGTACCCCGCCTGGGGCTGGGGGAGCCGGTGGTTTATGCCGCAGTGGAAGCCGGGGATGGGGCCCGGGAATTGGTGGCCGCCCGGCTGCTGGAAGCCCTGGCCGGACTGGCGCCGGAGTGGACCGGGGCCCGGGAATGGGGGCCTCTGACTCTGGACAACGGCCCCCTGGGCCAACCGCTCCTCAGGCTCGGCGATCAGCCGGGGCCGGGGCTTTCCTTCAGCGAGGCCGGGGGCCTTCTCTGGGCCGCCTTAACCAGTAAGGGTCAGGTGGGGATAGACGCGGCCCGGGAGGAGGACTTGACGCCCCCTTACCCCTACTCCCGGGCCTTTCGCCTGGAAGAATGGGAGTGGGCCTGGCGGCACTGCCAGGGCCGGGCGGCGTCGGCTGCGGCCCTCTTGTGGGCCGCCAAGGAGGCCGCGGTCAAAGCCCTGGGGGTGGGCTTCCATACCATTGCCCCCTTAGACCTCGAGGTCGCCCCCCTTTCCCCAGCCTGGGAGGGCCTCAATCTCACGGTCCAGGCCCACGTGGCAGTGAGCGCCTGGGCCCGTCCTTTGGCAGACGGCTGGGTGAGCCTGGCTGTGGCTTAGAATCTTTTTCTTCCCGGCAGCATTTCCCTGGTTGGGCAGGAGCCAACCCGCATCACTCCCCTTATTTTTCCCGCATAATGGAGAGCCCCTGCCATTCCGGCCCTGGCGGTTCGACCTGATATTTTTGGACCAGGGAGAGATACCGGTGGCAGTGGGGGTCCTGAGGCCGAAGCTGTAACGCCGCGGAAAAGGCCTGATGACTTTCCTCCCAATCACGTTGCCGGAAAAGCTCAAGACCCTGGTGGTAGAGTTGGAGAAAATGCGCCAGGTCGAGGTCAGGCGGGGCTGTTCCCAAAAGTTCGAAAATGGCCACTGGCTGCTTTTTGCCCTTGACCCTCACCAGGTCTAACTCCCGCAGGATAAACTGCTGGTCCAGGGCCTCTGCGGTGAAAGCGCTGATGATGATCTCGGAGCCGTAGTATTTGTTCAGGCCCTCCAGCCGGGACGCCAGATTGACGTTGTCCCCGATGGCCGTGTAATCAAAAAGGGTGTCGGATCCCATGTTGCCCACTGCCACCACTCCGGTGTTAATGCCCACCCCGGTTTTGAGGAGAGGCCGTCCCTGGCTCACCCACTCCTGATTCAGGAGCTTCAGGGTTTCGAGCATTTCCAGGGCGGTTTCACAGGCCCGGCTAGCGTGGTCGGGATAATGGAGGGGCGCCCCAAACAAGGCCATAATAGCGTCACCCATGAACTTATCAATGGTTCCTCCGTGCTGGACGACGATTTTGCTCATGGGGTTCAAAAAATCGTGGAGTAAACTAGCCAGGTTCTCAGGGTCCAGGTTCTCCGATAGAGTGGTGAATCCACGAATATCGCAAAAAAATATGGTCAGTTCCCGGCGCTCCCCTCCCAAGCGCAGCCTTTCCGGGTGTTTGATGATTTCTTCTACCACACTCGGGGCCACGCAGGATTGGAAAGCTTTCTTCAGGTTGGCCCTGGCCTTTTCTTCTGCTAAAAAGTTGTGCACGGTAACGCCGGTGGACACCAAAATGATCTGCAACACGGGATAAAACAGGTCCAGGTTGACTCCGAGGTAGCGAAAAATTAGATAATTCGAGATGATATATCCTTGCAGCAGGATGAGGGCGAACGCGAAAATCCAGATGGCCGAGGCCCGGAAAAGAATAAGACCCAAAATCACCCCGAAGACAATGATCAGGAGCAGCTCCGGAAGGGGGGAGTACGGGGTGGACCGGAGAAAATTCCGGTGGAGGATGTTGTCAATGATGGTGGCCTGGATTTCAATGCCCGGAAAAACTCCGGAAAATGGAGTGACGCGCAGGTCGTAGACGCCGACTGCGGTGGCCCCCACCAGGACGATTTTGTCGGTTAAAGCCCCGGCTGGGAGTTTCCCCTCCAGCACCGTCTTGGCCGAGTAGGTGGGAAAGGAGCCAGGAGGCCCCAGGTAGTTGATGTGAAAACGGCCATAGCGGTCCACCGGGATGATTTGACGGCCCAGACGCACCTCTTTGACGCCAAAATGGGAAAGGGCGATCAACAGGGGTTTGTTGTCCAGCTTATGCTGCAGGGTCACCAGGGATAGGGGCGCAAACACATAAGGTCCATAGGCGATGGCCAGAGGATACCAGCGTACGGTGCCGTCTGGGTCCGGGACCATATTAAAATAACCGCCTCCCGCTGCCGCGGCGCTGATCTCGGGGAGGTTGACCTCCACCCCCTTGGCCCCGATGATGGGCAATTCCTTGGCTTTCTTACCCAGACGGCGGACTATATTGTAGGTGCTCACCTGGATCACGGTAGGCTCCAGATCCTGCGGTGGTTCCGAACTTATCACCTGAGCCCCCACTTCCTTGAAATAAAACCCCAAGATGGTGGGGGATCCCCGGTTGATTTCCTCCGCCAGCCGATGGTCCAGGTCTGCGGCTTTTTTCTCCTCCTGGAGCAGATGAAGCACCTCCTTGGACCCCAGTCCCCGTTGGCGCAACTTCTGGCGAAGCCGGTCTACGGAAGCCGCCACTGCGGTATCGGTTTTTTCGGCAAAGATGATGTCCAGGCCGATGACCTTGGGCTGGGCCTCTTTCAGTCGTTGCATAAATTGCGCAAACACTTCCCGGGACCACGGCCAGCGGCCCAGGCTCGTTAAACTAGCGTCGTCAATGGCCACAATGGCCAGTTCTGGTCCCGCTGGCCGGGGACCGCGGAAGTGAAACTTGAGATCGTAGAGTTTGAACTCGATGAGCTCAGAAAAAGGCGGCCTCAGGAGGGTCAGGCACATGACCACCAGGGTCAGGGAACCCACAATCAGCCAGACAATACGGGGGGAAATGGACCTGGCGCGGATGGAAGGCGGTGTGCCGGGGTCAGGGCCCATGGAGTCCATACTTGCACTCATAGCATAAAGGGGCACCCCTTGGCAAAAATTTCCCCCCATGAGCCGTGATGGCCCTGAAGGGCCCTATCCACCGAGCAGGACGGTTTGTTTAAAAGTTGAAACAGAAAGGTCTCCATTAGGTTTAGTTTTTTAAAAAAATCTACAGGGTCATAGAAAAATAATTGCAAATCAACGGGTTTATTTAGATATGGGAGGCATATTTTTTGCATATAAATCTATGGGAAAAAGTAATCTTTAAAATTTGATATTTTTTCAACAGAAGACAACGTTCTTTGCTATAATAACTTAGTAAAATTTTTCAACCTTTTGCCATTTCCCGGCCTCGGGGTTGGTGGGCTCTGGCTCATTTGTCCTGTTTGTGCTACGGTTCGCCATGACGTGGTGGGGATTTGTGCCCCAGGTGTCCGGTAGGCTGGTGGGGCTGTTGCTGTTTTGTTAACCACTGCGCCGGGATAAGCCCCGTACCGACCGGTCCGACATTTGGGGATCTTGGATGACAGCGCCGCTGTCGGGGAGAGCGAGGAGAAATACTATGCGCAACCAATGGTCTTTTGTGCTTGTGGTCTTGTTAGCCTTAGGCCTTTCTTGGGGGGCGGCCACGGTCCTGGCTGAGGACGTGGGACAATTCACCCGGGTGGTGAACCAGGTGGACCAGATGAAAAAGGGGAAGGAACGTGCGGTGCCAGCCAAGGTACCCGGAGGAGTGGAAAACCAGGACCAGGTGAACACCAAGGAAAAATCCATGGCCGTAGTGCAGTTCGTGGACGACTCTTCCATGACCATCTCCCCCAAGAGCAAAGTGACCATCGAAGATTACATGTACGACGCCGGTAATGCCCGGAGCAAAGGCACCATCAAGATAATGGAAGGCGTCGTTGAGTCTATCATCCCTACCACGGACAAACTTCAGCAAAAGAACATTCAAATTCGCACCACCACTGCCATCGCCGGCATCCGGGGAACCAGGGTGGTGGTTGCCACCAAGCCTAACGAAGCCTCGATATTCTATGTAGTCCCTGACCAGCCAGGAGCCAAGCCTGAAAAAAGCAAACTCAAAATTCGCCTGTTTTCTCCAGACACTCAGCCCGATGCGCCGGCGGTGCAATTCGTCGCCGAAGGCTTGAAGAAAAACCTGCCCCTCCGCCAAATCGTGGAGGAAGCCATGGAAAAAGGCCTCGACCCCTGCGAGGTGATCAAAGCCCTCGTCCTCCTCGGGGTTGATCTGGAACAAATAATTATCAACTTTCAGCAGGTCTGTTCAGCCGACCCAGAATATGAGAAGATCTGCACACCCTGCCTTATTCTCAAGTGTGCTCTGGAGGCCCGCCGCGCTCTCAAGGAGGTCGAGGTTTCAGAAGGGCAGTATGCCATTCTCATGGCTAACTTAGCTTATGCCCCCATTATTGGGAAGTGGAGTGATCTGCCCGCCATCATCAATCTAAAGACCGTGGGCAGCGACGGGCCGTGGCCCAATTATCCTCCTACCCAGGATCAACTGGATGAGGCCAAGCTACCCCGAGAGGCAGATAGCATTGCCGAGACCCTGATAAAGTATGGCGCTGACCCCACTGTTATGAATGACTGCAAAAGACTCATAGGAGTCACTGCCCAACCAGAGGCTTTTGCCTATACTGTGCCGGGAGCGGTGACGGGTGAGACCGCGGCGGGATTCCTCGGCGGCGGCCAGGGCAGCGGATTCAAATAACGGGTGCAGATGGTTAAACATTCACATCCTTAACCTACGCCCCCTGGGGGTACTTTAACCCCCTGAAAAAAATACCAGGGGGAAGCTGGTCTCTTGACCCTTGCTATCTGCCACCCCTCCTCAACAAAAAAGGCGCCACCCCTGCGGTGGCGCCTTTGTCGTCTGTTTTGGTGCCGAAGGCGGGATTTGAACCCGCACGGGTCTCCCCACCACCCCCTCAAGATGGCGTGTCTACCAGGTTCCACCACTTCGGCATAATTTGACTCATTTTGCGGGCTTGGCCGGCGATGGCGCCGGCGCCGGCTTCTCGGCCGGTTTGGGCGACGGGGCCGGGGCGGGGGCCTGCTCCTGCGCGGCCGGCTTGGCCTTCGCCCTCTCCAGGACCGAGACCTCTTTCTGACGGCCTAAAAAGGTGAGGCCCAAAGAGGTGAGCATGAAGATAATGGCCACCGCGGCCGTGAGTTTGGCTAAAAACGGGGCGGCGCCGGTGCTGCCGAAGACCGTCTGGCTGGAGCCCCCGAAGGCCGCGCCGATACCTGCCCCTTTGCCGTGCTGCAGGAGCACGATGGAAATCAGGGCAAGACAAACCACTACATGGATAACGATAACTACCGTAGTCAGCATTTTACAAATATAAACAAGGGTTCTTGCCGACGCAACCCTTTTTCCTGACTCAGGATTGGTCCCCAGGGGGGAATTTCCGGAGAGAACCAGGTAGCAGCAACCAGGTCATTAATCTGGCAAAGACCAATCTTCTGCGAGTTCGAGCCGTGTGGGGGGAAAACCCCGTATGCCAGCCCCCTTATACGGAGAATCTCCGGAGAGAAAACCTTTTCATGGTTAAAGAGACTCTTTGAATAGGTGAGATTTTTAGTGGCACAGGCTGGAAAGCCTGTGCCACCATTTGACTGCAACCTGGTATTAGTATTACCCCAAGCCTTTCTTCCCAGGGGGAGAGGGGATTTGAGGTGCTCCGGGGAACAGAATTTTCTTATGAGGCCGCAGCGATAATGCCCAGAAACGAGGCGG
The DNA here is from genome assembly GCA_963709285.1 of uncultured delta proteobacterium. Classification (GTDB taxonomy): domain Bacteria; phylum Desulfobacterota; class Desulfobaccia; order Desulfobaccales; family 0-14-0-80-60-11; genus JBGSLA01. Next base: position 405,692 of record CAVPVR010000003.1, on the reverse strand, counting down.
CCTTGAGGGAGGCGCCGCCGACCAGGGCCCCGTCAAGGTCGGGTTCGGCCATGAGGGTGGCGGCATTGTCGGGGGTGACGCTGCCGCCGTAAAGGATGCGGATGGCCGCGGTTCCCACCACCTCGGGAAGCAAGTCCCGGATAAGACGGTGCACCTCCTGGGCCTGCTGGGGGGTGGCGGTCTTGCCGGTGCCGATGGCCCACACCGGCTCATAGGCGATGACCAGGCGCTCCCGCTCCGAGGGGGGAAATCCAGCCAGGCCATGGCGCACCTGGGTTTCCACCACCGTGAAAGTCCGCCCGGCCTCCCGTTCGGCCAGGGTCTCCCCGACGCACAGAATGGGCCTGAGGCCCGCAGCCAATGCGGCTTTCACCTTGCGGTTGACCGCCTCGTCGGTGTCCCCGAAGTGCTGGCGCCGTTCGGAGTGGCCCACAATGACATAGGCGGCAGCCTACGTCCACCAGCATGCCGGGAGCGACGGCCCCGGTAAAGGCCCCCTTTTCCTCCCAAAAGGTGTCCTGGGCGGCAAGCTTGACCGCAGAACCGGCGAGTTCCCCAGCCACCGCCGACAGAGCCGTGTAGGGCGGGGCCAAAACCACTTCGGCCCGGGTTTCTGGGCCCACCCCCTGGAGGATTTCCCGGGCCAGGTCCCGGGCCTCCGCCAAGGTCTTGTGCATCTTCCAATTGCCGGCGATCAATTTGGTAAGTTCAGACATTGGGGTGCCTCTTGGCCCAATCTTCCAGGGCTTTAACGCCAGGAAGTTTCTTGCCTTCCAGGAGTTCAATGAAGGCGCCGCCGCCGGTGGAGACGTAAGAGAATTTCTGGAATTCCCCGGCCTTGTGGAGGGCCACGTCGGTGTCGCCGCCTCCCACAATGGTGAGGGCGTAAAGATCCGCCACCTTGTGGACCATGGCCATGGTGCCCCGGGTGAAGGGATCCAGTTCGAAGGCGCCCATGGGGCCATTCCAGATGATGGTCTGGGCGTTTTGCAGGGCCTCGCTGAAAAGGGTCACGGTGGCTGGCCCAATGTCAGCGATGATCCACTCCGGGGGGACCTCCTGCACCGGGGTGATCTTGGTCTGGGCCCGGCGGTCCAGGCGGTCGGCCACCACCACATCGACCGGGAGGTAAAACTTTACCCCCCTCTTCTTGGCTTCGGCCATCAGTTTCTCGGCGGTCTTGATAAGTTTGTCGTCCACCAGGGACTTGCCTACCTCGTAGCCCTTAGCCTTCAGGAAGGTGTTGGCCATGGCGCCCCCGATGATCATCTTGTCGACATTCTTCAATAAGTTGACCAGGGCTCCCAGCTTGCTGGAAATCTTGGCCCCCCCGATCAGGGCTGCCAAGGGCCGGGCCGGGTCCTCCAGGCTGCGGTGGAAATAGAGCACCTCATCCCGCATGAGAAAACCGGCCACACAGATGGGGGCGAAGTGGGTCACCGCGTCCACCGAGGCGTGAGCCCGGTGGCCTACTGCAAAGGCGTCGTTAACATAGATGTCCACCCCTTTGACCAGCTCTTTGGCAAATTCCGGATCGTTTTGAACTTCTCCTGGATGAAAGCGCAGGTTCTCCAGGAGGAGCACATCTCCGGGCTCCATCTCGGCTTTGAGGCGGTCCACTTCGGGACCCACCACATCCGGGGCCAGCTTCACCTTGCGATGGAGGCGGTAGGCCAGGCGGCGGGCCACCGGCACCATGTTGAACTCTTCGGAAGGCTTGCCGTTAGGGCGGCCCAGGTGGGAAGCCACGATGACCTTGGCCTCCTCCTCCAAGGCGAAGTTGAGGGTGGGCAACACCGCCCGGATGCGAGTGTCGTCGGTGATGTGACGGTTGCGGTCCAGGGGCACGTTGAAGTCAACCCGGATGAATAGGGTTTTTCTCCTGATGTCGACTTCGTCGATGTACTTGACTTTGATCTCTTTTTTTCTGGCCATTAATTGCTTCCCATGAAAACCGCTAAATCCAACATGCGGTGCGAGAATCCCATCTCGTTGTCGTACCAGGCCATGACTTTGACCAAATTGCCTGCCATAACATTGGTTAATTCGGCGTCCACGGTGGAGGAGTACGGCGACCCGTTGAAGTCTATGGACACCAGGGGCTCGGTAGACACCTTCAGGACACCCTGAAGGGCCCCATCCTGGGCGGCCAGGAAGGCCTGGTTCACTTCTTCCTTGGAGGTGGTTTTTGAAACCGTGCACACAAAGTCCACTATGGAAACATTGGGGGTGGGCACCCGCACGGCCAGGCCGTCCAGACGCCCCTTGAGCTCCGGGATGACCTCGGTCACTGCCCGGGCGGCGCCGGTGGAGGTGGGGATCATGGAGAGAGCCGCGGCTCGGGCCCGCCGGAAGTCGCTGTGGGAGCCGTCCAACAAACGCTGGTCCATGGTGTAGGAGTGCACCGTGGTCATGAGCCCGTGCTGCACCCCGAAATTCTCGTGCAGCACCTTTACCACGGGCGCCAAACAGTTGGTGGTGCAGGAGGCATTGCTGACGATGAAGTGCCGGGAGGGGTCAAAAGTCTGATGGTTGACGCCGTAGACAAAGGTGCCGTCAATCTTTTTTCCGGGTGCGGAAAGGATCACCCGCTTAGCTCCGGCGGTGAGGTGCCCGGCGATGCTGGCCCGGTCCCGAAAGGCGCCGGTGGACTCGAGGACCACTTCCACGCCCAGCTCCTTCCAGGGCAGGTTTTCCGGGGTATCGTCGATCTGGGTCAGGAGCACGTCCTTGCCGTTGATGATGAGGCGGTCGGGACGGGCTTCCACCGTGCCGGGAAAGGGGCCGTGCACCGAATCATGCCGGAGCAGGTGCGCGTGGACTTCTGCACCGGCTCGGCTGTTAATGACCAAAAGCTCGATATCCTTGACTTCCGTGGCGATGATCCTGGCCAGGCAGCGGCCGATGCGGCCGAAGCCGTTAATGGCGACCCTGATGGGCATGCATCCTCCCTTTTTTCTCACTTCCTGGTATGACCAGGCCAACTCCGGAAGTCCGTTACCCGTAACTCCAGCAATTATGTTAATGCAGAGTTGTCCGACCCGTCAACGATTTTGTCGCCACAATCTGGGAGACCGTCACCGGCCACACCTTGTTTTTTCAGGATTATAATCTTAAAATTGTTCCGGTAAATACGCGTTAAAAAAAACCCTTCTTTAGGCGGCAGATGGCCGGGGTGGCACAGGGTATATTGATCTTAATATTTGCCGCATTTTTCCCGGCTCTGAGGGACCAGGCGGGTGTCAAGCTGGCCTGTCCGCAGTAATTGCCCAATGCTATGACAAAAATTCTTAGCCAGTTCGGTCGCGTCTCCCTGTCCCTGGTCCAGGAAACCGGGGGCATGACCCTCTTCCTGCTGGAGGGGTTGGGGCTCACCTTTGTGCCGCCGTTCCGGTTCCGCCGGCTGCTCCAGGAGCTTCACTTTATCGGGGTGCGGTCCATTCCGATTATTCTTCTGACTGCAGCTTTTACCGGCATGGTCCTGGCCCTCCAAGGGTATTACACGTTGCGGCAATACGGCTCCGAAGGCGCCCTGGGGTCGGCGGTGGCCTTAAGCCTCATCCGGGAGATGGGACCAGTGCTCACCGGGATAATGGTGTCAGCCCGGGCCGGTTCGGCGGTTACTGCGGAAATCGGCATCATGCGCATCACCGAGCAACTGGACGCCCTGGACACCATGGCCGTCAATCCCATGCAGTATGTGGTGATGCCCAAGCTGCTGGCCGGCCTCATCGCCGTGCCGCTCTTAACCGCCATGTTCGACGTCATGGGCATTCTGGGGGGCTACCTGGTTGGGGTGATTCTCTTAGGAGTCAGTTCCGGCACCTATTTCTCCAGCATGGTCCAGAGCGTGGTGCCCCTGGATATCAATGGCGGCATCGTCAAATCAGTGATTTTCGGTCTTACCATCATCCTGGTGGCCTGTTATAAAGGCTACCATACAGAACACGGAGCCGAAGGGGTGAGCCGGGCCACCAACCAGACCGTGGTGCTCTCCGCAGTTCTGGTTCTGGCCTGGGATTACATCCTTACTTCCTTCTTTATGTAGCCATGATCGAGATCATCGACTTGTGCAAGTCCTTCAACGGGCAACTGGTGCTGGACCACATCAACCTGACGATCCCCCAGGGTCAAATCTCCGTGGTCATAGGCAAGAGCGGGGTGGGGAAGAGTGTACTGTTGAAACATATCATCGGGCTCCTTAAGCCCGACTCCGGCCAGGTGCTGGTGGACCGCCAGGACATTCACCAAATGCGGGGTCGCCCCTTACGGGAGTTCAAGCTCAGGCTGGCCGTGCTTTTTCAGGGAGGGGCCTTGTTTGACTCCCTGAATGTCTTTGAAAACATCGCCTTTCCCCTGCGGGAAAAGACCCGGCTGTCCGAAACCGAGATTGCCAGTCGCGTGCGGCTGCGCCTGGAGCAGATGAACCTCACCTCAGAAGTGGAAAACAAATATCCGGCGGAGCTGAGCGGGGGTATGAAAAAACGGGTGGCCCTGGCCCGGGCCATGATCCAGGAACCGGAGATTATCCTGTTCGACGAGCCGGTCACCGGCCTGGACCCTCCTATGTGCAACACCGTGTTCCACCTGATCGAAAAGACCCACAGTGACAGTGGCTACACCGCTTTCATGGTGAGCCACGACATTCCGGAGGTCTTCCAGGTGGCCGATTTTGTGGCTATGATGCACCGAGGGCGGATCATCGCCCACGGCACTCCAGGGGAAATCCAAGCTCACCCCGACCCGGTGGTGCAGGCCTTTCTCCGCGGGGACCCCGATTTTTTGGAGGCTTAAGCAACCCATGAGTAGAGGAAAATTGGAACTGAGCGTTGGAGTCTTTGTACTCATCGGCCTGGCCTGCCTCACGTACCTTGCCATCCACCTGGGAAAAATGGAGGTTTTTGGCAAGGGTTACCAAGTGTCGGCCAGTTTCGACAACATCTCGGGATTGAAGACTGGCGCCGCCGTGGAAGTGGCCGGTGTCGAGGTGGGCCGGGTGGAAAACATTCAGGTGACTCCGGACCACCGGGCCAGACTTATGTTGAGTCTCAACTCTGATATAATTTTGAAGGAGGATGCCATCGCCTCCATCCGCACCAAAGGCATCATTGGCGACAAATACATCAAAATTTCACCGGGTTATGGCGAGAAGACCATTCCTCCGGGAGGCAAGATTGTGGATACGGAATCGGCGATGGAATGGGAAGAGCTCATTTCCAAGTACATCCACGGTAAGGTGTAGTTTCCAAGCGGAGAGCATGTTAAATCTGGGGAAAGGAACTCGGCCAGATGTTTCCCTTTAAGAAAGGATTCCCCGTGAATACTATTCCTTTGAGGCCGTTTTCTCTAAGAAGGAGCAATCTATGCCTGGCATGATCCTTAAGGTCCTGACCCTCACCCTCATACTCACCCTAACAGGGATGGCTGGCCCGGTTTTGGCCGGTCCCCCCACCGAGGCCGTGCAAGGCACGGTGGACGAAGTCATTCGGATCCTCAGCGACCCGGCTCTGAAGTCCCCGGCCCAGAAACAGCGCCGCTCTCAACTGGTCAAGCAGACGGTGGACCGCCGCTTTGACTATGAAGAGATGGCCGAACGCAGTCTTCCCAACTGGAACAAACTGAGTGCAGCCCAGCGCCGGGAATTCGTGGGCCTCTTCTCTGAACTCCTGGAGGCTTCCTATGCCGATAAACTCATGAAATATTCTGGAGAGAAGGTGGCTTACCGGGGGGAAAGACTGGACGGCGACCGTGCCGAAGTGGACACCGTGCTCTTGCGCCGGAACGACCGCATCCCGATAAATTATCGCCTTCTTAATAAATCCAGGTGGGTGATCTATGATGTGGTCATCGAAGGGGTGAGTCTGGTGAACAACTACCGCTCCCAGTTCACCAGAGTAATCAGTGAGTCTTCTTACCAAGATCTGGTGCGGCGCCTCCAAACCAAGGTGGACGAGCTGCATCGAATGGGGAGGAGATAATCTTACCGGGGAGGGTCCGGGACCGACGGCCCCTGGCCCCCTTCCTTAAAATTCAATCTCCGTACCTTTCCGATACGCCAGGGCCTGGCAAGAGGCGATGAGACGGTCGTCCTCGGTGGTCACCTCGATGAGGCAGGTGGCCAGGCGCCGACTGGTGTGCACTTCCCGACCCGTAGCCGTAAGGCGTTCGCCAAACTTGGGGGCCTGGTGAAAGGTCAAGCTCAGGTTCAAGGCCACCGCCGCGGTGCCATGGGAGTTGACTGCGGCTTGAAAAACCTCGTCCATCAGGGCGAACAGCGCGGTGCCGTGGATCATGCCCAGGATGTTGCTCATCTCCTCCCGGCACACCATGCTGGCCCGAGCCGAGCCAGGGGTCACCTCCTCCAGCACGATACCCAGGTGCTGGGCAATCTTCTGACCTTGTGCCTGTTCCTTAAGTTTCTGTAAAAATTCGGTCGACGGTGTTTCCATATCAAATCCCCCTGTAAGAGAGCTCTGAAAAATGGGTTTTGGGGGAAGGGCCAAGGACCTGAGGTCGATTGGACCTTTGGCCCATTAGCCCCCCAAGCCCTCCTCCCACCACCCTTTAACCGGGAGAACAGGCATCCTGCCTGTTCATGCACAGGCTGGAAGCCTGCGCTCCCGCTTAATGTCAGGGGTTGGGGGAGAGGGTGTGGGGAGGGGCAGGGGTCCGTGATCCCTGGCCCCCTCCCTCAACCTGACTTTTTCAGAGATCCTTATAAAGCTCGGGAAACTGGTTCTTCCAGCGTCGGTGGAGCCAAAGCCACTGGGACGGCTCCTGCCGCACCCAGGCCTCGATGATCTGACTTTGCAAAGTCAGGTGCCGGCGGATGTCGGCTTCCACATCCCCGGTTTTCTCGAAGGGCAGCTCGGGAAAGAGTACCACGAGATGGCGGCCATCCGGCAGGCGCCGGGACAGGCTCGGACACACCGGCACTCCCCGCCGGGCCAACAGCGCCACCACCGGGGTGGTGCGGGCCGGCTTGCCAAAAAAGTCCACCAGCATCCCCTCCTGCTCCGCGGTGTTCTGGTCGATGACGATGCCCACCACCCGGTTTTTGTTCAGGTGAGAGAGAATTTTTTTCAGACCTCGCTGCTTGTCAACCATCCAGCTGCCGCTGCGCTCTCTCAGGTACCGGGCCAGACGCCGCCCCAGAGGGTGGCTCAATTCCCGGGCCACCACTGCCAGCCGTCGGCAGTGCAGGGCATAGCCTATGCCGGTGTATTCCCAGTTGCCGGCGTGAGCCACCAGGGCCACCAGGCCCCGGCCCTTTTTCAGGGCCTCGGCGTGATTCTCCGCCCCCAGGACCACTACCTGTTTTTTCACATAGGACAGGGGGGCCAAAAGCAGAACCACCATCTCCCAGGCGAACCGTACAAAGTGGACAAAGACCGCGCGGGCCAGGCGCTCCCGCTCTTTCTCAGGGAATTCTTCCCCATAGGCGAAGGCCAGGTTGCGCCGCACAATCTCCCGGTGACGCCGGTCCAGTCGATACCACAGGGCGGCCAGGGCATTCACGAAAAAGTCAAACATTTTCGCAAGGAAATTTTTTTTAAAAAAAATATGCAACCCAAGCAGACGGTTATCTCTACCAGTACTGTTCCCGATGCTGGCGATAATAGGCCACGGTTTTTTCGATGCCCTCCCGCAGGCTGGTCGGGGGGGCCCACCCTGTGGCCTCTCGGAGTCTGCTAATGTCGGCCACGAAATCCCCGGTCTCCACAAAGTAGCGCTCCTGGGGCCAGGGCAGGTGTTGGATCTCGGTGCCTGGTTGGGCCTGGGCCACTAAGCGCACCATGTCGATAAAGGGGGTGCCTACTCCCGTGCCCAGGTTATAGACCTGACCGGCAGTCTCTGGAGTCAGGGCGGCGCTCATGATCCCTTCGGCCACGTCCTCTACGTAAATGTAATCCCGCTTTTGCAAACCCTCCCCGAAAACTGTCAGGGGTTTGCCTTCCATAGCCAGTCGGATGAACCAGTTGACAATGCCGTATTTGCTGTGCTTCATCTGCTGACGGGGCCCATAGGGGTTGGTGATGCGCACGCTCACGGTGTCCAGGCCATGGGCGTCGTGGTAAAAGCGGTAGTATTTTTCTCCGGCGAGCTTGTGAATGCCATAAACACTCAAGCAGTTGAAGGGGTGGCTTTCATCCACGGGGTTGTAGTCAATGCTGCCATACACGAAGCGGGAGCTGGTGAAAACGACTTTGGCCCGTCGGTTGATCTGGCTCAGGGCCAAAAGCAGGTTGAGGTGGCCCCGGCAGTTGATGTCCAGGTCAAGCAGGGGGTCGTGGTTGCTGTCCACGTAGCTCACTTGGGCCGCCAAGCTGAAGACATAGTCGGCCCCATCCACCCACTCCTTCACCCGGTCCAGATTCCGGATATCGCCCCTGACAAAGACGATTTTGTCCAGGATGTCCTTCAGGTTGAACCGGTTGCCGCCGTAGGCAGGAAGCATGGCGTCCACCACGGTGACTTCGGCCCCCTGCTCGACGAGGAGACGGGCAATGGTGCTGCCGATCATGCCGGCGCCGCCGGTGATGAGGACCCGGGCATCCTGGAAGTAGGACAAGTCGTTCATGATGCTCCTTTTGAACTGTGGGCCAAGGCAGGGGCGGCCGGAGTCGGGCTTGTTCCCATGATCCTGGCGTATACTGCCTCAATGGCGTCGGCCATCTGTTCCAGAGAATACCGGGACGCCACCATCTGCGGCCCCTGTCGGCTGAGTTTTTCCCGTAAGGGCGTGTCCTGAAGCAGTCGGGACATGGCCTGAGCCAACGCCTGAGAGTCCCGGGGCGGCGCCAAAAGGCCGGTTTCCTCCGGGACGATTACTTCGGGAATGCCCCCCGTCCGGGTGGCCACCACCGGTCTGCCCATGGCCAGGGCCTGGAGCAGGACCTGGGGCACCCCCTCATGGGCGTAAGAGGCCAGGACAAAGGCGTCCATCAGGGCCAGCCACTCCGGCACCCAATCCTGATGGCCCACCAGGCGCACCTGCTCGGTTAGCCCTAACCCTTGGATTTTCTCCTCAATCACCGGGCGGTAGGGGCCATCTCCGACGATGAGAAGGAATACCTCCAAGCCCTCTTCTTGGAGATGTTTTATGGCCTCCAGGAGATAGAGGTGCCCTTTCCAGGAGCGTAACACGGAAACGGTGCCAAAGACAAAGGCCCCGGTGGACAGTTGGAGGCGAGCGGCCAGTTCCGGGTCGGGGGTCCGTGGCGCAAAGTCTGCCAGGGACACCCCGGTGGGAATGGCATGGAGGCGCTCTCGGGGTACCCCTAAACCCTGATGGAGGAGTTCCGAGATATCCCGGCTGGTGGTAATCACTGCCGCCGGGGCCTGGTAGAGCCGGCGGGTGGGCCAGTTGGGACCAACCTTGGTGGATAGGTGCCGGGTGCGCACCAACTTAACCTGCTTGCCCAGAGTCAGCCAGGCCAGGAACCCCACCCAGGAGTCCAGGGAGCTATGGGTGTTCAGGATGTCCACCCGCTCTTGCCGGAGGAGACGCCTCAAGTCGAGCCAGGCCCCGAAATTCCGCCACCCGCCAAAATTAAGGGGAAAAACTGGGAACCCTTCCCGGTCCGCCCGTCGGTAAAGTTCCCCCCGGGGGTCGCAGGCCAGCAGAAGGAGGTGCCCCCGACTCCTCATGATCCGGGCCTCCGCGAAAGTCCGGTGTTCCTGTCCCCCCCAGCCCAGGGAGGACTCAGTGTGCAAGATGGTGTAACGGCGCGGTGGCCCGGTCATGAGCCTGTCTTTTCTGCCATGATCTTGAGGTAGATCCCTGCCAGGCGGCGCAACATGGCCTCATGGGAGTACGTTTCCGCCACGGTATCTCGGGCCGTCTCACCCATCCGGCCCCGGAGCTCGGGCTGGCGGTACATTTCAGCGACGGCGGCGGCCAGAGCTTGACTGTCACCAGGGGCTACCAGCCTGCCATTCACCCCGTCCTCAATTACTTCCGTGATGCCGCTCACCTGGGTGCCCACCACCGGGAGCCGGGCCCCCATGGCCATAAGCAGGGTCAAGGGTAATCCCTCCCAGAGGGAGGGTTGGATAAACAGGTCCATGGCCTGCAGCAGGCGGGGCAGGTCCCGCCGGGTGCCCAAAAAACGCACTAGGGGACCCACCCCCAGTTCCTCAGCCTGGCGCCGCAGACTTTCTCCTTGCCGCCCTTCCCCCACCAGGAGCACATTAAGCTCCGGGATCTCCCGGGTTAGTTCCGGCAGGGCCGCCAACAGGAAGCGATGACCCTTTTGCTCCTCCAACCGGCCCACCACCCCCAGGACGAAGCCCGCCACTCCTAGTTCGGCCCTAATTGTAGCTGGGTCCAGGGAAATATCCAGATCATGCAGCCTGATGCCGTAGGGAAAGACCTCCAGTTTCCTGGCCGGCACCCGGTCCCAGGTGTGCACATCCTGCCACACCCGAGGGCTGCTCACCAGCACTTTGTCGGTGACGCCGCTCAACAAAAAATTCCACAGGCAGCGGTGGAACTTCACCCTGGTATAGGAGTTGTGCACCGAAGCCACCACTCCTTTGAGTCCCATTCCCAGGGAGGCCAGGCGACCATAAAGGTTAGGGTGGTAGATGTGGGTGTGAAGGATATCCGGATTGACTTCTCTGAGCAGGTCACGTACCGCGGCCACGATCCGGAAAAAGGGGGTCCGTTTAAGGTCCAGGCCCAGACTAAGCACCGGGTAACCGGCTCGGGTGAGTTCCTCGCCCACGGCCCCCGGAGGGCCGATGGTGGCCGCCCGTACCTGGAATCGGTTGGGGTCAAGTCCGCTGACCATGGCCGCCATCAGGTCCTCGGCCCCTCCCACCGGCATACTGGCGATGAGCTGCAACACCCTGATGGGCCCGGTATCAATACCTCCTTTGCCGGCTTGCATGGTATCCTTTTACACCCTTTCTCTCTCCTAATAAACCTTTTTTGGCCCAATAGCTCCGGGCCGCTGGCCTCCAGAGGCTAATGTTTGTAACTCCTGAGTTTTCGGGAAATTTAGGGGAGAAGGGCTTGACAGGACGGGCGCTGTCAGTTAAAAAAATAAGTTAGCACTGGGGCTGTAGCTCAGTTGGAAGAGCGCTTGAATGGCATTCAAGAGGTCGTCGGTTCAACTCCGATCAGCTCCACCAAATAATGATTAGAATCAGAGGGGGTTGGCAATCGAAAGGTTGTCGCCCCCCTTGTTCTTTGGGGAAAATATTTACCATTTCTTTACCACTGGCATACCATTTAGCAGATTTACCGAATCTTTCAGATGCTCCTGGGACATCTCGGGGGTAAAGCCTGCCATGACACCGTTTTTTTTATCTGTGAACTAGTGAAGTTGTGGTTTTAAGCGGTGGAGGATCGGAAAACCTTATCCATCCACCGCTTAATGCCCCAACCTTGCCGATGGCCGGCTGGGGGTGATCGCCTTCCCAACGCCATGGGCATATAATGCTTCGGTGTCCATCAATCCATAGGGATGCGGATCTTTTAGCCAGGGTAAATCAGGTCCGGATTCTTGATAACTTCCCGGTTGGCCTCGAAGATGCGCGGATAAAGCGACCCTTTGCCGTAATACTTGGCAGCGATACCGGAAAGGGTGTCTCCGGACTTGATCACGTAATATTCCACCTTTTCTGTGCCCGCCGGGGAAGTCAAGTTGTCGGCGCGCACCTCGCTTATCCCCTGGATATTGCCGGCCATCAGCACGGCTTTTTCCATGGCCTCGGCACTTTCCGCCACGCCGGCCAGGGTCGCCACGCCGTCCTGGACAGTGACCTCCAAATCTTGCACGCCGGGGTTTTCCGCTTCGATGTGAGACTTAATCTTCTCGGAGGCCTCATCTTCACTGCTAAAAATCTTCTTCCCAATGTCTGTTACAAAATCAAACAGTCCCATGTGGATCTCCTCCCTTGCTTTTGAGGTGGTCGCAGGTAAGCGGTGAAGGGCCGGCCCCCTCACCACCTGTGGATGACTCCTTAGTGTTCTCAGAGACCATTAGGGATCCCTTCTACTGCAATCCCAAGGTGTTTTCGATGTTGTTGACCGCTTGTGGATGCAAGCCGAAATCGTTGGCAAGATTTTGCAGGTAGGTGCGCTCGGCCGGCGTGTCCACTTCAATGGCCAGCAAAGAGGCAGCATACAGCTCCACCGCAAGCTGGGGATTTCCCCTGGTGGCAGCCACAATGGCCTCCGTGTTCATGGGTTTGTTTATTTCCGAGAGCACCAAGGACCGAGCTTCCTGATCTATGCCGGCCTCTTCAAGCTTGCCGAGGATACGCTGGACTTCGCCCTGGTCGATCTGACCATCTGCCTTGGCGGCATTGATCATGGCTTTGAGGACCAGTCCGGCTTTACCCTCCAGTTGCTCTTTCTCGGCGGTGCTCGTTGGCTCTCTAAGCCCTAACGGCACTTCCTGGGCTCCCTGCGGGGTGCCTTGCAGGGCCGAGTAGGCCATGGCACCGAGCACGGCCAACACCCCGCCACCGACGGCGCCCTTCAGAGAGCCTGACCCACCGCCGAGCAGAGCCCCTGCCAGGGCTCCCAGTCCACCGAGGGCCAGATTTTGCTGCCCCCCCACGAGCCGGCTGGCCTCATCCAGGGCTCCCGACAACATGTTGCCGATCCCGCCACTGAACTGGCTGGACAGGGGCTCATCGACTCCGCCGCCCAAAAGGCTGGCAAGATTACTGCTAGATGCCGGCCCCCCGGCGCCTAGTGCCTTTTGTAGGCGCAGGTTGGTGGACTTGGAAGGGTTGGACTGCATTAACGCTCCAATAACTTCACTGAGACTTGCCATCACTTCTTCTCCCTGGGGATGATGCTTTAATAGGTAACAACGGGCTCTAATTGCTTGGCGGCCTCAATCCATGACTGCACCGCTTTTAGGCTAGGCAAGGCTCGGACCAGCGGGCGTCCCGCCGAGGTGTTGGCTTCCTCCAGCTTGGCGTGTAGGTTTTCAGGAACGCGATGTCTTAGTTCCTTGACCGTGTCGACGCCGGCACTTTCCAGCAACTCAGAGTATTCCGGCCCGATGCCTTTGACCCGGAAAAGGTCGCTCATGTTGACCCATTTCAAGATTAGTTTATTGTTGATGCCCGTGGCTTCAGCCAGATCCTTCCGGCCTTTTGGAGTTTTGCCCCGCTCCAGCAGGTCGGCCACGGTTTTGACCCCTTCCGCCTGAAGCTTGGGACCGTAAATTTCCCCAATGCCCTCGATTTCTTTGATTGCGTAGTCGGGCATCTCAGACTCCTTTCCGTAATAATGGATTTGTTAAAAAGTTTTGCACCCCGCTCTATCGAGGGTTTTTGGCAGGGGCCTGAATGGTTTGTATACTTTTGCTTACCCGTCTTGATGTTCTCAACCAGCTGGCAATTCCTTCGGATTACCGCACATAACCTGTTTCCCGGCTAGGCTCATGCAGAACGGGAACATCTTACGAGGTCAAGTTCTCAAGCACTAAAAGCCACCGCCAGTCCGGAAGCCATCACCTCCGCCAAAGCCGCCCATGTCGCCCCCCATGTCTCCAAAGCCGCCGTCAAAATCATCCCGGCCGCCGACAGGTCCACTACTGCGATGATGACGGCCGATTTCCTGCCAGACGGTGTCCGAATTCGTCATGCCCTGCAACAGCTGCCCCAGCAGCATTCCCAGGGTAAAGTCCCCGGGGAAGGACGAATTATAGGAGTCATAGCCACTCTGGCGATATCGGCGCCGCACTTCTTGCAACTCCCCCAGGTTTCTCTGCTGTTGCTGCAGGAGGTTGTTGACGGACTGGATTTCAGCAACAATTTGGTCCTCCCGCTGTCTGAGTTGGTGCAGTTGGGCGACGATGGCGTCATCTTCCGGCCGGGGAGTGGCCCGGGCCATTTGATAGAGATCGGCCATTTGATCTTTTACCAGTTCGGCTGTTTGCAGATCGATGATCTGCTTTGATAACGGATCGGTCCCTGCGTTGAAGTGGGCTTGTTCTTCCAACAGCTTCTGATTCCGGGCTTCTTCGGCGTCGATTTTGGCATCGAGTTCCTGTAATTGCTTTTCTGCTTCTTGCATCTCGGCCTGAAATGCGGGGATGCCGTCCGCTGCCGCGGCTTCCCTCTCCATGTTTTTTAGTGCCTGAACCTCCAACTGCGCCGTCTGCTGGACTTTGGTGGCGTGCTCCCGGAGCCGACGGGGCAGTTCCTGCAGCATGTGGTAATTGGCGCGATTGCGTCGAAAGTCGATGAGTTTCGACACCCAACCGTCCAATTTGCGAGTAAACCACCCGCCCCGGTAATCCGTCGTCAGGTAACGCCTGTTCCACAGATACATGAACAGACCGTCAGCTTCGTAGGGTTTACCCTTTTCAATTCGGTCGTTTTCTGCCTGGGATGCCTTTTCATCGGCATGCTTCACCACTGCTATGGCTTCCTGCGCCCGTTCCTGCTGCTGGCGGTAGGCTTCGGTTTCTTTGATCCGGTTATGGGTCTGTTCCAACTTTTGCCGTATTTCCTCTCCAGTTTCGTCCCGCTGACGTCCTAGCTCTTCTCTTTGCTCTTCGAGCTGCCGTTGCTGAGAGACACTGGCCTTAATCTGCTCTTCAAGGTTGCGCCGGTCATGCTTGAGCTTTTCCAGCAGCTTGAGGATGACCTGATCAGTCTCGTCCAGCCGGGAAATAACTTGGTCGGCCTTGAAGTTGTCCAATCGGAGCCTGGCTAACTCCCGGTAATGTTCACCAATTTCCAGGCGCAAGGCATTGAGTTGACGCTGTAGCTCCTCCAGACGCCGCCCGTCGTTCTCCTGTTCCGTTTGAGCCTGCTGAATGTGATGGTTGATTAACTGCAGGTTATCTTTTCCGGTCATCATGGTGTCACTCACTTACCATTGGGTAATGGCAGCGCCCGTGGTCGGCATCAGGTATTGGGGGTTCAGATAGCCGCGTTCTTTAACACCTAAGCGGTTGTTTTGGATGATACCGTCATCCCTTTTGTCGCGCCGGATTTTGTCAAAGATGGTGGAGTTGACCCTGAGGCCCCATTGCTGCACGTTTTTTGTTGTGCCGTCTTCCTCGCTGGCAATGGGAAAAGTTAGTCGTTCGCCTTTCGGGGTGACGGCTTCAACGATGAGGTAGTAGTTACGCACCCCGGGCCGGTTCTTGGGTTGTCGCCAAACTCCACTGGGAGTATCTGGCCTGGATACAATCCGCACTTCGTACTCCCGCATCACCTGCTCTTGCAGCTGCTGGAGAGCGGCTGAGATTTTGAGAGCTCCCTCCACGTCGCCGCGATTCAGAGCTGCCAGGGCATCGGCGTAAAGCTTTTCTGCCTGCCGGCGGGCTGCATCTTCCTTGATTTCGGTCAGGAGGTTGTTGCGCTGGCTAGCGAGCTTTTGCGGCAGAACTGCGAGTTGACTTAAACCAGTCAAGGCCGCTTCGGCCTTGTCCAGATTAGTATTCACCTCACGCACGAGGGAACTCCGCTGTTCAAGCCGGGGCTTTATGGCATCACCTTTCTGGGCAAGGGTATCCTCGTCCAAGTTGGGCGTCAGCGACAGTTTGTCAAAGGCCTGAAGCTTAGTCTGGGCTCCGGACAACTGCTGGCCAGCTTCCGCCAAGAGGCGCTTGACGGCAACTTCGGAATGTTGGGGAGCCTTGCTCCTAGCATTGCTCAGGGCCTGGTTCAGATTTTTCAGGCGCTGTTTCGCTACACTGATCTGATCCTGTTGCTGCCCGATTTGGGTATTGATTTCCTGGGTTGCCCTCATCCGTTTGCGGGCTTGGGGCCCCACATAAACAAGGCGGTAGATGAGAAAAACAGCTACCATAGATGCTGCCACGACCGCCGCTACCTTGGCCCAGCGTTTTCGGTTGACGTAAAGTTTGGCCAGCCACATCGATCCTTTGGGAGGAGGCGGCTGGTAAGCGAAGCGATCCTCACGAAGGGCAGCCACGCCCTCGGCGATGATTTCGTCGGTGACTTCCAGTCCCTGGGAGGCGTACACGCGCTTTACTTTGTCAGTAAGGGCCTGTTCGCGCTCGTCGGACGCAAGCTCCCTCTCGACCAGCGATTGCTGATGCCGCAAGGTATCCACGACATCCATGGCCAGCATCACTTCGTCGATTGCAATTTTTTGTTTTGTATCGTTCTCACTCATGGGTCAACGAAATCCCGGCTTGGGTCAACTCAACCATGCGGCGTTTACCGGATTCTACTGCGTTGCGAATTTCCTCTTCGTTACGACTACTCAACTCCCGCAACTCGGCAATCATTGTCCGAGACTTCTCCTGGAAATTGATTACTGAATCCAGAAGCTTCTTGACGCTCTGGGCCTTCAGGGTGGGGCCATAGCCGGCCCGCAGGGCATCCTCCTGGACCTTGCCGCCCACTTCAGCCAACGTCTCCAGGCTCTGGTTGATGCCCTCTTTCATGGCCTCCAGTGTCTGGACGCTTTCATGCAGACCCTGCAGGCTGGTAAACGAAGCATTCAGGGCGGTAAAGACCGTCTCGTTGGTGCCGAAAAAAGTCACCGCCTGGGAGTAGACCCGTTCTTTGACTTCGTTGGACTGGTGCAGCCTGGCCATGATCACTTCGGTGGTGTTGTAGCTGACTGACAGATTTTCTGCCAGATCCTTGGCTATTTGGTATCGTTTGTCCTCGTCCTGGAGATCGCGGAGACGCTGGTCCCTGGCCAGTTCCAGTTTGGCGATCACCTCCTGGTCTTTGCTGGTGTTGGTTTCCAAGGCCTTGGAAGCTTCTTGTAGGCGCGCCTTGGCCCCCTCCAGTTGAGATTCGGCCTTTTTTAGCACCTGGTAGGCCATCACCTGGGCCTCCTTCAAAGCGGTGCGAAAGTCCCGGTAACCCTCCAGAATAGTGTGCTCCCGCTCGATTTGGTCCTTGCTGTCTGCAGAGACCTCATTATAGGTTTCCTTAATATCCTGGAAGCGGCTCGGGATGTCTCCCCGGGTGATATTCATCCAGAAGTTACTCAGGCGCTCCATGGTGTCGATTTTGCCGTCATCCAGCTGGTTGACCATTTTTTGGGCGTCATCGCGAATGCTGTTAAAAGCATTAACGATTTCCTCATAGCGCTCACCTACTTTCATCGCGGAGATCTGTTCACGCACCACCTCATTAAAGACGGTGGTATGATTCAAGGTGCGCGCAATGGCCACTGCTTTTTCCTCATCCAGGTCGCTGATCTTTTGAATCAGTGCCACCACCGGGCTTTCGTCTGGCTTCTCGGGCATCAACCCTATATCGCGCAGTCGATTTAATGCCTTATCAAGGTAGTTCAAGGGCAAGGCCACTAATTCTGAGGTGCTCATCGTTCCGATCCTTTCTTTTCTGGTTATTATCTTGGGGTGAGAGGTGACTCTGCACCAAGAATCAGTGCAGATAGTGGATCTCGAGGCGAAGGCGGCCGCTGCCTGAATGATTCTTCGGTTTCAGGGGTTATCGGGCGATGGCCAGCGCTACTGTGGCTTTTGATCCGGAAAAAAATTAGGGGTCTTTCTGGAGAAAGCTTTTGTATAAGTTACTTAATCATCAATCTTTATGAAATCAAGAGGGCTTAAAATTTTTTCAAAAAAACGAAGAAGACCAGATGAAGAAACTAACTGCACTATGTCAAAAACCCCTGACCTGCATGATATTCAAGAGGTCATACTAAGTTGCGTTCTAATGAGTAATATGATAGACTGCTCCAAAAATTATCAAGGGGGCAGTCATGGGAAAAGTTACCAAGAGTATCCCCCACCTTTCCAAGGAAGAAATTCAGGCAAAAATTAAAGCAACGGTGGGGTTTTGGCGAGTGCAAAAATGGCTGGTTATTTGGAATGCCCTGGTTGATCCTCGCTCTGCCGGGGAAATTGCTTTGCATACCGGACTTGCGGAGCAATCGGTTCATAATCTGATTTCCAGATATAATCGCTGGGGGCCGGAAGCGGTGGAGGGACCCGGGAAGGGTGGACGGCGCCGCTCCTATTTAAGCTGGGACGAAGAGACTGCCTTTATAGAATCATTCAGGCAGATGGCGCTTACCGGCCAGATTGTTACCGTAGCAGAAATCAAGGAGGCTTTGGAAAGACGGATCGGTCGAACAGTCCACAAGACCACCGTCTATCGGTTACTTAAACGGCAGGGTTGGCGGAAAGTGGTGCCCCGGCCGTTCCATGTCGATGCCGATAAAGAGGAGCAGGAGGCTTTTAAAAAAACTTCCCGAAATAATGGCTGAAAAACTGGCCGACAGAGCCCCGGAAGATCATCGTCCGGTGTTACTCTTTGCTCAAGACGAGGGACGCTTTGGCCGCATCAGTGATGTCAGGCGCGCCTGGTCGCCTCTGGGGACGAGGCCGCAAGCGCCCCGGCAGGTTATTAGAACTTATCTCTATGTCTTCACAGCGGTGTGCCCGGCATTGGGGAGAATGACCTCCCTCATCTTGCCTTGGGCCAATACGGAGATGATG
Organism: uncultured delta proteobacterium; assembly: GCA_963709285.1. Taxonomy (GTDB): domain Bacteria; phylum Desulfobacterota; class Desulfobaccia; order Desulfobaccales; family 0-14-0-80-60-11; genus JBGSLA01. The sequence goes on along the minus strand of CAVPVR010000003.1, from coordinate 387,255 downwards.
AATATCTTCTTGAGGCAGGTGGCGGAGGATTTTCCGGATTATTTTATCCTCATGCTGGTAGATCAGGCCGGGTGGCATATCTCCCGGAGATTGGAGGTACCCGAAAATATTAGGCTGATCAAGTTGCCTCCGCGCAGCCCAGAGTTGAATCCTTCCGAACATATTTGGGAGGAGTTACGGGAGAAGAATTTTGCCAACAAGGCGTTAAGGGATCTTGATGAGGTAGAGGACAACCTCTGTCAGGGTCTGAACAATCTTGCCAAAGACCCGAAAAAACTTCGTTCGATGACAAACTTCCCCTACCTTAATATTACTTGTTAGATTGCATATTGGTATCAGGGGTTCAACTCCCCTCAGCTCCACCAGAAAGATTTTCAGGGGTTAGCTTATAAGGGCTAACCCTTAATTTTTTGTCCAGACGTTATGGTTGGCACGAGCAAAGATGAGGTTCTTACTCCCAGATTTATCAACTCAAGGTCATAAAGAACTCGGCTGATGTGAGGTATCGCCATCTTGCTTGGGTGTTTTCCCTGCGGATGACGTTCGCTTGCGAGCTTGAGGACAATAGTTTCTGTCGGTGAAATAATCGTATATTATCTGCGCCACGAGCCTGTTGCCCTCTTCATTAAAATGAAAGTATTTTTCTCCGGAAAATATTTCCATATAGTTCTTGCCACCCAGCCGTTTGAGTAACTCAGAACCAAGATCAATATATTCGATATTTTCTTTTTTAAGCCCTTGAATTAAAGGTTGATATACAAATTTATTATTTTGATTATAAACGCGAAAATCTTCATCCGTGGGAAAGATTAAAATAATAGGATGCTTGCCTCTATTTTTAGCTTCATGGATAAATTGGTTAATAATTGCCATCGTCAAAGGAAATGCTTGTGAAGGATGGTCAGGTTGGTAAAATTGCAAATAAGATTTATAACCCAAAACATATCGGTTATAAAAAAATTTATATGCCTTTACTATTGACCAGATATAGGGAAATTCCAACTTCTGGGCGCCGGACAGACCTCCTGGCACGAAATAATCATTATTGAGAAAGCGCTCCGGGTTTTTTATAATATCATCATAATTCTCTGGGGATAATTGAGGCATGGGCACCAACTGCAACTGCCCTTCTTTATCCAAAATAAATCTTGGCTTGGTTTGGCACTGATAAATGGGAGCTAAAAAATTCCTGAGTTGGTTGGCATTTCTTTGAATATTCTCACTCAATTGGCCAAAGAGGACGATTCTGGCCTTATCCTGTGTATTATAATGGAACCTCAGATAGGATTGATCAGTGCCGTACCCGGGGACCCCATAATTCACTATACGGCAGCCCAGCATTTTGCCTAAGACGCTGCTCCAGGTATATTCCGGCTCGACCCCAAACCCTGCGGTAAACGAGTCGCCATAGGCCGAGATGGGAATCTCCTGGTTAAAAGTTTTCGAGCCCGAGGCCGCGGTTGCAGTTCCGGTAATGTCGTCATGCTGTTTTTGTATGGCTAGTGGGGACGGCCACCCGAGTAACGGGTTGACCCTCGCGGAGTATGTGGCGTAGTCCTCGGTAATATGTGGCAGGTAAAAGATAATGCCATATTTTTGGGCCAAATAGGTGGTGTAAAAAAATGCCGCAATTTCCACAGTGGCGATTACCACCAGAGCGATGATTGCTGCGCCGGTAAAACTCACCAGACGGTTGCGCATCAGATCTCTCTCCTTTTCATTATTATCCTCCTGATGCAACCTATTCCCGACAAACCCAATCACCCCCTACCTGCCGCTGCTCCTCCAAACAAGCTATTCTGGCCAGACGCCGCTGGTAAAGATGATCTTGCCCCAGAAACATGTGTTATGTATGTATAAGATTTTTAAAGAAAAAGAGAAACTTATCCACCAAAAAAGTCCCACGCCAGTAAAGCAAGGCTGCTTTAGATTTGCGTCAATTTCCCATTCTTGCCTGAGGTAAAAATTTATTCTGGATTAAGTAGTCGTAAACGGTTTTGGCAAGGAGCCAATTGCCCTTCTCATTCAGATGATTTTGAGTTTTTGAGGAATAGAGTGTTTCCAGGTCGGCATTTCCCAGATACTGGACAAACTTGGGGCCCACATCAATAAATGCCACGCCTTCTTTGACCATGATGTCGATGAGGGGTTGATACACCCATTTCCCGACCCGGCAATAATGAGCCAAGTCGAAGTGGGTCGGGATGATCAGGACCAGCGGCTGTTTGCCCCTTTCTTGGGCCACCCTGGAAAATTCCTCCATGATGCCCACGGTGACTTCCACGGCTTGGGAAGGATGACCAGCTTGGTAAAGATCATAATAGGTAGGGCGATGCAGCACCAGATTTTGATAGAGAAGGGGAAACACTTTGATAAGTCCCCAGGTGTAAGGGAACTCCATTTTTTGATAACCTGATAAGCCGCCAGGTAAAAAAAATTCGTGGGTTAGAACACGTTCTGGAGTTCGGCTCAAAGCGTCATATTCTTTTTTCGTTACAGGCGGGATGGGCACCAGGGTTAATTGTCCCTCCTCATTCAAAACGAATCGTGGCTTAATAAAGCAGGAGGTTGAGCTGCTGATCAGATTTCGCAGTTGATTTACATTCCGCATGAGGTTTTCACTGAGGAATCCCAGGATAACCAGGTGGGCCTGATCCTTGCTGTTGTCTAAAAAGCGTAAAAAAGCCTGATCAGTGCCATAGCCGGACACCCCAAAATTCGCCACCCGGCAGTTTAGCAGCTCAGACAAGACGTTGCTCCAGGCTAGTTCATGGGCAACGCCGAACCCCTCAATGAATGAATCCCCGTACAAGGAGACGCACGACATGGTTCGTTTCGGGTCGAGAAAGGCAGGAATGGGCCGTGACCCCACGGCGTCAAGATTTTCCGCAAAAGAGCTCCAGCCTAATCGGGGGTGGTATCTGATCAAATAGTTTTCATATGATTCGCTAATACGAAGAGGGGTGAAGCCGATGCTATAATTAACAAGTTGGCGCGACTTGAGATAGGCCATAAATTCGGCACATGCCACAACCATGAGGATGATTAGTATAGTGCCTGAAATAACGATAGAGCGCCGCATAAGAATAAGGGATTGGACTGTGTCAGGATTACTCAATAAGATAGATCAAGCAACGGTCTTGGTTGTTACTGTCTTCTGATAAGCATGGGACATAGAATGGCATGCTTACTTGAGCCAGGAAACTTTTATAATTGATAGATTTAGTTTCGCCTGAAATGTGCGATCCATCATACAGTGAGTAAAAAGCCAATAAAATTAGGACGATAATCACACCTGGCCCTATTGCTAGTGAATTGAGCTGAGATGATCAAACTGAAGAAACTTTTAACTCAAAGGCATGACCAACTTATGGTAAGCGGCAGAAACGTCCAAAATTTTCCTTTTACAACATTCTTGATTTTAGATAATATATCCGGAAAAAAAATGGCAGTAAAGGGCTGATAATTTATCTGGAGCACGTCTTCGAGGCTATGCTTGCTTCGGGATGTTGCTCTTTTAATTTTTCGCCTCTGGTGGCTGGCAAGCTAACTTTTGACCTCATTGGTTTGCTTCCCGCCAGGAAGCCTTGGCGTCAGAATGTGGAACTAAGAAGTAGGCTTGAGTTTGATAGATAAGGCCACAAGATATCGGATTTTACATGTTATCGACCACCTCGGGAGCGGCGGCGCCCAGGAGGCGGTGTGTCAACTTATCAAGTACGGCCAACAGCAGCGCTTTCAGCCGGAAGTAGTGGCCCTGCATGGTTATGGTCATTATTGGGAAGTCCTGCGCGCCTGGGGGGTGCCGGTTTACTCTCTGGTCCCCCAGGGCTTTGCCCGCACGGTAGTTCCCTTCATTTTCCTGAGACTTTTCCGACTGCTGGCCCGCAACCGGTATGATGTGGTCCATACTCATCTCATCGGGTCCAATGTCCTGGCGGCTCCCTTGGCGGCCCTGCACCGGGTGCCGGTGCGCTTCACCCACGATCAGACCCACGATGATGTCCGGTATCGCTCCTGCGTGCATCGGTGGCTGGATACTTTGGCCAACCGGCTGAACCATCACATCATTGCGGTCTCCTCCTCCATCCGCACTTTTCTCTGCCAGGAAGAAGGAGTGTCAGCCCAAAAAATTTCAGTGATCTATAATTCGGTAGATTTACAACGGTTTTCTCCCAATAGCGACCCAGCGGCCAAGAAGCAGGGGCGGCTGAAGTTGGGCTTGCCGGCAGATGCTCCAATAGTGGGCGGAGTGGGACGGTTACACTACCAGAAAAATTTTCCGCTCTTTTTGGAAGTGGCCGCGGAGGTGTGCTCCCGGTTGCCTCAGGTGGTGTTTGTTATTGCCGGGGAGGGGCCGGAGCGGGCCACTTTAGAAGATATGAGCCGAAAGTTGGGCATCGCCTCCCGGGTGCGCTTTTTGGGGTTTGTCAAGGAGATGCCAGAGTTCTACCAAAGCTTGGACCTCTTGCTGCTCACCTCACATTTTGAGGGGACTCCGTTGACGGTTCTGGAAGCTATGGCCATGGGCGTGCCCGTGGTGGCTTCGCGGGTGGACGGTGTCGCCGAAACTCTTGAAGACGGGAAAGACGCCTTCCTGGTGCCCCGGGAAGACAAGGAACTTTTTACGCGTCAGGTATGCGAGCTGCTGAGGGACCGAGATCTGGCTCAACGGCTGGCCCAAGCCGGACAGAAAAAAGTGCGGTGTCACTACTCAGCGGAGGCCATGGTACGCCAAGTCGAAGCTCTTTACTTACAATATTTGGAGGATGGGCATGTTCCTGATCAAGGCAGCCGGAGCTCGAGGCCATAGCACCTCAGCCTTGATATCATTACTGGACGGTTAGCGGACATCTTCCGGTCGTTGCCATAATTTAAAAAAGAAATTCCCGGGGAGATAGGAGTTCTGGTCGCCGATGAAGCGGTGGCAGGCAAAAGTTTTTGTAGTTGTGGCCGGTATTATCATCGGCTTAGTTCTGGCTGAGGCGGGATTGCGAATTTTAGGCATCGAGTATCCGAATTTTTATGATTATGACCCGCACCTAGGGAATAAATTAAGGGCGGGAGTAAAGGGGTATTTTTTAGCAGAAGGAAGGGGGTATGTCAGTATTAATAGCGATGGTTTAAGAGACCGTGAGCACCCTGTCAGTCACCCCCCGAATACCTTGAGAGTTGCGGTTCTGGGTGATTCTTATGCTGAAGCCATGCAGGTGAACTGGGAAGAGGCTTTTTGGGCGATAATGGCGAAGGAGCTTCAAGGATGTGATAACTTACGAGGTCGAGATGTTGAGGTGATCAATTTTGGGCAATCGGGATTCGGCACTACCCAGGAATTGTTGGCCCTGCGCCACTTGGTCTGGAAGTATACGCCAGATGTGGTGTTGCTGGCTTTTACCACAGGCAACGATGTCTCAGACAACTCTAGAAGTTTGAAGCAAATTGATTATCATCCCTACCATGTATATCAGGGAAACGAATTAATATTGGACGACCAGCGAACCAAAGCAAATTGGTTAGAAAAGAAAGCTGGCTTTTGGCGACAAGTAATCTACCCTTGGAAACTTGACACCCTAAGGGTCATTCAGTTAAGCCATCAATGTAAAACAGTCTTTTGGAAGTGGTGGTTGCTTCAAGACTTCGGAGGTAGATCACGCGTTTCCATGAAAGGACAGGAGGGTGGTATCAGCGAAACGATTTACCGGGAGCCCACCACAAAGGAATGGCAAGAGGCCTGGAGAGTTACAGAGGGCGTCCTCGCAAAGATGCGGGATGAAATTGCTCAGAAAAGAGCTCATTTTGTCGTAGTGGTTCTTACTAACGGTGTTCAGGTGAACCCGGATGTGGCAGTCCGGACGGAATTTGCCAAAACCCTAAGGGTAAAGGACCTCTTCTATCCGGATCGCCGGGTGGAAAGGTTCTGCCAAAGCCATGGTATTCCCGTACTACTTTTAGGGCCGTACTTCCAGAAGTACGCTACCCAGCACCACGTTTTTTTCCACGGCTTCGGGGACAATCTTGGCACCGGTCACTGGAATCAGAACGGCCATCGACTGGCCGGACAAATCATCGCCAGGTGGCTTTGTCCGCAACTCAACTAACCCTCAGGGATGGGGCTCTCTTTAAGGGACAGTGCTTTGGCTTCCAGTTGCTCCATTCCCCAGGAACCCTTCCTCTATCTACTCCATGCCTTCATGGACGTGGGAAAAGGCGGTAAGCGTCCTTGTCTGTCTTGATAGATGATTGTATGCAGTTTAGAATCCGGTTTGTTTAGGTTTTATCCATGCGACAATGGCTAGGAACCATCCTTTTGATTGTAGCTGGAGTAATCTTGGCCCTGGCGCTGTGCGAGGGAGGACTGCGCCTGGCCGGCATTGAATTCATTCAATTCTATGATTTTGACCCCTATCTCGGTGGCAGGTTGCGGCCTGGCATAGAGGGATACTGGCTGAAGGAGGGGGGTGGGTACGTCAGCATCAATAGTGATGGCTTGCGCGACCGGGAGCATGCCATTACCAAGCCCCCAAATACCCTGAGAATTGCGATTCTGGGTGATTCTTATGCCGAAGCCATGCAGGTAAACCGGGAGGAGGCCTTCTGGGCGATTATGGAGAAGGAACTTCAGAGCTGCGAAAATCTGCGGGGTCGGAATATTGAGGTGATCAATTTTGGCCAATCAGGTTTCGGCACCACCCAGGAATTGTTGGCCCTCCGCCACCGGGCCTGGAAATATTCACCAGACATAGTCCTGTTGGCATTTTTAACCGGCAATGATATGGCTGACAATTCCCAAGCCTTGAACCAAAGAGATACCGACCCCTTTTATGTCTTCCAGGGCGACGAGTTGGTCCTGGATTATAGCCGAACCAACCGTGTCGGAGAAATGTTGTCATATTATCAGAGAACTCGCAATTGGCTGGGTGATTTCTACATATGGCAGCATGACACGTTTCGCATCTCACAAGTGATTGATCATGCCAAGAAGATTGTCAGGGAATGGTGGTCGCCCAAAGATGCTGGGGCTGTGCCAAGAGGAGGTAGGCAAAATCCGGAGTTGGGCCTGTATACTAACATTTATATGGAACCCACGGAGGAGGTCTGGAAAGAGGCCTGGAGAGTGACAGAGGGCGTCTTGTTGAAAATGCGGGATGAAATTGCTCAGAAAGGAGCAAAGTTTTATGTGGTGGTATTAACAAACAGCCATCAGGTGCACCCGGATGTTTCAGTGAGGTCTGAATTAGCCAGAACTTTAGGAGTTAACGACCTGTTCTATCCGGATCGCCGGGTGGAAAGGTTCTGCCAAAGCCACGGTATCCCCGTTCTGCTCCTGGCACCGGACTTCCAGGAATACGCCACCCAGCATACAGTTTATCTCCACGGCTTCGCCAAAGGGTTCAGGAATACCCTCGGGACCGGTCACTGGAATCAGAACGGTCATCGTCTGGCCGGACAAGCTATCGCTGATTGGCTGTGCCCCCAACTCAACTAACCCTCCCGGACAATTCTTCTTCTAAATTGATAGGACTTTCACTAAAGTGTTTTGGTAATATGAAATACGCCCAGAAATGGAGAGGGCTGGCAAAAATCAGTTCAGGGCAAGCCGACCGCTTGACTTCATGTTAATCGGGGTCCCCAATCTTCTTGACCGCTACACCAGGTCGCAACCTGATCTCAGAGGTAGTTCTTTATGAGGTTTCAAAAAGTCTGTTTCTTTTTGCCTTCGGCCCACAGAGATGGAGCCGAATTATCTGCTTTGGAATGTATGGATGTTCTCAAAGCACTGGGAGTTCAGTGTCATGCGGTCCTGCCTCAAAATGGACAGTTAATTGCTGACCTTAAACAAAGGCAGATTCCGTATAAAATAATCCCATATAAAGTATGGATTGAACCGCCAGTTCCTCTCTGGAAACGTCTATTGGGAACATTTTGGAACCTCTTAATTACTTATTTTACAACTTTTATGGTAGGCAGATGGAGATGTGACCTTATTATAACTAATACTATTAATATTTGCGTCGGGGCCTTTGTTGCCAAATTTTGTGGCCTCCCTCATATCTGGTATATTCGCGAGTTTGGTTTTGAAGATCATGGGTGGCGATATCATCTTGGTGAGAAACCTTCCCTATGGATTATGAATCGCTTTTCTGTAGTTTGCCTTGCAGTTTCCCGGGCCGTGGCCCAAAAATATCAAGCCAATATTACTCCCTCAAAGGTGCATTATTTATACCAGCCCATCAATGTTGATTTACCTTGTCCTCCCGATGGCTTGCTCGATAAAAAACAGTTTCAGTTAACCTGTATTGTTGTGGGCAGACTCCAGGAAGGAAAGCGCCAGGAGGATGCCATTCGAGCCATCGGTGAGCTTCGAGATCAAGGAGTTTTGGCGCAATTATGGGTAGTAGGGGGTGGTGATCAGAATTATTTACATTTCTTGGAAAACTTGGTTCGTGAAGAAAAGTTAATCGAACACGTTACCTTTTTCGGGCAAGTCGACAACGCGCTCCCCTACATTCAGCAAGCTGACGTCCTTCTCCTGTGTTCCCGGTGTGAGGCTTTTGCTCGGGTTGTCGTGGAGGGGATGAAAGCCGGAAAACCAGTTCTTGGCACAAAAAGTGGGGGAACCGTTGAACAAATCCAGGACGGCTTCAATGGTTTCTTATATGAACCACGAGATCATAAGGGATTGGCTAGAAAAATAAAGTATCTCCATGACAACCCTACCTTAATGAAAGAAATGGGGATGAATGGGAAAAAGTGGGCCATGAAAACTTTCACCCAGGAACGCTATAAGAAAGAAATAACAAGGATTCTCGGTCAAATATTATAAAAATTTCCACCAGACAACCTGATTATATAAAAAATAACTTAATTATGAAGTTACATCCTCATCAGTGAGGCAGACCGGTACCGGCACAGGACCGCTGGCTGAGCAGCTTGGATGTTGACGCCAAGGAGATGAGTTTGCTTCACGGCAAAATGGGCGCTAACCGAGAGGCGAATAAGTCTCGGGAATAGATAGACAAAGGTCTCCCCTAAGAAATTTGCAGCAGAGTAGGGAGCAGATCGAAACGCCCCCAGCGCCCAAGACTTGCTAGTAATGCCCAAAACCCTGCAGCGCCACTGCCTCCGGCTGGCAGTTCTTGACAATTAGCTAGTCTAGTTTAAAATTGAAAGGTTAAAGAATGAATTTGGGGGACAGCTAAATAAACGCCGAAAGCCCCGATAGATAGAGCAGCGACTACTTCCCATTTTAAGGGGTGCTAATTCCAGCACGATCTTTTCGGGAAGCGCATGACCCTGTTTTCCTTGGAGGATTTTTCCGGGCAGATGCGTGTGGCTTGATTAACAGTGAAAAAGGGAAGAAACCAATCATTTTGAAATATTATGGGTGCCATTAGCCAATCCGTTAGTCTACTTGATTTAATAAAGGTTTACATTCATCACCGCCAGTTAACCTGGGAGATGATCAAGCGTGATATCACTGACAGGTACGCTGGGCAGATGCTTGGTTCCGCTTGGGCCATAGGTCATCCCCTCTTTCTCATGGCAATTTATACCATCGTTTTTAGCTATATATTTTCCATAAGGATGGGCGGCCAATCTGACGCTCCCTTCAATTATACTACGTATCTCTTGAGTGGTCTCATTCCCTGGATGGCTTTTCAAGAATCCATGAATAAAGGGACCACTGCAATTTTAGCCAATGCCGATCTGGTGAAACAGGTGGTTTTTCCTCTGGAGATTCTCCCGGTCAAGGGAATAGTTTCTTCAATCCTAACCCAAAGCGTGGCTACTTTGTTTCTGATGAGTTATGTTTTTATCAAATTTTCTTATTTACCTTGGACCTACAGCTTGTTACCGCTTCTTTTCTTGTTTCAATTTTTAGCGATGACGGGCGTTTGTTTCATGCTTGCATCAGTGGGAGCTTATTTTCGGGATCTCAAAGATGTAGTTCAGGTTTTTAGTATTGCCTGTCTTTATGCTATTCCAGTTTTCTACCTGCCAAACTGGTTGCCGAACTGGTTTAAGCCCATATTCTATGTAAATCCATTCAGTTACATGGTGTGGTGCTATCAGGATGCCTGTTATTTCGGCCGGTTTGAACATCCGTGGGCCTGGCCTATTTTCTTTTCCTTAAGTTTTGTGACTTTTTATACAGGTTATCGAATTTTCCAAAAAATTAAGCCCATGTTCGGGAATATTCTGTGAGCCGCGAAGAGCTTGCTATTCAGGTTGATGGTTTGTCCAAGGTGTTCTGGATTTATTCCCGGCCCGTGGACTTGCTTAAGGAGATTGTGCTGCGCAAACCAGTCCATCGGGAGCACTGGGCCCTAAAGGATGTGTCTTTTCAGGTAAAAAAGGGTGAGGTGGTCGGGTTAATCGGCAGGAATGGAGCGGGGAAAAGCACCCTCTTGAAGATCTTGACGGGGGTCATGGATAAGACCCACGGGGAGCTGGTGATAAACGGCAGAGTCTCTTCCATCCTGGAGCTGGGCACCGGCTTCCACCCAGAATACTCTGGCCGCAAAAATATTTTCATGGGCGGCATGTGCCTGGGGATGTCACGCCAGGAAATCGAGAGCAGGATTGACTGGGTCATTGATTTCAGTGAATTGCAAGATTTTATTGATCAGCCCCTCAGAACCTATTCCACCGGGATGCAGGCCCGCCTGGCTTTCAGTACTGCCATCTGTATGGAGCCTGATATTTTATTTGTTGACGAAGCCCTGTCGGTGGGGGATGTGAAGTTTAACCGCAAATGCTTTAATACGATCAGCCAATTGCGGGCCAAAGGCAAAACTATTATTTTGGTCTCCCATGATGTAAATACCGTCGGCTCTTTATGTGACAAGGCCATCCTTCTGGATAAAGGACGCATCCTTAGCTATGGGGAACCGCGGGATGTGACTAAGGCTTATTATCAGTTGTTATTTTCTGAAACGGAAAAGGAAGGAGATTTGGGTGATTCCGGCATTGCCAGGCCGGAGGCCGGGGAGAGGGACGAGCTGAGGCAATGGGCTCAGCAGCAACTGTGCCTGGCGGCAGAGGCTTCCAATAATCCATATGAAATGAGATGCGGGGCCAGAAAAGAGGCCGAAGTCATGGATTTCGGGATCCTGGACCAGGCAGGTAATCGGGTGACCCTGCTCACCTCGGGGGAGAAGTATACTTTTTTCTTGTACGTCTTGTTTCACGAAGAGGTGGAAGATCCGGGTTTTGGTTTCCTGATTAGGGACCCCAAAGGAATCGGTATATTCGGTATAGACACGGGCTGGATAAACTATATTATCCAACCCCACAAAAAAGGAGAAATACTGGAAGGGAAAATCGAGGTGACCATGTGGTTGACCAATGGTGAGTATTTTCTTAGTGCTGGTATTGGAAACCTGAATGGCACTGCTTTTGATTATCGAGTCGATGGTTTGATGTTCTCAGTGCCGCGCCATCCCTTGCTCCACAATTACTCCCTCATAAATCTTCAGCCAGTTATTTCCTATCAGACCTTGCCAGTAAGGGTATCAGATGAAATGAAGATTGACGAAGTTACTTTATAATAACTATTTGATAATTAGAAATAGTAACAATCTTGTTGTAATTTTTTTTTAGAAAATGAACTTGCCTTCTGGCGAATATTAACAGTATTATTATAAGAATTTTAAGAATATCTTCATCACTTTTACCAACTAACCTTAAGGAAGGTCGGTGGGTGCGGTGGGACTAAAACAATATCTTCCCTTTGGCAAACCCAATTTTTCAGACGAGGAAATCGCCGCCGTGACCCGGGTCCTCCGGTCGGGCTGGATAGGGATGGGTCCGGAAACCTTGGCTTTCGAGGAAGAGTTGGCCGAGTATCTCGAAGTTCCCCACGTGGTTACGGTCAATTCCTGCACTTCGGCCTTATTCCTTTCTCTCTTAGCGCTGGGAATCGGCCCAGGGGATGAAGTCATCTGCCCCAGCTTAACGTGGTGCAGTACAGCCAACGCTGCCCTCTATCTGGGGGCCGTGCCCGTGTTCTGCGACGTAGACCCCCACACCCTTTGTATCAGCCCGAAGACCGTTCAGGAAAAATTGACAGCTAAGACCAAAGCCGTCATGGTCGTTCATTATGGCGGGCTGGCTGCAGATGTAAAAGCATTGCGGCAGGCGCTTCCGCCAGGTGTCGCACTGGTGGAGGATGCGGCCCACGCCTTGGGGGCCCGCTTCAGTGATGGCCGTCCAGTGGGGTCCTCGGGAAATTTTACCTGTTTTAGTTTCTATGCCAACAAGAACCTGTCCACCGCAGAGGGGGGCGCCATTGCTCTTTTCGACGAGGTCGTGGCTGATCGGTTGCGGTCTCTGCGGCAGCACGGTATGCCGACGGGTGCCTGGGCTCGCTATTCTAATCCCCGAAAATTTTTAAGCTTAGAATTTATCTCCTTGGGCTATAAAATGAACTACACTGACCTTCAGGCCAGTATCGGCCGGATACAATTGAGGCGACAGGCAGAATTTGGGGCGCAGCGCTTGGAGGTCGCCAAGATATATTACCACGGCCTCACAGAAAATGATTGTGCAGTAATATTTCAATCTCAAATCCTACATGCTCATCATGCGCGACACCTTTTGGTGATTCAACTTCCCCTTGAGCAGATGCGTCTTACCCGGGATGAACTGGTGCTTGGCTTGCGGGCCCAAAATATCGGGGTAAGTATCCATTATCCGCCGTTACACAAGATGCCGCTTTATGCGCCCTACACTCCAGGCTCTTTCCCGGTCACCGAGCGAGTCTTTGAGCGGATTATAACTCTGCCGATCAGCGCCAGCATGAACCAAGATGATGCCTTACAGGTGATAGCGGCGCTCAGGACCTTTTTCCCTTAAAATAAGCCTAGGCATAAAGAGGGTACAAAGCGAATATGGAAAAATATGGTTTCAAGGGTCGCTTACGGGCGGAATTCCCCTCTCAAATTGTTGCTGATATCACCGAAGTGTGCAATCTGGCCTGCATCCATTGCGCTCACTCCGCCATCAAAAAATCCCCCCTTTTTCAGGGAAGACATTTGGAGGTGGAATTAAACCAAAAAATGGTTGATGAGGTAAGCGCCGCTGGAGCAGGGATCACCCAATACATCCGGTACTGCGGTTCGGGAGAGCCTTTGTTGCATCCTCGGATGTTTGAAATGCTGGAGTACGCCACCCAAAATTCTAAGACCCTGGTGTCGCTCACCACCAACGGCACCCTGTTAACCGAGGCGAGAATTGAGAAAATCCTGCATCTAGGTGTGGATGTTATCGATATAAGCATCGACGCCTATTCTCCAGAGATCTATGCGAGGGTTCGGGTAAAGGGTGATTTGTATATTACTCGCGCCAATGTCTTGAATCTAATCAAGAGATCGAAGGTGGCTGGATGTAATACAAAAGTAGTGGTAACCTTTATCGAGCAACTGGAAAACCGTCATGAGATGGAAACCTTTGAAAGGTTTTGGAAGGAGGCCGGCGCGGATTATGTCATTATTCGACGACTACATTCCTGGGCCGGCTTCAGCCAGGGACAGGCCCGGCAGATGCAGGCAGACAATCTCCCGAGAGCCCGGCGGCCGTGTCTCTATCCTTGGGAACGGATCATTTTGAACCCAAAGGGTTGGCTGTCCTTTTGTCCCCTTGACTGGACCCATGGCAGCATGATGGTTGATTATCACCAAACCACCATTCGGGAGACTTGGCAGGGGGATTTTTACCAGAGGCTGCGCGCCGCCCATCTTAACAATGATTTCAGTGAGTTCCAATTCTGCGGTCAATGTCCGGATTGGGCGGGCACCCGCTGGCCCGAGGAAGGCCGCAGCTTTGCGGATATGATCGACGATTTTAGAAATGAGAAAAAGTTTGATCCAACATTCCAAACCCTGGGTAATTGAGGCTGATCTGAAAGCAATAGAATCGGCAATGAATAGTGGTATGATAGGCCAGGGGGACCGAACCGCGGTCTTTGAGAGGGAATTTAGCAGATGGGTAGGCGTGGAGCATGATGGAGTAGGTGTAGCAAGTGGCGCCGCCGCTTTGACACTGGCCCTTTTAGCAATAGGGGCGGGAAGGGGAGATGAGGTAATCCTGCCGACTTATGTATGCCCTTCGGTAATGGAGGCGGTTATAACAGTTGAAGCGACCCCAGTATTGTGTGATGTAGGACTTAGCTGGGTGATGGAATCACAAAATGTTGCCCCATATATTACAAATAAAACGAAAGCAATAATAGTCCCTCATATGTATGGTATTTTTGCTGATGTAATATCCTTTAAACAGTTTAAAATCCCCATCATCGAAGATTGCGCCCAGGCAATTACTGGAAACAATGAGAAGCAGGTTTTTGGTGATATAGCTTTTTTTTCATTTCATCCCACTAAATGTTTAACCACAGGTGAAGGTGGGATTGCTATTTCAAGGAACGAACAATATGTAAAAAGGATGCGTATTTTGAGGGATGGTGTGGAGAGCGCTAATGTTGCTCGTGTCTTCTCCCCGATGTCGGATATTGCTTCTTCATTAGGGTTATCCCAACTATCTCGATATAATGAAGCGCTGGACCGCCGGCGTTCCATCGCCAGCTACTACCGAGAGGTTTTAGAAAAGGTTGTTCCCCATGCCTTTAGTGCCTCAATTTTTAAGAAGAGTATGTTTTTCCGTTTTCCTTTAAGGGTTCCCGGAGGTTTAGAATTATACCAGGCTCGTTTTGAGGAAAAAGGAATAAATATACGTAGAGGCGTAGATAAGCTCCTCCACCGGTTGCTCAATATCGCTGATGATAAATATCCAACCTCTGTTATGTTGTTCAATTCCACTATTTCCTTGCCGATTTATCCAGCTTTAACTGAGGAGGAGATCTCTTACTGCGCCAATTTGGCTGCCGATATCCTTAGTAACGCTGATACAGAATTATAGTCCTTTAAGAACATGCAAATAAATACAACTCCATATATTTTTAAAATTTTTCAAGACACTCTGGTATGATTTAAATCAACAGTTAACTTACAAGCTTTTTGTTGCCCGGTGCAGCAAAGCTTAATTGGGAGTGGAACCTAGTGAGCGACATGTCCCTTCGTCATGAACCGGAACGATTGCAACGGGAATTGCTGGAAGAGCTGTTTGCCGGCACAGAGTTGACCAGTTTTGAGCAGTTCCGCAACTTTCCGGTATTTACCCCCCGCTTTAATCTGGCAAGATTTTTGGCCCATTATGAGATCTTTAAGAAGATATTTGAGTTGCCGGGGGTGATCATTGATTTAGGAGTTTACCAGGGCGCCTCCACTTTCACCTGGGCCAAGCTGTGCGAAATCTTCTGCCCCACCGACATCCGGAAGGTGGTTTATGGCTTCGATACCTTCACGGGATTCCCCCCCCCCGGTACGGAAGATGGTGGGGAGGATCTCCGCCAGGACCGCCGGGAAGGTGGTTACTTCGGGGGCCAGACCATCGAACGGGATCTGCACCTGGCCCAGGAAGCAATGAATCAAGATAGACATTTACGCCACATCAACCGTATCGAATTTATTAAAGGAGATGTACGGCAGACCATTCCTGCTTTCCTTGCCGCCAAGGGCAACGGCCTACGCATCGCTCTCCTTAACCTGGATCTGGATCTTTATGAACCCACTAAGGTGGCTTTGGAGCATTTCACTCCCCTGATGGTCCGGAAAGGCATTATCATTGTGGACGAATATGCAGTGGACACCTTTGGGGGGGAATCCCAGGCGGTGGATGAGTATTTTTTAAAGACCTTGGAAAAGAAACCGGTTGTCAAGAAGTTTCCCTGGCACAGCAACCCGGCCGGCTATATTCAAATAGACTGATGCGGGTAGGAATAATTCAATCCAATTATATCCCCTGGCGGGGGTACTTTGATTTTATTGATGATGTCGATTTATTCATTTTCCATGACGATCTCCAGTACACCAAAGGAGATTGGCGCAACCGCAATAAAATCAAAACGCCCAGAGGGTTAATTTGGCTGACCGTGCCGGTTAGTAAGGGAAAGACTAACCGTCTTATCTGTGAAACCACTATAGATTATAAGAAAAACTGGCAGAAAGACCATATCAATCAATTTAAGGAAAATTATACGCGAGCATCTTATCTCAAAAATTACCTGGACGATTTATCAGCCATCTTAACCCAACACTTTTCGAATATTTCGGAGCTCAATGTCACGCTCTGCCGTTGGATTATGGGGGTTTTGGGAATTTCCACGACCTTGCGGATGTCCCAGGAATTTCAACCAGTGGGAAGCAAAACCGCCAGGATCATTGATCTGCTCACCAAGGTGGGCGCTTCCACATACCTAACCGGCCCTTCCGCCCAGGCCTACCTGGATTTAGAACTTTTTCGTGACCACAACATTAAGGTGGAATACAAGAGCTATGATTATCCTTCCTACCCGCAGCTTTGGGGGGAGTTTCAGGGAGAAGTGACGATTCTCGATCTGCTGTTCAACACCGGCCCCGAGGCCCGCCGGTTTTTAAAGAGTCTTACCCCCAATCAGGAGGTCATCTGATGAAAATCGGTTTCCTGGGGAATGCCAACAACTACCCGTTTATCCTGGCCCGAGCCCTGCAACGCTTGGGACAGGAAATCGTCTTCATTTTGATGGTTGATCAAACTTGGCCTTTAGATCGGCCGGAGAATCGTTACACTGACCTTGGCCCTCCCTACCCTGAGTGGATCGTCGATGCCAGCCCTTTGGATCTGTGGAACTATGAGGCTCAGCTTTTCCAACTGGAGAATGTGCTGAAGCTGCTGCGTGACTGTGACGCCGTCGTTTTGAATCAATATGCGTTATGTTTGGCTCCGGAGATCCGCCGTCCTACTATTGCCCTGTTGACCGGCACCGATATCCTGACCCTGGGGAAATATGAACTGGTCGACCAGATGGTGAATTTCCCGGGGCACACCCATGTCAAGGAAGTGGAACTATTCTATCTGAAACGGGTCTTTGCCCAACGCCTGGGCATTCGCTCTGCCGTTTTGGTAGTTTTTTTCCCTCAGGGCACTATTCCGCAGGGAGACACTATCATGGCAGGGCTCGGGGTGAAAGATTCCCAGCGGCTCGGCTTCAAGATGGTGGATGTTAGGGAAATTCTCCCGGTCCCACCCCCTTTCAACAACCCGGTTCGCATTTTTTCCGCCACCCGGCTGACCTGGGATAAATCCCGTCCTCCCTTTTACACCGATGTCGATTACAAAGGTTCCGACATTATGGTCCGCGGGCTGGGGATGTTTGCCAGAATGAGGCCGGACGTCCCCCTTGATATTCATTTGGTCAAAAAAGGGGACCACGTCACCGAAACCATGGAACTGGTTGAAGCGGAGGGCTTGAGCCCCTACGTGACCTGGCACGAAGAAATGAGCCAGAGGGAGGTCTGGGAACAAATCAAACGTTCTGATATTATCTTCGAGCAACTGGATACCAGCGATATCGGCATGGCTGGGGGGGAAGCCATGGCCATGGGCCGTCCTGTTATTGGCCATGAAAGATATCGGGCTCAACAACAAGCAGAGAATCAGTATTCTCCGGTTTGCGAAGCAACTAATCCGGAAGAGGTGGGCGCGCAATTACAACGGCTGGTGCTGGATCCCGAGGAGCGTCAACGTGTAGGGGAAGCCTCGCGCCGTTACGTGGAAACCCATTTCTCTGCAGATTTATTGGCCCAAACAGTGATGGACCGGTTGACCACCTTTTCTGCCAGCGGCAAAGAATTACCCTTGACCGAAGAGCACTCGCTGCTGGAGGCCACCCACCGGCAGTTGGAAGTCGATTATTTTGCCGAGGTCCAGCGGCGCCTCTGGGAAGCTGAAAACCGCTTGCAAAAATTCGAAGGACTGGTAAATCGCCTTCCAGGTTTCGTGAGAACTCTGGGCGTTAAATTCTTTAAAATTGATTGGTCTTCCTAGTTGGTCTTGAGGTTAACTTAGGACCCCTTCACCATGCCGAAAAATAGTCGGTAATAGGCGGCTTAACTTAATGTGCGGCATTTGTGGCATCGTTTACACTGATACCGAACGCCAAGTGGACCCGGGCTTGTTGGAGCGGATGACCAGGGTCCAGGCATACCGAGGTCCTGATGACCAGGGGATTTGGCAGCAGGGTCACGTCGGTTTAGGGCATGTCCGGCTATCCATCATTGACTTGTCCCCTCAGGGCCATCAGCCCATGACCAATGAAGACAATTCTGTATGGATCACTTATAACGGTGAAATTTATAACTTTCTTGAACTCAGGGAAGAGCTGCAGCAAAAAGGTCATCAATTTCGCTCCCGCACCGATACCGAAGTGATTGTCCACCTCTGGGAAGAAGAAGGGGTCAGGTGTGTGGAGCGTCTGCGGGGGATGTTTGCCTTCGCCATCTGGGATGACCGGCAGAAAGTTCTCTTTCTGGCCCGGGATCGCCTGGGAAAAAAGCCTCTCTTCTATGCCATGCTGCCGGATCGTTTTCTCTTCGGCTCAGAAATCAAGGCGATCCTGCAAGATACGGATGTCAGACCGGAACCTGACCTGAAAGCCATTCATTATTATCTGACCTATCAGTCCGTCCCCTCACCCTATAGTGCGTTTCAAAACATTCACAAACTCTCCCCGGCTCATTGTCTGCTGGTCAAGCAAGGAACCGGCGTTCCCCAGCGTTATTGGAAGCTCTCTTATAAAGAAAAGTTATCCATTAATGGGGCAAGGGCGGAGCAGAACCTGCAAGCGGAGATCATCGAGCGACTCCGGGAAGCTGTCCGGATCCGTCTAGTGAGCGATGTGCCTTTGGGAGCTTTTCTTTCAGGAGGCATAGATTCCTCCATGGTGGTCGCCCTTATGGCCGGCATCTTAAACCAGCCGGTCAAGACCTTTTCCATCAGCTTCGCAGAAGAGGAATATAACGAAGCAAGATTCGCCCGAATGGTGGCGGACCGGTATCAGACGGACCATCATGAGTTTAAGGTCACTCCGGATGCCAAGGCCATCTTTCCGGAGCTCGTCTGGCATTACAACGAGCCCTTTGCGGACCCCTCTGCTATTCCCACGTATTATGTTTCCAAGCTGGCCAGGCAACATGTCACGGTCGTCCTGAATGGGGATGGGGGAGATGAAAACTTCGCCGGTTATCCTCGCTATGCTCTGAATGGCCAGTTTGAGCGCGAGGCGGGCTGGTACCCGATGCTTCGTCAATGGCTGGGGGACTTCCTAAGTTGGCAAACCTTCGTCTGGCAGCAGCGCCTGTGGAAAGACCCTGCCGCTCTTTGGTCATTCACCCCCGGCCTTTTTTCCTATTATTGGCGCATCACCCAGATCCACGAACTCCACCAGGCCCGTCTCTACACAGCCGACATGAAAGCCGCCATGGCAGCCTACCCGGCTTTTCAGGTGATGCTGGGGAAGTATCGCTCCTCCGATGCTCGCACCTTTCTGGATGCTCTCCTCAATCTGGACCTGGAGCTTTACTTACCAGATACGCTGATGGTAAAGGTCGATATTGCCTCCATGGCCCATTCCTTGGAGGCCCGGGCGCCTATGTTGGACCACCATTTTTTGGAGTTTGTTGCGAAAATACCTGCAAATTTAAAACTAAAAAATGGCAATCTCAGCAAATATATTTTTAAGAAAGCCGCGGAGCCCTTTCTCCCTGAAGCGGTTATTTACCGCCCCAAAATGGGATTCGGCGTTCCCACTGACCATTGGTTCCGCCACGAACTCAAGGACTTGGTTTACGACACTTTGCTCAGTCCCAGGGCCTTGGGCAGAGGTTACTTCCGCCGGGAATCCCTGGAACAAATGTTGGCTGAGCATCAGACTGGGGCGAGCAATTGGCAATACCTTATCTGGAATTTGTTGATGCTGGAGCTGTGGCATCAGATGTTTATTGACGGCACCTTGGCCCCCCCGGTTTGGAAGTCCTGATGAGCGACAAAAGGCCATCTGTTATGATGGTTATTTCGCAGTTCCGCCCGGTGGCCAGCGGCGCCGAGCTGCAAGCTGAGAGGCTGGCTTACAAATTGGCGGATTTGGGCTTCCCCATTCAGGTGCTCACCCAACACCGGGACCCATCTTCTCTGCCTTATGAGGTTTTCCAAGGGGTGAAGATCCACCGCTGCAGCTTCCCTCTGGCTTATCTTTTGGGTCGGGAGGCGGTGCCAACGTTGCACTACCTGCTGAGGAGGCGCCACACCTTCGATATTCTTCACAATCATCAGATGTTCGGGCATGCCGTGGTTTCTACCATTGTAGCCAGATGGCTGGGGAAAAAGAATATTATTAAGTTGGCCTGCGCCGGCAAGTATGGAGATTTGGAGGTTTTTTCCCAGTTCAGTTATGCCAAGTGGGGACTGCAAGTGCTGCGGATGGCCGACGCCATCGTCGCCGTCAGCCGGGAAATCCAGTCGGAGTTGCTGCAACACGGCTTTGCGCCCGAAAAGATTTATCACATCCCCAATGGCGTGGACGTTGAAGAGTTTCAGCGGAGCCGTTCCTTCCCCCCTACCTCAAGACGGACTTTTATCTTGTTGGGTCGGCGAACCCCCCAAAAGGGAATAGATACCACCCTGCAAGCAGTCAAAATCCTGGCTGATAAGGGTCTCGCAGCCGGCTTGGAGGTCAAATTGTATGGCTGGGATTATTCCGAATGGGATTACCGGCAAATGAGTAAAGATCTGAGGGTGGACCAGTATGTGAAGTTTCTCCCCTTTGAGAGTAACGTTTATGACGTGTATCAGAAAGCCTATTGCCTCCTGCTGCCGAGCGTGGGGGAAGGCCTTTCCAATGTGCTGCTGGAAGGGATGGCCATGGAACTGCCGGTGATTGCCAGTCGGGTGAGCGGCACTGTGGAAGTGCTGGACCACCAGGAAAATGGCCTACTCATCCCTCCAGGTTCGCCGGAAGCTTTGGCCAGCGCCATGGAACTGGTGTTGACCAACCCGGAACTGGCCTCTCGCTGGGGCCGTCAGGCTCGCAAGAAAGTTCAAGAGCATTACTCCCTGGAAGCCGTGGCCCAACAGTACGCCGCACTCTACGACCTTCTCGTCAATAAGAAGATGTCAGATGATCAGGGGGCTCAAATCTGTTCAGGATGAGTTCTATAAAATCCGTCATTGTGGTGGCCCCGGGCTGTCCAGTGGGGCTTATCCAAGAACTTTTGGGTGCGGGCATCCTGCCGCCCCACACCGAATTTGACGTCCTCTTGCCTCCTGAAAATTCCCAGCAATATGATCTCCTCATTAACCAGGAAACTTTTTCGGGAAGAGCTCAGTTTTTTCCCTCACCAGCCCGGAGATTTTTTTCAACCCGTCACCTCAAGTGGCTCCAGGGAAACCTAAGGTCTTCTGAGAACCCCGGGGTGTTGATTGCCAAATCGCCTTATCAAGACCTGACGAGTGCCAAGGTATCCCTCGTTACTATGCTGTTGTCAGGCAAGACCATAACTCTCCTGCGCGCCACCCCAGAAGCCATTTCAGCAAATCCCGAATCAGTTATCGATTTGAAAGGCCAGAACGGCCAAGATTTGACCGAGAATTGGCTGATCATCGAGCTCAATCCAGAAGTCCTGGCCAAGGAACTTGGCAAAATTGCTTGGTCTTCCTATCCTGAATTTATTAAAAATCTGATCAATTACATTGAGAGAGAACTTCAATTTTATTTTGAGACATATGATACTGTTGAACCTGTGAACCTAAAACCATTGGATTCGTCGACAGTGGCTCTCCAGAATGACTTAGAGCATTCTTTAACTATAGGCGATCTTTACCTAGATAATTTGCCAGGTGGCGGGGAATTCCTCAGAGGAAAAAAAGTATTGGAGATCGGGCCCGGGATAAATTTTGGCGCCATAATGATGCTTGCGTGTCATGGAGCAAAAGTAATGGTAGCCGACAGGTTTTTAACCCCCTGGGATCCAGAATATCATCCCAAATTCTATCGGCTTCTGAAAGATAGTTTGGCAAAACGCTGGCCCTTGATTGACCAGACTCCCTTGGATATGATTCTCTCCCGGGGTAAATATCCTCCAGAAATTATATCCCAGTATTCCTGTTCTTTAGAAGAGCTCTCATGCGTGCCTGACCACAGCGTTGATTTGGTAATTTCTGCTGCGGTGTTGGAACATCTCTATGATCTGAAGCCGGCCTTTTATCATCTGGCCCGGATTACCAAACCCGGAGGATTTGGCCTTCACACTGTAGACTTTCGAGATCATCGCGACTTCTCCCGTCCACTGGAATATCTGCTATTAAGTGATAAGGAATTTTCTCGAGAGTTTAAGGAAAGGCTTGGTGAATGCGGCAATCGTTATCGCCCCCAGGAGATGCGGCAGTTGTTGGAGTTAATGGGATTCGAAGTGAGAAAATTTCAGCCCAGCATTTTCACAGAGGAGGAGTATTTAACTGAATTCCTGGGTCGGCTCAGGCAGTCAAAAAAGTCGCGTTATCGCAACTATCCTGCCGAAGACCTGCGTGTCAGCTTAGGTTGCTTGCTGTTAATGAAAAAGCACCCAGAAAAATCTAATTAACCCAATGAGTAAGCCGGACTTATTTCATCAGGGGGCTAAAATCCTTTGGAGATGAATTTTTCAAAAGCAGTCATCGTGCTGGCCCCGGGATGTCCAGCAGGATTGATCAAGGAACTTTTAGGCGCCGGGATCCTGCCTTCTGAGACCAAGTTTGAGGTGATTTTGCCACCGGATAGTTCGCACCAGTATGATCACCTTATTAACAGGCAAAACTTTTCCGCCGGATCTCGGTTTCTGCAATCACCAGCCCGGTCCTTTTTTTCGCCCCACCACCTTAACTGGCTCTATACCAACCTGCGGTCTTTCGAAACCAACCTGTTGTTGATTGTTAAATCGCCTTACCAAGACCCTCCCACCACCTTGATTTCTCTGCTAGTCCTGATGTTGTCGGGCAAAGCCATTACTCTGCTTTTTGCAACACCCGAAGCCGTTATTGACTTGAATGGCCAAGGCTTTAGTGAAAGGTGGATCTCCCAGCCGCTCAACCTCAAAATCCTGGCTAGGGAATTTTGCAGATTATTTTGGTTTCTTAATCCATTGTTTTTGATGTATTTTGTAATGTTTGGGGGTCTTATCTTGCGAAAATCTCTGTCAAACTACCTTTCCTCTTTTCCGATTAAATCCTATACCAAATAATGTTGTAATGCATAGTTATAAGGATAATATGTCTAAAAAGCGTGATAGAAAAATGAGATTTGGTTTTGGCAAAAAATGGGCTAGTTATATTAAAGGCGAACTTCATTATTGTTATGAAAAATTCGTATTAAAAAAGGTTAACGAACCTGTAAATTTAAAACCTTTAGATTTATCACCAGAGGCCCTCCAGGAATGATGTGGAATATTCACTAAGCAATGCCACCAACTGGATAAATCGTATTGCCTGATGGCGTGGAATTCCTCAAGGGCAAGAAAGTATTGGAGATCGGCCCGGGGTTAAACTTTGGCTCCATGCTGGTTCTGGCCTGTCTCGGCGCCGAAGTGATGGTGGTTGATAGATTTTTAACCCCCTGGAACCCGGACTATCATCCCCAAATTCTACGCTCTGCTCAGGGATAGTTTAGAAAACTACTGGTCCTTGATCGACCCGACCCCCCTGGATAGGGTTCTTTCTCAAGGGCATTATCCCCCAGAAAGTATAACCCTATGTTCCTGTTCTTTGGAGAAACTTTCAGAAAACATTGATAAAAGCGTTGATGTGGTCGTTTCGAACGCGGTTTTCGAACATCTCTTTGATCTGGAATCAGCTTTTTACCATCTGGCCCGGATTACCAAGCCAGGGGGGCTTGGCATTCACCAGGTGGACTTTCGAGATCATCGTAACTACTCCCGCCCCCTGGAGCATCTCCTTTTAAAAGACGAAGAATTTTATGGCAAGTTTAAAGCAAGACAAGGAGAATTCGGCAATCGTTACCGTCCGCAGGAGATGCAAGAATTGTTAGAGTTGTCCGGATTTGAAGTAAAGGAATTTCGCCCCGATATTTTTACGGAGGAGGAGTACCTTATCGAATTCCTGGAGCGGCTGCGGCAGGCCAGAAAATCTCGATATTGTGATTATCCTGCCGAAAACCTTCGTTTCCTCTCAGGTCGCTTTCATGTAGTGAAAAAGCCTACATAAAGCTTCGCCGAACATCACCAAGGTTCAAATGACTTGGTGTTTTAGAAGGTATTGGGTGTAAAGGGATTACTTATGCGGCAATGGATGGGAAAAATTCTGTTAGTTCTGGCTGGAGTAATCTTGGCTTTGGTGCTGTGCGAGGGAGGACTGCGCCTGGCCGGTATTGGATTCCCTCAATTCTATGATTTTGACCCCTATCTCGGCGGCAGGTTGCGGCCTGGCATAAAGGGTTACTGGCTAAAGGAGGGGGGCGGCTACGTCAGCATCAATAGTGATGGCTTGCGAGACCGGGAACATGCCATTATCAAGCCCCCAAATACCCTGAGAATAGCGGTCTTGGGTGATTCTTATGCCGAAGCCATGCAGGTGGACCGGGAGGAGACCTTTTGGGCGATTATGGAGAAGGAACTTCAGAGCTGTGAAAATCTGCGGGGTCAAAATATTGAGGTGATTAATTTTGGCCAAGCAGGTTTCGGCACTACCCAGGAATTGTTGGCCCTGCGCCATCGGGCTTGGAAATATTCACCAGACATAGTCCTGTTGGCATTTTTAACCGGCAACGACATGGCTAATAATTCCCAAGCCTTGAACAATGTAGAAACCGACGTTTTTTATGTTTTCCAGGGCGACGAGTTGGTCCTGGATTATACTCGAACCAACCGTGTCGGAGAAATGCTGTCATATTGCGAGAGAACCCGCAATTGGCTGGGTCATTACTATATATGGCAGTACGATAAGTTTCACATCGTGCAAGTGTTTAACCATGCCAAGGAGATTGTCAGGGAGTGGTGGTCGCCCAAAGATGCTGAAGCCGTGCCAAAAGGAGGTAGGCCAAGTCCGGAGTTTGGCCAATATGCTGAACTTTACCTAGAACCTACGGAGGAGGTCTGGAAAGAGGCCTGGAGACTGACAGAGGGCGTCTTGTTGAAAATGCGGGATGAAATTGCTCAGAAAGGAGCAAAGTTTTATGTGGTGGTATTAACAAACAGCCATCAGGTGCACCCGGATGTTTCAGTGCGGGAGGAATTAGCCAGAAGTATAGGAGGAAAAGACCTGTTCTATCCGGACCGCCGGGTGGAAAAGTTCTGCCAAAAACACGGCATCCCTGTTCTGCTTCTGGGACCGGACTTCCAGGAATATGCCACCCGGCATAAAGTTTTTCTCCACGGCTTTGCCCACGTTTTAAGGAACAATCTTGGGACCGGTCACTGGAATCAGAACGGCCATCGCCTGGCCGGACAAACTATCGCTGATTGGCTGTGCCCCCAACTCAACTAACCCTCCCGGACAATTCTTCTTCTAACTTGGTAGGACTTTCACTAAAGTGTTTTGGTAATATGAAATATGCCCAGAAATGGAGAGGGCTTGCAAAAATCAGTTCAGGGCAAGCCGACCGCTTGACTTCATGTTAATCGGGGTCCCCAATCTTCTTGACCGCCACACCAGGTCGCAGCCTGATCTCAGAGGTAGTTCTTTATGAAGTTTCAAAAAGTATGTTTCTTTTTGCCTTCGGCCCACAGGTACGGAGCCGAATTATCTGCTTTTAGAGCTAGTTGGATTTGAAGTAAAGGAATTTCGCCCCGATATTTTTACGGAGGAGGAGTACCTTACCGAATTCCTGGAGCGGCTGCGGCAGGCCAGAAAATCTCGATACCGCAATTATCCTGCCGAAAACCTTCGTTTCCTCTCAGGTCGCTTTTATGTGGTGAAAAAGCCTACATAAAAATTCGCCGAACATCACTCAGGAAGAGGGCCTAAAAAATTAGCACACCGGGCTTTGTGGTCTCGTCCTGACGTTTCCCTGAGGTAGTCCTTTCGTGACAATCATCGCCCGTACCGCCAGGCTCCCACGAAACGATCAGCACCCTCAATACCACCAAGGAGTTTTTTCATCACAACAAAGCCCCTGCCCAGGAAAGAGCAGAAACTTGCCATCATGCCGTTGTACCATCCCCCCCGGCACTTTTCCGACCAGGGGGAGGGAGAGAGAGGATTTTTCGGAACCTTACTGCCTTCACCTTGCTCAGCGTCCGCCCCTTGGCGTCCACCAGGTGGATGGCGCAGGCCAGGTAGGGATCAAAGGAATGGACGGTGCGGAGCACTTCCAGGGGCTTCTCGGGGTCGGCTATCGGGTTGCCAATAAGGGCGGCCTCGTAAGGGCCCAGGGCGTCGTTTTTGTTACGGGGGCCGGCATTCCAGGTGGAAGGCACCACGGCCTGATAGTTCTGAATCTTGGCGTCCTTGATCACCACCCAGTGAGACAGGGTCCCCCGGGGCGCCTCGTGGAACCCGAAGCCCCGGACTTCGCCCGCCGGGAAGGTGGGCTTGTTGAAGGTTTTGGCGTCACCCTTGGCGAGGTTGTCCATCAGGGCTTGCCACTGCTGGTTCGGGTTTCGTGGGGAAAGCGGGCCACTTTTTCAGTTGCAAAATGCATCACCTTGTATTAGTAACCTATATACGTTACACCTTATACATTATTACAATTTAAGGGAGTCTCCCCATGGAGAACCCGGCAAATCAACCCATGAGGCCGCAGGTTGCCCTGGCGCAACAACTAACCAAAGCTCATCTCTCAGTAAGCTCCTGTTTCTTCTGCAGAAAATGTTCTGGTGGCTGTCCCTTAACCTTCGCCATGGATATTCTGCCGCACCATGTCATCCGCCTGGCGCTTTTAAGTCAAGAGGAACAGGTGCTTGGGTCCGAGACCATCTGGGTTTGTTCCGCCTGTCAGACCTGCACTACCCGCTGTCCCAACGGCATCGACATCGCCGGAGTGATGGACTGGCTAAAGGAGCAGGCAGTCAAGCGGGGCCGAACCATCCCCGATGAAGAGGTCGCGGCTTTTCACCGCATTTTCCTGGAGAGCATCCAGGCTGCGGCGGGCCGCGTCTCGGAAACCCGACTCCTACGGCACTATGCGCTCTATAAAATGCGGCGCCACCTGAATCTGACTGAGCTAAAGCAAAATATTAATTTGGGGTGGAAGCTTTGGAAACGGGGACGGGTGCGCTTGGTCGGCCCTCCCAGTTTGAGAGGCAAGGCGGAGATCAAAGAAATTTTTCGCAAGGGTGAGTTTTAAATTTATGAAGGTTACCTACTATCCCGGCTGTTCGTTAGAAGGTACGGCGGTGGACTATGCCGCGTCCATTGCTGGCATAGCTCCGCTGTTGGACGTGGAGTTGGTGGAGCTTTTCGATTGGAATTGCTGTGGGGCAAGTTCGGCTCATAGTTTAAACCACCAGATCGCCTTACACTTGCCGGCCCGCAATCTGGCCTTGGCCGAAAAAGCCGGGCGGGATGTGGTGGCGCCCTGTGCCCTGTGCTTCAACCGGCTCAAAGTGGCGGAAAAGGCCTTGCTGGACCCAGAGGAGGAAGAGCTGGGCATTTCGTATGGTGGTGGCATCAAGATTTGGGATTGGTTAGATTATCTGACCCAAAATGTCTTCCTGGAAGCGCTCGCCCCTAAAGTAGTGGCACCGCTGATAAATCTACGTGCCGTGTGCTATTATGGCTGCCTGGTGGCCCGTCCTCCAGACGTAACAGGGAAAACGGATTACGAAAACCCGCGCAATATGGAGCGCCTGTTGAAGATTTTGAAGGTCAAGCCCATCGACTGGTCTTTCAAGACCGATTGTTGCGGCGCCGGGTTGGCCGTGGCCCGGCCGGATATCATCGATACTCTGGTGCAGCGTCTCTATGAGCGGGCCCTGACGGCCAAGGCCGAGTGTTTCGTGGTCTCCTGCCAGATGTGCCAGGCCAATCTGGACCTTTCCCAAGAGCGTATTTCCCGCAAATTCGGCAAGGACTATTATTTACCCGTCTTTTATTTTACTGAATTGATTGCCCTAGCCCTGGGTCATCCTGAAGCTCACAAGTGGCTGGCCCAGCATTTGGTGGATCCCATGCCATTATTAAAGAAGAGGGGATTGGCTTAATCCATGGCTGCCAACGAGTCTAAAGACCAAGGGAAACCCATCGGCGCAGTAATGGTGGTAGGTGGTGGCATCTCCGGCCTCCAAGCGGCCCTGGATCTGGCGGAGACCGGTTTTTATGTCTACCTGGTAGAGAAAAAGTCTGCCATCGGCGGCGTCATGCCGATGTTGGACAAGACTTTTCCCACCAATGACTGCTCCATGTGCACCCTGGCGCCGAAACTGGTGGAAGTGGGTCGTCATTTAAACATCGAAATTTTAGCTCCGGCTGAAGTGGCGGGCATCTCGGGGAATGAAGGAAACTATTGCGTCGATGTGGTCTTGAAAGCCCGGTACATTGATGAAAGCCTGTGCATCGCCTGTGGGGTCTGCGCCGAGAAATGCCCCAAAAAGGTGCCTGACGAGTTCAATCAGGGGCTCAGTTCCCGGAAAGCCGCTTATGTCCTTTACCCGCAGGCGGTTCCCTTGAAGTACGTCATAGATCAGGACCACTGCATCTATTTTCTCAAGGGAAAGTGTCGGGCCTGTGAAAAATTCTGCCCCACTCAGGCGGTGGATTTTTCCAAGGAAGACCGGACCGTAACTATCCAGGTCGGCTCGGTTATTCTGGCGCCCGGGTTCCAGATTTTCGATGCCCGCCAAAAGCCGGAATATGGCTATGGCCGGTATCCTAATGTCCTCACTTCACTGGAATTCGAACGGATGTTGTCGGCCACGGGACCGACCGCTGGTCATATTAAGCGTCCCTCCGACGGCGCCGACCCGGAAAAAATCGCCTGGATCCAATGTGTAGGGTCCCGAGATGCGGCCAGGGGCCGGCCTTATTGCTCTTCAGTGTGCTGCATGTACGCCACCAAGGAGGCCATCATTGCCCAAGAGCACAACGCCAAAATTCAACCCACCATTTTTTTCCTTGATCTTCGGGCCCATGGCAAGGGATTCGAGACTTATTATCAACAGGCCAAAAAGCATCACCAGATCAATTACGTCCGGGCCATGGTTTCCCGGGTAGTGCATAACCCCCGCTCCCAAAACCTGGAGGTGACCTATATCGATGCAAGCAACCGGGTCCAAACGGAAGAGTTTCATATGGTGGTTTTATCCGTGGGCCTGGGGATCGCCCCGGACACCGCCGAACTGGCAGAGAAATTAAGAGTGGAGCTTAGCCCGTATAACTTTGTTGAGACCAGTTGCTGTTCGCCGGTGACCACCTCTCAGCCGGGAATCTTCGCCTGCGGCAGTTTCACCGGTCCCAAGGATATCCCCGATTCGGTGATGGAGGGAAGCGCCGCCGCTGCTGAGGCGGCCAGGACTTTGGCCACCGCCAGAGGGGCCATGCAGAAAGAGATAACTTTTCCCTTCGAAACAGACGTATCGGCGGACCCGGTGCGGGTGGGAGTATTTATCTGCCACTGCGGCAAGAATATCGGCGGTGTGGCCGATATCCCATCCCTGGTGGAAAGCGTCCGGGACATCCCCAATGTGGAGTATGTTCAGGATAATCTGTTCAGCTGCTCACAAGACTCCCAGAATCAGATGGTGCAGATGATCCAGGAGCACCATCTGAACCGGGTGATGGTGGCCGCCTGCAGTCCCACGACCCACGCTCCCATGTTTCAGGATATGCTCAGAAATGCCGGCCTGAATAAATATCTGTTTGAAATGGCCAACATCCGTAACCAGTGCACCTGGGTGCACCAGGGGGAGCCGGAAAAAGCCACCGAAAAATGTCTTGACCTGGTCCGCATGGCTGTGGCCAAAGCCAGGCTGTTGGAGCCCTTGAAATATTTCTCGGTGCCGGTAAACAAGAGGACCCTGGTAATCGGGGGCGGCATGGCTGGAATAACCAGCGCCCTGGCTCTAGCCGACCAGGGTTTCGATGTTGACCTGGTGGAAAGAACCGAGCGTCTGGGAGGCAATGCCCGCAAACTCCATAGCACCTGGCAGGACGAGCCAGTTCAAACCATGGTGGATGCCACGGTTGAGAAGTTAGTAAAGCATCCGAAGATTACGGTCCACTTCTCGGCCATAGTAACCGCAGTTTCCGGTTCCGTGGGCAATTTTAAGTCGACATTGTCCACCGGTCAGGAGATTGAGCACGGCGCAGTAATCATCGCCACCGGTGCCGAACCACTGCGGCCTGAAGGCCAGTATCTCTATAAAGAGCATGCGAACGTCCTGCTTTCCTTAGACCTGGACCGGGAATTGGTCCAGGGCACTCCAAGGGTAAAGAATGCTCAGGGAGCGGCTTTTATTCAGTGTGTAGGCTCCCGCATCCCCGAGCGCCCTTATTGCAACCGGCTGTGTTGCAGTCATTCCGTGGAAAATGCCATCCGTCTGAAGGAGATGAATCCCGATATGGAGGTTTATATTCTTTACCGGGATATGCGAACTTACGGCCAACGAGAACCTCTCTATGCCAGGGCCCGGGAAATGGGCGTGCTCTTTTTCCGCTATAGTGTCGATGACCCTCCTCAAGTGGATTCTGCCGGGGATAAGATCATCATCACGTTCGAAGATCAGGATTTGCTGGTGCCGATGGAACTTCAGGTGGACCTCCTGACCCTGGCCACGGCCATTATCCCACATCAAAATGCCCCGCTGGCGGAATTGTATAAGGTGCACCTCAATGCGGAGGGATTCTTTTCCGAAGCTCACCCCAAGATCAGGCCAGTGGAATCCAGCACCGCGGGGATCTATATGGCCGGGTTGTGCCATTATCCCAAACCCATTGAAGAATCGATGGCGGAAGCCCTGGCCTGTGCCTCGCGGGCCAGTACGATTCTGCGTCGGGACACCTTGGAACTTGAATCCGTTACCTCCCGTCCCATTGACGAAAATTGCGACGGCTGCGCCTTCTGCATAGATGCCTGCCCTTTCCAGGCCATCAGTCTGGTGGAATATGCGGTGAATGGCAATGTAAAGAAGACAGTGGAGGTGAACCAGGTTTTCTGCAAAGGCTGTGGTTCATGCATGGCTACCTGTCCGAAAGAGGGCATTTACGTGGCCGGATTCACCCTGATGCAACTGGAGGCCCAAGTGAATGCCGCCCTGGGATCGATGGACCCATTATTGATGACGTCCCCAAACGTCAGCCAAGCCGTACCCTTATCCAGGGAAGTGGCAGGAAAAAAATTTCTTTGGGACGGGGTTACTTACGAAACCAAAGATGACGCCCAGCAGGCCTTGGAGACGTATAAGAAAGACGGGTTTGAAGTGCACATGTTTTCAGAAGAGGACAAGTACCTGATTTATACGAGGATGTTGGTAACTCAGGCCTCATCCGCTGCTTGACCAGGGCCGCCGGGCGCCGCACAGGTTAGAGTCCTGGGGCCTTCCGGCCTTGCGAACCCCCGTTCGAGGTCCAGGTTCACCAGAATCGTCAGCAGTTTCACGAGCCGGACCTGGGAATTCACCCCTTTAAATCTCCTGAGGCCAGCCCGGGGGATGCGTCATGATGGGAGGAATCATGAAAACCTTTTCTCATTTGATCGAAGAGGTTCAGAATCCAGGCCTCTGTCATCATTGCGGGGGATGCGTGACATTTTGTACTGCGATTAATTACGATGCCTTGGAATTATCTGAAGACGGCCGGCCCTGTTACAAAGATGTTGAAAAATGTATCGAATGCGGTCTCTGCTACGCCATTTGCCCCGAAATTGGCGAATTGGATGAGGAAGTAAAACAAAAAGCATCTTGGAGCCCTCCCATAGGTGCCGTGATGCGTCTCATGGCGGGCCGTGCCTCTGACCCGGATGTCCTCGCCCGAGGCACCGACGGGGGACTCGTGACCGGCCTTCTGATCTATTTGTTGGACCGGGGGCTTATAGATGGGGCTATTGTTAGCAAGAGGGTGGGCCCTTTTCATCGACAACCCTGGCTGGCTAAAACCAGGGAGGAGATTGTCGAGGCCGCAGGTTTCCATTTCGATACCTCTCATGGCATGAAGCACTTTTCTGAAATATATTCAACTTTTTCCCCTTCTGTCTCGGCACTTAGCCACCTCGTCAAAGGGCATCTCAACCGGGTGGCCTTTGTGGGCACGCCCTGTCAGATTAATGCGGTTCGGAGAATGGAAGCCCTGGGTATAGTTCCCTCGGATTCCATAAAATACCTTTTCGGTCTGTATTGTACCGGGAACTTTTACTTCGGGGTCGAACAGCGCCTAGTCCTGGAAAAAATCGGCAATTTCCGTTGGGAAGATGTGCGTAAGATAAATGTCAAAGAAGAGCTCATGGTGCATTTGCACGATCGGGAAGTCCGATACATTCCTCTTGATAAGCTGGATTTCATGAAAAGATACGCCTGCCAATACTGCGATGATTATTCCGCCGAATATGCGGACCTGTCCTTTGGTGGCCTGGGCGCGCCAGAAGGCTGGACCGCGGTGATCGCGCGCACCCCGCGGGGATGTCCGGTGCTAGATGATGCCATTGGCGTTAACATCGAACAATACAGTTACAAAGAAAATCCCCGCTGGGCTTTCCAAGCTATGGCCAAGGTGCTGGAATGGTCTGAAAAGAAAAAGCAACACGCCGCGTTGCAGCACCAGGAACTGGAAAGAAATGCGGGCGGAGTTAAGGACTCTTCTGCGCGCTGAAAACCCACAGACACCATGTCAGTTTAGTCAAAATTTCTTCCAGATAAGTGGTTAGAGTGGAACGCGTATCTGCTCTATATTTGCAACAACTTCAGCCACTAAGAAAACTCAAGCCGTATAAGCCACGAGCCCACAGCCGACGCCTCAGTAAGGGCAAATGGAGGTGGTTTTGGTAGCTCCCTCGGTTTTGGCGGGATAAATGAAGCTGGCCCAGCCCTGACGTGTAAAAATCACGTCGCTCAGGCTAAGAGCGGTCAGGCCGCCTCCAAACCCTTGAGAAAAGTCCTGCGTGAACTATTCATCTGACTACCTCCTCAAAGGGGTCTCAAAAGAAGATTATGCGGCAGTATCCGGTTCAAGGGTGTGATCAAGGGCAGACCAGTGGCACAGGAATGGCTTGTTGTATTGTTTCTTTGTAAGTAGAATAAATTCATTTTTATAAATAAAATTGCAAATAAAAGAATTTATGGAAGCTTTTCCTTTTCTTAAAAAGCACCCAGATAGAGCAATTTGTGAGCATTAGGCACCGAGAGTTTGATAACCTGCCGGAGGGGGACGGGGTTCTCATCCTCTCTCCGGACGGGGTGATCCTGTCGGTCACCCTCCAGGCCGAGCGGCTGCTCAGGCAGCGGCTGGAACCCGGCCAGGTCCTGACCCTGGCCGAGATTTTCGCCGCCGACCATCTCTCCCAGGCCGAACTGGCCGTGGAGGAGGCCCTCACGGCCGCCGTCTCACGCTCCCAACTCCTGGCCCAGATTCACCTAAAATCAGACCACACTCTCTTCCTGAAATACTCGGTGGCCCCCCTTTACAACCCGGACAATGAAATTACCGGTGTGGTGCTCACCTTTCACGATGACACCCTGCCCCGGGCTTCGTCAGCCTGGTCCGACTTCGGCCTGGGGGTCACGCCCGACGCCGTCTTTGAGCACCTGGACCGGGGGGTCTTTGTGGTCAACGACCGCTGGCGCATCACCGCCTTCAACCAGCGGGCCCAGGAGATCACCGGCTTTACCCCGGAAGAGGCGGTGGGCCGCTTCTGTTGGGAGATCTTTCAGGCCGACCGCTGCAAGCGAGGCTGCTTTTTGCGGGCCACCCTGGAAGACGGCGCCACCCGGCAAGACCAGAGTGTACGCATCCTCACCAAAGCCGGCGAGCCGGTCAATCTTTTGGTGAGCACTGCACCCATCCGCAACAAGCGGGACGCCATCGTCGGGGGGGTGGAAACCTTTCAGTCCCTGGGTCTGGCTCTCATCGAGGCAGAAGAGGCCCCCTCCATTCCCGGGGAAGTGGAGATCATCGGCCAGAGTCCCGCCATGAAACGGCTCTTGCAGATGCTGCCGGACGTGGCCGCGTCCGACGCCACCATAGTCCTGGAGGGGGAGTCAGGGACCGGCAAGGACCTCTTCGCCCAGGCCATTCATCTTAAAAGCCCCCGGGCCAGGGGCCCCTTTGTGGCCTTGAGTTGCTCTACCCTGGTGGAGACGTTGATAGAGTCAGAACTTTTCGGACACGTCAAAGGGGCCTTCACCGGTGCGGTGAGCCACAAGGTGGGCCGCTTTGAGCTGGCCCGGGGCGGCACGCTCTTTCTGGATGAAATCGGGGACCTGAAACCCGAACTCCAGGCCAAGCTCCTCCGGGTTTTGGAAACCAAGGTCTTCGAGCGGGTGGGGAGCGCCCGGCCCATTCCCCTGGAGGCCCGGGTCATCGCGGCCACCAGCCGCAACCTGGCCCAGGAGGTGCGCCGGGGCCGCTTCCGCATGGACCTCCTGTACCGCCTGCGCACCGTACCCTTTTACCTGCCTCCTTTGCGGGAGCGCAAAGAAGATATTCCCCTTCTGGTGAATCATAGCCTGGCCCGCCTCAACCGGACCTATCGCAAGAACGTCAGGGGGCTGGACCCCAAGGTGATGGTGCTGCTGCAGCAGTACTCCTGGCCGGGGAACGTCCGGGAACTGGAGCGCGCCCTGGAACATGCCTTTGTGTTCGTCAAGGGTGCGGTCATCACCAGGGAACACCTGCCCGAGCTCAAATCCCCCCTGTCCCGGTCGGCCACCCTCAGGTCCGGCTCTGACGATCAGCCTGCCGCCAGTGAAATCCTTTCCATCCAGAAGGCCCTGAAAAAAGCCCAGGGCAAACGGGATGTGGCGGCGCGCCTTTTGGGTATCAGCCGCAGTTCCCTGTGGCGTAAGATGAAAAATTACGGTCTTCTGTAAGCTTATCCCTCCTCTAGTGACATTGTTTCATTCGTTTCAACTTTGTTTCAATATAAAATTTAATCATAAAAAATAAGCTAGTTAATAAATTTTATCGTTTCAAAAAATAAGCTATTTCTGTAGGTGATATAATATTAATATTAATAATATTAGTAGGTTAAGTGGTTGGCATGGGAATTGCCTGAAGGTATAGGAAAAAGGGATGTGCCGGAGGTTTCTCGTGAAAGCCAAAAAGCCGAAAAAGCCGGATATCGACGACATTCTGGAAAAATATCCCCGTCACCCCCAACACCTCATCAATGTACTTCAGGACGTGCAGGCTGCCTTCAACTACATCTCCCCCGAGCACCTCAACCTGATCTGCGATTATGTGGGAGTGCCCATCACCCAGGCCTGGGCGGTGGCCACCTTTTTCAAGTCCTTCAGCCTGGAACCCCGGGGGGAACACGGCATTAAGGTGTGTTTGGGCACCACCTGTCATCTCAAGGGCGCCGAGCGCCTGGTGGAATGCTGTGAGCGGGACCTGGGCGTGGCCAGGGGCCAGACCACCGAGGACCTCAGGTTCACCCTGGAAACCGTGAACTGCCTCGGGTCCTGCGCCCTGGCGCCGGTGGTCATGATTGACCAGGATTACCTGGGCGGGGCATCCATCCGCACTCTCAAGAAGCGTCTGGAAAAAAAGTAATTTCCGGTCGCCTCATCGGAGGACACCATGGGCAAACTGAAAAGTGTCGCCGAGTTGGCAACCCTACGGGAGCATCTGCTCGCCGGACAGGACCCCAAGCAGCCGGTGGTCAGGGTCTGCCTGGGGCCCGGCTGCCTGGCCCAGGGGGCCGACAAGGTGGCCAAAGCCTTCAAGACCGCCATCAAGAAAAAAGGCCTCAAGGCGAAGGTCAAACCTCTCATTAAGGAGACCGGCTGTCATGGCTTTTGCAGCCAGGGCACCCTGGTCAATCTCTCCCCCGCTGAGCTGTTTTACGTCCAGGTGAAACCGGAGGACGTGTCTGACATCGTGGAGACCACCCTGGGCGAGGGCAAGGTGCTGGAGCGCCTCCTCTACAGTGATAACGGTGCCAGTTATCAATCTGCGGCTGATATTCCCTTTTATCAATTGCAGCAGAAGATCATTTTAAAAAATGTGGGGCTCCTCGATCCCCTGGACGTCAATGACGCCCTCCAGGCCGGGGCTTACCGGTCCCTGGCCCAGGCCCTCACCCGGATGTCACCGAAGGAAGTCGTCGAGACGGTAACGAAATCCGGCTTGCGGGGCCGGGGTGGGGGCGGCTTCCCCACCGGCTACAAGTGGCGCCGGGCCCGGGAGCACGCCCGCAACAACCCGGGACCGGTCTATATCGTGGGAAATGGCGACGAAGGCGACCCCGGGGCCTTTATGGACCGGGCCATCATGGAGGGGGACCCGCACCTGGTCCTGGAGGGGATGGTCATTGGGGCCTATGCCTTGGGGGCTGAGCACGGCTATATCTATGTCCGGGACGAATACCCCTTTGCTGTGCGGACTCTTCAGATCGCCATCGAACAGGCCCGCCGCCTGGGCCTCCTGGGGAAAAACATCCTGGGGACCGGGTTCACCTTTGACATCCAGATCAACCGTGGGGCCGGGGCTTTTGTTTGTGGGGAGGAAACAGCCCTGTTGGCCTCCATCGAGGGCAGGGTGGGGGAACCCGTTACCCGGCCGCCGTATCCGGTGGAGGAGGGCCTCTGGCAGCGGCCCACGGTCATTAACAATGTCGAAACCTGGGCTAATGTTCCCCATATCATTGAAAAGGGCGGCGACTGGTATGCCGGCCTCGGGGTGTCTCACAGCACCGGCACCAAGATCTTTTCCCTGGTGGGCAAGGTGAAAAATACCGGCCTGGTGGAGGTCCCCATGGGCATCACCCTGGGGAGCATCGTCGAAGAGATCGGCGGTGGGGTCCCTGGCCAGGAGAAATTCAAGGCCGTCCAGACCGGTGGTCCCTCGGGAGGCATTATCCCTTATGAACTCAAGGAACTTCCCCCCGAGGAACTCAAGCTGGACCGACTGGGCCTTCAGTCCAGAGGCTTTTTGCCCACCGAACTCAAACATCTCCCGGTGGACTTTGATTCCCTGCTCCAGGCTGGCTCCATTATGGGTTCCGGGGGCATGATCGTCATGGACGAACACGATTGCGTGGTGGATGTGGCCCGGTATTTCCTGCGCTTCCTGGAGGAGGAATCCTGTGGGAAGTGCCTGCCCTGCCGGTTGGGCTTGAAGGGCATGCTGGAGTTCCTGGACCGCTTCACCAGGGGCCAGGGCGTCCCCGAGGACATCGAAGCCCTGGAAAACCTGGGAAAGGCCCTGTTGGACGGGTCCCTCTGCGGCCTGGGGCGCACTGCCCCCAATCCGGTGCTCACCAGTATTCGCTATTTCCGGGACGAGTACCTGGCCCACATCGTGGATCACAAGTGCCCGGCGGGAGTGTGCCGGGACCTGATCAGCTTCAGTATCGATTCGGAAACCTGCAACGGCTGCGGTCTGTGCGCCAAACACTGCCCTGAGGCATGCATCACCGGGAAGAAAAAGAAACTCCACACCATCGACACCGCCGCCTGTATCCGCTGCGGGGTATGCCGGGACGTGTGTCCGGTGGACGCCGTGCTCGTGGCTTAGGGAGGTTTAGACAATGAGCTCCAAAAAACGGAAAACGGACGGCCGCATTAACTTCACCATCGACGGTCAGAAAGTTCAGGCTCAGGCGGATTGGACCATCCTGGAGACGGCCCGGAACTACCGCATCTACATACCCACCCTGTGTTTCCACCCGGCGGTATATCCCTGGGGCAGTTGCCGCCTGTGTGTGGTGGAAACCCGACAGGAAGGCAGTGCCAACATCCAGGCCTCCTGTCTCACCCGGCCGGTGCCGGGAGTCGAAGTTTTGACCAACTCGGAGCGGGTGGAAAACGTCAGGCGCTGGGTCCTGGAAATGCTTCTGGCTGAATGCCCGGCCTCTCGGGAAATCAAGGAGCTGGCGGCCCGGTTTGGGGTCACCTCCACCCGTTTTGCCATCACGGACCCCAATGAGGAATGTCTCAAATGCGGCCTCTGCGTGGCGGTGTGCAACGAGGTAGTAGGAGTGCACGCCCTCACCTTCGGCTCCCGGGGGGTGAAAAAGCAGCTCGAAACCCCCTATCGCGTTCCCAACAATGTCTGCATTGGCTGTGGGTGTTGTGTTTCTGTGTGCCCCACCGGGGCCTTGCAAGCGCGGTTGGACACGGTCCGGGGGGATATTTCCCGCCGCACCGGCCACGGCTTTGCCCACTGAGGGAGGTGAATTATGAAGCGAGGACAAGCCCTCAAAAAAAGTACGCCGGCACCCCGGCTCGGGATCTTTCTCTGTGAATGCGGCGCCGAAATCGCCCCCCGGGTAAATCTTGACACCCTGGCCAAACTGGCGGCCGGCACTCCCGACGTGGTCCATGTGGAGATTTTGCCCTTTTCTTGCCTTACTCCTGGCTTGGCCCAAATCCAAGAGATGGTAAGAAAAAAAGACCTCAACCGCCTCATTGTGGCTGGCTGTGAAAGCCGCCTCCTTCACAAGAAATTCGAGCAGAACCTGGAGGCGTTAGGATTGGAGGAAGGCCAGATTGACCTGCTCAACCTCCGGGACCATGTGGCTCGTGTTCACCCGGGTGACCCCGACACCCTGGCGGAAAAGGGGGCCAAGCTCCTCCGGGCCTCCCAGGCCTGGTTGGAGACCCTCAAGCCGGCGCCCCGGATCCGGATAGATTGTCAGGGGCCGGTATTGGTCCTGGGCGGCGGCACCGCAGCCTATGGCGCGGCCCAGGAACTCGCCGAACAAGGGGTGGACACCATCTTCGCCCACCATTACGACCTAGCAGAAGAAAAAGAGCGGGCATTCCAGGTCTATCCGGGAGAGTTTCATACCTATGATCGGCTCTTGCGGCTCATGGACGAGGTGGAAGCCAGCCCCCTGGTGCAGAAGGTCAGGGTAGGGAAATTGCAGGAAGTCTCCGGCCGCTTCGGCGACTACACCGTAACCTTCTCCTCCCCGGACGGCCAGGAAAGCCTGGTGTTCAAAGCCGGGGCCATCATCGCCGCCCTGGACTGGGAGATCACCCATCAACTCCCGGAGCATGGCCACGATGGGAACAAGATCATTTGCCAGCTCGAAATGAACGACCTCCTGCGGCAGGGCGCGCCCTTGAAAGGCCCGGTGGTTTTCTGGATCAATGACCTCATGGCCGGCCAGCCTTTTGGGGCCCAGCTTTCCCTGAGGAGCGCCTGGCATATGGCAGAGTATCTCAAAGAAAATTTCCCTGAAATCCAGACGGCCATTTTGTACGACAGCGACATCACCATTCCCCTGGGGGCTGTCGACCGGGTCCAGGCCCGGCGCTTGGGCATTCCCCTTATCCCTTACGAAGGTGCTGTCCGCCCCACGGTGAAACGGGACAACATCTCCTTCAATCGGGCCGCCGACCGGACCGAGCAGGAGTTGGATTGGGACCTGCTGGTGCTTTCACCCCGGCGGGGACCGGGGGCCCAGGCTCTTGAGACCGCAAAAATTCTGGGCCTGGAGGTCAAGGAGGAAGAGTTTCTGGAGCGCTTTCCCCAAATGGTGCGCCCGGACCAGGTGGTCCTTGGCGAGAAGCTCATGGTGGGCTCTGCCTGCCAGCCCTGCGATCTCAGGGGCGCCTTGAGTCAGGGACGCAGGGTCGCCGAAAAAACCGCCGCCCTGGTCAACCAGGCCAGGGCTGGGGAGTTATATGCTCCCTCGGTAATTTCCCTGGTGGATGAGGACAAGTGCTCAGTATGCACCCTCTGCCGGGAGATTTGCGACTGTCTGGCCATCCAGCCGGTGAGCGGGCCGGTGGCAGGCCTGGGCCACAACGTCCCCCGTATAGTAGATCCCCTGCTCTGCACCGGGGAAGGCACGTGCGTCGCCTCTTGTCCCGAATTAGCCCTGACCCTCACCAACTGCACCATGGCCCAGCACGAAGCCCGGGTGACAGCCTTGGCCCAGAGTCTCGCTCCTGAGGAGATCATGGGTTTCGGCTGCCAGTGGAGTGGCGCGGCCAGCGCTGACCAGGCTGGCTTGCGGGGGCTCACCTACAGCGGCCGCTTTTATCTCCTGCCGGTGCGCTGTCTCGGGCAAATTGATCCGGTGGTCATGGGGCGGGCTTTCCTGGAGGGAGCCAACGGTCTTTTGCTCATTGGCTGTAACCCCGAGGAATGTCACCATAGCTACGGCCTGGACCACACCTGGAGCCGGGTTTGGGTCCTGAAAAAGCTTTTGGCCCTGTGCGGCCTGGAACGGGACCGCATCGCCTTGGCCCATAGCGACATCACCAAGCCGGAGGAATATATCAACACCGTGGAGAGCTTTCTCAAGACCATGGACCGCTTCGGCCCCATCCAGCGGGACGCCGACACCCTGACCAAGCTGAAAGCCCTTTACGACGCTCTTCATACCTACCGGGTGCGCTGGGTCCTGGGGGTGAGCCTGAGAAGGCCCTGGGAGACCACCTATCCCATGCACATGCCGAACCCCACGGCGTATGACCAGACCCTGACGGAGATTCTCACCGAGGAATTTTTCCGGGCCCGGGTGGCCAATCTCCTGAGGCAAAGAGGGAGGTCTCTGCAACTGGCTGACATTGCCCAGGATCTACGAGTGGACGAAGAACGCGCTTACGACTACTTGAAGGATATGGGGCACGACGGCCTGATTTCCATCGTCTTCATCAACCGCACCCCATATTACGGACTGCCTTTTGGCCCGCAGTGAGGGAGGGTGTAGAGAAGAGATTTTGGGGGAGGGGGCCAGGGATCGTGAACCCCTGCTCCCTCACCCAAACTCTTGAGCCAGTGATCAGTAACCAGTAATCAGTAATTAATAAGAGGAACTTGGCAGCCGATTACTGGTAACTGGAGACTGGTAACTGGTAACTGGTAACTGACCATCATCAGTGCCCGTGGGGCCAGGGTTCTTGTACCCGCTCCTCCATATAGTAAAAGAAGCGTTCCCGCTCGAGCTCCTTGTGGGAGACGGGGCATTTTAATTTGATTTTGCGGTCCCCCACCTCGATGATTTCCCAATCTCCTCCCCAGGGGCCGCCCTGGATGTAGATTTTGTCACCAACCTGGGCTGGGTAAAGGCGAAAAAAGACGACCCGATGGCCGCCTTGGCCGGTATCAGACATTACACGTCTCCTCTCCGTGAATTTAGTTTTACTGCCAGGAAATGTAAGCGCTATCTTAAAGGCTTTAAATCTTCAGGCCATGAGGCGCTCCGCCAGTTGTTCTACTAAAAACAGCAGGGACTCCAGGTCCAGGAAGTCCGAGACATTACCGTCGAAGAGGAAATGGACCTGGGCCGGGAAATCCTCCTCGAGGTCGGCCTCCCAGAAGAGAAGGAGCACTGGGACCTTGGGAAGGGGGTGGAAGACGAGTTGCAGATCCGCATCCCCAGCCGTCTGGACCGGCTCGGCCCCCAAGTGCGCCGCCGCCTTTTCCAGTTGCTCTTGCTTGCCGGCAAAGTAGGCGGCCAGCTCCCCCTCCAGGCGCTTTAAGGTTTTGGTTTTGGACACGGAGTTCGGCAGGGTTTGAAAAGTGATCCAGTTGCCGGTGGGCTCCGCCTGACCCTGGGAAGCCAGATAGTTATAAAGCAAAATGGCGTCCCAGGGGTTGGCCTCGACCCCCTCAGGATAGCGCACCTCGTCCTTAAAGACCAGGAGGCGGTGGCCGAAGTAGTTCAGGTTCACATAAGGGCGGCCGTCCTCCTCGCCAGAGCGGGCCCCCACTCCCTCGGCTAGCCCAGCCAGGTCCAGGGGCGCCACTTTCTCCTGGAGGGCCTCCAGGGCAATGGCGATGGACTCCCGGCGACGCCCCAGGCCGGTGGCCTGCTGGCTTTCAATATCCCCGGCAATGGCCTGAGCTGCCTCGGAGAGGTGCGGGCAGCGGCCCAACTCCTCTCCTTCCTTGATGACCTGGGTGGCAAAGGCCAGGCAGGTGGCCTGGCCACAGTCGCCACAATTGGTGCGGGGCAGGGTTTTTAATAATTCCATCACCGTAAGCGCCATAGGGTGTGCTCCTGAAGGGTTGAACTGCCCAAGACAAATTTGGGGCTCTGTTTAACCATAAAAAATAATATCAGGGAAAGGGTTTGCAATAGGACTTTTTCATTCAGGTGTGCTTTTTCCAAAGAGGTAAATCCAAGACTTGAGAGATTCCAGGAGATGGTGGAAATATTCCACGGCCTGGGGGTCCCGCTGCTCCGGGCTCCAGAGGTGAGTGGCCCATCCCACCTGGGCCAGACCGTAGTGGGCCAGCACCAACTGCCCCACTGCGGCGTAACCGGTGGCGATTTGCCCCACCCCAAGGTAAAGGGCGACGGCGACCTGGGCCAAAGCAGTAAAGCCAAGAATAAATTGGCCGAAGCCGAAAATGAGGCCGACACCGAATTGGGCCACGGTGATAAGGCCCACGGCGAACTGCCCGATGGCGATGACCCCCTTGGCCACCCGCCATTTCCCCCGGGCGTCTTTTCCGAAGGCTACGTGGACGAGGGGATAGCCCAGGAAAGTCTGGGAGGACCGCCACTCAAAGCCGGTCCCCCGCCATGCCTGCTCACCCGGCCGGGGCGCGCCGCAATGAGGGCAGGCCAGGGCTGAAGTGCTCACTTCCCTCCCGCACTCCCGACAATTCACCAGGGCCATATCTTGAGTCTCACAATGGTTATGATTTCAACCAACCTGGCCTTAATGGAAATCGAGTTCATCCTTTTCCATAGTCAACGTGGCGACTTGCTGAACCCCGCAACAGATGAATTCTGCCTGGTAATGTGAAAAATAGGTGTCACAGGGCGACTGCTGAGCCTCTATTTCCCGCCAAGCGCCGCAGAGTTCGCACTGGGCCTCATACCCGCCAGCCGTTATTCTCATGTGGGCCATGGTTGTTTGCCGATCTCCTCATCGAGGGACGTTGAGTACCAGCGGGTAGTTTCTTGCCAAGGAGGACGGTACCGGCGATAATCAAGAAATCTTACTTTGGGGTTTTATGGCCAACAGCCACTCTCCCTCTTCCTTTCTTTACCATATTTCAAGCCCTTGGGGGGAGCAGACTTTCACCCGGTTGAGGCCTGAGACCGCCTCAGGCGGAATCGGCTGGTGGAGGGGAAAACCCATTTTCCTTCTTTCGAGGCCCAAGTAAGGGATAGATCGATTTATTTTCACGTTAAAAGGAGGCGTATCCATGAATGACAACGCCAAGGAAGGGAGATTCTCCCGGGGCATCTCCCTGTTCAAGATAGCCGGCATCCTTATCCGCTTGGACTTTTCCTGGTTTATCATCTTCGGACTGGTGCTCTTTGCCCTGTCTGCCGGGTATCTGCCCCGCGCTTTCCCGGGACAGGACCCGCAAACCTATTGGATCGCCGGATTGGTGGCCACCCTCCTCTTTTTCGCCTCGGTGATGCTGCATGAGTTGGCCCACTCCCTGATGGCCATTCGCCATGGCATTGACATTCCCGAAATCACCCTGTTCATCTTTGGCGGGGTGTCCCGCCTGTCCCAGGAGCCCTCGGACCCTAAAACCGAGTTCAAGATCGCGGTGGTGGGTCCCCTGACCAGCTTCGCCCTGGCCGCAGCCTTTGGGGCCCTGCGGGTGGCCTTACAGGGTTTTGAGCCCTCCCTGATCGTGGTGGTCATCGGTTATCTTACCTGGATCAACCTGGCCCTGGGCATCTTCAACCTCGTCCCCGGCTTTCCCCTGGATGGCGGCCGTATCCTGCGGGCCTTTTTGTGGTGGCGGACGGGGTCCCTG
Source organism: uncultured delta proteobacterium (assembly GCA_963709285.1). Classification (GTDB taxonomy): domain Bacteria; phylum Desulfobacterota; class Desulfobaccia; order Desulfobaccales; family 0-14-0-80-60-11; genus JBGSLA01. The sequence continues at coordinate 343,557 of CAVPVR010000003.1, read as the reverse complement.
ACCCGGGCCACCAAGGTGGCCTCTGACTTCGGCAAAGGCTTCGCCATGGCCATCATGATCCTGGGGGCTCTCCAGATTTTTGCCGGGGCCCTCATCAACGGGCTGTGGTTCATTTTCATCGGTATGTTTTTGCGGGGAATGTCCGTCCAGGGTTACGAGCAGTTGGTCATGCGTAAGTCCCTGGAGGGGGTGCAGGTGGATGAAGTGATGGTGCGTGAGGTGGTCAGCGTTCCCTCGGATTTGCCCATCGACCAACTTGTGCATGACTACTTTTTGCACTACGCATATCGGGGCTTTCCCGTGGTGGACAACGGCCGCGTCCTCGGGGTAGTGTCCATTGCTGCCGTTCGCCAATTGCCCCGGGAGGTGTACGACAATCGCCGGGTGGCTGACATCATGACACCCTTGCAAGAGGACCTCCTGATTGAGGGGAATGCCTCCCTGGCTGAAGCCCTGATGAAGATGTCCCGGGAGGAGCAGGACCGCCTCCTGGTTCTTCAAGGGGACCGCCTGGCCGGCCTGGTCACCAAGACGGGACTTTTGCGCTTCGTCCAGATTAAGCAGGTATTGCAGCCCTGAGGGTGGCCAGCGGCGGTCCGCCAAGCTCGGTGATATTGCAGACAGAAGCGTTTTCCCCATCCGGGGCCACATCATTTTCCTTGACAATAAAAGGAAAATAAAAGTAATATATTCAATGTAGCATGTCAGACTGAAGGCCGGACCGCTGGTCCGTGTATGAAATCGGGAGGGTATGCTCATACCCTGCCGTTTTTTTTTCTGACTGCATGCGGTCCTGCCCTGGGGTCAGGATGATTTCACGCACGAGTGGAGGTTCCTCGCACATGAGGGAAACTGGTAAGGTAAAATGGTTTAATGATTCCAAAGGATTTGGCTTTATCACCCGGGAATCGGGTCCTGATGTCTTTGTACATCACACCGCCATTGAGGGCTCCGGCTTCCGCACCTTGGCGGAAGAACAGGAAGTTGAGTTTGAGGTGGTCCAGGGTGCCAAAGGTCTCCAGGCCCAAAACGTTATAAAGCTTTAAGCCAAGGAAGGAACGAGGGCTCCAGGGGACATCTTGGAGCCCTCTTCTTACAAGGACACGCGAGGTAGAATTTGGCTAAAAACCGTTATGGCTGGAACAAGCGCATCAAAGAAATTGCCCGGAAAATGAAGCAAGAAGAGAAGCGCAAGCGCCGCCAGAACAAGTCTCAGGAAAAATCGACGGAAGAAGCCCCCGAGGAGAGTAACACTGACAGTGAATTTGTCGGGACCGACTAGGATCGTTCCAAGAAAAGATGCAGCCTTTTCCTGACCCGGGGGATGGACACTCGGCAGTGTGTGGTAGAATTTAAGGCGGCCTGACTCTCCACCAGGACTCAAGTTCTGGTGGCAACGATGCCAAAGGAAGAGAGACGAGATGAGTATGAAATTGTATGTGGGCAATCTGCCCGCAAGCATGACAGAAGAAGAATTAAAGACCATGTTTACCGAAGCCGGTCCCGTGTCCTCGGCCAAAATTATCACAGATCGCTACACCGGGCAGCCCCGGGGTTTCGGTTTTGTGGAAATGGAAACCAAATTGGACGGGGAACGGGCTATCTCCATGTTTAACGGGAAAGATGCCAACGGCAACACCTTAAAAGTGAATGAAGCCAGGCCCCAGCAGAGAGGCGGCCGTGGTGGCGGTCGTTTCGGCGGAGGCGGCGGTGGTGGCGGCCGCTTCGGCGGTGGTGGCGGTGGCCGGACCCAGCGGAGATATTAACCTTCCCACCCGCAAGATTAGCCCTCGAAAAGAACGCCGGCAAGGTTGTAAGATCTTGCCGGTTTTTTATGGTAAAATTTATTACGCAGGAACTGCATTCTTTCTGCAGATGCACCGGATCATGAAACCTTGAGGCCTTCACCGGCCCGAACTCAGATGCAAAAGGGGAAAAGATGGAACAATCACCCGAGACTGTTGCGGTCCCGGTTTCCCGGACCCAGATCGCCATCCGCCTGCTTTATACCGTGCTCTTTCTTTTTGTTCTGGGCATTCTTTTATTCCTTATTAAGCTGTCCACCGTTTTCCAATATGTTCTGCTGCTGATCACCCTGAGCCCCAGCGAACCGGTGAGGCGCTTCTCCAACCAGTTAGCTGCTTATGCCTACCGGGTGATGCGCTACCTGACCCTGAACGACAATGAGCGGCCGTTTCCTTTTACGGAATTCCCCCAGGAGATGGAGCCATCCGTCAGTGAAGTAAAGTTCGAATAGGGTCTTACTAGCCTGATAAATTGTTGGGCCGTAGTTCTAATAAGCTGTGGTCATCGATGAAATCACGAAAACCCACTCTCGGGAGCACAGGCATCTTGCCTGTGTGGGCCAAGAGAAACCTTCCTCATCTAGAGAGCGGCGGCTCCACGTATTTTGTCACTTTTAGGACGCGGAACTTAAAACTCACACAAGAAGCCCGGGGTCTCGTCCTCGAAGCGTGTCGGTACTTCGATGGCCAGCGGTATCGCTTATGGGCTGCTACCGTCATGCCGGATCATGTGCACTTGCTTCTGACGCCCCTGAAAAAAGGCGATCAAGAGTGGTTTTCCCTTTCTTCAATTTTCCACTCCCTCAAATCGTTTACCGCAAAGAAGATCAATCTCCTCTTGAATCGTAAGGGACCCCTTTGGTTTGAAGAGTCCTTTGATCGCACTATGAGGAGTGAAGGGGAATTTCTGGAAAGTTGGCACTATATCAGGAATAACGCAGTGAAGAAGGGATTGTGCGAGTCTCCGGAGAATTGGCCTTGGTTGCATGAAAGCTCGAAAAGGGATTTTTTGTAAAGGGAGATGGGCATCAGGTTGTCGAGGGGAGAGAACAACAAGGTTTACCTGGACTGTAATAGTAGCGGGAGCACAGGCGTCCCGCCTGTGGACCGACAAAGAACACAGGCAAGATGCCTGTGCTCCCGAGAGGAAGAAAGTTTGGCGGAGTATGGGAGAACGGGCTTCCAGCCCGTTCTTGGCACGGGCAGGATGCCCGTGCTAACTAAAATATTATGATTTGCAAATTCTGTTTGGAAGAAAGGAAATTAGTTCGGTGTCATATTATTCCCAGAAGTTTTTATAAATCTCTTATAAACCCCCATGCCTTAATTATTTCGGATAAATCTTATCCAAAGAGATCTCAAACAGGTATATATGATGAGAATTTGATTTGTGAAGAATGTGAAACTCTGTTTTCTCCTTCTGATGATTATGCTTATCGTCTCCTATCAGCCGATATATCCGAGGATAATTTAATCGTTTATAATGGTAAGAGAATTGCTTATATTATAAATGACTATAACTATGGTAAACTTAAACTATTTTTTATTAGTCTCTTGTGGCGCGCATCTGCTTCACATTTAACATATTTTGCTCGAATCAAAGCTAAACCTTTTGAGAGCCAACTCAAAGAAATGGTTAGAAAAAAAGATCCAGGAACTGAAGATGACTTTCCTATAGCATTGAGAAGATTTGAGGAAAAAAGTTACTCAACCGCAATTCTTGATCCTTATAAAAGACGATTCGATGGAATAAATTATAGTGTATTCTACTTAAGTGGCTTTACTGTATATATTAAAGTAGATAAAAGATTAGCCCCTGATTTCATAAGAGATATAAATATAAAACCTAATAACCCATTAGTTATTTTGCTAATTGATATTGAAAAAACTAAGGAATATAAGATTATGAAAAAATTAGCAGAAAAGAATAGAGAAAAATTTGGAAAATAAAAAAACATAAATAAAAATGCACAACATCCGCAACTTCAGCATCATTGCCCATATAGACCACGGCAAGTCCACCCTGGCGGACCGGCTTATCCAGAGCACCATCCTGGTGCCGGAGCGGCAGCTCCGGGCCCAGATGCTGGACACCATGGACCTCGAGCGGGAGCGGGGCATCACCATCAAGAGCAATACCATCACCCTGCCCTATGTGGCCCAGGACGGGAAGGAGTACGCGCTCAACCTCATCGACACCCCCGGTCACGTGGACTTCTCCTACGAGGTCTCCCGGGCCCTGGCTTCCTGCGAGGGGGTGCTCCTCCTGGTGGACGCCTCCCAGGGGGTGGAGGCCCAGACCCTGGCCAACCTTTATCTGGCCTTGGAGCACGACCTGGCCATCATCCCGGTGATCAACAAGATTGACCTCCCTCAGGCGGACGTCCCCGGGGTCAAGGAGCAGATCAGGCGGGAACTGGGCCTGGACGCGGACTCCGCCATCCTGTGCTCCGCCAAGGAGGGCATCGGCATAGAAGATGTCCTGGAGGCCATTGTCACCCGCATCTCGCCCCCCCGAGGCAATTATCAGGGCCCCCTGTCGGCCCTCATTTTCGACGCCACGTATGATCACTACCGAGGCACGGTGGTCTCCTGCCGGGTCTTCGACGGCCGGGTGCAGCCGGGGGACACCATCCGCCTCATGTATTGCGGCGCGACCTACAAGGTAGAGGAGGTGGGCATCTTCGGCCTCAGCCGCCAGCCCCAGAAGGAACTGACCGCCGGCCGGGTGGGCTATCTCCTCGCTGGCATCAAGACGGTGAGCGACACCCGGATCGGAGATACCATAACGTTGGAAAGCAACCCGGCCCCGGCGCCGCTCCCCGGCTTTACGGAAGTGAAGCCGGTGGTCTTCGCCTCCATCTATCCGGTGAGCGCCGACGACTATGGGACCCTGGTGGAGGCCCTGGAAAAATACAAGCTCAACGATGCCTCGCTGATCTACCAGAAAGACTCCTCCGCGGCCCTGGGGCAGGGCTTTCGTTGCGGTTTTCTGGGGCTTTTGCATCTGGAGATCGTCCAGGAGCGCCTGTCCCGGGAGTTCGGCCAGTCCCTCATCATGACCGTGCCGGGGGTGCGCTACGAGTTCACCCTGAGTGACGGCCACCAGCTGGCGGTGGATAACCCCCAGCACTACCCCGAGCCCACCAAGATCAGAAGTACAGCCGAGCCCTTCATCAAGGCCAGCATCATCATCCCGGAGCGTTACGTGGGGGCGGTGATGAAGCTTTGTATGGAGTGCCGGGGAGTCAACCCCCGCTTCGGCAACCCCTCTCCGGGCCGGGTGGAACTGACCTTCGAAATGCCCCTGGCTGAGGTCATTATTGACTTTTACGATCGCCTGAAAAGCATCACCCAGGGATACGGCTCCTTTGACTACGACCTCATCGGCTACCGGGAAAGTGACCTGGTCAAGTTGGACATCCTGGTGAACAGCGAGCGGGTGGACGCCTTGGCCATGATCGTCCACCGGGAGCGGTCCCGGGAGTGGGCCGTTAGAGTGTGCGAACGCCTAAAAGAAGAGATTCCCCGGCAGCAATTCCGCATCGCCATCCAGGGGGCTATCGGCGGGAAGATCATCGCCCGGGAAACCATCAGCGCCTTCCGTAAAGACGTCACCGCCAAGTGCTACGGGGGTGACATCACCCGGAAGCGCAAACTTCTGGAGCGTCAGAAGGAGGGGAAGAAGCGCATGAAGGTGGTGGGCGCGGTGCCCATCCCCCAGAGCGCCTTCGTGGCGGTGTTGCGAACTGACAAGGGGTAATAGGGATAAATAAATAATGTCAAATTCCACGGCGGCCGGTCTCTATGTCCATATCCCCTTTTGCCGGGGGAAATGCCCCTACTGTGATTTCGCTTCAGGGACCGACCTGTCCCTGGTGCCGGACTGGCTGGCGGCCCTGGCCCGGGAGATGGAAATTTATCGCGACGTTGCACTCCGGTTTGACACCCTCTACCTGGGGGGCGGAACTCCCAGCCTTCTGACCGCGGCCCAGCTCACTGTCCTCTGGGAAGGGCTGCATGAAAATTTCGTTTTTGCTTCGGAGACGGAAATCACCCTGGAAGCGAACCCCGATGACCTGACGCCCGAGGCCCTGAAAAGTTACCGGGAGTTGGGTATCAACCGCCTCAGTCTCGGGGTGCAGTCCTTGGATGACCGGGAACTGGCGTTTCTGGGCAGAAGGCATGACGCGTCCCAGGCCCTCCAGGCCCTGGCTCGGGTCCGGGAGACGGGTTTTGACAACGTGGGCATTGACTTGATTTACGGCCTGCCGGGGCAGACCCTAAAAGAATGGCAAAGAACTCTGGAAACGGCCCTGAGCTTTCGGCCGGAGCACCTCTCCTGTTACCAGCTCACCGTGGAGGAGGGCACACCCCTGGCCCGCTGGCAGGCGGCAGGGCGGTTCCAGTCTCTTTCGGAAGAAACGGAACGGGAATTTTTCCTGTTCACCTCGGCATTCTTAGAAAACCAGGGTTATCTCCACTACGAAATTTCCAACTTCGCCTGGGGCCAGGCCAACAAGTCCCGGCACAACTGCAAGTATTGGAACCATACCCCCTACCTGGGGCTGGGGCCCGCGGCCCACTCCTATCGGGACGGACGGCGGTGGTGGAATCACCGTTCCCTGGAAGCATACTGCCAGGCCCTGAGCGCCGGGCAGGCGCCGGTGGCGGAGTGGGAAGTCCTCACCCCGGAACAAAAGCGCCTGGAAGCCCTCTATCTGGGGGTGCGCACCAGAGACGGGGTTAACCTGAAGCTAATGCCGGACGGTCAGCGGCGGGCAGCCGTCCTCAAGGAAGCAGTCAGGGCCGGACTGGTCGAGGTCAAGGGAGATAGGCTCATACCCACCCGGGAAGGCTTGGTGGTGGCGGACCAACTGGCCCTGTGGTTCATGGAATGATGCCAAGACAACATCACATTCAGTCTTTTCCGGTATGGTTTCCGCTGGCGGTGCTGTTCTTGCTGGTGGGATGTCTGACGGCTTGTGGCTGTGGGGCCCGGCAGTTGGCCAAGGGCGAGCTCGAGGCGCCCGAAGTCCAACTCCAGGCCCTGCGTTTGCAACCCCCCAGTGGGCAGGGTTGGCCCCTGACCTGCATTTTGAAGGTGAAAAACCCGAACTCGTTGACCATCAGGGTCCTGGGTTACGACTACCAGGTCTGGGTGGAGGGGCAGAGCGTGGCCCGGGGGGCAGGGGACCGTGCCGTCACCCTGCCGGCCCTGGGTGAGGCTCAGGTGGAGGTGCCGGTGGTTTTGAAGTTGAAGAATCTACCCGGACTTTTGCCCAAGCTTATCCAGGAAGAAAAGGTTACCGTGGAAATTGCCGGGGGCTTGCGGCTGCCCCAGACCCTGGGATTGCGGGTGCCGTTCCGTTTTCGGGAAGAAGTGACGCCCAGGGAGGGACTGGAGCACCTCCAGCCCTTCCTGAGCAGGTGAGTTCAACAGGCCTTACCCTCAGCAGCCCTACGCCAGCTTAACCAGGGCCCGGTAGGGCTCCTTGGCACTGGCCGGGAAGTCAATAACCAGGTCTCCCGGATAGCCCTGGGTATCCCGGCTCAGAACCACGTAATCCTCCTTGGCCAGATGTTCGTTCAGCATCTTCAAGGCCTCAGCATCATACGCTTCTGACATTTCTATGAGCTTGGTGGGGGTGTAGCTCACCGCCCAGGCTTGTTTGGCTTGCAACGCGGCCATGATTCGTCTCCTTCATTGAGGAATGCTTAGCGCGGCATTTTCATATATCCGGTTGGGTATTTTTTGTCACTCTGAGCCGCAGGCGAAGAGTCTCTTCTTATAACTTGAGATTCTTTGCCGCCTGCGGCGGCTCAGAATGACAGAAATGAACGTTATCGTATTTATAGAATTTTTTAATTAGACAGAAAAACCTTGACCGGATAAAGGACATTTTCCCGGTGGTTATTCGCAAATTAAGCATTTCCTGCCCCTGAGTCAATGCAGGAGAAACGGAGCCCCCACTAACGGTGTATCCGGCCTAAGCCTCGCCCCAGTTCCCCAACCTCTGGTGATATCACAAAGGGGAAGCAGATTAGGAACACGGCGAGGAGCACGAAAATTAGGAGGACCAGGGTGCGGCGTTCCGGAGGGATGAACCGCTGGAACAGGCCCACGATTTGCTTCCAGTGGAGGATGATGTGCAGGATGAGAAGACCGAGAAGGGTAAAGCCAAGGTAAAGGTGAAGGTCTCCCCAGTCGTGGCGGTCCCAACTCAAAAGGGTCAGGTCCACGTTCCGGCCGTACTTGACCCAGCGGCTTTTCCCGGGGATGAGGACATATTTCATGAGAAAACCGAGGCCGGCCATGGCCATCATGACCAGGAACATGAGCGCGTCGATGATGAAGTTCAGCTTGGGTTTGTCAATCATTGGTGATACTCCTTCGTCCACTTATTATTGCGAGCATAAAATTGATTAACTAAAAATTGTAGAACCGCCGCCCTCGGCGGTTCAGACGCCGCCGAGGGCGGCGGCGCTACATTAATATAATTCCTACACTGAGTAATATCTCCAGGGGAGAAAATCTCCCAAAGTAATCACATTACCAAAAGGTCTAACCAGTCATGCAGGCCCTCTCAGCATCCAACGTTGAAAAGCGGACACTAGGCTCTTCTCTTCGGCTCCCATTGACTTTTGCCATCCTGATTTTACTTTAAAGGCATAAATATTTTTCATGGAAGGAGGGACGGCGCCATGAAAGCGGGTATTGTCTTTACCGGTTCTGGGCCCTTGGTTATCCTAACTTCCTACGAGTCCTTTACTGACTCAAAAATAGTAGAGAAGTTGCAGGCCAAGGGAATTAAGAAGTATTTAGGTTTTGAAGTGCCTGTGGAGCTTTGCCAGCAGCGCTACGGCACCCATTACCCGGTGGTAGTCCAGGATCTGCGGCAGACAGACGATCTTCGGGTCCTGGACTATGACGGCCATCACATCTTTCTCACCTTCTCTTTTTCCGAATTTGGCGAAGAATTCCGCCATGAATAGTAGCACCAGGTAGGGCGGCTTCGGCCGCCCTATCCTCTAATATTCCCTCAAATAACCAATAAGAGAATCGCCCAGGCGTGGAGGACCGCCACCCCGTAAAGGGCGGGGAGGAGTCCCCACACCGGCAGCACCAGAAGGCTCAGCCCCAGAGACCCCACGGTGGCCCCGAGGAGATCCACGGCGTAAAAGATGCCGTCACGCCAAGGGGTGCCAGGGCGATGCTGTTGCCAGAGACTGCTTGCTAGAGAAAACACCCCGCCACCGGCAAATCCGGCGCTGAAAAGAATCACCAGGTAAATTCCCTGGAGGATCATATCGGGAGGCAGGTCGGCTGAGGCGGCCAGGACCGGGAGGGCCAGAGCCAGGACTAGGGCCAGGAGAGCCAACGCCCCCTGGCAGCCTGCCAGCAAACCGGGAGTGGCCCGCCCCCGGGCGGCCAGACGCACCCCCCAGGCGCCCCCAGCCCCCATGCCCGCCATGAACGCCGCGATGAGCAGTCCCATCTGACGATAGAGCAAACCCAGGTGGATCTGGCACAGGATGAGGACGAGTATCTCCAGGGCCATGGCTCCCAGGCCCATGATCAGCACCTGGGCCAGGTACACCCCGGTAGGCCGCCGCCTGAGGAGAACCAGGCCGAAAACGCCCCCCAGACCCAGTGCCGCCCAAAGCCAAAGGGGAGGCAGGCGCTTGAGGGCCAGGAGGACCTTTTGCAAGGGCACTCCCTCCCGGGCGCCGGTGAGGATCAGGTCATAGAAATAGCTTTTAGGGTTGAGATCGGTATTGATTTCAGGGGGATGCCGTTCCAGGAGTCGGCGCACATATTCCTGGCGGGGGAGGGACAAATCGGCCAGCAGGTAATAGTCCCGGACATAGCGTAGGTTGAGGTCCCGGGCGGCGAGCCTGGCCGTCAAGATTTGGGGGTCTCTCACCAGGAGGTCGGGCCGGGGGCTGGCGAAAAAGCGCACCCGCTCCCCCGGGAAAACCAGGACACTGGGAAAAACCTGGCCCAAGGTGTGATACGTCAGGGCCAGATAGCTGGCCCGCAGGGGATTGAGGCTGGTGGCGCCCCCGGTCAAAGTGAAGCTGAACACCCCGTCGGGCTTGAGGCGCCGGGCCACCGTGGCGAAAAACTCCCGGGTATAGTAACGATTTAACTGCGCGCTCCCCGGCTCGGGCAGGTTCATGAGGATGACGTCATAACGGGCCGTGCCTTGGGACAGGAAGCGCCGGGCGTCTTGAAAGATGAGGCGCACTTGGGGGTCTCGGCGCGGGAGGGCTGCGGCTTCGGGAACTAGCTGCTGCACCAGGCGCACCAGATCAGGGTCCAGCTCCACGTAGTCGATCTGAGTGATGCTTTTGGTCTTCAGGGCTTCCGGAATGAGCCCGGCGCCGCCGCCTCCCAGGAGGAGCACCTTCTCGGGCCGGGGGTGCTGCAGCAGGCCCAATTGCACAGCCATCTCCGCGGAATAGGGGTCGGGGTAGGTAAAATGCCAGACCCGGTTGGCAAAAAAACTTTGCTGTTCCGCTTCCCGGGTAGCGCTCAGGAAAGCGTAAGGGGAATCAAGAGAGGCGATCACCTGCCGGCCGGGCCATTGCACCTGCCGGGAAAAGTGTTCCAGCGCGGGGGAGAAAACCAGGAAAGCTCCCAAAGCCAGGAGACTGCCGCCCAGAACCAGGCGAGTGGCCCAGCCGGAGGGAGGGGCCAGGGCCCAGACAACCAGAGTGAGGCAGAACCCAACCCCTATTCCCAGGGTGAGGGCAGGGAACTGGCCCACCAGGAAAAAGTGGAGCAAACACACACCCAGAGCTGCGCCCAGGGCCTCCAGGGCATAAACCCGGCCGATGGCTCCAACTGGTTCGAGGTGCCGTCGGACTGTGGTGGCGAAGGGGAAAAAGCAGCCGGAAACCAGGCAGAAAGGGCCCAGTAGTGCCAGGAAGAGGACCAGGGCTGAGAGCGGCGGCAAGGACTGGCCCAGGGCTTGGGGCGCCAGGGTGGGAAGACTCCGGGCTAGGAGCAGAGTCCCCGGCAGCAGCCAGGCCAACAAGGCCAGCAGCCCCGCCAGGGTACCGGGACCCGGGGAGTAGCGGGCCGCCAACCAGCCCCCCAGGAGGCTGCCCAGGCCGGTCCAGAGAAGCCAACACCAGAGACCCAGGGCCAGCTTCAGCTCCTGCCCCTGGGCCAGGACCAGGATCTCCCGCAGAATGAGAACCTGGGCGGCCAGGGTGGCGGCGCCGTAGGCCAGAACCAGAGGGCTTAGGGCCCGGGTGTGAGGGGCAGGAGAAGGGGGGACCATAAGGCCCGCAGGCTAATTTTAATGGATGTTATACCGCCTGAGCTTTTCCCTGAGGGTCTTGCGGTCGATTCCCAGGGCCCGGGCGGTGTCGCTCTTGTGGCCCCCGAACTTCTGGAGGGTACGGAGAATATGTTCCCGCTCCAGGTCCTTCAAGTCCAGGGAGGTGCTCTCTCCTGGCGGCGCTAAAAAAAGTCCGGCGTAGGCCAGGTCATCGGACTCGAGGTAAGGCCCGGTGCTCAGGACTACCAGCCGCTCCACGGTATTTTCCAACTCCCGCACGTTCCCCGGCCAGTCGTGGCGCAGGAAGACCTCGAGGGCGGCGTCGGACACCCCCTTGATGTGGTTGCTTTGCTTGTGGAGACGGGTGTTGTATTTTTTCAGAAAGTGCTCCACCAGCAAGGGAATGTCGTCCTTGTGCTCCCGTAAGGGCGGGATGTGCAGGCTTACCACATTCAGGCGGTAAAAGAGGTCGCCCCGGAAAGAGCCATCCTTGATAGCCTCGGTCAGGTCTCGGTTGGTGGCGGCAATGAGACGGACGTCCACCGTGATGACCCGGTGGCTGCCGACTTTGGAGACCTTGCGTTCCTCTACGGCCCTGAGAAGTTTGGCCTGCACTTCCAGGGAGATGTTGCTGATTTCGTCGAAGAACAGGGTGCCTTGCTGGGCCAGTTCGAACTTGCCCACCTTGTTGGCGTCGGCTCCGGTGAAGGCCCCCTTGACATGACCGAAGAGTTCGCTCTCAAACAGGGTTTCCACCAGAGTGCCGCAGTCCACGGTAATGAAGGGCCGCTTGGCCCGGGAGCTGAGCTGGTGGATCTGACGGGCGATGATGCTCTTGCCGGTGCCGGACTCCCCGGTGATGAGCACGGTGGAATCGGTGCCTGACACCCGGGAGGCCATCTCCATGATGCGGGCCATGGATTCGCTCTGGTAAACTACGGTGCCCCGGCCGTCCTTGGATTTGAGTTCCTGGCGCAGGTAAAGGTTTTCCAGGTTGAGCCGGCGTTTTTCCAGGGCCCGGGTGATCACGGTGCGCAGGTCGTCGGGGGCAAAGGGCTTGGAGAGAAAATGGAAAGCCCCGGCCTTCATGGCCTCCACCGCGGTGGGAATGGAGCCGTAGCCAGTGATGATGATGACTTCGCAGTCAGTATCCAGGGACTTGATCTTCTTTAGAGTTTCTAGACCGTCCAGGTCCGGCATGACCAGGTCCAGGAGAATCACGTCGAAAGAGCTCCGCTCCAGCAGCCCTAAACCCTGGCGGGCGCTGGCGGCCTGCTCCACCTGGAAACCCTGGCGGGTCAAAATCTGGTGGCAGGCGTCCCGCATGGTTTTGTCGTCATCTACCACCAGGATCTGGGCCCGGGGTGCGTTTCCGGAAATTGCGGCCTTTCCCATACAACCTGTTGTTATTCCATAAATTTTAGTTTATTGTAAAAAAATTCACGTGTGGTTGTCAAGAAAAAGGGTTGTTTCTAAATCTGGGGCGTATCATTCTGGCAGCTTGAAGTCGGTCCACCATGGCGGTCTTGGGGCTCCGACTCAGTTGAATTGTCTAGGGAACGGGGATGGGAGATGAATTCCCCCTTGTATTAACCTCCAATTTTTATGAAATCATCAATCAAACCGGTAAGCCTCTTTATTCCCTGTTTCATCGACCAGGTCTTTCCCCAGGTAGGGGAGGCGGTGGTGGAGATATGCCTGAGGCTGGGCGTGCAGCCTCACTATCCGGAGGAGCAAACCTGTTGCGGCCAGTTTGCCTTGACTGTGGGCAACCTGGACACGGCCCGGCGTCTGGCCAGACATTTCCTCCGGGTTTTTGCCGGAGGCGGGGACATCGTTTGCCCCAGCGCTTCCTGCGTTCTCACGGTGCGCCAGGACTATCCCCAACTGGCCGATAACCTCGGAGCCCGTCAGCAGGTCCGGGCTGTCACTTCCCGGGTCTTCGAGTTGAGCGAGTGGCTGGCGGCCCGGGGACCGCTTCCCTGGCGGCCCCGGTTTGAGGGGGTTCTGGCCCTGCATCGCTCCTGCAAGGCCAGGGAACTGGGGGTCTTATCAGGCGTGGCGAGGCTTTTGGACCTGGTGGAAGGCTTGACCGTGACCACAGTTTCCCCTTATTACACCTGCTGCGGTTTTGGAGGGGTCTTCAAAGCCCAGCACCCGGATCTGGCCCAGGCCATCGGGGAGGCGTACCTCGAGGCGGTGATGGCCACCGGGGCTACGGGATTGATCTCCCTGGACGCCAGTTGTTTCCTGCACCTCCGGGGCGTGGCTGCTTCCCAGGGCTTTGATCTGGAATTTCACCATCTGGCTGAGATTCTTTTGGGGAAATGAGGTCTAAATTTACCGAGTGGCACTGAGGCGAAAACTAGCAGGAGTCAAAATTTCAGGCAAAATGCGGAAAATTCTTTCCCCCTTGACTTAAATCAGGGCAATATCCGGTTGCCTGTTTAAATTATTATTAAAACAACTAACTAGGAAGAAAATCCATGGCAAAACGGCAGATCATCAGAATAGATCAGGAAAAGTGCGACGGCTGCGGCCTGTGTGTTCCCTCCTGCGCCGAGGGGGCCATCGTCATCGTGGACGGCAAGGCCCAAATCTTAGCGGATAAGTATTGTGACGGCCTGGGGGCCTGCCTGGGGGAGTGTCCGGTAGGGGCCCTGATCATTGAGGAACGGGAAGCTGATGAGTTCGTGGGGCCCGCCCCCGGCGCCCCTGGAGAGCATGGCCACCCTGAGCCCCACGCTGCTCCGGCCCCGGAAGCTTTTGCGTGTCCGGGAAGCGTCATGCGTCAGTTCGCCCCGGCGGCTACCCCCGAGGCTGGGACCTCGGCCCTGGGCCACTGGCCGGTGAAGCTCCGTTTGGTGGCTCCCAAGGCGCCATTCCTTAAGGAGGCAGAGCTCCTGGTGGCTGCGGACTGCGGTCCCTTTGCGGCCGGAGATTTTCACGCCAAGTACCTTGCCGGCAAAGCGGTGGTGTGCGGCTGCCCCAAGTTTGACGACCTGGAGGAGTCCGTTGCCAAGCTCACCGCCATACTCAAGGAAAACGATATTAAAGGCGTCACCATCGTCAATATGGAAGTCCCCTGCTGCCAGGGACTCATCGAGGCGGTACGGCGGGCCTTCGAGGCCTCCGGCAAGCGCCTGCCAGTGTCCATTTGCACCCTGGGACCCCAGGGGCAGGTGGTGCAGCAGACCAAGATCAAGGCAGCGTGAGGCGAGACTATGGAACAGATAAAATGCCCGGGTCAGGACACCCGCCACTGGAAGCCCGACGACATTTTTACTTTGGAGTGCCCCAAGTGCGGTGCGGAGATTGAGTTTTTCAAGGACGACACCCGCCGGCGCTGCGCCTGGTGCGGCCATCTTTTTTATAATCCCAGGATCGAGTTGGGGTGCGCCGAGTGGTGCCAGTACGCCGACAAGTGCGTCCCCGAACTGGTCAAAGAAAAGCAGGCCATGCAGACCTTCAAGGACCGCCTGCGGGAGCGGGCAATGGGCCTGGCAGCCGAAGCTCCTGATTTAGCGGCCCGTCTAGACCGGAGTCTGGCTCTGGCCACCGACCTCCTGAAGGCCGAGGGAGGCGACCCCAAGGTGGTGTTCGCGGCCATCCTTCTCCAGACGGTCAACCTGGCGCAGGCCCAGGAGCTTTTGGCGGAACTGGAGACCGAGCCGGAGATCGCCCAGTCTATCCTGGAGGTTCTCAGGGGCGACGCCGAGACCCCGGATATCAACCGGCAGATTTACCAGGACGTGCTGGCTCTGGTGGACGCCGAGTCCGATGCTGCTGCCCAGCTCCACACCCGCACCGCCCAACAACTGGCCGAGAAACAGCGGTCCTCCTCCTGAAAAAAACCAACCCAAGTCTTCGAGCCCCGGGTCCTAACCTGATTTCTTTTCTAGGTTGAGGTTCCCGGGGTCACCCTGTTCTTTCCTGCCTCCATTTTCCAGGTTTTACCAGTACTCCCACCACCCAGGGAAAATTGCTTTTCCCCGTCATTATTAAGAAATGAGGAAAATCTGCCGATTATCGGGAAAAACTCTTGATCGGGGAGGACTTGCCCCGGTTTCGAAAAGTTAGGACGTCAAGAACAAGGTTTTTTCCGGGTTAATGAGGAACGTGGACGGTCGGCACATACTTCAAAACATAAGACAGTTGCAGGATCGAGCCCTTTCCGGGGGGGGCTTTGCCATCCGCCAGGGGGGAGACTTCCGGCCTGACGCCACCGCCTGGGCTGTTATCGCCTTGACTGCCCTGGGTATGGGGCCCGAGCTCACCGAGGCGGCCCGTCAGCGCCTGGCCGCCGGGCAACTCGGAGATGGCCGGGTAAGCATCTCCCCGGATCATCCGCAGTGCTTTTGGCCCACTTCCCTGGCCGTCATGGCCTGGCAGGGGGCCCCGGCGTACAAGACAGCCCAGGATCGGGCGATTTCTTTTCTCCTGGAAACTTCGGGACTGCACTACAAAAAAGCGGGTTCGATCTTTGGCCATAATCCAGATCTCAAGGGCTGGCCCTGGCGGTCCGACACCCACTCCTGGGCCGAACCTACGGCCATCACCATCATGGCCCTCCAGGTGGCGGGATATGGGGGCCACCCACGGTTGGCGGAAGCCCGGCTCATGCTCATGGACCGGCAGATTCCCGGGGGCGGATGGAACTATGGCAACACCATCGTCTTCGGACAGGTCCTGCACCCGATGCCGGAGAGCACCGGTATGGTGCTCAATGCTCTGAGCCACAAAGTTACCCGGGCTGGGGTTCAGGAAAGCCTTGCTTATTTGGAGAACAGCGTCGCCAGCCTCAAAACCCCCTGGTCCTTGGGCTGGGCCCTTCTGGGGCTGGGCGCCTGGGGAGCGCGGCCAACTTCAGCCGGGGCCGTAATCGAGGCCTGTCTGGCCCGTCAGGAGAGGTTCAGCGGTTATGATACCTCCTCCCTGGCCTTGCTCTTGTTGGCTTCTCAGGCTACCGCAGGACTGGTGAGCATTTGCTAGGCCTGAATCATTCAAAACAGGCAAGCATTACCGGGGATTGGCAAACATGGGCTTCACCCGCAGAGAATTCCTGATTGCATGCGCCGGCGGCCTGATGGTCGGTACGGCTGGCTATTTCCTCTGGAAAGAAACCAAAATTCGCAGTTGGGATGAGAAGACCTTCATCGGTAAGGTTCCCAGCTACCAGGCGGATATAAAGAAGGTTATCAGGGCCGGTTTGCAGGAACTGGGGGTTACCAAGGCAGATATCCGGGGCCGGCGGGTTCTCCTCAAACCCAACCTGGTGGAAACAAGCCCCGGCATGGTGCACATCAACACCCACCCACTGGTGGTGCGGGGTGCAGCGGAGGCCTTCCTGTCATTGGGAGCGGTTCGGGTGGTGGTGGCTGAAGGGCCGGGACACATCACCGATACCTTGCGGGTCCTGCATGAGTCCGGCCTGGAGAAAATCCTCTGGGAGGACCGTATTCCTTTCATAGACCTCAACTACGAGATTAGCTTCACTGTGACTAATGCTGGGGGTTACTCTCGCCTGCAGTCGCTGACCCTGCCGGTTTGCCTGAAAGAGTGTGATGTTATCGTCTCCATGGCCAAACTCAAGACGCATCATTGGGCCGGGGTCACTTTGTCTATGAAGAACCTCTTCGGGCTAATGCCCGGGAGCTTTTACGGCTGGCCCAAAAACTATCTCCACTGGGCCGGCATCAACGAGTGCATCTTCGATATCACCGCCACGGTGCAGCCGCATTTCGCCATTGTGGACGGTATCGTGGGGATGGAGGGCGACGGGCCCATTATGGGGGACCCGAAGTATGCCGGGGTGCTGGTCATGGGCCGCAACCTGCCGGCAGTGGATGCCACCTGCACCCGCATCATGGGCATCGACCCGCACCGGGTGGTGTCTCTATCCCGAGCTGAAGCGCGGTTGGGACCCATCCGGGAGGCCAATATCCGCCAGGTGGGGGAACCCATTCAGGACGTGTGCACCCCGTTCCGGCTCCTTGAGAAAATCCCGGCCCAGCGTGTCCTAAAGCGCACCTAGCTTAGGCTTGATGGGACCTAAAAAAAATCTTTTAGGAGGATATCAGGGGAAACTGGCCCATTTCATCAAACGCGGACAGTTCAAGTAAGAGAAAAACCTGATTGCCCCTCAGCCTCCCAAGTCATGATGCCGCCTGATTCCTCGGCTTCCCGGACTCTCACCCGCCAGGACTGGTCACTGGCCCTGGTCCTTGTAGCCCTCACGGTGCTTCTGGGTTCTTGGCAAATGATCGTGGGGGTTTCCGGGGTATACCATGACGATGGCATATATGTCAGCACCGCCAAAGCCTTGGCTGAGGGCCAGGGATATCGCCTGATTAATTTGCCCGAGGCGCCGGCCCAGACTAAGTATCCCCCCTTGTACCCCGCCTTGTTAGCCATAATCTGGAAACTCTACCCTACCTTTCCCGACAACTTGGTGTTCATGCAATTTATCACCCTCCTGAGCGGAGCGGTTATGGTGGGGCTGGCCTACCTTTATCAGGTGCGCTTCGGCTACTTCTCCCGAGGGGTGGCTTTCGGTGCCGGAGCCTTAACCCTTAGCTCCAAATTTTACCTTTATTTCTGCACTCTTACTCTCTCAGAACTTCCCTTTGCCCTGCTGGCAGTCGTGGCCTTATGGGCCCTGGAGAGGCAGGACGAAAGTCTTTCTCTCCAACCCCGGGCGCAATTTTTCTTGGGTGTGCTCTTGAGTCTGCCTCTCCTCACCAGAATTATCGGCGTCATGTTCATCCCCTTCGGCTTTTTTAGGCTCTGGAAACGGGGCAGACCTCTGTGGTGGACAGCTCTTGGGGTGTCAACGCTCCTGTTGCCTTGGTTAGGTTGGATGTTGGTCATGCCCCAATGGCTCTCAGCCGATTCGGTGAACATGTACTATACGAATTATCTGGCGTGGTGGTATTCCTTCGTTAAAACCGCTCTGGGCCAGATCATCGTAACCAATATAGGTATGGTGGCCTTGGGGACGCTGGCCCTTGGCGTAAGTCTTTTTGAACCAGGCGTAACTTTACCTTTCTGGGCCTTGCCTCTCCCGGTTCTTTTAGGAATCATCACCTGGTTTGTCGTGATGCAGAACCTACTCAAAGGGAGAATCCTACCCACATATTTAGCGGGTTATCTCCTCATTGTCCTGGTGTGGCCCTGGCTGCCCAGCCGTTTTCTCGTTCCCATTTTACCCTTTGTTCTTGCCTATCTTCTTAACTGGACGCGACAAGTGCTGCAGCGATTACCTTTAGCAAATCCACAATGGTTGGCTTCAATTGCTCTTATAGCGATTCTGGCAGCTAATTTGGCTCTGGTAGTCCGAACCACCCAATTGAGCCGCAGGGGGAATTTCCCGTTATTATTCCCCATGAGAGAGGCGGTCGCCTGGCAATCTTATGAAGATATTTTCCGATGGATTAATTCTCACACCAAGCCCAGTGATGTGATTGCCTCTGGCCTCGATACTATGATATTTCTTTATACAGGCAGGCAGGCCTTTCGCCCTTTTCAGGGCAGGCCAGCTTCACTGTTTTACGGAGGGAAAGCCCCCGCTTTAGGATCCTGGGAGGAAGTCTTAGATTTCCTCGAACGCTATAAGGCCAGATTTCTAGTGCAGCTCCCCATGCCAGGATTTTCTGAAGAGAAGCCTTTTGCGGTAATGTTGCAGCAGTTAGTAATGAGATGTCCGGGTTTGCTCAAGCCGGTGCATGTCGCCCCGGACAGCCGTTTCATGATTTACGAAATTTGCCGGGACAAGCAGGTCGGCTGCATACAATAATTTTAATTTTTTCTGCTCCTTATTGGATCTCTTTGGGAAGCCGTCCACAACTTCCGTTCAAGCCCCTGAAAACCATCCTCGTCTGGCACCAGGGGGGGCTGGGAGACCTGCTCCTGGCCGGCCCGGCCCTGGCTGCCGTAAGCCATTACTACAAGGAGGCCAGGCTCATCGGGGTGGGACACCCGGGTCGCTGGCGTCTTTTGGCCGGGACCCTGCCCTTGGCGGCCGCCTGGGACAGTAGCGAGGCTGTGTGGTCCGGGCTCTATCGGGAGGACGGGACCCTCCCTCCGGTTCTTGAGGAACGCCTGGCGGAAATTGACTTAGCCCTGGTTTTCAGCCCCAGGCCCCGGCCCACTTTCCTGCTCCGCCTGGTCCAGGGCGGGGCACCTCAGGCACTCTGGATACCGTCATTTCCCGAAGGCGGCACCGACCACGTGGCCACGGTTCAGGCTCGGCGGCTGGCTGCATTGGGTCTCAGGGAAGCCCTAACCCCGTTTCGTCTGCGACTGGAGCCGGGAAGCGGGTCAGAAGAGGGCCTCGATACTGGAGATCGCTTTTTGGCAATTGCTCCGGGAAGCGGCCACCCGGCCAAAAACTGGCCTTTGTCCCACTATTACGAGGTGGCCCGGGCCCTGGCCTGGGAAGCGGGGCTCAAAGTGGTGTGGCTGGCTGGCCCGGCGGAAGAGCGTGTGCTGCCATATCTCCAGGGACTGGCCGCAGCCCAGGAGCAGCTGGTATGGGACCATGAGCCCTTGGAGAGGGTGGCCCGCCTCCTGGCCCGGACCCAGGTGTACCTGGGGGGTGACAGCGGCCTCAGCCATTTGGCTGCGGCGGCCGGAGCCCACCGGGTGGTGGTCCTCTTCGGCCCCACCGACCCCCGGGTGTGGTCCCCGCTGGGAGAGCACGTCACCATATTAACCCCACCCGGGGGAGCCGGACAGAATAACTCCCTGGCGGATCTGTCTCCCGCCGCAGTCTTGGCCGAGGTGCGGCCCTTTCTGTGACTGTGAATTAATGGTGGTGTTGGAGTCGATCTCCGGTTGGCTGGGATGACAGGGGGTTTTTGATGGCGATATTACGTGTTTATCAATTTAGGAAGATGGAAAATTCTGGTTGCCATGGAAAAGAAGTAAAAATTTCAGCGTGAGGTTAAAATATTTTGCCGGGGACCCTGAATTGTACGAAATTTTGGAATTAGCCTACAATCAATCCTGAGAAGTGCTTCTCCTGAGAGGCGATTCCGTAAAAAAATTTTAACCGTCGGCTAAAACAGGGGGTGGCAAAAAAAACGTGAGTCTTTGGATTTCCTATATTTTTTGAATTATGAGCAATTTGGCATGGATGCTGCATATCTATTATTACAGGTTATCCCCGAAAAATAGATACCATTTCTCCTTTCTTCACGTGGCCGGGTTCCCCCTCCCGGCCACGGTTTTTTGTAGGCGTAAATCGGTTCACCCCTTCCTGCCAAAGTAAGCCTTCACCTCCTCCAGATTCACTGGAACCCGGGCCACCTGCTCCCGGAGGCGTCGCAGGCGGTTCTTCGCTGCGGCCATTTGCTGGTGCAAGGCAGGCTCCCGGCTCAGACGGGCAGCCGCGTTCCAGGCCGCCTCCCCGTGGCTGCAGATGAGGAGGAGGTCTGCCCCGGCAGCCACAGCCTGGCAGGCTGCGTCGGGTACGGTGGCCGCCCCGGCGATGGCTCCCATTTCCAGGTCGTCGGTGATGATAACCCCCTCGAAGCCCAAGCGGTGGCGGAGCCAATCCTTGAGGGCCACGGAGGACATAGTGGCGGGTTGGCCATCCCAGGCGGGGACCTGGAGGTGTGCGGTCATAATGGCGGGCACCGCGGCAGCTATGGCCCGACGGAAGGGCAGGAGGTCTGTGGTCCTTTCCGGGTCGGGGTTCTGGGCCCTGGGCAGAACCTGGTGGGAGTCCACCGTGGTGTCTCCCAGACCTGGGAAGTGTTTGGCCACCGGGAGGACGCCCCCTTGCAAAAAGCCGCGCATGGCGGCCTCCCCGAAAGCGGCCACCTGCTCCGGGTCCGAACTGAAGGAGCGCTGCCATTGGGGGCAGTCCGGCTGGCGGGCCACGTCCAGGACCGGCGCCAGGTTCATATTGATCCCCACCAGCCCCAGCTCAGAAGCCATGGTCCGGGCCAGGGCCTCCACCTGGATGGGAGAAGAGCCGCTGCCTAGCTTACGGGCTGTGGGAATGAGGGTGAAGGGCGCTTTGAGCCGCTGGACGGTTCCCCCTTCCTGATCTATGGAGATGAGAAGGGGAAGTTCACCTGCAGACAGGGCTTCCTGCTGCAAGTCCCGGGTCAGTTGCCACACCTGCTCGGGTTTCTCCAGGTTGCGGGCAAAGAGGATAATGCCTCCCACCCGCAAATCCCGCACCAGTTCCCGGGCCGCCTTATCCACCCGGGTCCCCGGTATGCCTACCATCAGAAGCGGTCCACAAGAGCCCGGGTCCCGGCTATTGGCTGGTTCTATAATGGCCACTACCCCCCTTATCTTTGAATTATATAAGGAAGAAGAAAAGAACTGCTGCAATCATTGAGGAATCTTGGCCACTCTCTCCCCGTCAGCGCCTTATTTTACCTGAAAGTGTGCGTTATGCCCAGGGGTCGCAGCAAAAGAAAACTGCGGCCCTGGTAGGTCAGGTGACCGCAGTTTGTCAAGCCCCGGAAGGGAGAAGCAAGCTCAGTCCACGAAATACACCCGGCAGGCCCAGTCCAGGTTTTCGGGGGTTAACCTGGGGGGCACCTGGTGAAACAGGCTAAAGTCCAAAATCTGTTCCAACAAATCCCGGGGGTGGCAGGCGTCCATGGAACGCTGGCCGTCGTCATACTGGTGGGCGAGGAGATGGGCCAGTCCCTCCTCATTGAAATCCACCTGGTAGTTCCGGCACACCAAGTGGAAGATTTCTATGAACTGTTCCCGGGTGACGTGATCCACTTTCACCTTGGAGCGGATGCGCCTGAGGAAGGCGTCGTCCACCAGGCTCCGGGGCTCAAGATTCGTGGCGAAGACCAGGAATTGGTCGAAGGGGATGGTGAACTTCTGACCGGTGTGCAGGCAGAGGAAGTCCTGACGGTTCTCCAGAGGGATAATCCAGCGGTTCAAGAGTTCCTGGGGGGCGATCTGCTGGCGGCCGAAGTCGTCCACGATGAACATGCCGTTGTTGGCCTTGAGCTGCAGGGGCGCCTCATAATACTTGAGGATGGGATTGAAAGCCAAGTCCAGCATGCTTAAAGTCAGCTCGCCCCCTACGATGACCGTGGGCCGGCGGCAGCGGATCCAGCGCCGGTCCACCTGTTCATTGGAGATATTCCCAGTCTTGACGGGCTGATGGGTTATTTCGTCAAAAACCCTGATGACGTTTCCTTCCACATAGAGGGCAAAAGGCACCAGGATGGCGTCGTCCCAAATCTGGCCAAGGCAGAGGGCGATGGTGGTTTTCCCGTTCCCGGGGGGTCCGTAAAGGAAGAGGGGCTTGCCGCTCACCGCCGCCGGCCCCAACTGCTCCAGCAAGTCAGAGGAGACTACTAACCCTTCGAAAACCCGGGAGAGGTTATCGGGGGTGACATGGGTGAGCTTGATGCTTTGCCGGGCCACCTGGTCCCAGTAATCATCCAGGCTCACCGGGGCTGGGCCCACATACGCATCATAATCCAAGAGATTTGCGGCCCGGCGCTTGCCGGATTCGGTCATGGCGAAGCGGTTGGCCAGGGCCAGAGGGTTGGCTACGGGCTTGAGGGGATCAGGCCCCCGGACTTCCAGATATTTTTCTCTACGGAGGTAATCCACCAGCTGAGTGAGAATGGTGGTGGAGAGTTTTAAACGGTCGGCCAGGTTGGCCAGATTAAAGGCGTCCAGGTAAAAGCAGTGCTTGAGCGTCAGGTTGGCCAGAAAGATTTCCGGCACACCCAGGTCTTGGATAGACTGGGGTAAAGGCCGGAAAGGGAGAGTGGCGGCGGTGGCCCCAGGCTCCGGGGTTGCTTGAGGGCGGGAAGCCAGCATGACCATTCCTTTCTTCTTAAAGTTAATCCATGGAGGACATCGGGCCAGGACGGCGAAAACTTAAATCACCGGGAAGCCCCGGAAAAAAAGAATTATTTAAGCTGGGCAAGAAACTGCCGATAAGCAGATTGAAGTGAAGCACGGTCACCGAGAAAGGCAAACTGCCCGAAAGGGCAGGGCGCAAAGTTACCGGCCTACAGCCTCCGGGCCAGGGCGGCGGGACTGCCGAAGTGGACCGATCCTTTGGTGAACTCGGTGAACCAAACGGGAAAGCCAGATCGGTTGCCTTCGGAACAAGGAAGGTGAGGGAAAGACCGACCCGAAGCCGAAGGCATGAGTGCTTTCTCCAAACCACACCTCAAGAAGGAATGGAGGAGATGAAAGACATGTTCACCAAAGCGAAAACTTTCTTTCTGGATGAGGAAGGCGCCAGCGCCGTGGAATACGGCCTGCTGGTGGCTGGTATTGCGGTGGCAGTGATGGCGGCCATTTACGGCATCGGTACCGCCCTGAACACCAAGTACACCCAAGTCCAGGGCCAACTCGGCGGCAGCTAAGAAGCGCGTCAACTGCAACCTGTAATCTGAACGGCAGGTCGCAGGCGGGGGTCCGGGTCGTCCCCTCGGGGGGTCCCGGGCCCCGCTTTCCCCGACCCTGAGGGCCTGCCTTTACAAAAAGGTATCCGGCCATGAAGGCGCAACGGCTCCGGTCGAATAAGCAGGAGGGAGCAAGTCTGGTGGAATTTTCCCTGCTGGCGCCCCTATTTGTGGTCCTCCTTTTTGGCCTGGTGGAATTCGGCCTGGCCATCTACAACAAGGGGGTCGTAACCAACGCCAGCCGGGAAGGGACCAGATTTGGGGTGGTCTTCACCACTCCCCGAAAGACAGCAGGGGAGATCACGGCGAAGGTTCAGGAGTATCTGACCAAGTCCGGTTTTACCGATACGGTGACCGTGAATGTCACCGGCGCCGGGGGGACCAGCGGCAACCCCCTGAGTGTTACCGTGACCTATCCTTACAACTTCCAGGTATTGCCTAATTTTGTGAGCGGTTTGACAGGCACCATTAATTTGACCTCGAACACTGTAATGTTAATGGAGTGAGAAGCATGCGACGGTTACCTCCCTGGTTATGGTTGATTCTGGCCCTGATTTTTGGGGCCACGGCCACCTTTATGGCCATGGGCTGGCTCCAGAGCCAGTCACAGAAAGTGGCTCAGCAAACGAAGCCGGAGATGGTGTCAGTAGTGGTGGCCGCCAAGGACGTACCTTCGGCAGTAGCCCTGGCCGGGGACCAGCTGAAGGTGCGCCAGTGGCCCCAGGACTCGGCCTTGGCGGGAAAATTTTCCCGGCTGGAAGACGCCGTGGGCCGGGTCACCGCCATACCCATGGCCGCCGGGGAGCCGGTGGTGGAGAGCAAATTGGCCCCCAAGGGGGTCATCCCTGGGTTAACCGCCCTCCTGCCCCCGGAGAAGCGGGCTATGACCGTGAAAGTGGACGAAGCTTCCGGTGTGGCGGGCTTTCTTAATCCTGACAACCGGGTGGATGTGGTGGTGACGGTGGATAAGGGGGATTTCAACAAAGATCCCATCTCCAAGGTGGTCCTCCAGAATCTGCGCGTCCTGGGCACCGGCCAGCGGATCGAGAAACGTTTGGGGGAAAAACCCCAGGTGGTGCCCACCGTCACCTTGGAGGTAACCCCCGTGGAAGGAGAACGCCTGGCTCTGGCAACTCGGGAAGGCATGATCTCGTTGGTCTTGCGCAACCAGCAGGATGAGCAGGTGGTGCAGACCATCGGGGTGCGTACCAGCACTCTTCTGGGCAGTGCCACCCCGGTGCCCGCAGTTCAGGAAAACAAAGAGGACCGACCCGCTCCTATGCTACGCACGGTGGAGGTAATCCGGCGAGTATCGAAGGAGTCCATGACCTTCTAAAGCGCCAGGACTCACCGTCGGTGAGGAATGAATGAACCACATGGGCGGCCT
The DNA here is from genome assembly GCA_963709285.1 of uncultured delta proteobacterium. Lineage (GTDB taxonomy): Bacteria > Desulfobacterota > Desulfobaccia > Desulfobaccales > 0-14-0-80-60-11 > JBGSLA01. The sequence continues at coordinate 318,659 of CAVPVR010000003.1, read as the reverse complement.
ATCCACCCCCAGGATGGAACCAGGAGATGGCCATCAAATTCTGCCTCTATTATTATACGCCGGAAACTTGCGAATATTTAAAGGATGTCATTCATTCCTCCCAACAGACTATGGTGGTGGAGGCCCAGGAGCTTACCCACCTGCCGGATCGGGTCAACTCCGGAACCAATGTTATTTTTCTGGAATACCTGGCGGACCACCCGGAGTTGGATCAGTGGATCAAGAAGACCGCGGCTGACCACCGCAACCCGCCCGTCTATCTCTATCTTCACGAAATATCCACGGAACAGCTCTGGAAGGCCTTGCGCTTAGGGGTCAAGGAGTGCTTCACCCATCCCATCCAGTCTGAAGAATTCCAGGAAGCCCTGGATCGCTTGCCCCTGGCCGTTCCCGAGATTGGCACGGTTAGCAAGACACAGATCATCGCCTTCCTGGGTTGCAAGGGGGGGGTGGGCACCACTTTTCTGACGGTCAACCTGGCGTATCTTCTGGCCCAGGGGGAAAAAAATAATGTCCTGGCCGTGGACTTGGACCTGCGCTATGGACAGATGGTGTATTTCCTCGACGCCAAGCCCCAATACACCATGGCCGAAGTCATTGATAACGTGGAGCACCTGGATGATTCTTATTTGAAGAGCTTGTTTTTCCACTGGGACCAGAACCTCCAGCTCTTACCCGCCCCGGCCCGACTCGAAGAGGCGGAGGCGGTGACCTCGGAGAATTTGGAGAAGGTCTTGAATTTCGTGAAGAATTTGTCGACCTACAGCCATGTTCTGGTGGACGCCGGGCATCACCTGGACGAGATCTCCATGAAAGCGCTGGAGTTGGCGGACCAGGTTATTCTGGTAACCAACCAGTCGGTGCCGGCCCTGTCCAACGCCAAAAAACTCCTGGAAGTCTTGGAACTCCTGGGTTTTGGCGACCTCAACCTCGAGGTCTGGCTTAACTCCTGGGAGAAACACGGCGACCTCAGTTTGGAGGATGTGACCAAGTTCCTGGGACGGGAAGTCAAAGGCACCGTGCCTTTCGACGCCACCGAAGTGGGAATCAGCATCAACGAGGGTGTCCCTCTGATAAAAAGCTCGCCCAACCTGAGCTTATGCCAGGAACTCAGGGAGCTGGCCAGCCACTTTTCTGAGGAGCCGGGACTGACCAGGGCGCGGCATTCCCGCTGGAACTGGCTCGGTTTCCTGAGGAGGAATAAGTAGTATGAGCATCATCGCCCGCATTCGGGAACGCACCCAGGCGGAGCGGGGAGCGGCGCCCCCGGGCCGCGGCCAAGATAAAAAGGAAGATTCCTTCAACGAACTGAAGGGGAAAATCCATTTCCGCCTCCTCAACCTCCTTGACCTATCCCGGCTGTCGGAGGCGGAGGAAACCCTCCTCACGGATGACTTGCGCCGGGGCATCGAAATAATCCTGGCCGAAGAGGGCCTGGCTCTCACGCTTCCCGAACGGGACAGGCTATGCAAGGAGATCCGGGACGAACTCCTGGGATACGGTCCCCTCGAACCCCTTCTCAAGGACTATTCCGTCAATGACATCCTGGTGAACGGCTACAACCAGGTGTACATTGAGCGCCAGGGGAAGCTGGAACTTTCTAGTGTACGCTTCACCGATAACGCCCATCTCTTGAAGATCATAGAAAAGATCGCCTCGGGGGTGGGGCGGCGGATAGATGAGTCCTGCCCTATGGTGGACGCCCGCCTTCCGGACGGCTCCCGGGTGAACGCCATCATCGCGCCCCTGTCCCTGGATGGGCCGGCATTGTCCATCCGGAAGTTTGCCAAGGACCCTATCCGGGTGCAACATTTGATTGAGTACGGGTCCATCACCCCGGAGATTGCCCAGGTCCTGGAAGGCATGGTCAAGGCCCGCCTGAATGTCCTCATCTCTGGAGGGACGGGCACTGGCAAAACTACGGTTTTAAACGTGCTCTCGAGCTTCATCCCCTTTGATGAGCGCATTATCACCATTGAAGACTCGGCCGAGCTCCAGCTGCAGCAGGAGCACGTGGTTAGGTTGGAAACCAGGCCTCCCAACCTGGAGGGCATGGGGGAGATTACCCAGCGGGATTTGGTGCGAAACGCCCTGCGTATGAGGCCCGAGCGCATCATCCTGGGGGAGGTCCGCCAGGGGGAGGCCCTGGATATGCTCCAGGCCATGAACACCGGCCACGATGGATCCCTGGCCACCATCCACGCCAACTCTCCCCGGGATGCTCTGACGCGGCTGGAAACCATGGTATCCATGGCAGGGTTGAACATCCCGGACCGGGCCATCCGCCATCAAATTTCTTCAGCGATCGACGTGGTAATTCAGCTGTCCCGCCTGAGCGATGGCAGCCGCAAGATGATGGGACTGCATGAGATCGTGGGCATGGAAGGAGAGATGATCACCATGCAAGAGATCTTTGCTTACAAGATGATGGGCCTTACCGATGACCGCAAGGTAAAGGGTCGGTTTATCACTTCTGGTATTCGTCCCAAATTCATGTACCGTCTCGAGGAGATGGGAGTCAACTTGCCGGCCCATCTCTTCCGGGAAACTACCTGAGAGGAAAACGGGAAATCTATCAGCCTGGGGATAGAACGGTTATATGCCGGGTGCCAGGGAAGGCCAGGAGGACGGAAATGAAGCGACGGCACACAATACTTCTGGGATTGATCCTTGCTGGGGTCGCCCTGGTAGACCCACCCGGGCTGCGCCTGGCTTGGGCCCAAGCAGAATCCTCCCCCGACGTTCCTGGCCTGTTGTCCCATTACTTTCCGGACGTTCCCTATCTTTTAATTATCATTACGTTTTTCTTTTTTCTCTGCCTCCTGGAAGGCATTGTCCTGTTTATGTGGGACCCAAACCGGGTACAGCGACGGCGTCTCCAAAAAAGGCTGAAATATTTGGATGGCCTGGATCAGAACTTCTCCCAGGAGTCCCTCATCAAGAGGGACAGCCTCAAAGATACGCCCTGGCTACGCCAGGCCCTGAAAAGGGTCCGGCGCCTCGAGCAACTTCAGGAACTCCTGATTCAGGCCGATGTGAACTGGTCTTTGATGACCCTCCTCCTCATATTCCTTATTTCCGGGGCAGCAGGCTTAAGTCTGGGCTTCTTCTCCAGGGGTTCCCTGGGGGCCTTGGCGGGCCTGGGGTTGGGACTGTACCTGCCCTATTGGGTCCTGAAATTTAAGAAGAAGCGCCGTATCAAAAAGTTCGAGAAGCAACTGCCGGAAGCTCTCGACCTTTTGGCCCGAGGCCTCAAGGCAGGGCACGCTTTCGCCTCGGGGCTCCAGATCGTCAGTAGCGAAATGCCCAACCCCGTTGGTCTGGAGTTCTTCAAGACTTTTAAAGAATACAACCACGGCATGGACATGAATAACGCCCTCATCAACCTCTGCAGCCGGGTGGAGCTCCGGGAGTTACGCTTTTTCACCACGGCGGTGATGATCCAACGGGAGACCGGGGGAAACCTGGTAGAAATCCTGGAGAAAATTTCAGGGCTCATTCGGGAGCGCTTTAAGCTGCGCAACCAAGTGAAGGCCCTCACGGCAGAGGGGCGGCTCTCCGGTCTGATTCTTATTTGTATGCCACCGATTCTCTTTTTCGTCATGCTGAGAATCAATCCGGACTATACGATGATTCTGGTGAATCATCCCCTGGGCCGCATGATGGCCATGACTGCCCTCACGCTCCAGGGACTCGGCGTTATAGCCATCCGGAAGATCGTCAACATCAAAGTGTGAGGCGGGCCTATGATTTTTCAACCCATGATTTTCGGGCTGCTGGTGGCTGGAGCCATCCTCTGTCTGGGCTGTTTCTTTGGCTTGCGAAGGTCCCGCGTCCGGGAACGCCTCCAGCTCGAAAGCAAGTCAGAACTGGCCCTGTCCCGTCCCCAGGAAGAGAAATCTTTAGAGTTAGAGTTTCTCCCCAAGGCGATGGTGGACAAGGTCGAGGACAAACTAGGTTTGAAAAAGGGGGGCGCCAAGGTCAATGAGCTTAAAAAGACCCTGATTCAGGCTGGCATCTACCATGAGCATGCGCCCTCTATCTATTTCGGTCTCAAGATCGGCCTGACCTTGGCCATGCCGGTTCTGGTAATGCCTTGGACTTTCGGCAGGGGATTGCCGCTCGTCTTCCTCCTGGTGTTTTTTTTCCTGTTGTTAATCCTGGGTTACTTTCTGCCCACCCTTGTCCTCAATCACCTGGTGGAAACCCGGAAAAGGAAGATCAAAGAGAGTCTGCCGGACGCCTTGGACCTCCTGGTGGTCTGCGTGGAAGCCGGGCAGGGCCTGAACGCCGCCATGAAAAGAGTTGCCGATGAATTGAAACTTGGCAATCCAATCCTGGCCCGGGAAATGACTCTGGTAAATCTTGAGATCAGCGCCGGGCTGGAACGGGAAGTGGCCCTGAAAAATCTGGCCGAACGTACTGGCGTAGATGACGTGGCGTCCCTAACCTCCATGCTCATTCAGGCTGACCGCTTCGGCACCTCTCTGGCCCAGTCCCTCAAAGTGCAGTCTGAGACCTTGCGCACCACCCGTCGCCAGAGACTGGAGGAGCAGGCCGCCAAGACCCCGGTAAAACTGGTTTTCCCTCTCCTGCTATTCATTTTTCCCGCCCTCATGGTGGTAATCATCGGCCCCGCCGCCATCCGCATTATGGAAAACCTGAAATAACTGGCGGCTACCACTGGACTGCCGATCTTGCAAAAAACCAGAGACCTGCATCTCGTTCTCCGAGTTCAACGGCGGCTTTTTTCGACGGGAAAGGTGCGAGGTTATGATGGGTAGGGAGGGTAGGGGGCCCTCAGGGCTTTAAGTTTCCTGGCAAATTACCGTTCTCAACAACCTTCCCTTAAGGATTCGGGTAAGATAGGGTCAAGGTTTCCACTTGCGGCGTGAAGAGGGCGGCGCCGGCATCCCCGTAAACCTGTTGCCAATCCGGGGCGGCTTTGAGGAGAGCATAAACCTTGGACCGGGGATCCACCAGGATAACGTCTGGGGGGTATTGTTCCAGGAATCTTCGCCAGCCGGGGCGTCCATAAAAGAAGTCCGAATGAAGCTGGCAAATTTCTTCCCCGTAGACCGTCTCATAACGACCGTCCATGGCCACCTGGCACGAGGGATACAGGACCCAGATGAGATACTCCCCCCAGTTAAATTCATTCAGGATTTTCCCGGAGAGATGGTTGTTTCGGAGGAAATCCACCGCACCCACCGGGTAATGAATTCCCTTTTGGTAGCTTTGCTCCGGCGTCACCGGGAGTTCCAGTGACAGCGGCGCCTTACTGATAAATTTGTACCCGTAAATGATGAGGAAGCAGATGGCCAGGGCGGCGGGGACAAGCTGCCCTACACGCGACCGCCAGGAGACAAACGGAGGTGAAGACAAGATTTTCTGGCCAAACGCCTCAAAAAGCACTGGGAGGTAGGCTCCGGCGGCCAGGTAGAAAAAGATCTGGTGGCGCAGGTGCTTGAGACCCATAAATAGCGTGATGGCCAGGATCAAACCGGGGGTTACTTCCCGCCACCTGGCCCACCAGATCAGCAATCCATAAAACCCGGCCAGACACACAAAGTAGATGAGGGATTCTTTGGGAAATCCTGTCTGCCAGGCTTTGATCAGGGAGGCCCACTCGGTGATTTCCGGCCGGGGCATGGTAACTGCCCCGAAAAGATAGCCCCAGTATTCCAGGCCGTAGGGATTGATTAGCGTGACCAGGGTGGCGGCCAGTAAGGCGGCCAGATATGGCCAGAAAGGACGCCGGGAGATGGCTTCCCCCAGGCCGTAGAGGGCGAGAAGGCCCAAACCGGCCAGAAAGCCTCCGTGGAGATTGGACCAGAAGACCTGGATGAAGACCAGGACAACGAGACTGCGCCAGCGCCCGGAGAGGCGGGCCGACTCCAATACCAAAAGGGACAAGGCAAAAAAGAGGTACGTAAAGAGCTGAGCCCTTACCGGACTATAGCCCACGGCCAGAAAAATCTGGGTGAACCACAAGCCGAGAAGCGCACTCCAGAAATCGGCCCCTCGCCGCCGGGCGGTGAGATAGATAAACCAGACCGTGGTCAGGCCCAGGGTGAATTTCAAGAGTTGCAGACCTGCTGCCCCCAGGGCCCGGTAAATGGGGAAAAAGAGCACCCCGGTGAGCCACTCGTGGTAGACCCAGATTTTCAGGGTAGGCACGTAGGCAAAGATGTCCTGATAGGGAAACCGTTCCGTCTCCCAGAAAAGCCGCCCGAAGGCCATATAGCCCCAAAGGTCAGGATCTGCCACGGTCCTGGCCAGGGTGTTCAAAACCACCAGGATTATCAAGAGACCGAAAAGCACCTTGAGCACAGCTGCTTTGTTTCGGGAATTCCAGAAGATCTCCGCTTCAGTCGGCAAAGTGGTCCTTATGGGCATTGGCATCTGCATCAGATGACCTTTAGCTCTCTGGTTCGTTGCCTCGGAGCAGGGGCTTGATGACAATATCCACCCGCCGGTTCAAGCGACGGCCGGTTTCCTCATCGTTGGTGGTAAGGGGGGCATGTTCCCCGTAACCGGCGGCGGCGAAGCGGGCCGGGTCCAGGTGCTGCTTTTCCACGAGATAACGCACCAGACTGGTGGCCCGGTTGACAGAGAGTTCCCAGTTGGAAGGAAACTGCGGGGTATTGATGGGGCGGTTGTCAGTGTGACCTTCAACTACCACCTGGTTAGGGATTTTTTTCAGGAGGCCGGCTAACCGGTCCAACAGAGGTTCAGCCTCCGGGCGGATCTGAGCCTCTCCAGTGGCGAAAAAGAGAAATTCCGGCAGGTGGATCACCAAACCCCGGCCGGTGATCATCAGCCTGATATCCTGATAGTCGGCCCTGTCTTGCAGGCTTTTCTGGACCGCGTGGGCCACTTCCTCGATTTGGGTCTGGGGGGAGGCCCGGAGACCCGCAGCAGGAAGGTCCCCCCGGGCGCCGGGGGTGGAGGGATCGCCCAACCCGGGCTCCAATGGAAGGCCCCCCAGGAAGACCGGGGCGTTCAGGGCACGCTGGATGGAATGCTGAGCCTGTAACAGCTTGGAATTGTCCAGTCGGCTGATAGCGTAGATCGTCACAAAAAAAGCCAGGAGCAGAGTGACGTAGTCAGCATAGGAGACCAGCCACCGATCCCGGGAAGGTCCGGAGGATTTAGTGGGAGCGGACCGAGGACGACGCATGAGTCTTGGTTCGGGCCCGGGGTCGCACGGGGAGTTGCCGCACCCGGGTGGCAGCTGTGGGCTTGTAGGCGGTTACGGCGCCTTGAGGGATAATGCCATCAAGGCGCTCAGCAATGAGACGAGGATGCTCCCCCTGGGCCAGGGCCAGGACTCCCTCCAGGAGCATTTCCTGGCGGAACATCTGGTGATCATGTTGAAGTTTCAGTTTATGGGAGATGGGGAGAAAGAGAAGGTTGGCAGAGGCCACTCCGTAGATGGTGGCCACGAAAGCTACGGCTACCCCGGTCCCTAATCGAGCGGGGTCGGTGAGGTGCTGCATGACCTGAATGAGACCCAGCACTGCCCCCAGAATCCCGATGGTGGGGGCGTATCCCCCGGCGGCTTCGAAGACTTTGGTGGGTATCTGACCACTTTCTTCCTGCTGGGCCAGATCCATTTCCATGATTTCCCGCACCTGTTGGGGGGTGAAGCCGTCGATGACCAACTGCAAGCCCCGGCGCAGAAAGGGGTCGGGAAGATTTGCCACCTCCGGCTCCAGGGCCAGGAGCCCCTCCCGCCGGGCCCGGTAGGCCAGTTCCACCAGGTGGCTCACCTGACTGGAGGTGTTATCCTGAGGTTTGCGGAAAATGGAGGGCAGCGACCGCCAGGACTGGCGAAGTTGCGGTCCGGAAAAGCTCAGACATACTGCTCCGGCGGTGCCTCCCAGCACGATGACGAAGGCAGTGACTTGGAGAATCATGCCGGCAGAGCCGCCTTCCAGGAAATACCCCCCCAAAAGGGACAATCCTCCAAGCAACAAGCCAAAAAGAGTGGTTCGATCCATGCAAAAGACAGGTGTATGAGATCGCCAGGGCCTGGAGTGGGCGAGACTACCACCATTTTGCAGGTCCCATTGATCTGGAAGTGACGCCTTTAGTTTGGGCTGTCTAAGCTAGCTTATCGGAACTTTAGGGCGAGTCTTTATTTTAGGCAGGAATTCGGGGAGCCTGCCGATGGAGCATACGTGATCAAGCCAGGGGTGACCTTTTGCCTTCTCTCAGGTGTTGATGACACCCACCCGGTCAAAATCTTGGAGGCGTGGACTATGAGGTTCAGTCTTCCGAGCTACCGGCTGGGCAGCCTGACGAATGGGGTAAAGTCGTCCCACCAACTCTAAATAGTTACGGGTCTCCCGGGGGAGGGAGCGGCCCTTCTCGAGGTTGCCAGGGCCCCAATTGTAGGCCGCCAAGGCCATGGGCACGTTGCCCCGGTAACGAGCCAGGAGTTCTTTCAGGTAACGGGTGCCGCCATCGATATTTTCCTTGGGGTTGTAAGCCTGACGCACCCCCAGGTCCCGGGCGGTTCCGGGCATGAGTTGCATGAGACCCATGGCCCCTTTAGGGGAGGTGGCCCGGGGGTTGAAATTGCTCTCCACTTTGATCACTGCCTTGATGAGCCCCTCTGGCACTTGGTGACGCTGAGCGGCCTCTTTGATTACGTGGTCATAGGCGGAGGAATTCCCCGGAGAGCGTGCTCCCCGGGAGGCGCCCGCTCGAAAATGGCTCTCCACTTCTCCCCGGGAAGAGCGACGGGCCTGGCTGGCGGGGTTGGTTGACGCTTGCCTGTGGCCGCGGCCCAAGGCGGTGCGGACTAACATCCGGGATAGATGGGCGTCGCCCACCGCGCGGAAGGCCCGGAAGCGGGGAAATTCCTGCCGCCTACTGGAAATTGGGTGGGGTCGAGGTTGCCGGGTGAGTAAAGCCTCTGTCAGGACCCGGCCAAAGGCCCGGGAGGGATTGCCGGTTCTGACTGCTGCAGGTTGCGCCCCTCTGGGAATGGTTTTAGACTGGCTACTGGCCAGCGTGGCTAACATTGGCATGCGGCTGTAGAGTCCGGGATGCATGCCGGTTATGATTGCAACCCCCGTGCCTGGATTAATTTAGCTTTCTCTTCCATAAATTGACATGGATATGAGGCATTTTTCCCAACAGGGGGAACCTCTCATCAAGGAAAATATTTCACGGTATTAAGGTTTCAGGCTCTTGCGATCGGAAAAAAATGACCAGGTCCTGCTTGCCTGAAAAATCAGAAAGCAGGGACCAGAGACGATCAAGATAAATTTTGGTTCCCTATTTTTAATGGCTGCTGTAATCAAAAGCCCATGTTGGTCAAAAGCTCATTGACGGCGTTCTGGTTTAGGGGTTGCTCCTCGGGGGAGGCGGCGGCATCCTGGTCCGAGGATGGGGCGAAACTGTTCAACAGGCGGTCCAACTCTTCCCGGGCCAGGTCGCTATCTTTGAGCGGCAGGGACTGGTCGTCCAGCTTCATTTGCAGCTTGTGGCCGGCAGCTACCAGCAGAGTGAGCACCTGGATCTGTAGCTGGCGAATGATATTCAAAATTTTGAGTAACCGCTGACCAGAGAGGTCCTGGAAAGACAGGGCCTCGATGATCCGGGAGAGACTCCCGGTGATGCGGTCCACGGTGCCTAACACCTCCTGGACCTGGGCCGCCGTCTGGTTGTTTCCAGGGCCCGCAGGAAAGCCCTCCCCCGCGGCTTGTCGGCTTTCGGCCAAAAGCTTGAGGGTTTGTTGCAGTTCGGTCCAGCGGGATTCCACTTCAGGGTTTCCCTGGGTTTCAGTCGGTTCGTCAGCAAATTCCTCTTCCACTCCCTGGGCTTCCAGGGGGAGGGCGGCGACGGGAAAAAGTTTCTCCGCTGAGGATGACATCTTGGTAAGGAGCTCCTGCACCCGGTCGTCTTGACAATGACTCTTTAAGAGGTCCAGGATCGGCTCCACGGGCAACTGGTAGAAGCCATCTTCCTGGGGGACTCCGTCGGCCAGGAGGCTGAGGGCCCGCTCTGCCTCCGTGCCCCGAAAGATAGCATCCTGCTTGGCCTGGACCGCCTTGAGGTGCTGCTTTACCTTTTCGTTGCTGCAGAATTCTAGCAGGAGCTGGAGGATGTCAGCCAGGGAAAAGCGGGGCACTCCAGCGGTCGGCGAGGCCTCCTCGGAGTCGGTAGGGCGCAAAAGACGGTCCAAGTCCTCTGCCTGGGAGAAAATCTGGTCCCAGAGGCCCTGGTCCGTAGCTTCATCAGGGACGGCTGCCGGCCGTTCCCCCGGTTCCTCTGCACTGGGGGATTCAGCCAACTTCATGAGCTTGGCCTGCACTGTTTGGCAGTCTTCCCGGATTTGTTCCACCAGGTCCATGATGTTCAGGGTGGCCTGTTCAGTCATCTGCAGCACGTCGGTCACCTGGTTCCGGGCCTGGTCCAGGCGCTCACCGGGAGAGCTCATGGCGGTCTGGATGATTTCCGCCAGAGACAGGTCCTGGATGGAGAGGTTGATGTCCTTGGCCAACTTCCCCAGGCCCTCGTACATCTCTTGGGAGACCTGCCGGAAATGGTCCAACTCCGCGGTAAGCTGAGCCTCGGCCTGGGGGGATTCCCCGGAAAGCCCTGGTGTAGCTTTGGGCGCCGGGGCCGGCAGAACAACCGTCGGCCCTCTGGTGTCCTCGCCTACGGCCTCCCCCCCTTTCGGGGTTCTCAGATTGATAGTGATGGTCATTCCATCCATGTTGAGGCGGAACTCTCCCGGTTCCTGGCCCAGGCTCAGTTCGATGTGCTTGCCTGATTTCATTCCACACCTTCCCTGCGGCAGGCGCCGGCGGCCGTGGGTCGGCGCCGGCGCCTCTCGTTCTGGTATTCTTTCTTATGGTGTTATCGACGGTTGGCAAGCTAACTTAAATACTTATGGGAAGGATCTTGAATAAATTGTAGGAAAAGCGACAAGTTGAGGGAAAGAGTCAATAACGTCAATCAGTAAAAGAAAGGCAGGAAGGAAAGGGGTGCCCCGGTTGGTAATCTAATATCGTCTCCCGGAAATCCCTTTCATAAATCCATGACCTTGAACCTCCCCCTCCCCTGGCGGGAGGGGGTTGGGGGGAGGGGGGAATAAGGCAACGTAATCAAACAGTTATTCCACCCCCACCCTGAACCTCCAACGGATGTCTGCCAGGACTATCCGGGACGAAGAGGAGGCTACATGTTCAGCTCATCCCGGGTCTTGGCTACCGCGGTTGCGGAATGCTTGAGCATCCCTTCCTCCTCGCTGGAAAGCTTCAAGGTAAGGATCTGCTCGATGCCTCCGGCCCCCAGGACCACCGGCACCCCAAAGAAGAGGTCGTTCAGGCCGTATTCCCCCGCGAGATAAGCGGACACCGGCACCAGGCGCTTCTGGTCCTTGAGAATGGCTTCAGCCATCTGCACTGCGGCCGCGGCTGGGGCATAGTAAGCCGAGCCGGTTTTGAGCAGGGCCACGATCTCCCCGCCGCCTTTTTTGGTGCGTTCCACCAGGGCGCTGATTTTATCCTGGGGCAAAAGGTCGGTCAAGGGCACCCCGGAGATGTTGGTGGCGCTCACCACGGGCACCATTTCATCCCCGTGGCCGCCCAGCACCATGGCCTGGATCTCATCCACCGCCACCCCCAGTTCCATGGCGATGAAGCAGCGGTAGCGGGCGGTATCGAGAATTCCCGCCATGCCCATGACCCGGCTCTTGGGGAAGCCGCTCACCTTGTAGGCCACGTAGCACATGGCGTCCAGGGGATTGCTGACAATGATGAGAAAGGAGTTGGGGCTCTGGGCCACCACTTCCTTGGTCACGGTGGCAACGATATTCTTGTTGGTGTTGATCAGGTCTTCCCGGCTCATCCCTGGTTTCCGGGCGATGCCGGCGGTGATGATGACCACGTCCGAGCCCTTGGTGGCGGCGTAGTCGTTGGCCCCCGCCACTTCCACGTTGAAGCCGAAAATGGGCCGGGACTGCATGAGGTCCAGGGCCTTGCCCTGAGGCATGCCTTCCACGATATCCACCAGCACCACATCCGCCAATTCTTTTGCTGCCGCCCAATGGGCGCAGGTGGCTCCCACGTTGCCCGCCCCCACCACGGTTATCTTCGGTCTTGCCATGCGCGTCCTCCTTGGAAAGTGTGGGAGAGTGACTGGGACATGAAGCCACTAACCCCTTCTCCCATAACCTAAAAAATTACCTGTTTATCACAAAACTGCAATGAAATTCTTTCATTTGCTGCGGGGGGGCCAAGGACCATTGGCCCTCTTCCCAACCTTCTCCCCCAACCCTTTGAGCCAGTAATCAGTTGCCAGTTACCAGTAATCAGCGCCAAGTTCTTTTTACTGACTGCTAACTGCTGACTGCTAACTGCTGACTGCTAACTGCTGGCTGCTGACTGCTGACAACTGGTCACTAAATAAAGGTGGGGGTGGGAGGGAAGCTGGCGTTGACAGTTTCCAGGGAAGTTCCTATAATCCCGTCATATCGGGGGACAGGTATGGGTTTGGGTGCATATATTCGGGCGACGCGGCTGCCCTTTCTCACCGGGTCGCTGATGCCGGTGGTCCTGGTGGCGGCCCTGGCCTTATGGCGCGGCGCCTGGGGCGGGTTCTTTTATTTTTTCCTCACCGTGCTGGGGGTGGCCGGGCTGCACACGGGCGGGAACCTCATCAACGACTATTACGACTCCTTTGGGAGCGACCCCATCAACCGCTTCGCCACCCCTTTCAGCGGTGGCAGCCGGGTGATCCAGAACGGGGAGCTCGCGGCAGCAACCGTCCGGAACCTGGCCTATGCCTGCCTGGGCCTCGGGGTGGCCTGCGGCCTGGTCCTGATGTATTATGGCCGGCCCTGGGTGGCGCTCCTGGGGCTCTTCGGGCTGGCCGCGGCCTATCTTTACTCCGCCTCCCCGGTGCAACTGATGAGCCGCGGGTTGGGGGAGTTCACCATCTTCCTGGCCTTCGGGCCGATCCTCACTTTGGGGGCCTACTACGCCCTGACCGGCCGGGTGACCCCTGAGGGCTTTTACGTGGGCCTGCCTTTGGCTTTCCTGATTACCGCTATCCTGTGGATCAATGAATTTCCGGACCTGGAAGCCGACACCACCGCAGACAAAGATCACCTGGTGGCCCGCCTGGGCCTTAAGGGCTCCCGCCAGGTCTATGCCGGGCTGATGCTGGCGCCCTTTATCAGCCTCCCTCTCCTCATGGAACTGTTTCACTTTCCCGGGCATCTCTTCGCCGGGCTGGTGGCCCTTCCCCTGGCGGTGCAGGCGGTGCGCCTGGCCTGGGTTACACTCCCCACCGACGAGGAGTTCGTACCCATCCAGGCCCTCACCATCAAGACCCATTTCCTCCTGGGCCTCTCCCTGACCCTGGCCTTCTTGTATGCGGCCTGGTGGTCATAACCTTTCTATCCGGGGGAATATGCCTGAGATCAGAAAACGTGAGGAGCACATCCACCAGATAATCAATGGTTAATAGGAAGGTAACTTATGAAAAAGTATATGAAGGCTCTCCTCAGTTTTTTTATTGCAGCTGTGTGTATTTTTCTAGGTCTGACCATGGAAACTGAGAATAAATTTATCCTATATTTTTTATATGCGGTAGGCATTGTTAATATATACATTGGGACAAAAGATTTCATAGCTATGTTTAAAGATACCAAGTAATACTAGCTGGTCTCAGTAACTCCGACTCATCCAAGTAATTACCCTGACCGGAAAAACGATTCACCGCCGAGGAGTTCGTGCCCATTCAGGCCTCACCCTCAAGACCCATTTTCTCCTGGGTGTCTCCCTGACTTTTGCTTTTCTATACGCGGCCTGGTGAAAATAAATGTGTTGTCCTCTCTAAAATTATTTATTCTATACAATACCGCAACTTCTCTTAAATTTCATATAGTGGCAAATGAGGTTGCATTTGATAGGACCCAGATGATTCGAGAGGATGACTTTAGGTTCGGTGAGGGCGTGGTGTTGTAATTCACCAAAGCTTCTAGTTTAATGTTTTACCCCTATGCGGCATTAGATGTGAAAAATCAGCCCATAGGGAAAAAGAGAATTATGGCCTTGATCTAGCGCGTGAACACTAGAGCCGTTTTGATTGTGCGGCTTCTTGAGGGAAAATGAGTTATCAATTGTTTTAGATACAATCATGTGATAATGTGAAAATTTAATAATGGCTTTCCCATTCTTTAGCATGTAGTAGCAATCCCTTTGGATTGCCGTTAGCCATTTTAGCATTGACGAGCCTATGTCTGGGAGCGCGTCTATTTTTATAAGTCTGGGAATCGTCTTAGTCGCTGTTTTACTGGGGTTGCGCCTTTACAACCGCCTCATCCGCTCCCAGGAACGGACTCGGGAGGCTTGGTCGGGTATTGATGTTCAACTCAAGCGCCGGGCTAACCTGATCCCCAATCTGGTGGAAACGGTAAAAGGTTATGTGGCGCATGAACGGGGGGTATTCGGGGAAGTGACTCAGGCTCGCAACCGCTTAATACAGGCTGGCGGCACTGTTGAAACGGCTGAAGCCAACAGTACGCTGACTCAGGCCTTGGGCCGATTATTGGCCGTGGCCGAGAGGTATCCGGACCTCAAGGCCTCTACAAACTTTCTGAAATTGCAAGCCGAACTGTCTGACATAGAGGAAAAGATTGCCTATGCTCGCCAGTTTTACAACCGCAATGTGGCGGAGTTCAACGCCCGCATAAAATCTGTTCCCGATGTGCTTATAGCCAGGGTGTACGGCTTTCAACCATTCGAATTTTTTGAGGCGGATGAGGGAGCGCATCTGGCCTTAAGAGTTGAACTAGCCCGCTAACGTAAACCCCTCTCTCGAAAACCTACTGAGGCAAAGGATGGACTCTTTTTTATCTCAGGAACCAGTCCTCGTCTTTGACCGCATTGAGGCTAATCGACGCAAGACGCTCCTTCTCCTGGTAGTCTTCGCTATCCTGTTTCTCCCATTTGCGATCTACGTTTCGCAGTATCTGATATTCCTCCTTTCTTTATTTTTCTTGCCAATCTTCTTCAGAGGAATAGAATTCGCCAATCATATTGGCTTGACCTTAGCCATGCTTGGATACTGGGCCCTGTTACTGGTTGGTTTGGCTGCATATCTGGTATATCGCTATTGTTCCAGGATTGTTTTGCACATTACCGGCGCGCGGATGCTCGAATCCGAGGAAATGCCGGATTTTCGACGAGTCGTGGAGAACTTGTGCATCGGCAGCGGCCTGCCCCAGCCTAAGCTCATGGTAATGGACACCAGGGCTACTAATGCCTTTTCCACCGGTATAACCCCCGATGATGCCACTTTGGTAGTTACCCAGGGGTTGTTTGAGGTGTTGGAACGTCGGGAACTGGAAGGGGTTATTGCCCAGGAATTATCGCAAATCGGTAATTACGACATTCGTTTGAATACTGTCCTTGCCGCTTTAATGACCGTCATGTTGTGGCCTTTACAGAGCGTGAAAACCTTTTTTAGGGCTCTCTGGAATACTCCCTCTGGAGGGTGGCTGGCAAGCGGTTGTTTGTCCCTGGTAGGAGCTTATTTGACCATAGCTATCTTAGGGGGGTTGATTAGCCTGTTTTTAATCATTGGAGAACCGGGGTTTGGGTTCGTTTGGGTGGCAATCATGCTCCTCTTTTTTATCCTCTTCGGTGCCCCCATTATCTGTCTTTTGGTTTATAAGGCCATCTCTCGAGAGCGGGAGTTTTTGGCCGATGCCGATGCCGTCCTCCTGACGCGGAATCCTGCCGGACTGGCACAGGCCCTGGGCAAGATGGGCGCTATGGACAACGCCAAAATGCAAGTCAATCCAGCTACAGCCAACCTCTACATCGTGAACCCCCTGCCTGAGGGCCACGGCTTCTGGGATCGCCTGATCTCCTCCCATCCCGCCCTTGAGGAGCGCCTCGAGCTACTGGCCCGGATGGGTGGGGTAAGCCCTGAAATGCTCGAGAGGGCGCGGGAAGTAGGGAAAAATTTTTCAGAAGTATCCGAGTCGCCCCATGCTCCCCCGCCCAAGGCAATAACAAAGGATTTTAGCCTAAAAAATTTCTTTTCGAGAGTTTTGGCATTTTGGTTCGGGATAGGGCTATTATGGGGAGGACTTAGCGACCTTTGTTATGGCACTAAAAGAGGTACCAGGTTGTATGGACCAAAGGGTGCTTGGGTTGCTATCGTGTTTAGCATATTCCTGCTCTTCTTTGGCGTGGGTGGGCAGAGGTGGGTGGACAGGATATTCAAGAGGATAAAGAATTTCGGCGATAGAGTTTGAATTCGCCATGCAGGGAAATCATAACCTTATGTCAGCAGAGAAAATCTCTAAAAGCCGGAGATCCCATGTTTAAAAGAACCCTTATTTTTGCTTCAGCCTTTGCGGTCCTTTCGGCTGCGATCATTATCAATCTGGCCATTCTTGACATAATTTCTTTCCAGGAATTAAGGCAGAGCCTCAGAAAAATTTTAGCAGTTATTGCAGTATCTGCTATTGTGTTATTATTGCTTCATAAGCTATTTAACATGATAACACAAGAGTCGCCGGACAAGATCCACGACTCCCAGCGGTTTACTGATTCATCGCCTGCTGGAGAACCCCAAGACAAAAAGAACGAGAATTCTTAATAACAAATTGATTAGATGAAAGAAATATTGTCCAATTTTTATGAAAACATATTGAATGCTTTGAAACTATACTTTCAATATCCGCTCTTT
Organism: uncultured delta proteobacterium; assembly: GCA_963709285.1. Lineage (GTDB taxonomy): Bacteria > Desulfobacterota > Desulfobaccia > Desulfobaccales > 0-14-0-80-60-11 > JBGSLA01. The sequence goes on along the minus strand of CAVPVR010000003.1, from coordinate 301,928 downwards.
AACACCGAGTTTATGAAAACATGAAACATTTTGATAAGGTTCAATAATGCACAATTATTCTTGACGTTAAAACTTTATTCTCAAGGAAGGGGCCGATGGCAGAGAAATACCCGTCTGTGCTGGTGGAAGTAACCCGGGGCTCTCAGGTGGAAAGCCGTCACCGGGGTGAGATCGCGGTGGTGGATGAGGACGGCACGGTGCGGCATCACCTGGGGGACCCGGAGGCGCCTGGTGTGCATGCGGTCCCTGGCCAAGCCCTTTCAGGTCTTGCCCCTCATTACCACCGGCGCCGCGCAGGCCTTCGGTTTCGGTCCGGAGGAGCTGGCCCTCATGAGCGGCTCGCTCTCCGGCCAGGACTTTCAGGTGGACCTGGTGGAGAAGATCCTGGCCCGCCTGGACCTCACCCCCGGGGTGCTCCAGTGCGGCAGCCACAGCCCTCTCCACCGGCCCACGGCCCAGGCCCTGGCCCAGGCCGGGCTGAAGCCCCTGCCCCTGCACCACACCTGCGCCGGCAAGCACGCCAGTATGCTGGCCCTGTGCGTCTACCACTTCTGGCCCCTGGACGACTACCTCAACCCCACCCACCCGGTGCAGCAGCTCATACTCAGAACCGTGGCCGACCTGGTGGGTCTCAACCCAACGGACATCCCGGTGGCCCTGGACGGCTGCAGCGCCCCGGTGTTTTACGCACCCTTGCGCAATATCGCCCGGGGCTTAGCCCGCCTGGCCACAGCAGCCCCCGACAGCCCCGAGGGGACCCTGATGGCAGCCTGCCTGAGACATCCCCGCCACATCGCCGGGGACGGGCGTCTCGAGACCATGATCATGCTGAACCTCCCCGGCCAGGTTTTCGCCAAAACCGGGGCCGAAGGGGGCTTTGCCCTGGCCCTGCCCCAAGAAGGCCTGGGGGTGGCCCTGAAGATCGAGGACGGGGCCAGCCGGGCCCTGGGGCCTGCCATCATCGAGGTCCTCCACCAACTGGGGCTCCTGACTCCCGAGGCCCAGGATTCCTTGACCCCCCAATGGCAGCCGGTCCTCCGCAATCACCGGAAACAAGAAGTGGGGCGCATCCGTCCGGCCTTTACTCTGGCTGGTTAAGATGAGATGATATATATGGGAAAGGGGGGCCAGGGTCACAGACCCCAGCCCCCTCTCCCCAGCTCTCTCCCCCAACCCCTTGGTCAAGCATGGTAGGACGGGCTTCCAGCCCGTCCAGGCACGGGCAGGATGCCCGTGCTACCAGTATAGGGGGTTGGAAGGGTGAGAGGAGGGCGAGGGGCCGGTACTTTTCCGGCCCTCCTCTCAAGAGCCTTCGAAATATCCCGAATATTCACGTGACCCCGAACCCGCAAATCATGCTGCCAGTCAAACATCTCAACCTTAAAATTCTTGCCGCGTTTTTCCTCATCCAGGGTCTTTTGGGTCTTACCCTGGTCTCGGACGTCAGTGCCCTCACTCCAGACGACCTCATCGTGGTGTTCAACACCAAAGTCCCGGAAAGCCGGCAAGTAGCGGCTTACTATGCCCAAAAGCGCCGAGTTCCCCCAGAAAACCTCGTGGGCGTGCAGGTCAGCCAAGGGGAATCCATGAGCCGGAAGGAGTATGACCAGGAACTGCTGCCGCCGCTACGCCGGAAAGTGGTGGAACTGCGCCGCATGTATAGAAATCCTGCCCTGGTTCTGGTCTATGGTATCCCTTTGCGGGTGGGGGGTGCGGTTCTTACCGAGCCGGAGAAAGAACTCCAGGCCCTGGTCAAGAGTCAGGTAAAAAAATCGACCTCTCAGGCCTGGGAACGTCTGCAGGAATTGGAGGCCTTGCTGACTCGGCTCCCCGGAAAACCGCAAGTCTCTGACCTCGGTCCGACTTCTCAAGATGTTTTCAAGCTGGCAGAGAACCTTCTCCCCCGGGCGAACCGCTTGCTGACATGGCCTTCCGGTCAAAAAACCCCCCTGGAAACCCGGAGCCAGGTGGCAGCCTTAGCGGCTCAGTTAAGCACTCGCCTCCCGGACGAGGGAAAAGAGACAGGTAGAACGGCGAAAAAGGAATCAGGCAAATACGATGTGCCGCTCCTTGAGAGTCTGCCTGCTCCTGAGAAAAAGAGACCGAAGCCCGGCGGCAGCCTGGCCGAACAGGCCCGGCATTGGGGAGGCAAGGTGCGGAGTGCCGAGGGTCTTTTGGGAGAATTGAAATTCTGGGAGCACCTTAATCGGATTTACGGGCATCCCCAGACCGGGGCTTCGGTGGACAGTGAACTAACTCTCGTGCTCGTAGACAACTTTCCCAAGGTACACTGGCTTCCCAATCCCCTCCACCTGAGGTTCGATAAAGAGCCCGCCATGTGGAGGTTTCGTCAGGCTGTGGTGATGGTGGGTCGACTTGACGGCCCCACCCCACAGATCGCCCGTCGGCTGGTGGATGACGCCCTGAAGATTGAGGGGCTCGGTCTTCAAGGCACGTGCTACCTCGATGCCCGGGGTCTCAAGGGCCAGGGGGAGGTGGGGAGCTATGCCTGGTATGACGCCCACCTGGTGCGCCTCGCCGAGCTGATGAAACAACAGTCCAACCTTAAAGTGGTCTTGGACCGCAGACCCGGATTGTTTTTGCGGGGCTTCTGTCCCCAGGCCGCTCTTTACTGCGGGTGGTATTCCCTGGCGAAATATGTGGCGTCCTGCACCTGGCAGCCAGGCGCGGTGGCTTATCACGTGGCCAGTTCCGAGGCCACCACCCTGAAAAAACCGGGAAGCCAGGTCTGGTGTAAGCGCCTGCTGGAAGAGGGGGTGGCCGCCACCCTGGGGCCCGTGGGCGAGCCGTACCTCAGGGCTTTTCCCCTTCCCGATGACTTCTTTCCCATCCTGATGACCGGGAAACTAAGTCTCCTGGAAGTGTATTATCGTACGGTTCCCCACCTCTCCTGGCAGATGATACTTATCGGCGATCCTCTTTATACACCGTTCAAGAAAAACCCAGCCTGGCGGTCCCAAACGAGTGCTGGAAAGGGTCTCCCGGTCCAATAAAGCGTTGAATCTTCGCAAATTCGTGGTATAGTGGCGGCTAGGCGCAGCTCTATTCCATGGTAAGAGAATTGTTGGCCTTATGAAAGTTCTCTGGGCGCCCTGGCGTATGGAATACATCCTGGGGGAAGACAAACCCCAGAGCTGCATCTTCTGCCCCTGGCCGGAGGAGGACCTGGCCGAGCGCCTGGTGCTTTTCAGCGGCCGCCTCACCCGCATCATGATGAACAGGTTCCCGTACATCAACGGCCATCTCCTCATATCACCCTTACGACATGTCCCCGGCTTGGAAGACCTGACTCCCGAGGAGCTTTTGGACCTTCAGGTAAAACTCCGGCAGGCCATCGGCATCCTCAAGGAGACCATGCGCCCGGACGGCTTCAACGTGGGCCTCAACCTGGGGCTGGTGGCCGGGGCCGGGATGGGGGCTCATCTCCACTGGCACATCGTGCCTCGCTGGAACGGCGACACCAATTATATCCCGGTATTTGCTGAGGTGCGCGTAATTCCGGAACATTTCCGCCAAACTTACGCCCGTTTAGCCCCCCACTTTCAGGCTTTAAAGGACGAGGCTTAGTATGCGCTACGTAAAAGTATTTATTGTGGTTTTTTTGGCATTATTAGGTGTTATCTTTGTTATTGAAAACATTGATGTTCTAAAATATCCAGTTCAACTTAGTTTAAACTTATATGTTGTTAATTTGGAGAGTGCTCCTATTCCTTTATGGGTCTTAATTGTTCTTTCTTTTGGACTGGGAGCTGTCTTAATTTTAATCTATTTCCTTTATGATCACATTAGACAACGGCAGAATATACGCCAGTTACAACAAAATATTGAAATTTTGTCCGAGGAGCTGAAAAGAACTAGTGTGACGGTGGAAACTTCGTCTGCATCACTTAAGGCCTCCCCTTCAACAGCTGAATCTCAGGAACCAACCAAAGAAGAATAAATTATCAGAAGAATAATTTGGGGGGCGGGTGCGGAACTGAGGAGCTATCCGCCCCTGTTTATTTTTCTTTTAGGTTTCTTTTGAACAGTTGTCGCTGGAATGAGTCAGGGCTGAGCCTGCCACCTCTTACTTCCTGGCCCAGAACCCCCAATGTTCATTATGGCGAAGCCGCAGCCAGATAAAATCACCCCCATGCTAAGACAATACCTGGAGTTGAAGGCCAGGTATGATGACGCCCTGGTCCTCTTCCAGATGGGTGATTTTTTCGAGCTGTTTTACCAGGACGCCGAAGCAGCCGCCCGGGCTCTGAGCATCACGCTCACCTCCCGCAGCCGGGCCGGGGAGGATCGCATCCCTATGGCGGGGTTTCCCGTCCACGCCGCGGAAGGCTATATCGGCAAGCTCCTGGAGCAGGGTTTCAAGGTGGTGGTGTGCGAGCAGGTGGAGGAGCCGGCCCAGGCCAAGGGGCTGGTGCGCCGGGAGGTGACCCGCATCCTCACCCGGGGGACCCAGGTTGACCCTGCCGCGCTGGAAGCCCGGGCCGAGAACTACCTGGCCGCGGTTTTCTTCCAGGGTGATAGATGGGGCCTAGCCTATCTTTCGCTGTCCACCGGGGAGTTTCGCCTCACAGAAGGGGCTGGGGGCGAAGCTTTGGGGGATGAGCTCTGGCGTCTCAAGCCAGCGGAACTGCTGCTGCTGGAGGGTTCGGGGGAGGAGGTTTTGGGCACAGCCCTGCTTCCTTTTCAGGAGGCACCCACCCAGCGGCACCTGCCACCCTTTGCCTTTGATTTGGCGGCGTCCCACCGGGAGTTGGGCCGCGTCCTGGGCACCTTGTTCCTGGATGGCTTCGGACTTCAGGAATATCGCCTGGGGGTGGCTGCCGCCGGGGCCATTCTCCGCTATCTCCGGGATTCCTACACCCCGAACTTCCCTCATCTGGATCGGCTCCTGCCTTATTCCCGGGACGACTACCTGGATTTGGATGAGGCCACGCTGAGGCACCTGGAGATTTTTGAGACCTGGCGCAGCGGCAGCCGCCAGGGGTCTTTGCTTGAGGTCCTGGACGCCACCGTCACCCCCATGGGGGCCCGTCTTTTGGGGCGCTGGCTGCGGCAACCGCTCAAGGACAAAGAAGCCATCGAGGGCCGCCTGGACGCGGTGCAATTTTTCAAAGACCACAGCGTGCTGCGCCAGAGGTGGCGTCAGGCCTTGAAAGGGTTGGGGGACCTGGAACGCCTCACAGCCCGCCTGGCCCTGGAACAGGCCAGCCCCCGGGAAGTGGCCGCGGTGCGCTCGGCCCTGGGAAGGCTTCCCCTCCTGAGGGAGATAATGCCCGCCGAGGCGCCGCCCTTAGTGACTGCGGCGGCCCGGGACCTGGAGGACCTCTCCGACCTTTATGACCTGATCTCCCGGGCCCTGGCCGATGACCCGCCTCCCACGCAGCAGGCCTCGGGGATTATGCGGGAAGGTTATGATCCCGAACTGGACGAGCTCATCCAGATTTCCCGGGAAGGAAAAGACTGGATCGTCCGCCTGCAGGAACAGGAGCGCCAGCGCACCGGCATCGGCTCCCTCAAGGTGCGCTACAACAAGGTCTTCGGCTATTACCTCGAGGTCTCCAAGGCCAATCTGCACCTGGTGCCGCCGGACTACCACCGCAAGCAGACCCTGGTGAACGCCGAACGTTTCATCACCGCGGACTTGAAGGAATACGAGGCCCGGGTCCTGGGTGCGGAGGACGCCCGCGTCAAACGTGAGATGGAGTTATTCCAGGAACTGCGCCGCCGTCTGGGTGGGGAGGCGCCCCGTCTGAAACGGGTAGCCCAGGCCCTGGCCCGCCTGGACGTGTGGGCCGCCCTGGCCGAGGTGGCGGCCCAATACCTGTATTGCCGCCCCGAAATTTCGGACGCCCCGGTCCTCAAGATCACGGCTGGGCGTCACCCGGTCATCGAGCGGGTCCTGCCGGCGGGGGGCTTTGTCCCCAACGATGTGACCCTGGAGGAGGGCCAGCGGGTCCTCATTGTCACCGGGCCCAACATGTCGGGAAAGTCCACCATTCTGAGGCAGGTGGCCCTGACGGTGCTTTTGGCCCAGGTGGGGTCGTTCGTGCCTGCCGAGCAAGCGGTGGTGGGGCTCACGGACCGCATATTCACCCGGGTGGGCGCAGTGGACGACATCGGCCGGGGCCAGAGCACTTTTCTGGTGGAGATGCACGAAACCGCCCGCATCCTTCACCAGGCGTCGCCCCGGAGCCTGGTCATTTTAGACGAAATCGGGCGGGGCACCAGCACCTTTGATGGCCTGGCCCTGGCCTGGGCCGTGGCTGAACACCTCCACGACGCCGGCGGGGTGGGGGTGAGCACCCTGTTTGCCACCCACTATCAGGAACTGACGGCGCTCAGCCGTCTGAAGCCCAGGGTGAGAAATTTCCAGGTGCTGGTGGCGGAGGAGGGGGGCGGCATTGTCTTCCTGCACCAGTTGGCCCCCGGGGCCGCGTCCCAGAGTTACGGCATCCAGGTGGCCCGCCTGGCCGGGGTTCCCCTGGCGGTCATCGACCGGGCCCAGGAGGTTCTGGAGAACCTGGAGTCCGGGAGCCTGGACCCCCTGGGCTTTCCCAAGTTGGCCCGGCACCGCCGGCGGCTGAAACAGGATATAGCCCAAAAGGAATTATTCAGCTCAGTTAATCCTGGTGAGGAAAACTAGAGCACGGGTTGGAAGCCCGTGCTATCTGAATATGGTTATGGGGTTGGGGGAGGGGGTTTGGGGGAGGGGGCAGGGGGCCACGACCCCTGGCCCCCTCCCCCAAAAAATTCCTCACCCCAAAGCCGCGATGGCTTCCCCCCGGAGGCGGCGGCGCATGGCGGTACTGTCCTGGATGACGTCCTCTCGCCGGGAAGTGCTGGGGTGATACAGGTTGAAGGTGCTCCCCTGGAGGCCCATAACGATGGGCTCAATCATGGCTTCGGGGAGGACCAGGTAGCGGGAAGCCCCGGGCCGGCTGGATTGGGCCAACTCCACCACTCCTTCTTTCCCCCAGTGGCGGAAAATCCCGGCCAGCAGCGCCACCGGCCAGGCGGTGTCGGCCACCACAATGATCTCCGCGGCCTGGATAGCGTGGCGGTTGCCGTTAAAGGCCAGGGCTACGCCTCCTCCGGCCCGCACTTTCTCCAGGGCCGGGACATCGGTGATGCTGTCCCCCACGTACATGGCGTTTTCCAGGCTAAGGCCGGTTTGGGCCAGGCTGTCCTCCAGGGCCCGGGCCTTCTCCGGGCCGCCCATGGTGTTGACCTCGCGGTACATTCCCCCGATCTTCATCTGGGGAATCTTGTCCCAGAAGATGGTGTCCAGGACGCGGATGGCTTCCTGAACCTCCGGGGCTAATTCATCCAGGGCCCTGGCCTCAGGGGGCAGTTCTATGTCGGGGGCGGCCACAATCTCTGCCATGAGGCGGCGCAGCTCCCCCGCCTCCGTTTCGGGGAGCTCGTAGCGGTCCAGGTCCAACTCAGTGCAGTACAGGCGTTCCGGGGAAAAACCGAGAAGAGCCGCCACCGCCTCGGCGAACTGGCGGTAACTGGCGCTGATCTCGAAGATGGGAAAATCAAGGGTATGGAGAAAGCGGTAGGTTTCCTCCGCCTTGGGCACGAGAGTGATGTGTTGCCGGGAATACTGCGCAATCCGGTCATTGGTAAGCCCGGCGCTCTTGAGAAAGGGGAGGATGAGCTTGAGGGTGTTCCCTGCTTGATAATCAGGCCTCTTGGCAAGGTCAGCCAGATAGACGTCGTAGCGGCTCACCTGGGTGAACAAGCGGGCGCCATCCGGTGGCAGAAAATCCCGGCACAACTCGAAGGCATTATCATTCAGGGCCAACGGCCCCTCACAATCCGTGTTCAACTGGATGGGGTGCATGGATGCTCCTTGGGTGGCGATTTTTAAGAGAGGGAGCTATAAGCCGCTGGCCCCTACCCCCTCTCCCAACCTCTTAAGATCGGTAGCACGGGCTTCCAGCCCGTGCCTGCCCGGGCAAGATGCCCGGGCTACCAGAGTATTATGCCGGTTGGGATGGGGCTTGGGGCACGGAGCCAGGCTTTCCAGTTCGCCCCTCACACATCATGTCAAACAACCGCGTTCGTCTTATTGAACCTATTTTAAAACCTCTGGTTCTGTCATACTGAACGAGGTGAAGAGTCTCAACCTATTGAAAATAGGAGATGCTTCGCTTCGCTCAGCATGACACGGGAGGAGAACTTGAGGTTTGGTCACAGCTTGTTGTAGCTCCAAAAGTCTCCACCGGTGCTCCCGGCTGCGGCTGAAGCAGCCGAAGGTGATCAGGCCTCACCTTAGGGAAGACACCACAGCGTCCATGACTTTCCGGTCAGGGTAGCGCTCCCGGCCCGGACCTCCCAGCGCGAAGGCCGCCAGGGCGCTGGCCAGCCGCACGGCCTGGGGAAGATTCAGACCTTGAAATAACCCGGCGATGTAACCCGCGGCAAAGACATCCCTTGCCCCTAGAGTGTCCATCAGGCGTTCGGGAACATACGGAGGAAAATCCAGGTAGCGCACCGGGGTGAGCATCCGGGACCCCCGGGCTCCCCGTTTCACCAGGACCACCGGCGGGGCCCAGTCAATATGGCCCCTCAGAGAGCCCCCCAGAAGTTCCCATTCCTTATCGGTTACAAAAAGGGTTTCCGTTTGGTCAATAATGTCCTCCAGGGCCTCACGGCCCCGGCGGGCGTAGAGTTCCCCCGGGTCGAAGCACACTCGCAGGCTCCCGGCCAGACGCTGGAGAACATGCCGTTGCACCTCCAGGGGGTCATCACCGGCGAAGGAGGTGATATGGATAAAAGCCGATTCGGCCACCACCTCCAGGGGAATGTCCGCCTCCTGGAGCTGGTCGTTGGTGTTGGAAGCCACCAGGATGGTGCGCTCCCCCTCGGCGTCCACCAGGATATAAGCCCGGCCGCTCTCCCCCTGAGTAACCAGGTGTTCCAGATTGACCCCTGCAAGGCTCTCCTGTAAAAAAGCCCCGTCTTCGTCAGCCCCCACTCGCCCCACCAGCACCACCGGGACTTCCAGGCGGGCCAGGGCATAGGCCGCGTTGGCGGCCTGGCCGCCACCTGATCGACCTGTGGCCCGGGCGAAACGGGGCAGGAGGTCCTTCAGCCTTTGTTCCTCCCCTGGGGCAAGAGCTTCCTCGCCCCCCCGGGTGAGGCCGGTTCCCCAGGCCGCCAGGAATTCCTCCAGATTGTCTACCTCGTAAAGCAAATCCAGGTTTACGGCCCCAAGACAGACCACGTAGCGTCGCATGCTGGGAAACTACCAGCATTTCCTTCGGGGGTCAAGAAGGGGAGGAGGCAGAGGTCAGAGGGCTCGGTGGAGACTTCGTCTGGTATCTCACGGACACCCCTGGACATTTTTAGGGCAATTATTAACTTAATAATATTGAGTTTATCGAGGACACCCAATGCATCGTCTTATAAAGATAAGAATCCTCAGGGATTTAGAAAACTTGGAGGAGCGCATGTGCTCCTGGCGCGACCGGCTGTTTCCTTTTAGCGAAGCGGAATTTCCTTTTCGTCCGGCCGCGGACCTCTATGAAACCCCAGAGGGCCTGGTCCTGCGCCTGGATATTCCGGGAGCGGTAAGAGAAGAGCTGGGCATTGACTTGGCCGGCCAGGAGTTGATCATTCGCGGCCAGCGTCGGCCGGCCCCCCCTGCTAACGTCAGCCGGGTCCTCCATTATGAAATAACCTACGGCAGCTTTGAACGAAGCTTCCATATACCCATCGCTATTAACCCGGAGGGTGTCAAGGCCCGCTATGAGCATGGCATTCTGGAAATAAAGTTGCCCCGCCACCGCCCCCGGGCCCGGCGTATCCCGGTGAAGGAAATTACCGAATCCCAAGAGTGAATACGAGGTGAAAGGGTTTATGACCACAAACCATAATGATATGGAGCATACTGTCCAAGAGAGCCAGGAAACTCCTCAGGAGCGAATTGTTCTCCCCATCTTGCCCAGCTCTGAGCTGGTGCTCTTTCCCCGGGTAATCCTACCCCTGGCCCTGTGGGAGGATTCCGCCCAAAAATTGGTGGATGACGTCATCCTCACGGACAAAATCTTCGGCATCGTGGCCTCACGGGAAGATCAGCCCACGGGCTACGGCCCCGACAATCTCTTTACGGTGGGCACTGCAGCCGTCATCCTCAAGATGCGCAAGCCCGAGGACGGCTCGATGCGTCTTCTCATCCAGGGTCTCTACCGGTTTCGGGTTGAAAATTGGCTGGGCTATGAGCCCTACTTTTCTGCCCAGGTTGCCGCCATTCCCGAAGACTATGAGCCCGATCTGGAGTTGGAAGCCCAAATCTCCAGTGTGAAGGGTCTTTTCCTCAAGATGCTGGAGCTTTCCCCCTATCTCCCGGCGGAATTGGGCGCCCTGGTACGGGAGATGGGCGATCCTCGGGTGCTGGCCGACGTCACTGCCGGCAGCCTTAACGTCGGCAAGGCGGAAAAGCAAGAGCTCCTGGAAACCATTGACGTGAAAGCGCGCCTGAATCGGGTCCTGGCTCTCATTGACCGGGAGCTGGAGATTTTGGAAATGGGGAAAAAGATCCAGTCTCAGGTCAAGGGGCAGATGGATAAGGCTCAAAAAGACTATTACCTGAGGGAGCACATCAAGGCCCTGGAACGTGAACTCGGGGAGACGGACGAAAAAACCCGGGAAATCACCGAGCTCCTGACCCGGCTGGAAGACGCCGAACTTCCTCCCCACGCCATGAAGGAGGCCGAGCGCGAACTGGAGCGCCTCAAACGCACGCCGCCCACCTCCCCGGACCATCAGGTTATCCGCAACTACTTGGAGTGGATGATCGAGCTTCCCTGGAGTGTAACCACCGAGGACAATCTGGACCTGTCCCAGGCCAAACAAATCCTGGATGAGGACCACTACGACCTCGAAAAGGTAAAAAAGCGCATCCTGGAGTACCTGGCAGTGCGCAAACTCAAACCCGACATGAAAGGGGTCATCCTGTGTTTCGTGGGTCCGCCGGGCACCGGCAAGACCTCCCTGGGCCGCTCCATTGCCGCGAGCCTTGGGGCGCAAGTTTGTGCGCCTGTCTCTGGGGGGTGTGCGGGATGAGGCCGAGATCCGGGGTCACCGCCGCACTTACGTGGGAGCCCTTCCGGGTCGCATTATCCAGAGCATGCGCCGGGCCGGTTCCAACAACCCGGTTTTCATTCTGGACGAAGTAGACAAGATCGGCGCCGACTTTCGGGGCGATCCCTCCTCGGCTCTGCTCGAGGTCCTGGACCCGGAGCAAAACAACTCGTTTTCGGACCACTACCTGGACGTGGGCTACGACCTCTCCAAGGTCATGTTCATCACTACCGCCAATCTCATCGACCCCATACCCCCGGCCCTCAGGGACCGCATGGAGGTTTTGGAACTCCCGGGCTACACCGAGGAGGAAAAGCTGGAAATCGCCTACAACTTTCTTATTCCCCGGCAGCTGGAGGCCCATGGTCTGACGGCGGAGCAATTTTCGGTGACTCCCGAAGCCATGCGGGCCCTGATTGCCTCCTACACCCGGGAGGCGGGTCTGCGCAACCTGGAGCGGGAAGTGGCCGGTCTCTGTCGGGGCACCGGCCGGGAGATCGTGGAAGGCGCCAAAGAACGGGTGGAGATTACCGAGAATGATCTGGCGGCCTACCTCGGCCCACCCAAATTCTACCGGGAGGCAGCCCTGGAACACCCGGAACCCGGGGTGGCCACGGGATTGGCCTGGACCCCCACCGGTGGTGACATCCTCTTCATCGAGGCTTTGCGCATGCCGGGCAAAGGGGATCTCAAGCTCACCGGTCAACTGGGGGACGTGATGAGGGAGTCCGGCAGCCGCGGCCCTGAGCTACATTCGGGCCCGGGCTCCTTTCCTGGGTGTCGAGGAGGATTTCTTTGAGAATACCGACCTTCACATCCACGTGCCTGCCGGGGCCATCCCCAAGGACGGCCCCTCTGCTGGGTTGGCCCTCCTTACTGCTCTGGTGTCGCTGTTGTCCGGCCGACCGGTGAAGAAGCACCTGGCCATGACCGGGGAAATCACCCTGCGGGGCCACGTCCTCCGGGTAGGGGGTATCAAAAATAAGGTGCTGGCGGCCCACCGGGCTGGCATCCACGACATCATTCTCCCGGCCCAGAATGCCCTGGACTTGGAGGAGATCCCCGAGTCAGTGCGTCAAGACCTGGAGTTTCACCCGGTGGAGCGCCTGGACCAGGCCCTGGAGCTGGCCTTTCCTCATGGATGAGGGGTCCACCTATGGCGGGGGAGGAGGATTGCCGACAGATGGTCTTTTTTCCATCCTATAAGCTGCAATTTTTCACCTGGGGAAAGAAAGTTGTAGCCGCAGGCTGTAGCCTGCGATAATAATGCAAAAAAAACCTGGAGGCGCCATCCATGGCTGTTTTTACCTGTGAAAAGTGCGGCGGTCAGGTAGACACCCGCTGCAAGCCCAAAAAGTGTCCCCAGTGCGGTGAGTCCGGCGTCATGTGCAAGGTTGAAGTCCCCAAGCCCGCAAAGGGGAAGGGGAAGTAGAGCAGTTGTCAGTAGTCAGAAATCAGTTGTTTTCCTGCCACTGACTGCTGACTGCTGCCTACTGACTGCTGATCATGATTTACGGCGTAGGGGTGGACCTGGTGAGGGTGGACCGTCTGGCCCGGGTGGTGGAGCGCTACGGGGAGCGGTTCCTAAAGCGTGTCTTTACAGACCGGGAAATCACCTATTGCCAGGGCCGGGCCAAGCAGGGAATATACCAGTTCGCCCAGCGCTTTGCGGCCAAAGAGGCCTTCTCCAAAGCCCTGGGGGTGGGTTTACGGGAGGGGGGCATCCGCTGGCGGGAGGTGGAGGTGCTTCCCGACCGCCGGGGCAAGCCCGAGATTCAGGTTATCGGCCGGGCAGCCAAGCTTTGTGAAGAAACCGGCATCAGAGGCATGCACCTCAGCCTCACCGATGAAGACAACCACGCCGGTCGCGGTGGTTGTTTTGGAAACCTGATGTTCAAGAAAGTTTTTGGGAGAGGGGGCCAGGGGTCGCGGACCCCTGCCCCCTCTCCCAAACCCTCTCCCCCAACCCCTTACATGAAGCGGGAGCACAGGCTTCCAGCCTGTGCAGGAACAGGCAGGATGCCTGTTCTCCCGGTCAAAGTTAGGTTGATGATAAAGGGGGAGGGCAGGGACCTCAGGTCCCTGGCCCTCCCCTCAAGAATCTTTAACAGTGGTGGATAAGCTATGCGGGTTTTGGTCACCGGCGCCAGTGGTTTTGTGGGCAACGAAGTGGTGAAGGAGCTTCTGGCCCAGGGCCATGAGGTGCGGGGCTTGGTGCGAAAGGGCTCGGAAAAGAAGGTAAAGGAACGGGAGCGAGTAGAGATTTTCCCCGGGGACTGCCTGCACCCCGAGGCCCTGGCCCCGGCTGCGGCGGGCTGCGACGCGGTGGTGCATCTGGTGGGCATCATCCGGGAATTTCCAGGGCGGGGGATCACCTTCGAGGGGGTGCATGTCCAGGCCACCCAGAACGTGGTGGATGCGACCAAGGCCGCCGGGGTCCAGCGCTATTTGCACATGAGTGCCCTGGGGGCCCGGCCTGAGCCCGCGGTCCCCTATCAAATCACCAACTTCCGGGCCGATGAGTATGTCATGAATTCGGGGCTGACCTACACCATCTTTCGGCCCTCGATAATCTATGGGCCGGAGGACCAGTCCATCAATCTCTTCGCCCGGCACATCCGGCGCCTGGCCTTTTTCCCCATCATCGGGGACGGGAAGTATCAGCTTCAGCCGGTGCCGGTGTGGATCGTGGCCCAGGCCTTCGCCCTGGCCCTCACGCTCCCCCAAACCGAGAACAAGATTTATAACGTGGGAGGACCCGAGCCCCTGACCTTCAACGAGGTCATCGACACCATCGCCCGGGTCCTGGGCCGCAAGGTGAAAAAAATCCACCAGCCGGTGTGGTGCATGGATTTCGCGGCCAAAATCTGCGGCCGCTTCCGCTGGTTCCCCCTCACCCCCGGCCAACTCCACATGCTCCTGGAAGGCAGCACCTGTGACCCCACAGCTTTTTTTGAGGACTTCGGCTTAACTCCCCAACCGTTCCAAGGAGGCCTGGCCTCCTATCTGCCAGAGAAAAGGGAATGAAAAGGGGGAAAAACAAGGCCCTCGATTTAACTCCAGAGAAAAGGGACTATAAAGGGGGGAAAAACAAGGCCCGCTGATTACTTAGCACCGGCGGGACGCCGGCGCCACCGGCCTATCATTAGGGTATAAGGTTTCTGGTCTTTAACATCTCTATTATGGCAACTTGGGATGTGGTGTCGGGTCTGGTGCGGGCCCACCTGGAAGCCACCAAAGGTAGAAAGGTGTCCTGGCGGCGGGGGGCTGACCTGAAAAAGACCAGGCGGGTGGCGAATTTTCCCGTGCTGCGACCCCTACCGGTGGAGTTGGATCTGGCCCACACGGAGGAACGCCTCATTGTCTATGGCACTCTGGTCCCCGGGGGGCAATACCATCATCTCCTGGCGGACATCGAGGCCACCTGGGAGAACTGCACCATCCGGGGCCGCCTGGGCAGCTACCGGGGTTATCCTTCCTTCAAGTGGAACCCCGCAGGAGAACCCCACCCGGCCTGGCTGGTGACCTCTCCGGAACTCCCCCAAAAATTTCGGGTACTGGACGACTTCGAAGGACGTGCCTACACCCGCCGCCTCATCCCCGCGGAAGTGGGCCCCCGCCTGGTCATCGCCTACATCTATGAGGGGAAAGTGAAGGCGTGATAGGAGAAGGGGAGGGGGCAAAGGGTCGCAGACCCTTTGCCCCCTCCCCCACACCCTTGGTTCGGGAGCACAGGCTTCCAGCCTGTGCAGCACAGGCAAGATGCCTGTGTTCCCGGGATAGGCGTTGGGTGGAAAAACTGAAAGGGAGGGCAGGGAACCGTGTTCCCTGGCCCTCCCCCACGATACCCTATTCAATTCTATAATGCTTGCGGACGGGTTGGGTGATGTGCCAGTGGCAGGACATGCCGTTCGGGAAGGTGACCAGGTCGCCTTTGCCCATGGTCACCGGGTCGCCGCCGTCCGGGGTGACGGTGACCTCTCCTTCCAGAAAGTAGCAGGTTTCTTCACCGTCGTAGGTCCAAGGAAATTCCGAGGCTTCCTTGGTCCAAATGGGCCAGCTCTTCACTCCCAGGGCGTCCAGGCGGGCCGCGTCAGGGTTTTTTTCCACTTTGATGCCGCTCATCCGTGCCTCCTCAATTACCTAAGGTAAAAAAACCATTTTTTACGGTAAACTATTCTATCATGAGCATTACCAACGTGTTCATCATTCGGCTTTTTGGGGGATTATTACTATTAATCTTCATTTTCTCCGGAATAGCCGCAGCCGGCCCTGAAGACTTCCAGCCCGCCCGGCCGGGACGGGTTTTCCAGTTCCCCCGGGATCATGGGGCCCACCCGGCGTTCAAGACGGAGTGGTGGTATTACACCGGCCACCTGAAATCAAAAGAGGGCGAGACCTTCGGCTACCAGCTCACCTTTTTCCGGGTGGGCTTGAGAAAGCCTGATCCCCAGGCCCGTTCGGCCTGGCGGGCCGACACCGTGTATTTCGCCCACCTGGCCGTGAGCGACCCCAACCGGGGAGTCTTTGCGTTCCGGGAAACAGGCCCAGCGGGGGGCCCTGGGCCTGGCAGGAGCGGAGCAGGGCCGACTCAAGGTGTGGATTGACGACTGGGAGGTGGAGGCCAAAGGGGAAGAGCATCACCTGCAGGCCCAGAAGGACGGGATTGGCCTGGACCTTACCCTTGCCCCCTTGAAACCTCCGGTGCTGCATGGCGATGGCGGCTACAGCCGGAAGGCCGCCCAGGCGGAAGTGGCCAGCCACTATTACTCCATCACCCGGCTGGCCACCCGGGGCCGGCTCACCCTGGGGGGCCGCACCCTGGAAGTGACCGGAACGAGCTGGTTTGACCGGGAGTTCTCCACCAGCCAGTTGGCCCCCAGCCAGGTGGGCTGGGACTGGTTTTCCCTGCAGCTTTCCGACGGTTCCGACCTGATGCTCTATGTCCTGCGCCTCAAAGACGGGGGCATTGACCCGGCCTCCTCCGGCACCCTGGTGGACCCCCAGGGCCAGGCCCGGCACCTCAAACTGGCTGACTTCCAGATCAAGGCCACCAGGACCTGGAAATCCCCCCACTCCAAGGCCACCTACCCCTCGGGCTGGCAAATCAGCCTCCCTGAGGCGGGCTATACTCTCACCCTGCAGCCCACCCTGGCCGACCAGGAACTGCGCCCCGGCGGCCGCGCCCCCATCATCTATTGGGAGGGCCAGGTGACCATCCAGGGCACCAACAACCAGCAAGCCATAACCGGCCAGGGCTACGTCGAACTCACCGGCTACGCCGGTTCTCTGGGGGGGAGGTTTTAAGGGGAAAACTTTAGGGGATGGAGGTTCCCACGGGCTGGAAGCCCGTGCTACCGGGGCCATGGGAGCCTGCCCCACCCCCACATATCATTAATTCGGAAGCATAGGCTTCCAGCCTGTGCAGCACAGGCAAGATGCCTGTGCTCCCAGGATAGACGTAGAAGCTATAGCAAAACCTCAAATTCACCTACAATAATGTCATTCTGAGCGAAGCGAAGAATCTCGAAATTTTTAAGTACTTGAGACCCTTCGCTTTGCTCAGGGTGACAGAAAAAAGGGTTTTGAAATGGCCTTTAGGGTGGAAAGATTGAAGGGGAGGGCGGGGGAGTTGCGCTCCCCCGGCCCTCCCCTCAAGTTCAATTAACTAACCAAACTCTTTCAAAAAAGTGGGGGAGCGGAGACGGTAAGTCTTGCGCTCCCCCTATTTATATGAAAACCCCCCTTAGCGGGTGAGCCAACGGTCGTTTCTGAGGGTGAGGAAGGCGTAGGGTTGCACCCAGTTCAGGGCGAAGAAGGCAAAATAGGAGTAGAGGATGCCGTAAATGAACTCCCCGTCCCGCTCCTGGTGGATGTAGTGGTACATATAAAACAGGGTAAAGACACCCAGGCCCGCAAAGAACTTCACCATGAGAATGGGGTAGGTGGCCAAAGATATGACCAAAAGGCCCAGGAAAAGATAGGTCAGGGGAAACTCCAGTTGGGTGATGCAGAAGTCGAGAATAGGGAGCAGTCGGTCTTGTTTGCGGTATTTTTTGAAGAGAAAAGTGAGCTGCACCCAGGATTCCCGGAAATTGGACCGGTCCCATCTGAGGTACATCCGGCAGAGGCCTTTGTAGGTCTCCGGTACTATGGTGTGCACCTGGGCGGTGCGCTGGTAAACGGAATAATACCCTTGTCGTACTACGAAGTTGGTGAGGGCTCGGTCCTCGCCGATGGTGGCGGGGGCTCCCATAAAGGTCTGGCGGCGCCATTTCTTCAAGACCGGGAGGATAGCGCTGCGGCGATAGGCGGATAAAGCCCCGGGGGTGCAGGTGACAAAGCCATACACGGACTGGGAGGCCCGGAGGAAATCAAAGGCCAGGACGAAGCGCACCGCCAGCATGCGGGCCAGGAGGCTCTGGAAGCGGTTGTACACCTTGACGTTGCCGGCCACCGCGCCCACTTTAGGGTCGTGGACCATGGGAGCAATGACCTGCTTGATGGTGTCAGGGGAAATAACGCTGTCTGAGTCGATGGTAATAAAGAAATCTCCCTTTCCCTGGGAGAAACCGGCGTAGAGACCTTCCTTTTTGCCTCGGTTTTTTGGGAAGCGGATGGCCTTGATGAGGTTGGGAAAGCGTCTCTGGGCCCGCTCAATATAAAACCAGGTGTCGTCCCTGGAGCCGTCGTCAATGCAGATAATTTCCAGGCGGCCTATTGGATAGTCCGAGGCCACCGTGGAGTACAAAGCCTTTTCCACCATGGCCCCCTCGTTGTAGGCCGGAATGATGACGGTCACTTTCGGCAAGGGCCCTGAAGGCAAGGGATACGGTTTGTAGCGACACCATAAGAAGGTGCGCAGACCCTGGAAAGTCAGGACCAGGAGGGTGAAAGCGGCGCCCAGAGCCATGAGGGGCGTGGCGTAGCTGTGGCGGCTGAGAAGATGCAGATAGCCGCTGAACGAACCGAACTTGATGGCCGCCAGGAAACAGGCGAATAAAAAGGCCGGGACCAGAATCTTTAAAATAAGGTCCAGGACCTGCAAACGTTGCTCTTCGGCGGAGCCCCATTTCCCTGAGGTCCAGGTGAGGCTGCTCGTTGTGGATCGCATGTTAGGGTAGTTACCTCGTAGGTGGGAAAATTTGCTTTCTAACCCGGATAACATGCAAAGGCCTTGCCAATTAAACATTTTGAAAAAATTATTCAACTTACTGAAATACCTACAAAATTTTTTTTAAGAAAAACTTCTGTCGGGCTCTCCCCAGCTCGAAATTCTCTCCTTGAGAGAAGGACCGGAAAGGCCGAGATTTTTTTTTCAAAATGAGAAAAATGGTGCAAGGACACAAAGGATCGAGAAAGAAGGAGGCTGATTAGAGACGCAGATTTCTTATGGGTTTTTCCCTTTCCTGCTTAGTTGTGGTTCACACGAGGGAGATACTGTGATAAAAAGGAAAACGTTGTTTTTTTGGGGCACGGGGCCGGCGCCCCGAGCACCTTGAGCCAGGGGAGAGAACATGACCCAGAACGACGACCAGATCGAAAAGCTCAAACTGGAGCAGGTGGGCAAGGAGGTGTGCGTCCCCGCTGGAACCCCAATAGTGAAACAGGGGGAACCGCCCCTTCACTTCTATGTGGTTGTTTCCGGGAAGCTCAAGGTGTACCGGGAAACCCACGACGGCATCCGCACCGACTTAACGGAATTAGGCCCAGGGGATTATTTCGGGGAGGTGGCCCTGGTCACCGGCAGTCCCCGGACGGCTTCAGTGGAGTCCATGGAAAAGACGGTCTTGCTCGAAATCAGTAAGGAGGAATTCGACTCGGTCCTGGACCAAAACCCCAAACTGGCCCGCAAAATTATTCACAGTCTGTCGCAGTGGCTGGTAGACGGTGATAAGCGCCTGGAGCAAGAGACGGTGCACCAGGTGAAGGTCCGTGAAATCTCCTGGTTCGACTATCTCCTTATTGGAGGTCTTAGCCTCGTTCTCGCGCTGGTTTTCAACCTGTACAATGACAACCAGATTCCCCTGGTGGACGTTATTGGGGATGTACCCGGGGTAGAAAAGATCTCGGTGGAACAGGCCCTGGAGATGTACAACAAGAAGGAGGCGGTGTTCGTCGACGCCCGGAAAAGCAATTTTTTTGAACAACGACACATTAAAGGGGCCAAGAATCTGCCCGTGCTATTTTTCGACCTGCAATACCCCATGTTTCAGTTCCAGTTGCAGGAGGAAAAGGTGCCGAAGGACAAGCCCATCATCGTGTATGGCGGCACCACTCAGTCGACGCTTCGACAAGGAATTGGCCAAGCTCCTCAAAGAAAAAGAGTATCCCAAGGTAATGGTTTTTGCCGGCGATTATAAGGCCTGGGAAAAGGCCTTCCCCGTGGATGAAAAGGAGAAGCAAAAGGTATCCGCCATGCCCCTGGGGCTGTCAGGGTATATTGAGTGGATTCCGGTGGGCATTTTTCTGCTCATCCTGATTCCCTCTGTGCGCCGGAGCCCCTATCTTTCAGCAGTTTGCCGCATAATTTTGGGGGTTATCTTTGTGGATTTCGCCTTGAGCAAAATTATGCGGCCGGCTGTCTTTGCTCTCAACGTGGTGGATTACGGCATGATGCCTGCCTGGGGGGTGAACCTGTGGGCCCTGGCCCTTCCCTGGGGGGAGCTCGTGGCCGGTCTCTTTTTGATCCTGGGCATTCGCACCCGGGCCGCGGCCACCATCATCGGCGGCATGAACATCATCTTCATCATAGGGTTGGTGAATGTTATATTCCAGGGGTTGCCCATCACCTGCGGCTGTGTGGGGGAAGCAGGGGAACCGGTGACCTGGTGGAAGGTTTTAAAGAATATCGGGATGCTGGTCATGGCCCTGCAGGTCTTCCTTTACGACCGCCTCTTTGTCCTGGATCGGGGAGGCTTCATCTGGCGGGAGAGAAAGATATGAAAAAAAGTTATTTGACACAGGTTGCCATCTTGGGACTGGTCTTGAGCTGGTTGTTCCTGGTGGGCTGCGGCGAGTCCCGGCAGCCTTATGCCGGGACCTATCGCTCCGTTGAACCCTTTGCCGGCAAAGGGCATATTGACCTGGAACTAAAAGAGAACGGTGAGGCCACCTGGAAGATGCCCGAGTCAGGAAAGTCCATCAAATTCAAGTGGAGAGTAAAAGAAGGCCTCCTCTGGTTTTATACCAAGGAAGGCGGGATCATCATCATTACACCCAGTGATGGGGGACGGAAACTGAGTGCGGATATGACCGGGCAATGGAACCCCAGTTGTCCCAAAGACAGTTGTGTTTTGTTTGAGCGGCAGAAAGGGGGGGGCTCCTGAGCTTTCGGGTGATGAGCGTTTATCCCCCCATCCCCTGCAGACTGCCCCACTTGTCCCCGGGAAGTCGTAATATCCTCCCGGCCAACGCCGCCAGGAATTCGGCTTCCCAGTTCTCCTGTGGATTTTTCTTGATTTTCTGGCATATCTCTTCCTGGTGGTAGAACCTATTATGAGAGCCGGCATGAGTATTTCAGGGCTGTCCCCCAAACCCTTTTCTGGCCGACGTTGGTGGCCCAAGGTCGGAGGGGCACTCCTTATTCTGGGGGCGGTTATTGCCCTGTGGTCACCCTCTGAGTGTAGGGCCTACGCCCAGGGGGTGGAAGTGCGCAATTTGGGTTTAAGTCGTCTGGGGGGACGGACGATGTTGACCGTTATTTTAGACCGCGCCGCCAACCCCAAGGTGTCCCCTTACACTGGGATGGATAGAGCCCAGGTGGTGGTGGATTTCTCCCAGGCCCGGGCTGGTAAGCTGCCTGAGCGCCTGGCAGGGGACGACGTCCTGGTAAAAAACGTCAGGACCGAGGTTTCAGACGCCGGAGTCAAAATCATCCTGGAGATGGTTCCGGAGCGGCCCTATATCCTCAAGCGGGAAATTCGCCCTCTCAGCGGTGGCTTGGCCATGTTCCGCTTAAGCTTGCAGGCCGACCCCAGTGCCGCCCCAGCGCAGGAGCCGCCAACGGCCGCCATCCCGGCGCCCCAAGAGCCCCTGGCGCCGCCTGCGCCAGAGTCCCCGGACCTGGCCACGCCGCAGACACCCCAAACCAGTCCTGAGGAACAAACCCCCGGGGAACCCCCTCCGGTGACGCCGGCCCCCCAGGAACCGATCGTCCCCCCCATCACCAGAGCAGCCCCTACCGGCACCTTTGCTGAACTTTACCAGCTCATGCCCCAGGCCAAGGGCCTGTTGGAGTTTCTCCGGGGGGAGGGCTGGACCGTGGCCCAGGCCCAGAGCTATGATCGTCCAGGCAAGCGTTTCAGCCGGGGCTTCCACCTGACCAACAGTCGTTACCCGGAATTGCAGGTCAAAATCGCTCATCTGCCGCCCAACGCGCCGGCGGCCCCAAGTATCAATATCATTGACCTAACCATGGAGAACCTGTTGGGACAGGCCCCAGACGAGTACCGGAATCTGCGGCAGTGGAACTTTGGCAAGATCAAAGCCAAGTATGAGGATATCGGCGACTTCTTCGACGATGCCTTGAAACCCCTTCGGGTGGAAATCCGCCAAAAATGCCAGGAGCTGGGTCTGCGCTATTCCCACTTCATAGTTAATTTTTTACGTCAGGTGAACCCTGGGAATCCCCAATTAGCTGATGAGGCCATTACCCTTATTCGCAAGAAAGTCAACCCCCGATTCGAGGGAGTACAGTACACCCTCTCGGATAATCCCCTGATTATGCTGAACTTGGTGGATTTTCTCTATATCCGGGTTTATTACATTCAGTAGCTCACAAGGAGGGAACCATGGCCAAAGAGATCACCATTTACGGCAAGAGCAGTTGACCTTACACCCAGAAGGCCCGGGAGGCCAAGAGTCAGGAAGGCTATCTGGTGGAGTATCGGGATGTGGTGGATGACCCCAGCCAAATGGAAGAAATGCTGAAGTTCTCCCAAGGGGTGCGAAAAGTGCCGGTCCTGGTGGAAGACGGGAAAGGCACCGTGGGTTTCGGAGGCACCTGAAAGGTCTGAAAACCTGCGGGCTGCAGGTTCTCAGGAATTACTGCTGGCTGGCCGGCGCGGCCGGGAAGGCTCGGGGGGCCGAAGATGGGAGCCAGCGGTCGGCTTCGCCAGCCTTGGTTTTTCCATACCTTTACCGGGAGGACCCGGGTGGGATAAATCGAAGGGCCGGAGCTATTGCTCCCGGCCCTTTGGTTTTTCTGAAATGGAGGCTTGCGGCCCTCAACATCACTTTAATTTGGGGGAAATCCGTATATATCCCAAAAAAATGATAAAAAATAGGGAACAAATATTAACTAAAAAGTATATAAATAGTATAATTAATTAATATTAAAGAATTTATTAAGCATTTTAACGTAATTTCTTTAAAAAATTTTAATGCAAAAAAATTTCCCATTTTGCTTTACTTTTTTAGATAATATTGCCAATAAAAACCCACTTCGACACTATTTTATTTCCAAAATTTCGGAAAATTACCATTGTTATAAAATGCACAATTTATCTTGTTTATTTTATATAGAGATAACAGGATATTAGAAATTTTTGTGAAAATTTTTCTTGACAGGGTATATTTTTTGGGATAGGGACTACCATCAACCAGCCATATTCTTTGCTCGTCCAACTTACCTAAAGAATGGCGGACATGAGGGGCTAAGACCAGGGGATTCAGCTTCCGAGTGAGGATTGCCCCCCGGAAGAGATGGGCCCAGGAACGCTGGCGGAAAGAGAAAACCCCGACACATCCCGGGGCTGCCGCCGCCTCCTTCCCCTATTGGTTTGCGCGACTGCTCGGCGCCATTCTTCTCGAGGAAATCACACCATATAAAGTGCGAGGCAATCATGAAGACTTTGACGATAATTTGTCTTGTGGGTTTGGGCTTGCTCTTCCTGCCCTCACCCACCCTGAGCGTCAAAATGTCCATCGTTTCGGTGACCGCCTATTCGTATAACGGCGGCAGCTATCCCCACAACATAACCGCCTCGGGCAGGCGGGTAAAAGAAGGCATGGTGGCGGTCAGCCGCGATGTGGAGCGCAATCTCAATCTGGACTTCGGTGACCGGGTGCTCCTGCATGGCCTGGGGGTCTTCGAATTTCAGGACCGCATGGCCTCACGCAAGCGTCTGAAAGCGGACGTTTTCATGCATTCCAATAAAAAGGCCCGGCGCTTTGGGGTCAAGCGTCACATAGTCCTGGTCAAGCTCGTCTGAAGGCAGTTATTTGGCCCGCTCGATATAGTCCCCGGTGCGGGTGTCCACCTTTACCCGGTCGCCCTCATTAATGAACAGCGGCACCTGGAGGACGGCGCCGCTCTCTAAAGTGGCTGGCTTGCTGCCGCCGCTGGCGGTGTCACCTTTTAAGCCGGGTTCGGTCTGAGCCACCGCCAGTTCCACAAAGGTGGGTAGCTCTATGGCCACCGGCTGCTGATTGAAAAAGAGGACCTTGACATCCAGGTTCTCGATGAGAAAGAGCACTGAGTCGCCCAACTGCTCGGCGGTGAGGGCGAGCTGCTCGTAGGTCTCGTTGTCCATCATGGTGAAAGTTATCACCTTCCCGGTAGAGGAACTGCATTTCCCGCTCCACCAGGTCCGGCCGCTTCACTTTTTCTCCCGAACGGAAGGTCTGGTCCAGCACTTTCCCGGTCATCAGGTTTTTGATTTTCGTACGCACGAAGGCGCCCCCCTTTCCTGGCTTCACGTGGAGAAAATCCACAATAACATAAGGGGCGCCGTCCAATTCGATCTTCAGGCCTTTCTTGAAATCCCCCGTGGAGTACATGTGTCCTCCTTCTTTTAATTTCTTCTCAGCGGGTAAGTCAGTTAAGCCCACCTACCTCCCGGTAAAGCCCGATGGAGCCAGATTCAGGAAATAACACTCCCTGAGAAAGGGGCAAGACGGGGATGGCTGCGGGGATGAAGGGCGTCCGGAGATGGGGCCGGCCGGTTATGGTTTTCTATCGGGGATCCGGGGCTTGCTGGTTTTTTCTCCGGTGCCGGCTCTGGTCGTTACTCCCCTTGGCCACAGATGGAGGCTTGTCGGGAATGAGAGACGCCTTGAAGGGTTTGTCCTCTTTCCGGGGAGGTAATTGAATGATGATTTCGTTCTTTTTGACGAAGTTCAATTCCCGGCGAATGAGGTCCTGGATCATCTCCGGGTCATGGTTCAGGCGATCGATGGTCCGGGCTAACCGGGCGTTTTCCTCAGCCAGCCTGTGGTTTTCCGCACTCAAGCTTGATTTTTCCTGCCTGAGGCGATAAATCTGGTAAAGCCCCCGGTGGCTGAAAAAAACGAGCAGAACCAGGACCAGACTTAAGACCAGAGTCACCAAAGCGACTAATTTGGTGCTGAACCTGGCCTTGCCATTCCCCTCGGGTGCACCAGCCGACCTCACCTACGACCTCCCCAATTCACGCTTGAGCTATTTTGCCTGAAAAAATAAGGTGATGCAACGAAAAACTGAGTAATCTAACGATGGTCCCAGGATTTGTCCCGACCCGGGCGCCGCGGGATGAGAAAAAGCTCCTCGTCAGGACCTCAAGCAGCCGCACAGAGCCTCGAACGTGGTTGACAGAAAAGGGGAAAGTGACTACATTGGCGACATGAAGACACTGGCGCCCCTGACAGTCACCGGCATCGGCTCCGTCCCTTATGGCGACCCACAAGAGGCTGTGGCCCTGATCCTCAAGCAGCTCCCGGAGATGCCCTTTTGGCCGCAGCTTGTCCGCCTGGGCTTCCGGGAAGAGATGGTGGCTCAGGGAGCCGGGGGGCTGCCGGGGTTAAAGGTAGACCTGGAAGCCCGCCAGGTTGTCCTCGACCCTGAGGTCTCCCGGGAGATGGCCCTGGCCCAGTTTTATGAGACGGTGTGGACCGGAGGATTGGACCCCTTTGCCCTGACCCCTGAGGAGGCCCAGGGTTTCCATACCCTCTTGGCCCAGATAACCGCCCAGGTTAATGGGCCGGGTGCCCTGAAAGGCCAGGTGGTGGGGCCGGTGACTTTTGCCGGCATGGTCAAAGCTGGTGACGGCAAGCCCATACTTTACGATCGGGAACTGACCCAGGCGGTCTCCCAGGGGCTGGCCCGCAAGGCCGCCTGGCAAGCCGAGCAGTTCCGGCAAGCAGGACGGGAAGCCGTGGTGTTTTTTGACGAGCCCATCCTCACCGGTTTTGGCTCCGCCTTCCTGCCTGTTTCCCGGGAGGACGTGGCCACCATTCTCACGGAGACCATCGAGGCTGCCAAGGAGTCGGGACCAGTAACCGTGGGGGTGCACTGCTGCGGCAACACCGACTGGGCCCTGTTGCTTGAGACTCCCCTGGACATTCTGAGCTTCGATTCGTACGGCTACTTTGATCATCTCCTCCTCTATGATAAAGCCCTGGCTGCTTTTCTCCATCGGGGGGGATATGTGGCCTGGGGACTGGTGCCCACAGGGGAGGAGTTGACCCAGGAAACCGGGGACAGCCTCTGGCAGCGCTTCACCTCTCAGGTGGAACGTTTGGCCGGTCTGGGCTTGGGGTGGCGGGAAATACTCAGCCATTCCCTCTTAACCCCGGCCTGTGGGCTGGGATATCTTAGTCCGGAGGGAGCCACTCGGGCCATGGCGCTTCTCTCTGAACTCAGCCGCCGGGCCCGACAATGGCTGGCGGTGCCGTAATTTCGGACCATCATTTCTCTGCCTGAGCAGTGCCGAGGGGAGCATGAAAGTACAGGATCTCATGGTAAAGGAAGTGGCCACCCTGGATATCGAGGACGAACTCAGTCTGGCCAACGACATCATGCGCTTGGGGCGCATCCGGCACCTGCCGGTGGTGGCCGGGGAGAAGGTGGTGGGGATCATCTCGGAGCGGGACCTCTTTCGCAGTTCCCTGGCCCAGGCCCTGGGTTACGGCAACAAGGACTCCCGGGAGGTTATGAGGACCCTGCACATCAAGGATGTCATGGTGAAGAAGGTGATCACCATCCCTCCGGACATGGAACTCAAGGACGCCGTGGCCATTATGGTGGAGCGCAAGATCGGCTGCCTGCCGGTAGTGCAGGACGACAAACTCCTGGGCCTCATTACCGAGACCGATATCCTGGTGCAGTACTGCAGGGAGCTGGGCGGTTGCCCTAAGCCAGGGCCAGAAACTGGATAAACTTCTTCAAAGTGTGGATTTCGCAGGCCGGCCCCTGGGCACCTTGTTGCCCTTGCAGTATTTTTAGGGCGGCAAAGGGGCTGTGGGCCGGGCGGTAAGGCCGGAAGGTGGTGAGGCCGTCATAAGCCTCCAGGATGAAGAGAACTCTGGTATAGGGGTGTTGTTGAGAGAGGGGCAGGCCCTGGGGATAACCGGAGCCGTCAGCTCTCTCATGGTGCTCCAGAATCAGGCGCAAGGTATCCACCGGAATCTGGGGGTTTTTCTTTAACAGCCGATACCCCAGGGCTGGGTGGCGGTTCAGGATTTCTCGCTCCTCAGGATGGAGGGGCTCGATTTTATTCACAATTTCTTCATTAAGGTGGGTTAGGCCCAGGTCGTGGAGTAATCCCGCCAGTCCCACTGTCAGACAATCCCGGCCGGGTTTTTTCAGATAAACCATCAAGGCCATGCCCATGATTCCCACGTTCACCGAGTGGTTATACAACGTGTAGTCCCGGTGGAGCATCTCCCAGACGAGCTTCCAGGGAAAGTCCTTCTGCCCCATAAACTTGGCCAAGTTCCCCAGAGACTTCTTGGCCAGTTTGACGTTGGCGCCCAGATGGGGGCTCTCGAAGGCCCGGTGCAGGCTCATGGACAGGTGCTCCCTCAAGATGCAGAATCTGTCTTTGTAATGTTCTGGGTCGGCGCTGGTTAACAGCAGATGATTATTGAGGTAGGCCACGACCCGGTCCAAGTCTTGCTCGTGGAAATAAAGGCGCTCGATCTCCACCCGCTCTAACGATTCCATCCAAGGACGCTGCAGGATTTCCCCTTCCTCAAGATAGGGGAGAAACTTAATTTCCCCCTTCTCCCCCTCGCTCACTTTGAGATACACCGGAAAGGTGATCCGCTCCTCCGCCATCATCACTTTAAGAAGGATGGGAAGATAAGGAGTGTTCTCCTGCTTGGGGGTGGGACGCCGCAGGATTTTCAGATTCTGGTTGAGGAATTGTTGCCGTAAGTTGGGTGTGTCCATGGCTGTCCCCTCGAAGTTAAGCGCGTGCCAGCTCTATCAGGCTTATCGGCTGGGGCCGGGAGGACTTGAAAAAAATCCGCCAGATTGAAGGAGAGGGGAAGGAGGGTTCCGGGGAGGGCGGGAAGACTATTTCCCTTTGGCCCTCCCCTGAAAACTCGGGTTAACCAGTCTCAAATATACGTAAGCCAGTGCTGGTAATTGGGGTCCTGACCTTTCACCACGGCAAAGAAGGCGGCTTGCAGTTTCTTGGTCAGGGGGCCCGGCGTGCCGGCGCCAATGATGCGGCCGTCAACCTCCCGGACCGGGGTGACCTCGGCCGCCGTGCCGGTGAGGAAGGCCTCGTCGGCCAGATAAAGGTCGTCCAGGGAAAACTTGCCCTCCCGCACGGTGACCCCCATATCTCGAGCCAAGGTCAGGATCGCTTCCCGGGTGATGCCCGGCAGGATGGAGGTGAGGGGCGGCGTGCGCAGAATCCCGTCCTTCACCATGAAGATATTTTCACCGGAGGCTTCGGACACGAAACCCTCAGTGTCGAGGAGAATAGCTTCGTCAAAGCCGGCGTGAATGGCCTCCCGCTTGGCCAGGATGGAGTTGACGTAGTTCCCCACCGTCTTGGTTTTGGTCATCATGATGCGCACATGGTGCCGGGTGAAGGCGCTGGTTTTGACGCGGATGCCTTTTAAGAGGCCCTCCTCCCCCAGGTAGGCGCCCCATAGCCAGCTGATAAGAACCACCCGGATGGGGTTGTCGCCAGGGTTCAGGCCCATGACGCCATCCCCGATGAAGACCAGGGGACGAAGATAGGCCTCTTTTTGCTGGTTCTGGCGCAACAGCTCGACACAGGCGGTCTCCACCTGGGCCGCGGTGAAGGGGATGGCCAGCTGCATGACGTGGGCGGAGTCATATAGGCGCCGGATGTGCTCCTTGAGGCGGAAAATGGCGGTGCGGCCGTCATGGCAGTGGTAGGCCCGGATGCCTTCAAAGACCCCCAGCCCGTAGTGGAGAGTGTGGGTGAGGATGTGCACCTTGGCCTCATCCCAGGGGATGAAGTCGCCGTCCAGCCAGATGTATTTCGCCTTTTCCACCATCAGTCTCATCCTTCCAAGAAATAGATGAAATTATGTACCTCAGAAGCCGCCGTATGTCAAACCCCTTTGCATGAGTTTTCATTGCAGGGGAGTGAAGTTTTCCGGTAAGATGGGGGTAACTTTCCCGACAATCACATTTTCTGGATATTCCATGCAGCCCCCCCTGAGAGTTGGCGTCGTCGGCGTGGGGTATTTGGGACGCTATCACGCCGAAAAGTATGCCGCCCTGCCTGAAACCAGGCTGGTGGGAGTAGCCGACCTGGCCTGGGAGCGAGGCCGGGAGGTGGCCAGGGCCCTGGGCACTGAGGCCTTTGCCGACTATCGCCTCCTGTTTCCCCAGGTGGAGGCGGTGAGCGTGGCGGTAAATACCAAAGACCATTATCTGGTGGTGCGGGAGGCCCTGGAAGCCGGCCTGCACGTTCTGGTGGAAAAGCCCATCACCGCCACCGTGGCCGAAGCCGACGATCTCCTGCGTCTGGCCGGGAAGCATGACCGTCTCCTGATGGTGGGGCACCTGGAGCGCTTCAACAGCGCCATGGCGGAACTGAGAAATCTGACCACGACGCCCCGCTTCATCGAGAGCCACCGCCTGGCCTTTTTCAAGGAGCGGGGCACCGACGTGGACGTGGTGCTGGATTTGATGATCCACGACCTGGACCACGTCTTGAGCCTGGTGCGCTCCCCGGTCACGGAGATTCGGGCGGCCGGCATCTCGGTGCTCACCTCCACGGTCGACCTGGCCAACGTCAGGCTCGAGTTCGCCAGCGGCTGCATCGCCAATTTCACGGCCTCCCGGATGTCCCTCAAGACCATGCGGCGTTTTCGCCTCTTCCAGCCGGACGCCTATCTGGCGGTGGACTTCGAAGCCCAGGAACTTACCATTGCCCTGCGCCAGGAGGGTGCTACAGGACTCATTCCCGGGGTAGCCCTGGAAATCAAGAGCTTTCCCAAAGAAGACGCGCTGCTGAAGGAGATCCAGGCCTTTGTCCACTCTGTGAGAAACGGGGTTCCCGTTCCCATCAGCGGCGAGGACGGCCGCGCCGCCCTCAAGCTGGCCGAAGACATCATCGCCGCCATGCGCCAGGCCAAGGTATGAGGAATAAGGCAGCTTTTCATTTGAGGGGAGGGCCGGGGGATGGCAAATCCCCCGGCCCTGCCCCGAATTCTCCGAGCACGATCCTGATAGTAGCCGGGGAGGCTTCCGGAGACCGGCACGGCGCCAGGTTGGTGACGGCAATCCAGCAGATGCTCCCCCAAGCGCAGTTCGTGGGGATCGGGGGGGAGGCCCTGGCCGCCCAGGGAGTGAAGCTGCTGGCCCGCGCCGAAGACCTGGCGGTGGTGGGCTTGACCGAGGTGGCAGGACGATTGCCGGCAGTGGTTTACGCTTTGCGAGAGATAAACCGGACGCTCAGGCAGGACCGGCCGGCCCTTACCATTCTCATAGATTTCCCGGATTTCAACTTCCTGGTGGCCCGGCTCTGCAAGTGGCACCGGGTGCCGGTGATGTATTACATCAGTCCCCAGGTCTGGGCCTGGCGCCGCCGCCGGGTGCGCACCATCGCCCGCTATGTGGACCGCATGGTGGTAATTTTTCCGTTTGAAGAGGATTTTTATCGACAGCGGGGCGTGCCCGTGACCTTCGTGGGGCATCCCCTTCTGGAGACGCTGCCGGACCTTCCAGGCCGTGAAATTCTCCTGCGAGAGTGGGGCCTGGACCCCGAACGCTTCACCATGGCCCTCTTGCCGGGCAGCCGGGGCAGCGAAATCGAGCGCCATCTTCCCACCATGCTAAAAGCCGCCCCGCTTATCAGGCAGGCTATCCCCGAGGTGCAATTTGTTCTCCCCCTGGCCTCCACCGCGCCTCGGGAACTGGTGGAAAGAATGGTGGAGCAAGTATTGGGGGGAAGGCCACGAAGTCAGGGGCGTTTTAATCTTTTAAGCTCCTCCTCGCCAGCACCTTACCGAGAGACGGTAGCCCGGGCTTCCAGCCCGGGCGGCACGGGCAGGATGCCCGTGCTACCAAATAATAATAGTGAGAATTGGAGAAGGGAGTCTGAGGATAGGGTGGGGGATAGGAGAGCCCCCGGCCTTTCTTTGAGCATAATCCCCGGCCAGGCATATGCCGCGCTCGCGGCGGCTCACCTGGCGGTGGTGGCCTCGGGCACGGTGACGGTGGAGGCGGCCCTGGCGGGGACCCCTACGGTCATCATTTACCGACTGGCGCCCTTGACGTTCCAGGTGGCCAAGCTCCTGATCCGGGTGGATCACATCGGTATGGCGAACCTGTTGGCCGGAGAGGGACTCTTTCCCGAACTCATCCAGCAGGACTTCACCCCGGAAAACCTGGCCCAGGCGGTGCTGGGGTTGGTCCGGGACCCCCAACGCCTGGAACGTCTCCGCCAGGGTCTGGCCAGAGTGGTGGAGCGTTTGGGTTCACTTGGAGCCTCTGAGAGAGCAGCGCAAGTGGCCCTGGAACTTATAAATTGAAGGTTAGGTAAGTTAGGGGAACCCTGGTTGCCACCAGAAAAATGCTAACACACATTGACTCGAGGTGACCAAAATGTTCAAGAAGATACAGACGCTGTTAGGCGCCGAGGCCGAGGATCTCCTCAAGTACCAGAGCAAGGGCTTTCCCAAGGACACCCTGCACCTCCCGGGGCCGGACTTTCTGGACCGGGTGTGGGTGATGAGCGACCGGCCCATTGGGGTGCTGCGCTCCCTGGCCGCCATGTTCGAGCACGGGCGCCTGGCGGGTACGGGTTATCTCGCGGTCCTGCCGGTGGACCAGGGAGTGGAGCATTCCGCCGCCGCCTCCTTTGCCCCCAACCCCATCTACTTTGACCCGGAGAATATCGTCAAGCTGGCCATCGAGGGAGGGTGCAGCGCGGTGGCCTCCACCCTCGGGATCCTGGGCGCGGTGGCCCGGAAATACGCCCACAAGATCCCCTTCATCGTCAAGATCAACCATAATGAGCTCTTGAGCTACCCGGAAATCCACGACCAGACCATGTTTGCCCGGGTGGAGCAGGCCTTCTGGATGGGGGCCGTGGCCGTGGGGGCCACGGTCTATTTCGGCTCCCCGGACTGCCGCCGCCAGCTCCAGGAGGTGAGCCAGGCCTTCGAGAAGGCCCACGAATTGGGGCTGGCCACCATCCTCTGGTGCTACCTCAGGAATCCGGCTTTCAAGACCACGTCCAAAGACTACCACACCGCCGCGGACCTGACGGGCCAGGCCAATTACCTGGGGGTGACCATCCAGGCCGACCTCATCAAGCAAAAGCAGCCCACGGTGAACGGGGGCTTCAACGTTCTGAACTTCGGCCACACCCATCCCCGGGTCTATTCGGAGTTGGCCGGCAACCACCCCATCGATATGACCCGCTACCAGGTGGCCAATTGCTTCATGGGCCGGGCCGGTCTCATCAATTCCGGTGGCGCGGCCGGGGCCAACGACCTGGCCGAGGCGGTGCGCACCGCAGTGATCAACAAGCGGGCCGGGGGCACGGGCCTCATCGCCGGGCGCAAGGCCTTCCAACGCCCCAGGAAGGAAGGAATTGAGCTCCTGAACGCCATCCAGGACGTGTATCTCTGCCCCGAAGTGACGGTGGCGTGAGGGGGGAGCAGTCAGCGGTCAGCAGTCAGCAGTCAGCAGTCAGAAAATGTAGGGTGCGCACGGCGCACCGGGAAAAGTTTTAGGAGAGAGAAATGTTTACCGGACTCGTGGAAGGGGTGGGGAAGATTACCGAAATGAGGCGTATGGCGGAAAGCCTGCGCCTGGCCGTAGCGCCGCCTTTCCCGGTGGCTGAGCTGGTTCTGGGGGAGTCCGTATCAGTATCCGGGGCCTGCCTGACGGTGGTGGCGGTGAGGGGCCGGGCCTTTCAGGTGGACGTCTCCCCCGAGACCCTGGCCCGCAGCACCTTATCCTTTAAACAAGTGGGGGACCGGGTCAACCTGGAGCGGGCCTTGCGCCTGGGAGACCGCCTGGGCGGGCACCTGGTCACCGGCCACGTGGACGGCCTGGGGGTGCTCACAGAACGCCGGGAAGGCCCGGAGCATCTGCAACTTAGCTTTGAGCTGCCCGAGGCGCTGGCCCCCCTGGTCATCGAGAAGGGCTCCATCGCGGTGGAGGGAGTGTCCCTGACGGTGAATGCCTGTCCAGGGCTCTGCCTTTCAGGTGAACATTATCCCTTATACGGCCAAGGACACCACTTTGGCCGATCTTAAGGTGGGCGACCGGGTCAACCTGGAGACCGACATTATCGGCAAGTACGTGGCCAGGCTGCTCGGACCGCATCTTCCCGCCAAGTCAGGCTTGACCGAAGAATTCCTGGCTCGCCATGGGTTTCGTTAAAAAATATAGCTGGTTGACGCAGGCAGGGTAAGGTATTATTAATAAAATCAGAAATGGCTGACCGGAAGTTGGGGCGAGGGTTAGAGCCCGAGGCGGAAAAGTTTATTGCCATACCCAGTGACCACCCCTGGCCCCCGTTCTTATCTGAATGCCCCGAAAACATCCGGAACAAACCCAAGATTTTGTGAACCTGGAGGCGCTCGGTTTCATGGCGTTGGCACCCATAGAGGAAGTTATCGAAGATATCCGCCAGGGGAAGATGATCATCCTGGTGGACGACGAAGACCGGGAAAACGAAGGCGATCTGGCCATGGCCGCGGAGATGGTGACCCCCGAGGCCATCAACTTCATGGCCCGCTATGGCCGGGGTCTGATCTGCCTGGCTTTGGTCCCGGAGTTGGTGGAAAACCTGCAACTTAGGCCCATGGTGCAGAGACAACCAGTCGCCCTTTCAGACCGCGTTCATGGTGTCCATCGAGGCCCGCCGGGGGGTGACCACCGGCATATCCGCGGCGGATCGGGCTACCACCGTTCTGTCGGCGGTGGCGGACGACGCCAAGCCCGACGACCTGGTGAGCCCAGGACATATCTTTCCTCTCCGGGCCCGCAAGGGCGGGGTGCTGGTGCGCACCGGCCAGACCGAGGGCTCCGTGGACCTGGCCCGTCTGGCCGGTCTCAAGTCGGCGGCGGTGATCTGCGAAATCATGAACGACGACGGCACCATGGCCCGGATGCCGGACCTGGAGAAATTTGCCGCGGAACATGATCTCAAGATCGCCACCATCGCCGACCTGGTGGCCTATCGCCTGAAAAACGAATCCTTCGTGCACCGTCAGGCCGGAGCCAAGATGCCCACGTATTATGGAGAGTTCATCGTCTACGGTTACGACAATGACATCGACGACAACCAGCATCTGGCCCTGGTAAAAGGGGAGATCAACCCGGAGGAGCCCATCCTGGTGCGGGTGCACTCCGAGTGCCTGACCGGGGATGTCTTCCACTCCCTGCGGTGTGATTGCGGCGACCAACTGGAGTCGGCCATGGCCCTGGTGGAAGAGGAGGGCAAGGGAGTCATTCTCTACATGAACCAGGAAGGCCGGGGCATCGGGCTCTTGAACAAAATTCGGGCCTATGAGCTGCAGGACCAGGGCGCAGACACGGTGGAGGCCAACGAAGCTTTGGGTTTCAAGGCCGATCTGAGGGATTATGGCATCGGGGCCCAAATTCTCCGGGAATTAGGGGTGCGCCAGATGCGTCTGATGACCAATAACCCCAAGAAAATCATCGGCCTCGAAGGGTACGGCCTCAAGGTGGTGGAACGGGTTCCCCTGGAAATTCCCCCCAACCGGGTAAACCGCAACTATCTCAAGACCAAGTGCCTGAAGATGGGCCACATGCTCAACTTAGTGTGAGGTGGAGCCGATGCATGTCCTGGAAGGTAAATTGGCAGGCGAGGGCCTCAACATCGCCCTGGTGGTCAGTCGTTTCAACTCCTTTATCACCGAGCGCCTGTTGGAAGGGGCCTTAGATTGTCTGCGCCGCCACGAGGTCGCCGACACCGGCCTTACCCTGGTGCGGGTTCCCGGGGCCTGGGAAATTCCCCTGGCGGCCAAAAAGCTGGCCCAGGTCAAGGCTTACGATGCGGTCATCTGTCTGGGTGCCGTAATTCGGGGCTCTACTCCCCACTTTGATTATGTGGCGGCCGAGGTGAGCAAAGGCATCGCCCAGGTGTCGCTGGAGAGCGGCGTCCCCATCCTTTTTGGGATACTCACCACGGACACCCTCGAGCAAGCGGTGGAGCGGGCCGGCAGCAAAGCAGGCAATAAAGGCTATGCCGCGGCCGAGTCGGCCCTGGAGATGGTTAACCTACTCAAGGACATGGGGGGCTGACCTTTGTGGCGGCCATTTCCCGCAGTGACTGCCGGGAATGGGCCCTGCAGCTTCTCTACCAGGCCGAGTACCTGGGACACCGGCAGGGTGAGGTCGCCCGTTTCTGGCGGCTTTATGGCAGGGGGGACCAAGTTCCTGCCTACCTGGGGGAGTTGGTGGAGGGCGTGGCGGCCCACCAGGAGAAACTAGACGCCCTGATCCGGCAATACTCGGAACATTGGCGTTTGGAGCGCATGGCAGCAGTAGACCGCAACCTTCTTCGGCTGGCCCTCTATGAACTTATACACCAGCCGGACGTCCCGACCAAGGTAGTGATCAACGAGGCCATAGAGCTGGCCAAACGCTATGGCAGCGAAGATTCCGGCGCCTTTGTGAACGGCATTTTAGACCGCATTCGGCAAGCCTTGGGCCGGGAGGTTTAGGTGGAACGGCCAGGTTAGCAAGGGCTACCTGCTCAAAGATCAGAAACGAAATAGCTTAAGGAGGAAAGATGATGACAAGCCGTAAGATTATAGCAGTGGCCATGGTTTTGCTTTTGACCGTAGCTTTAACGAGTTGCACTACCAGCAGCGGCACCTACGCCCCCGCGCGTTCTGCTACCGCTGGAGCTGCTGGAGGAGCCGTTGCGGGAGCGGCTATAGGCTCCATCATCGGCGCGGCCACCGGTTCCCCCGCCACCGGCGCTTGGGTCGGAGCAGCCTCCGGGGCTATTGTGGGCGGTATCGGGGGAGCCCTGTATGCCCGGCACATGAATCAGCAGATGCGCAACAGAGATATGGCGGCTCAGCAATACAATTACTCGCCGGGCCGAGGGGCCATGGTTGACATCAGCGACGCCAGTGTTATGCCCACTAGCGTGCGCCCGGGTCAAACCATAGACATGTCCATGACTTACACCGTTCTCACCCCAAATGACACTCCTACCCAGGTCACCCTTTCCCGGGAAGTGCGCCAGGGCGG
The DNA here is from genome assembly GCA_963709285.1 of uncultured delta proteobacterium. GTDB lineage: Bacteria > Desulfobacterota > Desulfobaccia > Desulfobaccales > 0-14-0-80-60-11 > JBGSLA01. The sequence goes on along the minus strand of CAVPVR010000003.1, from coordinate 266,374 downwards.
GCGGGTGGTGGGCCAACCCTATTCGACTCAGGCCTCTAACCAGAACGGCACCTTTCAAGACCGAGTGTCTTTCACTGTCCCCCGGGATGCCGTGGCGGGGTCTTATACCGTCAGTAATCGGTTGATGAGCAGCTACGGCAGCGCCGAGCGCACCTCCTATTTCACCGTGGTGCGCTAGCCAGGGGGCGTTTCCAGGAGGTATCGCCGGGGAAGGAGTTCGGGTTGCCCCCGCACTAACCGAGTCACTTGCTCTTAAAGCTTCAGAAATTGGTTAGGTCTGGACGCCTTTCGAGCTCCTTCCCCAGCAGATCATGATTTTCACCAATCCCATCGTCCCTCCGGTGTTGGACCTGGGGTCGGCTGACGTTAGGGCCCGGCTCCAAGCAGTACGGCAGATCACTCGCCAGCTCTCTGTTCCCGGGGTTCTTGATACCCTTCGTCAGCACCGGCTCACCCCTCTGATTTACCAAACCCTAACCCAGTTCACCCGGAAAGAAGTAGGGGAGGTACCGCTCCTCAGGGAGTTGCGTGGGGACTATCTTGGGAGCCTGAGACTTTACCATATCCAGGAGAGTGAAACGGGCTTGCTGATGGAGGTGCTGGCCGCCGCCGGGGTGGAAGTCATTTTGCTGAAAGGCGCGGATATCCGCCATCGCCTGTATGAAGATCCGGCCTGCCGGCCCATGAGTGACGTGGATGTCCTCATTTCCCCAGCTGATCTGGAGAGGGCCCGGACCGCCTTGGAGCAGCAAGGCTACACGTTAATGCCCAGGGATCTAGACCTTCGACCAGGCTTTACCGCGCAGTTTGGGTGGGTCATCACTTACAAAACCCCTCGGGGTGGTATCCCGTTCGTGGACGTCCATTGGGAAATCCAAGAAGCGGGAACCTTCTACCGTCTACCCTATAATCACCTGCGAGCCCGGGCCACGGTCCAGGAACTGGGGGGCCTGTCGGCGCTGGTTTTAGCCCCGGAACACGTGGTCATGCACCTGTGTCTCCACACCTTCGACGAACTCGAGTATAATACCATTTTGAAGATAGTCGACTTAGAGCGGGCTTTGCACCGCTTTCCCCTGGATTGGGACCTTCTCCTCGACGACGCTAGCAGGTTTCGTATCCAGGAGCCGATGTTATGGATATTTAGGGATATTGAGCACGTGCGTCCCGGGTTGGTGCCGGCTTCGGTCCTCGAGAAACTCGCCGCCCACCGCCCCGGATGGGCTGAAAGGTTCATCCTGCGCCGACAGAGAAACACCATGCTGGTGGCTTCCCTAATGGCCCTGTGGCATCATTTGCCGGCAAAGGCTTGGCCCGCTTATCTCCAGGCCAAGATATGGCCTTCTCGGGAGTACCTGGAGGCTAACGCCCGGTCTTTCTCAAGGAGAACAGACTATCTGAATCATATCCTGGGTCGGGCCAGAGAAAAAACCTGAGAAACATATTCGCTGTTTACTTGGAGATGGTGAACGCATGGCTTGACAGTAAATTGGGCTTTTGATAAAAACATAGTTTATTTCTCCTTGCTCTGGGCAATAAGGTTCCAGGGCTAATAATCCGTGAGGAGGATCAATGCGAAGGTATGAGTCCGTCTGGGTGGTCAACGGCGACCTGTCAGACGAAGAAGTCAAGGCCACCATCGACAAATTCACCAAGATCATCGCTGGTCAGGGTGGCACTTTGGTGAGTATGGAGGAATGGGGCCGCCGTAAGTTGGCTTACAAGATTGCCGGTACCCTGAGGGGGTACTACATCAAAGCCGATTTTGCCGGAATGCCCGCCGCAGTGAAGGAACTGGAGCGGAATTACCGGATTGACGATCGGGTTATCCGCTATCTCACCATGAAAAAAGCGGACCAGGTTGACGTGGCGGCCCTCGAGGCGGAAATCGCCGCCAAAGCCCGGGAGGCGCCCCCGCCCACCGCCGAGACTGAAAAAGTATCTTCAGAAGATATTGCCGCTGAAGCTCCCACCGCTCCTCCCTCGGCGCCAGAAACCTCAGAGACTGAGTCCACCATAACCCCGGCGGCAGAACCGGCAGAGGCCGAACCCGCCGACGCTCCGGAAAAGGAGGCCTGATCGTGCCGGCCGTGCCCCGACGCAGACGCAAGCATTTTTATGTGCGGCGCAAGGTCTGCCGTTTTTGTGTGGACTCCAAGCTGCTCATCGATTACAAGGACGTCAACACCCTCCGGCAGTTTATCACGGAGCGGGGGAAGATCATCCCCCGGCGCATTTCCGGGAATTGCGCCCGTCATCAGCGCCGCCTCACCCGGGCCATCAAACAGTCCCGGCTCCTGGCGCTGATGCCCTACGTGCCATCCCCGCCGCCTACGTAAATCCTCAGGGAGGTGGCTCTTGGTAGGCAGCCGGTGGCTCATTTGGTCTTACGGTTTGGTTGCCCTTTTGACGATCATCCTGGTAGGGCGCCTGAGCCCCATGGCCACGCTGTTCCTGGGCACCTGGCTGCCACTCCCCCTCCTCTTGGTGGGCTGGCGTCTGAGCACCGGGGAGGCCGCGCTGTTGGCCCTGATCGGCGCCCTCTTTGTCTTTGCCCTCAATCCCGGGGTGGCCGTTCTCCAGGATGGTCTGGGCCTGTGGATGCTCCTGCTTATGGGCCTGATCCTGACGGTCTGCCACCACCGGGGTTGGCCTGCCGGTGCGGCTATCATGTTCACGGTGGTGGTCCTGGGGCTCCTGTTCCTGGTCTTTTTTCTGGGTCAGGTTTATTTCCAGGGTCTCAGCCCCGGTGCCTTGTGGGTCCAGAAGTCCCAGGAGGTGAGCAGCACCCTGAGCAAGATGCTCCAGGAGACCGGGATGGACTCTTCGGACTTGCAGGTGATGGGGTTGCCCAAGGTGGAGGTCCAGGATCTGGTGGTCAAGGTTTTTCCGGCCTTGGTCCTGATCAACACTGCTCTGGTGGCCTGGGTCAATGTCTTGGTGGTCCGGAAGTTGGCAAGCCTTTGGGGTTGGATCGACCCGGGGGAACCCCTCATCTACTGGGCTAGTCCGGAGTGGCTCGTTTTTTTCTTAGTGGCAGCCGGTGGTTTTGCTCTTCTGGCGCCCCTGGCCTGGATACGGCAGGCAGGCCTGAACCTGCTGCTGGTAATGGGGTTCGTTTATTTCTGCCAGGGGATGGCGGTGATGGCCGCCCTCCTCCAGCGCTATCAGGTGCCCTGGGCCCTGCGTGGTCTAGGGTATGTGCTGGCCTTCATGAACCCCTTAATGATTGTGGTAATGATCCTGGGGCTGGTGGACCTGTGGTTGGACTTTCGGAGGCTCCAGCCGCCCCGAGAGGCATAAGGAGAACGCGGTGAAAATCATCCTTACCGAGAACGTGCCCTCACTGGGTACCGCTGGTACGGTGGTGGAGGTGGCCCGGGGGTACGCCCGGAACTTTCTCATTCCCCAGGGGAAAGCGATGGAGGTCAACCCCGGCAACCTGGCGCGCTTCGAAGCGCAGCGGGCTCGCCTGGTCGAGCAGATTGATACGGAAAAGGAGGCAGCCCTGGAATTAGCCGCCCGCCTGGCGGAGGTGAGCCTCACCATCCCTCAGCGAGTTGGCGAATCAGAGCGCCTCTATGGTTCGGTGACGAACGCCGTTATCGCCCAAGCCCTGGAAGAACAGGGTCTTACCGTGGACCGCAAGCAATTGGAACTGGACGAACCCATCAAGCAGTTGGGGACTTACCAGGTCACTGTGCGCCTGGCCCCGGAGGTGACGGCCCAGATCCAGGTGGAGGTTGTCCCCGAAGCTTCCTGAGCCCGCGGCACTCACCAACCCCGAACTCTTGAGTCCCCATCCCGGCGCCAGGGGCGCCGGCCTATCTGGAGGCCACATGGCGAGAGGTACGAAACGCGCCGCCGCTGTTGTTTCGGACAGCCCGCCGCCGGCCGGGCTTACCCCCCCTGCCAATCTGGAAGCAGAGCAATCCGTGTTGGGTGCTATCCTGCTCCGATCACAGGCTCTGGACCAGGTAGCTGACCTGTTGACCCCGGAAGATTTTTACCGCTCCGGCCACGGCCACACTTTCCAGGCCATGCTGGACCTCTGGAGCCGGGGGGAGCCGGTGGATCTGGTGACGGTGACCGCCCTCCTCAAGGAGCGGGGACGGCTGGAGGAAGTGGGAGGGCCAGTCTTCCTGGCGGCCTTGAGCGAACACGTGGGCACCGCCGCCAACGCCGCCTACTATGCCCGTTTAGTCCATGAAAAGGCGGTGTTGCGCCGCCTGCTCCAGTGCTCCCAAAACATCTCCCAGGCCTGCCTGGCCCCGGTGGAGGACGTGGAGCAGTTCCTGGACCAGGCCGAAACTGAAATCTTCAAGGTGGCGGAAAGCAAGATTAAGTTTGGTTTTCAGCCCCTCGGCAAACTGGTGGAACAGGAAGTGGCCACCCTGGAGGCCATCTGGCACCGGGAGCAGGGTCGCATCACTGGAGTGCCCAGTGGCTTCACGGACCTGGATAATCTCACTGCAGGATTTCAACCGGGGGACCTGATCATCATCGCCGCCCGCCCCAGCATGGGAAAAACCGCGCTGGCCTTGAATATTACCTTCAACGCCGCCTATGAAGCACAGGTGCCGGTGGCCTTTTTCTCCCTGGAAATGTCCAAAGAGCAACTGGTGCGGCGCCTTTTGAGCAGCACCGGAGAAATCGACGCCTCCCACTTACGCCGGGCCTTCCTGACCAACGAAGAGTGGCAGAAACTTCAGGAGGCCGCCAGTTTCCTGCTGGAATGCCCCATCCACATTGACGACAGTCCAGCTGCTACGGTTATGGAAGTGCGCAGCAAGGCCCGCCGCCTCCGGGCCGAGGGCAAGCTGGGGCTGGTCGTCGTAGACTACCTGCAACTCATGCGGGGTCGAAGTGATGCCCCCAGCCGTGAGCAAGAAATATCTGATATCTCCCGCTCTTTAAAGGCGCTGGCTAAAGAATTGAATGTCCCTGTCATAGCTTTGTCCCAGCTGAGTCGCAAAGTGGAAGATAGGCCCAAAAAAGAACCACAACTTGCAGACTTGCGTGAATCGGGGGCCATCGAGCAGGATGCCGATGTTATCCTATTTATCTACCGGGACGAAGTTTACCACGAGAATTCCCCGGAAAAAGGCCAGGCCCGCCTCCTCCTGAAAAAACAACGCAACGGTCCCACCGGAAATTTCCGTCTGGCATTTCGGGACTTGTACACCAGATTTAATTCCTTTGAACCGGAAGAACTCCAGATGTCCTTTTAAGACCCCTCCCCCGGCATGGTTCGATTATGTTTTTTGTGGAGAAAAAGACATAATCGAATAAAGGAATTTCAAAGAAAAAGGGTCAGAAGCGAGTCCTTCTGACCCTTTCTTGGTTCGGCTGGAAAAGCTTTTACCCGCTTTTTACCTCAATGCGGCGGGGCTTGGCCTTCTCGGCTTTGGGTAAGGTAAGGGTCAGGACGCCATTCTTAACGCTGGCTTCGATTTTGTCCTTGTCGATGAGTTCGCCCACCTGGAATTCCCGGTAAAAGTCACCGATAGTATACTCCTGGGCTACAAGAGCCTCCTTCTCCGGGGGCGGGCTCACCTCTCCGAAGATGGTGAGAAGGTTCTCCTTGAGGTCCAGGGTCACCGCGTCACCCGACACGCCGGGCATATCGGCCACCAGTACCAGGGCTTGGGGAGTCTCGAAGATATCCACTGCGGGAATGAAAACCCGGCCAGGCCGCACCCGCTCTCCTTTGGCCGGCGCCTCCTCTTTCACCTTGGGCTTGAGTTCCTGTTCGGTCATGGTTCTCCCTCCTTTAGGCGCTCTTTACCGAGATCTGCCGGGGCTTGACTTCTTCCGGCTTGGCCAGGGTGATGGTGAGGACGCCATCCTTGGAGACGGCCTCCACTTTCGTGGGATCCACCTGCGCAGGGAGCCTGAGCACCCGGCGGAAAAAACCGGACTCCCGCTCCCGCCGGTGGTAATTAACCTTTTTCTCTTCCGTGGGGATCTTGCGCTCGCCCCTCAAAACCAATTGTTGGTCCTTGATGGTGATGTCCAGGTCTTCGGGGCTCACACCCGGAAGCTCCGCCCGCACGTAAATATGGTCCGGGTCTTCGGAGATGTTGACCAGGGGATAAACTCCCACTCGACGGGGGTAGCGCTCCACTCCAGCCACATTTTTAAAAAGGTTGTCCATCTGGCGCTGAAGGTGTTCCAATTCCGTGAAGGGGTCGCGTTCAAAGAACATTGGCATATATTATCCTCCATATATCAGCAAGTTATACATCCATAATACATAAGGTAAGCAACACTCAGACACCGGTCAAGATGTGGTCTTGGAAAAAAATGTAAATTTGAATACAGTTATAATTTGCATATTATTGATGGTAGGAGGCTGGCATGGACTTCCCCTGGGACAAGGTCACCTGGGTGCTCCTGGATATGGACGGCACCCTTTTAGATAAACATTATGATGATTATTTTTGGGAAACCCTGGTGCCCGAGGAATTTGCCCGCCAGCGGGGACTCAATCTGGCCGTGGCCCAAGAAGAGGTATACGCCCGCTACCAGCAGGAGGAGGGCACCCTCAACTGGACCGACATCGACTTCTGGTCCCGGGAACTGGACCTGGACATCCCCGCTCTGAAGGAGTCCATCCGCCACCTCATCGAGGTGCACCCGGACACCGAAGATTTTTTGAAGTTTTTACGAGAGATAAAAAAACGGGTGGCCCTGGTCACCAACGCCCACTGGAAGACCCTGGACCTGAAAATGAACCACGTGGGGCTTCTGGGGTACTTTGAAGAGGTGATCTCCTCCTTTGACCTGGGCGCCCCCAAGGAGGAGTTGAGCTTCTGGGAAATCCTGAAAAACCGCCTCCACTTCGACCTCCGCCAGACCCTGCTGGTGGACGACAACGCCGATGCCCTGGCCACCGCCCGGAACTACGGCATCCACTACCTTATCTTCAAGGCCAAATCCAGCTCCCAACTTCCCCCCAACCCCCACCCGGACTTCGCCACCATCGAGAGCTTTCATGAGTTGATGCAGTGATGCTTGAGGGAAGGGCCGGAGGAGCCCGGCTCCCCCGCCCTTCCCTCAAACTCCCCTCCCAACCCCCGTTATTCAGTGACCAGTGACCAGTAGTCAGAAAAAGGAACTGGGTGCCGATTATTGGTAACTGGCAACTGATTACTGGCTACTGGCTTGAGGGATTGGGGGAGGGGGCGTGGGGGAGGGGGTAAGGGCCTGTGGTCCTTAGCCCCTTCCCCCACATAACATCACGCCGGTTCCCGCTTGATGCGGGCTCCCAGGGCGGCGAGTTTATCGGTGAGGAGGGCGTAGCCCCGGTCCAGATGGTAGACCCGGTGGACTTCAGTGGTCCCCTGGGCCGCCAGCCCGGCAATGACCAGGGAGGCGGAGGCCCTCAGGTCCGTGGCCATGACGGGTGCGCCCGAAAGTTGCCGGCGGCCCCGCACCACGGCCTGGTTGCCGGAGATGGTGATGTCCGCGCCCAGCCGCTGGAGTTCGCTCACGTGGATGAAGCGGTCTTCGAAGATGGTCTCGGTGATGACGCTGGCTCCTTTGGCCACGCTCATGAGGGCCATGAACTGGGCCTGCATGTCCGTGGGGAAACCTGGGTAGGGGAGGGTTTTGACGTCCACCCCATGGAGGCTGGTTCCCGGCGTTACCGTGATGGTGCTCTCTTCGGTGGTCAAGCGCACCCCGGCGTCGTGGAACTTCTCCAGGATGGCGGTGAGATGATTCACGGGGGCATTGGTGATGGTCACCTGGCCCCGGGTGATGGCCGCTGCGGTGAGATAGGTGCCGACCTCGATGCGGTCGGACATGATGCGGTAGGTGGTGGGTTGCAGGGCCTCTACCCCGTGGATGGTGAGGACATCGGTGCCGATGCCTTCGATGTTGGCCCCCATGGCCACGAGAAAGTTGGCCAGATCAGCCACTTCGGGCTCCTGGGCGGCGTTGACCAGGCGGGTGGTGCCTTGGGCCAGGGTGGCGGCCATCAGGAGATTTTCCGTGCCGGTGACCGTGGGAAAGTCCAGGATAATCTCGGCCCCCTCAAGCCTTTTGGCTTTGGCCTCCACGTACCCCTGGTTCAGGGTGATTTTTACCCCCATGGCCTCCAGGCCTTTGAGGTGCAGGTTGATGGGCCGGGCGCCGATGGCGCAGCCGCCGGGGAGCGACACACTGGCCTGGCGGGCCCGGGCCACCAGGGGGCCCAAGACCAGGACCGCAGCCCGCATGGTCTTGACCAGCTCGTAGGGGGCCATCCAGCCGGTGAGTTTGGTGGAGTCCACCACCAGAGAGTCGCCGTCCTCAAATTTCACTCCCATGATGCCGAGGAGCCTCTTCATGGTCCGGATGTCTGCCAGGGGGGGGACATTGTCGAGGCGGTGAATCCCGGGAGCCAAGAGCGTCGCCGCCAGGATAGGGAGCGCGGCATTTTTGGCCCCGCTCACCGCCACCTCGCCCTCTAAGGGCAATCCGCCTTCAATGACAATTTTATCCATAGCCAGCCTGGTTCCTGGAAAAATTCTGGGGAATTTTGCTTCCGGTTTTTTCATTCATAAGCCATCAGGGCCCAACTTGCAACCGTTTCCTAACACTGACCTGTGGTGCCAGGGCTCAAGAGGGGAGGGGAGGGTAAGGAGCACCCCTCCTTTATTTTGAAAAAACTCAAGGTCACCTCCCCAATATATACCGCCATGAGGTACTGCCTAATTTCACGGGATTTTGAGTTCAAAGAGAAAAATTCTTGTAAGGTTGCCCCTTTTTTTGTTGACTTATGTAATTTTTTGTTTTTGTATAGTTCACAAAGATATATTTTGGTTACTAGAAAAGTTGATGTGGCATGGAAAGAGAGGTTATGACCGCAGCCGAGGCCGGGGAGTTCCTGCGCCTCACCCCTTATGCAGTGCGCAGCCTGGCCCGGCGGGGGGTGCTGCCGGGGCGCAAGGCGGGGAAGGAGTGGCGCTTCTACCGGCCGGACCTAGTGGCTTGGCTCCGGGGGGAAGGACCCCGGCAGAAGACCTTGTTTTCGGAGGATGAGTAATCCGGTTGTCAAGGAATTTGCTGATAGAAGAGCTGCTAACCCCTTGAATAAAGTCCTCCTTTTTTAAAGGGGGATTTAGGGGGATTTTCATAGGGTTATTTACAATTCACCCTCCCCCCTGAAGAAAGGGGGGATTCATAGCAAGAGCAGCGGTCTGGGTTTCTTCTGGGAGGTCACCTCAGTTACGGAGCGCGAAAAACGGCACGGTGCCGGATAGAATAACCAGGGGGAGTGATGCAACAGAAAACGCGTCCGATTTTTGAAGTGGGGAGGGAGCTGGACGCCATTGCCAACCTGGGGGCCCACTTGGAGGGGTGGGCCCGGGTCCTTGACCCGGAGCAGATCGCGGCGCTGGGGCGGGAAATTGCCGAGCTGGTGCGGGCCGCCACTCGGCAGCTGTGGTCTTGGGACGACCCCCAAGGAGAGCTTTTCGGGGAACAGGACTGCCGGGAGATGCTCTACCGCATCCAGCGCCTGGAAGACAGCCCCAGGCTTTATTCTCTTAAGAAGCTTTAAGAATTATTTTACAGATAATACCGGGAAAAAACCGCGGCTTCAGCACGGTGTACCGCCTGCCTAGCAATTTACTCCCCCACCGTCATCTCTATTTCTTTCCAGGCCCCGAACTGAACGAGCAAAATTCCAGATGATGCCCACCTTGTTTCCTTTTCCCACTCACGGCTGGACATTTGTTCCCAACTGGTTATGATAGGGATACAAGCTATGCCACCTTCCGGGAAGGAGGACAGGTCCATGCTGTGCAGTCTTTCCACCAAACTGGGGTCCGAGGACCTCCAGGCCATCAATGCCCTGGAAAACGAACTGGGGAAGCCAATCCTGGCCTTTTCCTGCCGAGCGGACCTTAAACCAGCGGACGTAACGGGTGAGCAGCTCGCCAAAATCCAGGCCCTGGAACACAAACTGGGCTTGTCTCTGGTGGCGGTACAGGGGTAAGCCAGGAAATTTTTCAGAGGGCGGGTTTGAAACCCGCCCCTACGTATTATCTCCCGACCGATCAATCATTCAGGTGCCTGGGCATTCTGCCCGTTGGGCACAGGCTGGAAGCCTGTGCTCCCGCTCTTGTATGGGGTTGGGGGTGGGGGTAAGGGGCTCGCTCCTTAGCCCCCTCCCCCAGGCGCAATCTTCTCCTCATCTCCCCCGCACACACCGCATCTCCGGCACGCCTCCGGCTGGCAGGAGGGAGACTCTTGCGCCGCCAGGGCCAGTTGATATTCCTCCCACAGATACTCTTTGTTCAGGCCGTGGTCCAGGAAGTCCCAGGGGAGGAGTTCGTCCGGACTCCGCTCCCGTGAGACGAAGAAGTCCGGGTTCATCGGGCTTTGGCGCAGGGCCTGCGGCCAGCCATGTTCGTGGGCCAGGAGCAGCATGTCTCCCACCCGCCGGTCTCCCCGGGCGATGAGGGCCTGGGTGTAGGCCCACTTGGGGAGGTCGGTGTGCACCCGCACTTCTTTTACTCCGGATAATTCCTGGCGGATCAGCTTCTGGCACTGTTTGAGGTCCTTGACGTCGCCAAACGGCACCCACTGGAAAGGGGTCCAGGGCTTGGGGACAAAGGAGGCGACGCTCAGGGTGATTTGTCGGAATCTTTTGTTGCCCCGACTTTCCTTGATCACCCGGTGCTGCAGGTGTTTGGCCAGCCGGGCGATCTCCCGCACATCGTCCAGGGTCTCGGTGGGGAGGCCCACCATGAAGTAGAGGCGGAGCTGGTCGATGCCGGCCTGGGCCAGGGCGATGGCCGCCTGGGCCAGGTCTTCCTCGGTGAGCCCCTTGTTGATGACCCGGCGGAGCCGCTCGCTGCCTGCCTCCGGGGCCAGGGCCACGGTCTTGACGCCCCCCTGGGCGAGCAAACCCGCCAGTTCGGCGTCCAGGGAATCGGCCCGCAGCGACCCGATGCCCAACTTACCCCCCGCCGCGAGGATTTGCCGGCAAAGGTCCTTGACCTCCGGGTGGTCCGAGACCGCGGCGCCCACCAGGCCGATCTTGCGGCCCTGCTCCAGACCCTGGTCTAGGTAGGGGAGGAGTTCCCCGGCCTGACGGTCCCTGGGAGGGCGGTAAATATACCCGGCGGCGCAGAAGCGGCAGCCCCGGGTGCAACCCCGGCCCAACTCCACCAGGAACATCTCACCCCACTCGCTCTTGGGTGCCAGGAGATGGCTGTGGGTGGCAGAGCCGGCTAGGTCCGGGAGGTGAGGGACGACGACCCGCTCGGGATAGCCCGCCGCAGCCTCGAAGGCCGCCAGGGTGCCATCCGGGTGGTAGCGGGGCCGGTACCCCGTAGGGACGTAAATACCCGGGAAGCTCTGGGCCAACTCCTGCAACACCCCCTCCCGGGGCCGGAGGCGGGAGGCTGCTGCCAGGAAGTTCAGGGCCTGGACGGCGGCAACCTCCCCCTCCCCCAGGATGAAGGCGTCGATAAACGGGGCGAGGGGTTCGGGGTTGAGGAAGGTGGCCACACCCCCCGCCAGTACCAGGGGGGCCTCCGGCCCCCGGGTAGCGGCCAGGAGGGGAACTCCGGACTGGGCCAGGATTTGCAGCACCTTGGGGTAGTCAGCCTCAAAGGAGATGGAAAAGGCCACCGCGGCAAAGTCCCGCAGGGGCCGTTGAGATTCCAGAGTGAGGGTAGGGGTCCGGGTGCGCTGATACTCCGGCCACTCTTCCGGGGTGGGGAGAAAGGCCCGCTCGCAGGCCAGGTGCGGCTCGGCATTGACCAGATGGTACATGGCCTGAAAGCCCAAATTTCCCATGGCCACCGGGTAGATCTCCGGAAAGACCAGGGCCAGGGGCCAGCGGGCTCCCCAATCCCGGATAACGGCCCCCTTTTCCTGGGCCAGCAATTTTTTCAAACGGGCTTTGAGCTTAGCCGACACGGTATCTTCCCTGGGATACTCAATGATCCCGATTTTTCCAGCTTATCTCAAACCAGTAAATTTGGCTACCGGGACGCCTTTTTCCGGTAAATAGTGATGCGGCCTTGGTCCGGGAAGGGAGATTCATCAGTATTGTATTAAAAGACATTTAACAATATGTGAAAAGACCGTAAATATTTTCACCGGAAAAAGCAATGATATCGGCAAGAGGGAAAAAATGCAGAAGGATAAAGTGCCGCATGGAATGTACCGAGGCTAAAGGATGGGCTTTAATCATATCCACGACTATTGTTGACTGGCAATTTTTGAGGTGCTGATCAGATTCTGGAGAAAAATTGCCCAACCAGGACGTCATACCCGTTATTTGGAACATTGTCATGAGCGTGAAAACGTTATATGATGGGAAAAAGCACTAAAAATTTGTCGCTGGCCGATTTGAAGAATTTACCTTTGATTGAGAAAGCGGGGGGGAAAATGACGAGATGCACTCTCATTTCGGCGGTCATTATAGTTTTGGTGCTGATGGTCGGCATCACCAGTCCTGGCTGGGCCCAGAAAACAAAAGTGAACTTGAGGCAGCTGGAGCAGGCGGTGAAAAGCAACCCTAACGACCCTCGTCTTCATTATTTGATTGGTTTGAAGTATCAAGAAGAGGGGAAAAATCAACAGGCCCTTCAGGCTTACCAAAAGGCTGTGAGTCTCAACCCTAATTATTCAGAGGCTCTCCTTCGTCTGGGTGAGTTGAAGTTTGCGCAGGGTGATCAGGATGGCGCGGTCAAGGCTCTGAAAAAGGCCATTCAGCTTGATCCCAAAAATCAGACGGCCAAGATCTTCTTAGGAGCCGTTTACGGTAAGCAAGGCTTGGCTTTGTTAGGGCAAGGGAAAATTGCCGAGGCCGCCAACGTCCTAAAAATGGCGGCGGCCAGCAATCCTCAAGATGACGCCGCGTTAAATAATCTGGGAGTTGCCTTGGCGGCGCAAGGGGACGCAAACCTGGCGGCTCAGGCTTTTCAGGAGGCGATCAAAGCCAATCCCTCCAACGACAGCGCCCATTTTAATTTGGGTTTCACTTATCTTCGTGGGGGCGACAAGACCGGCGCACTCAATCAGTACGGCGCTCTCACCACGCTGGGCTCCGGCTATGGGGGGGAACTTTTTGGATTGATGTCCTACCCCAAGGGATACCCGATGGATAAACCTTATGACGCGCCGCAATGGGGGCAAACCGAAGCATACAAAGCGCTGCCGGCGGCAGAGTTCCCAGCCTCTCCGGACATAGCTGATGCCCTGCGGAATACCCCCGACCTGCAGTTTCCTGTGAGTGAACTACCGAGAGGACAGGAAACAACTAGTGAATTGGGGAGAGACCCTGGTTTACAAACTTCGCCTTATAGGAGTGTGATGCCGGGAAGCCAGCTTCCAGAGTCCCGTGAGTGATAAAAGATAGCGAGGCTGAGAAAGGCAAAAGGGAAAGGGGAGAGGCCCAGCCAGGCCCCTCCCACTCAGCTCTGAAATACTCCTCAATCCACCTTCCGCAGGAAAGGCGGGGTATCCAGTTCGTTCTCCTCGTATTGCAAGTCGGGGTGGACCACGTACTTTTTCCCCTGCACCACTCCCAGAGGCGGCCGCTTCTCGCCTGATGCCGCCTCTGTGGTCCGAGGGGCTTCACCGCCCTTACGGATGAAGGCCGGAATTTCCAGATCCTCGGTTTCGGGTAGCTCCGGCGGCGGGGCGTGCCAGACATCCCGACCTTTTTCGACATCAAGACGGTGGCCGATGCCCGTGGCGACCACGGTCACCTGCATGGCATCGCCCAGTTCCTCGTCATACACCAGGCCCCACTTAATAAGGGCTTCTTCGTGGGCTTCGCCCTGGATGATGGTGCAGACTTCCCGGAGTTCATCCAGTGAAAATTCTTTGGAAGTGGAAATATTGATCAGGATGCCCCGGGCCCCTTTGATGGAGATATCCTCCAGGAGAGGGTGAGAGATGGCCCGTTCGGCCGAATCTATGGCCCGGGTGTTGCCGCTGGCCAAACCGGTGCCCATCATGGCCATGCCCCCCTCCTTCATAATGGTGCGCACGTCGGCGAAATCCACTTTGATGAAGGCGGGCTTGACAATCAGATCGGAAATACCCCGGACGGCGGCGCCCAGGACCTCGTTGGCCATGGAAAAGATGTCGGCGGTGCGGGAGTTTTTGCTCCCCAAAGAAAAAAGGCGGTCGTTGGGAATTGTGATGATGGTGTCAGATACCCGACGCAGTTCCTCGATGCCCTTGTCCGCCAGGCGCATCTTCATTTTCCCTTCAAATTCAAAGGGCTTGCTCACTACCCCAACGGTCAGGGCGCCCACCTCCCGGCTAATTTCGGCCACCACCGGGGCGCCGCCGGTGCCGGTGCCTCCCCCCATGCCGGCGGCGATAAAGACCATGTCTGCACCATCCAACACCTGACGGATGCGATCTGCCTCTTCCCGGGTGGCTTCCCGGCCCACCTCGGGATTGCCCCCCGCTCCCAACCCCCGGGTGACGCTGGGGCCCAACTGAATCTTGATGGGAGCCAGGTTCCGCTCCAGGGACATGGCGTCAGAGTTGGCGGCGACAAAGTCCACGCCCACCATCTCGGATTTGATCATATCGTTGATGGCGTTGCCACCGGCGCCACCTATCCCTAAGACTTTGATTCTGGCGGATAGTTGTTCGGGGACAAGTTGGATTTTCATGGAACACCCCCCTTTGCAAAATTACACGATTTCCTGAAACCAATTTTTCATCCGGGACCACATGCCCGGCTTGCTGCCCCGGTGGCTGCGGCGGCCGCGACCACGGGGACTGGACTGCTTCCGATAGAAGCCGTAAAGCACCAAGCCCACACCGGTGGCATAGGCCGGGTTGTGGATAACGTCGGTGAGCCCTCCCACCACTTCGGGATAACCCAGGCGGGTGGGGAGGAGAAGAATTTCATCCACCAGGTCGCCCAGACCCGGCACCTGGGCCGAACCGCCGGTAATAACGGCCCCGGCCAGAACCGGGTTTCCGGCCCCGCCCCGCTGCATGTTTTTGGTGAGCAGATCCAAGATTTCCTTGAGCCGCATATCCACAATGTTCGACAGGTCTTTTCTGGGAACGTTGCGGGCCTGACGCCCACCCAGGCCAGGGATCTCGATAGTGGTGGCATCACCTTCCAACACGTTCAGGCAACAGCCGTACTCCTTTTTCAGGAATTCGGCATTGTTGAGGGAGGTTTGCAGGCCCACGGCGATGTCATTGGTGAGGTTGTTGCCCCCCACCGGGATGACCGAATTGTACCGCAGGGAATTTCCTGAGAAGACGGCCAGGTCGGTGGTACCACCCCCAAAGTCGATCAGGGCTACACCTAAAGCCTTTTCTTCTTCGGAAAGGATGGCTTCGCTGGCGGCCAGGCTCTGGAGCACAAAGCCCCTGCCACCCTCGCTCACCTCCAGGCCGGCCCGGTTCACGCATTTGATAATGTTGTTCAGGGCGTTCACCGCGGCGGTAACGATGTGGATCCGGCACTCCAAACGCATGCCGTGGATGCCCACCGGGTCCTTGATACCGTCCTGGCCGTCAATGATGAAGTCCTGAACGAGGGTATGGATGACCTCCCGGTCGGAGGGTATGGAGACCATGAGGCGGGCCGATTCGATGACCCGGTCTACTTCCGCTGAGGTCACTTCCCGATCCTTGATGACAATAACGCCCTGACTATTATGTCCCTGGATGTGGGCCCCGGCCACCCCGGTATAAACGGAGCCGATGGTGCAGTTCGCCATGATCTCCGCTTCTTCGACGGCCCGGCGGATGGACTTCACGGTATTCTCGATGTTGACCACCACACCCTTGCGCAGCCCGCCCTGGGTGGGGGCAGTACCCAGGCCGATAATCTCCACCTGCTGATCCCGGACTTCACCCACCACGGCGCAAACCTTGGTGGTGCCGATGTCTAAGCCAACGATAATCTCCTGCGTCACAGATATCTTCCTGGTTTTTTTCAGATTCAGTTGGCCTCTTCCATCCCCTTGAGTGATAAAAGCAGACGCTGGGGATGGTCGAGGTTAATGCGCCCGGTGCGGGCCAAGTAGCCACGCTGGGCCAAAAACGGCCACACGCTAGACAATTTCTTGATCTTTTCAGCTAAATCGGTGAATCCCAAATCCAGGGCGGTTTTGAGGCCGGTTAGGTAAATGGTGAACCCCCGTTCCGGGTCCACATGGATTTCGGCAATTTGACTAAATTTTACTGGCGGCGGGGCTTCCTGAAGCAAATCCAGAAGCTCCATGAGCCGGCTGACCAAGGCCGAAGGGGGGCTCTGGTCGGCTGGAAAATACTCCCGGCTCAGACCGGTGATTACGGGAAAATCATGCGGATCTGCAGGTGATGAAGGCTTGAAGAGAGAGCCGTAACGATCGGTGTAATAGAGGTCCTCCAACTGCACCAGGGCCACCGGCTGCCGTTCTGTGAGGCGCAAGGTAAGGCGGTTGGGCCACCGACGCTCCAGTTCTGCTTTAGCGATCCAGGGGTGGGCTTGCAGCGTCTGTTCCACTACGGCTGGCCTCAAGGCCAGGAGATTCGTCTGACCATCCAGGTTGGCCATTTCCAGGACCTGGGCAGGGCTGAGCCTCTGGGTCCCAGTGACGTCAATATTGTTGATATCTTTAATGCAAAAGACTGAACAGGTCAAGAGTTGATAATAGAGGACCACCAGGCCCAGACTGATCCCGATCAGCCCGGTCAACCCCAGGCTAGTCCAGAGAATTTGGGGCCACACGCGCATATTCCCCCGGCGGCGCCGGCGATTAGCCGGGCGAGACTGTCCCCGGCCCAAAAAGGTCTGTTTTTTCCGGGCCGGCTGCTGGGGAATCAGGCGCGAAGCGCGCTTCAGCGCGTGACATTTCGGCTCTCCCGAGGATTGGCTGTCATGAGGGGCGGAAGATTGGCTCAACCGCTGCAGAAGCTCCTCTCCTACTTTCCAGATGTCCCCGGCCCCCAGGGTGAGGAAGAGGTCCCCGGGACGGAGACGCTCCAGGAGCATTTCGGGAAACGTGGCCAGGTCTTCAACAAAGGTGACTCCGGAGTGCCCCTGTCGTTCAATCCCCCAAAAAACGTCCTTCCCGGAGATCTCCGCAAGCACCGGCTCCCCGGCGCCGTAAATTTCCGTGACGAAAACCAGGTGGGCCGCCCCAAAAACCGGGAAAAACTCAGGCAGCAGGGCCTTGGTCCGGCTGTAGCGGTGAGGCTGGAAGGCCACCACCAGGCGGCGCTCCGGAAAGGCCTGGGCCAGGGCCGCCAGGGTCGTGGCGATTTCCGTGGGGTGGTGGCCATAGTCGTCCATCACCAGGATGCCCTCGGCTTCGCCTTTCACCTGGCAGCGCCGGTCGATCTGCCCCAGGCCGGCCAGGCCCTCTTGCCAGGCGGAAAAGGGCAGGGAGAGGCTGGCCCCCACCGCGCAGGCGGCCAGGGAATTAAGCACGTAATGGGTTCCGGCCAGGGGGAGGTGCACCATCCCCAGAGGCCGCCCGGCCTGCCAGAGGCGGTAGCTACAGCACAAACCTTCCACGTGAATATCCGTGGCCACGAACTCGGCCCCGGGCGCAAGACTATAGGTGATAGTCCGTTGGGGGCGGCCATTCAGGAGCGGGGCCAGGTGGGGGTCGTCCCGCCAGGCCACTACCTGCGCCTCAGGGGGAAGCTTCGCCAAATAGCGGGCGAAGGTGTCCCGGATATGATCTAGGTCCCGGTAATAATCCAGATGCTCCCGGTCTATGTTAGTGATCACCGACAATTGGGGTGAAAGAAAGAGAAAAGAGCCGTCGCTTTCATCGGCCTCGGCTACGAAGTAGTCCCCCCGGCCCAAGACGGCATTGCTGCCGAGACTCTCCCAGAGGGCTCCTACCAGGACCGACGGGTCCAGGCCCCCGGCTCTCAAGACCGCGGCGGCCATCGCGGTGGTGGAGGTTTTGCCATGGGCTCCGGTGACGGCCACCTGGATATGTCCTGCCATGAGGAGGGCCTGCATCTCCCCCCGGCGCAGGATTTCGCAGCCCAAAGCCCGGGCCGCAGCCAGTTCGGGGTTGTCTTCTTTCACTGCGGTGGAGTGCACCACCACCTGAGCTTCCCCGATATTCTCGGGGCGGTGCCCTTGATATATCCTGACGCCCAGGGACTCAAGGCGGGACAGGATGGGGCCGGCCGATAGGTCCGAGCCGCTCACCCGGTGACCCTGACGAACCAGAAGCTCCGCCAGGCCGCTCATACCGATGCCGCCGACGCCGATGAAGTGGTAGTCTCTATGTTTAATTTCTGGCATCAAAAAACAACCAATGTTAAGAGGGCTCTATCAACCATGTTATTATCTTTATCGCAACGGGGTTTATCAGCTATTCCCCTCCCTTGATCGTAGGGGTTAGGGGGAGGGTGCACAACCCTTTACTCATGTTTTTATTAGCTCCAGGGAGCCCTCCACGATCTCCCTGGCGGCGTGGGGTTTGGCCAGGCGCAGGCTGGCGGCCTCCATGGCCTGGAGGCGTTCCGGCTGCGCCAAAAACTGTAATATCGTATCAGCCAAGACCTCTCCTGTAAAATGTTTATTTAAGATGAGGGCCCCGGCTCCGGCGTTTTCCAAAAACCGGGCGTTGGCCTCCTGATGGTTGTTCGCGGCAAAGGGATAGGGGACCAGGAGCGCGGCTCGTCCCCGGGCCGCCAGCTCAGCCAGGGTGGAGGCCCCGGCCCGGCACACCAGGAGATGCGCCCGGGCCATCCAGGCGGCCACCTCCGGGGTAAAAGCGGCTACTTCGGCGGCAAACCCCGCTTCCTGGTAACCCTGACGCACCAGGTCCAGGTCGGCGTCGCCCGTGAGGTGCAAGAAGGTGAGGCGGTCCTGGTAGGCCGTTAAGAGAGGCAGGCCCTTCAGAACTTCCACGTTCAAGTGGTGGGCCCCCTGGCTCCCTCCCATGACCAGCACGGTGAAAGGGCTCTCTGCTCGGGGCGGCGGGGGTTCGAAAAATTCGGTACGGATGGGGTTCCCCGTCCAGCGGCTTTTCTCAGGGGCAAAGTGGCTCACGTCGTCAGGGAAAGAAAGGAAAACCCGACTGGCCAGATGGGCCAGCAAACGATTGGTGAGACCCGGGATGGCATTTTGCTCGTGAATGGCCAGGGGGATGCCCAGGGTCCAGGCCGCCACTCCCACCGGCCCGGAAGCGTGGCCTCCCACCCCAAAAACCAGGTCAGGCTTTAGATTTTTTAGCCGGCGGCGGGCTGCTAGGACATGGCCCGGGACCCCGAACCAGGCTTGGAGGCGGGCAAAAAGCCCCATACCCTTGACGGCTCGACTGGCCACGGCTTCCCAGGTGAGCTGGTATTTTTCCAGGATCTGGATGGTCACCGGCTTGGGCGTGGTGAGGAAAATAACCTCAGCCTGATGGCCTTCCCGAAACTCCTGGGCCACCGCAATGCCCGGAAACAGGTGACCGCCGGTGCCGCCGCCCACAATCACCACCCTGGGATGCATGGCCTATCCTCTCAAAGGGTCTTGGGGGGAAAGGGGGCCAAAGGTCTTGAGCCTCTGCCCCCTCCCATATTCTCTTCAAGTTTCTTGGTTTAAAAAGTTTACCCGGGCTTCCGTATTTGCCAGGTCAGCCCCCAAAAACCCCATTGAGGCAGACGTAAAAACGGCAATAATGCTCTATCCGTTTAGTACGGGGCCGATCGTAAAAACACAATAGTCCCTCATCCCCCTGGGTCTCCTCGGCGAGAAAGTTGTACCAACTCTCCAGCACCGAAGCCCTCTGTCGGTCTGCCAGGATCGCCAAGGACTGCCTGGCCTGGGGCGAATCCTCCAGCCCAGGTTTGGCCGGACGCGGCAATGCCTTGGTGCTGCAAACCTTCACCGGTTCTGCCGAAGTGATGCCCTCGGCCAGGCGCCACAGCAGGGTGCAGCTTTCCTGTAAATCAGAAAAGGTGTCGCTGCCGGCTGGGTCGAGGAGCAAGGGGCCCAACACCTCGTCCACGGCCATCAGGGCGGCTGCGTCGAGGTAGAGGGCCAGGTCGCAGTAATCCTCCCGGTCCAATTCTGCCAGCAATTGCGCGGACCTAAATCCCGGGCCGATTACGGCGCCTTTTCCTTTGACCCAGTAAAGCCTGAGATGCATGGGGTCTACCCAGTTTACCCTGACCCCTTTTTCCGCCAGGGTGGCCAGGGGCGTCAGGTCAGGAAGGCTCTCCTGGCCCCAAGAGTAAAGCTCCACGTCGTGGATGTCTGGAAGGTGGTCGAGAGGAACCAGGCCCGCCACAGGCCCCAAGATGACCCGCCGGCGGGAGCGGGTGCGGATGGTGAACAGTTCCCGAATCTTGTTTCGAATAGCCCCTTGGTCTTTTAAAATAGCATATCCCATGGCAGTCTCCCCCTTCTGCCTGATGTTTGCCGATTGCCCCTCTTATTCTTAGGCTTACCAGTGTCCCCCATGGCAAGAAGCCTAATTCCCATAAGTTTCAAGGAGAAGCCGGGCTCTTTTTCTTCCCGGCTGGATTGCCGTTTGCTACAGCAGCCGGCTGCTTTATTTGACTGCTGATATTCAGCAGGATGCCCACCGACAGGAGGTTAACCAGCAAAGAAGAGCCGCCGTAACTCAGAAAGGGGAGGGAAAGACCCTTGGTGGGCAGCAGACCACTCACCACTCCCATGTTGATGCAAGCTTGCAGGCCGATAAGCAAAGTCAGGCCCAAGGCCAAGTATGAACCAAAAGCGTCCGGGGCCCGCAGGGCCACCCGGATGCCTCGATACACCAGCAGGGTGAACAGGGCCAGGATGAGGAGAATCCCCACAAAACCCAACTCTTCGCTAAAGATGGAAAGGATAAAGTCAGTGTGGGCGTCGGGGAGGTAGAAGAGTTTGGCCCGGCTTTGGCCCGGCCCCATGCCCAGAAGGCCCCCGGAGCCGATGGCCAAAAGGGACTGCTTCAACTGGTAACCCACGTCCTGGCCGTATTTCCAGGGGTCGAGGAACGACAAGACGCGGGAGAATTTCTTGGGGTCCCGAAGGACCATGATAACGGCCAGAGGCGCCCCCAAGCAGAACGAAATGAGGATATAGGTGAGGCGGGTCCCTCCTACCAGGAGCATAATGAAGACAATGCCGGTCAGGGTGAGGGCAGTGCCGAAGTCCGGCTCTTTGCCGATAAGGGCGATGAACAAACCGGCTACTACCATGTGAGGGAGAAAGCCGATGGCGAAGTATTTCATCTTTTCCTGTTTGCGTGACAGAGAATAGGCCAGAAAAATAACCATGGCCAGTTTGGCGAACTCGGAGGGTTGCAGAGTTAGAGAACCCACACGCACCCAGCGGGCTGCACCCCGCACCCTGGCGCCCAGGCCGGGGATGAAAACCAGAACGAGACCGATAAGGGCCAACAATAATAACCAGTAGACCCAGCGCTTGTATAGATGGTAGTCCACGGAGCGGCCCGCCACCAGGACTCCCACCCCCAAGAGGGCATACATGCCCTGGCGCTTCACAAAGAAATATGGGTCCTGGTATTGGGCATTAGCCATGACGGTGGAGGAAATAAAGACCATGGTGAGACCCAGGGACACCAGAGTCAAGGCGCTCGCCAGCAAGGCGAGGTCGTGGTGGGAGTTTTGGGCCAGGTCAACACTTTTCTGCATGCCCTACCTCCTTTACCGCTCTCTGGTACGTCTCGCCCCGATGGGCATAATCCCGGTACATGTCAAAGCTGGCGCACGCGGGGGACAGGAGCACTACATCCCCCGGTTGGGTCAGGCCGGCGGCTTGCTCCACCGCGTCGTTCATATCGGTGGCCAGGTATGCCGGGGTCAGGCCCTCCCACACCCGGGCCAGGTGCTCTTTAGTCTCCCCCAAAAGGACCAGGGCTTTAACTCTCTCCCGGATAAGCTCGTTTAACTGGCTGAAATCGCTGTCTTTGTCCCGGCCCCCGGCGATAAGCACGATGGGACGGTCAAAAGAGGCGAGAGACCGGGCCACGGCGCCCACGTTGGTGCCCTTGGAGTCGTCGTAGAAGTCCACCCCGCCGATGCTAACCACCCATTCCAGACGGTGGGGCAGCCCGGCAAAGGTGGCCAGCACTTCCCTGCAGGCCTGGGGTGAGGCTCCGGCTGCCAGGGACAAGAGCAGGGCCGCCATGATATTTTCCAGGTTGTGACTGCCCTGGAGGCGTATCTGAGCTAGGGGAAACTCTACCTCCCCCCCGGGGCTCAAGCGAACCTTGATAACCCCGTCCGCCAGCCAGGCCCCCTCGGTGAGAGGCTCGGTTACTGAAAAATAAGAGACTTTGCCCCGCCCCTGACCCAAGGGACGCACCAGGGGGTCATCATAATTCAGCACCTTGGGTTCTTCTGAGTTCATGGCCTTTAAAAGGCTGGCCTTCGAGGCGATATAGGCCGCGTAATCCGGGTAGCGGTCCAGGTGGTCCGGGCTGATGTTCAGCAGGGCCGCAGACTGGGGATGGAAGTGGGGCGCGGTGTCCAGTTGGAAGCTGCTGACCTCCAGGATCAGACAGTCCGCCTCCTGCTGCTGCCCCAGCAGGGAAATCAGGGGGGTGCCGATGTTGCCGCCCACCAGGGCCCTGACCCCGCTGGCCGCAAGGAACTTCCCCGCCAGGGTAATGGTGGTGGTCTTACCGTTGGTGCCGCTAACCGCCAGGACCGGACGGCTGAGGAAATGGCTGGCCAACTCCAGCTCACCCCACACCGGAATGCCATGGCGTCGGGCCCCGTCAAGCCAGGGAAGTTCCGGCGGCACCCCGGGGCTGGGCAGGATGAGGTCGTAGCGCCACACGTCCCCGGGTTCGGGAACTCCTAACTCTTCTTCTACTGGCAGGCCCTGGAGGTGGGCCCTCATTTCCGCCAGTTCAGCGGCAGGGGCCATGTCGGTGACCGTGACCCGGGCCCCGGCCTGGGCGAGGAAGTGGGTGAGAGCCACGCCGGTCCGGGCCAATCCCACTACCAGAACCTTTTTTCCGGTGAGATCCATATCAGCGCAATTTTAAGGTGCTCAGGGATAAAATCCCCAGCACGATGGCAATGATCCAAAAACGCACGATAACCTTGGGCTCAGGCCACCCCTTGAGTTCGAAATGATGATGGATGGGGGCCATGCGG
The DNA here is from genome assembly GCA_963709285.1 of uncultured delta proteobacterium. Taxonomy (GTDB): domain Bacteria; phylum Desulfobacterota; class Desulfobaccia; order Desulfobaccales; family 0-14-0-80-60-11; genus JBGSLA01. Next base: position 243,298 of record CAVPVR010000003.1, on the reverse strand, counting down.
AAGATGCGGCGGCCGTTGGTGACTTTAAAAAAGCTCACCTGGAGGATGACACTCAGGGCCTCCACCACAAAAAGGCCCCCCACCAGGATGAGCAGGATCTCTTGCTTGGTGGCCAGGGCTATGGTGCCCAGCACTCCCCCCAGGGCCAGAGCCCCCACGTCCCCCATGAACACCTGGGCCGGGTAGGAGTTGTACCACAGAAAGCCGATGCCGGCGCCCACTACGGCTCCTAAAAACACGGTGAGTTCACCCACCCCGGGAATGAAAGTGATTTTCAAATACTTGGCGATGATGGCGTTCCCGGTCAGATAGGCAAAAATGGCATAAAAAACGGCGGCAATGGTCACCGGGCCGATGGCCAGCCCATCCAGGCCGTCGGTTAGGTTCACGGCGTTAGCCGTGCCCACGATAACCAGAATTGCCAACGGGATAAATCCCCAAGAGAGATTGGGGCGCACTCCTTCAAAAAAAGGAATAGTCAGGGTGGTTTTAAAAGACGGCAAAAAGTAGAGCCAGAGGGCGGCCACCAGCGCAATGAAGGTTTGCCCCAAGATTTTTTCTCGGCCGGTGAGGCCCCGGTTGTGCTTCTTGATGACCTTGAGATAGTCGTCCAGGAAGCCCACAAAACCAAAACCCAGAGTCACCAGAACGAGAAGCCAGATATAAGGATTTCTCAGATCGGCCCACAAGAGGGTGCTCACCAGCAAGGAAAAAATAATCATGATGCCGCCCATGGTGGGGGTCCCGGCCTTGGAAAAATGTGACTGGGGACCGTCTTCCCGGATGAACTGGCCGATCTGCAATTCTTTCAGCTTCTTGATGCACCAGGCGCCCACCAGCAGGGAGATCACCAGAGACGTAAGAATGGCGGCAAAGCTGCGGAAGGTGATATAGCGGAATACATTGAACGGGCTGAAAAACGTCTTTAAGGGAAATAAGAGATGGTAAAACACGCGTTATGCTCTCTTTAATAGTGTCATCAGAGATAGATTTTTTGTGAACCCCGTTTTCTATTCCGGAAAACCCGTTCAAGCTGCTGGTTTCAGCTACTTCAAGAGATTGATAATGTCCTCCATCTGCATTGAGCGGGAGCCTTTCACCAAAAGCCAGTCCCCCGGTTTGAGGAAATCGTTGAGCAAACGGGCCCCTTCTTCTTTGGTGGCCACCGGGAAGAGGTAGGGCGCGGGGAGACCCCCCTCCTCGGCGCCCGCCGCCACCTCATGGCGGTGGTTGCCGTAGATCACTAAAAAATCCAGCCCAGCCTGGGCAGCCTGGCGGCCTAGTTCCCGGTGAGCCTCTATTGCGCCGGTCCCCAGCTCCAGCATGTCCCCCAGGGCCGCGGCGGCTCGGCCTGCTCCCTTCAACTCCAACAGGGTGTTCAGGGCCGTGGCCATGGAGCCCGGATTGGCGTTGTAGCAGTCGTTCAACAGATGCACCCCGAAGGGCAAATCCAGCACCTGGGAGCGCCGCTGGATGGCTTGAAAGCCGGCCAGTGCTGCAATCGCCTCCCCAGGAGGCAGCTCCAGGGCCAGGGCCACGGCAGTGGCGGCCAGAGCGTTCATCGCCTGATGCTCCCCGGGGACCCCCAGGGTAATGGGCCAAACGCTTCCTTCCCAGGCTGCCTGAATCACCTGCCCCGCCATCCCCCGGGACTGCCGGCTCAGGACCCTGAGATCGGCCTCAGGACCGAAGCCGAACCCCAGGCGGCGGCCGGGGAACCCGGCGGCCTGGCAAGCCACCCGCGGGTCGTCGGCGTTATAGACCAGGGTGGCTTCCCGGGAGAGGGCCTGGATGAGTTCCCCCTTGGCCCGGGCCACGCCTTCGACGCAGCCCACCCCCTCGGTATGGGCCGGATGCACGTTCAGGAGCACCCCCACGGTGGGCTGGCTGATGGCGGTGAGGCGGCGGATTTCCCCAAACCGGTTCATGCCCATCTCCAACACCGCGGCGTCAAAGCTCCCGTCCAACTGGAGGAGGGTCTGGGGCAGGCCGATAAGATTATTCAGGTTCAAATCGTTTTTCAAGACCCGATAAAACCGGGAAAGGGCCAGGGCGGTCATCTCCTTGGCCGTGGTCTTGCCGCAACTGCCGGTCAAGGACACCACCGGGATGGTAAAACGGCGGCGCCAGGCTTGGGCCAGGTCCCCCAGGGCCGTCAACGTGTCAGCCACGGCCACGGTGGTGAGTTCCGGCGGGACACGAGAGAGGAACCCATTCTGGCGCAGGATTCTTCCTTCCACCACCACTCCCCGCACTCCCCGGCCCAGGGCCTTGGGGATGTAATCATGGCCGTCGTGGTGCTCGCCCCGCAGAGGCACAAAAAGTTCCCCGGCCTGGCAGGTCCGGGAGTCGGTGCTCACCCCCACAAAGGCGTCCTCCCCCCGGCCCTGGATGAGAGAACCCCCAGAGGCGGCGATTAGGTCGGCGGCGGTAAAGGCGGCAGGCATCAGCGGTCACGCTCCTGTAAGGCTTCGAGAGCCTCTTCCCGGTCGTCGAAGTGAATCTTTTCGTCACCCCAGATCTGGTAATCTTCGTGGCCCTTGCCGGCCACCAGCACGGCGTCGGGCCGGTCGGCCAGGTCCACGGCCAGGCGGATAGCCTCCCGGCGGTCCGGCACCACCAGATAGCCTTGCTCCCCGCGCCGGGCGGCGGCCAGGCTCAGGCTAGGATAATGTATGATCTCGAGGCCCGCTTCAATGTCCCGAATGATGTCCAGGGGGGCTTCGGTTCGGGGATTATCGCTGGTCACCACCAGGAGTTGGCTCCCCCGGGCGGCAGCCTGTCCCATGAGAGGCCGTTTGGTCCGGTCCCGGTCTCCGCCACAGCCAAAAACGGTAATGATGCGCTCGAAATCGAGAGAATTCAGCGCGGCCAATACCTGGGCCAGGGCATCCGGGGTGTGGGCATAGTCCACGAACACGCTAGGTCCTGCCGGCGGTCCTAAACGCTCCAGGCGGCCCGGCACGCCGGAGAGGGCGGCCAGTCCTTGCTTCACTGCCTCCAAACTCACCCCCAAACCCAGGGCCGTAGCCGCCGCAGCCATGATGTTGGACAGGTTATAGGGCCCCACCAGACGCGAGGTAATCTCCAATTTACCTGCGGGCGTAATCAGCAGAGCTTCTAAGCCGTGGCGCTGGAAGTGCCAGGAGAGGGGCCGCACAGTACTTTCCAGATGATGACCGTAAGATAGTCTCGGTACCTCCACCCGTTCATGCAGGTGCTGACCCCGGGGGTCGTCTAGGTTGAGGACCGCCAGACCATGGCGCTCCGCCCCGTTCATCAGAATTTCACAAAAGAGCCGGGATTTAGCCCGGAAATAGTCCTCCAGATTCTGATGGTAGTCCAGGTGGTCCTGGGAGAGGTTGGTGAAGACCCCGGCGTCGAAGCTGGCCGCGTCCACCCGGTGCTGCTCCAGAGCATGGGAGGAGACTTCCAGGATCGTGTGGCTCACTCCCATTTCCTGCATCTCTCGCAGGAGCCGCTGAAGATCAAGGGACTCAGGGGTGGTCACCGGCGCTGGCCAGGTCTTCCCTCCCACCCGGTAGTTCACGGTGCCCACCACCCCCACCCGGTGGCCGGCAGCCCGCAGGATGGCCTCCAGGAGAAAGCTGGTGGTGGTCTTGCCGTTGGTGCCGGTGATCCCCACCAGGACCAGTTCCCGGCTGGGGTGGCTGTAAAAGGCGGCGCTTAGGTGGGCCAGGGCCAGCCGGGCCTGGGGGACCCGCACTGCGGTCACCCCGGCCGGAGGCTCGAAACTCTCTTCAGTGACCACCACCCGGGCGCCCTGGGCCAGGGCCTGGTCAAGAAAGCGGTGCCCGTCCATCCTGGCGCCCTTTAAGGCCACAAATACGCCTCCGGGGACCACCTGCTGGGAGTGGTAAGCCACTCCGGGGACGATCAGACGGTCGTCACCCATAACCTGGAGGCCATTGAGGCCGCTCAGGAGCTGCTTGAGGGTTTTTCCCCGCCCATGCTCCGGTTTTTGCTGCATCTAAGGTAAATTTTCTCTTTTTCTAAGAAATTTTCTCCAATCTATCCCAACTCGAAAACCTTAGCAACCCAAAGGGTCAACTCTCAGGAATGAGGCTCAAACTTCACCACACAAATAGTCCCCGGCTCCAGGGGCGTGCCCGGAGGCGGGTCCTGGGCCACTGCCAGGCCGGTTCCTTGCACCCGGCAGCGGACCCCGGAGGCGTGCAAGAGCCCCAGTGCCCGTCGGATGGTCATGCCCTGCAGGTCCGGCATGACCTTCAGAGGCCCGGAGGGCAATTCCGGCTTAGCTGTCAGCTTTTGCAAGTTCAGGGGACCAACCATGGCGGCTTGGAGTGGCACAACTTCCGGGGCTGGGGCAATGGTTGGTTTGGGCGCGGTTGGCTTATTTTTGGCCAAAATCGAATCACTCGTGTCGGGCTGGGGATAATAGCCTAAAACCCTGAGAGTCTGGCCGGCAATCTCCCGGAAGATGGGCGCGGCCACCACACCACCGTAAATGGCTCCCTTGGATTCCTCAACAATGACAGTGATGGCCAGCACCGGCTGGTGAGCTGGGATGAGGCCCATAAACACGGAGTTGTATTTGCTGTGGGAGTAGGCCCGGCCCTCCAGCTTCTGGGCTGTGCCGGTTTTCCCGGCCGTGGTGAAACCCGGGGGCGAGGCCTGGGTTGCGGTTCCTCCTTGCTGGGTTACTGTTTCCATGATACTTAGCATGGTCGCGGCCGTCTCTTCGGAGAGCACCCGCCGCACCGGCCGGGGCTTGAACTCCTTCACCTTCTCCCCCCTGGGACTGACGATCTCCTTTACCAGGATGGGCTCCATGAGAACGCCGCCGTTGCCGATGGCCCCCAGGGCCATGGTGAGCTGCAGGACGCTCACCGACACCCCCTGGCCAAAGGCGGTGGTGACCTTATCGATGAGGGAATGGGCGCGTTGATGGTTTTTTACGAGGCCCGTGGTCTCCCCGGGAAAATGAATGCCCGTTTTCTTCCCGAAGCCGAAGTCTCGCAGATACTGATCCAGACGCCGGGGGCCCAACTTGCTGCTAATCTTAGCAGTACCGATGTTACTAGATTTCTGGATGACTTGCTGGACCGTGAGCCCTCCATAGGGGTGCACATCGTGAATCACGTTCTTGGGCCCCAGGTGCCAGACGCCGTTCTCGCAATGAAACCGGTCCGCGGGCTTGACCACCCCAACGTCCAGGGCACCAGCCACAATAAAAACTTTGAAGGAACTTCCCGGCTCCAGGGCGTCAGTGAGGAGGCGATTGCGCCTGGCCTCCTTGGGGTAGCGGGTGGGCAGGTTAGGGTCCATACGGGGAACCTGGGCCATCGCCAGGATTTCACCAGTCTGGGGTTTCGTTACCAGAACCATGCCGGCGGCGGCGTTCCAGTTCTCCACCCCCTTTTGCAGCTCTTTTTCGGTGATGTACTGGATGGTACGGTCTATGCTAAGAACCAGGTTGTTCCCCATGACGTCCGGGTCCCAGGCCTTTTCACCGGAGACTACGATGTGGCCTCTGGCGTCCAGCATGTTGACACACTTCTTGGGCTTGCCAAAAAGTTCCTGGTTAAATATGTGTTCGAGGCCTTCCAGGCCGTTGCCGTCGATGTCACAGAACCCCAGGATGGGTCCGGCCAACTCCTGTTGGGGGTAGTACCGCCGCGCCTCTGGGATGAGATAAATAGCGTCTTCGTCGGGACGCTCCCCCCGCTTCCTGGCCGCCCGGGCCCGGCTTTCGGTACTGTCTTTCCAGATGTGGAAAGCCTCCTCTTTTTCCGGGGTGAGATGGCGTTTCACGAAGACGAAGGGTTGGGCCCGGGTGAGGGTCTTTTTGATTTCCAGGAAAGAAAGATTTAGAGAGTGGGACAGTTCACGGCTTAGGAGGGTGGCGTTTTTAATTTGACGAGGGTGGGCCACCAAGGAGTAACTCTTGGTGCTGATGGCCAGTTCCAGCCCCCGCCGGTCCAGGATAAGGCCCCTCACCGGCATAATAGGGCATTGTTTCTCCACCTCCTGGTCCAGTTTTTCTCTGAGCTGGGCCCCGTAAATGACCTGGAGGTGAAAAAAACGGCCGGCCAACACCAGCCCAAAGCAGGCCAGGCCCAGGCCCACCAGGATGATTCGCAGTCGGGCCCACTTGGTGAGGCCGACGTTCATGGCCAGTGCACCTTCACCACCTGTCCGGGAGTAGGCGGCCCCATGGCAAAAGCTTCGGCCAACTGCTCCAGGCGGGCAATGGAAGTGAGGTTGGAGAGTTCTACTCGTAACTTCCGGTTGAGCTCTAAATGCTGCTTCTGGGTTTCCCGAGCTTGGGAAATCTGGTAGTTCAAGGTGGTGCTTTGCAGGTTGCTCCAGGCCCAGAAGATGCAGGTGAAAATGATGCCCACTGCGGCCAGAATGAGGCCGGCCACTAGGACTTTGCCCCAGAGGCTTTCCTGGGTGCGCACTTTGCGGTTGCGGGCAACAAGAGTGTGACTAACGGAGCTGAGACGCAGAGCCAGGTTCGTGGGCATCGCCGACCTCCTGTTTGGTTAAATTTTTTCGGCCAGTCGCAACTTGGCGCTCCGAGCCCGGGGATTCTGCCGGACTTCCTCGGGAGTAGGGGTAAGGGGCTTTTTCACCAGGCGCCGCATCACTCCGGCTTTATCCCAGCTCAGAAACCGCTGTTTCACCAGACGGTCCTCCAGGGAGTGGTAAGAAATAATAACCAGGCGGCCTCCCGGTTCCAGCCAGTTGGGGGCCCCATCGAGAAACTTTTCCAACTCTGCCAATTCCCGGTTCACGGCAATCCTGAGCGCCTGAAAAACCCGAGTGGCTGGGTGCACCCGGCCTTTGGCAGCCCTGGGGCCCAGGGCTTCTTGCACCACCGCCACCAATTGCCCGGTGGTGCGCCAGGGGCGCTGCCGCCGGGCCTCACAGATACGACGGGCTAAGCTCCGGGCCCGGTGTTCTTCCCCGTAGTCCCGGAGAATTCTGGCTATTTCGTTCTGGGGGAGCGTGTTCAGGAGTTGGGCGCCGGTGGGGTCGGGCCCCTCAGGGTCGAAGCGCATATCCAGGGGTTCGTCCCGCTGAAAGCTAAACCCCCGGCCGGAAGATTGGAGTAAATAAGAGGACAGGCCCAGATCCAGGAGGATGCCGGCCACCGCTGGGCGACCGGCTTCTTCCAGGACCTCCCCCAGCTGGGCATAAGAACGATGAAACAAACGAAAATGGGAGGTGAAGGGGGCTAACCGGGCGGCTGTCGCCTGCAGGACCATGGGGTCTCGATCGAACCCCCAGAGCTCCCCCACTCTGGTGATTCTTGCAAGGATGGCCACGGCATGTCCCCCCTCGCCCACAGTGCCATCCACATACAGGCAGTTGGGCCGTACTACCAGGCCCGCCAACACCTCCCTTACCATAACCGGCTGGTGCACCGGATTCTGGTCCACGTTACCTCAAGAAAAAGGTTCCTCCCTGTACCCGCCCTGTTTTGTAGGCAACTATCCCTGTTGGTTACAGGTTTGTAAGATGATACCGACTAAATGAGCAGCTCGTGGAGCACGCTCTCGTCAATGGATTCTTCCAGCTCTTTCCGGTGGGCTTCATAACGTTCCCGGTCCCAAATTTCGAAGTTGCGGACCAGGCCGACGATGGCCACTTCCCGGCCCAGCTTGGCGTAATCCCTCAGATTTTGGGGGATAAGGATGCGTCCCTGCCGGTCCAAAGGACATTCCTCGACACCGGAGATCAGAAAACGCTGAAAGGATCGATAATCCTTCCGAAACAGAGCCAATTCCCCCAACTTGGCCTCCACCTTGACCCACTCGGACTGAGGAAAGGCTAAAATATAGCCGTCCCAGTTGGTGAGAATGAGCTGGCGATCCTGGCGTTCCTGCAGAACTTCGCGGTAGCGCACGGGGACGCTGACCCGCCCTTTGTTGTCCATGATGTGGAAGGAACTGCCTTTGAACATGGATTCCAGCCCCAGTTGCTACCATCATTTACCACTTAATCCCACTTTTTCCCACTGACAGTTAAAATAAAGTTGTTCTTAGGGAATTGTCAAGAAAAAAAATATAAAAGAAAAGTTTCACAATTAAATATTTTGAACAATTGAGACGGCTTTAGAGGGACTGATTGCGGGATTATTCTACAACCAGGAAGAGGACAGAATGGGAATACGTTTCCCCTTATGCCTTACTTTATGGACTAAATAGGGAAGATGGGTGTTTTCTCTGGTGTGATTGTGCAATGGCAAGGGCGCAAGCTTGCCCTCAGGTTGGGGAGGATGGCTCTGGGGACCAGACCTTAGTCCGTGCCGGGGGATCGCCGAAATTCCTCAGAGGACCGCACCGTCAGGGGAGGGAGGCCGGCCTGCTCCCGCTGCTGGTTCACAGCCTCCATGTACTGCCGGTAAAGATCGTAAATCTGCTGATCTTGGTTTTCCCCTGCGCTCCGGGGGGTTCCGCTTTTTCCCGCGGCACAGCTGCCACCTGCCAGCCAGACACAGACACAGACCAGAGCCAGAAGTTTTTTCATAATTCCTTATTACTCCTTTGGTGGCTGTCCAGGTAGGCCTGGAGAATGAGGGTGGCGGCCACCTGGTCCACCACTCGGCGTCGCCGGGTGCGGCTCAGGTCAGCCGCAATGAGAAGCCGTTCGGCCTCCACCGTGGAGAGGCGTTCATCCCAGGTGGCGACTTTGGCCCCCAGGGCTTCTCCCAGGGCCCGGGCCAGGGCCAGGATTTCTTCGGCCTGCTCCCCCAGGCGGCCGTCCATATGCCGGGGGAGTCCCACCAGGATCTCCTGGACCTCGTAAGGACGGGCTATCTCCTGAAGCCGGGCCAGGTCCTTGTCCCAATTTTTCCGTTCCAGGACCTCCAGGCCCTGGGCGGTGATTCCCAGGGGATCGCTCACTGCTATGCCGATACGCTTCCGTCCCACGTCCAGAGCCAGGATGCGCACCTCGCCTGTTCCTGTTTTTGGGTCCTTAGTCATAGGCAGTTTCCTCCATTCTTTCAATAACCCTAGCGGCTTTCCTGATGGAGGTTACTACCAGGGTGGTCCAGACGGCAGAGGCGGCGAAAATTGTCACCCAGGACGGCCTGGGCTTGCTCCTTGGTCAGGTTGAGGCGGAGGACTTTTTCCAGTTCATAAGCCGGGTAGCTGAAAGGGTAGTCGCTGCCGAACATGAGCCGGGCGTGGCCGTACCGGCTCAAGTAATCGTCGATTTCTCGGGTCGTGGCCAGCGCGGTGTCGGCATATACCTGGGGAAGCCCCCACACTCCGGCCCGGTCCAGGGCCCGGTAGCCGCCGTTCAGACCCCCCAGGTGGGGAATAATGACGGCTACACCTTCCGGGACCAGCTTTTCTAAGAAAAACAGCGTGTTGTTCAGAGTTTCTTCCAGGAGAATAGGCAACCCCCTGGCCTGCACGGCTTCCAGGAATTCCCGGCAGCGGGGCGCCTCGTATTGATACTGCGGCTCATTGCCGTGGCGGTGCCATTTGACGGCCACATAATCTTCCCCCAGGTCCTCCCAGGCGAAATCGTTCCACACGAAAAAGTACCGGTAAATGATGATGTCCGGGTCGTTGAGGTCGAGTAAGTACTGGTGCGCCCGGCGGCGGCAGGCCTGCCATTCTGGGGCATCCGTGAAACTGGGATCATAGCGGTCGTAAATATCCTCCACTGGCGGGATGAGGCCGGCACCCTGGATGCCCGCTCCCACCAGGAGCCGTCGGAGGTCCTGCCACGGCCAGGAAACATGCTGACAGCCGCAGTGTAAATGACTGTCGATGACCTGGAACTCATGCATTTAGGCTTCTCCTGGGACGTGCGGGAGGCGGGGAGGGCATTGTAGGGGCACGGCTTGCCGTGCCCCAGGGGGAAGTTTGCTTCACCAGCCTTCCCCTTTATAACTCTCCCTCAACACGTCAGATGCAAGGCGGCGGCCAGGCGGCGTTTCCCGGCCAGGGAGTTGATGACCCGGCAGGCCTCCTTGGTGGGGACGGCCACCAGGTCAATGCCTTTATCTTTCAGGTAGGCGGCCAAGGTCCGGTCCACCTGCATCCGGCCGGGTTGACCCATACCCACCACCAAGACTTCGGGGCTGGCGGCCAGGGCTTCGGCCAGGTCGTCCACCTGCAGGAGGTGGCCTTCTCGGCGCCACCAATCGGCCTTGACGTTCCCGGGCCAGATGAGGAGGTCTTGCCGGTAGGAAATCCCATCGACCACGATATGCCCGAAATCATAGCTGTCAATATGCATGGTTCTTCAATCCCCTCACGAAAAACCACAGAGATGAGCTTCTTGCTATTTTCCGGTTCACTATATCAGCCCTAGAGAAAACTCGGCAACCGTCAAAGACGTCTCCGCAGGGATCTTTTGAGTCCAGCAATTGGAGGGTCAGGATTAATGCCTCCCGCCGCCATCCCGCCAGGCACAGGGCCAATATCAAAAAGAACGCGATACGCCTACGTTTTTCCCTGTGCTTGTGTTGTTATGGATAAATTAATTATGATGACAACAGGGAGCAAGTATCAGCTTGGCCACCTGAGCGGGCGACGTTTGGGCGTCAGCTCACTATTTGGCCTGGGGGCCTCATGACCCGAAAACCGCAGAGGAAAAGAAAATTACAGGGACGGGTTAAACTCGAGAATGTCGCCATCGTGCTTTTCCGTCCCCAGATCCCGGAGAACATCGGCGCGGTGGCCCGGGTCGCCTGTAATATGGGGCTCAGCCGCCTGCATCTGGTGGAGCCCGTCTCCCTGGACCAGGAGCGCCTGCACGCCATGGCCACCCCGGCCGCCGCCCACCTCCTGGAAAGCATGGTAGTCCACCACGATCTGGCCGAAACCCTGGGGCCTTTCCAGTATGTGGTGGGGACCACCGCTCGCCTGGGGGGCATCCGCAAGGAACTTCAGAGCCCCCGGGAGATGGCCGCCCGCCTCATTGAGCTCTCCCACCGCAATGACATTGCCCTGCTCTTCGGGCCGGAAAACTTCGGCCTCACCAACCAGGAACTGCCCTTCTGCCAGGCCCTGGTCACCATTCCCACCGGCGAGTGCGCTTCCCTCAACCTGGCCCAGGCGGTCATGGTCCTGGCCTATGAACTCCTGGTGGCCCGCACCGACACGCCCCGCTATGAGCCCCGCCTGGCCAACACCCGGGAACTGGAAACCATGTACGCCATGCTCCAGGAGACCCTGGTGAAGATCGACTTCATCAGCCACCAGAACCCGGAGCACTGGATGCTCAACGTGCGTCGCCTGTTCAGCCGCCACGGCTTGCGGGCCCGGGAAACCCAGGTCATTAAGGGCATTTGCCGCCAGATCGACTGGTACGTGCGCACCCGCCTGGCCGAGGGGGCCGGGGAAACCGGGGAAGGGGATGACGGGCCCGCATCCTGAAGAGCGCCCAGCCACAGGTGGGGATTGAGCCTGTCGCGATCCCCACCTTTTCACCAAATGATAATATGATATAATTACCGATAAATTTTTACCTCAGGCAACCACGTCATCGAGGTGAAGGCTTTGCCGTTAAGGGAAGCGCGCACCTCGTCAGAGATGCCTCTCAAGCAGGATCTTGGCCTGGTACCTGGCGCAGTGGGGATGGCTGCGCTTGTTTGACAATCCCCTGTGGTGCATGCCCCGGATTGGGTCTCAGACAAGCGGTCAGTTGAGGTCATTTCCTGACACGCTCGCCCCCTTGGCCGGGGGGAGGTGAAAACAATTTCAAGGAGGCATGATGGAAAAAGTTCAGACAGGGCAGTTTGCGCAGGTGCATTACACCGGCAAACTGGAAGACGGTACTACCTTTGACAGTTCGGAAGGTCGGCAACCCCTGGAGTTCCAGGTAGGGAGCGGCCAGGTCATACCCGGTTTTGATCAGGCAGTCACCGGCATGGCGTTAAACGAGGAAAAAAAGTTCCTCCTCAAGTCCCCAGAGGCCTATGGACCCGTGCGGGAGGAGCTGAAGAAGGACTTCCCTCGGGATATGCTGGGCGACAAAGAGGTGGAGGTAGGGCAGGAGTTGTGGTTTAAATCCCCCCAGGGACCCGTCCCGGGGAAGATTTTGGCCCTGGAAACCGAAAACTTTACGGTGGATTTCAATCATCCCCTGGCCGGGAGGGACCTGGAATTCTCGGTCAAACTCGTGGGGATCAGCAACTCGCCCACCCAAACCCAGGAGGGATGCTCCTGCTCCTCTCACGGTGGTGGAGGCAGCTGCGGCCATTAGGGCAAAAGCCCTCTGGATAAAAACAAGGCCGGGCCCGCAAGGCCCGGCTTTTTTTAGGATTGAGGAATAAGGGTTAGGCCGGGACCACAGTCTGAAACATCTGGATAAGAGAAGTTGAGGAATCAGAGTTCCAGGGGGGTAAGACCTTCCCGGATGGCGTACTTGGTAAGTTCAGCGAGGTTCCTGATGCCCAGTTTGTTCATGATTTGCCACCGGTGGGTCTCAACTGTCTTGACACCGATGAAGAGGAGTTCGGCAATTTGACTCGTGCGTTTGCCCTCGGCCAAGAGCTGCAGCACCTCCCGTTCCCGGGCGGTGAGCACGGAAAAGGCGGTCTGAACAGGACCAGAGCTGCCATTAACATATTCTTTGACGAAAATCTCGGTCACCCCTGGGCTCAGATACGTCTTGTTGTCCATGACCAGGCGGATGGCCTGGGCCAGTTCTTCAAAGGCGCAGTCTTTGAGAAGATAGGCGTGAGCTCCTGCCTTGAGCATGTTCATGACGAAGCGACGGTCGGCGTACATGGAGAGAGCTACAATCTTCACCTGCGGTAACTCGGAGAAGATCTGGCGGGCGGCTTCGATGCCGTTTAAGTCCGGCATTTTAACGTCCATGATGATCACCTGGGGAGCAAACTCCCTTGCCAGGGTCACAGTGTTGCGCCCGTCCTCCGCCTCGGCCACCACCTCCATGTCAGGCTCCTTTTTCAGGAGGTTCCTGAGGCCCTGGCGCAAAATCTGGTGATCATCAGCAATCAGGATGCGGATGCCCATATTCCTGCTCCATGTTTGTCCTGCCGGTCCTCGTTGGGAATTTCCAAGAGAGATTCAAGTCTTACTCCTTTGGTTTCATGTTCAGAATGACCGATCATCCCGAATTTATGCGCCAGCCAGGCTGCGCTTGTCCCGAATTGCAGGGTGAGAACTCTTTTTCCGGCACCACTCTTACCATGATCCTTTTTCTGGTACCTTGTATCTTAGCAAGAACTGTTCCAAAACATGTGCTTTGCCAGGAATTTATTCTCGGGCTTGACCTGGCTTCCTCCAAGGATATTGATATTCTTAAAGATGAATGATACATTGGTAAAAATATTATCTTCTTGAACGAAAAAAATGGTTCATCAGATTTGAATTGATCAAGTGTATATAAGACTATTGATCAAGTGTATATAAGACTATGGAGTAATTCCTTTTCTCTTTAATAATACCTAGTCAAGATTAGTTTGGTGTAAATAAAGGATAACTCATCTACATGAGAAATATATATATATTTTAGGATTGTGTCATGGACAGAAAATCTATAACTAAGAGATTAATAAATATAGCTATATCACTTTCTAGCGAGACCAATCTCAAGAAGCTTCTGGAGAAGATTGTCTTCGAATTGCGTACTATCATCAATGCTGATGGCGGCAGCCTGTATTTACGTGTTGACGATAGTCTCCACTTTGAGGTAGCACAAAACGATACTTTGAAACGGATAAAAGGAAGAGATTACCTTTTATTTAAACCATATGAAATAAATATTGATAAGTCCAGTATTGCCGGTTATGTGGCACTTACGGGAAAGACACTTAATATCCCCAACGTCTATGATCTCTCCACTGACCTACCCTACAAATTCGATACTTCTTTTGATGTTCGTAATGATTACCAAACCCAATCTCTTTTAGTGGTACCCCTCAAGGATCAGAAGAAAGAGATTGTTGGGGTTCTGCAATTAATTAACGCCCAGGATGAACGAGGACAAATCATCTCCTTTCCAGCCCACCGGGAAGATCTGGTCTTGGCTCTCGCGTCCCAGGCGGCTGTCGCGATCAATAACGCTCGCCTCCTGGAAAACCTGGAACATCTGAGAGCCGCAGAGCATAAGCGCTATCATCATCACCTGGAGGCTATTTTTCAAAGTGTTAAAGATGCCGTTATTACCCTGGATTTAAATCTCAAGATTCTGGCCGTCAATGAGGCCGCACGTAATATTTGTGGGTTAGATCCTCAAGAAATCTTGGGGCAAAATTTCTTGCAGGTAATGAAAGAGTGCTCGAATAAATGCTGTGATTACCTGACGGAATTAGAGAACAACGGAGATCAATTCAATGAATTTTTTCAGGAATGTCGGAGACCCGGGCGGCCCCACCAAGTGGTTTCCGTAACCCGGGCTCCACTCAAGGATCACGAAGACAAACGCATCGGGGTGGTGCTGGTTATTCGGGATCTTACCAGGGAGGCCCCCATTGCCGAAGACCTGAGTGATCGTTATCGTCCGTACCAGATCATTGGCAAGAGCTTACCCATGCAGAGGGTTTATCGACTTTTAGATGATCTGCTGCCCACCGATACCACGGTGTTGATTAGCGGCGAAACCGGCACCGGCAAGGAACTGGCGGTCTCCGCCTTACATTATGGCGGCCCTCGAGCGGACAAGCCTCTGGTAAAGGTGAATTGCACGGCCCTGGCCGAGACACTCTTAGAAAGTGAACTTTTTGGGCATGTTAAGGGGGCGTTTACCGGAGCCCACAAGGATGTGGTGGGCCGTTTTCAAACGGCTCAAGGAGGTACCATCTTTCTTGATGAAATCGGGGACATTACGCTGAAAACCCAGGCCAAGCTCCTGCGTTTTATCGAAGAAAAAAGGTATGAGCGGGTGGGAGAGTCCAGCACCCGCCAAGCAGATGTGCGCATTATTGCCGCCACCAATCGCAACCTGCGCAAGATAGTCAAGCAAGGACTCTTTCGGGAGGATCTCTATTTTCGCTTGAAAGTATTCGAAGTAAACCTCCCCCCACTCAGGGAAAGGCTTGATGATCTGCCCCTGTTGGCGGAACATTTCCGACATTTTTTCAACAAGGCGTATGATAAGCATGTGGAAGGGCTCTTGCCCAGAGTGCTGGAGATTTTCAGAAATTATGCCTGGCCGGGAAATGTGCGAGAATTGAAGCATGTCCTGGAACATGCTTTTGTTCAATGTAAAGGATACACCATCACTCCGGAGGACCTGCCGGCCGACATCAGGGAAGTTGCAGCCGATTTGGTTCCCTATCAGGACAAGAAAGCTCTTAACGCCCAGGCGCTCAGGGAAGCGTTATCCCGGACGGCTGGAAACAAGGCCAAGGCCGCCCGCCTGCTCGGTATCTCCCGCCCCACCCTATACCGGTTGCTTACCGAGTATGATCTGACTACCCCCTCTGGATAGCGACACTGGTCACCAGATGGCCGAGGTAACAATTTCGGGTTCTCTGCAGGTTTGGGTGTGCCTGAAAGTGTAAATTTTACACTTATGTAAAGATACACTTTAAAAACTTTACAGTTTTCCAGATGCCCTTGGTCCCTATTAACGGGAAAGCAATTTGTTTTTCCTAAAGAAAAATTCTTGTACAAGAGTTAGTGAGGAGGCACGCCAGGCGCTTAGGCTTTCTGGGCCGGCGAAGAGAGAGCTGTTGAGAAGCTCCCAGAGTATTGAATAATCCAAGGCTAAGTCAAGCATGGCTCTGTCTTGCTATCCCCGCTTTCCTTGCCTGAGGAACATTTGCTAGGTAAGGTTGCTGGCGGAAAAGATGTGTGGTGACGTTATCGATCGAGGCAAGATTAAAAAAGACTGGGGAGGCCTGGATTTGCCTCCCCTGTTGGTGAGTCGGTTATTCAAGTCCTACCGGGGCCAGGCAAACCGTTTTCCCCGAGATGTGGAGTTCTGATTTGCGGCTTTCCTGGACCTAAATCTGACCGTAGTTTAGGCGGGGCTCAGCTTCTCCCCCACACATTTGCCGTAATCCTGACAGGCCTTCATGCCTTCGGGCTTGTCCATCATCCCTTCCTTCAGGTTGAAAGACCCCATGTCAGTCATGTTCATGTGGAAGACATATTGCATGGTGTCGTAAATATATTTAGGGGCGTCGCCGCTGTGGGTATAGGAACCGAAAGCCCCCCCCACCTTGCCATTCAGGTTGGCCTTTTGAGCTAAAAACAGGAAGGTTTTCATGGTCTGGGTCATGTCCCGGTGGTAGGTGGGGCAGCCGAAAATAAAGCCGTCGAACCCCTGCAGCTCTTTTTCATTTTTGATATCGGTGACTTTCTTGTTCACCACTTCATGTCCGGAAAAACGGACGCCTTCCGCCATGTAGTGAGCCATTTTTTCCGTATGGCCCGTCCTGCTGTCGTACGCGATCAATACCTTCATGTCCCTCTCCTTTTCCGTGAATTCGAGATTTTCTGAAGTCCTGCAAACAAGATAGTTATCCGGTTTGCGGGGATAAGCAGGCATTAACTAATAATTCACCATATAACTTAATGTTCAGCCGGTCTTTCTGTCAAGCCTAATGTGCGGCAGGTGGGCTAAGCGCGCCCCGGGAATCCGAAAAGTCACTAGCATTAAGGCAGGGTGAATCCCCTGTCTTTTAACCGAACATTCGGTTAAAATGTAAGTCAACTTCTTTATTTCCCTTCATAACTCAGAATAACGCCGGCCAACCAACCGGGGCTCAGTGCGGCGCCATTGGCAGTGCCGGCCAGACGCCAGGGCAAGATAGATATCCCAAGAGAAACCCACTTCACCTCAAAGAAATCTTCCTAGTTGGGTTGAGAAGGGACAAGTCATGCACCGAACAACCATTAGAGAGTTCCTGGACTCTTTGGCCTGCAAAGCTGAACTGCCCCTGGTGGCGGCAAGGGCCTGCCTGACCGAGGTGGTGCGGGTCATGGTCAAGGGGCACCGGCGGCGCATTGTCTATGTGGTGGATACCGACGGCAGACTCCTGGGCGCCATTACGCTCAACCATCTCAAAGACATCATTTTTCGCTTCTTTTTGGATGATAGGCTGGGCAACGCGGTGGTGGTATCCGAGCGCATCGCGGAACTCTTCACCTCCGAGAAAGCCGAACAGGTCATGTCTCTGGACCTGCCGTCCTGTTTGGCGGATGAGACTCTGGCGGCTGCGGTCAGCAGAATGATGGAGAGCAATGTCACGCACATGCCCGTTCTGGACCATGAGGGGCGAGTGGTGGCCGATCTGGACATCCTGGATCTCCTGGAATTGTGGCTGGATAGGGGGCAAAAGGCTTTTTCATGATCACCCAACCCCTGATTGCGGTGGGACTGCTGCTGCTTCTCGGATGGTGGGGGGGCCGCGCGGCCAATGCCCTGCAATTGCCCCGGGTCAGCGGCTATCTGGTGGCCGGCATGCTGGTCAGCCCCTCGCTGACCGGCCTTTTCGCCAAACAGGTGATCGTCAAGGACTTTGCCATCCTCACCGACATCGCCCTGGGCGTCATCGCCTACTCCATCGGCGGCAGCCTGGTCTATGAGCGCCTGCAGCGGTTGGGGAAAAGCATCCTGTGGATCACGGTCAGCCAGGGGGTGGGGGCCTTTCTGGTGACGGTGCTGGTGCTCCTGCCCACCCTGCACTGGTTGACCAGGTTGCACGGTCCGGAATACACTTTTCTGGGGACCCATCTCCCCATGGCCCTGATTATCGGGGCCATTTCGCTAGCCACGGCGCCGGGCGCGGTTTTGGCCATTATCAGCGAACTTCGGGCCAGTGGCCCTTTTACCACGACCCTCCTGGGAGTGATTGCCCTGGACGACGGCCTGGCCATTATTATTTACGCCCTGGCCGCGACCCTGGCCCAGGTGTTGGTGAACCCCATTGGTGCATCCACATCCTGGATAATCACGGCGGGATGGCCTTTGCTGGAAATTACTTTTTCGGTGCTCTTAGGGGTCCTGGCGGGTGGTTACCTGAAGCTCATGGGCCGGATGATTCGCCGGCGGGAAGCCCTGTTGATGGTCATCCTGGGGACCATCTTCGTGATCTGCGGGGTGGCCAAGCTCTTGCATCTGTCGGCGCTCCTGGCCAATATGGTGTTGGGGTTTTTCGTGGTCAATTGGGAACGCCGCCACCACGACTTTTTTCTGGTGGTGGAGCAGATCGAAGAGTCGTTGTTCGGCTTGTTTTTCTGTCTGGCCGGGGCGCATCTGGAGGTGCAGGCCTTTTGGTCGGCGGGGTTCCTCATTCCAGTCATTATGGTCAGTCGCATGGGCGGCAAGCAATTGGGCGCCTGGGTGGGGGCGGCGGCTTCCCAGGCTCCCGAAACCGTGAAACGCTATCTGGGTCTGGGACTGTTGCCCAAGGCCGGGGTCACCGTGGGATTGGTCCTCATCGCCCAGGAAATTTTTCCCACTCCGGTGGCCAGCCTCCTGGTGAACGCGGTCATCGGCTCGGTCATTCTGAATGAACTCATCGCCCCGCCGCTGGTCAAATATGCGCTGGTGCAAGCGGGCGAGACCGCCATGGAGGGGGAAGTGTATGAAGGTCAGTGAGGCTCTCTCCCAGTTGGCCGGCTTACCCTACCTGGTGGTGGGGGGGGAGTGCACCTTGGAAGAAGTCGCTGACAAGATTAAGGATCAGCGCCAAGTGCGGGGCATTTATGTGGTGGACGCCGAAGAGCGGCTCTTGGGCACCGTATCCTTGGGAGTGCTGATCCGACACCTGACCGCGGCCCGCCACAAGCCTTTGTTCCATGTACGTTCACTGTTGACCCGCCTGACCTCGGCCAACGTCATTGATTTGATGGACAAAAATGTGGTGTACGCCCGGAAAGAAGAGGACCTCGACCGGGTTCTGGACCGGATGATTCACAGCAATATCAAAGAAATCCCGGTGGTGGATGAAGCCAAGCGAATTGTGGCGGTGTTAAGTCTTCTGGATCTTTGGCGTCTGGCAGGCAAATAGCAGGGTGAGAGGCGCTCTTCCCCGCCGGTTTCGTCCTATTTACGCCAGAAAGGCAGCTTGAGGGGCTGCCAGGGTCTCCGCAACATACTTTCCTTGAGAATCTTCTGATTATAAGCCGCCAACACATCTTCGAGGCGCAGAATGCCGGCCACTTTCCGAGGCGCCCAGGGCAAGACCACGGGAAGATAGGAAATATTTTGACCCTCCAGTTTGCTGAGCGCGGTCTCAAAATTATCGTAGGGGAAAACCGTCACCACTTCCTTGGTCATCAGTTCAGAAGCCACCACCAGGTGTCCCAATTCTTCGGCATAGGGCAAGGCATAGCGCAGGTCCCAGAGTGACAACACCCCTACCAGTTCCTCCTGGTCATTGAGCATCACGAAAAAAGGATAATGGCTGGCCTCGGCCCGGCTGAGAATCTCGTGTAAGGGGGTGTTTTCGTGGAGCACTTCCATGTCGGTCCTCAGATGATCTTCTACTTTCAGGGAACGCAAAATATTCACCTCATGGCCCCGGACAATATTGACTCCCTTACGGAGCATTTTGGTTTCATAGACGGAATAGCCGTATAAATACCGGACCACCAGCATGCTGGAGATGCAGGCCACCATGGCGGGGACGATAATGCGGTAGGTATTGGTCAACTCAAAGATGGTCAGAATGGCGGTGATGGGGGCCAGGGTGGCGCCGCTGACCACGGCGCCCATGCCCACCAGCACATAGTCCGCCGGGTGCAAGGCGAGTTGTGGCGCCAGCATGTTGGTGGTCAGGGCCAGGATGGTCCCCAGAGTGGCGCCCACCACCAGAGACGGGGCAAAAATTCCGCCACTCATCCCGGACCCCAAACAGACCATGGTGGCCAGTAACTTGATCCCTAGAATCACCAGGCTGAGCTTCAGGGCAATTTCCCCGGCCAACATCAGGTTAATGGAATCATAGCCCACCCCCAGGACATAGGGAGAGACGAGTCCCAGTAAGCCCAGCAGGAAGCCGCCGCCCGCAGGCTTTAACCAGGCCGGTCCGGGAAGTTTGCTCACCAGGGTGTCAGTGGCAAAGATCCCCCGGATAAACAGGAGAGCCACTAGACCGGCCATGACCCCCAGGATGAGGTGCAGGAGCAGTTCACCAGGATGGTCAAAGGCGAAATGAGGCACGGCCACCGTGGGGAAATCGCCTAAAAACTGCCGGGAGATGACCGTGGCGACCACCGCGGCCAGGACGATATGGCTCAGATAGGCGATCTGGAGATCAGCCAGGATGATCTCCACGGCGAACATGGTTCCGGCAAAAGGAGCATTAAAGGTGGCGGCAATCCCCGCGGCGGCCCCGCAAGCCAGGCAAATTCTGGTCTGTTCCGGCTTGAGACGGAACACTTGGGCCAGGGTGGAACCCAGGGCCGAGCCGATGTGCACCACCGGACCTTCCCGTCCCACCGAGCCTCCGGCGCTGATAATCAGCCCGGTGCACAAGGGCTTCAGCAAGGTGATCCGGGGGGCGATATAGCCATCCCGCAGAGCCGCGGCTTCGATGACCTCGGGAACTCCAGGGCCCCTAACTTGGGGGGCCAAATAAACGATGACCGGACCGATGGCCAAGCCGGCCAGGGTGGGCAGGAGAAGTTTCCACCACCAGGGGGCGTGCAGCACCTTTTCCAGGAAATGCACGCCTGGAGGCCAGAAAAGCCACTGGCCCACCTCGATCAAGGCCCGGAAAGCCAGGGCCCCACCAGCGGCCAGGCAACCTATCAGGAGGCAAAAAAAGAGAAAAAGGATTTCCTGGGTAGTCTCTGAGAGACGCATCTCCCACCAGCTTGAACCGACACGTCCGCCGACAAAGTCCAGACCATGCCGGGGTTTTTTGGCATTATACCTCATCCCTGAAGAGCTTGAGCGGAAGAAACGCCTCTTCTCAGGGGAGATGACGCCATCCCGGCGCCAGGGTGAGGTGAAAACAGGGGTAAGGTGAATAGGGGACCGGAACCAAGCTCCGGTTAAAGATTGAGTCTCAGCGCCATTCCTTCAGGCTGATAGAACCGTTCAGTATTTCCAGAAAGTGGCTGCGGTGGGAGGTCCAGGCTCCGGCGTTAGCGTAAATTTTGCCGTCCTCCAGGACGTGCAGGCCGTGGCGGTGACTATGGCCGAAGATGACGATATCGAAGCCCCGGGACAGAATTTCCCGGGCCACCTGCAGATGTTTGGGGCTGTCCAGCGATGAACCGGCCAATCCCTGAAATTTCTTGTTTTTCAACCCGAAAACCAACCATTCCAGGAGCTGTTCAATTTTAAAATAGGCATGAAACAGTTCCGGACTGATTCTCACGAGTTTTCCAAAGAAACCAGCCACTTTGATATATATTTTTTGATAATTTTGGAAAACATAATCATACAGATGGCCGTGCTCGATATGAATCCGTTTGTCTCCAGAAAAGACTTCCAAAGAAGAAACCACTGGAAAAATGCCTGATTCCTCCAGAAAGGTCTTCATAAAGATATCGTGGTTGCCCAGAACATAATAGATTTCATTGGTCCCGCTGTGAAAAAAGTCCTGTAAAGTTTTGAAGGTTGACAGGATATCCTTGGCAAACTTCGGGATGGAAAATTGCAAAAGGTCCATGCCGTCGCCGTTAATACAGAGACTGGTGCCATTCTTGGAGAGATATCTTAAAAAATTTCTCAGACTGTTATTCTTGCGAAAAATTGGGTTTCCCAGATGCAGATCCGAGATGACGCAGAGGTGATTTTCCTGTACCTGAATAGCAGCTTCCGGCATAGTAGTCGTTCCGATCGTGTAGTGGAGTATGAAGATTTCATCGTCTCAAGGCGAGTTGGGCCACCCGTTTTCTGACCGAGGTTATAATTTTGGGTAAGGTTATGTAAGTACCCCGCTTTACCACAAATGGTGGGACAAAGCCGCCTGGATCAGTGGTCAGCCTATAAATAAGCAGGGTTTTCTGTTCACCGAACGGTGCCAAGCGGCACTCGCCGCGATTTTCCTGGAGATTGCCGATTACCAGGGACCAGGAAGCGGTATACTGGTTTTTGGCGGCTTGAGATTCGTCCCGCAGCATTTTGAGGATGTACCAGCGGTCGCCCAGCGGCCAGGGCAAATCCACATGGCCATAGTTATACTCCACGTACCTCTGGCCGGGAACTCGAAAGAGAGCCGGATCCGGTGGCGTGGGACCTAGAATTTCCCCTACTTCTTGGGCCTTGGTGGGTTTTTTTTGCAGAATTTCTTGAACCTTTTCCGGCGTCACCACCTGGCTGTTGAGAATTCGGGGCATGAATTCCTCGAAATGATTGACATCAGAGATTACCTGCCAAACCATTTCGGGAGGAGCGTCAACCACACCTCGAACCTCGCCCCGTTTGGCGTTTGACCCTGGCAGATTTTCAGAAAAGGAGATGATTTCCCCGGCGGCCAGCCGGCTGGGAACCTCACCGGCCAGGGAAAAGGACGAAGCAAACATCAAAGCGGTGAGAAAAACCGCTCCAATGCATCCTGGCGGCCATCCGCACGGTCTTCCCCAGGGCGGGGCATATTTTACACTTTTCAGGGCTTTCTCCCTGATAACTCTCTGTGCCAAAGCTGAATAAAGGCTGGGCTATCAGATGGGGTGGCAGAAGACTCGATGGTGGTTAAAAAATTTGTCAGAAGAAAATAATTTCTTTTCTTAATTTTCCCGAAATCCATCGTTGCTGCTGCGTTTACTTCTCCCCCGACTCAGCCTAACCTGAGGCTCAAATTCCTAGATAATCCCATCCCCCGATTTGACTAGATAACCTAAAACTGCGAAATTTTCAAGGCTACCAGTCGGCGCCTGGGGACTTACCCGGTAGCATAATGTTTTGGCGGCTATATTGGGGGATGCGAAAACCGAGGCGAACAAATGATCCAGTTTGGCTATGGCGGGCCTGAACCCCCCAATTCCCTTCTTTTTCCGGCTTGCCATTTTTTTTCTTTACCACCAATCTGTTTTTGTATATTATTCAGATAATTAGCCCATACCTGGCTGGGCTCCCAAACCGGCGGCGCCTGGCTGATTCCCCAAGAGGAGAAGCGCTCTATGAACAAATCCCAGCTCATCGAAGCCCTGGCCAAAGAGGAAAACCTCACCTTAAAAAAAGCGGAAATGGTGGTGAACGCCATCTTTGAGAACATGGCAGAGGCCTTGGTTAAAAACGAGCGCATTGAGATCCGGGGCTTCGGCAGCTTCAAGGTCAAGTTTTACAACGGCTACAAGGGGAGGAACCCCAAGACCGGGGACATCATTGAAGTAGGGGGGAAAAAGCTCCCCTTCTTCAAGGTCGGCAAAGAGCTGGGAGAGTTGGTGGATAACTGACACAGCACCAAACCTGGTCGTGCTAGACGGGGAGCTAGCGGTGCCCTGTAGCCCGAAAACCGCTTACGCGGGGTTGAACTCCCTCACTGAGGGTTGCGGCGCAGTCAGGGACAGCGGCCAGGAGGGCGGATTGGCTCCCACGCAACAGACGCTGGTGAACCCCGTCAGGTCCGGAAGGAAGCAGCGGTAAGCCTGGCTGGCTGTGTCGTGGCGGCTGCTAATCCTTCACCCCCTGGTTAGCCTACCTGCCTGAGGCGGACCCGAAAGAGGGTGCACGGCCAGGTTATGTTATTCTCTGAAAAAAAACCTCAAGGAGTTACTGCATCTTGGAAAAAGTTGTTCTGAAAGCTACCAAACGCACTGTGCTTGGCAAACAGGTTGGCGCTCTGCGCCGGGCGGGGAAACTTCCCGCGGTGCTTTACGGCCACCGTATTGATTCCACCCCTATCATGCTGGACGCCCACGAAACCTCACTAACGTTGTCCCGCCTAACCTCCTCCAGCCTGGTGACCATCAGCCTGGATGGGAAGGAATATCCCACGCTGGTGCGGGAGAAGCAGAGCCATCCCATTAAAAACCAGCTTTTGCACCTGGACTTCCAGGCCCTGTCGCTGACGGAAAAGACCCACGCCAGGGTCGCCATCGAGTTGAGCGGCACCGCGCCGGCGGTGAAAGAATTCAACGCCGTGATCGTCACCAGCTTGACTGAGCTGGAGGTGGAGTGTTTGCCCCAGGATCTGCCGGAGCGCCTCGTGGTGGATATCTCCGGTCTGGCTGAACCGGGCGACAGCATCCATATCCGGGATATCAGTTTACCAGGCAAAGTGGAAATTCTGACCAATCCGGATGAAGTGATCGTGTCCGCCATGGCCGCCAAAGTCGAAGAGATAGTCGAGGTTGCCCCGGAGGAAGAGGTCGAGGAACTCGAGGAGGCCGAAAAAGGCGAGCAGGAGGAGGAAGCTCCCGAAGAGTAAAGGGCGACCTTCTTCCAGATATCAACCAATGGCGGTGCCTCACGCACCGCCTTTTTCCGGATTTGAGTCTCATTCAGGACACAAACATTCCCAGGGGTGGGCCCGGCCCACCTTTTTTCTTGCCCCCTTATTTTTCATATTCCGGCAGAAAACCTGAGCTTATTGCTTAAGCCGGTAGAAGCGTTTGATGACGGCAGCCCTTTCTGCTTTTCGCCTTGACTAGGCTAGGATTTGTGATAATATGAACAATTGATGAATCAGAATGATATATTTGTCAATTAATAAAACAGGTTAGGAGCAATCCATGGATTTTCGCACCGTATATACTACCTGTTCCTACTGCGGTTGCGGTTGCGGCATGCTACTGGAGGTGCTGGACGACGAAGTGGTGGGCACCCTGCCGGTGAAAACTCATCCGGTGAGTGAAGGCAGCCTCTGCATCAAGGGCTGGAATATTCACGAGTTCATCGAAAGCGAACGCCGGCTGACCAAACCTCTTCTGCGCCAAGATGGCAAACTGAAGGTGGCCAGTTGGGATGAGGCCCTGGACGCCGCAGCTCAGGGGCTGAAAAAAGTCATCGACACCCACGGCCCCGACGCCGTGGCGGATCCTGGCCTCCGCCAAGGTCACCAACGAAGAGAACTTTTTGTTGAACAAGTTTTCCCGGGCGGCCATCGGCACCAATAACATCGACCACTGCGCCCGGCTCTGACACAGTTCCACCGTGGTCGGTCTGGCCGCGGCCTTTGGTTCTGGAGCAATGACCAACTCCCTGCCGGAGATCGACCGAAGCCCAGTGCATCTTTATCATCGGGTCCAACACCACGGAAAACCACCCCATTGCCGCCAAGTGGATCTTTCGAGCCAAGGCCGGCGGGACGAAGCTCATGGTGGCCGATCCCCGGCACATCCAGATGGCGGAACTGGCCGACCTGGCGGTGCAGCAGCGCCTGGGCACCGACGTGGCCCTGATCAATGGCCTGATGCACATCATTTTGAAAGAAGGCTGGCAGGACCAGGAATATATCGACGAACGCACCGAGGGTTTTGCGGAATTGGCCGCTAAACTCGAAGAATACCCCCCTGATAAAGTCGCCGAGATTACCGGCATTGCGCCGGAGACCCTGCGGGCCATGGCAGAAATGTACGCCAAGTCCAAGCCCGCCTCCATTGTCTACTGCATGGGCATCACCCAGCACACCACCGGGGTGGACAACGTTAAGTCCCTGGCCAACCTGGCCATGCTCACCGGCAACGTCGGGGTTTTGGGCGGCGGCGTTAATCCCCTCCGGGGCCAGAACAACGTGCAGGGCGCCTGCGATATGGGCGGACTCCCCAACGTCTTTTCCGGTTACCAGCCGGTGGCCGACGAAGTGGCCAACGAAAAATTTTCCAAGGCCTGGGGGAAGGATCTCCCCAAAAAGCCGGGCATGACCATTACGGACATGATGCCGGCCATGGAAGAAGGGAAACTCAAGGCCCTCTATGTGGTGGGGGAAAACCCCATGGTCAGCGACCCCGATATACACCATGTGGAAAATGCCCTTAAAAAACTGGACCTTCTCATGGTTCAGGACATTTTCCTGACCCCCACGGCGAAGATGGCCCACATCGTCCTGCCCGGCACCTCCTTTGCCGAGAAAAGCGGCACTTTCTCCAATACCGAGCGCCGGGTGCTGTTGGTGCGGGAGGCCATCCCGCCCAAGGGCGAATCCCGGCCTGACTGGGAGATTGTCCAGGACCTGTCCAACCGGCTGGGTTACCCTATGAATTACAACTCCCCGGAGGAAGTTTTCCAGGAGATTCGCCAACTAACCCCGAGCTATGCGGGTATAACCTACGAGCGGCTTGCCGAAAAAGGGCTGCAATGGCCCTGCCCCACGGAAGACCACCCGGGCACCCAATTCCTGCACAAAGACCGCTTCACCCGGGGCAAGGGGGCTTTCGCAGCCATCGACTTCAAGCCGCCGGCCGAGGTGGTGGACCAGGAGTATCCCCTGTGGCTCACCACCGGCCGCTCCTTTGTGCACTACCATACCGGTACCATGACCCGGATCTCTCCCAGCCTGCATCATGAACAGGAAGAGGGCTACATGGAGATCAACCCCACCGACGCCAGAAGCATGAAGATCAAGGACGGGGAGCGGGTGCAGGTGAGCTCTCGGCGGGGCTCCATCCAGATCAAGGCGAAAGTCAAGAATACCGTGGACCGGGGAGTGGTCTTCATCCCCTTTCACTTCGTCGAAAGTGCGGCCAACATGCTCACCAACCCGGCTTTCGACCCGACTGCCAAGATTCCTGAATTCAAAGCCTGCGCCGTCAGGGTGGAAAAACTGGCGGCGTGAGGTGAAGTGGGGGAGGGGGCTAAGGGTCGCAGACCCTTAGCCCCCTCCCCCACACCCCCACCCCCCCACCCCCCAATCCCATAAGTTTCTTTTCATCAGGGGCAGACGGGACGGAAAGTCCCCTCTGCCCCTGTTAATTTGCAATCTTCTGACCATACGGGAAGCAATTTTGCTTGGTGGACCGCATTATACATCTAACCTTGAACCTTGAACTTTGAACCGGGTTGGGAGGGCAGGGGCCTCAGGTCACTGGCCCTCCCTCCACATCTTTCAACCCCTCACCCATCAGCAAAGCGGCCACAGGAGTCAGGTGGAGCAGCAACCGGTCCAGGGTGGCCCGGAGGTACATCTGGAACTCGGAGGGGGAAGTAGGGGCCACGGCGTAAGCCAGCAGGATGGCCAGGAAATTGCCAGCCAGGAAGAGGGCTAAGAAAAGGCGGGGTGTAGTGACCATCTTTTTTCCGGAGAAAATCAGGGCCAGGGCCGCCGCCGGCCACAGGATTCCGAAGAGCATGGGGTTTATTAGGGCAATCAGTAACGCCGGGACAGCCTGGAACAGTTGCTGAGGGTAAAACCCCAGGATATGGTCGGAGCCGGTCTCGATCCCCTGAGAGGCCATAAAAAGTCGCCAGGGCAGGTAACCCAGAAACAATCCAAGGAAAGGCCAGGCCAGGGAACCGAGGCGGCGGGCCAGGTGGGGCGGCCTCAGCCAGATGAGGGTGAGGCCGGCAGCCAGAAGGATGGTACCGGCCAGGGGCGCCCCCTCGAATTTGCACCAGGTCATGCCGGCAAAAAAAAGGGCGGCCAGGGGCAGGGTGCGGGGAGGGGCGGTCCCGGTGAGCCAGAGATAGATGAGGCCCGCGGCCCCCAGGGTGAAATAGGTCAGGGCCAGGTCAGCGTAGGCGATGTGCAGGTGCGTAATGAAAGTGATGCCATTCACAGCAAAAAAGGTGATCGTGCCCAGGGCCTGGGTGCGGTTGAGGCCGAGGCGCCGGAGCATCCCGCCTAGCATCATCAGGAGGACTCCGCCCCACAAGGGAAAGACCAGCTTGACCAGATGATCGTTTACCTGGCCCAGCCAGAAATACAAATAGGTGAGGAGCAGGGACACCAGGTTGGGGTAGTAGTTGTGGGCCTCGAACCCACTCAGGTCAATGGTCCCCCGCAAGTATAGTACCTTGGCCTTGAAGCCCCAGGTGGCGATGGAGTCCCAGGCCCACATGGGGTAGAGCACCGCCCGTAAGGTGACGAAAAGGAAAAGGGCCCCAAGCAGGCTTATGAATATCAAGTCCCAAAACCCGTACGGGGTTGGGGGGAAGGGTTTGGAGAGAGGGGCAGGGGTCTGGGAATCCTGGCTCCCTCTCCCAAATACTTTCTTGCCAAACCACAATCCCGCCACCAGGGCCGTGGGCGGTCCCAAGATGAGGGGCAAGGAAAAGGGGAGCCCCAGGGCGCTCAAGGCCAGCATCCACAGGGTGACAATCAGAGCCCCCAAGCCGAACCCGGCGGCGGTCTGCTCCAGGTGCGTAAAATCCGGGGCCAGCCAGGCGGTCAGGAGATAGCCCACCAGCATCACTGAGGCCAATCCCAGGAACAGGCGCACCAGGAGCAGGGTGGTGTCAATCATAGAAGCCCCCGGTGATGAGCGTCGGGTCCACCCGGAAGACCAGACCGGGGCCGGGGAGGGGCAGCCGCTCTGCCACCCCCGCTTGCTTGGCGGCGACTAGACCTGGGCCCGGGGGTTGCTTGACGTCCCGCACCAGAAGATAAGACGCCTGGTGCTGTCGCAGGGTATGAAAAAGCAGGCTGGGCGTGATCTGGGGTGGAAACAGGAAATGTCGCCGGGGGAAAAGATGGTAGCGGGCTGCGATTTCTTTGCCCGCCTCATAATTGTCTAAAAAGAAATACGTGGCGTGCGGCGGGATGACCGGCTTTATTTCAGCCAGCCAGCGGGAGAAGGAATCTTCCTGCCGTATCGCCTCACCCCAGGAATGGTGCCACGCTCTTCCGGCTACATCCCCTAGTTCTTCCCGAAGCTGCCAGCCCAACCAGGCGAGTTGGAGCACCCAGATAACGAGGAGCAGACGGAGCAACCAGAGCTTCCATCTGTTTCGAGGTCTCCGGGAAGTTTGGCTGGCTGACTGACGTGTTTTTTCTCCCATGCCGCTGGCATATATCAGTCAAAGAAACTATAGCGCAGGATGTGGAAGATGGCGGCGATGCCGTCCCGCCAGGTGATTTTTTTGCCGTGGGCGTAGTCCCGGCCATGGTAGCTGATGGGCACCTCGTAGATGCGCCAGCCCTTCTTGGCAACCTTGGCGGTGAGCTCCGGCTCCACCCCGAAGCGGTTGCTGCTTATATTAATATCCCTGAGCACTTCGGCCTTGAATACCTTGTAGCCCACCTCCATATCCGAGAGATTGAGATTGGTGAACATGTTGGACAAAAAGGTCACGCACCGGTTGCCCATGTAATGCCAGAAGTACAGCACCCGATGGGGCTGGGCGCCGATGAGACGGCTGCCGTAAACCACGTCCGCCAAATCCCTTTGAATAGGGTTCAGGAGAGCCGGGTAATCTACGGGGTCGTACTCCAGGTCGGCGTCCTGAATGATGACCACGTCTCCGGTGACCTGGGCAAAGCCGGTGCGCAGGGCCGCACCCTTGCCCTGGTTTTTCTCGTGATAGAAAACCTTCAGATTGTCGTATTGCTGGGCCAGGCGGGCCAGGATATTGCGGGAATCGTCCACCGAGGCATCATCCACCGCAATGATCTCCTTGTCGTAAGGGGTAGCTTGGACCCGGCGAAAGATTTCCTCCAGGGTATTTTCTTCATTATAAACGGGGATCACGATGGTTAATTTCACGTCAGCTGACTCCTCACTTACGGAAGTGCTGAACAATATACCATGTTTAACGGGAACATGAGGGAGAAGTTGAAGGAAGGGGCGGAAAAATCGTCAACCGCCGATGCTCACCATGGGAGAGGAGGGCAGGGCCGGTTCCACCAAATGGGTGGGTGGGGAGCAGGTTTTCTGTTCCATGGCATGACGAAAAAAGCGGCACAATTCCCGGTCACTGGCGCCCTGACGCAACGGACCTTTGAGGTCAAGTTCCTGGGGGGAGAACAGGCAGGGGCGTAGGCGTCCAGCCGCGGTGAGGCGCAGGCGGTTGCAGCTTTGGCAGTGGTGTTGAGTTACGGGACTGATGAAGCCGATGGTCCCTTGAAACCCCGGAGGCTGCACGATGCGGGCCGGTCCCGCCGTGGGTTGGGAGGCTACCTCTTCCATAACTCCCAAGGCCGGGAGGCGCTGGCGCACCTCGTCCATGGACAGGAAGTGCCGGACCCAGTGCTCATGGGAGACTGTGGGCATGAACTCGATGAAACGCACTTGCAGGGGATGGTCCCGGGCCAGGAGGGCGAAATCCAGGAGTTCGTCATCGTTCAACCCTTTGAGGACCACACAGTTGACCTTGAGGGGCTGAAATCCCAAGGCCGCGGCTCGCCACAGGCCCGCCATTACCTGGTGGAATCGGTCGGTGCCGGTGATTTCCCGGTAGCGCTCGGCACTCAGGGTATCGAGGCTCAAGTTCAGGTGGCGCAGCCCCGCCTCGAACAGGTCCTGAGCCATCTCAGCCAGAAGCACGCCGTTGGTGGTGAGGGCGATCTCTTCCAGTCCGGGCACTTCCCGGAGACCTCTCAGAAAGTCCACCACATCTTTGCGCACCAGGGGCTCGCCACCGGTGACCCGGACCTTGCGGATGCCGGCCAGGACCGCTACCCGGGCCAGATGCAGGAACTCCTCGTAGCGCAGGATCTCCGGGGCGGGGAGTTTTTTCCAACCCCGGCGGGGCAGGCAGTAAAAGCACCTCAGGTTACAGCGGTCGGTAATGGAGAGGCGCAGGTAGTTGATGTTCCGGCCGGGTTTGTGGTTCACAGGAAGGGTCCTGAGGTGGTGAGTTTCCCTTATTTTATCCTAAGGAGAGCGGCTTGGGTTTTTTTTCTTGACGGATAGATAATATTTTTTTAATGATAATAATCTAAAGCTGACGGGTCTCCATGAGGGGATAATAGGGAAGCCGGTGTAATTCCGGCGCGGTCCCGCCGCTGTAACCGGGGACGAAACCTGCAAGAGGCCACTCTGCCTAAAAAGGACGGGGGAAGGCGCAGGGAGTAGCGTGATCCGGGAGTCAGAAGACCTGCCCGTCTGGCTGGCCGGCGTCCCCGCGGCAGGGACTCAAGGCCGGCCCGAGGCAAAGCCCTCGGGTCCCCCTGGGATTAAGAAAGCTGGGTGCCATCCCTGGGTCGTTATGACCCGGGGATTTTTTTTGGCCACCAGGGGCGGCGGGCCGGCAGACGGGAGGGCTTCCCTCCCGCTATTCCATCACCCTGGAGGTTTTTTATGAAACATGGCCTTATCGTGTACCTGGTAGGGAGCGAACCGCTCCCAGAACCCTTTGATCTGGAAGACGCCGGCCGCGCGCTGAATTGTCCGGCGGACCGGGTGGAACTGGTCTCCCGGGAGGCGGGCTTTTTTACCGTGGAGGACGC
The DNA here is from genome assembly GCA_963709285.1 of uncultured delta proteobacterium. Classification (GTDB taxonomy): domain Bacteria; phylum Desulfobacterota; class Desulfobaccia; order Desulfobaccales; family 0-14-0-80-60-11; genus JBGSLA01. Next base: position 212,139 of record CAVPVR010000003.1, on the reverse strand, counting down.
CTGGCATTTCCTGGCTACCCAGGGGGGCTGTGGCCGCATCAACCTGGTGGTGGCCGAACCCCATGAACAAGGTCGCCTGCGGCCCTTGAGCCCTGCAGTGCGGTTGTGCGGCTAGCAATTTTTTTGGGGGGATCAGGTGCCACAAGTGTTCTCTCCTGGGGTTCTCCAGGATCCTCCCCTGGAACAGGTTGGGGCCGGAGTTTTTCGCCCTTGGGGAAGTGGCTCACCGTTCCGGGAAGCGAAAAGAGAGGTAATCATGAAAAAGTGGTGGTTATTTTGGGGGATAACGGCGCTTTTCGCCCTGGTGGCTTTGGGTAGCGCTAGGGCAGAGGACATCGATAAGGGCACGGTTGAGATGGAACCGGTGGTGGTCACCGCCACCGGGACTGAGGTTCCCTTGCAAGATAGCACCCAGTCGGTGACGGTGATCACTGGGAAACAAATTGAGGAACAGCAGGCCATCCGGGTGGAAGAAACGCTGCGCTACGTGCCCGGCGTCACCGTCAATCAGACCGGAGCCCGAGGGGGCGAGACCTCGCTTTTCCTCAGGGGTGGTGAAAGCGACCAAACCCAGGTGCTCTACAATGGCATCCGCATCAACGACGCCGGCGGTAATTTCAACTTCAACGCCCTGACCACGGACAACATCAGCCGCATTGAAGTGGTGCGGGGGCCCATGAGCGCCCTGTATGGGGCCGACGCCATGGTGGGGGTGGTCAATCTGATAACCCTGAAAGGGGTGGGGCCGCCCACCTTGAACCTGTCTGCCGGTGCCGGCCCCCATGCAGAAAACGCTCGTGCCATTGAAGAGTACCGGGCCACCCTCTTGGGTTCTTATAAAAAGCTCGGTTTCTCCATCGGGTTCAGCCACCTTTTCGACCCGGGCATCCTCCGGATTAATAATCGGTTCCGCAACAACGCCCTGGTAGGCCGCCTGGATCTGGACCTTTTTGATAACCTTTCCATCACGTACAACTGCTTCTATGTGAACAACAAATTTGAGTTTCCCACGGAAAACGGCGGGGACCGCCTTGATCCCAAAGGAAAGGGGGGCCCGGGGTTGGACCCCGACCAGAACAACAGCAAGCAGGACCTCCTCCAGGGCCTCACGGTTGATTATCGACCCTTCCCGTGGTGGCAGAACCAACTTACTCTCGCCTTGAGCTATCGGGACCGGCGCTTCGATGACCTGGCCAACCCCCCGTGGCCTAATAATCAATATGACCTCTTATACGGCCGTGACAATTCAATTTTTGACTACTTCTTCGGCTCCTATAATTCCAAGGACCTGGAGAGCCGCTACAGCCTGGACTACCGCGCCAACTTACGCTTCGGCTCCCGGGAGAAGGTGGAGAGCATCTCCACCCTGGGGTTTTATGCCCGGGAGGAGCAACTCAAGCAGTGGATATGGACCGGCACCGGTCTATATTCGGAGCCCAGTAACAGTTTTTTGGGAGCCCGCCGGGGGGCCACCGCGTTTTACGCCCAGGAGCAGTTGAACCTGTGGAACCGGGTGTTCCTGGTGGGTGGTTTTCGGGTGGAGAACAGCAGTGTCTTTGACCAAACGGAGTTTGTCCCCCGGGGGTCAGCGGCCGTCCACTTCCCCAAGACCAACACCACCCTCCGGGCCGCCGGGGGCCGGGCCATCAAAGAGCCCACCTTTCTGGAGAGTTTCTCCCGGAGCCAACTTTCTGAGGCCAACCCGAACCTCAGGCCCGAACAGAACGTCTCCTGGGAAGTGGGTCTGGACCAGTACTTCCTGGACAACAATGTCCAGTTCGGCATTACCTATTTTGAGAATTACTTCACTGACTTCATCACCTTTGTCCCCCGGGATTTCCCTGAACCCTCCAGCTTCGGGAACATCGGGGCGGTGCGGGTCGCTGGCATCGAGTCTTCCCTGCGGCTCAGACCCGCCAAGGGCTTTACCCTGGGGCTGGTCTACACCAACATCTTTACCAGAGTCACCGACGACGGGGACTTAGACAACCTGTTCTTCCAAGTCGGGAAGCCCCTCTTGCGCCGGCCCCGGCACACCTTCAGCGTGGTGGCGAACTATACCTGGGACCGCCTGAATATTAATCTAAACGGCTACTACTCCCATTGGCGGGACGATTCTAGATTTACCTACGAGTTCCCCTTTCTCTTCCAATCTGAACGGGTGCCCAACTCAGATTATTTCGTCCTGAACCTGGCGGCGAGCTACGATCTGGTGCGGGATTGGGGTTACATCAACAAGATGCAGCTGTGGGTTAAATTCAACAATCTTTTGGACAATCGCTACCAGGAGGCCTACGGTTACTCCTCTCCCGGCTTTTTCATGCTTGGGGGCCTGCGGGTGATTTTCGGCTTAAAACCGCAGCCGGGTGAAAAAACCCAGGTCAGCCAGGCAACCTTGCCGGTGACAAGTGGGTTTCCCCAGGGATTATCTGCATATCATGGGAGGGGCAACCACCTTTAATTCACCGTAAATTCCAGACGCTTTTCGTCCATGCCGTAACCGGTGTTGACTCGGGTGACCACGGTATAGGTGCCAGGCGCCGCGTCAGCCGGCAGGGTGAAGTCGATATCCTGTACATACGTGCCGTTCTTATTGTTGGTGTTCCTGGCCTGGACCCGGCCCAGGGACTTTTCTCCGAAGATGATCTCCCGGGAGATGGTGATGGGGATGGGGACATTCTCCGGAGTCAAAATGGTATACGTGGTGGTCAGGGTCATGGTGTCTCCCCGGACGGCCCGGGTAGGTTTAATTTGCACATCTTCCAAGCGGATGACACATCCCCCTGTGGGGCAATAGTTGTAGCGGGCTACTGCGTCTTCCCGGGCCTGGCGTTTTTCTGTCTGATAGCGGGTCCAAGCCACGCCATGCCCAGGTTTTTGGGAGGGGTTAAAGACCCAGCCGCTTCCCCCCAGGACCACGACCAAAACCAACAAAATCCCTAGCCAACGCCGTTCTCTCGACATGTTCTTCTCCTCCAACTGACTTCTTGACCGTGAGGTTGACCGAACCCTCGACCCCACTTCTTTCCCCTTCAGGCCATTGTTGATTCCCTGGGGCTCCTCCGAGGGAAAGGCCTTTAGTTTCGGGGCCGTTTGGGGATTTCGACAATAAAGGTGGCCCCGTCACCAGGTCGGCTGAGAGCCATAAGACGTCCCTGGGACTTTTCCAACAGGTGCAGACTCACCTTCAGGCCCAAGTGAGTGCTCTCTATGTCCGGGCGGCGGCTAGCCACCATCAATTGGCGCTGCAATTCTGCTAAGTCCAGGCCGGGCCCATTGTCCTGCACTTCCACCCGGACTTTCTCGTTCTTATCCCTGACCCTGATTTGGATGTGATCGCCTTTTTTCATGGCATTGGTCAGGATATTTTGGAGAATGACCTCCATGATATGAGGATCAAAGGGCAAAATCAAGCTGTCCGGGTTCTCCCCCAGGGGGAGGCCGTTGATCTCCACCCGGAGTTGCTTGTCTCGAAAACGCAGCTCCAGGAGGTCCTGGACACAATGCTCTAAGAAAGGATAGAGATCTTGGGGTTCGACCACCGGGGAGTCGCTGGTGAGGGCTTTGAGAAATAATAGTTCCTGGCTTAAGGTATGGGTCAGGCGCTGCGAGGTTTCCTCCAGAATGGCCACACTTTGCTGCAGGGATTCAAAATCCTGGTAAAACTTGCCAAAAGTGAGGCACTCCTCCCGGGCGCAGGAGTTGAAGTGTTCTTCGAGACTGCTCATTCTTTTCTTGATGCGGTTGGAAAACCCCTGAATGCCCAGAGCCAGATTCTTATAGTGATGCCTGAGGGTTGTGACCTGGAGCTCAAATTCGTGGTGCAGGTTGTTCAGGCGCACCCGGTTTTCCTTGATACGCTGGAAGATGTATCCCAACACCCAACCCGCCAGGCCGCCGCCCAAGCCGGAAAGCAGGATAAAAGGCCACAGCTGGGGCTTGAGGCCCTGTCCGATGGCCTGGGGCAAGTTGAAAGGGGTGCCAGCGGTACAGTAATCATGAAAATTATTGAGCACCATGACCAGGGGGTAGCCTAGCAAGACGGCGGCCCCCGCTCCCACACAGAGACCGATCCAGGGGTAATTCGGAGAACGACCCTGGGAGGTAAAGGCTTCAAGAACCGTAGGCTCGCCCTGTTTGGGCTTCATGGGATAACCAAACCTTTAGTTTGTTGGACAGCGCGCCGGTAGCCGCTAAATCAAGCCCGCTTCATTAATTCTAAGGTTTCTTTATGAAAATTCCAGATGAAGCGGCACCCTTTATCCAAGTCCTGCCTGCTCTAGAAAATGAAGCTTCAGGGACTGCCTGGGCCACCGGGTAATAAGAACCGCCGGGCCCCCGTATAGGACCTGCGCCAGACCTCGGCGTCCAGGCGGCTGACCTCCACCCCCCGGGGGGAGGCGTGGATAAATTTGCCATTCCCTAGGTAGATGCCGTTGTGACAGACCTCAGAGACATAAGTTGAGGGCAGGACGCCGGCCATATAAGGGCCAGCCTTGGTCTCCTGGCAATAGCGGTTGAAAAAGACCACGTCCCCGAAGCGCAACCCGCCAGGGGAAACGGGCTGGCCTTCGGTAAACTGCTGGGCCGCGGTGCGGGGCAGGGCCAACCCGACCCGTTGGTAGACCGCCAACACCAGCCCGGAGCAGTCCACCCCGGCGGGGGTGGTGCCGCCGGAACGGTAAGGGGCGCGGGAAAAGTCGCCCAGGGCTCGATTCAGGGCCGCTTCCTGGGGAGTAGGTAGGGCCCGGGGAGGCGGCAAGGGCGCCACTCGCGGCCGCCGGGGAGCTTTGGCGCATCCCCACAGCAGCAGGGTTGCGGCCAGGGCCGCTAAAAGCAAACCCTTCCGGATGGGTTTGTGCTTCTCCGCCACGGGCTCCCCTCTCTTTTCACTGCTCCTGCAAGAAAGTATGTATCGTTCGGGCTGCCACTGCCATACCAAACCGGTTCCAGTGACTATCATCTTTCCAAAAGGTCAGTTGGCCCTCGGGGAGAAGACGCTGGGATTCTTCCTTGAGAGGGCCGGTGAGATCCACGCATCTGACTCCCAGGCGGCTGGCCTGTTTCTGCACATAGTCCCACTGGGCGTGGGGCAGGCGGGGGTGAGATTCCAGGTCTAAAAGGTCATAGTAAACCCGGAATTTTGTTGGAATAAAAAAAATCCCCGTCAGCTGGTCCTGAATGCGGGCCAACTTGGGCAGGAACTCCTCTCCCCCGTCATAGGAGTGCCGCCGGGTTACCGCCATATAGCTATTGAGAAAGCCCATATAAAGCTCGTCGGGGCTCCTCAATTTTATCACGGTGATTTGGGGATACGCTTCCGGTCGAAACTTTTTCTTGAGGAGATGATACCAGGAGTAAGCGTAACGGTACACTAAAAGTTCTTTGAGGGATTGTTGCAATTCCTTGCGGACGATCTTGAAGGAGGAGGAAGAAGAAGGGGAAGCGCTCTTTTTTGCCTGAGCGGCCTTTTGGGGCCTAAGTATGGGAAAGTCATTGCCTTCAAAGAGGAACAACAAAACCTGGGCCTTACTCGGGTGGGTCTTGAAAAAACCCTGGACATACCGCACGTAGCTGTGCAGGGCCCCGGGGAAAGCCAGGTTATAGGCAGGGATGCCGTAGTCCTGTTTGAGTTGGCGGCTGAGCAGGTTTTCCTGGGAACTGCCGCTCCCGGCAATAAATGAGTCTCCCACCAGCAGAACCTTCTCGTTGACGTAGTCCGTGTCATTTCGAAAACCGTAGGAGTCCGTGTGGTACCGAACCTGCCGGGATTCGGCGATGGCATCCTTGGTTCTTTCGTCAAAGACGACCATATCACCATAAGGGATAAACATTGTTCCCTGCCGGTTGGGTTTATAGCGCCCGTGGCCCATCCGGTAGTCGAAGGTGGCCAGCATATCGTCCGGGCTGCGGTACAGGCGGCCGGGACCGAGAAAGCGCAGCAGAATTTCCAGGATGAGCAGGGCGGTTAGCAGTCCGCCCAGGACGGTCAGCAGAGTCAGGCTGAGCTGGCGCCAGCGACTGGTGGGCGGTTGAGTAAGGTGCATCTTGGGAAACTCGGCCTGACTCTGGCCCGCGCTCTCCTACTCCAGCCGGGGAAAAAGGGCTTTGCCCTGGTTGAGAGTGGTGCCCGGGGCTAGCCCTCCCCACTGCAGCACTTCAGGGAGTGGCCGGTCCCACAAGGAAACTCCCAGGCCTAACTGGTCCGCCATTTTCATGGCACTGGTCGGCATCACGGGCCGCAAAAGCGCGGTCAGCCATCTCAGACTCTCGAGCAGGTGATAGAGGACCGTGTCCAGGCGGGACTGGGCTGTGGTGTCCTTGGCCAGTTCCCAGGGCGCGGTAGTAACAATGTAGCGGTTGAGCAAGCCGACGTATTCCCACAGCCGGGATAAGGCCTTGGGAAATTCCAGCTCCGGGAAAAGCCGGAGGAACTCGGCAGCCGTCTCCCGGGCCTGGGCGGCCACTTCTTTATCCTCAGTCTCGGGACCTCCGGGGACCGGTACCACCCCTTGGCGGTACTTGAAGGCCATTCCCAGGCTGCGGGCAAAGAGGTTCCCTAGGTCATTGGCCAGATCAGAATTGATGCGGGTGCGCAGGGCCTCCTCGCTGAAGGTGGCGTCCAGACCGAAAACCATCTCTCGCAGAAAGAAATAACGGACCTGGTCAATACCGTATAGCTCGACCAGAGTCCGGGGTTCCACCACGTTCCCCAGACTTTTGGACATCTTGCCTTCAGCCATCTGCCAGTACCCGTGGACGTTGAGATGCTGGAAGGGATCGATGCCCGCGGCCTTGAGCATAATGGGCCAGTAAATGGCGTGGGGTTTCAAAATATCTTTGGCGATCAGGTGCTGGACCACAGGCCAGAATTTCCGGTAAGCGGCCCCCCCGGGGTAGTCCAGGCCCGTCAAATAATTGAGCAGGGCGTCGAACCACACATAGGCCACGTAGCGCTCGTCAAAAGGGAGGGTGATGCCCCACTCCAGGCGTTGTTTGGGCCGGGAAATGCACAGGTCTTCCAGGGGTTCCCTGAGAAAGCCCAGGACTTCATTTTTATAGCGCTCGGGGCGGATCCAATCCGGATAGTCTTCGATGAACCCCATGAGCCATTCCTGGTGGCGGCCCATGCGGAAAAAATAATTCTCTTCCTTGATGAAGGTGGGGGGTGTCTGATGGTCGGGGCACTTGCCGTCTTGGAGCTCCCGTTCGAGATAAAAGCGCTCGCAGCCGTAACAGTACAGGCCGCCGTATTCCCCAAAATAAATGTCTCCCTGGTGGTGCAGGCGGCTCAGGATTTCTTGCACCAGACGCACGTGTGACGCCTGGGTGGTGCGCACATAGAAGTCGTAGCTGATCCCGAGCTCATCCCAGGTCTGGCGGAAGCTGTCGCTGATGCGGTCCACGAAATCCCTGACCGGGAGACCCGCCTTCCGGGCGGCCTCCATGACCTTGTCCCCGTGCTCGTCGGTGCCGGTCTGGAACCGGGTTTCCTCCCCCAGGAGCCGGTGAAAGCGGGCCAGGGCGTCCGCCACAATGGTGGTGTAAGCATGTCCGAGGTGAGGCTCGGCATTCACATAATATATGGGCGTCGTGACGTAAAAAGCCATGGCGTTGACCGTGGGAGGGGACGTTGAGGGAGAGTGAGAGAGTCGTGCAACCCCTGCTTATCCCCTCAAATAACTACTCATTTCCCTTCCAGGGCCCGGAGGCGGTGGAGAGTTTTTTCCAGCAAAGGTTTATCAACGACAGGGTCACCGCTCTGGAGAAAGAGCCGGTAAGCCCCCCGGGCTTCGGGCAGGCGCCCCAAACTCTCCAGGGCTCGTCCCCGGTTGTACTGTGCCCTGGCAAAGTTAGGGGCAAGGGTAAGCGCTTGGCCAAAGTCTTTAAGAGCGTCTTCGTTTTGGCCCAACGCCAGCCGGGCCAGACCCCGGTTGTGGATAACTTCGGGGTTTAGAGGCTTCAGTTTCAGGGCCTGCTCATAGTCCTGCAGGGCCTCCCGGTACTTACCCGCATCGAGAAAGGCGTTGCCCCGGTTGTAATATAACTGCCAGTCGTCAGTTTTGAGTTTCAGGGCCGCAGTGTAGTCGGCCACTGCCTTGTTCGGTTGCCCCAGTTTGGTGTAGGCCCGGCCCCGGTTGTAGAGGGCCTCGTAAGCCTCGGGAGCCAATTCTAGGGCTTTGTCAAAATCTTTTACTCCCTTGGTCAGCTGGCCCTGGAGGACATAGGCTTGTCCCCGGTTGATGTAGGCCTCCACCCACTCCGGTTTTAGCTTCAGGGCTTCGGAGAACAGGGCCGCGGCCTGGGTTCCATCTCCGGCTTGCAAGGCGGCCAGGCCATTGGCAAAGCGCTTTTCGGCGGTTTCCTGCGCAGGGGTTGCCAGTGCGGTAACTGAAAAAGCGAGGGTGGCAATAACAAAAGCCAGACCTCTGAGGACGCGGTATTTGATCATAAGCCTCTCGATTTCGGTTATTTTGTCCTTAGATAAATATCGGATTTTCAGCCCATTGGAAAGTGATGATACACTACTTCTTGCACTTTGCTAAACCACACGGGATTTTCTGTAAAGGTATTGCTCTCTTTTAATAATCTCATTCCCGTGACGCCTTGATGAATTCCTCATGCCCGGCATCAGCCAGAATTCCCGGACAGGCCTCTTTAGCCGCTTCGAATTCGTCGGCGTGAGTGAGAAGCGCTGACAGAAAAGGCCACTCCCGGCAGATGCGGGGCTTAACCGGGTGCACCCGGCAGAGGGTGTCTTGCGCCATGACGCAGGTCCCGAGCCGGGTGGCAAGTTGTGGCCCCAGAGCCGTTTCCACCAGGTACCGGGAGGCGAAGTCACTGGGAGAAAGGCCCAGATGGGCGGCCATGGCCCCCAGTTCAGTTGTTGTTACCAGAATGCCCCTTTCCCCCTGGCAGCACTCGCCGCACTGGCGGCAAGAAAACACCAAACGCTTTATACTATCCTGCATCGATGAGTCCAGCCTAAAAAAATGTAGCTTAGGCGCCCTCCTGGCGCAACTTAAAAGGACACCCAAGAGGCGGGTGTCCTCCATATATCGTAATTTATTTCTTATTCAATTGGCAGGTCCAGGTTTGCAGATGGCGTCTGACGCTCCCGGGGCAGCCGCTCAGGGCCACCTTACCAAAGTTCCATCATGATGTCTCTTTCTTCCCAAAAGGAGGAGACAGGAGCCTGTAACCTCTGGCCCTTCCCGGCTGCTCCTCCTCACACATTTTTCAATGGCGGTTGGCCGGTGGACTCTAAAACGCACCGCCACAGGGGGGAGTCCAGATCCACTTCTTTGGTCCTCCCCACCGTCGCTTTGATGGGCACGTGCACAAAGTGGCCGTGCCAGCGTGATACCAACATGGCGGTTTTGCCAGCCATACCAGCATGCACCGCATTCTGTCCCAGAAAACCGCAATAGATGCTGTCGCTGTAGTTGGCCGGCATACTTCTGATCATGTAGCTCGGGTCGATGTATTTCAGATTGACCTCCATGTTCTTGCCGGCGAGGTGCTCTTTAATGCGGTCCGAAAGGTAGGTGCCGATATCCCCGGGCTTGACATTGCCCGAGGCGTCCCGGGGCAAATCTTCTTCTTTGAAAAATTTCTCCCCGGCGCCCTCGGCCACCAGAATGACCGCGTGGCCCCGCTTACTTAAACGGTCCTCCAGGTTGGCCAGGAGGCCCTGCTCACCTTCCATGTCGAAGTCTGACTCGGGGATGAGCACGAAATTAACTTCCCGCAAGGCCAGGGCCGCATTAGCGGCCACGAATCCGGCGTAGCGACCCATGAGCTTTACCAGGCCGATGCCGTTGGGCGCGCCCAGGGCCTCGGTGTGGGCCGCCCGGATGGCCTCAGTGGCGATTTCCACCGCAGTGTCAAAACCGAAGGAGCGGGATACCAGGGGAATGTCGTTGTCTATGGTCTTGGGGACGACGATGACGCTTTTCTTGAGTTCCCGTTTTGTCAATCTCCTCACAGATGCGGTTGGCGGCCCTCAACGTGCCGTCCCCGCCGATGAGAAAGAGGACGCTGATATTCAACCGGTCCAGGGCGTCGACGATCTCCCCAATGTCCTGGGCTCCCCGGGAAGAGGACAGGATGGTGCCGCCGTAGTTGTGAATGTTCACCACCTCATCAGGGGTGAGGCGCAGGAGGTCGTGGCGGTACTTGGGGATGAAGCCCTGAAAGCCGTAGCGCACCCCATAGATGTGGCGCACATTATAAAGGTGATGCAGCTCTAAAACGATGGCCCGGATGACATCGTTGGTGCCGGGGCACAGGCCCCCACAGGTGGCGATGGCGCAGTGCACTTTGGAGGGGTCAAAGAAGATTTTAGCCCGGGGGCCGGCTAATTCAAAGGTAAGGGGCTCTACTTCAGGGGGAAGTTGCTCCAAATATTCCAGGGTGTCATACACCAGGACTTTTTCAGCATCTTTCACAAAGCTCTTTTCCACCAACTTGCCGCCCCGGGTGAACAAAGGGATGCTCTTGATGGGGGAGTCAACCCTGGGCTCCCCCAGACAGGGAATAGAGGTTTCGAAGTGATCAAAGATATAGGGTCGTTCGTCTTTAATGCTGATTACTTCACCTTTACCCATAAAATCCACTCCTCCCCTGAATTGAGGTTGTGATGTCCCCCCCTCTCCTCCGCCCCGAACCCTTGCCATGGTGATCATCCCTGAAAGCTCGAGATTTAAGCTTTCTTTCGGGTGTTTGGGAGGGTTATGGTTTACTGCTGCTACCAGGTTTCTTGCATGGCTTCCAGTTCGTCCTTGAGTTCACGGCTCATGAGTTTTTTGATGGCTTCCTTGGGGGACAGACCCTCGTAGAGTATGTGATAGACCGCCTCCACCAGGGGCATCTCCACCCCCAGGCGCTGGGCCAGCAGGTGAAAGGCCCGGGCGTTATTCACGCCTTCAGCCACCATCTGGGTGCCGGCCAGAATTTGAGACAGGGTCTCTCCCTGTCCCAACCGCAATCCCACCTGGAAGTTGCGGCTCTGGCTGGAGGTGCAAGTCAGGACCAGGTCCCCCAACCCCCCCAGGCCGGCCAGGGTCATGGGGTTGGCCCCCAGGCGGAGTCCCAGGCGGGTCATTTCTGCCAGGCCCCGGGTGATGAGGGCGGCCCGGGGGTTGTCACCCAGACCCATGCCGGCGAGAATACCGGTGCCGATGGCGAAGATATTCTTTTGAGCTCCCCCCAACTCCACGCCGGTGACATCATAGCTGGTGTAGACCCGGAAATATGACGTGGAAAAGAAGCGTTGCAGTCGCTGGGCCACCTTGGTGTCCCGACTGGCGATGGTCACCGCGGTGGGGAATTTCTGCACCACTTCCCGGGCGAAGCTGGGCCCTCCCATCACGGCATAGGGGACCTCGGCCCCCACTACCTCCCGGGACACCCCGTCCATGGTCAGGAGGGTTTCCGTTTCTATGCCCTTGGTGGCGGAGAGGAGAACCGTCGTGGGGGACAGGTGGGGAGCCAGATTTCCCAACACCTCCCGGAAGACATGGGAGGGCACGGCCATCACCATTACCGCAGCCCCGGCCAGGGCCTCGCCGAAATCCTGGGTAAAACTGATCCGGGAAGAAAGGCGCACGTCCGGGAGAAAAGTGGAGTTGATCCGGTCTCGGGAGAGGTCCTGGTAAACCTCGGGTTCAAAGACCCAAAGACGAACGGTATAGCCCTTCTCACCCAGGAGGTGGGCCAACGTCGTGCCCCAGCTGCCGGCGCCGATTATGGCCAGGGGCGGGGACCGCTGGATTTCAGGAGCCGCCGTCGCCGTCATCGCCCTTTTCTACCACCTTGGCCACACTCACCACCTTTTCTTCAGGTTCGGCGTCCATCAACTTTACGCCCTGGGTGACCCGGCCGATGACCGAGATAGCTTTTACCGCCATGCGGAGGATTTTCCCCCGATCGGTGACCAGCATAATTTCGTCGTCTTTGCCCAACTGGAGAAGGGCAAGGACCGGGCCGTTCTTCTTAATAATGTCCAGTCCCTTGACCCCCTGCCCGCCCCGGTGGTGCCGGGGGTAGGCGTCGGCCCGGGTCCGTTTGCCATAGCCCCGTTCGGTGACCGTGAGGATAATATCCTCGGGCTGGACCACCTCCATGCCCACCACCGAGTCTTTCTTGCCGACTTCGATGCCCTTGACGCCCCGGGCGGCCCGGCCTATGTCCCGGACTTCGGCGGAGAGGAAGCGGATGACCTTGCCCAGCCGGGTTCCCAGGAAGATGTCCTGTTCCGGCTCGCACCAGCCGCACACAAACCAACTCGTCGCCTTCGTCCAGGTTAATGGCGATAATGCCGCCTTTGCGGGGCCGGGAAAAATTCATGAGCTCGGTCTTCTTGACCACGCCTCGCTTAGTGGCCATGACCAGGGAGAACCCTTCCACGAATTCCCTCACCGGCAGGATGGTGGCCAGCTTGTCTTCCGGGGCGAGTTGCAACAGGTTGACAATGGCCTTCCCCTGGGCCGTAGGGGAACCGGCGGGAATCTCATGGACCTTGATCCAAAAAACCCGGCCCGTGTTGGTGAAGACCAGGAAATAACTGTGCATGGTAGCCACGTAAAGCTGGGCCACAAAGTCGTTTTCCCGGGTAAACATGCCCATGCGCCCCTTGCCGCCCCGGCGTTGGCTGCGGTAAATATTCAAGGGGGTGCGCTTGATGTAGCTCCGGTGGCTGATGGTCACCACCATCTCTTCGTCTGCGATGAGGTCCTCGTCGGTGAAATCCTGGGCCTGGGGGATAATCTCGGTTTTGCGGTCGTCGCCGAACTTATCTTTGAGTTCTCGAAGCTCCTCAGCTATGAGGGCCTTAACCTGGGCCTCCTCGGCGAGGATAAGGCGAAAGCGGGCGATGGCCGTTTCCAATTCTTTGGCCTCATCCATAATCTTCTGACGCTCGAGACCCGTCAAGCGCGCCAGGCGCATGTCCAGGATGGCCTGGGCCTGGAGGTCACTGAGCGCAAACCGGCTGATAAGCTGCTCCTTGGCCGCAGCCGCGTCCGGGGCGGCCCGGATGAGCTCGATGACTTCGTCCAGATGATCCAGGGCGATGAGCAGGCCTGCCAGGATGTGGGCCCGAGCTTCAGCCTGCTTGAGCTCGTAGCGAGTGCGCCTGAGGATCACCTCCCGGCGGTGGGCCAGGAAGTGGCGCAGCAGGTCCCTGAGATTCAAAAGCTCCGGGCGGTTCTCCACGATGGCCACCAGGTTGATGCCGAAGGTGACCTGCATCTGGGTGTGGAGATAGAGCTGGTTCAGGATGGTCTGGGCGGGCTCGTCTTTCTTGAGCTGGATCACCACCCGCATCCCCTCCCGGTCAGACTCGTCCCGAATCTCGGAGATGCCCTCGATCTTTTTGTCTTTTACCAGCTCAGCGATGCGCTCGATGAGCCGGGCCTTGTTCACCTGGTAGGGAAGCTCCCGCACCACCAGGGTCTCCCGGCCCCCCTTGCGCTCGACCGCCACCTTGGCCCGGAGGCGAATCAGTCCTTTGCCGGTGGCGATAGGCCTCGGCGATGCCCTCGGCGCCGTAAATGTATGCTCCCGTGGGGAAGTCCGGTCCGGGGAGCAGGGCCATGAGCTCAGGGAGCGAGATCTCCGGGTTGTCAAGATACGCCAGCAGGGCCTCGCAGACCTCGTCCAGGTTGTGGGGCGGGATGTTGGTGGCCATGCCCACCGCAATGCCGGAGCCGCCGTTTACCAGGAGATTGGGTAGCCGGGTGGGCAGGACCAGGGGCTCCCTCTGGGAGCCGTCATAGTTGGGGACGAAATCCACCGTGTCCTTGTCCAGGTCCTGGAGGAGCTCATGGGCCAGCCGGGACAGGCGCACTTCGGTGTAACGCATGGCCGCCGGCGCGTCCCCGTCGATGCTGCCGAAGTTCCCCTGGCCGTCCACCAGGGGGTAGCGCAGGGAAAAGTCCTGGGCCATGCGCACCAAGGCCTCGTACACCGCGGCGTCGCCGTGGGGGTGGTAGTTACCGATGACGTCGCCGACGATGCGGGCGCTCTTGCGGTAGGGGCGGTTCCAGTCGTTGCCCACCTCCCCCATGGCGTAGAGGATACGCCGGTGCACGGGTTTCAGACCATCTCGCACGTCCGGCAGGGCCCGGCCGATGATGACGGACAGGGCATACTCCAGGTAGGACTTGCGGATTTCGTCCTCGATATTGATGGGTATGTGTCGGGCTTCCATATTGAATAGGTCGTGTTGTTTCAGAGCTAAAAATCCCTAACTAATTGAATGAATTAGTGAATTTAAACAATCCTTGTTTTCATGAACCTTGCAGCGATCTTTGATTTCTCCCGTTGAAGCTGATTCAAAAAAAACACCAAAGTGAACTTTTTTAACACAAATATAATAAGGATACCTGTAATTGCAATTAGCTGTCTTAGGCTAATTTTGATGTAGGAAGTTTTGGTGTAATACCCTTTCCATCAACTGCACAAATAAGATTATAGAGCTGCTCCCTCAATTGCTCTTCCGATTCCCAGACAATATGATTGTATTGACGTGTATCAAAATGTACATTTCCGAGGTCATCCTTACACACACACCAAATAACGGGAAGTCCAATTCCTAAAGCATAACCGGCTTCAAAATAGACACCGTGCTTCTGTTCAGTGACATCTGCCACAAGGAATCGTGAATTATTGATCTCCGTAATGATCTTTGCATCGATTCTATCTATGTGTGGTTCCACATCAATGCGATAGGCTTTATATCCTGCTTCTAAAATCGCTGGTTTAAGACCTTTATCCCAGATAGGCTTCATTTCCTTAGAAAATGACATGGCAACAAAAACCTGTGTTTTTTCTTCTATACGTGCCGCCCTTTCTTCTAAGTAATCCCACCCCCTAGGGGTTATTATGTATTGCGGAGGAGATATGGTAGTCCCCTCTAAAAAACCTCTTTTCTTAAGGGATTCCAAATAGTAATTAAACTCTTGTGGCCCGGAGGCCCATGCAAAAGGCACATCAATCTTTGGTTCTATCTGAACTTCGTCGCCAGGATATTTGGATTTTTGTTCTATGTTTCTCAAAAGTATTAACTGCTTATCCGACGGACTATAATCGGGAAGAGAAGATGGAATCTCTTCCAAGCTATTAGAGTTTATCTCTGGTACAGCAGTACCCTTTTCATTACGGTCGCGAATCCAAGCTGATAATTTTGGGTTAATGGGTCGTTTATCAGCAATTGCTTCAGCTGTATTAGAAATTATAAATCGACCGCAACGAGAGCAATTATAGATAACTTGATCATATATCTTTGGCGATTCCACTGGTTGCCCTGGCAGCTTACATATGGGACAGGACTTTTTATGCTGTTCCACCAAAATTTCCTCAATGGTCCAAATTTTTTTGAAAGTTTATTTTTATCCTAATTTAAGGTTAAATAAATATATTTAAATTCTCAAATAGCCTGGGCGGCATCCAACATATCCCACAAAAAAGCCAAATCTTCCTTTTCAGGCGGCATAAATAACCCGCCTAGTTGTTAAAATAGCTCGGCGCCGAAAGGGATTGCGCAACCCGGATTTTTCCACCACATCAACCTCTCGCCCCAGGATTTCCTGTAGTTCCTCGACCATATCCATCCAGTCAAAAAGGCTCCAAGGGATTTCAGGTTCAAAGCTAATGAGAACATCAACATCGCTTTCCGAGCCGAAATCTTCCCGCAGGACCGAACCGAACAAAGAAAACTCGCTGATCTTCCAGCGCCGGCAAAAATCTTCGATTTTCTCTTGATCGAGGGGAATAGGTAATCTCATGGCTGAATCGTCGTCTGATACAAAAACTTCCCCTGGTCCACCTTGATGATCACCACGCCCTTGATGGGATTGTGATTTTCGTCCATGGTGAGGGTGCCGGAGACCCCGGGGAAGTCCTTGGTCTCAGCTAAGGCCTGAGCAATTTTCGGCCCTTCCAAGGAGTTGGCCTGGGTAATGGCGTGCAACAAGAGGAAGTAGGAATCCGCGCCCAGGGCGGTGAAGGCCCCCAACTCCTTGTTATGGTTTTTCTCGTAGGCCTTCCGGAAATCTCGAGCCAGGGGTGTGGCCGCCTGGTCCCGGTGGAAATGGGCCGTGAAATACATGCCGTTCACCGCCGGGCCGCCCAAGGTAATCAACTCCGGCACCTGGGCCCCGTCGCCGGTAAGGATGGGCACCTCCACCCCCAGGTTCTTTAACTGCCGGGCCAACAGCGCATCCTCGGCGTAGTAGTTGGGCGCGTAAATCAGGTCGGGCTTCGTAGCCTTGAGCGCCGCGATCTGGGCACTGAAGTCCTGGTCGCCCGTTTGGATGTAGGTCATGGAAACGATCTGCCCACCCAGGCGCTTGAATTCCCGCATGAAATAATGGGACAGGCCCACGCAGTAATCCTGAGCATGGTCGATGAGCACCGCCACCCGCTTGGCCTTGAGGTGCTCCCGGGCGAAGCGGGCCGCCACCTTGCCCTGCAGGTCGTCGGCGAAGCAGGCCCGGAAGGCGAATTGTTTGTGTTGCGTCACCAGGGGATTGGTGGCGGTGGGGGAGATGTTGGGAACTTGCGACCGCTCGGCGATGGGTCCCCCAGCCAGGGTGTCGCTGCTAATAACCTCTCCAATGATGGCCGCTACCCGGTCCTTTTCGATGAGGCGACTCACGGCGTTGGCGGCCTCCATTTTATCGCTTTTAGTGTCCACCAGGGCCAGCCTTACCTCTTTACCTAACACCTTGGGCTTGAGTTTATGGGCGACCTGCACTCCTTCCCAGACCATCTGCCCCATGGCGGCGGCGGCGCCGGTCATGGGGAGGTAAAGACCAATCTTGATCTGAGCGGCGGCAGGGGACACCCCCCCAAGGGTTAGCAGCAGAAGGGTTGCCAGGAACTGCCAGCCAAGCCAGCGAACACCCACGTTGTCCTCCTGAAGAAGTGAGGAGTTCCGGTGGAGGCCAAAGGTCATGCCATTAACGGCTAATCATACCACAAAAGTGTCTAACCCCAAAGAATTCACGTAATCTGAACTAACTCTCAACACTTCTTGAGGCTTTCTCAAAGAAAGGCTGCGGGAAAAGATCATTTCACGGTAAAATGAGCAGCACCAAAAAGAAAAATCCGGAGGACTATAAGCTTGGCAACCGTTCCTGGGCCAGGAAGGAGGAATTCATGCAACTGCTCACGGTAAAGATGGACATTCCCGAGGGGGCTAACCTCATTTTGGGCCATAGCCACTTCATCAAGACCGTGGAAGACCTTTATGAAATTCTGGTGGGCACCGTGCCGGGCGTCAAGTTTGGCCTGGCCTTCTCAGAAGCCTCGGGGGAATGCCTCATTCGGGTGGAAGGCAACGACCCGGAACTTGTGACTGCGGCTACGAACAACGCCCAGAATCTGGCCGCCGGCCACAGCTTCAACATTCTTATCAAAAACGCCTTTCCCATCAATATGCTCAACGCCATCAAACTGTGTCCCGAGGTCTGCCGCATCATTTGCGCCACCGCCAACCCGGTGGAAGTGGTCCTCGCTGAAACCGACCAGGGTCGAGGCATCTTGGGGGTGGTGGACGGCTTCTCCCCCAAAGGCGTGGAGGCCGAACACGGCAAGGCCTGGCGCTACGATTTCTTGAGGAAGATAGGGTACAAAAAGTGATGTTGGGGAGAGGACCGGAGGCGTAGCCTTCCAGAATTTGGACACGGCGAGCCGTGCCCTGACACTCATGCTCCCGCACAAAAGCAGCCAAATCCATGCAGGTAGCCATTTTGGCGGCGGGGTTGGGGACGCGGCTGAGGCCGTTAACCTACGCGACCCCCAAGGCGCTGGTGCCGGTGCTCAACCGGCCCCTGTTAGGGGTGGTGCTGGCCCAGCTCCGGGAGGCCGGCGCCCTCCGGGTGGCGGTTAACACCCATCACCTACCGGACCAGGTGCAGCATTTTTTAGAAGCCAACAGACCCCAGGGCCTGGAGGTGGTGGTTCGGCACGAGCCTGAGATTCTCGGCACCGGCGGTGGCTTGCGTTCTTTGGCAGAAGCTCTGGGGGATAGGCCGTTGTTGGCTGTAAACGCCGATATCCTGACCAACCTGGACCTGGCGGAAATTTTTCGGGGGCGCCGGGAGGAGGCCCTAGCCACCCTGGTGTTGCACGACTGCCCGCCGTATAACACGGTCTGGATCGACCGGGAGGAACGGGTGGCGGGCATCGGGGCGCCGCCTCAGAAACCTTCCGGCCCGGCTCTGGCTTACACCGGCATCCAGGTGGTAAATCACCGGATGTTGAAGTGGCTTCCGGAAAAGGGCCCGGCCGACCTGGTGGCGGCCTGGCGGCAGGCCATGGCCCAGGGTGAGCGTCTGGCGGCGTTAGTGGTCTCAGGGCACTTTTGGCAGGACCTGGGCACCCCTGAAGCTTACCTGGCAGCCCACCACAGGTTGCTTTCGGGAGCTTGCCCCGAGCTGGCCAGGTTTTTTCCGCCGCTGGCGGACCCCCTGCTGGGTGCCGGAACCGGCTTGGAGGAAGGGGTCATCTGCGCCGGGGGCGTCTGCCTGGGGCGGGAAGTCCAGGTGGGGCGGGAAACGCGGCTGAAAAACGTGGTGGCCTGGGACCGGGCCTGGATAGCTCCAGGGCTCACCTTGGAAGACTGCGTGGTGGGGCAGGGGGCCCGGGTAACGGCTTCTGCCCGACATACCGTGTTGGTTTGACAGGGGGGACTTAACACTGGCCTTTGAGTGAGGGGAATCGATGGAGGAAAAGATATCGGGAAGCTAGTCGGCGCCCTTGGGTTTGGCCTCCGCCACCCGCTTGGTTTTGGGGTAACGGACCACAATGACCTTGGCCTGGGGCCGGGGAGCAACCGGGTTTCCCTCGGCATTAGCTGAAACCGGCCGAGGGGACGCAGGAAGAATTCTTTTGTCAAGAGATTTGTCAGAAGAATTGCTGGTGGCCATTTTGGCTTTGGGTTGGTCGGGAGATTTGGCCTGGGGAAGGGGGCCTGGGGATCTGCCGGTGTAGGTTCCCAGGACATTTTTCACAAAGGCCTGGGTCTCCGGGATGGCCGGCACGCCATTAGACTTGGCCACCCGGGCCGGCCCTGCATTATAGGCCGCCACCGCCATGGGCACGTTATGACCGAAACGGTCCAGGCAGTGACGGAGATATCCCACTCCTCCGGCGACATTTTGCTCGGGGTCGAAGGGGTTATTTACCCCCATCAAGGAAGCGGTGCCTGGCATGAGCTGCATGAGGCCCTGGGCCCCTTTGGGGGAGACGGCATGGGGGTTGAAACCCGATTCATGGCGCATCACAGCCCGGACCAGGGAGGGATCCACCCCATAGTGGTTGCCATATTTCTGGATGAGGCTTTCCAGATAAGGTCCGGCCAGTCTGCGATAGCGCCCCACCGGCCGGTAAAACCGGGTCTGCCCCAAAACATAGGGCCGGGGCCAAACCCGGGTAGTGCCGCGGAAAATGTATACCTGGACTTCCCGGCTGAGCATGGTGTGGAGGGTATCTTTCTTGGCAGGGGCGGAAGCTTTGGTCCTCTTTTCCTTACCTTCCAGCACCAGCGAGCCTTCACGGGTTTTCATCAGGGCGGCGGCGGTGCCGGCTACGGCTAGTTCCGCAGAAGCCAGCCATATAATGGTTACAGACAGAAAAAGAGTCAAGTACCGCATAAGCTTTTGTTTAATTAGAAAGTACTATTCAACAACAACAAGGTATTTGTCAAGTAAGTTTTTAAACCTGGCAGGTGGATATTGAATTTTTTTCATTTTTTTTTCCATATTGCCAGGAGAAATGATAGCACTGGTTTTTATCAAAAGCTGAGGGCACGTGTCCTCTTAAAAAGTGTATGCATGATAAGGACAGGCCCTCCATGACATGTGAAAAGACACACTAAATCCTATGCGGTATTATCATTACTCTTCGGCATATTTTTACATTAATTAAAGGCAAGATTCATGCCAGAAAAGGAAACAGAGCAGGGCCACGCTACCGAGGAGAAAAAAAACACCCCGGGGACCGGGGTAAAAAGACCCCTGGTGCCGGTGGTTTTGGCTTTGATGTTGGGCTTGGCGGGCGCCGCCTGGGGATTGCAGATCCCCGGGGTCTGGTTGGCTGTGGCTTTGGTCGGTCTCCTGGCTGTCCTGGTTGGGTTATATTTTTTAACCTCTTTCCGGGGTTCAGCGGACAAGCGCACCGGACGGCAATGAGGAACCGACTGAATTACCTGAAACGGGTGATGATTGAAAGAAAATTGATTCCCGGCTTTTCGTCATGATGCTCCTCCCAAAGACTGCCATGTGTCTTGGACAGGCCCTCATAAAATAAAGTAGCTCTCCTTTCCGGGAGAAATCCCGGGTCAGAAGCTCTCCACCAGAAAAAACTCTTCCCCCCTCCGGCGTGGGTCGACCCTAAAAAACCTTTGTTCCGACGACCTGCCGGTAACCTGGTGGGCTTGATCATTCCAGAAAAAACTTGACATCCCTAATAATTACCCTTAAGGATTTTCCTTAGATTAATGGAAAATTATAAGGAATAACCTTAGATAGATTTATGGCGAAGCCTGGAAGCCTGGCAGCGGGACCGGACCGTTTCCCCAGGTGGGTGATGGGGTTGTCCTCCAGGTTTCCGGCCATAAGCCAGCTTTACTGGAAGTACCTGCTGGCCTGGGCCGCACCTCTCCTCTTTTTTCTGGTCCTGGGGGTGGGGCTCTACCACCAAGCCCTGACGCCGAATTTCCCCCCGCATCACCTGGCCCGCCTTGCTCCCGATGAAGTAGTGGTCCTCTCCGGCCGCCTGTACCGCCCCAGCCGGGTGCGCCCGGAGCGGGTGCGGCTTTACCTAGCGGTTGATGCCTGGAAGAGTCCCACAGGTTGGGTCCCGGCTACCGGAAACCTCATGGTTACCCTCCCGGTCACCGCCCCAGCCCTGACGCTCCCACCGTTGGGCACCGAAGTCGCAGTGCGGGGCACCCTTCGGCAGCCCCGGACCCTCCTGAACCCCGGGTCGTGGAACCAGCCCAGGCACCTGGCAGCGGAAGGCATCTACCGGCAGATGCACCTGTCAGACTCCACCCACCTGGTTCTCCTGGCCTCTTCGGAAGCCCCTTCTGTGGCCGAGCGCCTGCGGGCCGGTGTCCGCCGGCTGTTGCAGGGCATGGCCCCCACCACCCGGGCCATGTATCTGGCCATGCTCCTGGGTGACCAGGGAGAGGTCACCCCGGAGATGCGGCAGCAGTTCAGCCGCACCGGCACCAGCCACCTGCTGGCCATCAGCGGCCTGCACCTGGGCGCCCTGGCTGCAGTCACCTATTTCCTGGTTTTCTGGCTTCTCAGGTGTTTTCCCTGGGTGCTTCTCCGGGTTAATGTCATGAAAATCGCTACCGTGGCGGCCGCCTTGCCGGTGGTGTCCTACGCCCATCTGGCCGGCGGTTCACCCGCTACTCAGCGGGCTGAAGTCATGGTACTGGCCTATCTCCTTCTCGTACTGTTGGGGCGGCCTCGTGAGGTCTGGAGCGCCCTGGCCCTGGCAGCTCTAGTGATCCTGATCCTGAGCCCCCTGCGGCTTTTTTCGGTGTCCTTTCAACTCAGCTTTGCAGCGGTGTCAGGGCTTCTCTATTTCCTGCCCCGCTGGTTTGGCACCAAAGCAGAAGCATCCGCCTCGGCAAACCTGCGGCTGGGCTGGAACTCCCGGCTGAGGCGAGGCCTCACCGAGGCCCTGGCCCTGTCGGCGGTAGCTTCCTTGATCACCGCGCCCCTGGTGGCCCACTATTTCCAGGTAGTTTCTCTTTACGGTTTCCTGGTGAATCTGGTGGCCATCCCCCTGGTCCTGATGCTGTCCCTGCCTTTGGGGGGGCTGGCGGTCCTGGCGGAGGTTTTCTCCCTTACTTCTTTGGCCCAGGTGCTCCTGGTTGCGGGGAGCCTGCCCTTGAAACTGGGATACCTCATTATTGGCTGGACTGCCCGGTTGCCGGGGAGCGGCATCACCGTGCCCCCCCCCACCTGGCTCCAAGTGGCGCTGATCTATGCGGTGATATTTCTGGTTTTTCCACTGCGGCGGAGCACCTGGACCTGGGCCGGCGCGGCCCTGGGTACGGCAATCTTGGCCACCACTATAGCGCTACCTTTGTTATGGACTCACCAGTCCTGTGAAATCATTGTTCTGGACAGCTACACCGGACTGGATGGCATCCTGGTGGCCCCCGGGGGGCAGCGGGTGGCGGTGACCGCCGCGTTGGACATCTGGCCGGGTTGGAAGGGAGGAGGAATGGGTCCGCTCCCCGGCTACCTCCAGTGGCGCCAGTTTCGGCATCTGGACGCAGTGCTGGCCCTCAATCTCAATGCCCGCAACGCCCAGGAGATGCTCACCCTGGCGGAGCAGTTCGACATCGGGGGATTCTGGTGGCGGGGCCGCCGGCCGGAGGGGAAGGTGGTGGACCTGATGAACCGGCTGGGAGACGCCGGGCGCCCGGGCCTATCCCTGGACAGAATGAACCCTCCGACAAGTCTGGGGGGTATGTCCCTGGCTTACCCGACTTGGGACAGGGGGTGGGGGGTGGCCCTGAAAATAACCTACCAGGGACGGCAGGCCCTGATCCTGCCGCCTCTGCGTCAGACCGTGGTGGAAAAACTACCGTGGCCGGAGGATAGCCCCCTGGCGGTTCTCGTCGCGCCCGGGGATGTGCCCCCCTCAGTGGTGGCCCGCCTCAAGCCGAAGAGTTTGGTATTTTATGGTTCCCGGGGGCCGGAGCCCCAGAGAGCCAATCCTTCCCGGCCACCCACCTATTTGACCCGGCAAGGCGCGGTGACCCTGACCTTCACCGAGAAGGGCGCGGCCTTCAGGCAGTGGCGTCCCTGAAGGCCCTCAGCTTTTCCGGGAGGTCTTGGGGATAAAGCTGGTCATCTGCTGCTTGACATCGTCGGACTTGCACTTGGGGCAGGTAACCTGGCCGCTTTCATATTCGCTGATGCTCATAATACGGACAAAGCCCTCGCCGCACTTACCGCACAGGTATTCGTAGGTAGGCATTCCCATTCTCCCCTTATTCAGACAATTTAACAACATTATAAAAACGGCTGGCGGTCTTGGCAAGAGCCCGGTAAACGTCAGAAGGTTTTTAAGAACCGGGGAGACCAAGCCGATAACACAGAGTGACGAGGCGGGAGGCGTGTCCTGCCGAATTATTTGTTCCCGGGTTCCCTGTGTTTGTTCTCATTGGTTTAGCTGTGGTTCTGGTTTCGGTGCTGGGGGGGTTTCTCCTGGAAGGGGGGAACTTTCTGGTCCTCATGCAATGGGCGGAGTTCGTCATCATCGGGGGCGCCGCGGCCGGGGCCCTGCTTATCTCCACCCCCAAGACCACCCTGGTCAAAATGGTGAACTATGTCCTGGGGTCGGTCAAGTCTTCGAACGTTTCCCGGGAGAGCTTACAGGAGCTCTTGCAGCTCTTGTATGAGATTTTTCAGACGGCTCGGGTCAAGGGACTCCTGACTCTGGAGCAGCACGTGGAAAAGCCGGAAGAAAGCGAGATTTTCTCCAAGTATTCTTTTATTTTGAAAAATCACCACACCCTGGAATATCTGGTGGATTCCCTCAAACTCATGGTGGTGGGGGGGGTCCCGCCGCTGGAGCTGGAGGCCTTGCTGGAATCAGACCTGGAGATCCAGGAGGAAGAAGGCAAAAAGCCGGCCCACTCCCTGGCCCGTATCGCCGACTCTCTACCGGGTCTGGGCATTGTGGCCGCAGTGCTGGGCATTGTCCTCACCATGCAGGCCATCGGCGGCCCGGCTTCGGAGGTGGGTCATAAGGTGGGCGCGGCCCTGGTGGGCACCTTCCTGGGAGTGCTCCTGTGCTATGGCTTCTTTCAGCCTCTGAGCGCCCAGATCGAGCACCAAGCCGCCATGGAAGAGATATATCTGCGTTCCATCAAGGCCGGCGTGGTGGCTTATGCCAAGGGTATGCCACCCATCGTGGCGGTGGAGTTCGCCCGCCGGGTCATCGTCAACGACTTTCGCCCCAGCTTTGCCGAAGTGGAGGATGCCTGCCGGGCCATCAAAGTGAAGGCCTAAAAGAACTGGAAAGAAGCATGTGGTCGCAGTTCGCCACGAGCCAACCATGACGCGGTGGTGTGTAGTGCTGAGTTAATTACCATTTACCTGAATATGTTATAGGACACCGAGGGCCTATGTCCGGAGCCCATCACGAACCCACGGAACCGAGAATCGTTAAAAAGAAGAAGAGCCATCACGCCGGTCATGGCGGGGCCTGGAAGGTGGCGTACGCCGATTTCGTCACCGCCATGATGGCCCTGTTTATCGTGCTCTGGATCATGAGTCAGAGCCAATCCATACGCATGAATGTGGCCCAATATTTTAAAAATCCCGGGTTGTTACCCGGAGCTATGGGGCTTCTGGAAACCAGCGACATAGGCGGTGAGATGCCCACTCCCGGACATAGTCAGGAATTACAAACCCCTTCACCCATCCATCCCGACCTGACCAGTGGCCGGGGGGCTCTGGAGGAAGTGAAAAAGCGCATCACGGAGGTCATCGCCCAGTTGCCGGAGTTGGACCGCCTCAAGGACCAGGTGCTCCTGGAGATCAACAATGAGGGCCTGCGCATCGAACTCCTGGACCGCGAGAACTCCCATTTCTTTGATGTCGGCAGCGCCAATCTCAAGGGCGAAACCCAGGAGATGTTGAAACACATCGCCCAGGAGTTGGGGAAACTTCCCAACCGCATTACTGTGGAGGGGCATACCGACAGCCGGCCCTACGGGACCAAGAACTACACCAACTGGGAGCTGTCCGCGGATCGGGCCAACGCGGCCCGCCGCCTCCTGGAAGAAGACGGGGTCAAGCCGGGCCAGATAACCTCGGTGCGAGGCTGCGCCGACCAACAACTACGCAACCCTCAGGACCCCATGGATGTCCAGAACCGGCGGGTGAGCATCCTTGTCATGTTTCCAGACAAAAACGAGAAGGATCGCCTGGACATGCCCAAGCTCCTCGAGAAGATAAACAAATCCCAGGAGAAAACTAAGGCTCCCAGTCCCTCTGTCGCTCCGGTCCCGTCTGGTTCTGGCGCGGGGAAACCTTCGCCCCTTGCCATACCATCGGAAAAAGCCGCCCCTGCCAGGGCAGCCGACCTGGATGCCGTCAAGCCGCCTCACTCCCAGACCACTGAGACCAGGGAAACAGTGGCTCGTAAGACTGAAAAATCTCCCCCCACCCCTGGTCCGGTGTTGAAAAGCGTCGTCCCGCCGCCGTCCCACCGCTTAGAGGACAGGGTGCGGGAGGAAGTGCAACAGTTATTGCAGCAGGGGGGATTGTCGAGTCCTATAACCGGAAACACCCCCAACCCCAGTAAGGAGCCTCGCCAACGTCTGGGGTGGTGAGGTGAATCCCTCCACCACCGTACCTCAATAACGGGTAAGCTCCTTAACAATCCAGCAATTTTCTGGTATAAGCCAGGAACATGGAAGCTGTTCCCAGGCTCCGGCCACGCCTCCTGGAAAACCTGGTGGCCCGGGAGTTTCTCAAGATCTTCTTCTTGAGCCTCACCGCTTTCCTCACCCTCTATCTGGTGGTGGACTTTTTTGAAAAGATCGACCAGCTGGTGAGGGCGAACCTGGGGTTGGCCGAGATGGGGCGCTACATCCTGCTCAAGGCTCCCATAGCCCTGGAGCAGGTGTTGTCGCCCGCGGTACTCCTGGGGGCCATACTGACGTTTGGCCTTTTGACCCGCACTCGGGAGACCATGGCCATCAGAACCAGTGGCCTGGACATCCTCCAACTTACCCGGCCGGTACTTCTCCTGGCGCTCCTGGCGGCGACGTTTCTTCTGGCCTTGCACCTGTATCTGATCCCCTGGAGCCAGGCCACCCTCAACCTGTTTTGGGAAACCCAGGTTCAAAAGAAGCCCCCCCGCAGCCTCATTAACCCGGAACACTTTTGGTACAAGGGGGACCGGGCCATTTATAACATCCTCTTATACCGGAAAGATCTGCAAACTCTGGAAGGGGTAAAAATCTATCGCTTCGACGAGCAATTCAGGTTGATCCAGGTGGTGGCCGCCCGGCGGGCTGTCTGGCAAGAGGGCCATTGGCGCCTCTATCAGGGCATCGTCCAGACCTTTGACTCAATGGCAGAAGATCAATTGGAGAGCTTTCAGGAAATGGATCTGGCGCTGACTGAAACCCCCAAGGATTTCGGGGGCCTGGAAAGAAAGATTGCCGAAATGGATGTGGGGGAACTCCTGCGGTTTGTGAACCGCTTGGAGCGGGACGGCTACAAGTCCACGTCTTACTGGCTGGAGGTCCAGAATAGGTTCTCCATGGCGCTGGTACCCCTTGTTCTGGCCATCCTTGGGCTGGGCCTCTCCCTTAGGCGCGAAAAGATCTTCATCCCCGGCCTGGTGGCGGTAGGTCTGGGAGTAATGTTCAGCTATTGGCTGTTCCTGGGGTTCAGCACCTCTCTGGGACAGGCCGGGCGCTGGCCCATCATTTGGGCTGCCTGGCTGCCCCATTTTTTCTTCGCCACGGCGGCGGTCCTTATCCTGCGAAGAGCGACCCGGTAATTAGGAAAAAAATTTTAAGAGCAAAAAAAGCCCTAAAACAAAGAGATTTTTGTTGTCAGGCCGTGGCTTTTTGTGCTATCAATGAGAAACCATCGGCTTTTGGGGGTTTTTAACTGAACAACTCGTTGATTTTGTTACAATTGTGAAGAAAGGAGGGATGTCGTCAAACTAGTGCGCCTATTTATTGCTAAAGTGGCAGTGATGAAGTTTTCGGGGTCTAATCTTGCCAAGCTCACCTGAGGAGAGGGGAGAAATTATGACCAAAGCAGAATTGATTGCCCAAGTGGCTAACGACGCTCAAGTAAAGAAGGCTGATGCCGAGAAGGCCATAAACTCCTTGATCAAGGCTGTTTCGGGCACTCTCAAAACCAAGGGCCGTCTGGCCTTAGCAGGCTTCGGGACCTTCGTAGTGGCCTCCCGGAAAGCCAGGGAAGGTCGGAACCCCCAGACGGGCAAGCCCATCAAGATTCCGGCCACTAAAGTTGTCAAGTTCAAACCGGGAAAGCAGCTCAAAGAATTGGTGAAATAGAAGGTTCGAGTCACGCCCCTTTTCCTGTTCTGGCCTTGAACCCTTTGGCGGGGACGAGGGCTTTCATGCCAGAAAAGGAAGTAGTTTGCGCTGACTTAGCTCTCCGGCACGGCCATGGCCTTGGATTATTATGACATCCTCGGAGTCCCCCCCAAGGCTGATGCCGGGGACATCAAAAAAGCCTATCGTCTGTTAGCCCTCAAGTGGCATCCCGATAGGAATCCCGGCGATCCCTGGGCGGTAGATCAGTTTCTCCGGCTGGGCAAAGCTTACCGCGTCCTCATGGACCCGGCCCGCCGCGCCGCTTATGATTGGCTCCGGTCTCAGGAGATGCCATCCGGAGAAGTACGTTTCCACATTCGCCCTCAATCCAGCCAGGAGGTGGACGTTACCTCCAGGGGTTCCACGTCCCGACGGTTACGGCGCCCGACTTCTCGGGCCAGAAACCGCTCCCGAAGGCGGGGAGGGCGCAGCGCCCCGGCACGTTTCCACCCAAAAGAAGTTCACGGCAGTTCGGGCGGCCTTTCCCACTGGCTGCTCTCCCTCAAAGACCTGCAGCACCGGATAATAAACTGGCTCATCGGCACTTCCTCCAAAGACCTAGAGTGGGAGATGGTTTCCACCCCGAACCAGCCCGACTTAATCATGGATCTGCGACTGC
The DNA here is from genome assembly GCA_963709285.1 of uncultured delta proteobacterium. Taxonomy (GTDB): domain Bacteria; phylum Desulfobacterota; class Desulfobaccia; order Desulfobaccales; family 0-14-0-80-60-11; genus JBGSLA01. The sequence goes on along the minus strand of CAVPVR010000003.1, from coordinate 184,384 downwards.
CTCGGCGGCTGGCGGCCCAGGGCGTCAAGGTCCATTTTCTCCTGAGAAGCAAGAATAAGCGGCGGCGTCTCAATCTCGCCATTCCCCCCGGGGTGAAAGAAGGCTCTTGCATTAAAGTTAAGGGGGGCGGGAAAAACTCAGACCAACGGCGGGGTAATCTCTACATCAATATTCGACTGAAGGATTGATTTCAGGCTGGCTAGATCTCTCAACCCGGCTCTGCCGGGAGATCGGCTGAGTCGGCCAAGTTTCCTAAGACGTTGAGAAGAAGAGGATAATCCTCTGGCAGGAGGGTTCGCACGTCTAGGAGCAGTCGGTCGTGTTCCAGGCGGGCGATGATCGGTGGGCTGGCGGCCCTGAGGCGTTCCTCGAGTTGGTGGGGGGCCAGGGGGGGCAGTTCCAGAGCCAAAGCCCGGCTGGGAATGGGCACCATGGGTAGGGCTCCGCCTCCAGAACGGCTCACATGGTCCTGGACGGCAACGCGATAACGGCCCGGCCAGCGCCGTTTGATGGCCCGAGCCAGGCGTTGGGCCACTCGGTTCACTTCGGTAACCGGGGTGGTGAGCATACGCAGCGTGGGGATGCCGATCACGGCCTCCGGCTCGTTTAGGTAAAGATGAAGTGTGGCTTCAAGACCCGCCAGGGTGAGTTTGTCGGGTCGCAGGGCCCGGGTGAGAGGGTGCTGTTTCAGACGGTGCACCACTTCGGCGTTTCCCAGGATGAGCCCGGCCTGGGGCCCCCCCAGGAGCTTGTCGCCGCTAAACAAGACCAGATCAGCGCCGCTGGCCACCGCCTCCTGGACGGTGGGTTCTTTCTCCAGGCCGTAGCGGCTCAGGTCCACCAGGCAGCCGCTCCCCAGGTCCTCCATGACGACAAGGCCATAGCGGCGGCCCAAGGCCACCAGATCAGCCAGGGGCACCTCCTGGGTGAAGCCCAGGAGCCTGAAGTTGCTGGGGTGAACCTTGAGGAGCATGGCGGTCTGGGAGGTGATGGCCGTTTCATAGTCAGCCAGATAGGTTTTGTTGGTGGTTCCCACCTCCCGGAGGATGGCCCCACTGGCCGCCATAATCTCCGGCATGCGAAAAGACCCCCCGATTTCCACCAGCTGACCCCGGGAGATGACCACTTCCCGGCCCAAGGCCAAAGCGCTGAGGGCCAGGAAGACGCCAGCGGCGTTGTTGTTCACCACCAGAGCGGCCTCGGCGCCGGTGAGCTCCGTGACCAGTCGTTCCAGGTGGACTTGGCGGGAACCCCGTTTCCCCTCGGTCAAGTCATATTCGAGATTGGTATAACAGGCGGCGGCGGTGAGGATTTGCTGCTGGGCCGCGGCCCCCAGGGGAGAGCGCCCCAGGTTGGTGTGAATAACCACGCCGGAGGCGTTGATCACCCGGGTCAGGGAAAGGCGGCTGGCATTGCTGAGGGCCTGGGCCGCCTCAGTCTCGAGGGCGGCCAGGTCGAGCTCCGGGGGCAGATCAGCCAGGGGAACGGCCAGGAGGCGTTCCCGGAAGGCCGCCAGCAGCCGGCGAATCACCTCCACCGCCTGGGGCCGGGACAGCGGGGCCAGATAAGGCGTGAGGCCAGGGGCGCGAATGAACTCGTCCACCGAGGGGATTTGCCTGAGCAGGCGGGCACGCTCGAGGTCCATGAACACCTTCTCCTTGAGGTGAATATGACACCGAACCCCGGGTCTGTCAAATGGAGAGACACGGGGGAAATCCCCTCAGGGAATATTTCTGAAAACCCCTTGACAAACCATTATAAATGAAATATTTTTTTAAAGTTAATATTTGGTCACCTTCGGCTTGGCGACAGGTTGACCGCCAGGCTGGCGTAGCTCAATGGTAGAGCGGCTGATTTGTAATCAGCAGGTTGCGGGTTCGAGTCCCATCGCCAGCTCCAGTTGCGAGAAATTTGAGCTGTTCCGATGGGAGAGGTTCCCGAGTGGCCAAAGGGGACGGGCTGTAAACCCGTTGGCTCCGCCTTCGGAGGTTCGAATCCTCCCCTCTCCACCACCTGTTTTGAGTGGGCGGGAATAGCTCAATTGGCCAGAGCATCAGCCTTCCAAGCTGAGGGTTGCGGGTTCGAGTCCCGTTTCCCGCTCCAGGGCCCACGTAGCTCAGTAGGTAGAGCACTTCCTTGGTAAGGAAGAGGTTCACCGGTTCGATCCCGGTCGTGGGCTCCATATTTAGGGTCACGATGGTGAGGCCCCCCGGAGGATTATTCCGGGAAAAATCCGTTCCGGAGAAAAAACATGGCCAAGAAGAAGTTTGAGCGCACGAAGCCGCACGTGAATGTAGGGACGATTGGTCACATAGACCACGGCAAGACGACCCTGACCGCGGCCATCACCAAGCATTTGGCCAAGAAGGGCATGGCCAGTTACATCCCCTTCGACGAGATTGACAAGGCCCCGGAGGAAAAAGAACGGGGCATCACCATTGCCTTGGCCCACGTGGAGTACGAGACCGACAATCGGCATTACGCCCACGTGGACTGTCCGGGGCACGCCGACTACATCAAGAACATGATCACCGGGGCGGCCCAGATGGACGGGGCCATCCTGGTAGTGGGGGCGGACGACGGTCCCATGCCTCAGACCCGGGAGCACATTTTGCTGGCCCGGCAGGTGGGGGTGCCCTACATTGTGGTGTTTTTGAACAAGGTGGACATGGTGGATGACCCGGAGCTCATCGAGCTGGTGGAGCTGGAGCTCAGGGAGCTCTTGAGCAAGTACGATTTTCCGGGGGACGATATCCCCATCATCAAGGGGAGTGCCCTCAAGGCGTTGGAGACGGACGATTTCCAGAGCCCAGAGGCGGCGCCGGTGTTTGAGCTCATGGAGGCCCTGGACACCTACATTCCGGAGCCGCTCCGGGCCACGGACAAGCCCTTTATCATGCCCATTGAGGACGTTTTTTCCATCTCGGGCCGGGGCACGGTGGTGACGGGCCGGGCCGAGCGGGGGGTCGTCAAGATCGGCGATGAAGTGGAGATTGTGGGCTTTGCCCCCACCCAGAAGACGGTGTGCACCGGGGTGGAGATGTTTCGCAAGACCCTGGACACGGGTCTGGCGGGGGACAACGTGGGTCTGTTGCTGCGGGGCATCAAGAAGGACGAGGTGGAGCGGGGCCAGGTGGTGGCCAAGCCCGGGTCGATCACGCCCCACACCAAGTTTCAGGCCGAGGTCTACATTTTGACCAAGGAAGAGGGGGGTCGGCACACGCCGTTTTTCACGGGCTACCGGCCGCAGTTTTACCTGAGGACCACGGACGTCACCGGTGTGGTGAAGCTGCCCGACGGGGTGGAGATGGTGATGCCGGGGGACAATGTTTCCATGGAGGTGCACCTCATCACCCCGGTGGCCATCGAAAAAGAGCTGCGCTTCGCCATCCGGGAAGGTGGCCGCACCGTGGGCGCTGGTGTGGTCAGCGATATTATCGAGTAACTTATAAAGGCAAACGGTTAGGCCATGAGGGATATAATCACGCTGTCCTGCGGCACCTGTAAACGCCGCAATTATACCACGACCAAGAACAAGCGGCGGACGCCCGACAGGCTCACACTCAAAAAATACTGCCCACACTGCCGGAGCCATACCCCGCACCGCGAGACAAAATAGAGATTTAGGCCAGTAGCTCGAACGGCTAGAGCACCGGTCTCCAAAACCGGGGGATGGGGGTTCGAATCCCTCCTGGCCTGCCAGGTAAAGCACCAGAGATGGTGCCAGCAGGAGGCCTCTTCGCATCAACGTTGCCTGCCGAGCAGCCACATAATTTCCTTGGAATTCCATGATGTTGGCATTCCGGAGCAGCCAGGGAGAAGGGCTGTTTGCGGCCTTTTTTGGCTTAAGATACTCAGCCGGGCGGGGTCCGACGCAGGGGAACGCCGGAAACGGAACCGATGAAAAAGCAAAAAGTCAAGTCTAAGGGCCAGGGGAAAGAAACGGGGGCCAACACCGGCCGGGGACAGGTGGTCAAACTGAAGTCCGCCAAGCCAAAAACCTCCTGGACCGCCAAGTTACCATCGGTGACCCTGTGGTGGAGACAAGCTACCCAGTTCGTGGCTGAGGCTTGGCAGGAACTGAAAAAAACCACCTGGCCGGGACGTAAAGAAACCCTGGGCACTACGGTGGTGGTTATTTTCCTGGTAATCATCATCTCCTCCTTCCTCGGGCTGGTGGACATGGGCCTGTCGGCGCTGGTGAAAAAGGTTATTAGGCGATAAGGGCGAGGGCGCTGTGTCCCAGAAATGGTACATCATTCATACTTACTCCGGCTTTGAGCAGAAGGTGAAAAACGCCATCCTGGAGCGGGGCAAAGCCCAGGGGCTGGAGCACCTCATCGCCGAGGTGCTGGTGCCCACGGAAATGGTGGAGGAGATGGTCAAGGGAGAGCGCCGCCTCTCCGCCCGGAAATTCTATCCGGGGTATGTGCTCGTGCGTATGGAACTGACGGACGATTCCTGGCACCTGGTCAAGGATACTCCCAAAGTAACTGGCTTTGTGGGCAGCAAAACTGAGCCCGTGGCCATACCCGACGAGGAAGCCGAAAGAATCATCAACCAGATGCAGGAAGGCATTGCCAAGCCCAAGCCCAAGATCCAGTTTGAACTGGGGGACAAGGTGCAGGTCACCGATGGACCCTTTACCAACTTCACCGGCACCGTGGACGAAGTGCGGGCCGACAAAGGCAAAGTCAAAGTAATGATCAGCGTCTTTGGGCGCCCCACGCCGGTGGAGCTGGAATTTACCCAGTTGGAGAAAATATAGCGATGAGCTATGAGCAATGAGCTGTGAGCTATGACTTGGCATCAATTTCTTTAAAAAGCTCAAAGCTCAAAGCTCAAAGCTCAAAACTCACAGCTCAAAGCCTAAATCCAGGAGTCGATACATGGCCAAGAAGGTAATCGCGCAAATCAAATTGCAACTACCGGCGGGGCAGGCCAACCCGTCGCCCCCGGTGGGTCCGGCCCTGGGCCAGCATGGGGTCAACATCATGGAGTTTTGCAAGAGCTACAATGCTCGCACCGCGGCCCAGGAAGGCACTATCATCCCGGTGCTGATCACGGTGTACGCTGACAGGTCATTTACCTTTGTCACCAAGACGCCACCGGCCTCGGTGCTCCTGAAGCAGGCGGCCCAGGTGACCAGTGGCGCCAAGGAGCCCAGACGGGAGAAGGTGGGGAGCATTTCCCAGGATCAACTCGCGGAGATCGCCAAGCAGAAAATGCCTGACTTGAATACCACCGACCTGGATATGGCCATGCGCAGCATCGCTGGCACGGCCCGCAGCATGGGCATCGAGATCGTGGATTGAGGGAGAACATGGCCAAGCAGGGGAAAAGATACCGGCAGATGTCGGAGAAGATTGAAAAGGGGCAGCGCTACACCTTTCAGGCCGCGGTGAACCTGGCTCTGGAGACCGCCAGCGTCAAATTTGACGAAACCCTGGAGGCGGCGGTCCAATTGGGGGTCAATCCTCGCCACGCCGACCAGATGGTCCGGGGTGCAGTGGTCCTGCCCCATGGGCTGGGAAAGACTGTGCGTGTCCTGGTTTTCGCCAAGGGCGAGAAAGAACAGGAAGCCAGGGATGCCGGCGCCGACATCGTGGGAGCCGAAGACCTGATTCAGCAAATCCAGGGAGGCTGGCTCGAGTTCGACAAAGCAGTGGCTACCCCGGACCTCATGGGCCAGGTAGGCAGGATCGGCAAAATCCTGGGCCCCCGGGGCCTGATGCCCAACGTCAAGGTGGGTACCGTCACCTTTGACGTGGGAAAGGCGGTCACAGAACTCAAGGGCGGCAAGGTGGATTTCCGGGTGGACCGAGCCGGGGTGGTGCACGCTCCCCTGGGTAAAGTGTCTTTCGGTATGGACAAGCTGCTTATCAACCTGGCCGCGTTTATGGACCAGCTGGTGCGCCTCAAACCTACCACCAGCAAGGGCACCTACCTCAAAGGTATTCACCTGTCCACCACTATGGGTCCCGGCATCGCGGTGGACACCTCTGACGTCAAGACCCTGGTGCGCATGTTGTCTTAGGGGAGCTATAAGCTGTAAGCTTTAAGCCATAAGCGTAAAACAAAAGACAGGAAAAACTACGGGAAAAGGCGATGCCCCATAAAGCCTGACCCTCTAATCATTTTTATTAAAAAGCTTAAAGCTTAAAGCTTAAAGCTTACAGCAAGGAGTTAAGGCGTGCTCAAGCCCCAAATAGAGAAAAAGGCAAAAATTGTCCAGGACATTCAAGAGCGGGTGGGCAAAGCCCAGATCGGCATCCTGGCGGATTTCACCGGCCTCAAGGTTGACTCCATGACCCAGTTGCGCCGCCAGGTGAAGGAGGCCGGGGGCGAACTCAGGGTTACTAAGAATACTCTGCTGAAAAGGGCGGCGGGGGAAGGCAGCCTCATTGAACCCCTCAGCGGGAACCTGACGGGGCCCAATGCCCTGGTCCTGGGCTATGAGGATCCCGTGGCTCTGGCCAGGTTCCTGGTCAAATTTGCTCGAGATAAGCCTTTTCTCAAGATCAAGGGTGGGGTCATCGGCGGGCAGACGCTCACAACCCAGGAGGTGGAAGCCCTCTCCAAACTGCCGGCCCGGGAAGTGCTGCTGGCCCAGCTCCTTGGTCTCCTGCAGGCAACGCCCCAGGCCCTGGTGACGGTGCTGAGCGGGGTGATCCGCAACTTCCTGAATGTGTTAGTGGCTCTGCGGGACCAAAAGGGAGGGGAGGAAGCTCCGGCGGCAGAAGCTGAGAGCAGCAGCGTGGAAGCCCCGGTGGCAGCGGCTGAAGGCAGCGGCGAGGAAGCCGGCGAACGTGCAGAGGCCTCCCCGAGCCCGCCTACTTCGGAAAAAGAGCCAAAGGAATCGGAAGAAGAGCCAAAGGAAGAGGAAAAAGACAATTCGTAGGAGAATATCACCGGAACTACGCTTTCCGGGTCACCCCGGGAAGCCGCAGGTAATAACCGGCTGACTGCGCGTGCAGCCGGCTGACCGCGTAAAGAAGGAGGAAATGAAATGTCTATTTCACGTCAGGAGCTTATTGACAGCCTGGCCAACATGACGGTGCTGGAGCTCTCCCAGCTCATCAAGGAGTTGGAAGAGAAATTTGGCGTATCGGCCGCAGCGCCGGTGGCGATGGCCGCGGCGGCGGTGCCGACGGCGGCTGCGGCAGCCCCGGTGGAGGAGGAACAGACCGAGTTCGACGTGGTCCTGACCGTCTGTGGGGCCAACAAGATTCAGGTCATTAAGGAAGTCCGGGCCATCACCAGTTTGGGCCTCAAGGAAGCCAAGGAGGCCGTGGAGAACGTGCCCACCACCGTTAAGGAAGCCATCTCCAAGGCGGAAGCCGAAGAGATCAAGAAGAAGCTGGAAGACCAGGGAGCCACAGTCGAGATCAAGTAGCAGGACTAAACTAACCGTCTTGCAAGGAGTACCCATGGCGAAGTTGCTCTCGCCTTTGAATCTGTACCGTCAAAATTTCGGCAAGATTGAGCGGGTGGTGGACATCTCGAACCTCATCGAGATGCAGAGGGAATCCTACGCCCGCTTCTTGCAGAAAGATTTGCCCCCGGAGGAGCGCCAGGACTATGGCCTCCAGGGGGTGTTTAAAAGTGTGTTTCCTATCTGGGACTTCAGCCGCACCTGCTGCCTGCAGTTTGTGGATTATTCCCTGGGCGACCCCAAGTATGATGTGGACGAGTGTCTGCAGCGGGGTATGACCTTTGAAGTCCCCATGAAGATTCGGGTGCGGCTCGAGGTCTTTGAGCCGGACTCGCAGGCCCAAGTTATCCGGGACATCAAGCAGCAGGAGATTTACTTCGGCACCCTGCCGCTGATGACCCAAAACGGCACCTTTATTGTCAATGGCACCGAACGGGTAGTGGTGAGCCAATTGCACCGCTCCCCGGGCCTGTTTATCGATCACGACCGGGCCAAGATTCACTCCAGCGGCAAGATTATTTACTCGGCCCGGCTCATTCCTTTGAGAGGCTCCTGGATTGATTTCGAGTTCGACCCCAAAGACATTCTCTATGTGCGCATCGACCGGCGGCGAAAATTTCCGGCCACCATCCTTCTCAAAGCCTTGGGCTACACCACGGAAGAGCTCCTTAACTTCTTTTACAAAACCGAGAAAGTTTTCCTGGAAGGGGAAAAAATCCAGCGCAAAATGCTCCCGGAGATGCTCCGGGACAAGACCCTGTCCACCGACATCTTAGACCCGAAAACCGGAGATGTCCTGGTGAGGAAGATGCGGCGGGTGACCCCTACGGCCATCCAACGCCTGGTGAAGGCTGGGGTGGAAACCATTCCCGCCACCGTGGAAGATCTGGTGGGCAAGGTGGCGGCTCACGACATCCTGGACCCGGAGACCGGAGAGCCTTTAGTCCACTGTAACGACACCCTCACCCAGGACAAGATTGAAGAGCTGCAGAGTCAGGGGATCAAAGAGCTGGACCTCCTTTACATCGACAATGTCCAAGTCAGCGGCTGTCTCCAGAAAACCCTGGCCCTGGACAAGACCAATTCGATGAAAGAGGCCATCCTGGAGATCTACCGGAGGCTCAGGCCCAGCAACCGGCCCAACGAGGAAGTGGCCACCAGCTTCTTCCAGAACCTCTTTTTCAACCCCGAGTTCTATGACCTGTCCCCGGTGGGTCGCTTCAAGCTTGACTTGAAGCTGAGACCCCAGGAATTGGCAGACATGTCTCTGGAGGAAAGACAGCAGCGCTTCACCCAGACCACCCTGGTCCCAGAGGACATTCTTTACGCGGTGAAAGAACTCATCACCCAGAAGGACCGGGAAGGGCAGGTGGATGACATCGATCACCTGGGGAATCGCCGCATCCGGGCGGTGGGGGAACTCCTGGAAAATCAGTTCCGAGTGGGGCTGGTGCGCATGGAGCGGGCCATCAAGGAGCGTATGGCCATCCAGGATATGGACACCCTGATGCCCCATGACCTGATCAATGCCAAGCCGGTGCAGGCGGTGATCAAGGAGTTCTTTGGGACAAGCCAACTCTCGCAGTTCATGGACCAGACCAATCCCCTGTCGGAGATCACCCACAAACGGCGGCTCTCCGCCCTGGGCCCCGGGGGGCTGACCCGGGAACGGGCCGGTTTCGAAGTTCGGGACGTGCATCCCACCCACTATGGCCGCATCTGCCCCATTGAGACGCCGGAAGGTCCCAACATCGGTCTGATCGTGTCATTGTCCACCTATGCCCGGGTAAATGAGTTTGGCTTCATCGAGACTCCTTACCGCATCGTGGAAAAGAAAAAGGTGGGGAACAAAGTGACGCCCAGGGTCACCCGGGAGGTGCGCTACCTGTCGGCCCTGGACGAAGAGGACCAGGTCATCGGCCAGGCCAACGCTCGGTTAGACCAGAACGGGCGGTTCCTGGAGGACCTGGTGGAGGCCCGCCAAGGTGGCCAGTACGTCATGGCGAGCCCGGACAAGATTGACTATTTGGACGTGTCCCCCAGCCAGTTAGTGAGTGTGGCCGCGTCCCTCATTCCCTTCCTGGAGCACGACGACGCCAACCGGGCTCTTATGGGCTCCAACATGCAGCGCCAGGCGGTGCCGCTTCTGACCAGCAGCACGCCTTTGATCGGCACCGGCATGGAAGGAGTGGTGGCCCGGGACTCCGGGGTCACCGTGGTGGCCCGGCGGCGAGGTTTGGTGGAGGACGTGGACGCCAGCCGTGTGGTCATCCGGGCTACGGATGGCAATGGCAGCGGCGATTCTCCGGTGGATATTTACAAGCTTACCAAGTTTCAACGCACCAACCAGAACACCTGCTACAATCAGCGGCCCATTGTGCGCAAGGGTGATCTGGTGGAAAAGGGCCAGATTATCGCCGATGGCCCGGCCACGGAGATGGGGCAGTTGGCCCTGGGCAAGAATGTCATGGTGGCCTTCATGCCCTGGGGCGGTTACAACTTCGAGGACTCCATTCTGGTAAGTGAACGCCTGGTCAAAGACGACGTTTTCACCTCCATCCACATCGAAGAGTTCGAGGTCATGGCCCGGGACACCAAGCTGGGCAAGGAGGAGATCACCCGGGATATCCCCAATGTGGGGGAAGAGGCGCTCAAAGACCTGGACGACAGCGGTATCATTCGCATCGGCGCCGAGGTCCGTCCCGGGGACATCCTGGCGGGGAAGATCACCCCCAAAGGGGAAACCCAGCTCACCCCGGAAGAGAAGCTCCTGCGGGCCATCTTCGGAGAGAAAGCCGGGGATGTCAAAGACACCTCCCTCAGGGTGCCGCCGGGGATCGAAGGAGTAGTCATCGATGCCCGGGTATTCTCCCGCAAGGGGGTGGAGAAAGACGACCGCAGCCGCTCCATCGAAGACGAAGCGGTGGCCAAGCTCCAGAAGGACCAGGCCGATGAAATTACCATCATCACCCAGAGCTACCGCCAGAGGCTGGCGGAATTGGTGCTGGGAAAGGACCTGGCCGAAAACATCGAAGATGAGCGCCAGGGCACGGTGATCCTGGAAAAGGGGCAGCAGGCGCCTCCTGAGTTGGTCAAGCGCCAGCCTCTGGAGTTCTGGCGTCACGTGCCTTTTGTGGAAGTAGGGTTGGAAGACCAGGTGGACAAGCTTTTGGACCATTACCAAGAGCAGCTCGAACTGGTGAACATGATTTTTGAAGCCAAGCTCTCCCGCTTGCGGAAGGTGGACGAGCTACCCCCTGGGGTCATCAAGAAGGTCAAGGTCTTCGTGGCCATGAAGCGCAAGCTGGCGGTGGGTGACAAGATGGCCGGTCGCCACGGCAACAAAGGCGTGGTCTCTCGCATCATGCCGGAAGAGGACATGCCCTATTTCGAGGACGGCACCCCGCTGGACATTGTGCTGAACCCCCTGGGGGTTCCCTCCCGCATGAACGTGGGGCAGGTAATGGAGACGCATCTGGGTTGGGCCTCCCATGCCTTGGGAAAACAGGTTGGAGAGATGTTGAACCGCTTTTACAGCCCGGAGGCCATCAAAGCGCGTCTGGTCCGCTTCTTTAAGGACCCAAGCCTGGAGAAGGAACTGGAGGCTCTTTCCTACGAAGAGCTCGGGGACATTTGGAAACAACAATATAAAGATGGGGTCCACATCGCCACCCCGGTGTTCGACGGCGCCACCGAGGAGGAAGTGCGGGCCTGTTTGGAGGAGGCGGGACTGCCCTTGGGAGGGCAAAGTGTCCTCTTTGACGGGCGCAATGGTGAGCGCTTTGACCGCAAGGTGACGGTGGGGATGATGTACATGATGAAGCTGCACCACCTGGTGGCGGACAAGATTCACGCCCGCTCCATCGGCCCCTATTCCCTGGTCACCCAGCAGCCTCTGGGCGGCAAGGCCCAGTTCGGCGGTCAGCGTCTGGGGGAAATGGAAGTTTGGGCCCTGGAGGCCTACGGGGCGGCTTATACCTTGCAAGAGTTTCTCACGGTCAAGTCTGACGACGTGGCCGGCCGAACCCGCATATATGAAAAAATCTTCAAGGGTGAGTACGACCTCGAGGCAGGTCTGCCGGAGTCCTTCAATGTCCTGGTACGGGAACTCAAAAGTCTTGCCCTGAATGTGGAGCTCATCAAACATGACAAGTCCAGGGACAAGGACAAGGAATAAATTATGGAGAAGCCCAGGGACGTCAAGTTAGAAGACCTGAACAGCCTATTTGCCCGTCCGGAGGACCCTATCAGCATCGAGGCGGTGCGCCTGGCGCTAGCCTCTCCGGAAATGGTGGTGGCCTGGTCTTTCGGAGAGGTCAAAAAGCCAGAGACCATCAACTACCGCACCTTCAAGCCCGAGCGAGATGGGTTGTTCTGTGCCAAAATATTCGGACCCGCCAAGGATTACGAGTGCAACTGCGGCAAATACAAACGTATGAAGCACCGGGGCATCACCTGCGAGAAGTGCGGCGTGGAGGTGATCCAGTCCAAGGTGCGGCGGGAGCGCATGGGCCACATTGAGTTGGCCTCGCCGGTGGTACACATCTGGTTCCTGAAGAGCCTCCCCAGCAAAATTGGTAATCTCCTCGACCTCACCCTCAAGGAACTCGAGAAGATTTTGTATTTCGAGGCCTACGTGGTGGTGGACCCGGGGGACACGGAACTCGCCAAGGGGATGCTCCTCTCTGAGGAGAGATACCGCCAACTCCGGGAGGAGTTCGGTGACCGCTTTGAGGCGGGCATGGGGGCGGAGGCCATCCGGGACATGCTCCAGCAGGTAGACCTGGACGCAGTTTCTCAGCAAATCCGGGAAGACTCCACCAAGACCAGCTCTGACGCCAAACGGAAAAAGCTGGCCAAGCGCCTGAAAATCGTGGACGCTTTTCGGGATAGCGGCCAGCGTCCCGAATGGATGGTGCTGGAGGTTATCCCGGTGCTGCCGCCGGACCTCAGGCCCCTGGTCCACCTGGACGGCGGCCGCTTTGCCACCAGCGACTTAAACGACCTCTACCGACGGGTTATCAACCGCAACAATCGCTTGAAACGGCTCCTGGAGCTCAACGCTCCGGACATCATCATTCGCAACGAAAAGCGCATGCTTCAGGAGGCGGTGGACGTTCTCTTCGAAAACGGCCGCCGGGGCCGCACTATTACTGGCCCCAATAAACGGCCCCTGAAATCTCTGAGCGATATGCTCAAAGGCAAGCAGGGTCGCTTCCGCCAGAATCTCCTGGGAAAACGGGTGGACTACTCCGGCCGCTCGGTGATCGTCATCGGCCCGGAGTTGAGACTGCACCAATGCGGTCTTCCCAAGCAAATGGCCCTGGAGCTCTTCAAGCCTTTCATCTTTAATAGACTCGTGGCCCAGGGCCATGCCACCACCATCAAGGTGGCCAAAAAACTGGTGGACCGGGAAACCCCGGAAGTGTGGGACATCCTGGATGAGGTGGTGCGGGAACACACCGTGCTGCTCAATCGGGCCCCAACCCTGCACCGCCTGGGCATTCAGGCCTTTGAGCCCATACTCATCGAAGGCAAGGCGATCCAGTTGCATCCTTTGGTGTGCACGGCCTTCAACGCCGACTTCGACGGCGACCAGATGGCGGTGCACGTGCCCTTGTCCATCGAGTCCCAGGTCGAATCCCGGGCTTTGATGATGTCCACCAACAACATCCTGAGCCCGGCCAACGGCGATCCTATCATCATCCCCACCCAGGACATCGTGCTGGGGCTCTATTATCTCACCCGGGAGCGGCCCTTCGCCAAGGGGGAGCGGGTGGCCAAGGACGGTCAGAAGCCCATGCCCTTCGCGTCGCCGGAAGAAGTGCGCCTGGCCTACGACCAGGAGAAGGTGCATCTCCAGGCCCGTATCCCGGTGCGCATCAACGGCAAGATTTACGAGACCACGGTGGGTCGGGTGCTCCTGTCGGAGATTGTCCCGGAAGAACTGCCCTTCGACATGGTGAACATCACCATGACCAAGCGGGAGGTGCGCAAACTTATCGCTTATGCCTATCGTAAAAGTGGCATCAAGCAGACGGTGCTGTTGGCCGATCGCCTGAAAAACCTGGGTTATCAATACGCCACCAAGGCGGGCATCAGTATCGGCATGAAGGACATGATCATCCCCCAGCAGAAGGCGGACATCTTGAATTCTGCCATGACCGAGGTGTCCCAGGTGGAGGAGCAGTACCTGGACGGCATCATCACCGAGGGTGAAAAGTACAACAAGGTGGTGGACATCTGGGCCAAGGCCACCGATGAAGTGGCGGCCCGGATGATGGAGGAGATGGCCCATGAAACCATCAGCGTGGAGGAGCCGGATCCTGATACCCCCGGTGAAACCATCACTCATATGGAAGAAGTGGCCAGCTTCAACCCCATCTTTATGATGGCTGACTCCGGGGCCCGGGGCAGCAAGGACCAGATGAAGCAGTTGGCCGGTATGCGGGGCCTCATGTCCAAGCCTTCCGGGGAAATTATCGAGACCCCCATCACTGCCAATTTCCGGGAGGGTCTCTCGGTCCTGCAGTACTTCATCTCCACCCACGGCGCCCGGAAAGGCCTGGCGGACACGGCGCTGAAGACCGCCAATTCCGGCTATCTCACCCGGCGCCTGGTGGACGTGGCCCAGGATGCGGTGATCAACGAACTGGATTGCGGCACCATCGACGGCATCTATGTCACCCCCCTGGTGGAGGGCGGTGAGATCATCGAGCGGGTGAAGGACCGGGTGCTGGGGCGCACGGCCTTGGAGGACATCGTTGATCCCCACACCAATGAGGTCTTGGTCCAGGCCAATGAGGAAATCGACGAAGACGCGGCCACCCGCATCGAGGATGCCGGCATCGAAAAGGTGGAGATCAGGTCGGTGCTCACCTGCCAGACCAAGTGGGGGGTGTGCGCCAAGTGCTATGGCCGGGATCTGGCCCACGGGACCCAGGTGAACATCGGCGAAGCCATTGGCATCCTGGCAGCCCAGTCCATCGGGGAGCCCGGCACCCAGCTCACCATGCGCACCTTCCACATCGGCGGCACCGCCTCCCGGCGGGCCGAACAAAGTCGCCATGTAGCCCGGGTAGCCGGGCGGGTGCGCTTCGAGAACGTGCGCTACGTGGAGGACCGTCTTGGTGAACTCGTGAACCTGAGCCGCTCGGGGGAACTGGTCATCCTGAGCGACAAGGGCATCGAGCGGGAACGCTACCCTCTGACCTACGGGGCCCACCTCAAGGTGCAAGATGGCCAGGAAGTGCTGCCTGGCGAGGAATTGGCGGAGTGGGACCCCTTCACCAACCCCATGTTGACCGAAGTGGGGGGCATCATCAAGTTTGGCGATATCCTCGAGGCCATGCAGGACCGGGTGGATCCGGTCACCGGTAAAGTCTCCCGGCTGATCATTGAGGCCAAGGACCCCGACCTGCGGCCACGCATCTCGGTGAAGGATGAAGCTGGCCTGACGGCCCGCATCCCCAGCTCTGTGGCCCATGCCCGCTACTTCATGCCGGTGGGGGCCATCCTCATGGTGAATGAAGGGGACCAGGTCTTTCCCGGCGACGTCATCGCCAAAATCCCCCGGGAAACCATGAAAACCAAAGACATCACCGGGGGTCTGCCCCGGGTGGCCGAGCTCTTCGAGGTGCGCAAGCCCAAAGAGACGGCCATTATCAGCGAAATCAACGGCCTGGTTTCCTTCGGCCGTCACATCAAGGGCAAACGGAAGATCGTGGTCACCCCCGATGTGGGCAAACCTAAGGAATACCTTATTCCCAAGGGCAAGCACGTGGCGGTTCAGGAGGGGGATTATATCCGGGCCGGGGAACCCCTCATGGACGGCTCCGCTAACCCCCACGACATCCTGAACATCAGCGGACTCAAAGAACTGGCCCGCTACCTGGTGGACGAAGTCCAGGAAGTCTACCGCCTCCAGGGGGTCAAGATCAACGACAAGCACATCGAGGTCATCGTCCGGCAGATGCTGCGGCGGATCAAGGTGGTGGAACCCGGGGACACTGACTTGCTCATCGGCGAGCAGGTGGAAAAGTGGATCTTCGAAGAGAAAAACGAAGAGATCATGAACCAGGGGAAGCGCCCCGCCACCGGCGAACCCTTGCTCCTGGGCATTACCAAGGCCTCTTTGACCACCGACAGCTGGATTTCTGCGGCTTCCTTTCAGGAGACCACCAAGGTGCTGGCTGATGCCGCAGTCCAAGGGAAAGTGGATGATCTGCGGGGCCTGAAGGAGAATGTTATCATGGGGCGCCTCATTCCGGCCGGCACTGGTCTGTCTCAGTACCGCGAGGTGGACATAAATCTGGCCGTGGAGTTCGAGGAAGAGGAGGAGCTGCCGCTTCTGGAGGCTCCGGCCTCTCCGGAAATAGAGGCTCCTGAGGCGGAGTTGCCGGCCCCGTAAAAAGCTTGACACTAAAAGAAAAAAAATTTATAAATAAAAATTTTCAGTGGCCTCTGACGACCGGGCCGGAGAAGCTATGCCGACCATAAACCAACTGATCCGTAAGGGCAGGGAAAAACAGAAAAAGCGCACGGCCTCGCCGGCTCTGCAGAGCTGTCCCCAGAAGCGGGGGGTGTGTGTCCGGGTTTATACCACCACCCCCAAGAAGCCTAACTCGGCTTTGCGCAAGGTGGCCCGGGTGCGCCTCACCAACGGCATCGAGGTGACCACCTACATTCCCGGGGTGGGGCATAACCTCCAGGAGCACTCGGTGGTGCTCATCCGGGGGGGCCGGGTGAAAGACCTGCCGGGGGTGCGCTACCACGTGGTGCGGGGTACCTTGGACGCCTCAGGGGTCCAGGACCGCCGTCGAGGGCGCTCCAAGTACGGGGCGAAAAGGCCCAAGTAAGTTCAAAGTTCAAGGTTCAAAGTGCAAAGTTGGAAAGATGAATCTTTGCACGCCAGACCTTGAGCTTTACCTTTGAATTAAACGGAGTAAAAAATGCCCAGAAAAGGTGGAGTGGTCAAAAGGCCCATTTTACCGGATCTGAAACACCACGACCCCCTGGTGAGCCGCTTCATCAACGGCCTGATGCGCAAGGGGAAAAAGAGCACGGCCCAGCGCGTCTTCTACAACGCCCTGGACATCGTGGGCCAGCGCACCAAGGAGGACCCCCTGAAGGTCTTCCATCAGGCCATGGACAACGTCAAGCCCATGATCGAGGTGAAGTCCCGGCGGGTGGGCGGCGCCACCTATCAGGTACCGGTGGAGGTCCGGCAGGACCGGCGCATTTCCCTGGCCATTCGCTGGCTCATTGGCTTTGCCAGGGGTCGGGCCGACAAGTCCCTGGAAGTCAAGCTGGCCGGAGAGTTTATCGACGCCTCCCAGAACCGGGGCGGCGCCATCAAAAAACGGGAAGACACCCACAAGATGGCCGAGGCCAACAAGGCCTTCGCCCACTATCGTTGGTAAGTTATCGTGCCCAGAATTACGCCCCTGTCCCGTGTCCGTAATATTGGTTTTATGGCGCACATTGACGCCGGTAAAACCACGACCACGGAACGCGTCCTGTTCTACACCGGGGTCACCCACCGGATGGGTGAGGTGCATGACGGCCAGGCCGTTATGGACTGGATGGTGCAAGAGCAGGAACGGGGCATCACCATTACCAGCGCCGCCACCACCTGCTTTTGGCGGGACCACCGCGTCAACATCATTGACACGCCGGGGCATGTGGACTTCACCATCGAGGTGGAACGAAGCCTTCGGGTCCTGGACGGGGTGGTAGCCCTCTTTGACGCAGTGGGCGGGGTGGAACCTCAGTCGGAAACGGTGTGGCGCCAGGCCGACCGCTACGGGGTGCCCCGCCTCGCCTTCGTCAACAAGATGGACCGGGTGGGTGCCGACCTCTTTCGCTGCCTGGACATGATGCGGGAGCGCCTCAACGCCAACCCGGTGCTGGTGCAGTTGCCCCTGGGAGAGGAAGACCGTTTCCAGGGGGTTATCGACCTAATCGCCATGCAGGCCCTGGTCTACCAGGAAACGACCCAGGGTTTGGAATATGATATTGGTGACATTCCGGCGGATTACCAGGAATTGGCTCTGACCCACCGGGGGAAGATGCTGGAGGCCCTGGCCGAAGTGGACGACGACATCATGGAGCGCTATCTGGCGGACAAAGCGGTGTCTCCTGAGATGATCCAGCAGGCCCTGCGCCAGGGCACCATCAAGCTGCAGCTCGTCCCCACCCTGTGCGGCTCGGCCTTCAAAAATAAAGGGAGTGCAGCCCTTGCTGGATGCGGTGGTGGACTACCTCCCCTCCCCCGAGGACAAACCGCCGGTCAAGGGGGTTGACCCCAAAGGGGAGATTGTGGAGCGGCCGGCCACGGATGGACGGCGCCCCTCTCGGTCCTGGCCTTCAAACTTCTGAGCGACCCCTACGTGGGACATCTCACCTTTCTTACGGCTGTACTCCGGAGTCTTGAAATCAGGCTCGGCCGTCTTGAACGCCACCAAGGGCACCAAGGAGCGCATCGGCCGGCTCCTCAAGATGCACGCCAACAAGCGGGAAGAAATCGCCGAGGCCTATCGCCGGGGATATCGTCGCCGCCGTGGGTCTGCGCCATACCACCACCGGGGACACCCTGTGCGACGAACGTGATCCCATCACCCTGGAAAACCTGTGGATTCCCCAACCGGTGATTGACATTGCCATCGAGCCGAAGACCAAGGCGGACCAGGACAAGCTGGGGCATGGCGTCTGTCCCGCATCGCCGCTGAGGACCCCTCTTTCAGAGTGCAGACCGACACGGATACCGGGGAGACCATTATCTCCGGGATGGGGGAATTGCACCTCGAGATCATCGTGGACCGCCTGACCCGGGAGTTCAAGGTGGACGCCCGCAGGGGGCGGCCCCAGGTGTCCTATCGGGAAACCATCACCGACGCCGCCCGCGCCGAAGGGCGCTTTGTCCGCCAGAGCGGCGGCCGGGGCCAGTATGGTCACGTCTGGCTTGACCGTGGAGCCCCTGCCGGCCGGCAGCGGGGTGATCTTTCGAAAACAAAATCGTGGGCGGAGCGGTGCCCAAGGAATATCATCCCGGCGGTGGAGCGGGGCGTGCGAGAGGCGGCCGGCACCGGTATCATGGGCTACCCTATGGTGGACGTCCTGGATATCGCTCTGGTGGACGGCTCCTACCACGAAGTGGACTCCTCGGAGCGGGCCTTTCAGATCGCCGGGTCCATGGGCTTCAAAGAAGGCGGCCCGCCAGGCCCGGCCCGTGCTCCTGGAGCCGGTCATGGACCTGGAAGTGGTGACCCCGGAAGAATTTGTGGGTGAGGTCATGGGTGAGATCAACGCCCGGCGGGGTCGCATTACCGGCCTGGAGAGCCGGGGAACCATCCAGACCATTCAGGCCCTGGTACCTCTGGCCACCATGTTCGGCTACGCCACGGTGCTCAGAAGCGCCACCCAGGGGCGGGCCACCTTTACCATGCAGTTTGACCATTACGAACCTGTTTCCGCCGCCTTGGCGGAAGAGATATTGGGCCGGCGACAGGCGCGGGCCTGACCCCGCACATCTTTGGGAGGAATGCTCCATGGCCAAGAAGAAGTTTGAGCGCACGAAGCCGCACGTGAATGTAGGGACGATTGGTCACATAGACCACGGCAAGACGACCCTGACCGCGGCCATCACCAAGCATTTGGCCAAGAAGGGCATGGCCAGTCTACATCCCCTTCGACGAGATCGACAAGGCCCCGGAGGAAAAAGAGCGGGGCATCACCATTGCCTTGGCCCACGTGGAGTACGAGACCGACAATCGGCATTACGCCCACGTGGACTGTCCGGGGCACGCCGACTACATCAAGAACATGATCACCGGGGCGGCCCAGATGGACGGGGCCATCCTGGTGGTGGGGGCGGACGACGGTCCCATGCCTCAGACCCGGGAGCACATTTTGCTGGCCCGGCAGGTGGGGGTGCCCTACATTGTGGTGTTTTTGAACAAGGTGGACATGGTGGACGACCCGGAGCTCATCGAGCTGGTGGAGCTGGAGCTCAGGGAGCTCTTGAGCAAGTACGATTTTCCGGGGGACGACATCCCCATCATCAAGGGGCAGTGCCCTCAAGGCGTTGGAGTCGGACGATTTCCAGAGCCCAGGAGGCGAAGCCGGTGTTCGAGCTCATGGAGGCCCTGGACACCTACATTCCGGAGCCGCTGCGGGACATGGACAAGCCCTTTATGATGCCCATCGAGGACGTGTTTTCCATCTCGGGCCGGGGCACGGTGGTGACGGGCCGGGCCGAGCGGGGCCGGTGTCAAGATCGGCGATGAAGTGGAGATTGTGGGCTTTGCCCCCACCCAGAAGACGGTGTGCACCGGGGTGGAGATGTTTCGGAAGACCCTGGACACGGGTCTGGCCGGGGACAACGTGGGTCTGTTGCTGCGGGGCATCAAGAAGGACGAAGTGGAGCGGGGCCAGGTGGTGGCCAAGCCCGGGTCGATCACGCCCCACACCAAGTTTCAGGCCGAGGTCTACATTTTGACCAAGGAAGAGGGGGGTCGGCACACGCCGTTTTTCACGGGCTACCGGCCGCAGTTTTACCTGAGGACCACGGACGTCACCGGTGTGGTGAAGCTGCCCGACGGGGTGGAGATGGTGATGCCGGGGGACAATGTTTCCATGGAGGTGCACCTCGATCACCCCGGTGGCCATCGAAAAAGAGCTGCGCTTCGCCATCCGGGAAGGTGGCCGCACCGTGGGCGCTGGTGTGGTCAGCGATATTATCGAGTAGGAGCGGGCCGTATATGATGATCACCCCCAAGATACGCATCCGCTTGCGGTCCTATGACCACAAGCTCCTTGACAAGTCGGTGCAGGAGATCGTGGAGACGGCCCGGTCCACCGGGGCCCGGGTGGCCGGCCCCATTCCGTTGCCCACGGAAATCAACAAGTATTGCGTGCTGCGCTCGCCCCACATCGACAAGAAGTCCCGGGAGCAGTTCGAGATCCGGACCTACAAACGTTTGCTGGACATCCTCGAGCCCACCCAACAGACCATGGACGCCATCAGCAAGTTGGACCTGGCCGCGGGGGTGGACGTGGAGATTAGAGTTTAACAGTGGCCAGTGATCAGTGATCAGTAACCAGTAACCAGTAACCAGTGACCAGAGATCAGTAACTACTTGGTTCACATAGTTTTCTGGTGACTGGTAACTGGACTTGGAGAAAAAATGCCTGGCGGGATATTCGGTAGAAAACTCGGCATGACCCGTATCTTTGAGGAAAATGGGGTAGTGGTGCCGGTAACGGTCATCGAAGCGGGCCCTTGCTTCGTGGTGCAAAAAAAGTCCAGCGCCAAGGATGGCTACGAAGCCCTGCAGGTAGGATATGAGCGGCGGCCCCTGGAAAAGTTTAACAAGCCCGAGCGGGGGCACTTGGAAAAGCAGGGCAGCAAAAGCGGTTTTGCCTGTCTCAAAGAGCTGAGGGTGGAAAACGTCGAGGCCTTTGAAAACGGCCAGGAAATCACGGTGGAGCAGTTCGCCATCGGTGATCGGCTCACCGTGACGGGGACCTCCAAGGGCCGGGGCTTTACCGGCACAGTCAAACGTTGGGGTTTCCGTATCGGCCCCATGACCCACGGCTCCATGTCCCACCGGGCTCCGGGGTCCATCGGCGCCAGCGCCACCCCCTCCCGGGTCGTCAAAGGCAAGAAGATGCCGGGGCACATGGGGAATGCTCGGGTGACCGTGAAAAACCTGGAAGTCATCGACATTCGTCCGGAAGACAATCTCCTCCTGGTGAAAGGAGCGGTGCCCGGCCCCAGGCGGGGTCTGCTGTTCATCCAGAAGGTCGGGTAATATCATGGCATAGTCGACGTCTACAACGTGAACAAGGAGAAAGTGGGGGAAGTGGACCTCAAGGAGGACATCTTTGGGGTGGAGATCAAACCCTATCTGCTCCACGAAGTGGTAGTGTGGCAGCGGGCCTGCCGCCGTGGCGGGCAATGCCTCCACCAAGACCCGGGGAGAAGTCTCAGGCAGTGGTCGCAAGCCCTGGCGCCAAAAAGGCACCGGCCGGTCCCGGGTGGGCTCCATCCGCACGCCCATTTGGCGGGGCGGCGGCACCGTTTTCGGTCCCAGGCCGCGGAGCTACGCCTACACCCTGCCCAAAAAAGTCCGGCGGGCCGCCCTGAAGATGGCCTTGAGCAGCAAGCTGGCCAACGGGCAGCTGGTGGTGCTGGAGGATTACCCATTTACCACCCCCAAGACCAAAGAGTTTGTTCAGGTGATGAAGAATTTCGACCTGGAAAAGGTTCTGTTCATCACCCTGGAGGGTCACAAAACCTTAGAGTTGTCGTCCCGGAATGTGCCCTATGTCCAGGTCCTACCAACAGCCGGCCTGAATGTCTATGACATCCTGCGGTACGACCATCTGGTACTTCTTTCTCCGGCGGTGGCCGCTATTGAAGCGAGGTTGACGTCATGAAGCCTCACCATCAGCTGATCAAGGGTCCCATTATCACGGAAAAGACCCACATGCTGAAAGCAGCCGGAAACAAGGTGTCCTTGCGGGTGGACGTCAAGGCCAACAAGGTAGAGATTCGTAAGGCCATTGAAGAGCTCTTCAAGGTGAAGGTGCTGGCGGTTAACACCATCAACATGAAGGGCAAAAAAAAGACCGTGGGCCGTACCGAGGGAGTCCGATCCGCCTGGAAGAAGGCCATTGTGACCCTGGCACCCGGGGAAAAGATTCCGGGGTTGGAGGGGCTATAAGCTATAAGCTATAAGCTGTAAGCTTTAAGCTTTATGTTGTTAGAAATAAGAAAAGAAACTTCATTTGCGGGATTTCAGAAAACAAAAAGTTTGGGAGAAAAGTCATTTATTGACCCTGGATATATATAAAGTCACCGAAAGGTTTCCCCGGGAAGAGTTATATGGGTTGACCAGCCAGATAAGGCGGGCTTCCTCTTCTATCCCTGCCAACATTGCTGAAGGATGCGGGAAAGACGGTGACGCTGATTTCGCCCGATTTCTCCAGATTGCCAGGGGCTCTGCCAGCGAGCTCGAGTATCATTTATTGCTGGCCAAAGATTTGGGATTTCTAAAACAAGACGAGTATCAACAACTAAATAAAGAAACGAATGAAGTAAAACAGATGCTCACTAATTTCATAAAAAAGCTTAAAGCTTAAAGCTTAAAGCTAAAGCTCAAAGCTCAAAAGCTTAAAGCCCAAAGGTAAATACCATGGCTCTGATATCACGAAAACCCACCTCCCCGGGGCGACGCTTCCAGACGGTCTCGGATTTTAGCCGAGATCACCCGCACTAAGCCGGAGAAAAGCCTGCTGGAGCCCCTCAAGAAAACAGGGGGGCGGAACAACCGCGGCCGGCGTCACCGCCCGGCACCGGGGCGGCGGACATAAGCGTCTGTACCGGCGCATCGACTTCAAACGGGACAAGCTCGAGGTGCCCGCTAAGGTAGCCTCCATCGAGTACGATCCCAACCGTTCGGCCCGTATTGCCCTGCTGCATTACCGGGACGGGGAAAAGCGCTATATCCTGGCGCCCGTGGGGTTGCAGGTTGGAGATGAGATCATCAGCAGCGCCGAGGCGGATATCAAACCGGGTAATTCACTGCCCCTGGCCAATATCCCGGCGGGGACTATGGTTCACAATGTGGAAATGAAACCCCTGAAAGGGGGACAGATGGCCCGGGCCGCAGGTGCAGCGGTGCAGCTTATGGCCAAGGAAGGCAAAAATGCACAACTCAAGCTGCCCTCCGGGGAAGTGCGCATCGTGCCTTTGGCCTGCCGGGCCACCATTGGCCAGCTCAGCAACGTGGAACACGAAAATGTCTCTCTGGGCAAGGCCGGGCGCAAGCGCTGGTTGGGGAGAAGACCCCACATCCGGGGCGTCGCCATGAACCCGGTGGACCACCCTCTGGGAGGCGGCGAAGGCAAAAGTCTCGGGGGGTCGTCACCCGTGCTACTCCTTGGGGCGTACCCACCAAGGGATACAAGACCCGCAAGCCCAAAGAAAGCGACCGCTATATCATCAAGCGGCGGAAGTAGAGGTAACTCGTGGCTCGTTCACTGAAAAAGGGACCGTTCATCGACGCCAACCTCCTGGTCAAAGTCCATAGGGCCAGGGAGACCCAGGACCGCCGAGTCATTAAGACCTGGTCCCGGCGCTCCACCATCACCCCGGAGTTCATCGGGTTGACCCTGGCGGTGCATAACGGCAAGAAGTTCATCCCCGTCTATGTCACGGAAAATATGGTGGGACACAAGCTGGGGGAATTCGCCCCCACCCGCCACTTCGGCGGGCATGCCGGCGACCGCAAAACCAGGGTAGGTAGGAAGTAGCCATGGAAATCAGGGCACGAGGCAAGATATTTACGCATCTGCCCCACCAAGTTGAGGCTGGTGGCCCGGCCCCTCACTGGGAAGAAGGTGGAGGAGGCCTTGCACCTCCTGCGATTCACTCCCAAGAGGGGGGCCCGCCTCATGCGTAAGGTAGTGGAGCAGGCCTTGGCCAATGCTGAGCAGCGACCCCAAATAGACGTGGACACGCTCTTTGTCAAGAACATCTGTGTGGATGGTGGCCCTGCCCTGAAACGCTTCATGCCGCGGGCCATGGGGCGGGTGAACCGCATTCTAAAGAGAATGAGCCACGTCACCGTGGTTCTGGCTGAAGGTCCGGCCAAGAAAACGGCGACAACAAAGCGCTGAGGAGGAAGGGTGGGTCAAAAAGTACATCCCATTGGATTCCGTGTAGGTGTTTACCGCGACTGGGACTCCATCTGGTACGCCAAGAAAGACTTTGCCGCCTTGGTCCTGGAGGATCGGAAAATCCGGGATTCCATCAAGAATGATCCGGAATTCAAGGGGGCCGGGATCGCCGGGGTCGACATCAAGCGGGCGGCCCAGAAGTTAACCATCAAGATCCACACTTCCCGGCCGGGGATGGTCATCGGCCAGAAAGGGAAAAAAATCGAGGACCTGCGCCGCCGCCTGGAGAAAATGGTAGGCCGGGACCTGATTATCGATGTGCATGAAGTGCGCAAGCCCGAAGTGAACGCCCAGTTGGTGGCAGAAAACATCGCCATGCAGCTGGAGCGCCGGGTGTCCTTCCGCCGGGCCATGAAGAAGGGGGTCAACCAGGCCCTCAAGTTCGGGGCCAAGGGCATCAAGGTGCGGGTGCAAAGGCCGCCTGGCCGGGGCCGAAATCGCTCGGCAAGAGTGGTATCGGGAAGGCCGGGTGCCGCTGCACACCCTGAGGGCCTATATTGACTATGGTTTTGCTGAGGCCATGACCACCTATGGCGTCATCGGCGTCAAGACCTGGATCTTCCACGGCGAGATGCTGGGTGCAGAGGAAACCGGTTTTTAGCGTAAACTACAGCTTGCCGCCTGCAAAGGCGGTGTTTAGGAATACTGATGCTGAGTCCCAAACGAGTTAAACATCGTAAAGTGCAGAAGGGCCGGATGAAAGGGAAGGCTCGGCGGGGAAACTTCCTGGCCTTCGGCGAATACGGGCTCCTAGCCCTGGAAGCTGCCTGGATTACCAACCAGCAAATCGAGTCGGCCCGGATCGCCATCACCCGCCACGTGAAACGGGGCGGCAAGATCTGGATCCGCATTTTCCCGGACAAGCCCTACACCAAGAAACCGGCGGAAACCCGCATGGGCAAAGGCAAGGGCAGCCCTGAAGGCTGGGTGGCGGTGGTCAAGCCCGGCCGCATCCTCTACGAGCTCTCCGGGGTAGCCCCGGACGTGGCCAAAGAGGCCCTGCGCTTGGCCTCCATGAAGCTTCCCATTGCTACCAAGATTCTGTTCCGGGAGACCACCTCGGGGGCGGCGGAAGCATCATGAAAGCGATGGATTTACGGGAATTGACCCCGGAAGAATTGGCGGCCAAGTTAAAAGAGCTCAACGAAGAGCTCTTTAAGCTCAATTTTCAGCACAGCACCAACCAACTGGACAACACGGGCCGGCTTAAAGTCGCCAGACGGGACCTGGCCCGGTTGAAGACGGTGCTCAAGGAAAAGACTGGGGAGAAGTGGTAGAGGACAACCATGGAGAAAAAACGCGGCGTGCGCAAAACCCGAGAGGGTTTCGTAGTGAGCGACAAAATGGACAAGACGGTGGTAGTGGAAGTGAAGCGCCTGGTGTCCCATCCCCTCTACCATAAAGTCATCCGGCGGCGAAACAAGTTCAAGGCCCACGACCCGGAAAACACCTGCCAGGTGGGAGACAAGGTGCTGATCGAGGAAACCCGCCCTTTGAGCCGGGATAAGCGCTGGCGGGTGAAGCAGATTTTAGAGAAAGCACAATAATATCCGAGGGGGCTGGACACGTATTGGTAGCTTTACCTGTTCAAGATATTCAAAACTTACAGCCTCTGTTGCTGACACAGGATAACAACCATGATCCAGGTTCATACCAACTTAACCGTGGCCGACAATTCCGGGGCCAAACGCCTTTTTTGCATCCGGGTTTTAGGGGGCACGAGAAGGCGCTATGCTCGGGTGGGGGACATCATCGTGGTGTCGGTTAAGGAAGCGCTACCCCACTCCAAGGTGAAGAAGGGCGACGTCATGCGGGCTGTAGTGGTGCGGACCGCGAAAGAAACCCGGCGGTCCGACGGTTCCTACATCAAATTCGACGACAATTCCGCGGTGCTCATCAACCCCCAGGGCGATCCCATCGGCACCCGTATTTTCGGGCCGGTAGCCCGGGAGCTGCGAGCCAAGCGGTTTATGAAGATCATCTCCCTGGCCCCGGAGGTGCTCTGAGATGCCCAAAGCCAAGAAAAAACCGATCCTGCCGATGCCTATCCGCTTGAAAAGAGATGACCTGGTGGAGGTGCTCACCGGCCGGGAAGCAGGGAAGACCGGGAAGATTCTCAAGATAATCCGGGACAAGAACCAGGTGGTGATCGAAAAGGTGAACATGATCAAGCGGCACTCCCGCCCCAGCCCCACCACCGGCCAGGGGGGCATCATTGAACGGGAAGGTCCGCTGCACGTCTCCAAGGTGATGCTCATCTGTCCCAAGTGCGCCACCGCTGGGCGCTTTAGCCTCACCACTACGGGAGATAAAAAGAAGTCCCGGGTTTGCCGGAAGTGCAAGGAACTCATCGATGGCTGAGTATGTGACCTCGCGTCTTTATGATTTTTATCGACAAGAGTGCATCCCCCGTATGATGCAGGAATTTCGTTATAAGAGCCCCATGCAGGTACCCAAGCTTGCAAAAATCGTGGTCAACATGGGGCTGGGGGAAGCCATCCAGAACATTAAGCTGCTGGAATCGGCGAGCACGGAACTGGCCACCGTCACCGGCCAAAAGCCCGTGGTCACCCGGGCCAAGCGCTCCATTGCCGCGTTCAAGCTCCGGGAAGGGATGCCCATCGGCTGCATGGTGACGCTGCGCAAGCACCGCATGTACCACTTTTTTGACAAGCTGGTGAACGTAGTGCTTCCCCGGGTGCGGGATTTTCGCGGCTTGAGTGACAAATCCTTTGATGGCCGGGGTAATTACACCCTGGGTATCAGGGAGCAGATCATCTTCCCGGAAATCGACTACGACAAGATCGACAAGATCAAGGGCATGAACATTACCATCGTCACCACTGCGCCTACGGATGAGGAGAGCAAACATCTGCTCACCCTCATGGGGATGCCCTTCAAGAAATAAGAGCGGAGAAAGGAATGGCCAAGAAATCGCAGGTTGCCAAATCCAAGCGCACCCCCAAGTTTCCGGTGCGAAAGTACAACCGCTGTCCCCTGTGTGGGCGGCCCCGGGCCTTTTTAAGGAAGTTCGGCATCTGCCGCATCTGCTTCCGAAATATGGCTTTGCGGGGTGAGATCCCCGGGGTGATGAAGTCTAGCTGGTAGGCGGAGGGAGGACGACCATGAGTATGACGGACACCATCGGGGACATGTTGACTCGCATCCGCAATGCCGGCAAAGCCAGGTTCGACAAGGTGGACATTCCCGCCTCCCGCATGAAAATTTCGTTGGCCCGCATCTTCAAGGATGAGGGCTTTATTAAGAATTACAAGGTCATTAAGGACAACAAACAGGGGATCCTCAGGGTCTACCTCAAGTATGACAATCAGAACCAGCCGATGATCCACCGTGTTGAACGGGTGAGCAAGCCCAGCCGCCGGGTGTATGCCGGCTGTGAGGAACTTCCCAAGGTCCAGGGGGGCCTCGGGCTGGCGGTGATCTCCACCTCCAAGGGGGTCATGACCGATCGCCAGGCCCGCAAACTCGGAGTGGGCGGCGAGGTACTGTGTCAAGTCTGGTAAAGGTGAGTCATGAGTCGCATCGGCAAACAACCGATTCCCGTGCCCGCCGGGGTGAAAATCAAGCTGGATAAAAAGCTTCTCACCGTCACCGGCGGCCAGGGGAGCCTATCTCGGGAGTTACCCCCCAGGGTGCACCTGGAAATGGACGACAAGGAAATCCGGGTGGTCCCCCAAGATGACAGCCGGCTGAGCAGGTCTTACTGGGGCCTGACCCGGACGCTGGTGGCCAACATGGTTACCGGCGTGAGTCAGGGCTTTACCCGAGGCATGGAGATCGTGGGCACGGGCTATAAGGTGGAGGCCAAGGGCGAGACCCTGGTGTTCAGCCTGGGCTATTCCAACCCCGTGGCGTTTCCTCTGCCCCAGGGGATCAAAGCTGAGGTCCTGGACAAGGGCACCCGCTTTGAACTGAAGGGCATAGACAAAGAGAAATTGGGGCAACTCGCCGCCAACATCCGGGCCCTCCGGCCCCCGGACGTTTACAAAGGCAAGGGCGTGCGCTATGCCGGAGAGAAATTGCGCCGCAAAATGGGTAAGACGGGCAGCCGGTAAAAAAAGGGCGTGGAACCATGAGCAAAATGAATCCCCGAGCCTCCATGCGACTCAAACGCAAGGTCCGCATCCGTAAGAAAATCAGCGGCACCCCTGAGCGGCCCCGCCTGTCGGTGTTCCGGAGCGCCAAGCACATTTACGCGCAGATCATCGACGATCTTCAGGGTGTCACCCTGGTGGCGGCCGGAACCCTCTCCCCCGAGATCCGGGACAAGCTGGGCGGCCTGAAGAAAAAGGACGCCGCCCGGGAGGTGGGGAAGCTCCTGGCCGACAAGGCCAAGAGTAAAGGCATCGCCAAGGTGATTTTTGACCGCAACGGTTTTTTTTACCATGGTCGGGTGAAGAGCCTGGCGGAGAGTTGCCGGGAGCATGGCTTGGTGTTTTAGCTGTAAGCCATAAGCCATAAGCTTTAGGCTAAAAACCAAGGGTAAGAATACCACATGCGGGAAACTGTAAGTCCAAGACCCCATGACACTCTGAGGCTTGATTATTTTTTAAAAGCTTAAAGCTTAAGGCTTATAGCTACTCAGGAGGTCAGCTTGTTCGAAACCGAGGCGCCGGAGATTCTGTTCGTAGACAAGGTGGTAAGCATCAACCGCGTCGCCAAAGTAGTGAAAGGCGGCCGTCGTTTTCGCTTCAGTGCCATTGTGGTGGTCGGGGACGGCCAGGGCCGGGTAGGCGCCGGCCTGGGGAAGGCCCAGGAAGTGCCGGAAGCCATACGCAAAGCCATGGAAAAGGCCAAAAAGAATATGATCGAGGTGCCCATCCTCAACAACACCATTCCTTATACGGTGGTGGGTCGGTTCGGCGCCGGCAAGGTGCTCCTCCGCCCGGCGGCCGAAGGCACCGGGGTCATCGCCGGGGGACCGGTGCGAGCCGTGGTGGAGGTGGCCGGCATCAAAAACGTCCTCACCAAGTGCCTGGGTTCCCACAATCCCCACAACGCGGTGAAGGCCACCATGGCGGCTCTGCGCCAGTTGGCCAGCCCGGAGGAGGTGGCCCAGCGTCGCAACCGCCCCTTGGCGGAGCTTTTGGCTTAAGGAAGATTTTAGCTTATCTATAAAGGTGAATTTTTCTCATCTGAGATAATCGGGTAGTAGCTGATTACTACAGGCTGACTGAATAAGGGTAAGCCATGATCCTGGAAATCACTCTGGTAAAAAGCCCCATCGGCAGGCCACCCAAACATCGGGCCACGGTCAAGACGTTGGGGTTAACCAAGTTGCACAAAACGGTGCGTCTCAAGGAAACCCCGGCCGTGGCCGGTATGGTCAACCAGGTGCAGCATCTGTTGCGGGTGCGGCGCCTGCCCGAGGGAGAATAAGTTATGCGGCTGAGTGAGTTATCACCGGCGCCGGGCTCCAAACACAAGGTGAAAAGGGTAGGGCGGGGGCCGGGTTCCGGTTGGGGGAAGACCTGCGGCCGGGGTTCCAAAGGCCAGAAGTCCCGCGCCGGCGGGGGGGTCAGGCCCGGCTTCGAGGGTGGCCAGATGCCCCTGACCCGACGCATTCCCAAACGGGGCTTCACCAACCCTTTTAAGAAGGTTTACAGCATCGTTAACCTGCGGGACCTGGCGGCCTTTGCCGCGGACAGCCTAGTGGACGAAGAGGCCCTGCGCCGGGCTGGCCTGATAAAAGGGCAGTCGGGGGCCATCAAACTTTTGGGCCAGGGAGAGGTCACCGTGCCCTTGACCATCAGGGTTCAGGCGGTGAGTGCCCAGGCCCGGGCCCGCATCGAGGCTGCCGGGGGCCGGGTGGAGGTCGGGTAAGTTGGCCGGAGGCTTAGCCAACATAGTCAAGATCCCGGAGCTGAAGCGGCGCATTATCTTCACGCTCCTGATGCTGGCGGTTTACCGCGTCGGTTGCTTTATCCCCACTCCGGGGGTGGACGCCGAAGCGCTGATGGCCTTTTTTGCCCGGCAGCAGCGCACCATTTTCGGGCTGTTTGACATGTTTTCCGGAGGGGCTTTGGAGCGCCTGAGCGTCTTCGCCCTCGGGATCATGCCGTATATCAGCGCCGCGATTATCATGGAACTGCTGAAGGTGGTCGTTCCCCATATTGACCGCCTCTATAAAGAGGGCGAGGCCGGCAGTAAAAAGATCAAACAGTACACCCGCTACGGCACCCTGGTTATTGCTGCTGTCCAGAGCATCGGGATCAGTTTCGCTTTGGAGGGCATGGGCGGCGCCGAGGGTACGGTGGTCCTGAACCCGGGCTGGAGCTTCCGCCTCATGACTCTCATCACCCTGACCTCGGGGACGGCTTTCATCATGTGGCTGGGGGAGATGATCACCGAGCGGGGCATCGGCAACGGCATTTCTTTAATCATTTTTGCTGGCATCGTGGCCCGGATGCCCTCCGCCATCATCAGCACCTTTCAGCTCATCAAGACGGGCGAACTGCCGATCATTTTCGTGGTCTTTCTCATCATTATGATGGTCGCAGTGGTGGGCATTATCGTCTTTATGGAGCGGGGCCAGCGGCGCATCCCGGTTCAATATGCCCGCCGGGTGGTGGGCCGGCGCATGTTCGGGGGCCAGACCACCCACCTGCCCCTGAAGGTGAACGTCTCCGGAGTTATCCCACCCATTTTCGCCTCCTCCCTCCTGATGTTTCCGGCCACCGTGGGAAGCTTCATTCAGAATGAAAAAATCAGGTACTTCTTCGACCTCATCGCGCCGGGCTTCTGGCTCCACGAAGTCCTGTATGTCGTCCTCATCATCTTTTTCTGTTACTTTTACACGGCAGTGACCTTCAACCCGGTGGACGTCGCGGACAACCTGAAGAAGTGGGGCGGCTACATCCCCGGGCTGAGGCCCGGAAAACCCACCTCAGAGTATATTGACCGGACCTTGACCCGTCTCACCCTGGGGGGGGCCATCTATGTGGCCGCGGTCTGCGTGCTCCCCACCATCCTGGTGAGCCGCTTCAACGTGCCCTTCTACTTCGGGGGCACGGCCCTGCTCATCGTGGTGGGTGTGGCCATGGACACCATGTCCCAGATTGAATCGCATATGCTCACCCGTCATTACGAGGGGTTCATGAAAAAACGGCTGGGCCGGGTGCGGCGGTAAAAAAGCTATAAGCCATAAGCTGTAAGCTTAAAGACTAAAGACGCAAAGCTAATGGGAAAAAACGATAGCCGATCAAGGTCAGCATTGCCACTTCAGGTGAATCAATTCAATTCTCATGAATTTTTTAAAGGCTTAAAGCTTAAGGCTTAAAGCTCACAGCTATAAAAGGAGGCTCGTATGAATCTTATCCTGTTGGGCGGACCGGGTGCTGGGAAAGGGACCCAGGCGAAGAAGCTCATCGACAAATATCAGATCCCCCAGATTTCCACCGGCGATATCCTGCGCGCCGCGGTGAAAGAAGGGACCGAGATGGGCAAAAAGGCCAAGGAATTCATGGATGCCGGCCAGCTGGTGCCCGACGAGGTGGTTATCGGCATCATCAAAGACCGCCTGGCGCAGGCTGATTGTCAGAAAGGCTTCATCCTGGACGGCTTCCCCCGCACCGTGCCCCAGGCCGAGGCTCTGGATAAGGTGTTGACCGGACTGGGCACCAAGATCGACCACGTGGTCTCCATTGACGTGGACGAAGAGGCGCTGGTGACCCGCCTTACCGGCCGCCGTACCTGCAAGAACGCCGCGTGCGGCCAGATGTTCCACGTCGAGTTCACTCCGCCCAAGAAGGAGGGTGTTTGTGACAAGTGCGGTGGCGAGCTCTATCAGCGGGATGACGACAACGAGACCACGGTGCGCTCCCGCCTGGCTACGTATAATCAGGCCACCAAACCTTTGATTGACTACTACTCTGCCAAGGGGCTGGTCCGGCCCATCGCCGGGGTAGGCGGCATCGACGACATCTTCACCAAGATCTGCGGCATCCTGGGGCAGGCCGCTTAATATGACTAGAGACGTCAGCAGACAGTTGTCGGCGAGGCGTCAAGCCCTCAGACCGGGTGGCTGGCTGTTGACCAGGTGATATGATTCAGCTGAAATCCACCCGGGAGCTCGCCAGAATGGAAGTCGCCAACCGCATCGTGGCGGAGATCCTGGAGGAAGTGAAAAGCCAGGTGCGTCCCGGGGTGGAGACCCAGGAATTGAACGAGGTGGCCGAGGCCTGCTGCCGCAAACACAAAGTGAAGCCGGCCTTCAAGGGCTACCGGGGTTACAACCATGCCCTCTGCATCGCCGTGAATGAGGAAGTGGTGCACGGTATCCCGGGGCCGCGGCCCCTGAAAACCGGGGATCTGGTGAGCCTGGACTTCGGTGTCCTCTACGACGGGTTTTATGGGGATGCCGCCATAACTTTGCCGGTGGGGGAGGTGACGCCCCAGGCCCAGCTGTTGCTGAAAGCCACCGAGGAGTCCCTGTATGCCGGCATCGACGAGCTCAAAATGGGGGGGCGTCTTAGTGACATCTCACATGCTGTCCAGACTACCGTGGAGAACTATGGTTTTGCGGTGATTCGACAGTTTGTGGGCCATGGCATTGGCCGCTCTTTGCACGAGGACCCTCAGATCCCTAACTTCGGACCCAAAGGCAGGGGGCCGGTGCTGAAAGCGGGGATGACTCTGGCCATCGAGCCTATGACCAGTGCTGGATCCTGGGAGGTGAAGATTCTGGAGGACGGTTGGACGGCTGTGACCGCGGACGGCAGCTTGGCGGCCCATTTTGAACACACGGTGGCCCTCACTGAGAAGGGTGTCTTGATTTTGAGTCGTTTGTAGGTTACAGTAATTTGTTATAATACCATCAAAAAGAAACTGTAGATGCCCAAAGAAGACGCCATTGAAGTTGAAGGGAAGGTCGTTGAACCACTTCCGAACGCCATGTTCCGGGTGGAACTGCCGAACGGTCACAAGGTACTGGCTCACATCTCCGGCAAGATGCGGATGCACTATATCAAGATCTTGCCGGGAGACAAGGTTATTGTAGAATTGTCACCGTACGATCTGAGCCGTGGACGCATAGTCTACCGGGTGAGATAGGAGGGTTTTCGGTTTTTTGTGGTCGAGGTTCTGTGAAAAAAGGGGATCCCACGATTTTCTTGAACTCAACAGAAAACAGGAAACAGAAAACCGAAAACAGATCACGTCATGAAAGTAAAGGCTTCAGTGAAGAAGATTTGTGTCAAGTGCAAGATCATTCGCCGCAAGGGAGTAGTGCGGGTGATTTGTGAGAACCCCAAACATAAGCAGCGACAGGGCTAGGACGGAGGAAGGGAAGTGGCCAGAATCGCCGGCATCGACCTGCCCCGCAATAAGCGGATCGAGATCGCCCTCACTTATATCTTTGGCATCGGCCGCACCACCGCCACCAAAATTTTGGAAGCGGCGGGGGTGGACGGCGGCGTTAAGACGGGTGAGCTGAACGACGTCCAGATCACCGCCATCCGTCAAGTAATCGACACCCACCATAAGGTGGAGGGTGATCTGCGGCGTGAAGTGTCCATGAACATCAAACGCCTCATGGACTTAGGGTGCTACCGGGGTCTGCGGCACCGCCGAGGTCTCCCGGTCCGGGGCCAACGCACCCACACCAACGCCCGGACCCGCAAAGGTCCCCGACGCTCCGTGGTGGGCAGGCGGAAGAAAGGGTAAGGAGCGAGAATGGCCAAACGACCGACCAGCCGAAAGAAAAAAGAGCGCAAAAACATACCTACGGGTGTGGCCCACATCAAGGCCACCTTTAACAATACCCTGGTGACCATTACCGACCCGGCGGGTAACGTGGTGTCATGGTCCTCGGCGGGCGTCCAGGGTTTTAAAGGGTCCCGTAAGGGCACCCCGTTCGCGGCCCAGCTGGCGGCCTCTGACGCCGCTAAAAAGGCTATGGAGCACGGTATGCGCAGCGTGGACGTGTTTGTCAAAGGACCGGGGGCCGGCCGGGAGGCAGCCTTGCGGGCCCTTCAGGCTGCGGGTATGTCCGTCAATTTGATTCGGGACGTGAGTCCCATCCCCCACAACGGCTGCCGCCCGCCCAAACGCAGACGCGTGTAGGAGAAGAGGAGAGAAGTCTTGGCGAGATACACTGATGCCCAGTGCCGCCTCTGTCGTCGCGAGAGGATGGCCCTATACCTTAAAGGAGACCGCTGCTACACCGACAAGTGTGCCATTCAGCGCCGCAACTACCCTCCGGGACAGCACGGCCAGGGCCGGAGCAAGATTTCCGACTACGGCTTGCAGCTCCGGGAAAAGCAGAAAGTAAAGCGCATGTATGGCGTCCTGGAGAAGCAGTTCCGGGGCTATTTTGAACGGGCGGAGCGCATGCGGGGGGTCACCGGCACCAATCTCCTGGTGCTCCTGGAACGGCGCCTGGACAATGTCGTCTACCGGTTGGGCTTCGCCAACTCCCGCTCCCAAGCCCGTCAGTTGGTGCGTCATAATCATATTCTGGTAGACGGCCGCAGGGTGAACCTGCCCTCTTTTCTCGTTAAGGTAGGCCAGACCGTGCAGGTTACCGAGAAATCGCGCAAGGCGCCCCTGGTACGGGACGCTCTGGAAGCCGCAGCCCGGCGGGGCTGTCCACCCTGGCTTGAACTGGAAAAGGATGTGGCCCAGGGCAGGGTGAGTATGTTCCCCAACCGGGAAGACATCACCATGCCCATACAAGAGCATCTCATCATCGAGCTCTATTCCAAATAGATGAATTCCCTGAGCCTGACGCCAAAGGGTGCGTGGGACCCAAGATGTTACCTCTTATATTTTGTCCGGCGGGTGCAGGCCTACCGCCGGGACACCCTTGCCTGACCAGTGCCAGCCCGAGGAGCCATGATTTACAAGAATTGGACCGAACTCATCAAACCCAAGCGCCTGGAAGTGGATGTCGACAGCCATACCGACACGTACGGCAAGTTTGCCTGTGAGCCGTTGGAGCGGGGTTTCGGCACTACCCTGGGAAACGCCCTGCGCCGGGTGCTGCTCTCCTCTCTGCGGGGGGCGGCCATCACCGGGGTCAGCATCCAAGACGTGCACCACGAATTTTCGGCCATTCCGGGGATCCTGGAAGACGTCACCGAGATTCTCCTGAACTTGAAACAGGTGCGGCTCAAATTTTTAGCGGACGGCGTCAAGAGTATGCACCTGGAAGCCAAGGGGGAAGGCAAGATCAAGGCTGGGGATATCCGGACGGACGGGACGGTGGAAATCCTGAACCCTGAGCAGCATATCGCCACGCTGTCTGCAGACGGCCAGCTCCTCATAGAGCTTACCGCCAAAAGCGGCAAGGGCTATGTGCCGGGGGAGGTTAACCAGGAGGAAACCCAGCCCGTCGGCTACATTCCTCTGGACGCCTCCTTCTCCCCCATCCGCAAGGTGAACTATGTGGTAACCCAGGCTCGAGTGGGCCAGCGCACCGATTATGACAAGCTCACCCTGGAGGTGTGGACCGACGGCAGCCTCTCCCCCGAAAGCGCGGTGGCTTACGCCGCCAAAATCCTCAAGGAGCAGCTGACCCTGTTCATTAATTTCGAGGAAGAGCCTGAGAAATCGGAGGAGAAGCCGGAGGAGCCGCCGGCCATCCAGAACGAGAACCTTTACCGGGGAGTGAACGAGTTGGAACTCTCGGTGCGGGCCGCCAACTGTCTCAGAAACGCTAATATTCGCTGGATCGGTGAGTTGGTGCAAAAAAGTGAGCAGGAAATGCTCAAGACCAAGAATTTCGGGCGCAAGTCCTTGAATGAAATAAAGGAAATCCTGCAGGAGATGGGACTGGCCCTGGGCATGAAGCTGGATGGT
This sequence comes from uncultured delta proteobacterium, assembly GCA_963709285.1. Classification (GTDB taxonomy): domain Bacteria; phylum Desulfobacterota; class Desulfobaccia; order Desulfobaccales; family 0-14-0-80-60-11; genus JBGSLA01. Next base: position 148,383 of record CAVPVR010000003.1, on the reverse strand, counting down.
TTTGCGCCCCCGGAGCAGCTGCCGGAGAGAAAGGAAGAAATAGCATGAGGCACTTAAAGGCTGGGCGCCGACTGTCCCGCACTACGGAACATCGCAAGGCCATGTTGCGCACCCTGATTACCCAGCTTTTAGAGCACGAGCGGGTACAAACCACCCAGGCCAAGGCCAAGGAGGCCCGCCAGTGGGCTGAAAAAATTATTACCCTGGCCAAACGGGGAGATCTCCATGCCCGGCGCCAGACCCTCCGGGTAGTGCGCACGAAAAAAGCCATGGCCAAGCTCTTCGGGGAATTGAAAGACCGTTATCAGGATCGCCCCGGCGGCTACACCCGGATTATCCCTCTCGGCTTCCGGGTGGGGGATGGTGCGCCCATATCCCTGCTTGAACTGGTGGGTCGGCCGGAGAAGCTCCCGAAGGCCAAAAAGAAGGCCAGCGCCACCTGAGCAAGCTGGTTCGACGGGCAGGGGTAGAGAAAGGAATTTTCCCCCCGATTGCTGCACCAGGAAAATTAAAGGGTTAATAGGCACCGAAATTATCAAGCAATTACCCCAAGGCGGACCGCAAGTCCGCCTTTTTCTGTTTTTTAAGGGGCTTCAGTAAAGTCTCAAGATTCTTTTGCCGATAGAGAAGATAGCCTGATGATCCATGATTTTTCTTGGTTTGGAGATAAAAAAGGGTTGACATAAGTCAAGGGTTGTATTAGGCTGGCGCCTAGTTAACGTCTAACAATTGCCGTTAGACGTGCGGCTACCGGGGGAGGGAAGCCCCAGATCACGGGGTTGTCGCCAAAGCCCCTTCCGAAGTCTCCCATAACCTAGGAGGTGCTGGATGGCGAAAAAAATAATTCTCTGTTTGGTATTGGCCCTAGCGCTGGCTTTATCTCCTGAAATCGTTTCCGCAGTGCCTACCAAGCAGGTTAAAAAGAAAAGTACTTCACTGAAGGCAAAAAAGAGCCCCACCAAATCCACCAAAACCACGGAATCCAGCCGAAAATCAAAATCAAAAAAAAGGACGACAGCGCACTCTTCCTCAAAGAAGAAGAAGAAGTCCAGAAGCTACCGGCGACGCGTCGCTCGGAATTATGAGGAAGATACCCCGGTTTCCCGGCCTTATAGAGCCGGGATTGCTGACACCAAACCTCTCATGCGGGTTATTCCCCAGCGGGATGGTCGCTTCTTGATAGAACCTTTGACCCCCAAGAAAAAGGTTGATACTTTGTCCGGCCCCACTTCCGAGCTGGACCCCAAAAGGAACATCGCCCCCGGCGGGAGGGGCTACAATCTCTATGAACCGTGGAATTTTCGGGAACTCGTCCTGAGTTTGGCGAAGTGTTACCGCGGGGCCCGTTACAGCCGGGGGGCCAGCCTGCAGACCAGCAACGCCACGGATTGCTCCGGGTTTGTGCAATATATCTACCAAGGCTTCCAGATCAACCTACCCCGCTCCAGCCGCGAGCAGGCTCAGGTAGGGAAGGTGGTCACCCACGACATGGATTTCTCCAAACTGGTGCCGGGAGACCTGCTCTTTTTCCGCCGGGGAGGCTATTCTATCGGGCACGCCGGCATCTACCTGGGAGAGGGCAAGATGATCCACGCCTCTAACTATCGAAACGGGGTGATCGTCACGGACCTCCGCCAGGGATACTATCAAAATACCTTTGTGGTGGCCAAGCGGGTCTTTGAGGTCAAGTTTCCCAAGTGAGGCCACCGAGTCTCTGAACCGTTAGCCCTACCAAATTATCGACCAACCCGATCCTGCGGGAAGTCCGACTTCGGACCCAGGCCCAGGGTCTCAGGATTGGGCCGACTTAACCCTCCTTTCTTGCCGGTTCCCTCCATCGCACCTCTGAGTTTCGTCCTGTTCCCGGGAAGTGATTTTTAATCGGCAATTCCTTGACAGTTGAAGGAAAACCCAATAAATTAAAAAATTTGAACAACTAATTAATCCGGTGTATTTCAATCCCGAAAAATAGAGGTGTGGGACAAACCATGAAAAGACTTCTGATGACCCCCGGGCCTACTCCGGTAGCCCCGGAAACCCAACTGGCAATGGCTCAACCCATTATTCACCATCGCGCTCCGGCCTTCATGGACATCCTGGCGCAGGTGCGGGAAGATCTGAAATATCTCTTTCAGACCGAGCAGGAAGTGCTCATGTTTGCCGCTACCGGCACCGGCGCCATGGAAGGGGCGGTGGCCAACACCCTGTCTCCCGGTGACACGGCCATGGTGTTGGAAGGCGGGAAGTTTGGCGAGCGCTGGGCTGAACTCTGCCAGGTCTATGGCATTATTGTGGACCTGATCAAGATAGAGTGGGGCCAGGCGGTGGACCCCCGGGAAGTGGCGCGTCGGCTGGACGGCAATCCGGCCATCAAGGCGGTCTTGGTCCAGGCTAACGAGACCTCCACCGGGGTGCAGCACCCGGTCCAGGAGCTGGCGGCGGTGGTCAAAGACAGGCCGGGTACCATCCTGGTGGTGGACGCCATCTCCGCCCTGGGGGGCTACCCCCTGCCCATGGACGAATGGGGCATGGACATCGTGGTGGCGGGCTCCCAGAAGGCCATGATGCTGCCGCCGGGCCTCGCTTTTGCGGCCCTTTCTCCCAAGGCCTGGGAATTTGTCAAGACCTCGAAATGCCCCAAATATTATTTCGACTTCGCGAAACAGCTCAAGTCCCAGCAAAAGAACCAGACGGCCTACACCTCGGCGGTGACCCTCACCTTGGGGCTCCAGCAGGTCCTGGGCTGGATCAGGGAGCAGGGCCTGGACCAGATCTTTGCCCGCAACCAAAAGCTCTCAGCGGCCACCAAAGCAGCCGTCAAGGCCATGGGCATGGAACTCTTTTCCAAACAGAATCCTTCGGATGTGCTTACTGCGGTCCTGGCCCCGGCTGGTGTCGATGGTCAGCAAGTGGTGGCCAAGATGCGGGAGAAGGGTATCTGGATTGCTGGCGGCCAAGCCCAGGCCAAGGGCAAAATCTTTCGTATCGCCCACATGGGCTTTATTGACGAACAGGATCTTTTAGGCACCCTCGGGGCCCTGGAGATTGTGCTCAACGACTTAGGCTACCAGGTGGAACTGGGTGTGGGTGTTAAGGCCGCCCAGGAGATCTTGGGCAAGGAGGCATAGGGACATGAAGGTCCTGATCAGCGATAACCTGCACAAAGTCGGGGTGGACATTCTGGAACAGCATCCCAACATCGAGGTGGACTTTCGGCCGGGTCTCAGTCCTGAAGAGCTCAAAGAGGCCATCAAGGAAGCTGACGGGCTGGCTATCCGCAGCGCCACCAAGGTGACCGCCGAACTCATCAACGCCGCCCCCCGCCTTAAAGTCATTGGCCGGGCCGGGACCGGGCTCGACAATGTGGACATTCCTGCGGCCAGCAAGCGAGGCATTGTGGTGATGAATACCCCGGGGGGGAACACCATTACCACGGCGGAGCACGCCATTTCCATGATGCTGGCTCTGGCTCGAAATATCCCCCAAGCGTCGCAGACCATGCGGGAAGGCCTCTGGGAGAAGAAAAAATACCCGGGCACGGAAATTTTTAACAAGACCTTGGGCATCATCGGCTTGGGACGCATCGGATCGGTGGTGGCCGAACGGGCCTTGGGGCTCAAAATGCGGATTATTGGTTATGATCCATTCATTACCAAAGATATGGCCTCTTCCCTGGGAGTGGAACTGGTCAGTCTGGACGAACTTCTGGCCCGGTCCGATTTTATTACCCTTCACACTCCCAAGACCAAGGAAACCACCAAGCTTCTGAACCGAAAGGCCTTCCACAAAATGAAACCCGGCATCCGCATTATCAATTGCGCCCGGGGAGGCATAATGGATGAGGCCGCGTTGCACGACGCCATAATAGAAGGAAAAGTGGCCGCCGCGGCGCTGGACGTGTTTGAGACCGAACCGCCCCCGGCTGATTTTCCCCTGCGGTCCCTGCCCAACGTGATTTTAACCCCTCATTTGGGCGCTTCCACCGAAGAAGCCCAGGCCAACGTCTCGGTGGCTATTTGTGAGCAAATCTTGGAGTATCTCCTCTATGGCACCATTATGAACGCGGTGAACGCCCCCTCCGTCAGCCGGGAAGCTTTGGTGCAGCTCAAACCTTATCTCACTTTAGCCGAGGCCCTGGGGGGGTTCCAGGCTCAGTTTACTGAGGGAGCCATTAGCGCGGTGTCGGTGGGCTATATCGGCGAGGTTGCCAAACTCGATACCAAGCCGCTGACCCACTCCATTTTAAAGGGCCTCCTCAGTCCGGTGATGAGAGATGAGGTAAACTACGTCAACGCCCCCGCGGTCGCGGCTCAGCGGGGAATCACGGTGAGTGAGGAGAAAATTGCTGCGGTGGAAGACTTTACTACCCTGATTCGCCTCAACGTGAGAGCTGGCATGGAAGAAAACACGGTGGTGGGCACCATCTTTGGCAAGTACGAGCCCCGGATTGTGCAGATCAACAAGTTTCGCCTGGAAGCCATCCCCGAGGGACACATGCTGTTCATTTACAACACCGACCGCCCCGGGGTCATCGGCGCGATTGGCACCACCATTGGTAGCCATGATATCAACATTGCCCGGATGACCGTGGGCCAGGAAAAGGAGCGGGGTCAGAATATCATTCTGTTGACCACCGATACTCCCTTGACGCCTGAGTGCCTGCAACAGGTTCAGGATTTGCCGCACGTGGCCATGGCCATCCAACTGGATCTCTAAAGGGGAGGAGATGGGTCGGAGGTTGTTATGACTGAACCCGAGGATAAAGGTTACACGGTCGAGGACCGCCGCTTCCTGCATAAAAGCGAGGAAGAGAAGGCCAGGATAAAGGAAGAGGAGGCCGCCCACAAAGCCGCCGCCGACACCCCGGAGACCCCCGAGGAGCCGACCCCGGAGACCACCAAGGATGTACCTCTGCCGGAGATCACCTTTGCCTCCTTTCTCATCTCTCTGAGTTCTTCGGCTTTCATACACCTGGGGGACATTCCCGACCCGGCCACCGGTGAAATTAACAAGGACCTACCCCTGGCCAAACAGACCATTGACCTTCTGGGGCTGTTGCGGGAAAAAACCCGCAACAATCTTCAAGAGGACGAGGATAAGCTCTTCGATCACCTCCTGTATGACCTGCGCATGCGCTACGTCAAGGAGACGCACTGATCGGGGGTCGGTAGTGCCAGAGGGACGGCGGCTCTGCCCCGCCAAGGTCAACCTCTATCTTAAGGTGCTCACCCAGCGGGAAGACGGCTACCATGATCTGGTGACCGTTATGCAGCCCCTGACCTTGGCGGATGAACTACGGCTCACGCCAGGGAGGGGACTGACCCTGGAGTGCCGCCACCCGGAGGTGCCGGCGGGAGATCAGAATCTGGTGTGGCGGGCCGCCCAAAAATTCGCCGCGGCCACCGGACAGAAGTGTCAGGTCCATATTCACCTGGTGAAAAAGATACCGGTGGCTGCTGGCTTGGGGGGTGGCAGTAGTGACGCCGCCGGTACCCTGTTGGCCCTGAACGAACTGGCCGGATATCCTCTGGATTCTCCGGCCCTGCACCGTCTGGCCGCCGAACTCGGAGCGGATGTGCCTTTCTTTCTGAGGCCAGGCCCGGCCGTGGGGCGGGGCATCGGTACTAACCTTTCTCCCCTTGACCTGCCCCCCTTTTGGTATGTATTATTAAATCCGGGTCTCGGCATCTCCACTCGCTGGGTTTACGCTAACCTGGATCTCGATACCCTGGCCCGAACCGGAGCACCTTGGCGGGAAGCCTGGAACGGAGAGCATCCGGAAGACTGGGTGGCTAACGATCTGGAGACGGTAACGCTCACCCGCTATCCGGAACTCCGGGAACTTTTGGAAATCTTATCACGAGCCGGAGCCCGGGCCCGGGGCATGTCGGGCAGCGGCCCCACCTTGTTCGGACTTTTCCAGGAGGCCGAGGCAGCCCGGGCCGCGGCGGCGCAGGTGCGTGAAAACTTTTCCGGCTGGCTCGCGGTGGCCCGGGGCCTTACCCAGGCTGACGGGGAGTCTGGCTGGGAGAACCAGGCATGGACAATCTGAAAATTTTCAGTGGTAATGCCAATAAGCCCTTGGCGGAAAAAATCTGCCAGTACCTGGGGCTGCCCCTGGGAGAAGCGGTGGTAGGGAGGTTCTCTGACGGGGAAACCTCGGTGGAGTTCCGGGATAACGTGCGGGGCAAGGACGTTTACGTCATCCAGCCCACCTCTATCCCGGCCAACGACCACCTGATGGAACTTCTCATCATGATTGACGCTCTGAGCCGGGCCTCCGCCGCCGGCATCACCGCGGTAGTACCTTATTACGCCTACGCCCGCCAAGACCGCAAAACCTCGCCCCGAGTCCCGATTTCAGCCAAGCTGGTGGCCAACGTGCTCACCACCGCGGGTGCCCGCCGGCTTCTGACCATGGACCTGCATACCGGCCAGATCCAAGGTTTTTTTGACATTCCGGTGGACCATCTGTATGCCGCGCCGGTGACGCTGGAGTACATTCGTCAGAACTTCACCGGGGAATTAGTGATGGTCTCCCCTGATGCCGGCGGGGTGGAGCGGGCCCGGGCCTTTGCCAAGCGCCTGGATTCTACCCTGGCCATTATCGACAAACGCCGGGAAGCTACGGCCATCAAGGCCATGACCCTGGTGGGCAATGTCTGGGGCAAGGAGGCCATTATCCTGGACGACATGATCACCACCGGAGCCACCGTCACCATGGCCGCGGAGCTGCTCATGCGTCACGGGGCCAGGTCAGTGCACGCTTGCGTCACCCACCCGGTAATGAGCCGTAACGCCGTGAGTGCCTTGCAGAGCTCTATGGTGCAGTCCCTGGCGGTGACGGACACCATTCCCCTCTCCCCGGAAGCGGCCGCTCTGGAAAAAATCCGGGTGCTGTCCGTGGCTCCCCTCCTGGGTGAAGCCATCCGCCGCATCCACAACCAGGACTCGGTCAGCTCGCTGTTCGTCTAGTTTTCGAGGGGCCTTAATGGCCCGCCGTCGCCCTGTCCTGGGTGACCGCTTTCCTGGGGCTAGAGACCTTTCTCTCTCCCGAGAGACCCTCGTTATCTTTTGATTAGCCTCAAGAGGGGATTTTTCCTGGTGCCGGCCAAGGAGAACCGCAACGCCTCAACCAAACCCTGGCTCATCGTGGGTCTGGGGAATCCTGGTTCCAAGTATGCCGCGACCCCGCACAACCTGGGCTTCGTAGTGGTGGCTATCCTGGCGGACCACTACGACATTCCGTTGACGAAAAAGACCCTGGAAGCGCATTGGGGCAAGGGGCGGGTGGACGGGGCCGCAGTTATTCTGGCCCAACCCCGCACTTACATGAATTTGAGTGGCCGGGCGGTGGTGAAGCTCCTGCGCTATTTCGACCTCGCTCCCGGTGACCTGGTGGTCATCCATGATGACCTGGACGTGCCCGCCGGCCGGCTGAAGCTGGCCTGGGGCGGCGGGGCCGGGGGGCATCGCGGCGTGCTCTCCATCACGGCCGCCTTAAACTCCCCGGATTTTTTTCGGGTGAAATTGGGGATTGGCCGGCCCCCGGCGGTCATGGACCCGGAGGATTTCGTCCTGAAACCCTTTCCCCCGGAAGAGTGGGAGGCGGTCGCCACCCTGGTGGAACGGGGGAGCCAAGCGGTGGCCGCCCTGATTACCACCGGCTTGGCCACCGCGCAAAACCAGTTCCACGGAGATACCGCGCCCTCAGCTTGACCCAGATAACGGGTTGCCGGCCAGCTTTGGGGCCAGCGGTGTGAACCGTGGAATGGGGTAAACAAAATGGGGCTTGACCCCGGGTTATTTCGTGGGTAGTATCTGTAGCCATCTCCCAGAGGAGACTCTCCGCCCCGGAGGGGCGAGCCGCCCGCCGTCTTGTCCGGCCCCCAGAGGGGGGCGACCTCAAAGCTTGAGCTAAACCAACCTCAACCCGGGCGGGGCCGCAGCCTCAGGAGGGCAAAACCCCAAAAACTTCTGCCCGAGGTGAGGGCCGGCCGGCGGGGCTCCTCCCCGGGATTCGGAAAGGAAGGCTATGGCGGCGAGTCGGGATAATCAAGATAATGACCGGGAACGTCCCAGCTGGCGGGAGATCGACCAGCGCCGGGACCGGCCCCGCCGCCGGGAGCCGGCGGCGCCCCGTCTGCCCAAAAAGCAGGCGGAGTGGGCCCGCAAGCTGGCCTTGCGCCAGGCCGAGGCCTTGTTTCAAGGCAAACGGGGCCGGCCAGAATACCAGGCCGCGGTCAAGGAACTGGAACAGGTACACAGCACCAAGAAATTCGCCGCGGTCGCCCGGAAGTTTTTGTCGGAGTATGGTCTGCCGGAAGAATGGGGCACCTTGAATCTCCTCTTGGACTATCCCGAGGCGGCCGTGGTGCTGGAGGTGCTGACCGCCCTGGCGGCCCAGCGGGAAGGGCGGAGCCGGGTGGAACAGCAAGGTTTTGAGGGACGGCTGCGGGTGTTGGCACTAACCAGCCGGGATGAGGAAGTGCGGCGCTTAGCAGAAGAGTTGCTGGCGACCTTACAATAATATTAATTTTTTTATTAATTTATATATTGACATATTTTTTTATTTTTGCTAGAAATTCCTTACCCCTGATTTTATCTGAGCTCTAACAGCACAAGGAGGTGCTATGGGGGAAGGGCTTTCTGAGCTGTCCTTACTTGCCGCTCCCGCTCCTGGCGCCGCCCCCCTGCCGGCCCTGGCCCGCATTTTGACGGGGGACCCGCCGTTCCAGGCCTTACTTCGTCACCTGCCCCGCCTGGCGGCCACCAACCTGCCGGCGCTCATCACCGGTGAACCGGGCACCGGTAAGGAACTGGTGGCCGAGGCCCTCTGGCTCCTGAGCCCTCGCCACCCCCAGCCCTTCCACCGGGTCAACTGTGCGCTCCTGGGGGGCGAACTGGCCACCAGCGAACTCTTCGGCCATCTGCAGGGTTCTTTCACCGGGGCGGCCCGCACCCGCCTGGGAAAATTCCAGCTGGCGCACCGGGGTACCCTGTTTCTCGACGAAGTGGGCGATTTGGACCCGGCGGTGCAGCCCCGGCTGCTCCGGGTTCTGGAGCAGGGGGAGGTGGAGCCCCTGGGCAGCGATGTCACCACGACGGTGGATGTCCGCCTCCTGTGCGCCACCAACCAGGATCTGACCCAGCGTCTGGCCGAGGGGGGCTTCCGCCAGGATCTGTATGACCGGTTGGCGGTGCTCCTGGTGCCCTTGCCCCCCCTCCGGGAGCGGGGGGAGGACGTACTGCTCCTGGCCGAGTATTTTTTGGAACAAGAGGCCCGGCGTTATCAGCGTCCGGTGGTGGGCCTCAGCGCCCCGACCCGCTGCCGCCTCCAGGAGTACCCCTGGCCCGGGAACGTCCGGGAACTCAGAAATGTCATCACCCGGGCGGTGCTTTTTGCCAGCAGTCATCTCATCCAACCCACCGACCTGGCTTTTACCCCCCGGCCCTCCCCGCCGGCCCTGTCCCGGCCCGTCCCCCCGGTAATGCTACCTAGCCGGCCGCCGCCGGAACACTTGACGGCCCTGCTCCAGGAGGAGGGGGGCAACATCTCCGCGGTGGCCCGGCGTCTGCAGGTCTGCACCCGCACCATTTACCGCTGGCTGCGCTTCTATGGCCTGGAATTGCAGGAATTTCGGACCGAGGAGACCAGGGAGACCAGCAGGTTGAGAGGCAGGTAACTTCTACGGAGTTGCAATCATGAAGGTATATTTTTTTGTAGCCGCAGGCTTTAGCCTGCCTCTGCACAGGCGAGACGCCTGTGCCACTGACCTAAAGAAAAATTGAACCTGAAATTTTCTTAATATTACCTGATTGAGCGCAACTTATTATTAGGCTTGCTTGACGAGACAAAAAGTTAAAAAACCCACCTCTGATTAGGGTAGGCGGGTTTTTTTATTAATATTTTTTAAATATTACAGCACGGTCTTCACCGCGGCCCGGGCCAGTTCGACGATGGAGTCCGGGGCCACCCCGAAAACCAGAATGGTGGCACAGAGGGCGTAATTCATGACCCGGGTGGGCAGGGACAGTTCGATGACCGGCAAATCTGAGTCCACAAAATAGGCGGCATAAACCACCCTGAGATAGTAGTAGAGAGACAGGGTGCCATTGACCGCGCCGATCAGGACCAGCCAGAAATAGCCCTGGTTCATGGCGGAAGTGAACAGCAGCAGCTTGCCGGTGAAGCCGATGGAAGGCGGCACCCCGGCCAGGGCGAAAATTCCTAAAATCAGGCTCATGGAGAGCAGGGGGCTGCGACGCCAGAGTCCGGCCAACTCGGCGATCTTCAGGTCCCGGCCGTCGGTGGCCACTTCGGAGAGCACCATGAACACGGTGAAGTTCATCACCAGATAGGCCAGGGCGTAATAGACCACGCTGGTAAAGCCGGCCTCCTGCATGCTGATGACGCCGATGAGGATGTAGCCGGCGTGAGCAATGGAAGAATAGGCCAGCATCCGCTTGAAGTCTCGCTGGATGATGGCCACCAGGTTCCCCAGGGTCATGGAAACGATGGAGAGAACCACCAGCGCCACGGTGAAGCTATACCCGTAGCTGGCGCCCAGAGCCGCCAGCCGAAGCAGCAGGGCCGCACCCGCCGCCTTGGAGGCGGTGGCGATAAAGGTGACGACCTGGTTGGCACCGCCCTGGTAAACATCAGGGGCCCAAAAGTGGAAGGGGAAGACGGAGAGCTTAAAGAAAAAGCCGGCCAGGGCCAGGAGCAGACCCACCAGGCCAATGGGGCTCTGCAGCAGTTGGGGCATCTTCTGGACAATATCCACCAGATAGGTGGAGTGCGTGGCCCCGAAGATGTAGCTCAGGCCAAACAGCATAAAACCAGAGGACACCGCGCCGATGAAGAGGTATTTGATGCCCGCTTCCACGTCGATGCCGTCGCCCTTGCGCAGGGGCACCAGGATGTACAGGGAATATGAGGACAGCTCTAAAGAGACATAGATGGTGAGAAGCTCCACGGAGGAGACCAACATCATCATACCCAGGGTGCAGGTGGTGAGGAACAGGTAAAATTCCGCGTGGAAACGCTCTTCGATATGGGCCAGGTTCCGGGAAATCATCAGGACCAGGAAGAGGCCCAGGGCCAGGGCGGTCTTGAAGATCTGGCTGAACAGGTCCACCCGGTAGGCCTTGAAAAACAAGTCCCCCTGTCTGACCGAGAGACAACAAGGCTACGACAAAACCCAGGCCCGCCAGGACTAAGGTGACCGTGTAATCCCGTTGTACCTGGGGACGGCGGCGCAGACTGAAGAGGAAGATGACGAAGGCCAGGCCCAGATAGTAGAGTTCCGGTCCAAAGAGCAGCATGGTCATTCTCACATTCCCTGGATGAAGGGTACGATGGAAGTTTTAATCAAGCCCACCATGACCTGGGGGAAGAGCCCGAAGAAGAATCATGAAGCCGATGAGAATCATGCGGGGCAGTCCCAGGAACGGGCTCACGTCCTCAAAGTGGGTGAACTTGGGATTAGGTTCGTTGAAAAAGGAATTCTGCACCACCCGGAGGGCGAACAGCGCCCCGATGACCAGAGCGGCGATGGCAAAAATCCCCCGGATCGGGAAGACTTTGACGGCGGCGACCAGGACCAGAAGTTCGGCCCAGAAGCTGGCCATGCCGGGAACCCCGGCCCCGCACAGGGCCGCGGTGATGAAAAAGGCCGAGGCCACGGGCATGATCTTGGAAAAGCCCCCCAGCTCAAGAATATCCCGGGTGTGGGTGCGGTCATAAATAAAGCCCACCGCGGAGAAGAAGAGGGCGGTCATGACGCCGTGGGCGAACATCTGGAAGACCGCGCCGTTCAAGCCGTCAATGGTGCCGGTGGCCAAACCCAGCCCCACGATGCCCATGTGGGACACCGAGGAGTAGCCGATGACGTACTTCAAGTCGGTCTGGGCCAGACCCACAAAGACCCCGTAGACGATGCCCACCGCGGCGAGCAGGCCCATGAATTGCGCCCAGTACTGGAAGCCCTGGGGGCAGAGGTACATGGCCACCCGGAGGATGGCGAAAGAGCCCAGCTTCATGAGCACCCCGGCGTGGAGCATGGACACCGCGGTGGGCGCGGCCACGTGGCCTACGGGAGACCAGGTGTGGAACGGCCAGACACCGGCGAGGACCCCGAAGCCCAGGAACATGAAGACAAAGGCGATCTTTTGAATCCAGGGGGCGAAGGCCACCCCGTGCAGTTGGACCATGTCAAAGGTGAAGAGACCGGAGCTGGAGTAGAGCATCAGGATGCCGGGGATGATGAGGCCGCTGCCCGCCATGAGGTAGAGGGTCAGCTTCATGGCGGCGTAGATCTTCCGGGTGGAGCCCCAGACGAGGATGAGGATGTACATGGGGACCACGGCGATCTCGTAGAACAGGAAGAAGAAGAACATGTCGTAGGACATGAAGACGCCGAACACCCCGGTCACCAGGGCCAGCTGAAAGATGAAGTACTCCCGCGTCCGCTCCTGGAGTTCCCACATGGTGAGCACCCCGGTAAAGATAACGATACCGGTGAGGAGCAGGAGCGGGGCATTCATGCCCTCCACCCCCACATAATAGGTGATGCCGAAGCTCTTCACCCAGGCGTACTTCTCCACGAACTGCAGGCCCCCCAGCTGCCGGTCGTAGGCTACGAAGGTGAAGATGGCCAGGCCGAAGCTGATCCCGGCGGACACCAGGGACACCATGCGAATCAGAAAGCCGTGCTTCTCCTTGAGAAACAGCAGGATAATGACACCCGCTACCGGGGACAGCAACATGCAGGTGAGAACCGGGAACGATGCCATGTGCTCGGTCATATCAGAGCCCCATCAAGAGATAAATTCCGAGGCCCGCCAGGACCAGGACCATGAACAGCAGGTTGTACTGGAGGAAAGCGGTCTGCAGGAAAGACAGGATGCGGCCGCCCCCGTGGCAAGAAAAGGCCACGGCATCCACGCCGCCGTCCACCACCCGCCGGTCATTATAGGTGAACCACTTGGAAAAGAAGCCGTAGATGAAGGTATTCAGGAACCAGCGCCAGAAATGGTCCATGTACCACTTCTGGATGAAGAAATTTTCCAGGGCCGGAAAGTTTCTAATAAAACCCTGCCACGTGGCGGTCTTGGCCCCCCAATCCAGCCAGGCCAGGCCAATACCCACCAGAGCGGCGCCCACGGCCAAAACCAGCAGGAGGTAGTTCAGGGCATGGGGATGGTGCTCGCCCAAGAGATAACTTTCCAGGGGCGCTTGCAAGAAGCCCAACACCAGGGTGAAACCGGCCAGGACCAGCAGGGGGAAGGCCATGACCCAGGGGACTCCGTGGTGGCCTTCATCTCCATGACCGTGTCCGTGCCCGGCGGGCTCCTCTCGTTTGTATTCCTCCCAGGCCTTGTGGTCGTCGGGTCGGGGAAAGAGCAGCACGAAAATCACCCGGAAGGTGTAATACGCCGTGAGGAAGGCGCCGAACAGCCCCAACCCCACCCAGATCTTGTTGGGCATGCTCCACAAAACACCCATGATGGCTTCCTTGCTGAAGAAGCCGGAAAAGGGAAAAATGCCCGCCAGAGCCAGGGCCCCGATAGTCACGGTGACCATGGGGATCCGTAAGTTGCGGCCCCCTTCTTTGCTCATGACGAAGAAGTCATTGGTGCCGAAATGGTGGATGAACACCCCGGCGCATAAAAAGAGGAGAGCCTTGAAAGCGGCGTGGGTGGTGAGGTGATAGTAGCCGGCGAAGAAGGTGTTACCCACCAGGCCGGCGGCAGCCAGACCCATGGCCATGAAGCCCAGCTGGCTGATGGTGGAGTAGGCCCAGACCTGCTTGATGTCCCGGGCCACCATGCCGATGGTGGAGGACAGGATCAAGGTGATGGTGGCGAGGACCAGAATTACCGTCAAGGTAGTAGGGGAAGCGGCAAAGAAGGGGAAAAGCCGGGTGATGAGATACACCCCCGCCGCCACCATGGTGGCGGAGTGGAGCAGGGCCGACACCGGGGTCGGGCCTTCCATGGCATCCGGCAGCCAGACGTGAATGGGGAACTGGGCGCTCTTGCCGGCCACGCCGCAGAAAACCAACAGGGTGGTGGTGGTCAGGAGCCAGGGGGGCATGGTCTTGGTGAGGGCGGCGAGATTGACGGCGCTGATGTCCAGGGTGCCGAAATAAATCACCAGAAAGGCCAGGCCCATGAAGAAGCCGATGTCCCCGAAGCGGGTGACCACGAAGGCCTTTTTTCCGGCTTCCGAGGCCGAGAATTTCTCATACCAGAAGCCGATCAGGAGGTAGGAGGACAGGCCCACCAGCTCCCAGGAGATAAACACTTGGAGCAGGCCGTTGGCCGACACCAGGCTGAGCATGGACATGCCGAAAAGCGACAGGTCGGCATAATAGCGGGCGAAACCCGGGTCCCCCTCCATGTAGCCGATGGAATAAACCTGGATGAGCCAGCTGATGGTGGCCACGATGGCCAGCATCAACAGACTCACCGGGTCCAGGAGGAAACCGAAAGGCACCTTGAAGCCTTCGGAGGACACCATCCACTCCACCTGACGGATGAGGGGATTGGCCAGGGAGACATCCCGTATAGTGAGGAAGAGATACCAGGCCAGGATCAGGGGGATGGTGGAGCAGACCAGAGAGATGGCCAATGAGACCTTGGGCTTTCTCCAGGTAAAGATCATGATGATGCCAAAGGCCAGCAGTGGCAGGGTGACAATGGCGGTACAGCTAGCAAAAATAGTGTCGACCGAACCCATGGTTAACCCCTAAGCTCTGTGGCTTGTTCCACGTTGATAGATTTGAGCTTCCGGTACACCGCCATGATGATGCTCAAGGCAATGGCGGCTTCCGCTGCGGCTACGGCCATAATAAACAAGGTGATGATCTGACCCACTGCCGGATGAGGTGCCAGGAAGCGATTAAAGGCCATGAAATTGATGCTGGCGGCGTTGAGGATCAGTTCCACGGAGATGAGCACGGCGATGAGATTGCGCCGGGACAAGACACCGTAGAGGCCGATGGCGAAGAGCACCAGGGCCAGGTAAAGGTAAGTTTCCAACTGGTTGAAAATAAGCATAGGTAACCTCGAACTCAGGAGCCGCGACCGTTCCGGGCAGTGACGATGGCGCCCAGCATGGCCACGAGCAGGAGGAGCGAGATGACCTCAAAGATGAGGGCGTAGTTGGTCAATAAATAATGTCCGATAGTGGTGATGGACCAGTCCTGGCTGCGCTCGGCGGCGGGCAGCCACTTAGTCTTACGGGTTAAAATCACCAGAAAGGCTAAGACCGAGCCGGCCCCCAGCAGAGCCCCCAGGCTTTTGAGAAACGAACGGGGCGGCCCCGGCAAGTACATGGGTTGGGACAGCATAATGGCAAAGCAGATAGCGATACAGATGGCCCCTACGTAAATCAGGATCTCCATCATGGCTACGAAAGGGCTATTGAGAAAGAGGAAGAGCCCGGCCACCCCGATGAGGGAGAGGGCCAGCCCCAGGACGTTGTGGAAGATGTTGCGGGCGCCCACCGCGATGAGAGCTCCCAGGACAGTGATGCCCACCACCATGAGAAAGGCGCCGGTGGCTACTCCCTGGGCTGAAAAGAAGCTGACGTTCATTCCTTCACCTCCCCTTCAGGCTCGGCCTCGTCTTCAGTTTCAGCCGGGGGCTCCGGGATGGGTGTGACCGCTACTCCCGCCATCCGCTGCTGGTGCTGGAACCGGGTCAGCACGTTGATAACTGAGTCTTCCCGGGTAAAGCCCGCCATCCGGTACTCGTTGGACCACTGCAAGGCACTGGTGGGGCAAGAATCGAGACACAGGCCGCACAGACTGCAATACTGGTACTCGATAACGTACTCCCAGGGCAGCTTTTTCTTTTTGTCCACCTTCAAGCCCTTCACCGTGATGAGCTGGGAAGGGCAGATGCGGGAGCACATCTCGCAGGCGATGCAGGTATGGGTGCCGGTTTCGGGATCCAGAATTAGCTCGATGGGACCCCGGTAGCGGGGGGTCATGATGAGCTTTTCCCGGGGATACTGGACGGTGACGATGGGCCGGAAAAAGTAACGGATGGTCACCGACATGCCAGCCAGCAGGCTCCAGAAACCCACCAGAATTTCTTTAAAATAACTTACCATTGTCTCTCAACCTTTAGGCCGTCACGAGCTCCACAACTTACATCAGTTTCAAGATGAACGCAGTGATGATCAGATTGGCAAAGGCCAGGGGAATGAGGATCTTCCAGGCGAACGTGATGAGCTGGTCGAAGCGCACCCGGGGAAAGGTCCACCGGAACCACATGATGAGAAAGATGATGGCATACACCTTGATGAGGAACCAGGCGATACCCGGCAGAAAGGGTCCCCGCCAGCCGCCCAGGAAAAAGACGGTGGCAATGGCGGCAACGATGAACATGTTGGTGTATTCCGCCAGAAAAAACAGGCCGAAACGCATGCCGGTATATTCAGTATGGAAGCCGGCCACCAATTCACTCTCGGCTTCAGGGAGGTCAAAGGGGGCCCGGTTGGTTTCGGCCGTGGCGCAGGTAATGTAGAGAATGAAGGCCACGGGCTGCACCACAATGAACCAGTATTTGCTCTGGGCCGCCACGATGTCGGCGAGGCTAAGGGACCCTACCATGATAATGATGCTCATCAGGGTGATGAGGAGCGGGATCTCGTAAGCCACGTTCTGGGCCACCGAGCGTATGGCCCCCAAAACGGAATACTTGTTGTTGGAGGACCAGCCCGCCATGAGGACGGCCAGCACCGTCAGGGAGGCGAAGGCCAGGATCAGCAGCACCCCCACGTTCATGTCACGGATGATGAGGGTCTGAGAAAAAGGTATGACCAGGAAAGAAAGGAGCACCGGCAGGAAGACCACGATGGGGGCCAATAAATAGACCGGTCGGTCCACATCCCTGGGGGTGATAAGCTCTTTACCGATCAGCTTCAGGGCGTCGGCGATGGTCTGGATGGAGCCGTGCCAGCCCACTTCCATGGGTCCGGGCCTCAGCTGCATATGGGCCGAGACCTTGCGTTCCATCCAGATGAGAAACAGGGCGTTTACCGTCACCAGGCCCAGGACGCCGAAAAGGCCGGCCATCATGCCCAAAATGCTTACTCCTGCAGGTTGCGCCATAGCTTCCATAATTTGCGCTCGTCTCAGTTACCGATCGATTTCCGGCACCACCACATCGATGGAGCCAAGAATGGCTACCAGGTCGGCCACCAAAGTGTCCACGGCGATTTCCGGAAGAATGCTCAAGTTCCCAAAGGAGGGCACCCGGAGTTTGATGCGGTAGGGCTTGGGGTCGCCGGCGCTGACGATATAGCAGCCGAACTCGCCCCGGCCTGACTCCACCGCAGTGTAAACCTCACCGGCCGCGGGTTTGATGCGCTTGGGCACCTTCTCGGCCACGATGGGTCCGTTGGGGATTTTATCCAGGGCCTGTTCGATAATGCGCAGGCTCTGTTCCATCTCCCGGAGGCGCACCAGGTACCGGTCCATGACATCTCCCCGCTCGCCGATGGGAATCTCAAAATCGAAGAGGGGGTAGGCGGAGTAGGGTTCGGATCTCCGGATGTCATAGGGGATGCCGCTGCCCCGGACCATGGGGCCGGTGAGCCCGTATTGAATACACTGCTCCTGGGTGATGAGGCCGATATCCCGGGTTCGGTGGATAAAGATGACGTTTTTCGTCACCAGGTTGTCGTAATCCACCCAGCGGCTGCGCAGGCGCGTGATGAACTTACGGCAGCCTTCGGTGAAGTCGTCGTCAATGTCCACTGGCACCCCGCCGAAGCGGTAAAAGCAGTAAGTGAGGCGGGAGCCGGTGAGATAGTCCAGGAGGTCCAGGGCATTTTCCCGGTCGTCAAAGCAATAAAGGAAGGGGGTAAAAGCGCCCAGGTCCAGGAGGTAGGCTCCCACCCACAGAAGGTGGCTGGTGATGCGGTTCAGCTCGGCAGTGATGACCCGGATGAACTCGCCTCGTTCCGGCACGGTAAGCCCGATGAGCTTTTCCACCGCCATGCAGTAGCCCTGGTTGTAGGCCAGGGCGTGGAGATAGTCCACCCGGGCCATGTTGGGCAGGTACTGCGGGTAGGTGCGGTTCTCCGCCATGTGCTCGTGGCCCCGGTGGCCGTAACCGATGTCCGGGTCCGCCTTGGTGATGAACTCGCCCTCCATTTCCAGCTCCACCCGGAGCACCCCGTGGGTGCTGGGGTGCTGGGGGCCCAGGTTGAGGACATAGGTTTTTTCTTCTAATCCGCGCTCAAGCATCGCCCTGGCTCGCTTCAAATTTTTTCAGCAAGGGGTGAAAATCGGCATCAAAGGGGAGCAAAATGCGCCTGAGATCCGGGTGCCCGGCGAAGCGGATGCCGTAAAGATCGTAAGCCTCCCGCTCATACCAGTTGGCCCCGGGGTAGATATGGCTGATGGTGGGGGCCTCCTGGTCAAAGGGGACCTTGACGTGCACCACGGTGCGGCACAACTCCTGGAAATTGGCGAAGTGATACACCAGGGTGAAGTGCTCAGGATAGTGCAGCCCGGTGAGGGACTCCAGAAAGCAACCCAGGGAAAGCATGGCCTGGGCCACCTCCGGCATCTGCTCGGGGGCGGCGGTCGCTTCCAGGTGGTAGCCGGTCTTGTCGTAATCGCCTACCGCCACCTGCTCCAGGTTCAACGGCGCCAAGGCTTTCTGGATATTATCCGGTAACATCTCTGAACTTCCTCAAGCGGCCCCGTTTGGTGATTTTTTCTTCCAGGACGAGAATGCCCTCAATCAAGCCCTCGGGCCGGGGCGGACAGCCAGGCACGTAGACGTCCACCGGGATGATGAGGTCGGCCCCGGGAATGATGGCATACTGGTCGGGGTAGAAAAAGGGCCCGCCGGAAATGGCGCAGTTGCCCATGGCGATAACCCATTTGGGGGCTGGCATCTGTTCCCACAGGCGCACTACTGCCGGCCCCATCTTCTTGGAGATGGTGCCGGCCACGATCAGGAGATCGCACTGCCGGGGTGAGGGCCGGAAGACCCCGGCGCCAAAACGGTCCAGGTCAAACCTGGCAGCCCCGGCAGCCATCATCTCAATGGCGCAGCAGGCCAGACCAAAGGTCATGGGCCACAAGGAATTGGCCCGGGCCAGGTTCAAGGCCTCCTCCAGGAGGCCGATGTGAATTAAGGGCGCTCCGGTTTTCGTTTCCAAGTAAAAACCCCCCTGCACCAGGCGTACACGATCACCAGGGAGAGAATGCTGATAAAGATGGTGATTTCAATGAAGTCCCGCCAGACATACCCCTTGCCGTAGGCCAGCAGCACGGGAAAGAGAAACAGCACGTCCACGTCAAAGGCCAGAAACAACAGGGCGAAGAGGTAGTAGATAACGGCCACCTGGATCCAGGCGCTCCCGATGATGGGCATGCCGCATTCATAAATTTCGTCCCGGGCGACGCCGAAGCTGCGGGGTGCAATAAAATAGGCGATAATCAGCGGCCCCAGAGCAAAGAGGGCCGCAACCACTAAAAACACCAGGACATAGGTGAAATCGGTCAAGGCCTCAGGGATTTCCAAGGTGGGCTCCTTGTGCTTTTTGGTACAAATACTCGCAGAGTTATACCCCACCTGTAAATGGGGAGTCAAGTATTTTTTCCCGGTCCGGGAAAAATCTCCTTGCCCGGACGGACGGGGTGGGGTAAGAGGAGGGTGAGGGGAAATTCACCGAAAGGTCAACCCCCTTAACCTTAGATTGAGCCATGTGTGAAGGTTATTTCACCAAGGGGCGGGGTGACCCCGCCCCTACAAGGCTCTTTATGGGTGATTGGGGTGGAGGGGGTCCCTCCTCTACTAGAGTCTGATAATTGAGTGGGAAATGTCAGTGATATTACCCCGTCGACGCCGCTTGCGGTTGACCGGCTATGATTATTCTCAGCCCGGTATGTATTTCATCACCATCTGTGTCAAGGAAAAAGCTTGTCTATTGGGGGAAATTAGTGGTTCGGAGATGCAACGAAATCAATTAGGAGGCATCGTTAAGACATGCTGGCTTGAAATTCCTGCTTATTATTCCATTGTTATCCTCGATGCCTTTGTCGTCATGCCCAACCATATCCATGGTATCATTTACGTAGGGGCGGGGTCTCCCCGCCCCTCTTACAGGCCAACTTTGGGAAATATTGTGGGCTATTTTAAATACCAGTCCACTAAGGGAGTTAATGAGCTGAGACAAACCCCAGGAACATCATTCTGGCAACGGAACTTCTTCGATCATGTTATTCGTGATGACAACTCCTTAAACCGTATCAGAGAGTACATCATAACCAACCCCCAACGCTGGGAATTGGACCGGAATAATCCTCTGGCCAGAGGAACCGATGAATTCGACCGTTGGTTGGGAGACATAAAAAGCCGCCCAGCTGGTCAAATTAAGACAAACATTTAATGGATAATAACAGATGACACAGTGGGAAAACCTGCGCATGCCGGAATTTGAGGCGTGGTGTGAACAAGACCGCACCGTCATCCTGCCCGTGGGGGCGTTGGAAGAACACGGGCCGCACCTGCCCCTGGGGACGGACACCTTTCACGCCCTGGAGGTGGCCCGCCGGGCCGCAGCGTTACGCCCTGTCCTGGTGGCCCCGCCCCTTTTCTACGGGGTGTGCCGCTCCACCCGGGAGCACCCCGGCACGGTGTCCATCTCCGGTGATACGGTCCGGGCCCTGGTGACGGATTTGGGCCGGGAGTTTCACCGACACGGCCTCAGGAGCATGGTGATCATGAGCGGCCACGCCGGGGGCACCCATATGGCCGCCCTCATAGAGGCGGGGGAGACCCTGTTGGCCGAACTGCCGGATTTGCAGGTCGCAGTGGTCAACCTCCTGGACCTCCTTCGGGAGGTGGTGGCGGCCCGGCCGGAACTGGTGAAGACCAAAGGCGACTCCCACGCCGGGGAAGTGGAAACGGCCCTGATGCTGGCGGCCTATCCCCATCTGGTGGAAGGTAGGGCCCCGGCGGAGTGGCCCACCTTTCCCAAGTATGTCCTGGTGCGGGACAAGCGTCGGTTCTGGCCGGGGGGAGTATGGGGCGACCCGGGTTCAGCCACCGCCGCCCAGGGAGAGGCCATCCTCCAGGCCGAGGCAGAACGCCTGGCCGATTTGCTCGATTTTTTATCACAAAAGGCATAAACTTTTTCTTGACATAATCCTTCTGATTATTTAAGTATAGGTAGGTCTAGCAACTTTCCTATATAGAAAGGCACGTCATATCTCCAATGATCCCCGAAGCCCTTGAAAAAATTGCAGATAACGTATTGTCCTTAGATGAATCAGACCTGGCCTCCCTTCTTGATCACTACAAAGACCGCATGACCCAAGGCGAACCCACCCGCGCCTGGGAACGGGCGGTCATCGCTTACTTCCTCCTGAACGGCATCCGGATTAAGAATACCCTGAAGCAGGGTAAGCTTCGCAGCCAGAATCTGGCTGTGGAGAAGGCCCCGCACCTCTGTCTGGTCAAGGCCTGAGACATCAGGACCCCATTCCTGTTTTTCCTTCCTCAGCGGCGCCGCCGTTGACGGGGGAGTTTTTTCTTTTCCTCAAGGCACCTTTCTCGCTCACCTCCGGTTAATCCTCCGAGACGTAAATGAATTCCGACGAGAGCCCCAAATTTTAAATCTGTATGCAGTTTACGCCCCGGTGAGGCGTAAAAATTCTCAGCCTTTTGTCCTTTCCCGCTGGGTCGAGTCCCGCCGGGAACGCTTTTTGAGGAATAAGCGGATAGGCGCCAGGTTCAGGTTCAGACCCCGGCGTAACTCCTTCTTTTCCCTAATCGGAGGACAAAATCTCGTCGACGCTTCAGGGCTCACGTGCCTCTTGCCGTATCGGGGCACTGCTCCACCCCCATCATCTTTACCTCAAAAGCATGGGGGCTGACCAGTTGCATGGTCGTGGAAGCGATTTTTACCTGGCCCTGGGTTTTGTTGATTTCTTCCAGAATACGCGTGAAAATTTTATCCTTGGTCACCCGTCGCTTTTTGGCGTTCACCACGTAACGAACCGCGATTTCAATCCAGTTGTCGTGAAAGATCAGGCTCGTCGAGGGCTCGATGACCGTATCTTCCACCACGAATCTTTTCGCCACGTCGAGCCATTTTTCTCGGGCGCTCGTGGAATACTCACCCACGACTTCTTGGGCGCACTGCACCATGATGGCCCGGGCCCGCTCATAATCACCTCCATACATAATGGGGACCGCAATTTCGTCCCAAAGGAAGGGAAAGT
Organism: uncultured delta proteobacterium; assembly: GCA_963709285.1. GTDB lineage: Bacteria > Desulfobacterota > Desulfobaccia > Desulfobaccales > 0-14-0-80-60-11 > JBGSLA01. The sequence goes on along the minus strand of CAVPVR010000003.1, from coordinate 126,118 downwards.
CGGCAGTGTAGTTGAATACCGGCTCTTTGAAGACGAAACTATTAGCGATCCTGACGATACGCCCGGTGTATTGGTCCGCCTTGACCCATTCCCCCATTTCCATGAGGGTGGTGCGGAGCATGCCGATGTCGATGACATCACCCTTGATGCCGCCTAATTGCACCCGGTCGCCGGTGTCATAAAAACCTCCAAAGGAAATGGCCACCCAGCCTGCAACGCTGCCAATAACCTCTTGTAAGGCAAAGGCGATCCCGGCGCCGGCCACCCCGAAAGCGATGGTTAAGCCACCCAAGCGATCTTTGAAGATAACTCCAATAAAGAGAATTGCGGTCAGGTAACCGAAAATATTGATGAGCTTGCGGACCCGGTAGCGGCTTTGCGATTCTTTGATGCGGTGCAGGTTCCGGTGAAATCCTGCCACTATAGCGCGTATGATCAAGATGGCAATTATTGCAAAAATAATCTTGCCGATTGTCGGGTCTAGGAGCCATTCTTTGATAACTTTCTCCATAGTTATTAGCCCTTTCGGTTTTTTTTATTTTTTCTCTGGCTGGTTCCCGAGGAGATCAGGAAGCAGGGATTGCCAACTCAGCGCCGCCGCCGCTTTTTCAGGAACAGGCGGATGGGCGCCAGGTTCAGGTTCAGACCCTTTCGCAGCTCTTTCACCAGATAGCGCCGGTAAGAGTCCGGCACCCCTTCCGGGTGATTCACAAAGGCGACAAAGGTGGGGGGGTGGGTCTCCGGCTGGGTGAGATAGAAAAATTTCACCGGCCGGAACCGAAAGAGGGGGGGCCGCACCCGCCGGGTGATGAGGGCGAAAAGCTGATTGAGTTCCCCGGTGCCCACCCGCCGGCCCAATTGCTGATAAATTTCATCAACCAGCGTAAAGATGCGGGTCAGGTTGTGGCCGGTGATCACGGCAAGAGACACCACCGGGGCGTAAGGCAGGAAGTCTAGACCCTTTTTAGCCTGGTCCAGGGCGGCCGGGCGAACTTCCCCGGGCACCAGGTCCCATTTGTTCAGTCCCACCACACAGCCTTTGCCCTCCTCGGCAATGAGGCTGGCGATGCGCAGGTCCTGGCCGGTGACGCCTTCCTGGGCGTCCAGCATCAGGAGAGCCACCTCGCAGCGCTCCAGGGCCTTAAAGGCCTTCAGGACCATGTACTTCTCCAGGCCCGGAGCCACGTGGCTGGGGCGTCTGAGCCCGGCAGTATCAATGAGTACGTAGTCCTGTCCCTGGAAGGTCAGGGGGGTGTCAATGGCGTCTCTGGTGGTGCCGGGACGCTCGCTGACGATGAGGCGCTCTTCTCCGAGGACCCGGTTGATGAAGGAGGACTTGCCCACGTTGGGCCGCCCCACCACCGCCACCCGAATACCCGGAGTTTCAGTGGGGATTTCCGGCGGCTGGGGCAGACTCTCTAACAAGTCAGCCAACAGGGTGGAAAGACCCAGCTTGTGAGCGGCGGAGACGGGATAAAGGGGAGAGAGGCCGAAGCGGTAAAATTCAGCCAGGTGCTCTTCCCGGCCGGGATGGTCAATTTTATTCACCACCAGGAACAGGGGCTTGCCGGTGGTTCGCAAATAGTCCACTACCTCGGCGTCCCCGGCCTGGGGACCTTCCTTGCCGTCCATGATTAACAGGATGGCGTCGGCCTCGGCCACCGCAGCCTCGGCCTGGCGTTGGACCAAGCGGCCCAGTTCATCTTCACCGCCGACCAGGCCCCCGGTATCCACCAGGATAAAGGTGTGGTCATCCCAGAACATCCGGCCGAAATGGCGGTCCCGGGTGACCCCGGGGATATCTCCCACCAAGGCCTGGGAGGAACGGGTAAGGGCGTTGAAAAGTGTGGATTTACCCACGTTGGCCCGGCCAATGATGGCCACCAGGGCATGAGCGGCCGGGGCAGGAGGGGGCATAAGAGATCAGGAGGAGGGCTTCTGAGCCAGCTCCTTGGGAGGCCAGCGGCGCAAGATCTCCACCGCCTTCTTCAGGACATAGTCATTTTTCAGGTCGGCGTCAGTGAGGGGCTTGTTCCAGGGTTTGTCGGTGATACCTTCGCCCCGCATATGACGGTCCAGGGCTTCATCACGGAGTTCCTCCGCACTCTTGTCCTTAGTGATGTCGGTATCTTCCACCACTATGTCTGGATCAATGCCCTTTTCATGGATGGTCTTGCCGCTCGGGGTGTAATACAGGGCCGTGGTCAGGCGCAAGGCGGAGCCGTCCGCTAGGGGAATGATGGTCTGCACCGAGCCCTTACCGAAGCTCTTGGTGCCTAAAACGATGGCCCGCTTCTGGTCTTTCAGGGCTCCAGCCACGATCTCCGAGGCCGAGGCGCTGCCCCGGTTAATAAGGATGACCAGGGGAAATTGCTCCCGGTCGCCAAGATGTCCGGCTCGGGCATTGAACCGCATGCGCTGGCGGGCGTCCCGCCCTTCGGTCTTGACGATGAGGCCGCCGCTCAGGAACTCGTCCGCCACCATCACGGCCTGGTCCAGCAAGCCCCCCGGGTCGTTGCGCAGGTCAAGGACTAGGCCTTTCAGAGGAACCTGGCGCTGGCGTATCTTCTGCAGAAAATTGCGCAGGTCCCGGTCCGTGGTGTCCTGGAAATTGGCCACTCGGATATAACCATAGCCCCCCTCTATAAGCCGAGCCTTGACACTGCGGATGGGGATGATTTCCCGGACAATGGAAAAGTCTTTGGGGTGGGTAAAATCCTCGCGGTTGATGGTGAGGGTGACCCGGGAGCCCTTGGGTCCCCGAATTTTCCGCACTGCCTCGGTGAGGGTGATATTTTTCGTGGGGGTGCCGTTGACTTTAACAATCTGGTCTCCGGCTCTGATGCCGGCCCGGAAGGCAGGGGTCCCCTCGATGGGGGAAACCACCGTCAAGATTCTGTTTCTCAGGGTGATCTCAATACCAATACCACTAAACTTGCCCTTGGTTTCAACCTGGAGTTCCTTGAATTCCTCGGGGGTCATGAAGGAGGAGTGGGGGTCCAGTGAGCCCACGGCCCCCTGGATGGCCCCGTACACCAAGTCTTTGGTGGTTTTTTTATCCACGTATTGTTTTTCGACGATATCTAAAGCCTGGGCGAAGACCTTTAATTGGTCGTCGGTAACCGTAGCTGTGCCCCGGGGTGCAGCGGGGGCGGTTGCCGCAATGAGAGAGGGCGCTAAGGACAGGCCCCAGAAAAACAGGCCTACCAGGGCAACCGAAGCTGCGAGCCAGAGCCTGCGGTGCAGTCCAAAATTGCTTCTTCCGGGTTGGCGACGATAACTGGAAATCATTTTTCAACTCTCTAGCGCCCAGTCTGGGGCGAAAATTTTAGATTGAAGAGCCGAGATCCCCTGCAGCCAGGTGGTCCCAGCCGCAAATCCTCAGCACCACCAGCCTCAGGAAGCGGGGGCCTGTTTAACAAATCGGGAGGGCTTGCCACTTTTGAGCACCTCAACTGCTTGTTGCACCCAGGGGTCCTTCTCCGGCGACGGTGGCGGCGAGGTCAAATGCTTGGTCCCCTTGGGGGGCTTCTTGCCCTCAACGTCTGGCTTTAGTCCCTCACCTGAGATTTTGCGGCCCCCGGGCGTATAGCAATAGGCTACGGTCATCATCAGAGCAGAGCCGTCCTGCAGGGGCTGTACCTGGGTGAGACCGCAGAGGCCGAAGGTCTTGTCCCCCAAAAGAAGTCCCCGATAGTGGTGCCGCAAAGCCCCGGCCATGATCTCGGCAGCCCGGGCCGTGCCCTCGTCAACTAGCACTACCAGGGGGAGAGAAGACTTGAACACCTGCTCCCGCGCCGAGCCCCGGTAGGACTGCTCAGAGTCATTCTGTCGACCCTGAGTGGTGACCACTTCCTGGCCCCCTAAAAACAGGGAAGCGGTGCGCACCGCCTGTTCCAGGTTTCCCCGGGCATTGTTGCGCAAGTCCAAAATCAGACCCTTGATGGGTGGAGAAAGCTTATTCAGCTGGGTTAACTCCTGGGCCAGGTCCCTCGGGAGGTCATCCGTGAAATAAGGGACACGCAGGTAAGCATAGCCATCCTCCAGCATCTTCACCTTGATTTGGGCCGGACCCAGGGGTTCTAGGGTGACGTTCAGGTCAAGGGGCTTGACCAGACCGTTCCGCAACACCTGCAACTTCAAAGTTTTGCCAGCGGGACCCCGAAAGTACCGCACCCCTTCCTGGGTGGTGATGTTGCGAATGAGTTGGCCGTCGATTTTGAGGATGTGGTCCCCGGATTTTAGCCCCGCCCGGTCGGCGGGTCCACCGTCCAAGACCGCAACCGCGGTAAGCAAGTGGTCCTTGAAGACCATTTCCATACCGGCCTCCGCCTTGGGCTCTTGGTCGTTTTTTTGGAAATTCGCGAATTCGTTGGCGGTGAGGTACGAGGAGTCGGGATCAAGAGAGCTCATCATGCCCCGCAGAGCCCCCTGGAACATCTCCCAGTCGCTTTTCTGGGTTACAGCTTTCTGGGAAATTTCGTTCAGGGCCTCGGTGAATAAACGCAAAGACTCATAATCCGAAGCAGGCTCCGCCGACAAAAACGCCGTCAGGCAGACCACCAGACTTAGGATCGCGCCTATCCCCAAAGCCAGACGTTTCCTACCACCGTCTTGAAAGAACCTCAATTCTTTGCCGCTCCGTAATCTCATAAATTTGACTTTATCAAACCCTAAAAGGTTAAGCTCCGTTTTTGCGGGTTATGACCGTCAAGGCCGCTTTGGTGATATCTTCGGGTGTCAGGCCGAAATGCTTAAGGAGATCATCGGGCTTGCCCGACAACCCAAAGGTGTCCCGGATACCCACCCGGTGCAAAGGCGCCGGGCAAAACTCCGTCAGCACCTCACTTACGGCACTTCCCAGGCCGCCGCTGGCCATATGTTCTTCTGCGGTCACGAGACAGCCGGTGCGTCGGGCCGAGTCCACCACCAGTTCCCAGTCCAGAGGTTTAAGACAGGAGAGGTTGAGGACCCGGGCTGAAACCCCCTGTTTGGCCAAAAGGTCGGCCGCGGCCAGGCAGTGGTGCACCATGAGGCCAATTCCTGCCAGAGTGACGTCGTCCCCCTCCCGAAGAATATGGCCTCGCCCCAGTTCAAAAGTATAGCTGTCAGGGTGGATCACCGGGAAGGGAATGCGAGAGGTGCGAAGATACACCGGCCCCTGGTAGGTGACCGCCCAGCGCACCATGGCCCGGGTCTCGGGTCCGTCCGCCGGCACCAGTACCACCATGTTGGGGAGGATCCGCATGAGGGCCAAATCCTCGATGGCCTGGTGGGAGCCGCCGTCCTCTCCCACAGTAATTCCCCCGTGGCTGGCCACGATCTTGACGTTCAGGTTGCCGTAAGCGATGGTCTGGCGAACCTGTTCCCAGGCCCGGCCGGTGGCAAAAATGGCGAAGGTGCTGGCAAAGGGGATTTTGCCTCCCAGGGCCAGCCCGGCGGCAGTGCCCATCATGTCCTGTTCGGCGATGCCCACATTGAAAAAACGGTCCTGGAAAATCTTGGCAAAGCTGGCTGTCTGAGTGGAGCCGGAAAGATCGGCGTCCAGAACCACAATCTCCGCATGTTCTTGGCCCAATTGGGCCAGAATCTTGCCGTATTCGACCCTGGTGCTCTCTTTGGCGGGAAATTGCACAATTTCAGGTAAAGCGCCCAAGATTCTGACCTCACACTGACTGAAGTTCTTGCACGGCTTGCTGGTATTCCTCGGTGGTGGGGGTCACCCCGTGAAACTTGACCTGGTCTTCAAAGATGGACACCCCTTTCCCCTTGGTGGTGTGGGCGATGATGATGCTGGGTTGGCCTTTGACCGCCCGGCAAGCCTTCAGAGTGTTCAAAATATCCGGAATGGCGTGGCCGTCCACCTGGACCGTGTGCCAGCCGAAGGCCTCCCACTTGGCGGCCAGAGGTTCGATGCTCATGACCTCCTTGGTGTGGCCGTCAATTTGGAGGCGGTTGCGGTCTAGGATGGCGGTGAGGTTGTCCAGGGAGTAGTGGGCGGCGGTCATGGCAGCTTCCCAGATCTGTCCTTCCTGGATCTCCCCGTCCCCTAACAGGGCATAGACCCGTTGGCGGCTGTGGTTCAGCTTCATGGCCAAGGCCAGGCCATTGGCCACGGACAAGCCCTGCCCCAGAGACCCGGTGGGCACCTCCACCCCAGGGGTGCACTTAGAGTCGGGGTGGCCCTGGAGGCTGCTGCCGAACTGGCGCAGGGTGAAAAGCTCTTCCCGGGAAAAGTAGCCGAGACGGGCCAGGATGGCATAAAGCACCGGCGCCGCGTGGCCTTTGGAGAGCACAAAAAAGTCCCGTTCAGGATAGCATGCGTTCCCGGGGTCCAAGTGCATATGGCTGAAAAATAAGGCCACCAGGATATCGGTAGCGGAGAGGGACCCTCCCACGTGCCCGGAGCCAGCCCGGTAGAGCATCTCTACGATGTCCAGGCGGATTTGCCGGGCAATTTCCCTGAGCTGGTTCGGATCGTTGATGGGGTGCATTACTTTCTGCCAATCCACTTTTTAGGATAGTATAACCAAGAAATCAACAGATTTCCAATCACCTCCGTAAATTCAATCGGTTGCCGGCAGGAAGAAGAGAAAACCCGGGGGCCGCCGGGCAGTTCTTTGCAAAACCAATTTCTCTGTCATCCTATGAGTTCAAGATACAAGGATCTCAACCCAGATAAATGCGTCGGCTTTTTCCCTCCCCCTTGATGGGGGAGGGCTGGGTGGGGGTGAATATGCAAGTTTATTCCCCCTCCCCCCACCCCCCTCCCACCCAGGGAGGGGGAGTTTGTGGGTCATCTGGGTCATTTGATTTATCTTTTAAGTCATGGACTTATGAGGGAGATTTTCGGAACACGATAGTAGTACGGGGTGACAGGGAATCTGGGGGAAAACCGGATTTCTCTTGTGTACCCTTGAGGGTGGCGGGTATATAATAACACTCCAAGAACCTTGAGGGCTGATAAGGACGAAAAAGAGGACCTAATGACCTTAACCCGAGAAGATGTGCTTCACGTGGCCGAACTGGGCCGCCTCAATCTCAACCCGGAGGAAGTGGACCTTTTCACCCGCCAGCTCAATGACATCCTGGCTTACGTGGAAAAATTGCAAGAAGTGGATACCGCCGGGGTGCCCCCCATGGCCCATGCTGTGCCGATATTCAATGTTTTCCGGGATGACGAAGTGGTGCCGAGCCTGTCCCGGGATGAGGGTCTGGCCAATGCCCCGGCCCCGGAAGCAGGGACCTTCGTGGTCCCCAGAATCATTTAAGGTGACACGGATGGCAGAGGACTTATGCCGTCTCAGCATACGTGAACTCACCCCCCTGTTATCCCGGCGGGAAATCTCTCCGGTGGAAGCGGTTGAGGCGTTTCTGGCCCGGATTACTGTCCGGGACCCGGAGCTTAACACCTTCATCACGGTGGACGAGGAGGGCGCCCTGGCCCAGGCCCGGGAAGCGGAAGCCAGATTAGCCCGGGGGGAAACCGGCGCTCTGCTCGGTGTGCCCCTGGCCATCAAGGACATCCTGGCCACTAAAGGTTTACGCACCACGTGCGGCTCCCGCATCCTGGAGAATTTTGTGCCACCCTTTGACGCCACCGTATGCAGCCGTTTGCGTCAGGCAGGCGCGGTTTTTTTGGGAAAGGTCAACATGGATGAGTTCGCCATGGGCTCTTCCACCGAAAACTCGGCCTATGGCGTCACCCACAACCCCTGGCGGCGGGACTGCATCCCGGGGGGCAGTAGCGGGGGCTCCGCGGCGGCAGTGGCCGCCGATTTGTGCACCGCGTCCGTGGCTTCGGACACCGGCGGCTCCATCCGCCAGCCCGCCTCCCACTGCGGCGTGGTCGGCCTCAAGCCTACTTACGGACGGGTATCCCGCTTCGGATTAGTTGCCTATGCTTCATCTCTCGACCAGGTCGGCCCGGTCACCAAAGAGGTGCGGGATGCGGCCCTGCTGCTGGAGGTGATCGCCGGCCACGATCCCCGGGATTCCACCGCGGTTTCGGAGCCTGTGCCAGATTACCTGGAGCATTTGGGGAAAGACATCAAGGGGCTCAAGATCGGAGTACCCAGGGAATATTTCGGGGAGGGCCTGGACCCGGAAGTGGAGACCGCAGTGCGGGGGGCTATCAAGACTTTGGCGGACCTGGGCGCAGACCTTGTCGAGGTGAGCCTGCCCCACACCGAATATGCAGTGGCCACCTATTACCTCATTGCCATGGCTGAGGCCTCCTCGAATCTGGCCCGCTATGACGGGGTGAAGTACGGTTTCCGGGCCCCGGAGGGAGGAAACCTCCTGGAGATGTATGCCCGCACCCGCACCCAGGGCTTCGGGGCGGAGGTGCGCCGGCGCATCATGATCGGCACCTATACCCTGTCCGCCGGCTATTACGAGGCCTACTACCGCAAGGCCTCCCAGGTGCGCACCCTGATGCGGCGGGACTTCGACCAGGCTTTTGAGACCTGTACGGTTCTGGCCACACCCGTGGCCCCCACCCCAGCCTTCCGCCTGGGGGAAAAGGTGGATGATCCCCTGACCATGTATCTCACAGATATATTTACCAATCCCGCCAACCTGGCGGGGATTCCAGGCATCTCGGTGCCTTGTGGATTCAGTTCCGAGGGCCTCCCCATCGGGCTCCAGCTCATGGGACCGCCTTTCGGGGAGTCCCAGATGCTCCAGGTGGCTCACGCCTTTGAGGCGGCCACCGACTTTCATGTGCGCCAGCCGCAGATTTAACCAGTCCAGCGATGGGCATTGAGTAATTGCTTTTAATCCCTTGCTATGCCTTTGTTTTTGATAAACTCTGGAACCGATTCAACAAGTATTAAAATGCCGCTCACCAAGGCCCAAAGCTGCCAAGTTCTGTAGCCTTGCTTAAGGGTGACGCATTCTTGCCTAACAGAGAGTTTGGGGGGATCGAAAAAACCATGAAGACAAGCTTGCCAAGATTCTTTCGACCGGTTGTGGTTGTGGGGGTTTTGGTTCTGGCCGGGGTCGCGCTGGCGGAGGAACCCAAAGGGACCCTCACCATCACAGAAGCCATCAACGTGGCTTTGAAGCAAAACCCGTCAGTGACAGAGTTCAAAGAGCGCATGAATGCTGCGCGGGAACAGATCGGGGTCAGCAGAGGGGCCCTGTTACCGCAGGCCAACTTTTCCGGCACGGCGTTTTACGGTAACGCCTTTTCCAGCCGTGCAGCCGGAGGAGAGGCTGCCACTGCCCTCCCGGGTGGCACCAGCTCGCCTATCAGCATTCCTACCCCCGAAAAGGAAATCACCACCTTCGAGGTTTACCGATTTTCTTTTAACCAGTTATTTTATGACTTTGGCAAGACCCCCAACCAGGTGGCCGGCTCTAAGGCTAATTATAAGAAGACCGGGGAAGATTATGCCAATACCCGCCAGCAGGTGGTGCTTACCACGCGCACTGCTTATTTTAGCTACCTGGCGTCCCGGCGGGCCATAAAGGTGGCCGAGGAAAACGTGCGCCAGAACCAGGAGCTCCTGAAGCAGGCTCAGGGTTTCTACAACGTAGGTCTCAGGTCCAAAGTTGACGTGACCTTTGCTGAATCAAATCTTGCCAACGCCGAGACCGAGCTGATCCGAGCCAAAAATCTGGCCGTGGTCTCTCGGGTGGAACTCATGACCGCGCTGGGTTTCAGGACCTGGCCTTACCAGAACGTCGAAGACGTCCTGGAGGTGACCTTCAAGCGGCTGTCTCTCGAGGAACTAAAAGCCCAGGCCCTCAAGCAACGGCCGGAACTCAAAAAAAGCCTCTTTCAACAGCAGGAGGATCAGGCCAACATTAAAGTGGCCCGGGCCAATTTTCTGCCATCCATTCAGGGTTTTGCGGCATGGGGCAATGAAGGCAGCAAGCACGAGCTTGAAGAGCAGTGGTGGATAGGGGCGGGGGTGAATGTTCCCATATTTGAAGGCTTGAGCAAGTATCACTCCCTGCGGCAGGCCAAGGCCCAACTCAGGTCCACGCAAGCCAACAGTGAATCCGTAGCCTTGACGGTGTTAAAGGAAGTGGAGCAGAGTCATGAGGACCTCGAGTCTGCCTGGCAAGTAATCAAGTCGAGAACCAAAGCCAAGGAGGCCGCCGCAGAAAACCTGCGCTTGGCCTGGGGCCGCTACCGGGCCGGGGTGGGCAGCATCATCGAAGTCACCGATGCCCAGATCCGCTTTGCCCAGGCAGACCTGGAACAGGTGCGGGCCCTGTTTGATTATCGGGTGGTAGAGGCCAGACTGGACAAGGCCATCGGCAAGTCTTATTAGGGAATTATGATCGGTGGTGTTCGGTGGGATGAATCTGGCTGTATTAAAAAATCTGGGGAAAACATCGATACTAAGTCAAGGGGTTTTTCTCACCGAAAACTGAAAACCCACAGCCGTTAATACAATCCGTGGCGCTGCAAGTCCCTGATAAACTCTTGGGGGGAGGTGAATTGCCAGGCCAGCAGCCCCTGGTTCCGGGCGGCGGTGACAAAGGGGAGCTTGTCGTCCACAAAGAGACACTGGGAGGGGGGGAGGCCCGTTTGCCGGATGAGGGCCTGATAAATGTCCGGTTCCGGCTTGCGGCTGCCCACCTCAAAGGACAGGATGAAACTCCGGAAGTGTTCAAGAAAGGCACAGCTTTCTCTGATATAGGTGAAGTGCAGCTCGTTGGTGTTAGACACCAGGTACAAAGGATAGCGGGCCGCCAGGTGGCTGACGAGCTCGGCCATGCCCTCCATGGGGTCGAAGAGGTCGTTCCACCAGGCGGTGAACTGGGGGAAGGGGAGGGCCACGCCGAAGTGGTCGGTCACCTGGCGATAAAACTCCTCGGAGGTGAGGCGGCCGGTGTCATAACCGGGCTCGAGGCTCGATTCGAAGACCTGGGCGTACACCTCTTCAGGGGTGAGTCCGGCCAGCTTGGCCAGACGGCGACAGAAGCGAAAATGGTCCACCTTTACCAAAACGTTGCCCAGGTCCAGGGCCAGGGCCTTAATGTCGGGAAGCACCACGGGAAAGACCTCCAGGAGGTATTTTATTGGAACTGAGGGAAATGACAATACCACTGGACAGAAGAAAGGGAACGGGCAGATGAAGCGGCTGGTGTCGGTGAGGCGGGACGATGTCCTGTGGGCGGGCTATCTCCTTCTCCTGGCGGTTCTTTTCGGCCTCTCCTATCAATGGCCGCTGGTCAAGATTGCCTGGCGGGGGGAACTCACCCCTTACCTGGACAAGATGCGGGATCAGCGACGCGCGGTGGAATTTAAGGGAGTGCCCGCTCTGAGCCTGGAGGAGGCCCATGACCTCTGGAAGCAAGGCCAGACCCTGTTCCTGGACGCCCGCAGTCCCGAGGAATTTGCCGAACTGCACATACCCAAAGCGGTGAATTTGCCGCCGGAAAAGTTGTCGGATTTAAAAAACACCGGTATCCTGGGCTTCCCCCGGGACCGGCGGATAGTGATATACTGCGCCAAGAAACAGTGCAACTCCGCCTTGAAGGTGGCCAGACATCTAAAGTCACTGGGTTTCAGCCGGGTCATGGTGTTCCTCGGGGGGTTTCAAGCTTGGGATGAAGCAGGGCACGAAGTGGACACCAGCTATTAGCTGGCTGGCTTGCCTCCTGGGCGCGGCCCTGGGAGGGGCCTTTTTTTATGCCGGGCTGCAAAAGCGCCTGGAGCCCTACCAGTTTGCCGAGGCCATCCTGGCCTACGACCTGCTGTCTCAGCCTCTGGTGGGCCTGGTAACTGCCATCCTTCCCTGGGTGGAACTCACCAGCGGCTTTTTTCTGGCCCTCGGGTACCTGCTGGAGATACCGGGCCGGCTGCTCCGGGGTTTGGGCCTCTCTTTCGGCAACCGGCTGGTGGGCGGCATCAAGCGCCGCAGTTGCCTTCTCCTGATCATCCTGCAGTTGGTGCTCATCCTGTCTGTGTTGTTTATCACTCTGGCCCGGGGCCTCAAGATTGACTGCGGCTGTGGGTTGTTTTGGGCCCGGCAAGTGGGCTGGGGGATTATCCTGGAAGACGCCCTGATGCTGGCCCTGGCGGTTTTCCTCTTCTGGTGGGCGCTTCCCGGGGAGCAGGAAAGCCAACCTGAGGTCCACCGCCGCATTGATGATTTTCAGGGCGATTATTACTTCCTTTCCAACTTTACCCCGGTTCAGGTAAGGCTGGACGGGGTGGAGTACCCCACCGTGGAGCACGCCTATCAAGCCGCCAAGACCCTCGAGCCTGGAGAGCGGGAGAGGATCCGGGGCGCCTCCACCCCCGGTCTGGCCCGGAAACTGGGCCGCAAACTCACCCAGCGCCCGGACTGGCCCGATCGGAAGGTGGAAATTATGCGGGGCTTGGTCTGGCAGAAGTTTGCAGCCCACCCGGACCTCCAGAAACTCCTGCTGGCCACCGGCGATGTCGAACTGGTGGAAGGGAACACCTGGCACGATAATTTTTGGGGGAACTGCCGCTGTTCGCAATGCACCGCGGCGCCGGGACAGAACCGGCTGGGTCGCCTGCTGATGGAGGTGCGGGAGGGGCTCAGAGAAAAAGAGGTTCACCTTGAGCCAGCCATAAAATCCTAACCCTGGCAGCCTCGACATCCTTTCCCGCAAGATGTAAGATTAACATATGTCAAGATTTTTCAATTTCTGGGATCCCCTGGAACGGCGCTACGTCTTCAATAGCTTTCTCATTGTGGTGGCCCTGGTGGAGCTTCTCATTTTCGTGGTCACCGCCATCTGGCAGATCGACGAGGGAGTCCTGGGGGGGCCGGTGAAGGTCATCCCCTTTCCCTGGAAGGAATATCTCTTTACCGCCTTTGCTGCCCCCTTGGTCCTGCTTTTCCTTTTTGGTATCATTGTCCGTGGCTTTCAGGCTTTTGGCCCCGAGGAGGGCGAGGGGGCGGATCAGCCTCACCAGGGAAAACCTGCCCGGCGGCGCTACCGGTTTCAGTTTTTTTTAGGGCTCGCGGCCTTCCTGGGTCTTCTCATCCTCTGGTTTTCCGGCCGGCAGGTGCTGACCCTGGCGGCCCAGTTTTTTAAAGCTCTGGGCCTGGGGGGCGCCTACCTGTTGGTCGCCGTGGTGGCTCTGGCAGCCCTCTACTTTCCCCTGCGCCTGATCCTGAACTACCGCTTGCAGAAGAAGGCTCTGGAATACCAGTACCTGGAATACCTGGCAGAACGCCATGGTGTGGTGCTCCGGGACCCCAAAGAACTTGCGGCTTTGGAGCATTTAGAGCTTGATGACCAAACCTCGCCTGCCGGAGAGCAACGACGCCTGCCCCCCGCTTCTCCTTCCCGGCAGGACGCCTCTAACTGAGAGCACGGGCTTAGGTGTTTGAAAAATCCTGGAAAAATCGACAACCCTAACATAGGGAATTAATTTGTGAAATTTTTCCTTTACAGGGTGGGGGAGATGAGGTATGAATTAATATTCCCTAAGAGGTCAGACATGTGTCCCTGAGGGGTAAAGGGGGTGAGACTGCCAGAGTATAAGGGGTTATAAATCCAAAACTTTTTACAGGATATACGGAAAATCCAATCATCCAAAAGGAGGGTAGTAGCGGATGGATATTATGAATTTTGCCTTGGTATGTGGTCTGGTAGGCGTACTCTACGGACTGTACACCACCACCTGGGTTCTGAAACAGGACGCCGGTTCTTCCCGGATGCAAGAGATCTCCGACGCCATCAAAGAAGGCGCCAACGCCTTTCTGAACCGCCAGTATAAGGCGGTGGCCATGGTAGGAGCGGTCATTTTTATACTCCTCTTCGGGTTGGGTAAATACACCGCCATCGGCTTTCTCGTTGGCGCCCTTGGTTCCGCCACCGCTGGTTATGTGGGCATGTATGTGTCGGTGCGGGCCAATGTGCGCACCGCCCAGGCGGCCTTCACCAGCATGGCCTACGCCCTGAAGGTGGCCTTCCGGGGTGGTTCGGTCACCGGTCTTCTGGTAGTGGGTCTGGCCCTGCTTTCCGTGGCCGGTTACTATAAGTTCCTCATGGCCGTTGATCCCAAAGTCGCCATGCACGCCCTCATCGGTCTGGGCTTCGGCTGCTCCCTGGTGTCGGTGTTCGCCCGGTTGGGCGGCGGCATTTACACCAAGGCCGCGGATGTGGGCGCCGACCTGGTGGGTAAGGTGGAAGCCGGCATCCCCGAAGACGACCCCCGGAACCCCGCGGTTATCGCCGACAATGTGGGCGACAACGTGGGTGACTGCGCCGGTATGGCCGCCGACCTTTACGAGACCTACGTGGTCACCGTGGTGGCCGCCATGCTCCTGGCCTTCACCATTTACGGTCCCGGCTCCCCAGCCATTATCTTCCCGCTCCTCATCGGCGGTGTCTCCATCCTGGCTTCAGTAGTGGGCACCTTCTTTGTGCGGTTGGGGAAATCCCAATACATCATGGGCGCTCTCTATAAGGGCCTCATTGTCGCAGGTGTTCTGGCGGTTATCGCCTTCTATTTCCTGGCCAACAAGTTCATGGGCGGCGTGGCTGCCAAGGAGGTGGCGAAAGGTGCGGCGGGCTTCGTGATTCCGCCTTTTAACGTCTTCCTGCTGGCTGTCATCGGCGTGGTTCTCACCGGCCTCATCGTGGCCATCACCGAGTATTACACCTCCACGAGCTACAAGCCGGTGAAGTCCATCGCCTTCGCCTCCACCACCGGCCACGGCACCAACGTCATTCAGGGTCTGGCCATCTCCATGAAGGCCACCGCCCTCCCGGTGCTCGTTATCGTGGCAGCCATCCTGGCGGCTTTCAAACTGGGCGGCGGTCTGGCCAGCCCGGGCACCGGCCTGTATGCCATCGCCCTCACCGCGGTGGCCATGCTCTCCATGACTGGTATTGTGGTAGCTATTGACTCCTACGGGCCCATCACCGACAACGCCGGTGGTATCGCAGAAATGGCCGAGCTGCCTGACGAAATCCGCGACATCACCGACCCCCTGGATGCGGTAGGGAACACCACCAAGGCCGTGACCAAGGGGTACGCCATCGGTTCCGCCGGTCTTGCGGCTCTGGTGCTCTTTGCCGAGTACTCCCGCTCCTTCCCGGGCGTCCTGAGCTTCGAGTTGTCCGATCCTCGGGTGCTGGCCGGTTTGTTCATCGGCGGTCTCCTCCCCTACATGTTCGGGGCTATGTGCATGGAGGCCGTGGGTAAGGCCGCGGGTAGCGTGGTCGAGGAAGTCCGGCGCCAGTTCCGGGAGATCCCCGGCATCATGGAAGGCACTGCCAAGCCTGAATATGGCACCTGCGTGGACATCGTCACCAAGGGCGCCCTGCGCCAGATGATGGTCCCGGCCCTCATCCCGGTGCTGGCCCCCATCGTCGTGGGCTTCACTCCCGGTCTGGGCCCCGTAGCCCTGGGCGGCATGCTCATCGGCTCCATTGTCACGGGTCTGTTCCTGGCCATCGCCATGACCTCCGGCGGCGGCGCCTGGGACAACGCCAAAAAACACATTGAGGACGGCATTTATGGCGGTAAGGGCTCCGACGCCCACAAGGCGGCGGTCACCGGCGACACCGTGGGCGACCCCTACAAAGACACCGCGGGTCCGGCCATCAACCCCATGATCAAGGTCGTGAACATCGTAGCTCTCTTGATCGTGCCCTTGCTCATTAAGTAAGGAAAACCTATAAGTCTTTCGCCAAGGCGCAGATGATAGCCTCTCGCTAAGGCGCCAAGACGCAAAGAAGAATAAAAGGCCGGTTCCCAGGGGAACCGGCCTTTTCCTTCGCGTCTTGGCGTGGACTATTCAGGCAGACGGTTGACCACCCGGGTAATTCCGTCTTTAATCAACGCTTCCCCGAAGTTGATAAGTAATCCCAGCCTGTTATCGGCAAGGCGCAGATAGGTGAGGAGCTGCTTCTTGTGGACCGGCGCAATTTTTCCCACGGATTTCAATTCCACGATCACTTTTCCTGCTACCACCAGGTCGGCCCGAAAGCCCTCATCAAAGCTTATTTGTTCATATACCACAGGGATGGCTGCCTGCCGAGCAACCTGCAATCCCCGCTTTGCCAATTCGTAAGCGAGTAAGGTCTCATACACCGATTCCAGGAGGCCGGGTCCCAGGCTGGTATGGATTTTATAGGCCGCATCCACGATCAGCTTGGCAATCTCGTTCTCATGCATAGACCTTTGTCAATATCATGCCAAGACGGCAAGACGCCAAGAAAAATTTTATTTATATTACTTGTTGGTTATGTTTAATCATGGAAAATGGCCGAAGGACATTTTTCATGATTCTAATTTAGCGTCTTTGCGCCTTAGCGAGAAAACGATCATGCACGGAAGCAGTCTGACCTGGCAGGATTATGCTGTGGTTGGCGTGCTTCTCGTTCTCTTGATTGTTGTCGGTCTTTACTTTGGCAGAGAAGAAAAATCAACGGATGACTTTTTCCTGGGGGGGAGAAAAATCCCGTGGTGGGCGGCTTGTCTTTCCTTTGTGGCCACGGAAATCAGCGCGGTCACCCTGATCTCGGTTCCCGCCATCGCTTATATGGAAAACTGGGAATATGCCCAGTTTTTTATCGGCTCTTTTCTGGCCCGAATCGTCATCGCCTTCCTTTTTATCCCGGCTTTCTACCACTATAATTGCACCTCCATTTATGAATTTTTACAACATCGGTTCGGGGCGGCCACCCAAATCGCCGGCTCGCTCCTTTTTTTCATCACGCGCCTGTTGGCTTCCGGCGTCCGGCTGATGGTGGCTTCCCTGGCGGTGAGCATCTTAATCGGCTGGCCCATCATCCCGACTATCCTGCTTTTTTCGGTCATCAGCATGCTCTATATCGCCTGGGGCGGGATCAAGGCGGTGGTGTGGACCAATGTGGTGCAAACCTTGACCTTCATGATTGCCGGCCTGGTGGCCATCGGCTTCCTACTCAGTCGCATCGACGGTGGCGCCGCATCCGTGGTCGCCCTTGCCGGCGCGGCTGGCAAGCTGCAAATCTTCAACTGGGGCCCGGCTGCCGGACTGGCCGAATATCTGAAGCACCTGCTCTCGGATCCCAATATATTTGTTCTGGCGACGTTGAACGGGTTTTTTGGCTCGATGGCGGCCTTTGGGACTGATCAGGAGCTCATGCAGAGACTGCTGACCGTGGAAACGAGAAAAGAAAGCCAGAAAACTATGCTGCTGACCCCGATCGGCAGTTTTCTGGTGATGATCATCTTCCTCTTTATTGGCGCGTGCCTGTATGCCTTCTATGTTCAACATCCTGGGCTGCCTTTGCCGGCAAAATTGGACAAAATTTTCCCGCATTTTATCGAGCAGACGATGCCCCCCTTGATGAGAGGCCTGATGCTTTCGGCGATTGTCATGGCGAGCATTGACTCGCCGTTAGGTTCTCTGACTTCTTCCTTTGTCACGGACATCTATCGCCCGGTGATTTTTCCGTCGGGAACTGAACGCCATTATTTGCTAATTTCCAGAATTTGCGTGGTTATGTTTGGCATTATCCTGGCGTTTATCGCTTACTTTTTCAGCCATTTTGAAAAATTCCTCTGGCTGGCTTTTAAAATCGGCGGGGTCACCTATGGATCGTTACTGGGGGTTTTTCTCCTCGGTCTTCTGACCACCAGGCGATGCAATAGAGTCAATGTCGTAGCCATGACTCTTGCCGCCCTGGGCATGCTGGTGCTTCTAATTCTTTCCGAGAAGAACATCTTCCCCCTGGGATGGACCTGGCTGTTGTTGATCGGCACCTTTTTAACCTTTGCGGCAGGTTGGCTTTTTGGCAAAAAAGAGGAGAGCGCCGCGCAAAGCCTCCCGTAGTTGTAGGGCGATCATTCCTGCTTCAAGCTAGGAGTAAGGGGCTGCCTCTTGGTCCTGGCAGCGCTTTTTAGCCTCCTGGCCGCAGAGTTCCCAAATGACGCATTGCGACCGGGTTTTGCAGAAATTGCAGGGGTCGGTGCAGGCCCGGCACTGGTCCAAACACTCCTGGCAGTAGTGGTACTCCATTTTGTCGCAGCGGTAGGGGGCCTCCCGGTCCGGGTGAAAGCGACATTCCATCAAGTTTCTCCTTGATGGTATAATACCAAAAAAACCAACAGACAGAAAACGGAGCCCCGTCATCTCTGGTCCCGTTATCGCTAAGTTTTTCTAAATGAGAAGGAAACAGAGACACTCGTTAACCTAATGACCAGGGACTAGCCAGAAACGGAGAGAGGCTGTCATGCCGGAAGAGCCGAAAGACATATTCACTGAGGCCCGGCAGTTGATGGTGGAGACCCAGATCAAGCGCCGGGGAGTCACCGACTCCCGGGTGTTGGCGGCCATGGGTAAGGTGCCCCGTCACCGCTTCATACCCCGACAGATGTGGGAACAGGCTTACAACGACTATCCCCTCCCCATCGGTGAGGACCAGACCATCTCCCAGCCTTACATTGTGGCCTTGATGACCGAGGCCCTGGAACTGAAGGGCTCTGAAAAGGTGTTGGAGTTGGGCACCGGCTCCGGCTACCAGGCCGCAGTGCTGGCAGAGCTGGCGGCTCAGGTCTTTACTATTGAGCGCCTTCCTGCCCTGGCCCAAACGGCGAAGCAGGTTTTAGCCGCCCTGGGATACACCAATGTTCAGGTCCGTATGGCCGACGGCACCTTGGGATGGCTGGAAGAAGCGCCTTTTGATGGCATCCTGGTCACCGCCGGCTCCCCCCAGGTGCCCCCGCCCCTGGTGGACCAGTTAGCTCTGGCGGGGCGCCTGGTGATTCCCGTGGGGGACCGCTACACCCAAACCCTGACCCGGGTGCGCCGCACTCTCGAGGGCGTGAAACACGAATACCTGGGGGGCTGCCGCTTTGTCAAGCTCATCGGCAGGCACGGCTGGGAGGAGAAGGTGAGTGATATCGAGTTTTGAGGGGGTTGGGGTGGTCCTCCGACCTCTCCCCCAAGCATCACTTATCCTGGGCCATTTGGGAGTCTTTAAAATACGTGGCCAGAACCCGCCTCGCCAGGGGCGCCGCCACTTCGCCCCCCTGGCCGCCGTGCTCCACAATCACGGACACGGCCAGTTGAGGGTCGTCAGCCGGGGCATAGGCCACAAACCAGGCGTGGTTCTGGAATCTTCGAATATTCTTGCCGGTTTTCTCTTTTTCCAAAGAGACCACCTGCGAGGTGCCGGTTTTACCGGCCACTTCCACGTGAGGTAAATCGGCTCTGTGGCCGGTGCCATAGCTCACCACTGCTGACAAAGCTTGGCGCACTAAAGCCAGGTTGGCGGGGTCGGCGTCCAGGCGCCCCGTAATAATCGGTTTAAACTGGTGCAGGATTTCCCCCGCCGGGCTTTCCACCTTTTCCACTAATTGGGGCTGATAAACGATGCCGCCGTTGGCCAAAGTGGCGGCCATCCGGGCTACCTGGAGGGGGGTGGTCAGGTTGTACCCCTGGCCGATGGCCACGGAAAAGGTGTCACCCTCCCGCCAGGGATCCCGGAAGCGGGTGAGTTTCCAGTCGGGGGAGGCCACCAATCCTGACCGCTCTTTGTCCAGCTTGAGGCCTGTAGGCGTTCCCAGTCCGAAGAGCCGGCTCCACTTGGCGATGCGCTTGATACCCAGACGCCGCCCTACCTGATAAAAGAAAACATCGCAAGATCCTACCAAGGCCTGATGCAGGTTTACACTCCCATGGCCCCGCTTTTTCCAGCAGTGGAAGTCGTGGTTACCGGAGGTAAGGTGGCCGCGACAGTGGATGTATTCTTTCGGAGAGATAACCTTCTCCTCCAGACCCGCCACGGCCATGACGATCTTGAAGGTGGAGCCGGGAGGATACTGGCCGTTGATGGTCCGGTTCATCATGGGATGGTTTTTATCGTTGAGGAGATTCTGCCACTCCGTCGCGCTCAAGCCCCGCTCGAAGGCCTCCTGGGAGTAAGTCGGGGAGGAAGCCAGAGCCAGAATCTTGCCGTTTTGGGGGTTCAGGGCCACGATGGCCCCCACCTTGTCTTGGAGGCAATATTCGGCCTCCTGTTGCAGGCGTGAGTCCAGGGTCAGATGAACGTTGGCGCCGGGGGTGGAGAGTTTCTGGTCCAGCTTCCCCAACTCCCGGCCGTAGGCGTCCACCTCGATGCGGCTCAAGCCCCGCTGGCCTCTGAGATAGTCCTCCCAGGCCGCCTCGATGCCGCAGCGGCCCAGATAATCCCCCATCTTGTAAGTGGGGTAGCGGCTGCTTTTGAGCTGGGTTTCGGTGACTTCCCCCAGGTAGCCCAGCACGTGGCAGGCCAGGGCCTGGTGGCGATACTCCCGTTTGGGGGCAACCAGGATGAACACCCCGGGGAGTTCGGCTTTGTAAGTCTCCACCAGGGCCATCTCCTCCCAGGAGAGGTGGGTCTTGAGTCGCACCTGGTGGAGGCCGGCCTGGCGGGCCTTGTCAATCTGAGCGGTGAGGAATTTTCCGTCGAGGTTTACCAGCGAGCCCAGGCGTCGTCCCAAAGTGTCCGGGTCGGGAACGTCTTCCAGGATAGCCATGAGATTGAAGCTGGGCCGGTTGTCCACCAGGATGTTCCCCGCCCGGTCCAGAATCATGCCCCGCCAGGGGGGGAGATCCTGAGCGCGGATGCGGTTGTATTCGGAGCGCTTCTCGAGATACTCACCCTTGATCAACTGGAGGAACCACAGGCGCAAGAACAGCAGTCCGAAGAGAACCAGGAGGATCAGACCCACCCGGGCCAGGAGGCGCCGGGAGCGCTCTAGCTCCTCCGGGGACAGGTGATCGCCCAGGGGTTCTTGCAGGTAAGGGTATTTCAGCGGCGGAGAAGGGTGAACGCGCTTCATGGTTACCATTATCTTGGCCAGAAGGCCTGAATTACCAAGTGGCCGGCGCTCGGCGGCGGGCCCGGCCCAGGCGCCCCAGGTGAAATTCCAGGGACCGAATCAAGGCGAAAAACACCGGGGTGAGTGCGGCAGTGACGATCAGCTCCAGCCCCCGGGTCCAGGACACATCCACGAAGAAGACATCCCAGGACCCGAGGAGGGTAAGGATAAGCCGGACCCCTAGTTCCTGGAGGAGCAGGGCGGCCAGCATGGCCAGGATCAGGAAAACTGCATTTTTAACCAGGAAGGTTTGCCGGGTCAGGCGAGCCACGGCCACCAGGATAAGGGAACTCATCAGGTGAATCCCAAAGGGGGCCAGGGCATAGCTGTCCTGCAGGAGGCCCAGCAGCACCGCCAGAGCGAAGGCCAAGGCCAGAGAGTCCTTGAGACTCACGTAAAACAGCAGAGGCGCCAGGGGGCGGATGTACACCTGGGGGTAGAGCAGCAGTTCCTGCAGGAAAAACAGGGCAAGTCCCAACAAAGTGAAGAAAAAAAGAGACGAGAGCATGGTCAGGGGGTTAGGCTCAGCTTGGCCGTCTTGACGATTAGCACTTCCTCCAGGAGGGACAGGTTTCCCCCCGGGGTTACTATGATTTCCTGAAAGGGCCCGCTGGGGTTTTTATCCACCTGGGTCACTCTTCCAAAAACTTGCCCCGCCGGGTAAATGCCCCCCAGACCGGAAGCCAAAACCAGGTCCCCCACCTCTATATCGACGTTTTTCGGGACATACTCCAGGGAACAGCGGTTCCCCCCTTTGCCCTGGAGGATGCCCCGCACCCTGGTGCGCTGCACCATGGCGTCAGCCCCGCTATTCCGGTCCACGATGAGCATGACCTTGGCGTAATGAGAATAGGTTTCCACAATGCGACCGACAATGCCGCCCCCGCTCAGAACCGGCAGGCCCAAGGTAACGCCCTCGCTGGTTCCCATGTCCACGATGACACAACGGGACCATTGGGAAGGATCAAAGGCCACCACCCGGGCCCCGGTGACTGGCAGGGCGACTTGTTTTTTCAAGTCGAGCAGGGCCTCCAGGCGCCGGGCCAGGAGCAAGGCCTCCTGGTAGCGCACTTCCTTTTGGACATATTCTTCCAACCGTCTTTTGAGCTTATCGTTTTCCTTTTCCACCCCCACCAAATAAACATAGCCCAGCCAGAAGCGTTTGAGAGAATCGCCCAGAAAGTTCAGACCGTTGATGGCCGGGGCCGTCAGGGAAACGATCACCCCCTCCACGGTTTTCACCACCGGGGCGCGTTTCAAGCTTAAAGACAGGACAGCGAGAACGAAAAACAGAGTGGCGGCGATGACCAGGGGGGTGCGCAAGCGGGTTCTAAACCGCACATTCATGGGCCTCAATCAAGGGTGACTTCACGCAATATGTCCAGGTTGTCCAGGGCCTTACCGGATCCCAGAACCACCGTGGACAATGGGTCCTCGGTGATCTTGATGGGAAGCCCGGTCTCCTGGTGTAACAGGACGTCCAGATGCTTCAAGAGGGCCCCGCCCCCGGTCAGATAGATGCCCCGGTCCACGATATCCGCGGCCAATTCAGGGGGAGTGTGTTCCAGGGCGGTTTTCACAATGGAGACGATGGTGTCAATTTGCTCCTGAATAGCGGTTCTGATCTCGTCTGAATTGATGGTGATAATCTTGGGGATGCCGGTGACCAGGTCCCGGCCCTTCACGTCCATGGACTCCGTTTCTCCGGGATAGGCATTGCTGATGGTGGTTTTGATGATCTCGGAGGTGCGCTCACCGATGGCCAGATTATACGTGCGTTTAATATACTGCAGAATGGACTCGTCCATTTTATCCCCGCCTACCCGCACACTCTTGGAGTAGACGATGCCGGCCAGGGAGATGACGGCCACTTCGGTGGTGCCACCGCCGATGTCCACCACCATGTTGCAGATGGGGTCGGTGATGGGCAGCCCCGCTCCGATGGCTGCGGCCATGGGTTCTTCAATGAGGTAGACTTCCCGGGCTCCAGCGGATTCGGCGGATTCCTTCACGGCTCGCTTTTCCACCGGGGTGATCCCGGAGGGTACGCAGACGATGATGCGGGGCCGGATCAGGGAGCGGCGATTATGGACCTTGCGAATAAAGTGCCGCAGCATGGCTTCAGTGATTTCAAAGTCGGCAATGACCCCGTCTTTCATAGGGCGGATGGCCACGATGTTCCCCGGGGTGCGGCCCAGCATCATCTTGGCCTCCCGGCCCACGGCCAGAACCTTGTTGCGGTCCCGGGCGTTTTTGCGCACGGCCACCACCGAAGGTTCGGAGAGCACAATGCCCTTCCCCTTGACGTACACCAGGGTATTGGCGGTGCCCAGGTCAATGGCCAGGTCATTGGAGAACCAGCCTAAGATGGGGTCTAGGAACATAAAATCTCCTTAACCAACGGGGAAACCCGCAGCTCAGGGAGAGCCGGCAGGATGGGACAACTAACCGAAGCCCGGAGACAACCATGAGAATTCGGACTTCCTCGTCGATATTGTGTCAACTTTAGAAAAAAATTCAAGTTTTAAATTATCACCCGAAAAATGCCACAACTGGTAGGGTTTATTTTTAACCCGAAATAGTTAGGGCCTGCGGGAAATATGCGGTATGACCTTGGTGGCCCAGGTAAGTTGCCGGGATCGCTCATTCCCCTCATTTGGGTTTTCTGGTCCTTGACAAAATGCCGTTGAAATGATTTATAAAAAGTTTGTGACTAAAATTGTCCCCAAGGAAGAATCTCGATGAAACGCACTTTTCAACCGAGTAGAAGGCGCCGGGCTCGCACCCACGGCTTCCTGGGACGCATGCGCACCAGGGGGGGCCGCCGGATTTTGCAGCGCCGCCGGGCCAAGGGCCGCAAGCGCCTCTCGGTGTGAGATACAGGGAGCCTCGCTGAAGCACACCCCCGAGTCCTCCAGTCTAGCTCACGTCCCCGGTAACACTGATGCACCAACCAGGGCGGCCCGGTTTACCCGAGACGAGCGGCTCCGGCGCCGCCGGGAATATCTCAGGGCCCAGGCACGGGGAAAAAAACTGTACACGCCGCATTTCGGCGTCTGCCTGGCACCAGGGGAGGGGAAAGGCCGCCGGTTGGGGCTGGTGGCGGGGCGCAAGGTGGGCAAAGCCTCCCGGCGCAACCGGGTCAAGCGCCTCCTGCGGGAATTTTTTCGACGCCACAAGGAGAGCTTGCCTCCGGGGGACCTGATCATCATGGCTAAGAAAGGGGCTCCTGATTTGACCTATGCCCAGGTGCAGGCCGAGCTGGCCCGAGTCCTGCTTCGCCGCACCACCACTGACCACCATGACTAAGCTATCCCTGGGGCTCATCCGAGCCTACCAATTGTTAATAGCACCTTTAATCCCCAACTGCTGCCGGTTTGTCCCCAGTTGCTCGCACTATGCGGCGGAGGCCTGCCGCACCTACGGCTGGGTCAAGGGCCTGGGGCTGAGCCTGAAACGTCTCCTGCGCTGTCACCCGTTCCATCCCGGCGGGTGGGACCCGGTGCCCTGAGGATCGCCTTTATGGATAGAAACACCATCCTAACTTTGTTCCTTTGTTTTCTGGTCTTTTTGGTCTTCACCTTCCTGGGGCAAAAATTCGGGACCAAGCCCCCTCCGGAAGAACCCGCCCCTCAGACGGCCGAACCAAGCGAAGCGGCCAAGCCCGGCCCGTCCCCTCCAGGCCCTGCGACCAAGACGTTGACCCCGCCCCCGGCGGCCAAGCCAGGCCGCGCCGCCCGGGAAGTGGTGGTGGAAACCCCCCTTTACCGGGCGGTCTTCACCGACCGGGGGGCCAGCTTGAAAAGCTTCCAACTGAAAAAATATAAGCAAAAGCTGCCCATTGAGACCGTCTGGAAATCCCCCCGGAGTATACCCTTCGTTAGCTTTGAACTCGAACGTTTTCTGGACTCGAACAAGTCGGAGGCCAGCCCCAAGGAGCTGGTCACTGCGTCCATTAATCAAAAGCTCCCCCTGAGCCTCTCCTGGGTGGCGCGGACCTCCTCGATTTCGGCCGATTTGTTCTATGAAACCAGCGCTCCGGCGATCACCTTGGAGGGTGATAACTCCGGCACCCTGACTTTCCGAGGCGTCACCCCGGAGGGCCTGGAGGTCACGAGAATCTATCGTTTTCGAGGACAAAGCTATGCCTTTGACCTGAAAACCACGGTGGCCAACCGCACCTCTCAGACCCTGGAAGGGGAACTCAAACTGGACCTTGCCGGTGACACTGAGGGAACGGGGGAGCGAGACCACCTGGGGGTGGCGGTGTTCGCCGACAAGAGCCTGGAGGTGTTCAAGCCGGGCAAACTCAAGGAGCCCAAGGTTTTCAAAGACAAGGTGGAATGGGTCGGCCTGGACGAGGCCTTCTTCCTGGCAGCCGCCCTGCCGGTGGGCACTCCCAGGACCCAGGCGACTCTCCAGGAAGCCCCCAAAAACCCGAATGAGCTCAAGGCCACTCTGACTATACCGGAGACCTTGGCAGCCGGGCAGGAAGTTCAGGCTTCCTACGCTTTTTACTTCGGCCCCAAGGACAGCAGAGACTTAAGAACCGCTGACCTGGGGTTAGACGATGTGGTGAATTTTGGCTGGTTTGATTGGCTGGCCCGGCCCTTCCTGTATGTTATCAAGTGGCTTAACGGTTATATCCACAATTATGGCTGGACCCTGATCATCTTCACCATTCTCATGAGGCTCGTCTTCTGGTATCCCAACCACAAGAGCATGCAGTCCATGAAGGTTATGCAGAAGATCCAGCCCCGGGTTACTGAACTCCGGGAAAAATACAAAGACGACCGGGAGGCCATGAACCGGGAGCTCATGAACCTCTATCGCACCTTCAAGGTCAATCCCCTGGGGGGTTGCCTCCCCATGCTTCTGCAGCTGCCGGTGTTCCTCGCCCTATACAATTTGTTGCTCTACTCCATCGAATTTCGCCAAGCTTCCTTTATTCCCACGATTCCTTTCACCGATTACGTTTGGTTGGCCGACCTGTCCGCCAAAGACCCCTTGCTCATCACTCCTATTATCATGGGAGCTACCATGTTCATTCAGCAGAAGATGTCTCCTTCCATGGGGGACCCGACCCAGGCCAGGATGATGATGTTTATGCCACTGATCTTCACCTTTCTCTTCCTCAACTTCGCTGCCGGCCTGGTGATCTACTGGATGGTGAACAACATCCTGGCCATCACCCAGCAGTATTTCACCAATAAGTACATCGAGTAGGCCTCGGGGGATCAGTTCATGGAGTTTTTGGAATTTGAAGGCAAGACCACGGAAGACGCCATAGAGCAGGCCTGTGCACACTTCCAACTTCCCTCTGAAAGTCTTGACATCGAGATTATTTCCGTAGGCTCTCCTGGGCTCTTCGGGCTGGGGGGGCGCAAAGCCCGGATCCGGGTGGCTCTGAAGGGCGAGGGTGACGCTGACCTGTTGCCCCAGGCCCAGGGAATCCTGGAGCAGATACTGGAGTTGATGGGCGAAAAGGCCAAGGTCGAGGGGCAGGTGGATGAGGAAGAACGGCTCAATCTGAGCATCGACGCCGAGGATGCCGGCCTGCTCATCGGCAAGCAAGGCCAGACCCTGGAAGCTCTCCAGTACCTGCTCACCAAGATGATGGCTAAGAAGGCCCGCCGCAAGGTGCGGGTGTTCATCGATATCGAGTCGTACCGGGCCCGGCACCAAGAAGCCCTCACCCAATTGGCCCTCAAGTCCGGGGAAAAAGCCAAGAAGAGCGGCAAGTCCATCACCCTGAATCCCATGAACCCCCACGACCGCCGTATTATCCATCTGGCCCTCCAGGGTGATAGAGAGCTCAAAACCATGAGCCGGGGGGAAGGCCTTTACAAGAAGGTGGTAGTCTACCCGGTCCGCAAGAAAGAAACCCAGGAGGACAACGCCGGCTCCCCATGACCTGGCCTGAGGCGGGGGACACCATTGCGGCCCTTTCCACGCCTCCAGGAGAGGCGGGCATCGGTATCGTGCGGCTCAGCGGCCCCCGATCCGAAACCATCGCCCGCCGCCTCTTCCGACCCCGTCGGCCCCGCTCCCACTGGCAGTCACACCGCTTCTACCTGGGGCACGTGCTCGACTCCCAGGGGCGTGTCCTTGACGAAGTCCTTCTCACCCTCATGCGGGCCCCCCACACGTATACCCGGGAAGACGTGGTGGAAATCCACTGCCACTCCGGATATGCAGTTCTCAAGGCCATTCTGGGAGAAGCGCTGGCCCAAGGGGCGCGTTTGGCCCGGCCAGGGGAATTTACCCTCCGGGCCTTTCTCTCCGGTCGCCTGGACCTTTCCCAGGCCGAGGCGGTCCTCGAGGTCATCCAGGCCCGCACCCAGGCCTCTCTCCGGGTGGCTGCGGCCCATCTGGCCGGGGGGTTGGGGCGCCGCTTGGGGGAGTTGCGCGCCGCTCTTCTCGGCATACTGGCCCAGGTGGAGGCGGCCCTGGACTTTCCGGAAGAAGCTACGGAACTCTCCCCAGAGACCCTCCGGGAGGAGTTGGCCGCTCCCCACCGAGATTTGAAGAATCTCCTGGCGACTTACCGTCAGGGTCGACTCCTTCGGGAGGGCGTAGGGGTGGTGTTGGCCGGCCGCCCCAACGTGGGAAAATCCAGCCTTTTGAACCGTCTGGTGGACGCGGACCGGGCCATTGTCACCGATATCCCCGGAACTACCCGGGATGTCATCGAGGAAGCCATCAATCTGGGGGGTATGCCGCTGCGGTTGATCGACACCGCCGGGCTTAGAAAGGGTCGGGACCGGGTCGAGGAGCTGGGCGTGGCCCGTTCCCGAGAACAGCTAACCCGGGCCGACCTCGTCCTCTACCTGGTGGATGGCAGCGAACCCCTTGATCCGGAGGATGCCCAGGTCCTGGGGGAAATGGCGGACCGCCCCGTCCTGGTAGTGCTTAACAAGATAGATTTACCTCAGAAACTTCAGGTCCAGGACCTTAGCCACCAATCGTCTCATCCGGTTGTGAAAATCTCCGCCCTCACCGGCCAGGGGCTGGACAGTCTCGAGCAGGCCGTGGTAGATCTGGTGCTGGGGGGCGGGGTGCGGACCGAAGGGGAGATGGTTACGCAGGCCCGGCACTATGAACTCCTGGCCCGGGCCGGGGACGCCCTGGACCGGGGCCGGGAGCTGCTGGCGCAGGCCGAGCCTCCCTGGGAATTGCTGGCCCTGGAAGTGAAAGAGTCCCTCCAGGCCTTGGGGGAGATCACCGGGGAGGAGGTGGGGGAGGCGGTCCTGGACCATATTTTTTCGCAGTTTTGCCTTGGTAAGTAAGGGCGTTGCCTTTAATACTTTCAAGAGAGCTCTGAAAATCCGCCAAACGGCTATTTGAGGGAGAAAGTCCCCTCCCCCTTGATGGGGGAGGGTCTGGGTGGGGGTGTCAACAAGAAGGGCAATGCTGGTACGTTACCTCAATCAGTCCCCCTCCCCTTAACCCCCTCCCACCAGGGGAGGGGGATTTGAAACCCAGACTTTTTTCCTGTACAGCACTTTTACAAAGCCTCTTTGCAGATAGCTTTCAAAAACAAGGATGCCTGTGCTCCCCTAATGATGGAAAATCTGCTGCTTCTTTTTCAGGAAGGCGCCGCAGCCCTTGGTATGAAGCTGCCTCAGGAGGTTTTGACGCAGTTTCAGGTTTATTTACAGGAACTCCAGACCTGGAACGCCCGGGTGAATCTCACGGGCCTCAAATCTCCCCGGGACATGGTCATCAAGCACTTTCTCGATTCCCTGGCGGTTCTCCCGTTCCTCCACAATCCCTCCTCCTTGGCGGACCTGGGAAGCGGCGCCGGCTTTCCGGGGCTGGTGCTGAAATTGGCCCGGCCGGAAATCGCCCTTACCCTGGTGGAATCCCGGGGCAAGAAGGTTGCCTTTCTGGAGTATTTAGTGGCCCTCTGGCGAGTGCCCGGGGTGGAGGTGGTGCAGGCCCATCTCACCCCCCGGCTGGCCCGGGAGTGGGGCCCCCGCTTTGCTGCTGTGACCTCGCGGGCCACCTTTGGCCTGAAACGGTTCCTGGAATTGGCCGCCCCTCTGCTTCTGCCGGGGGGCCGGGCCCTGGCCCTTAAGGGACCTAAGATTCCTGCTCCTGAACTGGAGGAGGCACAGGTATTTTTAGCCGGGGTGGCTTTGGAAAGGCTGGAATTAAAGGAATACCGTTTACCCTTTACTGGAGAACCTCGTCTCGTGGCCATGGTTACTAAAAGAGAACTCTGAAAAAGCGAGTTTGAGGGAGGGGGCCAGGGGTCGCGAACCCCTGTCCCCTCCCTTTAACTTGCAATCCTCACCTCTCCCTAAAGAATTGGTAGCACGGGCTTCCAGCCCGTGCTCCACCGGCAAAAGTGATTGGGAGGGGGGCTTGGGGGTAAATGGACCGAAGGCCCATTTGACCTCATATCCCTGGCCCTCCCCCCCCAAAAAAGCCAATTTGCCAAGTTCTTTAGAAGGAAATAACGAGGGTACCATGGATCAGGTTTTGGGCATGCTTTACGGCATCGCCTTGGGAGACGCCCTGGGGTGGCCGGCAGAGCCCCTGTCCCTGGAACAGATCCGGAAAACCTATGGCCCCCGGGGCATTCAAGAGTTGCCCGAGCCTGCCCTGTTCACCGACGACACCCAGATGACCCTGGCGGTGTCCGAGGCCCTCATCGACGCGGGAGACCGGGACCTGGAGGGCCTGATGGCCGCAGTGTCCCGGCGGTTTGTGGAGTGGTTGCACCATCCGGAAAGCTACCGGGCCCCCGGCGCGTCCTGCCTGTATGGGGCCAGGCAACTGGAGAAGGGTGTACCCTGGCGGGAGGCCGGCAAACTCGACTCCAAAGGTTGCGGCGCGGCCATGCGGGTGGCGCCCATCGGGTATTTTTACCAGGACGATCTGCCCCGCCTGCGGGAGGTGGCCGCGGCCACAGCCCGGGCTACCCACCGGCACCCGGCCGCCGAGCTGGGGGCGGTGGCCGCCGCTTATCTCGTAAAACTGGCCCTGGACCAGACCCCTCCGGATGACTTTCTCCGGCTGCTGCAAGATGAAACCCAGGGGTTGGTTCCTGATTTCGACCAGGCTTTGCAGCGCCTGGAGCAGGGCCTCGAGATGTCCGACCCGGCGAAAGCCCTGCCTCATATCGGTGAGGGCTGGGTGGCGGAAGAGGCCGTTCTGGCCTCCCTCTATTGTTTTCTCCAACATCCTCGGGATTATCTGGCTGTCATCCGCCTGGCCGCCAACACCAGCGGGGATTCGGACTCCCTGGCCGGCATCACCGGGGGGATCAGCGGCGCCTATTTGGGAATACAGGCCTTGCCCCCGACCTGGCTGGCCCGCATCGAGAAATCTGCATATCTGGCGGACGTGGCCCGGCGTTTGGCGTTGAAAAAAGCACAAATAGACGAGAAAACCGGGTGAAAATCCAAGGGCGGGTACTGATGCTTTTAAGGCGGAGGCCGGATAAGGGGAGGAAATCTGTCCCTCGAAAAGTGCAAAACTGCTCCTGGGAGAGGTATAATTTAACTCGGATTAACCCAAACGAGTTCATCCGTCACAGATTCAAGGAACCCATGGGCCGCAAAATCTTCCATTCCCTCTGGCTATTGCTGTTGTACCTCATGGGCCTCAACGACGTGGCCATCGCTCGGGGACAAGAGTTCCAGGCGGCGGAGCGGCAGGGCATGGTGACCCGGCAGCTCAAGGCCCGGGATATCACCGACCCCCGGGTGCTGGCCGCCATGGGCACGGTGCCCCGGCACCGGTTCGTTCCGGGTTACCTCACTCCCCTGGCCTACAGCGATCAGCCCCTGCCCATCGGCTCCGGCCAGACCATCTCCCAGCCTTATATTGTCGCCCTGATGTCCCAGTGGGCCGAGGTCAAGCCCGGGGACAAGGTTTTGGAGGTGGGCACCGGCTCCGGTTACCAGGCCGCGGTCCTGGCCGAACTCACTGATCGGGTGCTCAGCATCGAACTCCTGCCCGAACTGGCCGAGTCCGCCAAGAATCGCCTCCGGGACCTGGGATATGAACGGATTCAATTACGCTGCGGCGATGGCTATCAGGGCTGGCCCGAAGAAGCCCCCTTCGACGCCATCCTGGTTACTGCCACCGCCCCAGAAGTGCCCCAGGCCCTGAAAGAACAGCTCAAGGAAGGAGGCCGCCTGGTCATTCCCGTAGGGACGCCTGGCTTTGTGCAGCAACTCCTGCGTCTGCGGAAGGTCAAAGGCGAACTCAAGGAAGAAGAACGCCTGCCCGTCCTCTTCGTCCCCCTGGTGAAACCGGGGGGGATGAAGAAGTAAGGAAATATATTCTGAGGGGAGTTTGAGGGGAACGCGGTCCCCCCGCCCTCCCCTCAAACTCCCCTCCCAACCCCCCTTTATTCAGTGACCAGTGACCAGTAGTCAGTAACAGGAACTTGGCGCCCCTTGCTGGTAACTGGCAACTGATTACTGGTTACTGGTTTAAGGGATTGGGGCAGGGGGACGAGGGTAAGGGCCTGGGCGCTTTAGCCCCTCCCCCACATTATTTCCGAGCCTCCTCCCAGGCCCGAATAAGTTGGGTGAGGACCTGGTTCACCGGGGTGGGGATGCCGTGGCTGTTGCCCCGGGCCACCACCTGGGCGTTGAGGGCCTCGATTTCAGTCCGGCGGCTGGCCAGCACGTCCTGGAGCATGGAAGAGCGGTTGGCTGCAGTGGCGGTGCAAACCTCCCGCAGGCGTCCTTCGGGGTCAACGGTCAAGTTGATGCCGCTGGCCCGGGCCACGGCCAGAGCTTCGGTGGCTGCGGCTACGGCCATCTCCCAGGCAGACGGAATGTTCAGCAAATGCCCATTTTTAACCCGTAGGAGGGCGGTGAGGGGATTGATCCCCACATTCACCAACAGTTTTTCCCAGAGCACGGCCTCGATGTCGGCCCGGACCTCGCAAGGGAATCCGGCCCGACGGAAGAGGGCGGCCACCGCCTCCACCTCGGCCGGGGGCACCCGGGAGCCTGGCGGTGGCCCCACATAGGTGGGGCCCAGGCCGGCCAGGAGCACCTCGCCCTCCTGCAATTTGGTGGCCCCCAGAATGCTGGCTCCCCCCAGTAAGCGCTCCGGCCCCATCACCCGGGCCATTTCCTCCAGGTTTCCCAGACCGTTTTGCAGAGTGAGGGCCAATCCCCCCGAATCTAAAAGCAGAGGCAAACTCAAGGCTGCAGAGGCGGTCTGGTGGGTTTTTACGGTGAGAATGGCCAGGTCCACCGGCCCCACCTCCTCGGCCAACCCGGCGGGAACCTTAACTACCGTCTCAACATTCGCCGGCGTCTTAAGGAGAAGACCCTGGCGGTTCAAGAGTTCGGCCCGTTCCCCCCGGTAGTCCACCAGCCAGACTTCTTCCCCGGCCAAGCTGAATTTTGCTGCCAGCAGACACCCCAGGGCCCCGGGGCCAATAATGGCTACCTTCAAGGGGTAGGCTCCGAAAGACGGTGACCGTCGAGCTTGGCTGGTTGGCATGAACCGCAAGGTAAGTGTTCTGGAAAGATGAATTTTAGGTGCGATATTGGTTAAAGCTATTTAATTTTCTTCCGAATTAAGTTAATATTACTACAAATTTTCCCCGAAGGGGAGAAAAGAGGTGGGGCAGTGGTGGCGGCTGCGACTAGGCCCAGGCATTTTGACAGGGAATTAGATGGCCTCAAGCAAAACCTTCTGCGCATGGCCACCATGGCAGAAGACGCCGTGCAGAAAAGCCTGGCCTCCATCACCACCCGCAACTCTGAACTGGCCCGGGATGTGATCACCGACGACATTCAATTAAACAACATGGAGCTGGAAATTGAGCAGCAGTCCTTCAAGCTCCTGGCCCTCCGGCAACCTGTGGCCACGGACTTGCGTCTGATCACCGCGGCCATGCGCATCGCCACTACCCTCGAACGCATCGGCGACCAGGGGGTGAATATCGCCGAGCGGGCTCTGGAACTAAACAGCCGCCCCCCCCTGGACTTGCCCATTGACCTTAAGGCCTTGGCGGACCTGGCCGTGGGAATGGTGCGCACCAGTATCGACGCCTTTGTGCAACAGGACCCCAAGCTCGCCATTCAGGTGTGCCAACGAGACGTCGATGTGGACCTGCTGGACGACGAGTACACCCAGAAGATCCTGGACACCATGATCAGCGAATCCCGCTGGGTCACCCGCCTGCATCATTTCATCATTATTGTCCGCAATCTGGAGCGCATCGCCGACCTGGCCACCAACATCGCCGAGGACATCGTCTTCATCGTGGAGGGCCGGGTTATCAAGCATCGGTGCGAAGACTGGGCTCTGTACGCGGACTCCAGCCTGACCTTGGCCTGGGCCATCTTCTCTTCCAGAAATTTGACCTCCTGCTCCAGACGGGGCTGGAGCTGCCGGTTCCGCTCCAGTGTCTGGAGGGCGTGCACCACGGCGGCGTGGCTCCGCTGGAAGAGTCGTCCCAGTTCCACCATGGTCTTCTTGGTATAAATGCGGGAGAAATAAAGGCCCATCTGCCGGGCCCGCACCAGCTTTTTCTGCCGGCCTCGCCCCAACAGTTCCCGCAGGTTCACCTGGTAGTAATCGCAGACAATCTTTTGGATATGGCTGACACTCAAGCGGGGAGCCACCGCCTTCAAATCCTGGAGGACCTCCTGGGCCAGGCGCAGGCTCACGGGTTCTCCCAAGAGAGTGGACCGGGCTACCAGGCAGTCCAGGGCGCTCTCCAGGCGGCGCACGTCGTCGGTGACGTGTTCCGCCACGTGCTCCAACACCTGGGTGGAGACGCTCACGTCCCGATACTTCGGCTTTCCTGGAGAGGATGCCCACCCGGGTGGAAAAATCCGGTGGGCCGATGGGAGTGATGAGCCCGCCGGTGAAACGGGAGCGCAGCTCCTGGGAGAGGTGGCTGATCTCCCCGGGAAGATAGCAACTGGTCAACACCAGCTTCTTGCGGCGGTCCAGCAAGGTGTCCAGAGTGTAGCACAGTTCAGCCTGGATCTTCTCCTTGCCGCTGAAAAACTGCACCTCCTCCATGAGCAGCACCTCACACTCCCCCCGGTAGCGCTCCTTGAAGCGGTTCATCTGGCCGCCCTTCAAGGCTTTCACCATATCATTGGTGAAGTCTTCGGCGGTCACGTAGAAAACGGAAGCCGCCGGCGCCGCAGAGAGGAGGCAGTTCCCCACCGCCTGGGCGAGATGGCTTTTCCCTAAACCGGGACTTGAGGTGAGGAACAGGATGCCGCTGAAAAAGGTGTCATTTCGAGCCAGAGCCTCGGCAGCGTGGTAAGCCAGGCGATTTGAGCCCCCCACCACGAATTTGTTAAAGGTGAATTCCCGGTTCAGGCTGCGCCCCGGGGTGCGTCCCTGGCCGGGAAGGGGCAGGCGGAGTTGATCAGCGACGAGTGGCGGCACCGCAGAGCGGGGCTGGAACCGAGCCGCAAGAAGTTTGACGGAGAGGGGTTGACCCAATTGGGCCAGCACCTGGTGGATATGGGAAAGATAGTGGGACAGGACCCAGCGGTGAGCGAAAGGATTGGGGCAGGTGAGTTGAAGTTCCCCCTCGGGCCCCCGGTCCACTTGCAGGGGCTCGATCCATAATGAAAAACCTGAAGGTGAAATGCGATTCTTTAAATCAGCTTTAACTACGTCCCAAATTGCCTCCATATTCCCCCCTGGGCTGATGCGGATACTAACTGCCCCATCCCTACCGAGTCAACGCCGCTGTCTCGAAATGGAGGTTAGCTCCCACGGGGAAACAGATTGGGCTAAGTGCCGATATTTCTCAAACACAACCTAGGAAGATATAGTAGGGGAATACCTTACCAAGAAAGGGTCCGGAATTTAGCTGTCTCTGGCCAATAATCTAATCGGCTCTGACTGGCTAGCAATCTCACGATTGCTTGCATTCTTTCACTTTTTCATAGGGGGAGGGGAAAATTGGTTGCAAAAATTGGTAAGGCGTTAAATTTTCATTAGGATGCCTCCTACGGTTTTTTCTCTAAATAATTCATACAAATTTAATTAATTTTTTAAGATCTATTACTGTGTCATAAACTGATCTCATTGGCTGTTAGCCCGATGGCAACAGGGACACCGAGACAGATTGTTTGACAGAATGATCATGAGTTTCCTTTTTATGGTGGCAATGGAAGATGGACTATGTCGCTCCGGCCTGAGGGGAGGATCCCCTCGGCTGCCAACCTTCGGGTACCTGAGGTAGCGTAAAGGCTGGCCGGATGTCAGGGCCGGAGGGGGGAAAAGAACTTCGCTCGGCCACCAGGAACCCGTAGGCGGCAATACATAGGGTGGCATGATGGTGGAATCCCCGCCAGCCTCTGCCTTCAAAATGACCAAGGCCGATTTCCTGTTTGAGTTCCTGGTAGTCGCGTTCAATGCGCCACCGAAGCTTTGCCGTAGCTACCAACTCTTCAAGTGAAACGGCTGCATCAAGGTTGGAGAGCCAATATTTTGTGGGTTCCGGTTCCCCCTCGGGCCACTCGATCAGCAACCATTCTTCCGGGGGGCGGTCGCTACGCCAATAATAACGATGCCCTTCGCGAACCCGCACGGCGGCAAATCGAGAGGAGAGTATCTTGTTGGTGCCTTCCCTCCAGGCGATGGTCTGATATGCGCTATTTGGTAAGTCCTGAGCTGCTTTTAAAACACTCACCGGGGTGTGCTTCAGACTGCGATGCGGCAACTTCGGCGGCCGCCCACAGCCCGAATACTCAGGTGGAGGCAAGGGTTTGGTGCCCGGTGGCCACACCTTGGTGCTCTTTTGAATGCCAAGCACGTAGGAGAGGTTCAAGCGGCGTACACCCCGGCGAAACTCGCTGTCGTTACCGTAGCCCGCATCGGCGAGTACCACTCCTTTGGGCGTATCCGTCCTGGTCAAGGCGCTCAGTTGCTCCAAGGCGATCTCGGGTTTGGTTTGGAATGCAACCTCCTCCGGAATTCCCGCCCGGGTCCGGCGGGCGCGATCCGCGACCCATTCTTGGGGCACATAGAGCCGATAGGCCACCGGCAGACTGGCATGGGAGGTGGCTACGGAGACGGACACGGCGCACTGGCAGTTGTCCTGTTTCCCCAATTGTCCGCAATACTGTCGCGCCACCCCTACGGAATGCTTCCCCTTCTTGGGAAACCCGGTATCATCGACGATCCAGGCCAGAATCGGCCCCTGACCCTGCATCTTTGGTAAGACATAATCTCGAACTGCCTTCATCACTGCGCCATCACTCCAAGATGCCTTGGCCACGAAATGATGCAGGGATTGGTGTTTGGCACTCACCTGGCCCGGAGCAAGTTGTGCCGCCATGGGTTCGACACTTTTGCGCTCAACAGGCAACAACAGGCCCGTGCAATACGCCTGAAAAGGTTCCACCCTGTCTGCATGACCCAACGCGGTGGACAGCTTTTCCGCATACGCACGAAACCTGGCCTCGATATTGGGTAAGGGTGCATTTGTCATGCACACAGCATAGGCATAGTTTGTATGTTTTTGCAAGCAATTTATGACACAGTAGTATTAGCAGGCTGTTGAAAAACTAGCCACGTGGATCGCGTTACCCCGCTTTTGATGCTATAATCTGGACCCATAAATAATGGGGGAGGCAGCAGCCATGCGGGGCGACGACATCCATCAGGACTCCATGTTCAGTTACCTGTCCCCGGAAGCCCGGGTGCCCAAAGATCATCCGCTGAGGCCGCTCCGGCAGATGGTGAACCAGGCCTTGCGGGAGATGTCCTGGGACTTTCAGGCCATGTACGCCAGCGAGGGGCGTCCCTCCATCCCTCCGGAGAAGCTGCTGCGAGCCTTGCTCCTGCAGGTGTTGTACACCATCCGCAGCGAGCGCCTGCTTATGGAGCAGTTGGATTACAACCTTCTGTTTCGCTGGTTTGTGGGCCTCTCCATGGACGATCCCGTCTGGGACCACTCCACCTTCTCCAAGAATCGGGAGCGTCTCATCGCCTCGGACGTGGCCACGGCCTTCTTTGAGCGTATCCTGAAGCAGGCTACGGTCTCGGGACTTTTGTCCGGCGAGCACTTTACGGTGGACGGCACCCTCATCGAGGCGTGGGCCTCTGTGAAGAGTTTTCGCCCCACGGAGGGACCGCCACCGCCATCCACCGGGGGGCGCAACCCGGAGGTGGATTTTCGGGGTGAGCGTCGCAGCAACGCCACCCATGCCTCCACCACTGACCCCGACGCCCGGTTGTTCACCAAGAGTTCCGGGCAGACGGCCAAGCTCTGCTACATGGGGCATGTGCTCATGGAAAACCGCCACGGCCTGGTGGCCGCCCCGGCCCTGACCCTGGCCAGCGGCACCGCGGAGCGGGAGGCGGCCATGGCCATGCTGGAAACCCTGCCCCACCGCCGGATGACCGTGGGGGGCGATAAGTATTATGACCAGCGAGAATTTGTCCGGTATCTGAGGCAGCGGGGCGCGGTGCCCCATGTGGCCCAAAAGCACCGGGGCTCGGCCCTGGACGGGCGCACCACCCGGCATGCCACCTACGCCATGAGCCAAAGGCTGCGCAAGCTGGTGGAGCAGATCTTCGGCTGGACCAAGACCGTGGGTCTCTTGCGCAAAACCCGACACCGGAGCCGGGAGCGGGTGGCCTGGGTCTGGACCTTCACCCTGGCCGCTTACAACCTGGTGCGGATGCGCAACTTGCTGATCCAAACCACCTCCTGAGGAAAAAGCAGGTCCAGATATGTCCAACAGGGCCGGAACAGATGCATCGAAAGCAAGCAGGACCCCAATTTTCCAGGGTAACAGGTCGGCCGCCGTCATCACGAAAACGCAAACACGGTCAATGCGAGGAAAGTTCCCCTAACCACATTGGTTTTTCAACAACCTGTTAGGAGTTTTTTTAAACAAGCACCCAAGGGCCCGGATGGGTTTCCTTGACAAATTTCGCTTAGGAGCTATGATGCTATTAAGCCTTTAAAACCAGGGGATCACCATGATCAACTATACAGCCTACCGCAAGTTCGTCACCTTGCAGAATGGCAAGCGGGTGATGTTCCGCTTCCTCAACGAACAGGATCGTGAAGAATTGATCCACCTCTTTCAGGAGGCCCCGGAGGAAGACCTCCGTTTCCTGAAGCAGGACGTGAGGGACACCAAACTGGTGAATTCCTGGGTTGACAACCTCAACTACCGCAATATCTTGCCCCTGGTAGCGGTGAACCTGGAAGGTAACCGCTTGATCGCCGACGCCACCCTGCATCGGGGTAAGCACGCCGCCAAGCACCTGGCTGAAGTGCGCATTTTTGTGTCCCGGTCCTTCCGCAATTTGGGCTTGGGATCCTTGATGCTGGAGGAGCTCATCAACCTGGCCCTGAAGGAAAACCTCCACTGGCTTAAGGCCGAAATCATTGCTGACCATAAGAAGGTGGTCAAGGCCTTCCGCGCCAAGGGGTTCGAAGCCCGGTGCACCCTGGAGGACTACTTCATCCGCAAGGACGGCGTCACCCACGACGTGGTCCTGATGCTGCGCCCGGTGTTGAAGCGGGAGGAAGCGGAATTCTAACTGCTTACTTAGTGATTGAGGTCGGCTCTTGAGGGGAGGGAGGGGATAAGGTACCCCGGCCCTCCCTTTGCATTTGCTGAAAAATGAGCGAAGTGATTCCAGGATTGGAGGTTTTTCTCCAGGCCCCCCCGGACTGGTCTGGAGGGGCCTCTCTAGGGCTCCTGTGCCACCCCCCCAGCGTGGACCGGGGCTTCCGACCCGCCCCGGAGCTGGTGGCCCGGCGCTTTCCCGGCCGGCTCAAAGTGCTCTTTGCCCCCCAACACGGCCTCAAAGGGGACAAGCAGGACAACATGGTGTCCTCCCCGGATTTTGAGGACCCCCTGCTCCAGATCCCCGTGGTCAGCCTCTACGGGCCCCGTCTGGACCCGCCCCTGGAAGCCCTCAGAGAGATTGATCTTCTCCTGGTGGATATGCAGGACGTGGGCACCCGGGTGTACACTTACGGGGCTACCCTGGCGAAGGTCATGGCGGCCTCGGCCCGGGTGGGGGTAAAGGTGGCGGTGCTGGACCGGCCCAACCCCATCGGCGGGCTGCAGGTGGAGGGGAATCTGCTCCGGCCCCAATGGGCTTCTTTCGTGGGCCCCTATCCCCTCCCCATGCGCCACGGTTTCACCCTGGGGGAGTTGGCCCGCTACTACAACGCCACCCAGAACCTGGGCTGCGATCTGACGGTCATCCCGGCCCGGGGCTGGCGCCGGGGGGACTACTTTGATGCCGCCGGGCTCCCCTGGATCATGCCCTCTCCCAACCTCCCCACCCTGGAAGGAGCCATCGTCTATCCCGGCCAGGTGCTCTTAGAGGGCACCAACCTCTCCGAGGGCCGGGGGACCACCAGGCCCTTTGAGCTGTTCGGCGCGCCCTTTCTGGAACCCCGCCGCCTGCTGCACGAACTCAAAGATATTCCCCTCCCCGGCGTCGTCCTCCGGGAAGTGGGCTTTGAGCCCACCTTCCACAAGTGGGCCGGGGAACTCTGCCACGGGCTTTCAGCTCCACGTCACCGACCGGCGGGCCTTCAAGCCCTATTTCACCACTCTGGCGCTCTTGTCGGTGATCCGGCGGCTCTACCCGGAGGAATTCGCCTGGCGTCAGCCCCCCTACGAGTATGAAACCGAGCGCCTGCCCATTGATCTTCTGACTGGCGACGCGGCTATCCGGGAGGCCATCGACGCGGGCCGGACCATTACTGAGTTGGAGGCTGCCTGGCAACCCGACCTCGATGGCTTCCTCAAGACGAGCCGGGAGTTCTATTTGTATAAGTAAGGGGAATCACAGGGATAGGGAAGGGAGGAATACTAAAAGCTAAAATTGCAGATATTCTCCGGGTAGCGGAACCTTGTCACCGCCTGAAAAGTTTCTATTCAGAGCACCTGGTGAAAGTCCCAAAGGGCAGAATTTTTCCTCTACCACGACTTTCAATCACTTTGCCTCCTCAGGGGCGGACGCTGACCGATAGCTTTCTCAAGTTTTTCTTTGCTTATGGCGATTAAAACAGGGGGGGCCCCTAGCAGCTTTTTTCTGCTTGGCATTGGGGAAGGGTAGGGCGGGAAGGCGAGGACCTGGTTAAATATTGCGTCCCAGATATACTTTTCATAACTGGGTTGGCTTTTTCCCTCCCCCGTGATGGGGGAGGGTTAGGGTGGGGGTGGTATAACTGCTCTATTTTAATAACTTATTCCCCCTCCCCCCAACCCCCTCCCACCGGGGGAGGGGGAGTTTGCAGGTCCTGGGTTAATGAAAGGTATTTCCTGGATACGACATTAGCTGCAGAAGCCAACCGCTTCCCGGAGCATGATGATATCTTTCTGAGAAAAGGCCATGACGGGATACATCCTGGCGGGTCTGGTGGGCCTGGCCGTCGGCAGCTTCCTCAACGTCGTCATCACCCGCCTGCCCCAGGAAGAACCTTTCTGGGCTGGCCGCTTACGTTGTCCCCATTGTCGGCAGATCCTGCCTTGGCACGTTCTTATTCCCCTTCTCAGCTATGCCTGGTGGCGGGGACGGTGCCGTTTTTGCGGTGAACCCCTATCCTGGCGCTACCCTGCAGTGGAGGTGGCGGCGGGACTGCTGGCTCTGGCCTTGTGGTGGCGTTTTCCGGGGAGCGGGCTCCTGTGGGTGTACGGTCCTTTTCTTGCGGCCCTCCTGGTGTTGACCGTCCTTGACTTGCAGTACTTCTGGCTGCCGGACCTGATCACCCTGCCCGGCGCCGCCTTGGGGCTGGTGGCGGCCCTGACCTTCCCCCACCTTGACTTTTGGAGCGCTCTCCTGGGGGCTACCCTGGGCTGGGCCTTTTTCCAGGGAGTGCGTTGGGTTTATGAGAAAATGGCCCGGGGGGGGCGCCCGGGTTTGGGGGGAGGGGATGTCAAACTCGCGGCCTTTATTGGGGCGGTTCTGGGCCTCAAGGCCCTGCCGTGGGTGCTTTTCAGTAGTGCCGTCTTAGGTAGTCTAGTGGGTCTGGGGGTGGCCTGGCGCAGCGGCCAGGGGCGTTTCACCCCTATGCCCTATGGTCCTTTTCTGGTGATGGGCGCCCTGCTGTTTCTTTTCTGGAAGACCTGACCGGTAGCCGAAACGCCCTGCCTTGGAACAATTCTGCCCGAGCGTTGATTCAGCTTGCCTTAATTCTTCCCCGAAGTTCGTTGAGTAAAGGGGGGATAATTTCCCGGTAGTCACCCACAATGGCGAGGTCGGAAAATTCGAAGAGTAAAGCCTTGGGGTCCTTGTTAATGGCCACCACGAATTCGGATTCGTCCATACCCACCACATGGTGCGACATCCCGGAAATGCCCACGCCGATATAAAGGCGAGGTCGCACGGTCTTGCCGCTCTGGCCGATCATCTGCTCTTCCGAAGCCCAGCCTTCATCCACCGGCGGCCTGGTGGCGCCCACGGCCCCGCCCAGAAGCCGAGCCAGTTCCTCCAGGAGTTGCCAGCCTTCCTCACCGCCGATGCCAAAACCGCCCGCCACCACCACCTCGGCTGTTTCCAGGGGCAGGTCCTTGACCTCTTGCCTGAGGACCTCTAAAACCCGCGGCCCGGAGGTGTCCACCTCCTCACCAAGGGTCAGTTGGATAACCTCTCCGGATCTGGCGGCAGGTTGCGGTTTTTTCATGACCCCCGGCATGACCGTGGCCATTTGCGGCCGGTGATCCGGACACTTGATGGTGGCCACCACGCCACCGCCCCACCCCGGCACCATCTGGAGCAGGTTGCCGTCAGCGTCGAGCTGGAGGTCAATGCAGTGGGCGGAAAGACCGGTTTGCAGCCGGGCGGCCAACCGGGGCGCCAGTTCCACCCCTAAACTGGTGGCTCCGAAAAGCAAAATCTCCGGCTGGTAGGCACGGCAGGCTTCGGTCAGGACCTGGGTATAAGGCAGCAGGCGATAGGGCTCCAGCTCAGGAAAATCCGCCACCAGGACAATGTCAGCTCCATGAGCCGTCAGGTGGTCGGCCAGGGGAAGCACCTCGTTGCCCAGCAAGAGGGCGGCGACACTCCCCCCGGAGGCGTCGGCCAGTTCCCGGGCCTTGCCCAGCAACTCCAGGCCGACATCGTGGAGCACGCCGCCCCGCTGCTCTGTGAATACCCAGATTTGGGGTTTTTTCATCAAGGAAATTTCCCTTATATGAATCCCAGTTGACGAATCTTTTGGGCGAGCTCGTGCGCGATCTCCTCGGGACTCCCTTCCAGGCGCAGACCCTGGCGGCCCCTTTTCCTCACCAGCAGATCAGCCATTTTGGTGGGTGAGCCCCCCAGGCCAAGGCGGAATTCATCCAGGTTCAGGTCGGCGTTGGTCAGGATGGCGATCTCCCGTTTTTCCGCCGCCAGTATTTCCAGAAAAGAACTGTAGCGGGGCTTGTTGGCCTCCTTGGTGAAAGAAAGGAGCAGAGGGGGCCCGGCCTCGAGTTTTACGGAGCCCTGTTCGATTTTTTGGGTGACGAGCAGTCGCTTCTCGTTGCCAAGCTCCAGGTTAGCCACGTGCATGATGTTGGGAATACCAAGGAACTCGGCAAGTTGCGATGGAACCTGGGCCGTGGAGCCGTCCAGGGTGTAGTTCCCGCAGCAAATGAGGTCAAAGGGGCCGATATGCCGTATGCCTGCAGCCAGGATGAGGGCCGTAGCCAGGGTGTCCGAACCGGCGAAGGCCTTGTCCGAGAGAAGCACCGCCCGGTCGGCGCCCATGGCCAGGGCTTCCCGCAAGACCGGTCCGGAGTCCGGGGGGGCCATGGAAAGGAGCACCACTTCGGCGCCGAAAACATCCTTGATTTCGAGGGCGGCTTCGAGGGCATGCTTGTCCAAGGGATTGATGACACTGGGAATCCCTTCTCGAATCAAGGTCTTGGTGACCGGATCCATCCGGAGCCGGTCCCACGCTTGCGGGTCGGGGACCGGCTTCAGGCAGACAATAACCCTCTCCATGGCCCGTTCCTGTTAGTCTTTCTTTTTGAAGGGGGCCAAGGCCGCCCGGCCTACCACCACTTTGCCGATTTCCCCGGTGCCGCCCGCAGAGATGGTCACCATGGCATCCCGCAGCAGCCGTTGGACTTTGTATTCCTTGGCGATCCCGTAGGCGCCGT
Source organism: uncultured delta proteobacterium (assembly GCA_963709285.1). Lineage (GTDB taxonomy): Bacteria > Desulfobacterota > Desulfobaccia > Desulfobaccales > 0-14-0-80-60-11 > JBGSLA01. Next base: position 83,218 of record CAVPVR010000003.1, on the reverse strand, counting down.
GAATTTCAATGGCCTTCTTGGCGCACTGCGCCGCCGCCTCACAGGTGTAGTACTTGGCCATGGCGCTTTCCGTATCAAACCTCATATTCTGGTCTTTCATCCAACTCGCCCGGTAACACAGCAATCTGCAAATATCCAGTTCCATGTAAATCTCTGCCACCATAAAGCTGATACCCTGCAGCACCGCGATGGGCTTGCCGTACAGCACTCTTTCATTGGCGAATTTTGCCGCCTCTTCATAGCAGGACTGGAGTATCCCCAAGGCCACTGCGGCCATACCGGTTCTGCCGCTTTCACTGACGGTTTTCAAGGCCACCGCCAACCCACCACCTTCCTGGCCGAGAAGATTTTCCTTGGGTATCTCGCAGTTATCCAGAACCAACTCCCCGGTATTGGAGCCCCTGAGACCGAACTTGTGCTCCTCTCGACCCGGTTTGGCGCCGGGTGCGTCCCGGTCCACGATGAAGGCCGAAAGCCCCTTGGGACCCTCTGCAGTTCGGGCTATCACGATCCAGTAATCTGAAGTATGGGAATTGGTAATCCAGCATTTCCTCCCGTTAATGATGTACTTGTCGCCTTTCAGTTCCGCGATGGACTGCATCCCCAGAACGTCTGAGCCCCCCGCAGGCTCGGTCACCGCCACGCAGCCCATGGTTTCACCTCGGGCCAGGGGAGGGATATACTTTTTTTTCTGCTCCTCGGTGCCGAAATCATTGAGCGCGGCGATGGCCATGTGGTGGACCTGCATGCCCATGGGCACCGCGGCGCAAACCCGGGCCAACTCCTCCAGCACGATGGTTCTGGCCAGATAACCCAGCCCCACGCCCTCATATTCCGGCGGGGCAATGAGGCCCGTGATCCCCAGCTTGGCCATGGGCTTTAAAATATCCACGGGAAACTCCCCGGTCTCTTCCATGGCTTCCTGGCGCGGGGTGATCTCAGTTTCGGCAAATTCTCTGGTGGACTTTCTGAGCAACTCCTCTCGTTCGGACAACTTGAAATCCATGCTCACTCCTCCTTAACAATTAAGACCAACCGGTCCCCCTTGCGGGTAAGTAAAAATTTGCTTCCCTGAAGGAAAGCAGGCCTCGTGTTTAAGTGTTCAGTGTTTTCAGGTAATCGAGTAGAGCCGTGATGTTGCGACCCAGGTGTTCCCTGGACTTGTCAGAGGTATAGGTGACGCAGGTTCCCACAAGGCCCGAGAATACCATTTCGGCCACCACCGCCGTATCAAGGCCGTCCTTCAGTCCGCCGGCCGCCTTCTCCTGGTCAAGCAGCCTTTTGATCATGCCCTTGAACCTTTCAAAACCCTCGTTCACCTCCCGGGCCAGGTGCGGTTGCTGGTCGTTCAACTCCACCGCCAGATTGACAAAAATGCAGCCGCCGGGAAAGTTTTCCGAGTCGGCCAGGTAGTGGTCCCGATAGTTTTCCAAGAGCTTTTTAATTTTGTCCAGGGGCCGCTCCAGTTGGTGCAGGCCGGCCAGGTTTCTCTGACGCCAGATTTTGCGGGCTTCGCTGAGGGCCGCAAAGAACAGATCTTCTTTGCTCTTGAAATGATTGTAAAGCCCCCCTTTGGAGGTGCCCACCGCCTCCAGGATGTCATTAATGGAGGTGCTCATAAAACCTTTGGTGGAAAATTGGCGGAGGGCTTCATGAATGATTTTTTCTTTCAGGGTCATAAGCTCAAAGCCTTTTAAGAGACAGACCAGTCGGTCTCATATCTTAAAAAAATGATGTTCCCCTGTCAACCTTTTTCTGAAGGTCAAATCCAGGTGTCCGGCTAAGAATCCCTTAAAGTCAGGTGCTTAGTACAGCAGCACATAAATTTGGTTACGTATTTTTTGTCACCCTGAGCCGCAGGCGAAGGGTCTCTCCTTATAACTTGAGATTCTTCGCCGCCTGCGGCGGCTCAGAATGACAGAAACAAACGTAATCATACGTATGAAATGTTGAACTTAATTTAACCTGTGCGGCTGAGCGCCCTGCACCCTTCTACACCTAATTTTGTTAAAAAATAAAGTTGCATTTTTGACTGAAGTTGTCATAATTACCGGAATAAACTAATAATTTTACTCTAATAGCTCGTATGCGCTCCTACTTCGAGAGCTCCTTCCGGTTAGCCTTCCTCTCTCTGCTCTGGGGTATTTTGCTTTTGGCTTGGAACTTACCCCTGGGAGCCCAGGGTCCCCGCGGCCTCCCCTCCGACTTGCAGGCCTTCATCACGGAGGCCGTTCAGGCCAACCCCGAGATCAAGGAGAAATCCCAGCTCAAGACAGCATCCCAGGAAGCCGTCCGCCCGGCCGGCGCCCTGGATGACCCCACTTTATCGTTCAACCTCCTGGCCATTCCGGTGGACAACTGGAGCTTCAGGGATTGGGACATGACCCAGAAACAGTTTGCCGTCACCCAAAAGTTTCCCTTTCCCGGCAAGCGCCGTCTGCGCTCCGAGGTGGCCCAGGAGCAAAGCCGCTCCGATGATTTTTCCCTTCAAGACAAAGTCAACGAGATCCGCACCCGGGTTATCCAGGGTTACTGGAACCTGTCTTTGGCCTACGCCAGTTACGACACTACCCAGAAGAACAAGCAGTTGTGGGAACAGGTGGTGCAGGTGGCGGAAACCCGGTATGCAGTGGGCCGAGGCCTGCAGGCGGACGTCCTCCAGGCCCAGGTGGAACTGGGCAACTACCTGGACCGTCTTCTTCAGTGGCGGCAGCGCCAGGAGTCCCAACGCGCCGACCTGAACGCCTTGCGGGCCCAGCCTCCCGGCGCACCGATCACCCAGCCCCAGCCCCTTAAATCCCGGCCCCTGACCCTCAAGCTGGAGGATTTGTTGGCCCAGGCGGCCAGCCAGCCCCGGCTCCAGGCCCTGAAGGCCCAGATAACCAAGCAAGTGAAAGCGGTGGACCTGGCACGCAAGGATTTTTACCCGGATTTCAATGTGGGCCTGGCCTATGGCTTGCGGGAGGATAAATTCCCCAAAGAGCGCCCCGACTTTTTTTCTTCCTCCTTTACCATGACCGTTCCCCTCTGGCAGGGTGCCAAGCTCAAGCCCCGCGTGCGGGAGCAGCAGGCCCGTCAGGCCGCAGCCCAGGATGCTCATCAGTCGGCCTGGGACCGGCTGAGATCAGCCATCAAAGACCGGTTTGAAATACTTCAGCGCCTGGCCCAGCAGATCACCTTATACGGACAGGGCATTATCCCCCAAGCCCGGCAGGCCGCGGACGCCTCCCTGGCCGCCTACCAGACGGGAGCTCTGGATTTTGCCAGCCTCACCCAAAACCTTATTGCGCTGTACAACGCAGAATTACGCTGGCAGGGTTATCTCAAGGACTTTGAAAGCAACTGGGCTGAAATGGAGTGGCTGGTGGGTCAGGAACTCCCCCGTATAGGAGTCTCGAGATGAGAGCCAACCGCCGTAGTTCACTGTGGTGGGGACTTATTCTCGGGCTGGGGCTCTCATTTCTGGCCCTGACTGCCCTGTATTGGGCCGGTTTCCGCCTTATGCGTCATGCCGACGGTCCCCCGACCCAGGCCGAACGCAAACCTTTGTGTTACGTCTCTCTTACCGACAAGAGCTTCATCCGCTTTGCCCCGGGCAAGGACGATAAAGGCCAGGACCTGGTGGCGGTCTATCCCACCCAGCCCGGTGCTCCGGCCAGCAGCCGCACCGTCAATTACTGGATGTCCCCCACAGACCCCAGGTATATCCGGGACAAACCGGGAAAGGACCCCCAGGGGCAAGAACTGGTGCCCTTTTCTGGAGAGATGGGCACCCCGGCGACTTCTGCCGCCCCTGCGGCTAAGAAGGAACGCAAAATTAAATACTGGGTATCTCCTATGGACCCCGGTTACGTCCGGGATAAACCAGGCAAGGCCCCCTGCGGCATGGATTTGGTCCCGGTCTATGAAGACGAGCCCGTGGCCCAGAAGGAACGTAAGATCAAGTACTGGGTAGCTCCCATGGACCCCACCTATATTCGGGACAAGCCCGGCAAGTCTCCTATGGGGATGGACCTGGTGCCGGTCTATGAGGACGAGCCCGGAGCCGCTAAGGAAGGCGCCATCACCGTGGATCCCGGGATGCTTCAGTCCATGGGGGTGCGCACCACCAAGGTGAAGATCAAGGATATTTCCCGCACCATCCGGGCCGTGGGCCAGGTTACTTATGACGAACGACGCCTGACGGTGGTGACCACCAAGCTGCCCGGCTGGGTGGAACGCCTTTACGTCAAGGCCACCGGTGATCCGATTCGTCGGGGCCAGAACCTCCTCAGCCTGTACAGCCCGGACCTGGTCACCACCCAGGAAGAGTATCTCTTGGCCCTGAAAAACCTCAAGACCATGGGAAAAAGCGGGATTCCCGAATTCCGGCAGGGAGCCCAGCGGCTCCTGGCTGCAGCCCGTCAGCGCCTGACCTACTGGGACATCCCCAACTCTCAAATCGCGGCGCTGGAGCACACCGGGGAAGTGAAAAAAACTCTGACCCTGGTTTCTCCGGTCAACGGCATCGTCATCAAGCGCATGGTAACCCAGGGACAGATGGTCCAGGCGGGCATGCCGCTTTTGGAAGTGGCGGACCTGTCCAACGTCTGGGTGGAAGCCGATATCTATGAGTATGAGTTGCCCTGGGTCAAGGTGGGTCAGCACGCCACAATGACCTTGACCTACCTGCCGGGGGAAACCTTCCATGGCCGGGTGCAGTACATTTATCCCTTTCTGAAGGAAGCCACCCGCACCGCCCGGGTGCGCCTGGCCTTCCCCAATCCGGGTCTCAAACTCAAGCCCGACATGTACGCCCAGGTGGAAATCATCTCACCCCTGAAAGCGCAAACCGTGGTGATTCCCACCGAGGCGGTCATGGACACCGGGGAGAAACAGCACGTCTTCGTGGCCCTGGGGCAGGGGCGCTTTGAACCCCGGGAGATCAAGCTCGGGGTGCAGGGCAACGACGGCCTGGTGCAGGTGCTCTCCGGCCTGAAGGGCGGCGAAGAAGTGGTGACTTCGTCCCAGTTCTTGCTCGACTCCGAGTCCCGCTTCCGGGAGGCCATCGCCCAGATGCTCAAGGGAGGAGAAGCCCAGGAAGGGAAGAAAGAGGCGGCCCCTGCTCCCGCCCATCCTCCGGGACACCAGCATTGACGGGGATGGGTCTGTGGATTTGCGGTTTACTCCTGAGTGTGCAGGCAGAGCGGTTTCTAGCAAGAAATGACTGACTCATTTGGCGATAATCTACATCTGGATTTTTGTATAATCTTGAGGGCCGGATTAGCACAACTTCCCTCCCCCTAAAATGCTCCCATGATCGCCCGAATCATCGAAGCCTGCGTTCGCAATCGCGTCCTGGTGGTGGCCTTGTGGCTCCTGATCACCGCCTGGGGCATTTACGCCGCCTATAAACTGCCGGTGGACGCCATCCCCGATCTTTCCGATGTCCAGGTGATCATCAGCACCGACTATCCCGGACAGGCCCCCCAGGTGGTGGAAGATCAGGTGACCTACCCCTTGACCACCGCCATGCTGTCAGTGCCCGGCGCCACGGCGGTGCGGGGCTTTTCCATGTTCGGCCTGTCCCTGGTCTACATCATCTTTGAGGACGGCACCGACATCTACTGGGCCCGTTCCCGGGTGCTGGAATACCTCAACTTCATCCGGGGCAAACTGCCACCGGCGGTGAGCCCGGCCCTGGGTCCTGACGCCACCGGGGTGGGCTGGGTTTTCCAGTACGTCCTCGAAGACCCCACCGGCAAGCATGACCTGGCCCAATTGCGCAGCATCCAGGATTGGTACCTGCGCTATCAACTGCAGACCGTGCCCGGGGTCTCCGAAGTGGCCTCCGTGGGCGGCTTCGTCAAGCAGTACCAGGTGGTGGTGGACCCGAACAAACTGGCCGCCTACGGCATTCCCCTGGCCAAGCTGAAGCAGGCCATCCGAAGGTCCAACCAGGACGTCGGGGGCCGGGTCATCGAACAGGCCGAAACCGAATACATGGTCCGGGGCCTGGGGTATATCAAGAGCATCGCCGACGTGGAAAACATCGTGGTGGGCACCGACGGCCGAGGCACCCCGATCCTTATCAAGGACGTAGCCCTGGTGCGGCTGGGGCCGGAAATGCGCCGGGGGTTGGCGGAGGGCGACGGCGAGGGTGAGGTGGTGGGCGGCATCGTGGTCATGCGCTTCGGCGAAAATGCCCGGGCCGTCATCGACGGGGTCAAGAAGAAACTAGAGGAGCTCAAAACGCGGCCTGCCTCCCGGGGTGCGCATCGTCACCGCCTACGACCGTTCCGACCTCATCCAACGGGCCATTGACACCCTGAAGAGAGCCATTACCGAAGAAGTTGCTGATTGTGGCCCTCATCTGCCTTATCTTTCTGCTGCACTTTCGCAGCGCCTTGGTGGCCATCATCAGCCTGCCCCTGGGGGTTCTGGTCTCCTTCATTCTGCAATATCAGTTTCAATATCAACGCCAATATCTTGAGCCTGGCGGGCATTGCCATTGCCATCGGAGCCATGGTGGACGCCTCGGTGGTCATGGTGGAAAATGCCCACAAGCACATGGAGCACGCCCCGCCGGGCACTCCCCGGGAACCCCTTATCCTGGCAGGCCGCCAAGGAGGTGGGGCCCTCGCTCTTTTTCGCCCTTCTGGTGATCACCGTCTCCTTCCTCCCCATTTTCGCCCTCACGGGGCAAAGCGGCCGGCTCTTCAAACCCCTGGCCTATACCAAGACCTTTGCCATGGGCGGGGCCTCCATCCTGGCCATCACCCTGATTCCCATCTTGATGATTTATTTCATCCGGGGCAAGATCCTGCCGGAGTCCAGCAATCCCATCTCCCGGGCCACCATGGCCCTCTATCAGCCGGCCTTGCGGTTGGTCCTGCGCTTTCCCAAAACCGCCATCATCCTGGCCTTGATCCTGTCATGGCCATTACCATCTATCCCTTCTCCCAACTGGGTTCCGAATTCATGCCGCCCCTGGACGAAGGTGACCTGCTCTACATGCCCACCACCATGCCGGGCATCTCCGTCACCAAGGCCAAAGAGATCCTGCAGCAGACGGACCGCATCATCAAGACCTTCCCGGAGGTGGAATATGTCTTCGGCAAGGTGGGGCGGGCTGAAACCGCCACCGACCCGGCGCCCCTGAGCATGATCGAGACCACTATCCGCCTCAAGCCTCGGGACCAGTGGCGCCCGGGCTACGACACCGAGCGCCTCATTCGGGAGATGGATCAGGCGGTGAAATTTCCGGGGTTGTCCAACTCCTGGGGCTTCCCCATCAAGATCAGAATTGACATGCTTTCCACCGGCATCAAGACCCCGGTGGGTCTTAAATTCCTGGGGCCCGACCTCGAGGAACTCAATAAATTGGCCATCGAGGCCGAGGCCATCCTGAAGGAGGTGCCGGGCACGGCCAGCGCCTTTGCCGAACGGGTCACCGGCGGCTATTATCTCGACTTCGATATCGACCGGAAGGAGGCGGCCCGCTACGGACTCACCGTGGGAGATGTGCAGGATGTTATTGCCAGCGCCTTGGGAGGCATGAAGGTTACCGAAACGGTGGAAGGCCTGGCACGTTACCCGGTCAATGTGCGCTATTTTCAGGATTATCGAGAAAATCTCTCGGCCCTGAAGCGCATCCTCATTCCCACACCCACGGGGGCGCAGATTCCCATGGACCAGGTGGCCGACCATCAAGATTCACCAGGGCCCCCCGATGATCAAAAGCGAGGGCGCTCGACCCACTGCCTGGGTCTTTGTGGACATCGCCGAATATTGATGTGGGGACTTACGTTAAGAGGGCCCAGGAGACCATTGCCGCCAAATTGAAGATGCCCCCGGGTTACTCCTTGATCTGGAGCGGCCAGTTCGAATACATGGAACAGGCCCGGGAACGACTCCAGGTCATTATCCCCATCACCCTGGTTCTGGTGTGCATGCTCATGTATCTGAGCACCGGCTCCCTGGTCAAGGTTTCCATCATCCTCCTGGCGGTGCCCTTCTCCCTGGTGGGGGCCATCTGGCTCCTCTATCTGTTGGGATATAATCTCAGTGTGGGGGTGGTCGTGGGTATCATCGCCCTGGCGGGCCTGGATGCGGAAACCGGGGCGGTCATGCTCCTCTACCTGGACCTGTCCCATGATGAACGGCGGGACCAGGGGCTGCTCCGCACCAGAGATGACCTCAAAGAGGCGGTAGTGGATGGTGCGCTCCATGCGTCTCAGGCCCAAGTTCATGACCATTATGGCCACCCTTTTCGGGTCTGCTGCCCATCATGTGGGCCACCGGCACCGGCTCCGAGATAGCCAAGCGCGTCGCCGCCCCCATGGTGGGTGGGGTGACCACCTCCTTCCTGCTGGAGCTCCTCATTTATCCGGCCATCTACCTCCTCTGGAAATGGCATTCTGATGTCAAGCACCTCGGTCTCCATGAATAATCTCCGGGACGCCCGGTGAGATGCCCCCCAAATTAATCTGATTATTTCTTTGACTCCGTAATCCACTCAACAGACTTCGAGTCTTAAACCTGCAACTCATCTCCCTCCCCCTGGATGGGGGAGGGTCGGGGTGGGGGTGGCAAAAACCTTTCAGGAAAGCCTGCCTGCAGCATTTCCTCAACCTCCTCCAAACCCCCTCCGGTCTTTACACCGTCAAAGGTAGGGGGCTTTTGGGTAACCTCTTATCCCCATTCGCCCAAGGAGCGGCGCAAGGTAAAATTGAAGCTTTATTTCGGAGTTAAGGGCATCATCAGAAAATTAAACTCGAAGTTTGGACCATTCCACTGGTGGGCAGTTTTTTCCAGCCCATCCCTTGCTCAGCCACAAAAATATGCTTATATTTTTTCCGATAAATTGTCTAAACAAAATAAAAGCTAAAAAGGAAGGGCCATGAAAAAAATCTGCTTAATATTAGTGACCTTGGTTTTAGCTCTGGCCTTGGCCGGGTCGGTCTTAGCCCAGGGGAAAACTCAGACGGTTTGCCCGGTTCTCAAGGGGAACGTGGACAAGAACGTGTATGTGGACTACAAGGGTCACCGTATCTACTTCTGCTGTAAGGGATGCGATGCGGAATTTCAAAAGGACCCGGAAAAATACCTGAAGAAGATGGAATCCCAGGGTGTCACCCTGGAAAAAAGTCCGGCAGCCGCTTCTAAGGGCGGTAAATGAAATGGTGAGGGGAGGGCCAGGGAGAGTGACTCCCTGCCTTCCCCTCTTTCTTCCACACTACCACACAAGGGACTTAAAATTATTCCCAAGTCCCTTTTTTATTTGGATAGATATGGATAACTTATTAAATAGCTTAAATATATGACGGAAGAATCGTTAAGATGTTGGCTGGAATTCTTAGGGTAGTAGGATTTTCTGTAGCCAAATCGCAGACAGATTTTATTCTCTTTCCTCCATTTGTTGATTGTAGTAACCTTTAAGCCTCGCAGCCAGATAGCATATTCTTTCAGCAATTTTTACCCCGGTTCGATTTTGCATCTTTTCAAGAGTTGCTATTACACTCCCTTCCTTGGCCACAGGTTCACGTTTTGTCAATTCTTTTTTGATCCATCTAAAGTCTTCCAAAAGATCACCGGGGATATCTTTTTCTTGTACTGCCCAAAATTCAATATAAGCTCTTTTCAGCCGGGACCTAACATCTCCGGGACCAACAGCAAGTAGATACACAGCCTGGTCAAATTTTTCCAGCGAATAACTTAATCTTGAGGGATACTTCATGTTTAACTCCATAAATCAATTATTCATTTATACCTTACCCATACTTTATTATTTGTTGTTAGTTAAAGCAGCTAAACCAGGATTATATTTCTTATACAATGAGTCAATTGTCCCGTCATCTATCGCTTTAAAAACTGGAGCCATTATTCTATTGAATTCTTCTAAGAATTCAGGATGCTTTTCAAGTATATCTGGAGCCTCCTTTCGTATCATGTAAATACCTAGAGCTTTGGCGCACAATGGTGGTGGAACACATGCAAATAAATAAGTTTCATTCATAGCAGCAATTTCGCTTAATTCGCTACTAATTTTTTCTCCACATAACATTCTTCTCCTGATCCAAACATGGGCTAATATCCAGTGGATATCTTCACCTTTTTTTAATTCTTTCTTATATTTAATAAATGCTTTTTCACTGCAATCTATTATTTCTTCGCCCATAAATTTTGGATTAACTAACATTTTAAAAAAATTAGTAATGAGTCCCATATTAATACCTCCTTTCTATTTTATAATATTGTGTGTGTTTGATTTTTATGCTATTGTATAATTAATACTTGCTCTTGTGGATAACTCTTGCAATAGGCAAGTTCACCCCTTCGCTTTGTTTCCGCCGATTTTAACAGAAAAAGCCCTGTAAAATCAACTAATACTGCCCGATCTATCTCCTTTTTGACCCCGCAATAGGCGCGCGTCAAAAAAGGAGAGCCCAGGCTGTCCAGACGACGTTATACCCGACCGCAGGGCCTCGATATGGGCCAAGGGGGGATGACTAAGCTTGAAATCATGGCGCGCTTAGGCAATAATAACCTCCAGACTACCATGGAATATCTTTAGTTACTTGGATCCACCCAACTTTAAACATTCTTTAACGGGAGAAAAAAAGAAATCCATAAAACCCTTATCATGCCTGGGTGGCGGAACGGGTAGACGCAAGGGACTTAAAATCCCTCGGGGGTTACCCCCGTGCCGGTTCGAGTCCGGCCCCAGGCACCAATGATTTCAACGAGTTATATATGTAGTCAATGCGGTTCTTTTTAGGATGGAGAACGTCTTATACGGAGTTGCAATCATGAAGGTATTTTTTGTAGCCGCAGGCTTTAGCCTGCGCCGGCACAGGCGAGACGCCTGTGCCACTGACCTAAAGAAAAATTGAACCTGAAATTTTCTTTATGTTACCTGATTGAGCGCAACTTGGTCTTGGTCAACCCTTTGCATTTGGTCATCGAGCTATCCCACCCCACCTGCTTATCCCACTACAGTTGAGAATCTCCCCGCTGGCCAGGTATCGTAAGCCATGCCGTGAGCCGGTCGCAAAATTGTCGCAAGCTCGCGATGTTGGTGTTAAGGCTCACCTGTGGATCTGTGAGGGCATTACTGGCTGGTGAACCGGGGAATTCGCTTGGCAATCACTCAGTTTGGGAAGAAGTCCCATGAAAACATAGGCCACGGCCACCCCGCCGGCAAAGGAGAGCCAGTTGCTGTGACGATCGGTATGAATTATGCGGAGGCGGCCGCACAGAATATGTAAAACTGCCAGGGCAAGCACGGCAAGAAATGAATCTACATAAGTCACAGGGCAAATCCTGGTTGGGATTCCGAGGAAGGCGATCATCAGGAGACACCAGATGCCTCTTTTTACCTGGCCCCTTCGCTTTGTCCAGCACTCAAGGCTATAGGTATGCTTTCACCACGTATTGCTGAACCATGCGTTGGGTATTGAAAAAGGAGCCATTCAAAGCGATGGCCCCGTACATGGCTTTGAAGAAAGCCTGGCGGTCCCGGTAATACATGGGAATAATCACTTTTTCGAGCTTGGTATAAAGGCAGTCGGCATCAGCAGAGCAGTCATAGCCCTGGTCGGCGCTTACCGGGGCGCTGATGGCCCAGCCGGTGATGTTTTCGATATAGCCTTCCAGCCACCAGCCGTCCAGGGTACTGAAGCTGGGGACCCCGTTCAGGGCCGCCTTCATGCCGCTGGTCCCCGAGGCTTCGTTGGGTGGCTGGGGCGTGTTGAGCCACACGTCCACCCCGCCGGTTAAGAGGCGTGCCAACCAGGTATCATAGTTTGCCAGGTAGGCCACCTTGATGTCTCCCTTGACTGCGTCCCTGGCCTGAAAAATCCGGCGGATAAGCTCTTTCCCTTGACTGTCCCGGGGATGGGCCTTGCCTGCGAAAATTATCTGGAAGGGTCCCACTTCTTGAGCCAGCCACTGCAGCCGCTCGATATCACTGAACAACAGATCTGCCCGCTTATAGGCTGCCGCCCGCCGGGCGAACCCCAGAGTCAGGACATCCACATCCATGCCGGCATTGGTCTGGCGGTTGACAAAGTCCAGGAGGTCGCCTTTGGCCTTTTGGTGCGCGGCCCACAACTCTTCGGCGGGGATATTCAAGGCGTAGCGCAAGCTGAAGTTATCCTCCCGCCAGCCCGGGATGTGATGGTCGAACAGGGCCTGAAAGGGCTCCGTGGTCCAGGTGGAAACATGCACCCCATTGGTGATGGAGTCCACCGGGTATTCGCCAAACATGAGGCGGGAGACCTCGCCGTGCTTCTTGGCCACCCCATTGACGTATTTGCTCAAGTTCAGGGCCAAGTAAGTCATGTTCAATCTCATGCCCCGCTGGGCCAGTTCGGAAAGAGGGGCAAATTCTCCTCCGTATTGCAGAATATGTCTCTGGACATCCACAGCATACATGTCCTCCCGGTCAACCATGTAACTGTAATTCCCGGCCAGGGCCTTTTGCACGAACTCCAGGGGGAACTGGTCGTGCCCGGCGGGAACAGGCGTATGGGTGGTGAAAATGCACTTTTCCTTGACCGCGTCGATTTCTTCCTTGCCAAAGGTGCTTTTCCCGGCCTTGTCCATCTCCTCCTTTAAAAGCTCCATGGTTAGAAAAGCGGCATGCCCCTCGTTCATATGGAAGCGCTTCAAATCTTTATATCCCAGGGCCCGCAGCATCAGGACGCCCCCGATCCCTAAGACGATCTCCTGGCACAAGCGGTACCATTCATCCCCGCCGTAGAGATGATCGGTAAGGCGACGGTCCCAGTCGCTGTTTTCCGGCAGATCGGTGTCCAGGAAATACACCGGCACCACATAGCCTCTGATGCCTTTGACTTCATATTTCCAGGCCCTGAGGGAAACCTGCCGGCCCTCGATGGTCATGACGGCGCGCTCCGACAGTTCCGTTAAAAAATCATTGATGGACCAGGCCACCGGTTCTTCTATCTGGTTGCCCTGGGGATCCAGGCTCTGGTAAAAGTAGCCTTGGCGATGAAGGAGACAGACGGCCACCAGGGGCACTTTCAGGTCGGCGGCCGACCTAATGGTATCCCCGGCCAGGGCTCCCAGCCCGCCGCTATATGTAGGCAGGCCGGGCTCCAAAGCGATTTCCATGGTGAAGTAAGCGATGGCGCGATCATTGGGCATGGCGTCAATATCCTTTCCAGTTGATCCGGTATTTTTGCAGGTCCGCTAGCATTCTGTGGGACGTGGATAAACTTCAGACCCTGGGAAAACCCTTGAAGGTTTATGGTTACAAGTTACCCCAGATTTTCTCTTTAGGAGCCATTGACTTCCAGAGCCGGTTCCCCACATTCGAGGCAGAAAAAACTGTATCGAACATCCCCAGTGTACAAATCCAGCGCGTCGCCCACAAGTCTGCCGTAGTCATCTACCACTTCCACATTCACTTTATTACCCTGGGCATCATAGGATTCCCGCAAGAACTTCGCATGGCTGTCATTTTGGGGACAAACCAGCCGCATGCCAGGCGTCCTCCTCTGAATAACGGAGAAAATCGGCGGTTTCCTGGAATTCGATTATTGTCGGAACTCCGGATAATTTGGGATAATCACTTCAGAATTATTAGCAAAATGGAGCTCAGGTATGCAACAAAAGAGTCTGAGCCTGAGGCAATTTCAGAAACGGTTTGACATGGAAAAAGCCTGGTTTCGCAGACAATGGCCCTAGGGCTTTCTTACTAAATATTACTATTATTATAACTACAATCTCAGATTAATTGGTTGACGATATCAAAAAAAGTATGATAAAAACAAGTTCCCTACCACCAAAGACAGGAGGATCTGTTCCAACCCTGACATTCACTAAGTACTCAATAATTTTGTAAAAACGGTGTTCTTTCCCTCGGTGAAGGAGGCCAGCATGGGGCTGCAACGAACACCTCAGATTACCGGTTGCACATCCGGCTGGAAGGCAAAAGCCCTTCAAGGAAACACGCGCCTTGAAGGGTTTTTTGTTGTGCAAGGTGGAGTGTCAAGAACCCGGTAACAGCAACCTTGCTTTTGGCAGCATTGAGCGATCTTTGCTGCACTGAACCGCGGAAAAAGGGTCAGGCTGGCAAGACTGTGTCTGCAAAGTAAAAATGACTCTCATTTAAAAAACCAGGAGCAAAGGAGAAGACAACCATGGCGGCAGAAGTTTTCACCTTCACGGAAGCAGACGTTAAAGCTCTATCCAAGGCGATTAAGGAACAAGCCCGGTTACCAAAAGCCAAAGACGCCCAAACCACTTTTTGTGAAATTTGGCCGCAGGCGAAACAAGCCTTGCCCTTGCTCCAAACCTTCATTGGAGCTGTCCCAGGGGTGGGTTTTTTCGCCAAGGCTGCCATTGGCATTGTGATCGTCGCAGGTAACGCAGCCGAAGAAGCTGTGTGCCAATAGGAAATTAACGATCAGGAGGGGGCAAGAGAAGAGAACAAGTAATCCTTTTCTCTTCAGCCCCCCTGACTCATGAAAGAAGTTAGTGCCATGGCCCGAAAAGTGCCATGGACGTGGGCCAAAACTACCATACTATAGTTACCCCCTCCGGGGCTGAGTTTTTCCGGCGACGTGTGGCGTTGGGTGCCCTCCGATCAGTCGTCCAACTTTTTCACTGGGGGGCCCATAGCTTTCGAGGGACAACGACATTTCACCACGACCCCGGCGAGAGATCGACCCCATTACCCTGAGGAGGTTGCCCATGAGCATACAGATTGATTTTGACGCCATCGATCGGCTGCGCCAAGGGAGACCAGAAACCCGGGCGGTCCGTTCACGTGATACCTTTCGGGAGCTTACCAAAGCCTACCCTCACCTGAAAAGAGTGCTGGCGGAAGGGGACTCGTGGTTTGCCTATCCGCCGAAATTTTTGCTGTTCGGTGGGGCAAGCAATGTGGTGGACTGTTTAAAAGAAGACTATGGCGGTCACTTTCTCCTCGACGACCTCTCAAGCAACGGTGACGAAGCCGTGGCGATGCTTGCCGGCGACGCCAAACTCGGGATGCTGCGGCGCCTCAACGAAGAACACTTTCACATCTTGCTGTTCTCCGGCGGCGGCAATGACATCGTGGGACGTTACGACTTCGATTATTTTTTGTTGCCGAAAACTGCGGACAACACCTGGCAGGACTGCATCAACCGCAGCCGGTTCGAACGTCGGCTCCAGCAGATACAGCTAGCTTATGCGGACTTGGTGGAGCTGACCGCCCAGTACTCGGCCAACCCAGACATTCGCATTGTGACCCACACATATGACCTGGCTATCCCGTCAAAAAAGGGTGCGACATTTTTGGGCGGTTTGCTCCAGGTAGATGGCGGCCGCTCCTGGATGTATCCCTTTTTGGTAGACAAGGGCATCACCGACCCCAAAGATCAGCAAGCCATTGTCCACCACATGCTCACCGAGTTTAAGATGGCCCTACAACAGGTGGCGGCCGACACCCGGGGACTGCTCATGGTCATTGATACTCACGGCACGGTGGCCAAGAATGAGTGGCTCAACGAAATCCATCCGAATAGCCGGGGCTTCCGCAAAGTGGCGGAGAAAATCTACCGCGAGGGAATAAAACCGCTGCTTTCAGGATAAGGAGATTCAGAAACGAAGAAAGTGGCCGGAGTAAGGCGCTAACGTCTGGCGAAAAGCCTCCAAGCCGATAAGGGCCAGGATTTTCCTACCGGCTCCCATGATTCCCCTGAGGGGTCCGTGACATCTTAGCCTTTCCCCGGCGGGAGCGCTAGCTCACCGGCACTTCCAGCCCACCAAGCCGACATGCCGCCGCCTGTTTAGGCGATAGGAAAACGTAACCCATAGATAAGAGGAGCAAAATATGGCACGACCGGACAATTATTTCAAAGAGCTGGCGGGTGTGCCGGTGCACTATGATCGCTTGGGTGACCCTTACGGTTATGGCAGTCGCGGCAAACCATATAAGTTTCATGCTACGGTGGATTTCCAGGACAACTTGGAGGCCTTTTTCTCGGAGCTGTGGTCAAGGTGCCCCTGGGGCCGAGCGGAAGTCATCTGCTCTGCTGGTGCTTGGGTAAACAAGCCAGGCTATCATGGCTTGGGAAGCGCTTTTGATTTGGACTGCATACATTGGGGGAAGAAGATATTTATCACCAATGATTATAACAAAGATACAATATGTTACTTGGGGGTAGAGTCAATTTTACGTAAGCATTTCCCTACTGTTCTGAATTATAAGTACAACTGTTCTCACCAAGACCATTTTCATTTCCAGAATGATGGCTATGAGATTGCCTTTTCGCCAGGTTCAAAATCATCCACGTTGTTCATTCAAATGGCGCTGAGTGAGATTTATGACAATGTTGTAGAAATTGACGGCGCCTATGGTCCCGAAACGAGAGGTGCGCTCCAATCAGTTCTGGCACAGTTAAATATTGACCATGATCTCTCTCAACCAGAAAACTGGTTGGCGTTTTTAACTCAAACGGCAGAAAAAGCCTTTGGTAAACAACCAGAAATGGTCATGATTACACCCCAAAGCAACCCGGCTGAACTGCTCAAAAAACTTTATGAGGTTCTTTACGAGGAACTGGCAGATAGTGAGGCGCGCAAACCCATTGAAAGCGTTCTCAATCTTTTTACCAGCCATGAGGAAACCATTAAGTGGCTGGCAAAATTCGAGGTCGCACCCCCTCCTGAACCTCTTATCGTAACTATTGCCGATACCCCTTCCCCCGGTTCTGCAGGGTGGCATAACAGATTTGGGGGCTGGGAATGGCGGTATGACCACAATGGTCTGTATGTCAGAGAGCATGCCAATGGCGAGGAACCCTTGCGCACCTCGGGAGAGCCCACCACCTGCCGAACCATCATGGATCTTTGTGCGCCGGAAATAGTTGCCGCTTCCCAAAAATATGATGTTCCCATGGCGCTGATTATCATGACCATTGCTACAGAGACCGGTGCCTATCGGAAGCTGGACTTTACTGGACCCCGGACCTTTCGGTGGGAGCCGCATGTCAGGGTTACTGATGTTAAACCTCCAGACCGGGGCGACTATAGTGCCGGTCCCATGCAAACCCTGGCTACCACCGCCCGCTGGGTCATCAGAGCCCAAAAATTAGACTATGATCCCTTCGAAGTGGCGCCGCATTATGAGGCAATTCCTGCACCTCCTGATGAGCACCCCTTATACGCTTACAAAAACAGCATCGATATTGGCACTGCGGTAATCAAACAACGCTGGAAAAAAACCGGGGATGATCCCATCCTGGTGGCTGCCGCTTACAACGCCGGGGGAATATATAAAAGCCAGTTAAATCCCTGGCATCTCCACACCACCGGGGATCACTTGGATCGAGCCGCCAGGTGGTATGGTGATGCTTTGGCAGTGCTTAAGGAAAGGATGGGGTAGGAATTCTTTTCAGGAGAAGAATATTCTCCTTCCTAAACAACCGGGCTGGTTTTTATTGGTTGATTTTGGGTTTGAAGCCAGGGCGACAGATGCCCCATGACAAGTTTAGGCAGAAGCGGCACTCCTGCCACCAAAAATTCCATGAATAACTGGAGGGTATCATCATGGCTCAGGGCATGGCATTGACGATTGGTCTGAATGAGGTCGACCCCCAGCATTATGCCGGATGGTCAGGAAAACTAATGGCCTGCGAAGCGGATGCTATTGCTATGGCGGAGGTTGCCAGGTCCAAGGAATTCGCGGTGGAGACTCTGTACACCAAGGACGCCACCCGGGAGAAAGTTATCGGCAATATTACCAAAGCAACGGAAGTCCTGAAATCCGGAGATATTTTTTTCCTCACCTATTCAGGTCATGGTGGCCAGCTTCCCGATTTGAGCAACGACGAAGAAGAGGACCGGTTGGATGAAACCTGGTGCCTGTATGATGGCCAGCTGGTGGATGATGAAATCTACGACCTCTTGGGGAAATTTCAGTCGGGGGTTCGCATCCTGGTGTTTTCGGATAGCTGCCATAGCGGCTCTGCCATCAAAGCAGCGTACTATGAGGCCAGAGTTCGCCAGTTATCTCTTGGGGGGATCCCCCAGGAAGTTCGGTACCGCAATATGCCTCGTGAACAAGTCGCAGCCACTTACTATGCCAATAAAAAATTTTACGACGAGATTCTTTTGCATCCCAAACTGAGAGAAGCCGTGGATGAAGTGCAAGCGTCAGCTCTCCTCATATCCGGCTGCCAGGACAGTCAGTTGTCGGCCGATGGGATTTTCAATGGTCGTTTCACCGGAACCCTGCTGGAGGTTTGGAACGGCGGGAAATTTAAGGGAGACTACCGGCGTTTCCATCGCGTCATTAAAAACCAAATGCCCCCGGACCAGACGCCCAATTACTACCGCGTGGGCAAAATCGATCTCAATTTCGAAAGCCAGATCCCTTTTACCATTTAGCTTCAAGGGTGCGAAAAATATTTCAAGAACTGCCATTTCAACCCGTACAGACCCATCAGGGTCCATGTCAGTGCATCGCCCTATGGAGGTAACTATGGGAATCCCGCCCGGACCCTACACCCATGCTATGCCGGAACGGCGGCCTCTCAGGATTTTTGCATCCGATCCGATGCGGGCCAACGAGCCGGGAAGCCGGATCACCATCGACGTCCCCAACGAAGTTTTAGCACCCGGACCCCAAGGCTCCCGTTTCGAGGTCATCGATTATGATGGCGTGAGTGACTGTTTCTATCGCCCGGTGGACCTCAACGATCAGGCGATACTCATGCAAAGTGGACTCGAGCCCCTAGAATCAGACCCGATGTTTCACCAGCAAATGGTATACGCTGTGGCGATGCGCACGTTAGAAAATTTCGAACGGGCTCTGGGGCGCCGCCTGGAGTTTCGGCGTCACCCCTACCGCAAGCTGCGGCTCTTCCCCCACGCCTTTCAAGGGGCCAACGCTTTTTATGACCGAGAACTGAACGCCATATGTTTCGGATATTTTCGGGCCGACCGTAAAGACCCCGGGCCCAATCTGCCAGGCCAGCTCGTCTTCACCTGCCTGTCCCACGACATCATTGTCCACGAGATGACCCACGCGGTGGTTGACCGGCTGCGGCGGCACTTTCTGGAGCCTTCAAATATTGATGTTCTGGCCTTTCACGAAGGCTTTGCCGATATCATTGCCTTGCTGCAACACTTCTCCTTCCAAGAATTCCTCCGGGATGAGATTCAGAAGACTCGGGGAGATATTCGGCAGGGGGAACTCCTGGTGGACTTGGCCCGGCAGTTCGGCTACGCCACCGGCGACAACCAAGCGCTGCGCTCTGCCGTCGGTAAACCGGAGGCCCGGCTGTCGGAGAGTATCGTGGAGGCCCACGAGCGGGGCTCGATCCTGGTCGCCGCGGTCTTTGACGCATTTTTTGCGACCTATCAACGGCGAATCCAAGATCTTCTGCGCATTGCCTCAGGAGGCACGGGTGTTTTGCCCGAGGGTGATCTGCACCCGAATCTGGTGAACCGCATCGCTATCGAGGCTGCCAAGACGGCCCAAGCCATCCTCACCATGTGCATTCGCGCCTTCGACTACCTTCCCCCCGTGGATATTACCTTTGGTGAGTTCTTGCGGGCCCTGGTGACCGCGGACTTTAAGCTTTTTCCCAGCGATGATATTGGGCTGCGAGCGGCAATGATTGATGCCTTTCGGGCCAGGGGAATCTTTCCTGAAAGCATCGCCTCCCTGGCTGAAGAATCGCTGGTTTGGCAGGACGCCCCGATAGACACGCCAAACCTTCCCCGGATTGCTGGTGAAATCGCTCATGCTTCCGCTGCTTTTAGCCAGGATCCGCTAAAGTCAACCCAAAATGAACAAAACGAAAAAAACTGGGGGAGCTTCAGCACGAGTGAAGAATGGGAACAGAATCAAAAGTTGTGGGGTAGCTTGCATGAGTATGCCAGGAAATACGCAGACAAACTTGGCCTAGATCCAGAGCGAGAGATTAACGTGCGCGGTTTTCATCCAAGCTTTCGGATCGGGCCGCAAGGCAGGCTCATCACGGAGGCGATCGTTCAATTCACCCAGCAAGATGAAAATTTCCTGGACCAACTCGGGGGCATCCCCTTCCGCGGCGGCACCACCATTGTTGCCACTACCGATGGTCGCGTGCAGCATGTGATTGCCAAGCCGTTGCCGTCGGATCGAATTGAGGCATCAGCAAAACGAGGCGCACAGTTACGGCTTGAGCGCCAACGCGAGTATCTGGCCAAAAGTGACCTGGCTGACCCATTATTGGCGTACGGCAATGAAAGCTACCTCAAACAGCGGGCCAAGTTCAGAATGAGCCTTGCTTTCCTGCATCAGGGGGGATTACAAGATGAGCTCCACCGGGAGAAGATCACGGTCTGATCAAGGGGAGACCGGGGCTGCAGAAGGCGCGGTCTCCGTGCGCATGTATGATGTAGGGTTCGGCGACTGCTTCCTGGTGTCCATCCCCACCCCGGATGGGAAGCGCAAGGTGCTTTTCGACTGCGGCTCCATTAAATTTGGCGCTAGGCCCCTCAAGGAGGTGGTGCGGCAGGTCATCGAAGATGCGAAGGATGACCGTGACGGCGTCCCGCGCCTTGATGTCATCGTAGCTACCCACCGCCACCGGGACCACGTGTCCGGATTCGACGACCCAGCCTGGGCTGAAGTCCAGGTCAAAGAGGTATGGATGCCCTGGACTGAGGACCCCACGGATCCGGAGGGAAGGCGAATACGGGACATCCAGAGCCGGTTGGCGGCCCAACTTGAGGTACAGCTCAAAGCCCGGCTGGCCGCCGCCTCAAGTCCGGAGGAAAGCACTCAACTCAAGCACTCCCTGGACCTGGCCCTGAACGCCCTGACCAACGAGAACGCGATGCGCACTCTTCACCAGGGTTTTGCCGGTAATCCTCAGAGGCGGTTCCTGCCTGCCCAGGAAGAAAATAACCATGAAAAGAAACTCCCCGTAGCCTGGTTCAAGACGCCGGTGCTGCCCGGCGTCACGGTGCATGTCCTGGGACCGTCCCGGTCTGAAGAGATAATTCGCGACCTCGACCCGCCTGCCGGCCAAAGCTATCTTAAGCTCTTTGAATCCCTGGCGATCATTGAGGGAGGGCAGCCCAGTCCCTTCGGACAGCACTGGCGCCTGCAACTCGAAGAGTATGAAGAGACTTACCCGGAACTTGCTCAGAGCCTGCCCGAGGACGACCGAAACACCTTGTCCCGAGGCTTTAAAGTTGATGAGGCCATGGCTGCCGCCCTGGACCAGGCGGTCAACGGCACCAGCCTTATGCTTGTCCTTCAGGTCGGGAGTGCCACGTTGTTGTTTCCAGGTGATGCCCAGTGGGGCACCTGGCGCCTGGCCCTGGAAAACCAGGATTTCCGCAGGCTCATGGAGGAAACTGACTTCTATAAAGTGGGGCACCATGGCAGCCACAATGCCACGCCGGTGGAGTTTATTCAATCAGTATTGGGAAGGGACTTCTGGGCTATGGTGTCCACCTGCAGCGTAGCGCAATGGCCCCAAATACCTAAAAAGGAGCTGCTTGACGCCATGCGAGACAAGACCGATAAGGTCGCCCGGAGCGACAGGCCTCAAGAAGCGACGTGCACAGGCCTTTCCCGTCGCGAACAATGCCGTAATCGAGGCCATCATACCCTGCTGACACCCTGGGGTTTTACTTTATCAAGTACACCCCAGCCCATGTCGCCCGAGTGGGAAAGCCGGGAAAGGTGATGTTAATCTTGTCAATGAGGAGAACGGCCGGGTGATACTACCCAGCAGCTTCCAGGCCGAAACGCGCCAATCTAATGCCGTCCTGGTGAAGCTCCCTTCCTGTCTCATGCTTATCGGTGGGGCAAACTTACTCGATTTTTTGAGGTAATCGCGATAACGCCAGAGTCGTCCATCGTTGCCTGCCCCCGGAAAATAAGGGATTCAGGGAAAATTTAATCCTCCAGCCATTCGATTCATTATCCCTCTTTGACAATTCCCCCCAATCTGACATAATAAAGTAAAAGATGAATGATATCCGGAAATTAACCATACTTACCCAGGCACTGGCCTTGACAGATTTTCAGCGTGGGCCACACAAGCGCACGGGCCTCCGGAAGGCTGCTGTTTTCATCCGACCGTCCCTTGGTTTTTGGGGCACTCTCATTTTTTAAACTAAAAATTGAACCAGGAGGTCCAGGACAACCGAAGTTTTCGCCTAGGGAAGTGGTGGAAAAGGTTTTCCCTTTATACCCTGCTAGGTTAGGCGTCAGCTCGCTCGGGATGGTCTTGATCTCTCAGCGGCTGGCTGAACACCGGGGATTTATTTCGTCACCAGACTAGGGAGATTGACGCACGGTGGCGAAGACAACCCTGCCCCTTGGTTTACCGCAAGCAAAAGGAATGAGCCGCGCATAATGGTGCTGTTATGACAAAACGGGTGAAGCTCTGGGCTTTTCTGGGAATCCTGGCTTTTTGTCTGTTTAATTATCCCTTGCTGCAAATTTTTAATCGCGACGTTTTTTGGGGGGGAATTCCCCTTTTGGTCCTCTATCTTTTGGGAGTATGGCTACTGGTTATCGTTATCCTCTTTTTGGGCAGAAGGTTTTTATCATCCTGAGCTTCACCAGATACAGGTAGTTATGCTGAATCAACAACTTGTCGTCCTGGCAGCCTTCGGATATCTGTTGTTCCTCTTTGCCCTTGCCTACTATGGCGACTGGCGACGGGCCCAGGGCAGAAGTATCATCGCCAACCCCTATATTTACACCCTTTCCCTGGCAGTCTATTGCACCTCCTGGACTTTTTTCGGCAGTGTGGGCCGCGCCGCTACCCAGGGATTGCCCTTTCTCACCATTTATCTTGGCCCTACTATCATGGCCTTCTTTTGGTGGTTTGTGTTGCGGAAAATGTTGCGTATCTGCAAGGAAAACAACCTGACCACCATGTCTGATTTTTTGACGCTGCGGTATGGCAAACGGCCCTTCATAGGAGCCCTCGCCACTTTGGGAGTTCTCCTGGCCGTGGTGCCTTATATCGGTTTACAGCTCAAATCGGTGTCCGACACCTTTAATATCCTGGTTCACCAAGCCGTGGTCTCACCTCTCCAGGTGCCCGTATTTCACGACACCGCCTTTTATGTTGCTCTGATCCTGGCAGTTTTCTGCATCCTTTTTGGGGCCCGCCACCTTGATCCCACTGAACGCCACGAGGGCATGGTGGCTGCGGTGGCCTTCGAATCGCTGATCAAGCTTCTGGCTTTCCTGGCCATCGGCTTGCTGGTCACCTACGGCCTGTTCAACGGGTGGGGGGAGATCTTTACCCGGATTCGACAGAGTCCGGGATGTCGAGAAATCCTGCAACTCAACACCGGCCCGCAGAACAGTTATACGTTGATTTTAGTCCAAACCCTCTTGGCCATGGGGGCCATCACCTTTCTCCCGCGGCAATTTCACATGGCAGTGGTGGAGAATACCGACGAACGGCACGTGCTCACTGCCATGTGGCTCTTACCCTTGTATTTGTTGCTCATCAATCTGTTTGTCATGCCCATCGCCTGCGGCGGTCTGCTGCTGGGATTGTCTCCGGCCCAGGGGGATACCTTTGTTTTACAAATTCCCCTGCAAAGCGGTCATCCATTATTGGCGCTGCTGGCGTTTTTGGGGGGCTTGTCGGCCTCCACCGCCATGGTGGCCGTGGCCTCGGTGGCGGTAAGCACCATGCTGCTGAACAGCCTGGTGATGCCCGGCGCCATCCGCCTCAAACTGGAAAAGTATCTTCCCACGTTCCTCTTAAATATTAAGCGAGCCGCCATTCTTCTGGTGATCCTCCTGGGATACGGCAGCTATCGGGTGATTGGCCCTTCCGCCATGTTGGTGGATATGGGGCTGATTGCCTTTTGTGGCGTCATGCAGTTGGTTCCCCCGATCCTGGGGGCCCTATATTGGCGGGATGCCACCAGGTTCGGCGCCATTGCCGGTTTGGGCTTGGGGTTTTTCGTCTGGGTTTATACGCTGATCTTGCCTTACCTGATTTATGCCGGCTGGTTTCCGCCAAGTATTCTTGACTCTGGGTCCTGGTGGCCTGGCCTGGCTGAAACCCACGGCTTTTTTAGGATTAGAAGGCCTGGATGACCTGTCACATGCCTTTTTCTGGTCATTGTTTCTCAACGTCGGCGCTTTTGTCAGCGTCTCCTTGTTGACCAATCCCAGCCCTGAGGAAGTGGAGCAGTCTCGGCGCTTCGTCCAGATTTTTGACCTCGAGGCAGAGAGGCCCCGGGACAAGCGGTTTACCTTTCTCCCCAATCTTGAGGAATTTACTTTATTCATGGAAAAGTTTATCGGCCCCCGCAAGGCCAAAGAGGCCAGCCAGGCCTTCTTGCGAGGGGTGGGCATCCCGGAAACGGAATGGGGGGATAAGGAAAAGCTGGAGTTGGCCTATTTTGTGGAGCGCACCATTGCCGGGTCTATTGGCCCGGCAGCGGCCCGGGTGATCGTGGAAAGCTACCTTTCCGGCCTGGGCTCCCGTATGGAAGACGTCATCGACCTCTTCGGAGAGGTCTCAAGCTCTTTGGAGGAAAGCGAGCAAAAATTAAAGCGGCGGGCTGCGGAACTCTCAGTCCTGTATGAAGCAGCCCGGAGATTGGCGTCCTCTCTTTATATTCCTGATCTCTTGGAGGGCGTGCTGAATCTGCTGGTGGAGCGGCTGGGGATTGAAAAATGTGCCGTGCGTCTGTTAGGGGAAGATGGCCTGCTGCACTTGAAAGGTTCACGGGGACTTGCCCCTGAGCCCCGGGACCAGGCAGTGAAGCCCGATCCCGAATCCTTCCTGGGAGAATGTTTGTTGTCGTCTCAGGTCATCTCCGTACCGGATACCTCCACGGTGTCGGACCGTCTCCAGGGGCTTCTGGAAGAGGAAACTCAAGCCTCCCTGGTATTGGCGCCTCTCACTACGGAAACTCGCACTATGGGGGTGTTGACTGCGGCTAGCCAGCAGAAGGGGTACTTTGCCAGGGAACATATAGGATTTTTCCAATCTTTGGCCGGGCAGTTGGGACTGGCAGTGCTGAGTGCCAGCATGGAGGAGGAGCTCCGCTTGGACGAGTCCCGTCTCGAAGCGGTATGGCAACTTAGTCAAATGACTCAAGCCACCCTGAAAGAGATTACCGATTTCGCTTTGGAAGAAGGGGTGCGGCTTACCCAAAGCAAGATGGGTTATTTGGCTTTCCTGAAAGAAGACGAAACGGTTCTCACCATGCATTCCTGGTCTCATATTGCCAGGGAGGAAGGCCTCATTGGGGTAAAACTCATAAGCTACCCTGTGGAGAATACCGGACTCTGGGGTGAAACCGTGCGTCAACGGCGGCCCCTTATTACCAACGATTGCACTGCGTTTAACTCGGATAAGAAAGACTTTCCTGATGGCTTTGAGGAGACCCGGCGCCATCTGAACATCCCGGTATTTGACGATGACCGTATAGTTGCAGTAGCCGGCGTGGGGAACAAAGAGGAAGAATACGATGAATCGGATGTGCGCCAGTTAACCTTGTTGATGAACGGCATGTGGTGGCAGATCAAGCGCAAACGGGCCGAAGAGGCCTTGACCGCCGAAAGAAAGCTCCTCATCCATACCTGCATGGATGGCATCGTGGCCCATGATATGGCCGGTACGATTATCACCTTTAATGAGACAGCAGCCAGGATCCTGGGATATGACCCTGAAGAAGTCATCGGCAAAATGAATATCCGGGAACTCTATGGCCCCGGCCAGGCTTCTGAAATCGAGGCAAAAATCCACGATCTTAGCTATGGCGGAGAGGGAATTATAGAAAACTATGAAACCTGGGTGCGACATAAGGATGGCACCCTCATACCGATCTGGCTGTCTGCCCGAGTGTTTTACGAAGATGACCGGGAGATCGGCATGATCGGGCACTTTAGAGACCTGCGGGAACGGAAGCGGATGGAGGAGGAACTGGTGCGGAGTGAGCGCCTGGCCGCCCTGGGCAATATGGCGGCCCATATCAGCCATGAAATCAAAAACCCCCTGATGCTCATCGGCGGCTTTGCCCGTCAAGTTCTGAAAGATGTGGCGCAGGACCCCCAAAAAAGTCAAGAAAAGCTCCAGATTATCGTGGATGAAGTCAAGAGGTTAGAGGACTTTCTCGTTGAGGTGGGAAGCTATGCCAAATTATCTGAGCCCCACCTGCAGGCAGGAGATTTCAACGCCCTGATACAAGAGCTTTGCCAGCGTTTGGAGCCGAGCCTGCGCGAAAGTGGCATCCAGTTGGCATTGGATCTGGATCCGGACCTCCCCCTGATTATGTTTGATGTCTTGCACATGCGTCAGGTAATTCTGAATCTCGCCAAGAATGGTATAGAGGCCATGGGAGAGGGAGGAACTCTTACCATCTCCACCAAGAAACAGCCAGAGGGTGTGGTGGCGGAATTTGCCGATACCGGCGTAGGCATCCCACCCGACGTCCTCGACAAGATTTTCCAGCCTTTTTATTCCACCAAGCCCAAGGGCAGCGGCCTGGGGCTGACCATTTCGCAAAAGATCATCGAAGCCCACCATGGTAAGATCACCATTGAGAGTGAACCGGAAAAGGGCACCCGGGTACAGCTCTTCCTGAGGGCTGAGCTTCCTGGTAGTTAGCTCAATGCTTCTTGCATTTCCCGAGAGCACCGACAAGTCCTCAGCAAGACAGGGGAATTTGGACGATTTTTCCCTCGAGTGCCAGGGATAGATTTTAAGAAAAGATAATCCTCAGAAAGTACAGCGAATTTAATCGGTTCCCTTATTCCACCACGTCGATACCCCTCCGGAAAGCGACATGATGCTTGATATTCTTGGCCGCCTCTTTCGGGTCAGGATAGTACCAGGCAGCATCTTTATTCTCCTCTCCCTCGACCTCAATATGATAATAACTGGCCTGACCCTTCCAGCCACAGGTGGTATGGTAGTCACTCTCTTTCAGATATTTCTTGTTGACGGCATCAGGCGGGAAATAGTGATTTCCCTCAACCACGACGGTATCATTGCTTTCGGCTAATATTGCCTTCTTCCAGATGGCCTTCATTTTCAGGACCCTCCATTCTTTGGAAATCGGTGCCCACTATTTCAACCCCTGCTTTTCTGAGCATAACCAGGGAAAACCAACCCTCTGGGTCAGTAAACCACCTGGTGGCCACCAAGCCAGCCTTATGAAAGTCCTTATTGGCGTTTTCCCGGCTGAACTTTTTGCATATCTCGGTATGGATGGTCTCACCGGGTCGGCAAGCTACTGATAAATCGAGATCAGAAATCCGGGCCGTAGTCTGACATTTCGCCCGCAAGTGCATCTCGACCCGTTCCTTTTCTTCAACAAAAACGGCAAGATGTTCAAAATCAGCGAGATTGAAGTCGGCATTCAGGGAGCGATTGATATTGCGCAAAATGTTTTTATTGAACTCCGAGGTAACTCCCTGGCTGTCGTTATACGCGGCTTCAATAATTTCGGTAGGTTTAATCATACGGAATGTCCCAGATTAAGGTAGGAATTGTGCTTTTAAAATTCTTGACCAATTATAGAAGATTTGGCATGATGGCGCAATCAGTATGGAGGATTGTGCCATGTTGGAAACCATTTTTAATTTGGGTATTGGTGCATTGGTTTTGGCCCTTATTGGTTATGGATTAAGTTCTATGGGACCGACGCATTTAGATTATCAAATTGCTAAAGTATGTTATTCTCTTGCGTTGCTTTTGGTTGTTATTATTATTGGTGTGTGGTTAATCTCTGATAGATGGTCAATGGGAATGAGAATATTGACAGCATTTATAACGTGCAGCATTATTGGAGCAGGCTGGGCTACATTGATTGGAATAGTACAAAATAGAGAGGAATATCAAAAACGAATAGAAGCCAAGAAAGCATATGCCGGAACCCTTAAAGCAGAAAAGAAGATAGTTCTTTCTTCAAAAAACCATATTTACCCCAAAGTTGAATTAGGAAATTCTGGTGCAATTATTGAATATGCTGGTCCAAAAGGTTTTCCTTTGTTTTCGATGCTTGAGGTTAATAATCTTATAATTGTGATAGAAGATAAACAACTAATGTTGACGGCTAAAATTAGAGACAAAACTGGCAATATAATTGTTGAAATTGTTAATAATGATTGGAAAGTTGCTCCACCTCCAAATACATGGGACCGTAATTATTCTAAAAACGCATTAGAAGTTCGTGACCCTACAGGAGATATAGTTCTCCAGGTTAAGTTATTGGAAGATCGAGTACAATTTCAAGGTAAACTTATTGATGCCAAAGGCAATGGATATTTCTTTGGATCAGTCGGGCCACAATCGGGTGGAATTATACAAAAAATTAATTTTGATCGTCCAGAAATATCTCCCAAAAAAAAACCGATGTTCAAGTATCCGAGTGACTTGTATTTTGGAGAATTTGTTGGTCCTCAATAGAGCAACTAATCATTTGAATGGTTAAGGTCAAGCGGTAACTGATCCCCGGCTTTGGGAAAGCACGGACGAATAGACGCTTGAAGGTTGACCAGTTCGGGGAAGCTCTCATAAGAGCTATGACAGCAACAAGAAGATTTTCAAGATGTGGAACCCCAAGATTAATGGTAAGAAATTGATGATGCCGATGTCTGCGCCACCTCTTTTCGGTAATGGGATTCTTGCGCTGGAGTTCTTCTTTCACTCCTGGCGGCAGACGATCATAGATCAGTTCATTGGTAAGTTTGCCAACATATTGAGGGCGGGCCACAGATAATGGACTATAACGCCAGCCACGCAAGCGAAAAAGCTCTTGATAGTATTCATCAGGGAATCGCTTGGCCCAGGGCAAGAGTTCCTTAGCAATGTAAGCATCGAGAATTTTAAATAGTTCATAGCGGTCACGATCATACTGGTATCCGGTGGCCTCATCAACAAGAGCAATTATGCCGACATGAGCAAGAGCCCTAACTATGATGTCGCATTTGGCGGCGATAATTAGTTGCGTTTCTTTTAAAACGCCAGCATCTTTGGCCTTTAGCCAAACTTCACAGACTTTTGGAATGGCTTCTGCCTTAAGTCCTCTTTGTACCCTACTTCCTTTTATGGGTAGATACTCAACAGGAATACTGAGCACTTCATTCAACTCATCGGAAATAAAAGGTTTTAGGTTTTTATATGCCATAAAAAGTGGCATTTGTGCACCATCAGGAGTGTCTTTGCGACGAGTAGATAATGCTCCACTACGATACATCCCCATGCCCTTCATAAATCCTGTTCCCGAAATAATTCGGCTCCCATCTTCTAAGACTGACCTGCCCCCCAAAAACTAGTCCACATGTTAAGTTAGAGTGATGGACGAAAGGGAGGCAGGAAGATGGGCAGGAAGCGTTACAGTCCGGAACAAATAATCGGGATGTTGCGGGAGGCTGAGGTGGCCATGGCCCAGGGGCAGACAGTGGGCCAGGTCTGCCGGTCTCTGGGTATTGTGGAACAGACCCTCTATCGCTGGCGCCGGGAGTATGGGGGGTTAAAGATCGAGCAGGCCAAGCGGCTGAAGGCCCTGGAGCAAGAGAACGCCCGTCTCAAGCGAGCGGTGGCTGAACTCACTCTGGACAAGCTGATTTTGCAGGAAGCAGTCAAGGGAAACTTCTAAGCCCTGCCCGACGCCGTGCCTGTGTGGTGCAGGTGCGGGGAGTTCTCCGGGTATCGGAGCGCCGGGTTTGTCAGGTGATCGGTCACTGCCGGGGGACCCAGCGGTATCACCCGAAGGTAGTGGATGACGAGGCAGGGCTGACGGCAGCCATCATAAGCTATGCCACCCAGTATGGGCGTTACGGCTATCGTCGCATCCTGGCGCTGCTGCGAAGTGACGGCTGGGTGGTGAACCATAAGAGACTGGAACGAATCTGGCGCCAGGAAGGGCTGAAGGTGCCCCGGAAGCAGCCGAAGCGGGGCAGATTGTGGTTGACCAATGGCTCTTGCATCCGGCTGCGGCCCTGCTGGCCGAACCATGTTTGGTCCTACGACTTTGTGATGGCACGGACCCACGATGGCAAGGCGTTTCGCCTGCTCACCATCATTGATGAGTACACCAGGGAATGTCTGGCCATCGAAGTGTCCCGGCGTTTGGGTGCTGATGCGGTGTTGTATCGGTTGACCGAGCTGTTTGTGTCCCGGCGCCCGCCAGACTATATCCGGTCAGACAACGGGCCGGAATTTACCGCCAAAGCAGTCCGGGGGTGGTTAGGCCGGATTGGGGTAAAGACGCTGTACATCGAGCCAGGCAGCCCCTGGGAGAACGGCTACAACGAGAGCTTCAACGGGAAGCTGCGGGATGAGCTGCTCAATGGGGAGATCTTCTATACCCTGAAGGAAGCCCAGATTCTGATCGAGCGTTGGCGGCAAGAATACAACACGATCAGGCCTCATAGTGCTTTGGGTTATCGGCCACCCGCACCTGAGGCCATACGGCCGATTCCCAGAGATCCTGGCTCCGCTCAGCTCCGCCAGGATCTCTGGCTTGACTTGAACCCCATCCTAACTTAAAACTTGGTACAACTAATGGGGGCAGGTCAACGATCCCGACCTGAGCTTTTTTCAGGGGCTTGACCCGCACCAGGCCCTGATGTTTTCTAACCAGCCGTTCTGCTTTCTCAATCACCTGGGACCGGATGATCAGGGGTATGGCCCGGACAGCCGCCACTGCCTCCCCACTCGTGACCACCGTATTGGTGTGACGGGTAGCGCACATCACCTCAGCGAGCATATTTATCCGAATCACCGAAGTTCTGTCCACCTTGAGCAGGCCATCTCTGGTGGCGATGAGATTGAGTTTCCCTTCCCGGGGCTTGCCTTGCCAACTGACACCTGGCCCGCAAAACGCCCGAGCCAATCTTTGGGCTGCCTCATCTTCGTGCAGAAATCCCGGCTGGACATCAATGGCATAGACATGACGCTTGCCCAATCTCTGCAGGTGACAAATGTCAGCCTCTTGAATAATATGCCCTTTTTGAAAAGCTGGACCCTTGTGCTCGCCCGGCCGGATTTCCGTGATATCGTGAGCCAACACCAAGCAGGCATCCATGGCACCGGGATAGAAGGCCAGATGATCGCGAATGGCTTCATAGGCCTGGCTGGGCCGGGGGTAACTCCAGGCGGCGTTGGGGGCTTCCCGCTCGCCTACCCGCACCGTCCAGTAATGGGCCACACCTTTAAACTCGCAAAACGAAGTGCGGGAAGAGGGGTGCAGGAATTCCTGTCGGACATCCTCAGGAGGAAGGTAATAAACCGGCGGGTGGCTGGTCTCCAGGACACGCTTGGCCCGGCGGGACTCAGCAATGGTCTCTCCCTGAAAAATTACTTGCACTCGCCTGTTGGTGTTCTCAACCCGTGGTGGCCTGGGATAATCCCAGACGGATTCTTGGGCCGAGCGGGTATTGGTTGTCATCGTTCACTTGTCCTCCTATTTAAGGGCAACTTGATTTTACCAAATTCAGACCCATTTTTTGGGTATGCTCTGAGATATTGTTTGGCGACGTGAGATCGCCAATCTCCGCGTTAAAGAGAGTTTAAAACATGATCAAAATTTTCTTAATCACCGTGTTTCTCGTTGCCGGGACCTGGGCCCAGGAGGTTCCGGCCGCCACTCAAAACCCCAGCAAAAATTTAGGAGGAAGCGATACCATGGTGGAAACCGCAAATGTATCGGTGGCCACCCTTGCGGGCGGCTGCTTCTGGTGTGTGGAAGCGGATTTTGAGAAAATCCCTGGGGTCGTAAAGGTGATTTCCGGGTATACCGGCGGCAGCCAGGAAAATCCCACCTATGAAAATTACGCCAACAGAGGGCATGTGGAGGCGGTGCAAGTGTTCTATGATCCTCAAAAGATTTCCTACCAGGAACTGCTGGACCACTTTTGGCGGCTCGTGGACCCCACTGATGCCGGGGGACAGTTCGTGGACCGAGGGCCGCACTACCGCCCAGCCATTTTTTACCACGATGATGAGCAGAAGCGTCTGGCCGAAGAGTCCAAAGCAGCCCTGGAACATTCAGGACGCTTCCAGAAGCCCATCGCCACAGAAATTATCAAGTTTTCCAAGTTCTACCCGGCTGAGGATTATCATCAGAACTTCTCCAAAGAGCAACCAACCAGGTACAAGTCTTACCGGACTAATTCCGGCCGGGATCAATTTCTCCAAAAGGTATGGGAGAAAAAGTAAGGTCAGGTCAGCTCCACAATTACCACAGGGTCATGCCATACCGCACCGTTTGATAGCGGGCCGGGGCCAGGTCCCATTTTTTACCATACACATGAACCTTGTCGGTCTCGACACCCTGAGAATAGACCCGACCGCCTTCGTGGAGCCAGGCCAGCAGGCCCCCTTGTAGATTGAGCATGGTGATTCCTTGTTTACGCAAGTCCTGGGCCAGCTTGCCGCTGCGGTAACTGATGGTGCAATAACCGATGATAACGTGGTCCCGATATCTGTCAAGATGGCGGAGGAACTCCTCCCGGGTCACCGCGCCGGGCAGCATCGATATCTGCTGTTCCTCCGGGCTGCGGACGTCCACCAACACCACCTTCTTTTTCTGAGCCAACAGCCCCATGGCCTCCCGGGGAGTGATGTCGGTCACTTCTGGAAAGTCTTGCTTGTAGCCGGCGTACATTTGGTAGACAGCTTGTTTCTTCTGGGGGTCTGACCGCGGCGCCGCGAGGCCGTCCCGGGGGCACATCACCATGACCAGTGCCAGGGTCCAAGCTGCCAGAAGCCAGCTTTTCAGGCAGTTGTTCATGAGATTTTGGCTCCCCCTAAATCAAGAGATGTAGCGCCGCCGCCCCCGGCGGTGTGAGCCTAAGGATTTCCAGGAACTTTTCAAGGAAGTTGTTCATGTGCCAAGCTTATCAACCTTGAACTTTGAACCTTGAACTTTCCGGGAAGGATTTGTGAATTGTAGGATTTCCATCCCCTCAATAGGTTAGCAGGATCGCCTGCCTGAGGTAGAGATTCGCCGCCAGTTCGGCCAGCATAAAGTGAGCCACGTCGGCCCGGGAGATCTTGCCGGCCGTAACGCCTCTCAGGTCGGTGATCACCCGGTATTTCCCGGTCAGGGGGCCGTTGGTGAGAAAGCCGGGGCGGACGATGGTCCACTCCGCCTCGCTGGCCCGGATCAAGGCTTCCTGCCGGTCCTTGTCGGCGTAAATGGTTTTCAGCAGCAGGGGTTTGAACACCTGGTCATAGAGCAAGCCGCCGTGACCCTTGCTGTCCCCAGCCCCGATGCCGGTGACGCAGACCAGGCGCTTCACCCCGTACTCTGCCATGGCGGCCAACACATTCTTGGTCCCCTGGGAAAAGACCGTCACCGGTTTCCAGGTCACCCCCACCCCAATGGTGAGGCAGACGGCCTCCTGTCCCGCCACGGCCTGCTTGACCTGTGGCCCCTCGAGAATATCCCCCGCTATCAGCCTGAGCCCTTCCTGCGGCTGGGGTATTTTTTGAAGATGGCGGGCGAAAGCGGTAACCACATGTCCGGCCTGCAAGGCCTGTTCGAGGAGTTGCAGGCCAATCCCGCGAGAGGCGCCAATGATCAAGAGCTTCATGTCATCCCTTTTCGGTGATCAAGAGTCGATTTTCAGATAATCACCAGGCCTACTATCAGATTAGGTAGCTTTAAGTATATCAGCATTTCTTGAACTACTTGGTAAGCTTTTGGCTGGGGCAGCCCGGCAGGAGCCTTGTATGGTGGAAATGTTTTGATTCATCCTCTAAAAAA
This sequence comes from uncultured delta proteobacterium, assembly GCA_963709285.1. Taxonomy (GTDB): domain Bacteria; phylum Desulfobacterota; class Desulfobaccia; order Desulfobaccales; family 0-14-0-80-60-11; genus JBGSLA01. Next base: position 49,504 of record CAVPVR010000003.1, on the reverse strand, counting down.
GGTAGAATTTTTGGGAGTGTTGCCCTAAGATACATCCGGCGATGGGTGGCTTCATTTCTCGTTCCCAAGCTCCTGCTTGGGAACGCAATTTTCAGCCCAAGCTTTGCTTGGGGACATCTTGAGGTTACGTACAATCTCCTGAAATTACGTGATTTTTTTAGCCAAGCGGGAGCTTGGCAGACATGGAGGTTCCCAAGCAGGAGCTTGGGAACCAGGATTCAGTAACTCATGAAATTATTATCAGCTATCTTAGGATAACACTCTCGAATTTTTTAATTCCCTTTTTTCATTGACCCTGGACCTGACGCCTGCAGGTGCAGAAGGCCAAAGGGCCGCGTTGGCCAGGATAAAAAGATGCACCGCGAAAGGAGTGGCGACTATGCAACGAAGTGTCTGGTTGGTAAGTTTGGCGATGATCGTGGCGGTGGCCTTCAGCTTGACCAGCTGCGGCGGCATGCAGGCCCAATCCAAGGAAAACTTGCTCTCGGCCGCCGGGTTCCAGATGAAAATGGCTGACAGCCCCGAGAAGGCGGCCCATTTGCAGAGCCTGACCCAGCAGAAACTTGTGCCCCACCAGAAAAATGGCAGAGTTTACTATACTTTTGCCAACGCCAAGAGCGGGCAACTCTACGTGGGCAACGCCCAGAACTACCAGCGCTACCAGCAGTTGGCGGCTCAGCAAAGGATGGCCCGGGAGGAGTATATGGCGGCTGAGATGAATGAGGAAGAGGCCATGGATTGGGATATGTGGGGTTTCTATGGCCCCATGTGGTAACCGCGAGATCAGGGGCTTACCGTTTTAAATTGATGCCGTGGTCAGGGATCTCAAGTTGTTAGTACTGACCAGGCCAGCACAGGTAAGGGACGCCCCCTTACCCGGGCTTACCAGGGGATAAAAAAAGGCAGGGCCGCCGCGGCCCTGCCTGTTATTTTCAGGGGATGGGGGTGTTAGCTGCTTTTGCGCCGCCGGCCCAGGAGGCCGGTGCCCAAGGGGAGGGGGGAACCGCCGAGGGTGGCGGTTTTCCATTTCTCCAGACGCATATGTAGGGTGCGTCTGACGCACCAATGCTGCCGTTATGTTCTCAGTTAATTCCGATTCCTGGCGCGTGAGACTCGCCCGACAACTGACGCCCCACTGTGGCCGGGCACCCACAGACCAGAAGGGGAAATGAGGGGAGATGCATGGTACCCTAAAGTGCCGCGGTCTCGGTAATTTTGTTTACCCCGAAGTTATTTATACACAGCGTCATTAATTTATGGACAGGTACAACAATGTTCACCTTTTGTCATTATGAGCCGCCGCAGGTGGCGAAGAATCTCGTCTTTAGCGGTAATCAAGAGACCCTTCGCCTGCGGCTCAGGGTGACAATGTGGACAGTGATGCATTAGGAAAAAAAGAACTTATTTCTAAATAGTTATGACGCTAGGTATAGTGGTTCTGGGTGGCGCGGCCCGGGCGGCATTTTCGGAAAAAAGGCGGGCTTCATCGGTCGCTCTCAGAGAAACTTGTAAAAAAAATCGACCAGAGCGATGATTCCCAAGGTGAAGAGGATGAACGCGACCACAAGCCCCAGCGACCAGCGTGGATGGGTAAAAACATCCCCCCGCGCGATAAGCCTCAGCCGTCGCCAGTGATCGATGGCCGCAATGAGAATCAAGAACGTACCCAGGCACAACAGAAACTGGCCGATATAGATCGGCGAATTACCCAGCTGGCTGGCCTTTTGGGGTTGATACGTCTGCAGGAATTCGAAGAACTTGGCCAGGCCGAAGCCGAAGCCGATCAGGGCGAGGGAGGTTCGGATCCAGCCCATAAGGGTGCGCTCGGAGGCCATGCGGTTGCGGTCACCGGCCAATTCTTCCGTGATGCTCCAGTGGGCCGGCTGCCCAATGTGAGGCTCCGGGACGCCTTGACGGCCCTTACCGGTGGGGACGTCCCTCTGAGGACTTTCTCCCGAGGGCTGTCGCTCTTTTTCTGGTAATTCTTGATTCATGATCGACTAAAAGTATACACCGCGGCCCGCGGGGAAGCGAGCCCCAGACAAAGACTGGGGACGAAGTGAGTAATCCAGCAATCTGCCAAGGAAGGCACAGGCAACTTGAATTATGGCCCGTTTAAATCTATAAGAGAATAATTTAGGATAACCGGGAAACATGGAAGAATTCCGCCACAATCTCAAGCCACTGGAAGTAAAAAAATTTTTAAAAAGCACGGCAGACCTGACGGAAAGTCTGCTCATCCGGTATTGTTATAAAGCCGCGGCGCACTGTCCGAAGTGTAAAAAATATGGGCTCTGTCAAAGCGGCGCCGTTAGTTTGTACAGCAGCCGGATGGACAAAATAACTCATGAAATAAGTTTTTGCTTGAAGTGTGGCTACACGAATTTGTTGACGGTGTTAACTATAGAGTCCTTATAAAAACCTGGGGGGACGACTTCAAGAGACTGAAGGTGCAAAAAGCGGAGGGTAGGGGAGCAGGTCAAAAGGCAGGGCTATTATGCCCTGCCCCGGTTTTTTAGGTCAAGGGTATTTACAATTCCCTTTTTCTCCGGAAACCCAGGAGGCTTAAACCCAGCAGGCCGGTACCCAGAAGAAGGGCGGAAGCGGGAATGGGCGTATGATATTGATTGTCATCTGCCACATAATCCGTGTAGCTTTGGCGTCCGGTTACCGTATACCGTTCGTGGAGCATAAGTTGATCGCCGAGGAAATAATTGATGTCCAGGGTGAAGGGTTGACCATTGGTGGCATAAGCCATGTCAAACCCGACAGTGCTGTCTGGGTTGGTGGAGGTGCCAATGGCATAGGTTGAATTGACCATGTGGCCGGTCCAGCCGTTAAACTGACTGCCGTAGTTGATCAATCCCGGGTCTTCAAAGGTCACCGGCCCGTCCGTAATGAAAACCTCAAGGTAATCAATGGGGTCTGGCCCTGGATAAGAGTTGTAATACCCGTAGGTCCCGGTGAAAGTATGGGTATATGGCAGAGCCGAGGTCGGAAAGAGAAGCAACCCAGCAAGTATCAACCCAAATTGCCACTTCCGCACAGCCATTGACAAATTCCTCCGTTTATCCTTGAGGCACTGGAATATCTTGCCAAAGCTTTTTAAGGTTACAATAAATTTTGCAACTTCAATGCCAACACAGTTTTCCCTCTTTATTATCGGCAGAATCGATGGTTTCCATTAATATTTTTTTAAGTATTGCCACAATCATTTCCCAGGTTATTTATGTGCTTCCGGGCTCCGGGTGCTGATTTTTCCCTGATTTTGTCAGTTAGAGCCTTACGTTTCGTCCAGTAGACATGAAACAGCGCAGGGTGAGCCAGAGATAGGTACTTTAAAGGAAATTATCAAGAGATAATGGTATCTTTGAAAATGGGAAAGGTTTTATCAAATAATAAAAAAATCTTTGAAGAAACAAATATCCTTAATGGGATGGTGCAGAAAGATCTTTCGGGGTGCTGAGACGATTTCTTTGCAGGACAAACCAAAGGCCCTCCCAGTGACCTGGCAGGGCCTTCTTGGTGAAATGAGACTTGAGACTTAGAGTAGTTACTTTCCCGAAGCGGGAAGACTTTGAAGAAGCTTTTCGGCCGCCTCCCGTTCAGGGAAGCCATTCTTGGCGGCCAGAGCTTTCTCCAGGGCCGTGCGGGCGGCCGCGGTATCTCCCAGTTTAGCGGTGCAAAAACCCAGGTGATATTGCAGCACCGGGTGGTTGGGGGCCTTGTCCACCGCCTTACCCAGATATTTTTTGGCCTCGGCGTAGTTCTTTTGCCGACAATAAATCCAACCGACAGTATCGAGCAGGCGAGGGTCCTCCGGGTTATTATCCAGGATTTCGGTGGCTATTTTCTGGGCCCGGGCCAGGTTCTCGGGGGTGGGCTGGTATTCCGCCAGAAGGTAGGCCAGGTTGTTTTTCACCACCACGGGGGCCACTCGCCGTTCCAGGAGACGGTTATAAAGAGCTATAGCCTTGTCGCCCTCCCGTTGACGTTCATAGATTTGGGCCAGGGCCAGGGCATAAAAGAAGGGAGCCTGGGGGTCCTCCGCTTTCTGCTCCAACTTTTGTGTCATCTTGGCCTTGTCAGGCAACCCATTGTACGCTCGAATTAACAATCCCAGGGCCGCGGGGTCGTTGGGGTTCAGGGTCAAAGCCTCTTCCAAAGCGGCAGCTGCGGCTTCTGGTTGGTTTTGAGCTAACAGCACTTCTCCCAGAATCTGGCGGATTTCGGCATTTTTGGGGGCTTTAGCCACCGCGGCGCGGGCCGCCTCCAGAACCTTGGCCGGCTGCTTTTGCTCATGGTGCAGAGCCAACAGGAGGCGTAAGGCGGGGTGATAATTGGGATTCTGTTTGAGCGCAGTTTCCAGATATTGGGCGGCCGCCTCCGACTGCTTATTTTTTCGGCTTAACAAGGCCATTCTGACATAACCCTGGGGGTTCTGAGGCTCCAGGTCGATCATCTTTTGGTAGGCTTTCCGGGCCTCTTTGTCATCTCCCTGGCGAAGATAGACATCGCCCAAAGCGCCCCAATTAGCCACGTCCTTTTCATTAGCCCGCAGAAAATCCTTAATAAGCCTGATGAGGTCATCATACTCCTTGTTCTGGAGGTAGATGCCATAGAGGAAGCCCCTGGCCTCCGAATAATCAGGTTTTATGTCCAGGGCCTTTTTGCCGGCTTCCTTGGCGAGTTGCGTTTCCTTATTAATCTGGTGGGCCCGGGCCAACAGCAGCCAGTTTTCGTGGTTCTGAGGCTGATCCTGGGTGAGGATTCTGAAGTTGCTCACTGCTTTTAAGCCGTCTTTTTTCGTCAGAGCGATGAGACCCTGGAGCTTCAGGGCTGTCATGTCCTTCGGATTGTCTTTGAGAATTTCATCTACGAGCTTTTCCGTCTCATCCCGGCGTCCCTGGGCCAGGCGCAGGACGGCCAGTTGCCCCTTGGCTTGAATGCCGAGGGGGCCGGTGGGGTTGTTGGTTATTATTTCCTGCAGCACCCGTTCACCCGGGCCGAATTTCCGTTGGGACAGGTAGAAGTTAGCCAAATTGAACTTGGCCTGGTTGTTCTGAGGATGTTTAGCAATAAAGTCCTGGAGAACCTTTAATCCCTCGTCAGACTGGCCCCGGTCGCTCAGGAAACGGGCCAATGCACTTACGTGGGCTTCCTCATCCGGTTCCAGGGCCGTTTTACGGCGCAAGGCCTCCTCCACCCTGCCCCATTGTTTTTTGAGGATGTAAAGGCGGACCAATTCATCCTGAAGCTTGATATCCTTGGGGGCAATTCCCTCAGCTTTTTTCAGGATAGTTTCGGCCTGGTCCAACTGTTTTTGCTGTTCGGCCAGGCGGGCTCGGGCCAGGTACAGCACCAGGGCCTGGGGATTGGCGGCGATGCCTTCATCCAGCGTGGCGGCGGCAGCTTCCGGCTTTTTCTGGCGAAACTCAATGGTCGATTGCATCAGGTAAGCTTCGACCTTGTGGGAGTCCAAGGACCGAATCTTTTTCAGGATTTCCAGGGCTTGCTGCGGCTGCTCCCGGGCCAGAGCCACACCGGCTGATAGCATTAAGGCCTGGGTATTGTTCGGCTCTTTTTCCAGGACCACGTTTGCCTTAGAGTCGGCCTCGTCCGCCCTTTTACCGAGGAGGTATAAATTACCCAATAAGACCTGAGCTTCAAACAGGTCAGGGTTGAGTTCCACCGCTTTCGAGAATGCCCCGAACGCCCCCCGGGGGTTTTTCAGACGCAGTTCCGTTTTTCCCAGCCACAGATAGCCCTCAGCAAATTTTTGATCCAATTGCAGGGCATTTTTAAAGTGCAGCCTGGCGGTAATGAAATCACCTTTTTCAAAGGAGGCTTTCCCCTGGGCCATGAACTTGTCCCGTTTGTCTTCCATGCTGGCGCAGGTGCACAAGGAGAAGACCATAACCAGGGTAGCCAGGACGATAAAGGCCTTTTTCCGAGCACTTTGATTTTGCATCATAGGGCTTTCCCGATTTTTTCCTAACTAATATCATGTTTATCACTGGTTTACTATTATTCTCCAGTTGATAAGGGTATCCTTAAGAAAGCTGAAAACTCGGGGGCTCGAGATATTCCCGCCCTTTGAGCTTCGATCCCAGCATGACTGTGTCCGTGCCATTCCTCGGGTGAAGGAAAGAAAACCGCTGGGAAAGGGAGAATAGCGGCAGAGACCCTCATCTTCAAAGGAGGCAAACTGGAAAGGGGGACTGGAGTTTCAAATCTATGATTTTCAACCGAAGAACCAGGAGGCCTGGCTGATATCAGGCTCAGAGGAGGAGTGAGCATGAAAGTGGAGGTGCCGGAAGGGGCAGTACAGGTAGGACGGGGAGAAGACGGCCGGGTCGCGGTAATGTTCATGGGAGAGGGCATGGAAGGGGCAGTAATGCTCGACCCTAAAGAATTCAGCGAAGCTGAGGCCCAGGAACTGGGAGCCATGTTCTGGCGAGTCTTCGAGCGCTGGCTGGTCACCCGTCAGCCCACCAAGTAAGGTGACCGGCTGGAGAAGGTGGAGCAGCACCCGGTCTGCCTGCAAAGGCTAGCCGTCTTCAATGACGGCGTAGTTTCCCTTAGTTTCTAAGGAATTCTCAGCAAAGGAAAAAGAAGAGCTGGGAAAAAAGGCCCCGGATTTGCCGGGGCCTGGCAGTTTGTGAAGCTTTAGGGAGGTTAATAGGCCGGTTTACCCCAAGGTGAAGGGTCTTAAGGACCCGCCAGGGCCAATTGCTCCTGACCCAAAATTAGGTCTCGGCCCAGAGCCACTCGAACATCCGATATTGGAGAAAGCATAATGTCTTCTTCGAGTTTTGCCCCGGGGAAAAACTTCTGGGACAGAGCCTGAGCCACCCGCTTTGCTTCCGGCCGGTAAGCGATGACTGTCTCCTGGAGGCCAAAATCAATGTGGTTGCCGATGTCCACCACGGTAAAGCCCTCGAGGAATAGACGGCTTCTCCATTCTCGAGCCTGGTGGTAGAAACCGGTGCCGTTTTTCAGTTCAATGCGCACCTGATTGAGTTCTTGGGCGGTAAGATAAATAGGTGGATTGGCCGTGGGGGGAGTCGCTTCTGCCTTAATAACTTTTTCCGAGGGTTCCGTCGCCACCGTAAACGAGCCAGAAAAAGGGTCAATCCCACTAGCAGCATAAGTTGCGAGATGCACGCGGATTATACCCAGGTCGGCCAGCCGGTCCCGGCCTAAGGACACCCGAATGTCCGCCACCTGGGAAACTTTGCCCCCTTCCTTGAGTTTTGCTCCCGGGAAATACTTCTCGGACAGAACCTGAGCCACCCGCTTTGCTTCAGGCCGGTAAGAGATGATTGTCTCCTCGAGACCAAAGTCTATGTGGTTGCCGATGCCCACCACGGTAAAACCCTCGAGGAACAGGAGGCTTCTTAATTCCCTGGCGCGGTCATGGATGCCGTTGCCGTTTTGCAGTTCAATCTCCGTTCCATGCAGTTCCAGGGCCGTCAACTTCGGGGTTTTGATTACCGTATTCTTTTGGCCCCTGGATATTGCTGCAGGTGCAGCAGGTGGTTCCTTTTGGGCGTGGGCCGAGGCCCCGGCTTTTCCTGGTGGAGCGGGAACTGACTTGGACAAGGACGGTTCCGCGGGAGAAGAAGAGGGTAAGTCAGGGCTGCCAGGTGTGTTTGTAACTGTGTCCCCTCGTGAAGAAAGGGGAGGGGAGGGAGTTGCTTTCGCCTGAAGGGGCGGTTGGTGTTGTTCATCCCCCGGGAGTTGCGAAAGGGGGCCTTGACGCCCTGGGACCACTGATGGTGAAGATGCTGCAGAATTGTCGGCAGCAGCAGCTTGCTGTTCGGCAGAAGGTGGAACCGAGCCCGCCAAACTGGGCGGCACTTCTTTGCCCAGGGCGGCCATCGCCTTTCCCAGGCGCTGCCGGGCTTCGGCATCGTTCAAGGCCTCCCGCCACATGGCCAAGGCCTCAGTTTCCCGCCCCTGGCGAACCAGCACCAGGCCCAGGTTGTTCCGGGCCGTCTGGTTTTCCGGCTGACGGGCCAGGACCTTCCGGAAGCAGGACTCGGCTTGGCCCAAGCGGCCTTGGAGGTACAGCGAATAGCAGCGGTTGTTTTCTAAAGCCGGATGGTGACCGGCCCGGGACAAGGCCTCTTCGTAAAGCTCCTGGGCCCGGTCGAAGTGTCCCAATTCTTCGTAGCACTGAATGAGGATATCCAGGAGTTCCAGGTTCTCCGGTTCCTGGAGATGCGCCTCCTCCAGTTCCTTCACCGCCAGTTCTACCCGTCCGGACTTTTTGAGATAAGCGGCGTTTTGCACCAGCCGGTCTGTGTTTGTAGCCGGACGAATCTGCTGGCTAAACTTGCGCGGCGAGCTGCCCTGCGGCTTGCATCCCGGCAGGAGCGCCAACAGCAGCACCAGGCCCATGAGTAGCGGGACTGGCAGCACCTGGGTAACGACATAGTTTAGGCTCAAAGAGCCCGCAGCACTTTCTTTACGGTCCATTTCCTCCCCCCTTGCCTTCTCCGTCATTCTCAAGAAGATGTTTCAAGTCTCGAGAGACCAGAGACGGCGATATCAAAGACCGCCCTTGAGCTGCGCCAGGGTTAAAATAATTTTACCTCCAGAGAGCCGACCCTAACCAACAGCATCTCTGGCAGCATGGTTCGCAAGACCTCCTTGGGGCACCCCTCATTGGGCGACGCCGGCGCCAGTGAGCGACGGCAAGAGGCCGCCCTTAGTTTCGGGCTTGAAGCTTTTGTTGTATTTGTCGTAGGCGTTGACCGCGGCCTCGGGGGTTTGTCCCCGGCTCACCTCAACCTTCTGGCCGGCTTCAGGGTTGACCAGTTGGGCGGCCAGGTTGTGGGTCACCGAGCGCCCGTAGTCTCGCTGGGTATGATGGCCGCAGCAGCCCAGGAGGCCCGCCAGGAGCCAAGCCGCCAGTCCCAGGGCCAGGCCCCACCTTGTCATCCATCCTGTGGTGCGTTGCATCTCAGGCCTCCTTTACTTCACCGGCTGGCGCCCAAAGTCCTGGGGCACATTCGCCGGCGGCGCAGGGTTCCTCTTTTTCCTCTTGCCCTTGCCCTCCAGGCAGCCCAGCAGGTAAAACTCCACCTCGTTGGGCTCCACGTAGACGTCGGTGGGCAGCCGCGCCACCCCCTGGGCCATGGGCTTTACCAGGTGGGGGGTCACCAGCACCACCAACTCGGTTTCCGACTTCTGAAATTCGCTGGAGCGGAACAGGGTCCCCAGGATGGGGATGGACCCCAGCAGCGGAAACTTGGTGATGATGTTGCGGTGGTTATCGGACAAGAGCCCCGCCAGGGCGAAGGTCTGCCCGTCTTTGACTTCCACGTGGGTGGCCAGGCGCCGCACCCTCAGGGCCGGCACTAAAAAGCTGGCGATCTGGACCGCCTGGGTGAAGTCCAGCTCCGAGACTTCCGGGGCCACCTTCATGGCCATCATGTCGTTGTCCAGCACCGTGGGGGTGAAGTTCAGCCCCACCCCGAATTTTTTGTACTCAATAGTGATGGTCTGGAACTGCTGGGGCACGGGAATGGGAAACTCGCCGCCGGCCAAGAAGCTGGCCTCCTGGCCGCTGGTAGTCACCAGATTGGGCTCAGCCAGCACCCGCCCCAGGCCCTGCTGCTTCAAGGCGTCAAAAAACATGGTCCACAGAAACGTCCCGGTGCGCCAGCCGGCGATGGCGTTGACATTCTGGCTGATGAGGTATTGAAACGAGGTGCCCAGGAAATTGCGGGTGAATTGCTCCACGGAGGTGAGGTTGTTCAAAAAGCTCACCCCAAAGTTGCGGCCGGATTGGTCGAAGATGTTGAAGTTGACCCCGATGCGCCGGCCCACGGTGCGGTTGATCTCGGCCAGGCGCACCTCGCACATCACCTGCTGCACCCCGCCGATGTTGAGCAGGTTGATGACCCGTTCCTTTTTGCCGCCCACATAAGAGGCCGCCAGACTCATGGCGGTCTGCTGGGCCACGGGTCCGGAGACCTCGCCGCTGAGCACCACGGACTCATCCGCGGCCATCACCCCGATTTTCTCTTTGGGGAGCACCTGGGCCAGGTTTTCCTTGAGTTGGCTGACGTCGGCCTCCACCGTCACCCGGGCCGAGGAGAACCGGCCGCGGCCCCAGACGCTCAGGTTGGTGGTGCCGGGGGCCAGCCCGTTGATGTAGACCTCCCGAGGGCTGGTGAGGATGATGTCCGCCACCTCCGGGTTGGCCACGGAAATACGGGTGATGGCAAAGGGCAGCCGCAAGACCTTGGACTGCCCGGCCCGCAACCGCAAACTCTGGGTGATCTCCTGGTCCCGTATCTGCCCCAACGGATCCGCCGCCCACACCGGACCGGTCAGGAAACCTGAGACCACCAGCGCCAAGAGGCCGGCCAAGAGTACACCCACAGTACCCCCACTGGCTGAAGCACCTTGAGGTTTTCTTTTTACACTCATAATTACCTCCCCCCTAAAGTCCCATAAACAATTTAGCAAGTTTCTTACCCTCCCACCTCCTTTAAGGTATTTTTTTGGAATTACCGCAGCCAGAAACCAAGGACAAACTTCTCCCTACACCGAGGCTCCGGACTGTATCGGTAACATAATCCCAGAATAGTTATCATGCAGGTGAATAGACCTCCCCCGAGGTTACACCGGGTCCCATGTTATAAGGTATTTTCTGGGATGTAAAGAAATTTATCCCTAGCTTTCAAAAAATTTTTTGTTTATTACGATTTCGGAAGAATTAAAAAAAACTTTAAAGGGAATAACCCGGTTCCACAGACTGTTGGCGGGAGATTTTATGATTCTCGATGGACCTGTCTAATGGCGGTCTGGGGTAAGTCGACTAAAGGGGGAGGAATGACTGGTCATGAACCGAAAGGCAAAGTCCGGGGAAATGTCAAAGGGGATTTGAATAAGGGTATGATGAGGCTTACAACGGCAACCACACCTCCAATCTAATTTTCCTTATTGGCCATGAGACCGGACCACAAAGGGCAGCCAGACTGAAGGCAATCCTGGCGATCTCCACTCTGGCGACAGACCAGGGGCGCCTCGGCCCGCAAAGGAATAGGGAGAAGCTCCCGGGAGAGCTCCGCCGCCTGGCGCAGGGCCAGCCAGCACTCCCGCTGGCAACAGCGGGCTGCTTCCTGGGAGGTCATCTCTCCCAGCACTGTCTGGACGGCCTTGAGCACCTGAAGACGTTCTTTAGGCTTGACGGGATTAGCCTTAAGGAGAAGACTAAAGGCAATACCTACCCCGGCCGCGACGCCGCACATCCCCCAAAAGCCGCAAACCCCGCCGGGCACCGACTTGCCCCTGGACAGGGCGGTGCGGAACATCTCGGGGGTCACCTTTCCTCCCAGGTTACGGTACGCGGTCAGGATAACGGCGGGCACCAGGATGTGGTGTTCCGGACCGTGGCGGGGGATGGCCGGGTGCTGGCGGATCTCGTCCAGGAGGGTAAGGAGATCCGTCTCCTGGGTTGTCTGACAGAAGTGCTCGATAACGGCTAGCCCATCGGTGGTGTGGCAGGCATCGCAGACAAAGTGGCCCTGCCCACAGACCGCGTTGGCAGGGAGGGTGGCTTGACAATAATGACAGGTAACGGGGCTTTCCACTTCCCGGTACACCAGGGGGGCGCCACACACCAGACAGCCGGAGTCGTGGCGTAACGGCGCCGTCGCCGGAGATGGATGCGGGGGTTGGGACCCAGTGACCGGGTTAGCCCCTTCCGGAAGAGGGCAACAGGCTGTGGCGCCGTCCCCTGGGCTTGCCGTCGGGGGGCAGCAACTCCAGGAATCTTGAGGCACATTAACGGCTCGGCCGGTTTCGTCAAAAACTAAGAAATCCTCGGTTTCGTTGGGCAGGTCGCCCCGATTGACCCGGCGAACTTCTCCCACCGGCAGGAGGTCGCCGCTCCGGGTGACCAGGGCGGCCAAGGGGCCCCGGTACATGACCAGAACTTCTGCGGTGGTTGCGGCTTTCCGGGCCTCGAAGGTCAGGGAAAAAAAGGGGTGCCCCTGGACTACCCGGTAAGGAAAGCGCTTCAAGACCCTCGAGGCGGTGAAGCCGGTTTCCTCCAAAAGGGCGAAGAGGTCCCTCTCGGTGAGGGCGCCGGCGATGCATTCCCCCCTCAGGGTGTCATCGTTCCGGATGGCTGGGTCGGGTTCCGTGGGGGTGACCACGTCGGCTACCACCAGCCGTCCGCCAGGTTTGAGGACCCGCAAGGCTTCCTGGAAGGTGCGCCGTTTGTGGCTGGAGAGGTTGATGACGCAGTTGGACAGGATGGCGTCAATGCTGGCGTCCGGGAGGGGCAGATCCTCCAGGTAGCCCAGCTTGAATTCCAGATTGCTATATCCCAGGGCGGCGGACACTCCCACTGCGCCCCGGGAAGCCCGGCCCAGCATGGCGGGGAGCATGTCCACCCCGACGACCCGGCCTTCCGGACCCACCAGGCGGGCAGCGATGAAGCACTCCACCCCGGTGCCGCAGCCCAGGTCCAGGACAGCCTCCCCGGGCTCCAGCCTCGCCTCCAGGACGGGACTACCGCAGCCATAGCTGCGCAGGCGGGCCGCTTCCGGGATATGAGAGATGAATTCTTCCGGATAGCACACCGGGTTTAAGATGTCTTCCTTGGTGTCCTGGGCCGCGCTCTGGTAAAACTCCCGCACCGCAGTGCGGCTGTCCACAGTAGCGGCAGTGAGCAGACAATTGCTGTGGGTTAGAGCCACGGCGCCGTGAGGCCCGCAGCTTTCCAGAATTTCCCCCATGCGCAGACGGAGGGTGGGCAGTTCCTGGTCCGGCTCCTTGGCGGCCTCCCGGGCGATGAGCCAGAGGGCCAGCTTTTCATATAAGGGCACGTAGGGGTCGTCCCCCACAAAGGTTCCTCCGTGGAGATAGCTGTGGTCCGGATCGCCGCCCCCCAGGAAGAAGCGCAGGGGGGTGGTGAGAGACGCGGCAGTGGCCCGGCGCAGATCGGTGAGTATGGGGCTTTCTTTCCAGGCGGTTTCCAGGTCCGGGACGAGTTCCGTGGCCAGGGTCTCCACCCCCACCAAGGCGGGGGAGGGGTAGACGCAACCGTCCGGGCCCACCGCCAGGGATTCCCAGCCGCCACCGGCGCCGTCGTGGATGGTGCCGGAGGGCGCAAAGACCTGGGATTTCAGGGTGTCCAGGTTGTCCAGGCTGATCCCCAAAGCTGCGGCCCGGCGGGCGGCCTCAATCACCTGGGGAACGATGGCCTCGGGGGGAACGAACTGATCCGAGGTGCCCCGTCCCCTCACGAAATACCAGATGAGGTGAAGATTGGCGGCCCCCACCTCCCTGGCCAGGTCCACCTGGTTAGGGAGATCCTTGAAGTTTGCCGAGGTGACGCACATGGAGAGGGTGCAGGTGCGGCCCTGGGCTTTGAGCCAGGTGAGATTTTCCTTCAGAGAGGCGAAAGCTCCCCGACCCCGCAGGCGATCATGATTCTGCTCCAGGCCGTCCACGCTTACCTGCAGGTGGAAGCGCTCACCGGGCCAGCGTTCTAGTTGGTGAGCGTAATTCTTGAGAAGGGTGCCATTGGTGAGGACTACCACATGGACCTGGTCAAAGTGCAAGAGATAATCAACAATATCGGCGAAATCCGGGTAAACCAGTGGTTCCCCGCCGGTAAGGGTGAAGACCCGGCAGCCCAGCGCGGCGGCCTGGGCGGCAATGTCCTTGACCCGGTGGGCTTCAAGCTCCGCCCGTTCGGTGGGAGAGGAGGCAAACAGGCAGTGGCGGCAGGCCTGGTTGCAGTGGTTGGTGAGGTGGAACCAAAGTTCCTGCAGGTGCTGGAGCTTGAGTACCTGGTCACGGCCGGGGTACGAGCAGAGTAGGCTCCCCGGGGAGCCGCTCGAGAAAGCGCCGCACTTGAAAATCACCGTTGACCGCAGATTCGGGCCAATTTTGCAGGATCCGATCGCCGGCGGTAGTGGGGACGAACCAGGAAGGGCGGTCACCCCGCACGTAAATGGGAATGCCCTCTGACTCAAATCTGGTCCACAACTCACGCTGAAAATTCATGGGATACCTCGAGGAGCAGTTAGCCGTTGCAAAGCCTCTGCTCTCTAAGATGTCCTTAATAATTATAATTACAGCATACTAAGGAAAGGTTACCGGAACCCTGAAGTTCAGACCGAGGGAGATGGAAGAATAGAGAAACGAAATGGTCCGGCCAACCTCAATTTATTCCCTAGTTTTAAACAATAATGCAGAACCTCCTCAGTGCCAGGGGAGATTCTGCATTTTTTGTATACGATCAAGGTTAGGCAAGCTTTTTCGACTTTTAAAAAATCCCGTTGCTAACCTGTCAAATTCCTCTCCAAGAAATCTCGAATGCAGACGGGGTCGACAGTATCCGCTACCAGACCATTGGCAGGTATGGAATTATCCTCCCACCAACCGCATCGCCTCCCGGATCATCTGGTTGGTATAGCCCCACTCGTTGTCATACCAAGTCATGATTTTGAGGAGGTCGCCGTCCACCACCTGGGTCATGCTGGGTTCCACCACCGAGGCCCGGGGATCTTGAATGATATCCGAAGAGACCAGGGGGTAGTCCGCGACGCCCAAAATTCCTTGATAGCGGGGGCTTTCGGCTTCTTGCCGCAGGATATTGTTGACTTCCTCGGCGGAAGTGGATTTTTCCAGGACCATAACGATGTCGGCCATCGAACCGCAGGTCACGGGGCCCCGGACGGCGACGCCGTCGAATTTGCCTTTCAGTTTCGGCAGGATATCAGTGGTGGCCTTGGCTGCGCCAGTGCTGGTGGGCACAAAGTTGGCCGCGCCGGCCCGGCCCCGGGCCCACTTCTTGGCCGGTCCGTCCACGATGGCCTGACTGGAGGTGTAGGCATGAATGGTGGTCATGGTAGCCTTCTTGATGCCGAAATGCCGGTCAATGATCTCTACGACGGGAGCGATGCAGTTGGTGGTGCAGGAGGCACAGGAAAAGGTTTGCTCACCGGGAGGCGGCTCGGTGACGCCGTGCACAATGGTGCACATCACATCCTTGGGAGGCGCTGACAGGAGAACATATTTGGCGCCGGCCTGGACATGTTTTTGTAAACCCTCGGTGTTAGTGAACACGCCGGTGGACTCAAAAACCAGGTCAATACCCAGCTCCTTCCAGGGGAGCTGGGCCGGATCCTTGACGCTCAGGAATTTGATGGTCTTGCCGTCAATAACCAGGTTGCTGTCCTGCATGGCCACCTGGCGGTGATAACGGCCATAAACAGTGTCGTATTTCAGCAAATACACCAGGTTGTCCAGAGGCATAAGGTCATTCACTGCCACCAGGTCCAGGTTGGTGTCGTCCAGGATAATCTTTAGGGCGGCCCGACCGATACGTCCCATACCATTAATCGCCACTTTCGCCACGGTTGTCTCCTTTTCCCACGTGCGTTGTCTGCCAGGATTTGGTTCACCAGAGAAGTGAGTGTGAAATAATCGATTGTTTCTTGAAGTGCATACAGCAGGTTAATGAGTCAGAGGCCATGACCCTTTGGTTAATACATATAATTTTTAATCATACCACGGGTGAAGGTTCTTGGGTAGATTATGTTGATAAATTTGGTTTTCATCTTTTCATTAGGTCCAGGAGTGACGTACAATGAGGTCCAAGCTGAAATTGAATATCGGGTGAATTTTCTGGCAATGGATTATCATCCATGAGTTTTGATGCGTCTCTGCAGACCTGGCTGGTAACCGGCGGAGCCGGCTTCATCGGGGCCAACTTCGTGCTGGGGGCCCGGGCCCAGAAGGCCGCCCGCATCATCAACCTGGACCGGCTCACCTATGCCGGGAACCTTAAAAACCTGGCGGCGGTGGCCGATGACCCCCAGCACCTCTTTGTGCGAGGGGACATCGCCGACCGGGAGTTGGTGGGCCAACTCCTCAAAGAGCACCAGCCCCAAGCCGTGGTGCACTTCGCCGCGGAAAGCCACGTGGACCGCTCCATTTATGGGCCCCAGGCCTTTATGGAAACGAATGTTATGGGGACCTTCCATCTCCTGGAAGCGGTGCGTCAGTATTGGGAAGCACTCTCAGGGCCTAAGAAGGAGGAGTTACGCTTCCTGCACATCTCCACGGATGAGGTGTACGGGTCTCTGGGGCCGGAAGACCCGCCGTTTTGCGAGACCACCCCGTATGCCCCCAACAGCCCCTATGCCGCGTCCAAGGCGGCCAGCGACCACCTGGTGCGGGCCTGCCACCACACTTATGGGCTACCCGTCCTCATCACCAACTGCTCCAATAACTACGGACCCTTCCAGTTTCCGGAAAAGCTCATTCCCCTGATGATATCTAAACGCGCTGCATGGCGAGCCTCTCCCCATTTATGGCGACGGGTTGAACGTCAGGGACTGGCTTTACGTGATGGACCATTGCGAGGCCTTGCGCCAGGTCCTGGCCCAGGGCCGGGTGGGAGAGACCTACAATATCGGGGGCAACTGCGAGAAGACCAACCTGGAAGTGGTGAAGACCCTGTGCGCCGTCCTGGATGAACTTTTCCCGGACTCCCCCCACAGGCCCCATGCAGAGCTTATCACCTTTGTCAAGGACCGCCCCGGCCACGACCGGCGTTATGCCATGGACATCAGCAAAATTACCCAAGAGTTGGACTGGCGGCCCCGGTCGTCCTTCGAGGGCGGTTTGACGAAAACGGTGCGCTGGTACCTAAATAACCCCGAATGGGTGGCCTCAATACAAAGCGGCGAATATCGGGAGTGGCTGGAGCTTCACTACGGTCAAAGCTAACCAGTAAATCCAGAATTTTGTTTTCCATGGTAAGTTCCGATAATCAAAATGCTGCCGGTCCGTTCCACAGACTGATATAAAGCTCCCCTTTAATAAAAGGGGATTTAAGCAGTAGTGTCCGGTAAGGTTTTTTCATAAGTATTAGCCAATCGGGACCAGGGAAAATGTAGCCGCAGGCTTTAGCCTGCGCCAGCACAGGCTGCAAGCCTGTGCCACTTTACTCTAAAGCAAAAGTCTCATTGAACATGAAAAGGTTTTTCTGGCCGGAGATTCATGGCGGGCAGTGCCCGCCCTACGAAAATCCCTAAGTTTTAGATATATTTCTTTCCTGAGAACGCAGGGATTATCCCCCAAAGCAATTTACGTACCGGACACTACTGGGATTTAGGGGGATTACTGGAGGTTATTTGATAATTCCCTCTACCCCCCTTTAGAAAGGGGAGACTAGAGGTTCCTGAGATCGACCAGAATATGAAAGAGTTACGTCGAGTTATTTACGGAACCTTACACCGGGCCACGCCTTAAGGCCTCCGCGGGAGAACGGATACCATGGTAGTGACACCTCAGGCCTTCCCCGAGGTCCTGCTCATCGAGCCGAAGGTGTTTCGGGACCGGCGGGGGCACTTTTTGGAGATTTTTCAGGCCCGGCGCTATTCCGAAAACAAGGTGTCGCCCGAATTTGTCCAGGATAATATCTCCCACTCCCATCAGGGGGTACTCAGGGGTCTGCATTACCAATTACGCTTTCCCCAGGGGAAGCTGATCATGCCTCTCACCGGGGAAATTTGGGACGTGGTGGTGGACATCCGCCGGGGGTCCCCTACTTTCGGGAAGTGGCAGTCCATTACCCTCAAGGCCGACCCCTGCCGCCAGCTTTATGTACCTCCCGGGTTCGCCCACGGCTTTGTGGTAGTAAGCGAAGCAGCCACGGTGCTCTATAAGTGCACCGACTTCTACCATCCCGAGGACGAATACGGCATCATCTGGAACGACCCGGACTTGGCCATCCCCTGGCCGGTGACGGCTCCGGTGCTGTCGGACAAGGATCGGGTATTGTCCGTTTCTGCAGAGACCTGGCGCCGGAGCAGTTGCCGATTTATGAATAAAACAGGGGGGTTCCCGAGGGTTGGCAATCTTACCACATGGCAGGGATTTTAGAGAAAATCCCCCTTCCCCGAACCACTTCCCCTAAGGGGGAGATTCGGAACTTGAAGAACAACAACCCAGGGAAAATTCAACCTAAAAACAGCCCATCATGAAAATCCTGCTCACCGGCAAAGAGGGCCTTTTGGGTCGGGATTGCCTCGAGGTTTTTCAAGAGAACCATGAGGTTTTGGCCCTGGGACACCGGGAGCTGGACATCACTGATCCGGCCCAGGTGGAGGAGGTTGTGTCCCGCTTCCGGCCTGAGGCCATGGTCAACTGCGCCGCGCTTCACCCAGGTGGACCTCTGTGAAACCGAATGGGAGAAGGCGGTCCAGGGGAATATCACCGGACCTCGAAACCTGGCCGCCAGCGCCGCCCACCACGGGGCCCTCCTGGTGCATATTTCCTCGGACTATGTCTTTGACGGCCACAAATCCCTACCCGACCCCTATCTGGAGGCCGACCCCCCCCATCCCCTGTCCTGGTATGGCCGTACCAAGCTGGAAGGAGAATTAGCTATTCAGGCCATCACCGAGCGCCACCTCATCGTCCGCACCGCCTGGCTGTACGGCCGGCATGGCCCCAATTTCCTGAAGAAAATTCTCCAGCTGGCCCTTTCCCCCCAGATTCCGGAACTCACGGTGGTGAATGACCAGTTTGGCTCCCCCACCTGGTCTTACCGGCTCGCCCGGCAACTAGCCCGTCTCCTGGAGGCGGGTGGGCAGGGCCTTTATCACGCCAGCGCCGAGGGTTACTGCACCTGGTTCGAACTGGCTGCCCACTTCCTGGATCGTATGGGGATCAACAAGCCCCTGACGCCCTGCCCCAGCAGCAACTACCCCACCCCGGCAGCGCGGCCCAAGAACTCCATCCTGGAGAACCAGCGCCTCAAAAGAGCAGGCCTCAACCTCATGCGCCCCTGGCAGGCGGACCTGGACGAGTTCGTGGCCGTCTTCCGGGAGGACCTCCTTCGGGAAGTCGGGGGAGCGGGGTAGGGGAGGGCCCCAGGTCTACCCCTCCCTGGTCGGCAACCACCGTCCATTCCCAAATCACCTGGCTCAAAGGAGCAGAAAACGGCAAGGAAGTGGGGTTTGCGCACATATTCCTGGGGTGCTTGGGCAGACAGAGAGAGAAACCTGTGATAAAATAACAACTCTTTAATGAGAATCTTGTAGACAAAATTCCCCCAAGCATTCCAGGTGCTATCGGCGGTAAAAAACCGAGGGTTTAACCATGAAAAAGATAGATTTTCAAGGATTGCTGGGCCAGAGCCAAGATGCTCGGCTTGATTGGCAGGAGAGCTTCCCCCTGGAACTACTCAAGGGGGAAGATAATCCTAAGTGGGAGACAGGCCAGGCCAGGCTCCTGCGGGACCTGGCAGCCCTGGCCAATCGGCCTGCAGGCCGGCACGGCTTTCTGGTGTTCGGGGTGACCGACCACGGCTCCCGGCGGGAGGTCAAGGGAATCTTCAAGTCCTGGAAAGGCACAGATTTTCAGAGTTGGGCCCACGAAATCTTTGATCCTCCCCTCCGCTTCTCTTACTCGGAGTTGGCCCTGGGTGACAATATCAAAGTGGGCATTTTCACTGTGGACCTTTCTCCTCAATATCCCCACGTAGTGGTCAAGAGCCTGGGAGGCATCATCCATCCAGGCCAAGTCTGGGTCCGTCAAGGAAACGAGAGCACGGTTGCCCTACACCAGGATTTACGGGAAATGTTCACCAAAGCTAAGCGGGCTAAATAGGGAAGTACGGTGGTCGGCAGTAGCAGGGGCAAGCTTGACGATTTTTAAACCGTCTTTGTTGTCATCCTGAACGAAGGGAAGGAACTCGGTCATGGGTGAAACCTTTAGATTCTTCGCTTCGCTCAGAATGACAAGTCCAGAAACCAAAAAGTCTTTTACCAGCCCGTTAGAACCTGCAATTTTCCTGTCCTAGGCGGAGCCGCACCCCCTGGTTGGTCAGGTGTTCTTCCTCGAGTAGCTTTTTGATGCTGTCAATCATTTCGAGGTCCGCCATAGTGTAGGCCCGACGTTGGGAATCCGTGCGGTCGGGCTGCAAAAACTCCCCGAAGGACTTTTCCCAGTAACGCAGGGTGACCTTTTTTACTCCCGTGAGGCGGGAAACCTGGTCAATGGTGAGTTTGAAATTTGGTCTAAGCTGTTCCATGGTTGCATCTCTCCCTGATACATTTTTAGACGTCCGTGTCCAAAGGTTTGGTTTCTGCTAAAGTTATCGAACTCAAAGGCGAATCCCTTCAATTTTTTTTCAGGTTTCTCTAGTTCTTGAAGAAAGACCGTTCTTCTGCCCACCTGTCCATTGCCCAGAGAACATCTTCAAAAATGGCGATCTGAAAAGAGTGAAAATCTGGTGGAAAAGTTTCTTCGTATCCTTCCGGTTGGACTGAAGGGGATCGTCCTATCTCTCTCCGCTTTGATGGGGGAGAGGGTCAGGTCGCGGGGGCTTTTTGGGGCTATTTAGAGGTGGCGAGCCCTAGTCAAGCTCGAATTCCTGGCGCCAATCCTGGTGATCCAGGAAGGCAGGCTGGTCCTTCTTGTCGAAGAGGAAGTCGTCCATCACCAGGTAGTCCATCTCGGTGCGCATGAAGCAGCGGTAGGCGTCCTCCGGGGTGCAGACGATGGGCTCGCCCCGGACGTTGAAGCTGGTGTTGACGATGAGGCCGTAGCCGGTGAGCTCCTGGAAGGCCTTGATCAGGCGCCAGTATCGTTCGTTGGTCTCCCGGTGCACCGTCTGGATGCGGGCCGAGTAGTCCACGTGGGTGATGGCCGGGACGTCCGAGCGCAGGATGGTAGAGGCGGTCAAAGAGTTCCAGGTTCTGATAGCCCGGCGGCAGGGGCTGGCAGCTGCTCTGGCCGCACCGGGGCCACCAGCAGCATGTAGGGGGAAGGCCGGTCCAGTTCGAAGTAGGTGGCCGTTTCCTCGTGCAGGACCGAGGGCGCAAAGGGCCGGAAGCCTTCCCGGTACTTGATCTTCAGGTTCAGGCGCTTCTGCATTTCCGGGTTCCGGGCGTCCCCCAGGATGCTGCGGTTGCCCAGGGCCCGGGGGCCCCACTCCATGCGCCCCTGGAACCATCCCACCACCTGGCCCTGGTCCAGGAGTTGGGCCACGTCCCGTAAGAGTTCGTCAAAATCCTGGTAGTGCCGGTAGGGGGCGTGATGCCGCCGGGCCACCCGCAGGATGTCATCCGCCCCGAACTCGGGCCCCAGGTAGGAGCCCTTGCATGGCATCCATGCCCGGGCAGGGACTGTCCGCTCCTTGCCCTGCTCGATGTGCCAGGCGGCCAGGGCCGCGCCCAGGGCGCCCCCGGCGTCACCGGCCGCGGGCTGAATCCAGATGTCCTTGAAGGTGTTCCGGCGCAGGAGCTTGCCGTTGGCCACGCAGTTCAGGGCCACGCCGCCGGCCATGACCAGGTAATCGGCGCCGGTGAGCTCTCGGGCGGTGTCGGCCATGCGCAGCACCACCTCTTCGGTGACCTGCTGGATGGCCAGGGCCATGTTCATGTACTCCTGGTGCAGAGAGCGCTTTCCCGGGGCCGGGGGGGAATGCCGAACAGGCGCTCCAACCGGTCGTCCCGGCACATGGTGAGTCCGGTGGCGTAGTCGAAATAGTCCATGTTGAGCAGCAGGGAGCCGTCCTCCCGCAGGTCCACCAGTTCATCCAGGATCAGCTGACGTGAAGCGCTTGGTCTGCTCGGCGTCGGGGTTGCCGTAGGGGGCCAGCCCCATGAGCTTGTACTCGCCGCTGTTGACCTTGAAGCCGGTGTAGTAGGTGAAGGCCGAATACAGCAGGCCCAGGGAATGGGGAAAATCCAGCTCCCGCAGGATGGTGATCTCGTGGCCCTGGCCGAAGCCGATGGTGGAGGTGGCCCACTCCCCCACCCCGTCGATGGTGAGGATGGCGGCTTCCTCGAAAGGCGACGGATAAAAGGCGCTGGCCGCGTGGGACAGGTGGTGTTCGGGAAAGAGGAGGGGAGGCGAGCCGTCCCCGAACTTGGCCAGCTCGTCCTTGAGGAGTTTGCGCATCAGGAGCTTTTCTTTGATCCACACCGGCATGGCCGCCAAGAAGCTCCGCAGGCCCCGGGGGGCGAAGGCGTGATAGGTTTCCAGCAGCCGCTCGAACTTGAGATACGGCTTGTCGTAAAAGGCCACCGCCGCGAGGTCGCCGATGCCCAGCCCCGCCTCCGCCAGGACATAGGCCAGGGCCTGGGCGGGAAAGGCAGAGTCGTGCTTCTTGCGGGTGAAGCGCTCCTCGCTGGGCCGCGGCGACAATCTCCCCGTCCACCAGGATGGCGGCGGCGCTGTCGTGATAGAAGGCGGAGAGGCCGACAATGGCTTCCGGCATGGTATTCCCTTAAAAAATAGTGTAGATGAAGGGGGCGATGGCTGTGCCGCTGGTAAACACGATAAGCACCCCGAAGAACAGCAGGGTAATGATGATGGGCAGCAGCCAGTATTTTTTACGGGTTCTCATAAAGCCCCACAGGTCGGTTAAAAAATCCATTGGTATTTCTCCCCCTAAATAAGATTGTATCAGATTATCACATCCTCAAACTGAGGCATCAAGTTAGGCCTAATAAGGCGCCTGTAAATCCTTTTTTTGGACAAGATCGGCCCGCACCGCAAACACCGAGTCCTGGTTTTTCTTCCATTTTTTGAGCTGCAAGGTGTCGGCCCCGAGGATCCGCCGGATAAGGCCGATGGGGGTCACCAGCCCGAAAAACAACACCGAGAGGATCACCGTGGACATAACCGTGCCGATAAGATGCGACAGCCCGAACCATAAGCCGGCCAGGGGCTGGAAAGCCCGGGGCCACACCATGGTGACGACCAGAAAAACCATGGCCAGGGGCACCAGGCGGTAGACCTGCCAGAAGTAGACGATAATGAGGCACAGCAGCGTCAGGGCCATCCCGGTATCCCGGGCCTGTTCCGGGGTGGCGGCCAAGAGCCTTGAAAGTAGTCCTTTTTTCTCTTTGGGCTTGGACTGGACGATAATTTCCATGGCCTAATAATATCCCTCCGCCCGCTCCTTGTAAAGACGGCCCGAGGCCTCTTTCCCGGACTCGGTGGGCGTACCCTTGGGGCGATATTGAGGGCAGGGAGAACCCGGCGAGGCTATTTCGGACTTGGCATTTTGAGGGGTACAAGAGATTAGTATTCTTACTTTTTTCGCTCTTCCTTAATCATCTTAATGTCGATCCCCGGGCGAGCCTGGCAAGAATTTCGAAGCAAGTGCCTGAGGGTACTCATACAAACAATATATTTTTTCATACCATGAACCCGAAGTCAAGGGAGAGGAAAAACGTTTTTTTACCTGGAACCACGTCCTTATACCGGACATTCCCGGAAAACCTTTCGCAACCAGGTCATCTTGTGCCATAATAGATGGAATTTTGACATGGCGGCTCGGGGAGGGGAGGGCCGAAACTTCAGATCTTTTCGAGTGAAACCCTGTATGGCAAAAAATCAGAGCATTCATTACTTGGCGGGTGAGGTAATCTTTGCTCACCCAAGGAGTATCCGGGGTGACCACATGATGAAGCCAACTAACGTAAGAGTTTCCTTAGTGATGGGGATGATACTGCTTTTGGCCCTGGCGGTGGGACCGGGGTGCCAGGAGGCCAAACCCCCACCGAGCGACAAGGCGGTTAAGTTTTGTCAGGAAATTCAGTCGTTGATCGACCGGATCTCAAGTCCGCTAATCGAGCCGGTTGCCCAAAAAGATGAAAACGCCATCAACACCGGGCTGATACGGGCGTTTTCCCTTTGTTTCGAGGCATGTGAAGACGTAGTTGATAGCGTCTTTGTTTTGGATGAAAAGGGAGTCAAAATAGCGGTCCATCCCCCAGCCAAGGTAAAAGGATTATATTTTTCTAATTATCGGGGGGTTCAAAGGGCCTTTAAGGAAAGAAGGCCCGTCCAGTCGACGTTGTATCATCCGAATGGGAAACCCATCTATTATGTTTTTGCACCCCTCATCTCCCAGGGCCAGGTGAAGGGCATCCTGGCCCTGGGTTTTGAGGCGGCCAAAGTCCGGGAGAAACGGGGCCTGACTTGGGAGGAATTTGACTCCCTGGATTTTCGGTGTCCCTGAGGTGGGCCCAGGAATAACGGCGTGGACCACCAGATGAGGATGTTTTATATTGCCGCCTTAAGCCCAGAGCGAGGGGTTTAGCAGAATCAAAATTCTTTAAAAAATCTGGTTTTTTCTCATTACTGTCCAAGCTGAAGGATCCAAGATTTTGTAACTCCAAGAACCTGCGCTTCGCTCAGAATGACATGTCACGATAGACTCAGGCTTGGCAACAGTTGCTAATTTTTTCCCAAACGGTTAAGAGTGTCTAAAAGAAAATCTGGAGAGAAAAAATGAACTGCACGTGCTCTTTTCAAGCTGCCGGGTGGGTCCGGTCCTGGGCTTGTTTGCTCATCTGTCTCGCGCTGTTTTTAGGGGGCTGTCAGGCCAAAGAGCCCCCCTTAAGCAAAGAGGCGCAAGCTTTAAAGAAAGAGATGCTTAAGGAAATAGACAAGCTCACGAAAGCATTGGTCGAACCCGTGACAAAACAGGATTGGGAGGCCACAAAACCAATTCTCCAAAAATCTTATGAGGAAATGAAGCAAGCAGTTAAGTTAGTCTCTATAGGAATAGCCCTCATGGACCAAAATGGCATCTCCCAGGACATGTATCCCCCTCAAGAAAAAGCACATTGGGATTTTAGTTCTTATAAAGAAGTAAAGAATGCTTTTGATAACCAAAAAATAGTTACGATAAAAGTTTACGCAAAAGGAGAGAAAGTGTATGGTATTATTATACCTTTCCTCCAGAAAAGTAAAGTAATAGGGGCTGTGGTCATCGGTTTTTCTGCCAAGGAGATGGAAGAAAAAAGACAGATCTCGGAAAAAGAGTTTATGAGTATTGATTTTAATCAATAAGGTGACCAGAGACTTCTCTCACTCAGCTCTGCTGTAGCTTTTAAATACTTGGTATGAAACGGGCAAAAACAGGACCCAAGACATACGGCCTCAGCGTCGAGGGGGAAAAAGGCCGGGAGGTTCATTTTACCCTTTCCGGCCGCATTGCCCTGGATAATGTCTACGACCTTTCTACAGAGTTGCGGGCGTTGCTGGACCAGATGATTCCGGCGAAACTCGAGGTCGATCTCTCGAAAGTGGAGTATCTGGATAGCTCAGGAGCCCTGGCCCTTATTTTTTTAGAGAAAGAAACGAAGCGTAAGACCATACCCTTGTCCTTCCTGAATGCCACTGAAGAGACGCAGAGAGTCATGGGGCTCATCGACCTGGAGACTCTGGATGCTCCCCCCTGCGCCAGGAAGAGGAACTGAGCTTCTTTGAACTGGTGGGCCAGAGCACGCTGGGGGTGTGGGACGAGTTCTATCAGTTGCTCAGCTTTTTCGGCCAACTCCTGGTTTCCCTGGTGTACTTACTCTTCCGGCCTCGCCTAATCCGGTGGGGTGAGGTCCTGGTTTACATGCAGAAAACCGGGGTCGATGCCTTAATTATCCTGGGTATGATGAGCTTGCTCCTGGGTCTGGTCCTGGCCTTCATGTCCTCCTTTACCTTGCAGCAATTTGGGGCCATCATTTACGTCGCCGCCCTGGTGGGTGTTGCTTTTGCACGAGAGCTGGGCGCGTTGCTCACCGGCATTCTGATGGCCGGACGCTCGGGGTCGGCTTTTGCAGCAGAAATCGGCACCATGCAGGTCAATGAAGAGGTGGACGCCCTGGAGGTCATGGGCTTTGAGCCGATACGGTTTCTGGCCATCCCCAAGGTGCTGGCCTCCATGTTTGTCATGCCGGTGCTCACCCTTTACAGCATTTTCTTCGGGATCCTGGGTGGCTTCCTGGTGGGAGTGACTATCCTGGATATCACTACTTACACCTATATCAATGAAACCCGGAAGGCTCTGCTCCTCTTCGATATCTTCTACAGTATCATCAAATCAGTGGTTTATGGCTTTATCATTTCCGCCATCGGCTGCCAGCGGGGCTTTCAGGTGCAGGGCGGAGCCGAAGAGGTGGGCACGGCCACCACCTCGGCAGTGGTGGCCGGCTTATTTGTGATCATCGTCGCCGCAGCGATTTTCTCCATATTGGACCAATACATCAGGCCATACTTTGGCTAACATCTTCTAGACATTAGGAACTTAAGCCAGGGTGCAGCTTTGCAGTTGACTGAAAAGGTGCCCATCATTGAAGTAGAAAATCTCACGGCCCGGTTTGGCGACCGGACTATCTTTAAAAATGTAAACTTAACGGTTTATCAAGGGGAAATTCTGGTAGTCCTGGGTGGCAGCGGCTGCGGCAAAACCACTATGCTCAAGCACATGATCGGTCTGTACCAGCCCTATACCGGCAGGGTGCTTATCGACGGCATTGATGTGAATACTGATAATCAGAGACAATTGAACCAGCTACGACGGAAGATCGGGGTGTCCTTCCAGTCCGGGGCTTTGTTTGGCTCCATGACCCTGGGGGAGAACGTGGCCCTGACGCTCAAGGAATTTACTGATCTTCCTCCTGCCGTCATTGATTATCTCGTAAAAATGAAACTGGCCATGGTCAACCTGGCCGGGTTTGAAAATCATTTGCCCTCGGAGCTCTCGGGGGGCATGCAGAAGCGGGCGGGCGTGGCCCGGGCCATGGCACTGGACCCCATGGTGCTCTTTTTCGACGAGCCCTCAGCCGGGTTGGACCCCATAACCGGGGTGGAACTGGACATCATGATCAAACGCCTCAATACTGGCATGGGCACCACCATGGTGGTGGTCACCCATGAGCTGCAATCCATTTTCAAAATCTCTGACCGCATCATCATGCTGGACAAGGACGCCCAGGGCATCATTGCCGAGGGTGACCCCAAAGTACTCAAGGACTCCACGGACCCCAAAGTGCATGCCTTTTTTAACCGGGAACCCGCCAGTCCCGAGAAGGAAGTCTGATATGGCCAAAAAAACCCGCAGGTTCTTTATCGTTGGACTCTTTGTCACCATGGGCTTCCTCATCGCCATAAGTGCAGTGATCTGGATTAGCGCCTCCAAATATTTCGAACGGGGTGCGATGTATGTCACCTTTTTCGATGAATCAGTGCAAGGCCTCAGCAAGGACTCCGAAGTCAAATACCAGGGGGTCAAGGTGGGCCGGGTGGAGGAAATCCGTATCGCCCCCGACAATAAAACGGTGGCGGTCTACATGATGATTAACCTGAGGGATGATCTGCCAGCAAGGGTGGTGGCCCAAATGGGCATGACCGGGATTACCGGCCTCATGTTTATCAACCTGGTTCCCAGAGAACCGGATGAGCCGGACCTCTCTCCCAAAATCGATTTTGCCACGGAGTCTCCGGTCATCCCCTCCAAGCCTTCTGAAATCAGCCAAATCCTCACGGGGGTCCGGGAATTGGTGGAAAACCTCAAGCAAGCCGATATTGATGGCACCCTCGACCAGATCAAAGGATCTTTTAAGGAAGTCCAGGATTTCCTAAAGCAGAAGGAGATGAAGGATATTCTGGCCAAAGCGGACTCGGCGGTCGGTTACCTGGAGGGCGCCCTCAAAAAAGTTGATAAATCTTTAGCTGCAGGGAAGCTGGATGATGTCCTGGCGGAAGCCGGTAACGCTTTTAAAGGAGTGGGCTCCTTGATGGAGGGCGTCAAGGCTGACCTCCGCCAGTCGAAAATTCCTGAGACCGTGAAAAAAGCCCGCCTTACCCTAAATGATGCTCAGGTTTTGATGGAAAATCTGCGACGGACTTCGGAGACCTTGGACCTGCTGATCGAACGACTCTATGAACGGCCCCCGGATGTGCTTTTCGGCAAGCCCCCGAAAGCCCGCTGGAATGAGAAACCTGGAAAAGCCAAAAGGTGATTACATGAACACGCCAGTGAAGAATCGGAGAAAAGGGTGGTTCCCGCTCAATAGCAATTTCAGGGGGAAATCTGTGGCCTTGCTGGTGATCCCATCCCTGGTGGCTGCGGTGCTCCTCTGTGGTTGTGGCAAACCGCCCATCCTCATGAACCGCTATGTTTTGGCTTACCCCCCGCCGGTGTTGGCGCAGTTCCGTCCCCTTGACACCGGGATCAAAGTGGACCTCTTTGCGGTGGACGAGACCATCAACCGCTCGGAAATGGTCTACAAGGAAAACCCATACAAAACTGGCACCTACCGGTACAACCGCTGGCGAGCCAATCCCGGGTACCTGGCCACGGACTACCTCACCCGGGACCTGCGAGACTCCAAGCTGTTTAAAGCAGTTTTTTCTTATGATCAAAGCGGCCAGGGTCGGTTTCGCCTGGAAGGGGGCGTGCAGGCCTTTAACGAGTTAGACCTGCCGGACGGCTGGAAGGCGGCCCTGACTCTCGACATTACTCTGTTGGATACTGACAAAGAAAACATTGCGACAAGGGTGGTCTTCCAGAAAACTTATGAAACCCAAGAGCCCATGCTCACCAAAACCCCGCAAGGATTGGCGGAGGCCATGAGTTATGGCATGCAGAAGCTCTCAAAACAGATCATTGATGACGTCTATCGGGCGGTGAAACCAAGATTGGGAACGGAGAAAAGCAAAGAATATGGGGCCACATCAGATAAGAGACTGAAAAGCTTCAGCTTTTAAAGAAATAAGTAGAAATCGGCTGCAGCCTGGTGCTGTTTGGCGAGAGATTGCTAAGGCTGTGAAATGTAAGGTTGGTCGCGGCCCCAACAATCCTATAACCACCTTTCTGGTTTACCGAGTCATCGTCATCCTTTTTTTCTCTCTCTGTATTACTTTTCCCTGGCAAACCTGCAAGAGCAATAACCCTGAGGAATCAATATGAGCGGGCTATATTTCACCAGCCTTTAGATTGTTTGAAATTTTTGGGCATTGGTTTTAAGATGAAGGGGGAGGTTACATTCATGAAAACCCGCCGCTGGTTCGCCGCACTAATGGCTCTCATGCTTGTTTTTCTTTGGGTGGGTCCGGTCAGGCCTGCCGAGGTGCTAAAAGACTCAGAGTCTGCCAGCCACGGCGATGAGGCTGCCACGTATCAAATCGTCAACACCTATCAGTATCCGGGCTTTAAACTGGTCCAGTTCAACCTGGCTGTTCTGTCCCATTACTCTTACCTCCTGGTGAGCGGCGATCAGGCCCTGGTGGTGGACCCGGGCCGGGACGTCTTCGCCTACCTGGACCAGGCCCAAAAAGAAGGGGCCCGGATCATGGGAGTGCTCCTCACTCACAACCATGCCGACTTTGTGGCTGGCCACATGGAACTGGCGAAACGGGCCAACTGCCCCATCTTTGCCAGCGCCAGCAGCGGTTGTACCTTTCGATTCCAGCCGCTCAAGGAAGGCTCCGTCATCGAGGTGGGGGAAGCTCTGGTAAAGATTCTCGTGACCCCTGGGCACACCCCCGAGAGCATCTGCGGCCTGGTGGCCAGCAAGTCCGACCCCAAATCGCCCCTTCTGCTTCTGAGCGGCGATACCCTCTTCATCGGCAGCATCGGCCGGCCTGATCTCATGGGAGGAAGCGTCTCGGCTGCAGCTCTGGCTTCTATGGCCTTTGACACCTGGACCAAGAAACTAAAACATCTGCCCGACAATGTCGCCCTTTTTCCGGCCCATGGGGCTGGGTCTTTGTGCGGCGCCCACCTGAGCGACGAACCCACCTCCACCCTGGGGGCCCAAAAAGAAACCAACAGTTACTTGCAACACAAGACCCGGGGGGAATTCATCGCCGCCGTGCTGGAAGGCCTGCCGGAAGCTCCCCAATACTTCAAGCATAATGCCGACATGAACAAAAGGGGGCCGCAGCTGGTTAATTGGGAAAAGCCGCCGGCATCGGCAAGAATCTCTCGAGCTCTGACGGACCCAAAAAGATTTTACATGTTGGACCTGCGCAGCGCCCCAGAGTATGCCGCCGGCCATATTCCCAATTCAGTCAACATCGGTCTCAGGGGCAGGTTAGAAACCTGGGTGGGCACCATGGTTCCCTGGAACGCCAAGCTGTTGCTATATGGTAAACCTGCAGAGTTGCAAGAAGCAACGTCCCGGCTTTACCGGGTGGGCTACGTGGCCCAAGTCATTACTCCGGAGGACTGGGAAAAGGCCAGGGTGCCTCTGGTCAAGAGCGAACTCATTTCCCCTCAAGACCTCAAGGTCCTTATGGAGGGGGTTGATAGTCCGGTGGTGGTGGATGTGCGCCTTCCCACCGAATGGCGGGGCCAGCGCCTTGGCAAGGTTTTGAACCTGCCTCTCAACCAGTTGAGTCTCCTGGCTCCGGTGAAATTGGACCCGACCCAACCGGTGGTCACCGTGTGTAACTCGGCATACCGCTCCAGCCTGGCGGTAGGTATTCTGGAGCGCCTGGACTTTAAACAGGTGGGTAGTCTGGATGGCGGCACCGAGGCCTGGGTCAAGGCCGGGCTGCCGGTCATTGGAACTGAGCCCCAAGTAGCCAAACCGAAAGCTGCCCCAACCCCTCCGAAAGCACCGAAAGTTCGCAAACGGGTGGTGCGGCTCCCCCAACGCATTGACGCAGCCGACCTGAAACGTAACCTGCTTGACCTTCCCGGGACCTTTGATCTGGTTGACATCCGGCCGTCGAAAGCCTTTGCTGATTATCATCTCCCGGGCTCCGTGAATGCCGATGTGGTGGACGTCATGCAAAATCCCACTTACCTGAAAGGTACTGGCCCTCTCATTCTGGTGGACCGGGACGGTTCCCTGGCCATGGCGGTGGGGGGCATCCTGTCCCAGAAGACCTGGCGACCCATCAAGGTCCTGCACGGGGGTTTGGAAGCCTACTGGCAGGAGCTGGTGCTCAAACCGGCAGTCCAGGCCACACCCCTCCCGGAAACCACCGCTAAAAAGTCCCCTGCTCCCGAGGTCAAGGGTACTTCGGAGCCAGCCCCGCCGCCGGCAACTCCGGCTCCCTCACCGGCGCCAGCCAAGCCCAAAAAGAAATCTGCCGGGTGCTGACATGAAGGACAGGCAACCTCAATATATGAACCCCTATGTGGCTGGAGTTCTGCTAGGCCTGGTGCTCCTGGCATCTTTTGTGACTCTGGGCGCCGGCCTGGGCGCCTCGGGGGGGGTAGCCCGTCTGGCCGCCTCTCTGGAAGGGGCCGTCTTACCCGGCCACACCTTGAACAGCGTCTATTTTGGGGCCTGGGGCACGGCCCCCTGGCAGTATTATTTGGTTTATATGTTGTTGGGTACTTTACTGGGAGGTCTTTTTTCTGCAGTAACGGCCCGACGGCTTAACCTGGAGGTGGAACGAGGTCAGGCTTTCCCGGTTTGGCTCAGAATAATCCTGGCCGCTCTTGGCGGGGTCTTGGTCGGTTTTGCCTCCCGCCTGGCCCAGGGCTGCACTTCCGGCCAGGCCCTGACTGGCGGAGCGCTGCTCCTCTCCGGCAGCCTCGTCTTTTTGGTGAGCCTTTTTGCCAGCGGCTACGCCGCAGCCTGGTTTTTCAGAAAACAGTGGCATGATTGAGACCTTTTTTAGCTCCGGCATCCTGGACTCTCCCCGGGCCTTTTTGGCCGCCTTTCTCGTCGGCCTGGGTTTCGGGTTCATTCTGGAGCGGGCCGGCTTGGGCAGCTCCCGCCGTCTGGCCGGGGTCTTCTACCTGACGGACATGACGGTGGTCAAGGTGATGTTCAGCGCTCTGATCACCGCCATGCTGGGCCTGCAATACCTCATGGCTTTGGGCTGGCTAATCCCGGAGCAGCTCTTTTTCATGCCCACCATGTATGGCGCCCAATTCCTGGGGGGGCTCATCTTCGGTGTGGGCTTCGTGATGGCAGGCTGGTGCCCTGGAACCGCGGCGGTGGGGCTGGCCTCCGGCAAGCTGGACGCCGCGGTTTTCCTCGGCGGGGTGGTAGGGGGCAGCATCCTGTTCAATGAGCTGTATCCCATCATAGCCCCCCTGCACTCCTGGGGGGGCCGGGGTGTGGTCTTTATCTATCAAACCCTGGGGATGAGCTCCATAACCTTTGTCTTATTGTTCACCTTGGCAGCAGTGGCAGTTTTCTGGCTGGTGGATTTTTTGGAGAGGAAGAAAACCCGGGAAGATCCCCAGGAGGACACCACCTTTCTGAAGTCTTTCTGTCTGGCCCTGGTAATTCTGGCCGTTGGTCTTATCTTCACTCCGGGGGTGGCCCGCACTCCTGCCGTAGCCGGGGGGGAAGGCCAACTCTTGCGCCAGGTGGAAGGCGGCCACGACCATATGGAGCCCGAGGAACTGGCCGACCGTCTGAGCCGGGGGGAACCTGGTCTGGTGGTGGTGGATGTGCGTAGCGCCGAGGAATTTCAGGCCTTTCATCTCCGGGGTGCAGTTAATGTCTCCCTTGCCCAACTAGCGAATTTTCTGGCCCCCCACAAGAACACCGGCATCATTGTGCTCTACTCCAATGGCATGACTCATCCGGCCCAGGCTCGAGATTCCCTGCACCGCCAGGGCTTCAGGAACGTTTTCATCCTCACTGACGGCCTGAAAGGATTCCTGGAACGCTGTCTCATGCCCGTCTCTCTCCGGAGCGAACCGGTGCTCCCCCAAACCGCGGCCCGTATCAACACCTGGCGGGCTTTTTTCCTGTCTCAGGGGAAAGAACCGCAGGCCGGTCCCGCCTCGGCGCCGGCTGCAGCCGCTCATCCTTCACAGTAACGTGGTCAGCTAGGCCGCATGAAAACTTTGACGGCACAGCGCCTCAAAAAACAGGCGGAAAACGAATACAAAAACCGCGGGGAGATGATTGAGCATATCTTGGCACAAGCCCAAGCTGAGGTGGAAAAACTGGAGACCCTTTTAACTGTTCCCGAGGACATCTTTCCCAGGGAAGATGTCAGAGTCGCAGGGGAAGAGTATCGGGAAGACGACGAGGCCAGTTACTTCGAGCAGGGGGTCGTGGAGCGGTAACATTTCTTGGTAAAATGACTGACCATCAACTCGAATCTCGGAAAAATTTGTCAGGCTCAGCATGGCATGAGAAATGCAATGAAGAAAAGCGTATATGGACCTAACCTAAGGTACCCTCCCTTAATTAATGTTCATATACTAGTTATATAAACCACCTTCACATCCTTTCTCCTTTTTGTGACTGACCGGGTTTCCCCTTAACCCGGTCAGTTTTTTTCTGATATGCCTTGCAATTCTTTCTAGCCTTTGGGGTTAGTTTGCCCTATACCGGTTGCCGGTTGAGAGGGGAATATGAATAAAGAAATTCTTGTTCTGTAATAATTTTTTCTCCAACATTAAGAAACTTGTGGTTCTGTTCAATAACATTCAGGCTATTTTGATGAATGGTTACTTAGCTCTGATTATTGATAAAAAGGGTTTTCGAGGTAGGAATACTGCTAACCTGCTTTATTCATCAAGTTTTTCGAAAGCCTTCTATCTGTCTGATTCTATTGAGTTTACAGGATTTGGCCGAAAAACCGAGTGTAAAATGTAGCCGCAGGCTTTAGCCTGCGCTCTGTGAATTTGACGGATCCAGTGAATTTTCCGGGCTAAGGAATTACCATTAGATAACGACAGGTGTTGACCCCGCAGGAATATGGGGCAATCTTGCCCCCTGAAATCTCTGGTGCTGCTGCGGGATCACCTGAGGATGAGCTCAGTAATTGAAATTACCTAAAGCCCATGAGTGAAAGTGAATGGTTCAGGGGCTGGATTCGCCTCGCGTACAGAACGTGAGGCTAAATTTACCAGGCCCCGGCTCTGCCTCTGGCCGGGGTCCCATTTTTCTCAAGCCGGCCAGAACCGTTAAGTGGGGAACTCTGCTCATGGCACGTTTTTTGATAATAGGGAAGTTTAAATAATTAATACCCTTAAGTTGTCTTTACATTTCATATGAGCAAAATACTAGCTTGCCAAGCGTGTTTGTCTTAACATTTGCATAACTAACTTTTATTCTTCGATATTTAATTAAAGCTGCCTGGCAAAAAAGTATTACTTTCACAAGGAGTGTGAAAATGACGCAAGTCAATAAGGTTAGCATTTGGAAGGACGGTTGGCAGCCAAATGCCAAACAAGACCAAAGCCCAGCTAGCCAAGTTGAAGCTGTTAATGATAGCCAGGCTCCACTTGAAGTTGCCTGTGAGTCTGAGAAATCAGATGGCGAAACTTGCCTGCCATCACGACCGAAACCGAAGTCATTGCAGGACTTGGGTATCCCTGAGGTCTTCCTGGCCGATCTTACTTTGAAACATATCCATTACCTGGATGCTTTCACGTCGGGGGAGATCATGAAGCGGCTGAAACTGCCTTCTGCTATCATGTCTTATCTCCTGGAATATCTCCGTCTGAAAAAATACCTGGAAATTCTTGGCCCTGATCCTTTAAAGCCGAAGTCCAGTGGTCTCGGCTTATCGAACCGTTATGCCCTGACAGAGGGAGGGAAAAAACGAGCGGCCCAACTTTTTGAATACGACGCCTATGTGGGGCCGGCGCCGGTGAGCCTGGAGGATTATTGCCAGCAGGTTGAGTCCCAAGGCATCGGGAAGGGGAAGATTACGTTAGATCGTTTGCGCCAAGGGTTCCAAGACTTAGTGGTCGACGCTGATTTGCTCGATAAATTGGGACCGGCTTTGATGAGTGGCAAGCCGTTATTTCTTTACGGGCCTCCAGGGAACGGTAAGACCACCATCGCTTTATTGCTGGGGCGAATTTGGGACGATACCGTCCTCATGCCTTACGCCCTTTATGTGAGAGGCAATGTGATTCGAGTCTTCGATGAGATTACCCATCGACCTCTGAATGGCGCCAATAGCGAGAACTCGGAAAATGACCTTCGCTGGGTGCCATGTCGCCGTCCTGTCGTTATTGTCGGGGGAGAACTCTCGCTGGATATGCTGGATTTGTCATTTAACCCCTCCTTAAAATACTATGAAGCGCCGCTGCAGTTAAAGGCAAACAACGGCCTGTTCATCGTGGATGACCTGGGGCGCCAGCCGATTCCGACCCAAACATTGCTCAACCGCTGGCTTATCCCTCTGGAAAATAAACAGGATTTCCTGTGCTTGCATACCGGTCAGAAATTTGCCATCCCCTTCGACCAGTTCCTGATCTTCTCAACCAACTTAGAACCACGGACCTTGATGGATGAGTCTTTTTTTAGGCGGATTCGTTCCAAGGTGAAAATTAATAATGTCGGCCGGGAACAATTCATCGAAATTTTCCGCCTCATGTGTCGTACCCATCACATTGAGTTTGATCATGAGGTGGTAGAGTATCTGTTGTCCACCTACTATTCAGGTGATCAACGCGAGATGAGCGCTTGCCACCCTAGAGACCTCCTTGAGCAGATCCTGGATTATTGTAATTTCCATGAAAAGCCTCCCATTCTTTCCCGGGAAAACTTAGATCGAGCCTGTCAAACCTATTTTGTCAATTGATTTCTTGAAGATGGCACAAAAGGGAGGGAATCTCTCGCCAGATAACCCTTGCCCGCCGAACCAGAAAAAGGGGTTAAGGCCATCACCCTAAACCCTTGATTTGGTTGGTGCCGCAGCGGGGACTCGAACCCCGACAGGCCAAGGCCCACTAGACCCTGAAGGTTAGATGAGGCAACCTAGCGCTACTTGTGCTAAGTTACCTCATTTTTAGTTATATCAATAGGTTAGACAATTTGCCGTTTGCAGCAATCAAGTCGATTTTGCCCTTTTCCCCGGGCTCATGGACACCTAAGAATGGCCTCAAAGTTACAAAACAGGCGCTTCTTGTTCAAAGACAGGCTCTGCCTGAGGCCGGGTAAAGCCAGGGGGTGAGGTATTATCCTGCCAACCCGTTCTATGGCCATGGGAATTTACCCAGCCAGGGGGATTGGCGTGGCCCTGCCAGCCACTTCTGTTGCCATGACTCCAGCCGGACGGTACCGTGCCTCCCTGCCAGCCAGCCTTGGGACCTGAAGCTCCGTAATTGCGGGACCTACCCCATGAGGGCATTGGTCTATGACTCCCATAGGCGTGGCGATTTGGAGCAAAGCGCTGATGATGCCGGTACTGATTCCCATAGGCGTGGCGATTTGGGGAAAAACGCTGATGATGCCGGTACTGGTTCCCGTAGGCGTGGCGATTTGGGGCAAAGCGCTGATGATGCCGGTACTGATTCCTATAGGCGTGGCGATTTGGGGTAAAGCGTTGATGATGCCGGTACTGGTTCCCATAGGCGTGGCGATTTGGAGCAAAGCGCTGATGATGCCGGTACTGATTCCTATAGGCGTGGCGATTTGGGGCAAAGCGCTGATGATGCCGATACTGGGATGTGTGAGATGGTCTTTGATTCCTGAAGGTGTTATGCACTGACGTGCGACTTCTGCTTCCCCTCTGAGCGAAGGCCATGGTGGAGAATGTCAAGGCCACCAAACAAACCGTTACTCCGCAAACTATCACCCGACGCATAATTTGTCTCCTTTAAAAATAAATTATGTTCCTATTCGTTTTGACAAGGAATTAATGAAAGTGTTAGCCCGGATAATTAATGTTTGAATTTCAGTGGAAGCATGAGGACAAGCCTACTGACTTCGTCCCAATTTGTGCCTGTGCCAGCTAATTCTCCACGACCCCCGAACCCCTAAACTGGCTAAAATCCTCCTGGGAATCGCTTGGCCATTAAGCGAGCGGGGATTCAGGATTGCACTATTCACACCGTAAGGCACACAGGGGGGAGCACTTTAATGATGAATGGCGTTGATCTGGCAACGGTGAAGGAGCTTTTGGGACACCGAGATATTCAAATCACTTTGCGGTATGCTCACTTGGCTCAGGACCACCAGCGGGAAGCCATCGCCAAGATGGGTAAACTGGCAACCTTGGACACCTAATTGGACACCAAGCCCCAGGAAGAAAAAAAGGGGTTAAGGCCATCGCCCTAACCCCTTGATATCATTGGTGCCGAAGCGGGGACTCGAACCCCGACAGGCCAATGCCCACTAGACCCTGAACCTAGCGCGTCTACCAGTTCCGCCACTTCGGCCAAGGGCCTGGAGGGGAAAAATATCTTCCCCTCCTGGCTTTTTACAATCAATAATCTTATAGTATTTTTATGGTGTCTGTCAAGGTCATCCCCGCAGGTGGTGCGGGGACATGATGGTATATCACAACTTGCCCCCGGGACCAGAGTCTTTTTCCCGCACCGTGGTCACCGTGGGGAACTTCGACGGGGTTCATTTGGGCCACCGGGCTATCCTGTCCCGGGTCTGCCAGCGCGCCCAGGAACTGGACTGCCAGCCGGTGGCCCTGACCTTCGACCCCCACCCCATGAAGGTTCTGAATCCCCAGGGTGACCTGCGCTTGCTCACCACTTCGGCCCAGAAAATCGACTTGCTCAAGGACGCCGGACTGTCAGTGGTGGTGGTGCCCTTCACCCGGGAGTTCGCTGCCATACCGGCCCGGGAATTTGTCCGGGATTATTTCCTGGAGCGTCTCAAGGCCCGGGAAGTGGTGGTGGGGCACGATTACTGCTTTGGTTATAAGCGGGAAGGGAATATCGAGCTTCTCAAAGAAATGGGCCAGGCTTTGGGTTTTACCGTGCAGGTGGTGTGGGCCGTGGAGGTGGATCGTGCGGTAGTGAGCAGTTCCCTGATCCGGGCCATGCTACGCCTGGGAAAGGTTGGGGAGGCTAACAGCCTCCTGGGCCGGGCCTACGGGGTGACCGGACAGGTGGTGGCCGGCCGGGGCCGGGGGGCCAAACTCCTGGGAGTGCCCACCGCCAACCTGACCCCGGAGAATGATCTGCTACCCGCTTCCGGCATTTACGCAGTCTGGGTAAAACGGCACAGCCAGAGGCTACCCGGGGTGGCCAACATCGGCACCTGCCCCACGTTCGACAACCAGGAACTGACCCTGGAAGTGCACCTCCTGGACTTCAACGGGGACCTTTACGGGGAGCGCCTCCAGGTGGAGTTTGCGGCCCGGCTGCGGGAAGAGCGGCGCTTTCCCTCCATCGGGGACTTGGCGGCCCAGATCCGGGCCGACATGGCTGAAGCCCGCCGGGTGCTGGGGGAAGTGACCCAAAATTGGCTTGACAAGCCCCGGAAAATTGGGTAGAAAAAGGGTTGTAGCGGGCATAGCTCAGTTGGTAGAGTACAAGCTTCCCAAGCTTGGTGTCGCGGGTTCGAATCCCGTTGCCCGCTCCAGTTCCGGAGGTCTTTGAGACCCCCGGTTGTCCCGCTTCCCCCGTTGAGGGGACCGGCCAAAGTTTTTTGGGGCGAAGGGCCGGCCTGCTTTGACGGGCGGAGATAGGCAAGAACCTCTGGGGACGCCCCGAGATTGTAAAAAAATCTTGGATTATCCCGGAAGTGGGCTGGGGCCCGCTTTTTTTTTATGAAAGATTTCCAAGTACCTTCGAAATATGAGTAGGTGAAAGAGAAGAATAAAGGTGATGCCCGACCACACTGACTGGGATAAGTTGCCGTTCGACGAGCCCTTTGTCCGGGACGTCATGGCCATCGAGCGCACCATCATGGCCAACGAACGGACCTTTCTATCCTTCTGGCGCACGGCGCTCACCATGTTCATTGCCGGGCTCACTTTTATTCAGTTTTTTGCCGGGACGGTCTTCCAGGTCATCGGCTGGGTCTTTATTCCGACGGGACTGGCAGTCTTTATCCAGGGTGTCCGCGTCTACCAACGGATGTGCAAAGCCATCCGGCTGGCCGAGCAGACCGTGGAAAATGAAAGCAGGAAGAACCAGGTGGATCGGGCTTAGCCAAGGTCCTGTGGCTGAAAAACCTGGTAGCGCTAGTTCGGTAACAGCATGAATGCAGGCTTGAGATAATGCA
Source organism: uncultured delta proteobacterium (assembly GCA_963709285.1). Classification (GTDB taxonomy): domain Bacteria; phylum Desulfobacterota; class Desulfobaccia; order Desulfobaccales; family 0-14-0-80-60-11; genus JBGSLA01. The sequence continues at coordinate 10,796 of CAVPVR010000003.1, read as the reverse complement.
GAACTTAGAAATTATGACCCGGCTGGAAGAGCTTATCCAGCCTTATCTCCTGGCCCAGGGGGTGGAGCTCATTGAGGTGCAGTTCACCCAGCCTCGGCGGGGGCGGGCTACCTTACGCCTGTTTGTGGACCGGGAAGGGGGCATCACCCTGGGCGAAATCACCCGGGTGAGCCGGGTAGTCGGGGAACTCCTGGACGTGCACGACCTCATCGGCTCCTCGTATACTTTGGAGGTGTCCTCCCCGGGCCTTACCCGGGAGCTCAAGAAGCCCCGGGACTACGAGCGCTATACCGGGCGCCTGGTGCGCCTCACCACCCGGGGCCCCTGGCAGGGCAAACAGGTGCACCGGGGCATCTTAAAGGGGTTGGAAAACGAGGAGGTCAGCCTGGAAGAGGACCAGGAGTTGGTGCGCATTCCCCTGCGGGAAATCGCCAAAGCCAGGCTGGACCTTGATTTATAGGCAGTCAGCACTCAGCAGTTAGCAAGAGGGAAATCTTCCCATTTTTTACTGACTGCTGACTGCTCAGAAAAGGAGGCCACGCGCCCACATGAATCTGGAGCTCAGGCGTCTCATTGACCAGGTCAGCCGCGACAAAGGCATTGACAAAGAGCTGCTCATCAGCGCCATCAAGGATGCCATTCGCTCGGCTGCCAGGAAAAAGTATGGGCCCAAGATGGATATCGAAGTGGAGTATAAGGAAGAAACCGGAGAAATCGAGGTCTTCCAATACAAAGAAGTGGTCCCTGAGGTAACGGACCCAGGCCGGGAGGTTACCTTGAACGAAGCCCGGGAGTTGGACCCGGAATGTGAGCTGGGGGACCAACTGGGCATCAGGATGGACGCCGCCCAATTCGGTCGCATTGCGGCCCAGTCCGCCAAGCAGATCATCATGCAGCGCATGAAGGATGCCGAGCGGGACCTGGTATTCGAGGACTTTAAGGACCGCAAAGGGGAGATCATCAACGGCATCGTGCAGCGCCTGGATCAGGAGGGCATCATCGTCAACCTGGGGCGCACCGAAGCCCTGTTGCCCCCGTCGGAGCAAGTCCCCCGGGAGATTTACCACAAGGGAGAGCGCATCCGAGCTTACGTTCTGGACGTCAAGCGACAGACCCGGGGGCCGCAGATCATCCTGTCCCGCACTCACCCCAACTTTTTGGTGTCCCTGTTTGAGTCGGAGGTGCCGGAGATCTCCGAGGGGATTGTGCAGGTTCTGGGGTGCGCCCGGGAACCGGGAAGCCGCTCCAAGATCGCCGTGGCCTCAAGGGACTCAGACGTGGACCCGGTGGGAGCCTGTGTGGGCCTGAAGGGGTCCCGGGTGCAGAACATCGTCCAGGAGCTCAGAGGGGAAAAGATCGACATCATTCCCTGGAACCCGGACGTGGCCAAATTCACCACCAATTCCCTGTCCCCCGCCGAGGTGAGCCGCATCATCCTGAACAAAGAACAGCAAACCATGGAGGTCATCGTTCCGGATGACCAGCTGTCCCTGGCCATCGGTAAAAGAGGCCAGAATGTGCGCCTGGCTTCCAAACTGGCGGGCTGGAGAATCGACGTCAAGACTGAGTCCAAGTATTCGAAATCATTGAAGGAAGGATATCTCTCCCTCCTGCGCATCCCTGGAGTAGGGGAAATTACCGCCAACACCCTTAACGAAGCCGGCTTCACTTCGGCCAAAGAAGTGGCGGAGACCAGCCTGGAGGATTTGATCCAGTCCACCGGACTAACGCAAAAGAAAGCTACTACCCTCATGGCTGCGGCCCAGGAGATGATGGCGCCGAAGCCGGAGGAGGGTGAGGAGATTGACGCCACCCCGGCGTCAACAGAGTAACAGTCAGAAGGGATAAATCAGGGGCGAAATTTATTGGGGGGTAAATCAAGATATATGGCCAGAATCAGAGTGCAAAATTTAGCCAAAGAACTGAAGGTGGACGTCCTGCAATTGATGCAGCATCTAAAGGACGACATGGGACTGCAGGTGAACTATCTGAGCACCCTGGACGAAGGAACCGCGTCCCAGGTCCGCCAACTTCTGAGTCAGGCGACGGCTCAGGTTGAAGAGCTGCGTATCGGGGAGAACGTCAAGCGGCGCCGCCGGGTGGCACCGGTGGCACCGCCTCCGCCCACGGCCCCACCCGAGGAGGTTCCCCCTGATACCCCAACGCCGACCCCGGAGGAAACCCCTAAAGTAAAGAAATCCAGGCAGACCAGGGCCCGGGTTGTAGAGTTGCCTCCCAAGAAAAAGCTGACTCCCGCCCGAGTAAAAAAGACTGCACCTCCGGCGCCCCCGGCTGAGGCAGCCCCTCCAGTCCCGGAGGCAGAACCGCCCACGACCGCAGCGGAGGCTCTCCCCAGTGAAACGACCGCCCCGGTCCCGCCCCCTCCGGCGACCAAGGCACCCCCGACGGCCGTCAAGCGCCCCAAGACGAGAGTGAAACGGAAAGACACTCCGGCCCGGATCATCAGCCTGCCCACCGAGCCGCCAGAACTGGAGGCTCCCGGAACGCCACCTCCTTCTGCTGCCAAAATGGAATTTGAGGCCCGACCGAAATGGGAGGCCGCCCCTGCGGGTGGCGCCCAACCTGTGGCCCCGCCCAAGCCCGATTCTAAGGCAAAGAGAAAGGGCAAGAAGGTGGCAGTGGTGGAGATGCCCCCCAAGGGCAAACCCGTGAAAAAGCGGGAAGTGCGGGAGCGTGCTGATCTTTACTCCGAAGGCGAAGGGCGGAGACCCGGCCGCAGGAAGGGCTTGAAAAAGATCATCAAAAAGATGGGCAAGGCCGAACTCACCGTGCCCAAGGCCATTAAGCGGCGAGTCAAGGTGGGGGAATCCATCACGGTGGGGGAGCTGGCCAAACGCATGGGCATCAAGTCCAGCGAAGTCATCAAGCAGCTTCTCTCCATGGGAGTGATGGCCAACATCAACTACCCCATTGACTATGACTCAGCGGTGATCGTCGCCAGCGAATTTGGCTTTGAGGTGGAACGGTCCGGGGTCCAGGAAGAGGACCTGCTGGCCTTGACCACCGAGGAGGAAGGGGAGGCCATCCCCAGGCCTCCGGTGGTTACCATCATGGGCCACGTGGACCATGGCAAGACCTCGCTGTTAGACGCTATTCGTGAGAGCCGCATCGTGGCCGGAGAGGCTGGAGGCATCACCCAACACATCGGCGCCTACCACGTGGAGTTGCCCCAGGGGAACGTGGTCTTCCTGGACACCCCGGGCCACGAGGCTTTCACTTCCATGCGGGCCCGGGGCGCCCAGGTCACGGATCTGGTAGTCCTGGTAGTGGCGGCGGACGACGGCGTCATGGAGCAGACTCAGGAAGCCATCAACCACGCCCGGGCCGCCGGCGTGCCTTTGGTAGTGGCGGTGAACAAGATCGACAAACCGAATGCCAACCCCGAGCGGGTCAAACGGGAGCTGGCCAAGGTGGGAGTCGCACCGGAAGATTGGGGCGGCGACATTCTGTTTGCCGAGGTTTCCGCCAAACAGCTCACCGGTATCGATGATCTGCTGGAAAAGATTCTTCTGCAAGCTGAAATTCTTGATCTCAAAGCACCGGCCGATATCTTGGCCCAGGGGCGGATCATCGAGGCCCGCCTGGACAAGGGCCGGGGTCCGGTGGGCACGGTCCTGGTACAGAAGGGCACGTTGCATCCGGGCGATTACTTTGTCTGCGGTCCCGAACATGGTCGGGTGCGGGCTCTCTTTGGCGATATGGGGCGACCGGGTCGAGGCGGTGACCCCGGGGCTGCCTGTCGAGGTCCAGGGCTTCAGCGGCGTACCCGAAGCCGGGGACGAATTCCAGGTTCTCGAAGATGAACGCAAGGTCAAGCAGATCGCCATGATGCGCCAGCAAAAGCAGCGAGAGGCGACCCTGGCGCGCTTGAGCCGGGTGAGTCTAGAGCGGCTCTACCAGCAGATCAAGGAGGGGGCGGTCAAGGAGCTCAAGGTTATCCTCAAGGCCGACGTCCAGGGCTCCATCGAGGCCCTCACCAAGGCCCTCTCCGAGCTGGGCAACGAAGAGATCAAGGTGAACCTTATCCACACCGGCATCGGCGAGGTGACGGAGAGCGACATCATGCTGGCTTCCGCCTCCGACGGCATCGTGGTGGGCTTCAACGTCAAGACCAACCCCAAGGCCCAGGCTCTGGCGGAGCAGGAACAGGTGGAGGTGCGCTTCTACGAGATCATTTACAACCTCCTCAACGAGGTCCAGGCCGCCATGGAAGGGATGCTGGAGCCGTTGGTGGAGGAGAGGGTCATCGGCCAGGCGGAGGTGCGGGCTGTCTTCAGCATTTCCAAGGTGGGCATCGTGGCCGGCTGCATGGTCCAGGAAGGCAAGGTGGAGCGCAATTCCCTGGCCCGGGTGAAGCGGAACGGGCAGGTCCTGGTGGAAGGCGCCAAGATCAATTCCTTGAAACGCTTCAAAGAGGACGTGAAGGAAGTGTTGGCAGGCTACGAGTGTGGCATCGGCCTCGACCGATTCAACGACTTTGAGTCCGGGGATCTCATCGAAGCTTACATCCAGGTGAAGGTCAAAGCAGAGCTCGCCAGACCGTCGACCAAGGAAGTGAAAAAGGAAGTGAAAAAGGAAGTGAAAGAGGATTAGTGGCCCAAGCCCCCTACAAAATTTTGGCAGAAGCTGACAACCGACGGCTAACAAGGAAGGCACAGCATGGTCGTGGCCATATCTCGGCTTACCCTGATCATCCATGACAACAACTCCCTCAAAGGCAAGCGCAAGGTGGTGAAAAGTCTCATCGAAAAGGTACGCCGTCGCTTTGAGGCCTCGGTGGCCGAAGTGGAGGACCATGACCTCTGGCAGAAAGCCCAAATTGGGGTGGCCCTGGTAGGCAACGATGCCCGCCTCCTCACCACCCGCTTGGACCAGATTTATTCTTTCATCGAGAACCAGCACGTGGCTGAAATCGTAGACTCTCACGTAGAGCTTTGTTACCTGGAGAAATGAGGATGCGTCCCGGCGCCCGGCCTGTCAAGCGCTCCACCCGGGTGGGGGAACTACTCCGGCAGATTCTGGCTTCTATTCTGCTGGAGCGGGTTGCGGATCCGCGGCTTCAGGAACTCACTATTACCGAAGTAGAGATGAGCCCGGACCTGAAGCAGGCCCGGGTCTATTATTTAGCGCGCCAGGGGACGGACCTGAAGGAGCTGGTGATAGCCTTGGACAAAGCCATGGGCTTCATCAAACAGGAAGTGGCCCGGGAGCATATTCTGCGGACTATGCCGGAGTTACACTTTCTCCCGGACGACACCCTGGATAAGGCGGCCAAGCTGGAGCAGTTGTTTCAAGCGGCTCGGGAAAATCCAAATCAGGGAGAGCCGTCGGATTAATGGCAACATGCGTAAAACAGCCCAGGAAATCCTAAATCTTGTAGAGTTGCACCGAGATGCCATTAAAAGGTTTGGCGTCCGTAGACTCGGTTTATTTGGCTCACATGCCCGGGGGAAGAGTAAGGAAACCAGCGACTTGGATTTTTTGGTGGAATTAGAACATGAAACCTTTGACTCTTACATGGACCTTAAGGAATTCTTAGAGGATTTGTTTGAAGCTGAGGTGGACTTAGTACTCGTAGATGCCATCAAACCACGTTTACGTGATACAATCCTGGGGGAAACCATTTATGCCCCGGGATTTTAAACTGTATTTAGAAGATATCCTAGAATGCATTGCAAAAATAAATCGTTATGTATCAGGGCTTACTTTTGATAACTTTTCCAAAGATGAGAAAACTATTGATGCAGTTATTCGCAATCTGCAAATTATCGGTGAGGCATCAAGAAATATACCTAATATAATTAGAGTCGAACATCCAGAAATAAAATGGCGGCGAATTATCGGCCTCAGAAACATTCTGATTCATGTGTATTATAGTCTTACTCTGAAGATCATTTGGGATATTGTCAAGAAAGAGTTACCTATTTTGCATGAACAAATCAAACAACTGCTGTTGAAGAAATAAGAATGTCCTTAGACGGCCTTCTCCTCATCGACAAACCCGCGGGCCTGACCTCCTTCGACGTTATACGTCGGGTGCGGCAGGCCCTCAAGGTACGCAAGGTAGGGCACCTGGGGACCCTGGACCCGTTCGCCACGGGCCTCTTGCCCCTGGCCCTGGGGGAGGCCACCAAGCTGGCCCAATTCCTCCTGGAGGAACCCAAGACCTATCTGGCCACCGTCAAGCTGGGAGTGGAGACGGACACCCAGGATCTGACGGGGCGGATCACCAGTGAGTCTGATTACTTGCCCTCTACGGAGGAGATACGGCAAACCGCCTCGGGGTTTGTGGGAGAAATTGAACAGGTTCCACCCATGTACTCGGCGGTGCACCACCAGGGGGAGCGCCTTTACAAACTGGCCCGGCGGGGGCAAGAGGTGGAGGTGGCGCCTCGGAAGGTGGTGATTTACCGTTTGGAAGTGCAGGAAGTGGCTTTGCCCCACGTCACCATCACGGTGGAATGCTCCAAGGGCACCTACGTACGCACGTTGGCCCACGACTTGGGCTGGGCCCTAAACTGCGGGGCTCACCTTGTCGGCCTCATCCGCTTGGCGGTAGGACCCTTTCAACTGGAGGAGGCCTTACCCTTAGAGGGCATAGAAAAAACGGCAAATTTCGCAAAGATCCGACAGTGCCTTATCCCTTTGGCTCACTGTCTCCCCCGCTTCAAGGCCGTGCAGGTGGACCGGGTCCAGGCCCGGCGCCTGGCCCTGGGCCAAACCCTCCCGTGGTCGGGGAACGGGCTGGCGGAGGGGGAGAAGGTGCGGGTGGTGGCCGACGGGGGCTTGGTGGCAGTAGCCACGCTGCGCCGTGAAGGAACGCGGCCGGTCCTGGCTCCCTTGCGAGTTTTTAGGAGGCTTACCTAAATACCATTTCCGGGATATTCCTGAAAATGGGTAACAATCACTAGCAATTTCGAGGAGACCAAGAGGGGCAAATCCGGGCGGGAAGCCCGTGCCCACGGAACCCCCGGCAAATTAGGGACCGGCGCTTTCGCCGCCCAGACATATATGAACCTTGTGAAGGAGGAAGCAGTGACCCTAGACGCGGAACAGAAACGTGACATCATCGACCGGTTTCGCCTGCATGACTCGGATACCGGCTCCACCGAGGTCCAGGTGGCCATCTTGAGCCAGCGCATCAGCTACCTGACTGGTCATTTCAAGACCCACGCCAAAGATCACCATTCCCGCCGGGGATTGATCAAATTGGTGGGACAACGGCGGCGCCTCCTGAACTATCTGAAGAAAAAGGACATTGACCGGTATCGAACTTTGATTGAGCAGCTTGGACTGCGCAAATAGGAGGCAAGAAAAATAACATGTCAACCACATACTCAATAGAATTGGGTGGGCGGACCCTCAGCTTAGAAGTGGGTCGCATGGCCTACCAGGCCAGCGGCGCGGTGCTGGTGCGGTACGGAGAGACGGCCGTTTTGGTCACTGCGGTCATGTCCGATCGTCCCCGGGAAGGGGTGGACTTTCTGCCCCTCACCTGTGACTATCTGGAGATGGCCTATGCCGCCGGCCGCATCCCCGGTGGCTTCTTCCGCCGGGAGATCGGCCGTCCCAGCGAAAAAGAAACTCTCACTTCCCGCCTCATTGACCGGCCTCTCCGTCCCTTGTTTCCCAAAGGGATGAACCACGAGATTCAGATTATTGCCACCGTGCTTTCCAGCGATCTGGACACGGACTCGGACATGCCGGCTCTGAATTGCGCCGCGGCGGCTCTGGAGATCTCAGATATCCCTTTTCAGGGACCGGTAGCCGCGGTCCGGGTGGGTAAAGTGGACGGCCAGCTCATAGTCAACCCCACGAATACCCAAATCAAGGAAAGTCACCTCAACCTCATCGTGGCCGGCACCCCCCAGGGGCTGGTGATGGTGGAGGGAGGAGCCCGCATGGCCTCCGAGGAGGAAGTCCTGGAAGCGATGTTTTTCGCCCAGGAACAGATCCAACCGATTCTCAATCTCATCAGCCGGATGCGTGAAGAGATCGGCCTGGCCAAACAAGCGCCGCCTGGGGTCCCTGACTATGGTGACCTCCCCGAGAGGGTGGCCGCCCTGGCCCAGGAGCGCCTCCTGGCCGCAGTAAGCCAGCCCGAGAAAAAAGACCGGCGCCAAGCGTTGGACCAGGTCAAGGAGCAAGTGCTGGCGGAACTGGGTGAGGCGGTCCAGGGCCGGGAGAAAGAGGTTCTGAACGTTCTGGGGGACCTCCGGAAAAAGCTGGTCCGGGAAAAAGTGCTCCGGGAAGAACGGCGGGTGGATGGCCGGAATTTCTCGGAGGTCCGGCCCATCACCTGCGAGATCGATCTGCTCTCCCGAACCCACGGCTCGGCCCTCTTCTCCCGGGGAGAGACCCAGGCCCTGGCGGTGGCGACCTTGGGCACGCCCTCGGATGAGCAGCGTATTGAGAGTCTTTTCGGGGAGACCTTCAAGTCCTTCATGCTCCACTATAATTTCCCACCCTACTCGGTGGGAGAAACCCGGTTTCTCCGGGGACCGGGGCGGCGGGAGATCGGACACGGAGTCCTGGCCGAGCGGGCCATCTCCCAGGTCCTGCCCAATGGTGAGGAATTCCCTTACACCATCCGGGTGGTCTCCGAGATCCTGTCCAGCAACGGCTCTTCCTCGATGGCCACCGTGTGCGGGGCCAGCCTGGCCCTCATGGACGCGGGCGTTCCCATCAAAGGGGCTGTGGCCGGGGTGGCCATGGGTCTTATGAAGGAAGGGGACGAGGTGGCTGTCCTCTCGGACATCCTGGGAGACGAGGACGCCCTGGGAGACATGGACTTCAAGGTAGCCGGCACCGGTGAGGGTATCACGGCGCTGCAGATGGACATCAAAATGACCGGTCTTACCCGGGAAATCATGGCCAAGGCCCTGACCCAGGCCCGGGAAGCCCGTCTGCACATCCTGGGCAAAATGAACGCCGTGATTGCCGAACCGTCGCCTGACCTCAAAGACCATGCCCCCAAAATCGTCATCATCAACATCAATCCCGACAAGATCCGGGAGGTCATCGGCCCGGGTGGGAAAATAGTAAAGATGATTATCGCCACCACCGGGGTGAAAATCGACATCGACGATGACGGCAAGGTCCATATCTCCTCTCCCACCCAGCACCAGGCGGACGAAGCTATCAAGATCATCCGGGACCTCACCGCCGAGGCCGAGGTGGGGGCGATTTACCATGGCAAGGTCAAGAAGATCATGGACTTTGGGGCCTTTGTGGAAATCCTGCCGAACACCGATGGCTTGGTCCATATTTCGGAGTTGGCCCACCACCGGGTGAAGGCGGTCACCGACATCCTGAAGGAAGGTGATGAAGTGACGGTCAAGGTCCTGGATGTGGACAGGCAGGGCAAGATCAGGCTGTCCCGCAAGGCGCTCCTGGAAGCCGAGCGGCCTGAGCCCCAGGATCCCGGGAGAGGGCCCGACCGTGTACCGAAAAAGCGTACTTTCTAACGGCATCCGCCTCGTCACCGAGGAACTGCCCTACAGCCACGCCGTCTCCTTGGGGATATGGCTGGAAGTGGGGTCCCGGGACGAGGCCACCACCGAGGGCGGCCTGACCCACTTCCTGGAGCACATGGCCTTCAAGGGCACCTCCCGGCGCACCGCCTATGACCTTGCCCGGGAGATCGACCAACTGGGGGGCGCCGGCAATGCCTTCACCACCCGGGAGAACACCTGTTTTCATATCAAGGTTCTGGAAGGGCAACTGCCCCGGGCGGTGGACCTGCTCATCGATCTGGTCATCAATCCGCTCTATCAACCCGAGGACCTGGAGCGGGAGCGGGCGGTCATCCTGGAGGAGATCGCCGCCCAGGAGGACAACCCCGAGGACCTGGTGCAGGTGCGGTTCGCCCGGGAATTCTGGCGGGGCTGTCCCCTCGGGCGTCCCATCCTGGGGGAGGCCGCGGACATCTCCCGCTTTTCCCGGGAGGACCTGTTGTCCTACCGCCGGGCCACCTACCGGCCGGAGCGCCTCCTGGTGGCTGCGGCCGGTAACCTCGACCACCAGCATCTCCTGGACCTTCTAGGTCCGGCTCTCATGGTCTTTGAGAATGGCACTCCGGACCGGGGAAGGGAGCCTGCCGTCACGCACCCTGGAATTTCCTTATTTACCCGGGACCTGGAACAGGCTCACTTGTGCCTGGGGACCAGGGGGCTGTCGGCCGGAGATGAGCGACGCTTTGTCGCCTCCCTGCTCCACGTCATCCTGGGAGGCAACATGAGCTCCCGCCTCTTTCAGGTAGTCCGGGAAGAGCTGGGGTTGGCCTACAGCATTTACTCCTTTCTCAGCTTCTTCAAGGACACGGGGCTCCTGGATATTTGCGCCGGGGTGAGCCCGAAAAACCTGCCAGCCCTGCTGGACGCGGTCAATGGGGAATTGCGCCGCTTAAAATCAGCACCGGTCAAAGAAACGGAGCTGGCTGCGGCCAAAGACTACGTGAAGAGCAGCATCATTCTCAACTCCGAGGACTGTGAGCAGCGCATGCTGCGCCTGGCCAAAAACGACATCAACTTCGGGCATTATATCCCCTTGGAGGACATTATCGCCGGGGTGGAGCAGGTCACCGGGGATGAGGTTTTTGATATGGCCCGGGAGCTCTTGCAAGCGGACAACTGGGGGATGACGGTGTTGGGCCCGGCGGCGGAGGGAAGTTACGGTTTAGATTTTTGAGGCCTGGAAAACCAGGACATAAGCTTTTTGTTATGCGGAAAATATCACAATTTTCTTAGGAAATTCGATAAGTTTCTCTAGTGGCA